>CAVULN010000017.1:0-297517 GCA_963742305.1 uncultured Alphaproteobacteria bacterium
ACCATCACACGCTGTTCGTCGCGACCGGCCTCGAGTTCAAAGGCCGACCACGTCGCCTTCGAGGTCGTCGATCTCGATGCGGTCGAGATGGGCCAGCAGATCCTGATGGCGAAGCGCTACCGCCACGCCTGGGGCGTCGGCCGTCATTTTCTCGGCAGCCAGATCTTCGACTACTGGCGCGATCCCTGGGGCCAGAAGCACGAGCACTATGCCGACGGGGACCTGTTCGATGCCGCCGAGCCGCCCGGCTACCACCTGCTCGACCGTGCGGGCCTCTATCAGTGGGGCCCCGATCTGCCGGACGACTTCATCGACGCGAAGCTCACGCCGCGGCGGCTCCTCAACGTGCTCAAGCTGGCGATCAGCGATAGGGCGCGTCTCAAGAAGGTGCTTGCGCTGAAAAGCAGCGTCGCCAAGCCCGCCCGCCCATGGCGGTGATTCTTCCGTCGGCGGCCCCGCCGCCGCGGCCGATTTCTCCGGAGGAACCCCACGTGCCGATCCGAAACCAGTCCGACATCGCCGCGATCGAAGCCATTCCGCTCTCGGAGCGGGCGCTGCCCGAGAGTTCCTATGCGGCTCTGGTCGACGCCTCGAAGCGGAGCCCCGACGCCCAGGCGCTTTCCTTCTTCCTGTCGGCCGACCGGCTCGACGAGGCGCATGTCTGGACCTACGCCGAGCTCGTCGCGGACGTGACGCGCGCGGCGAACGTCTTCGCCGCCCTCGGCGTCGTGGCAGACCGCCCAGTGGCCGTGATGGTTCCGCCCGAACTTTCCCGAGACGCACTTCACGATCTGGGGCGGCGAAGCCGCCGGCGCAGCGCTCGCGATAAACCCGATGCTCGAACCGAAACAGGTCGCGGACATCCTGCGCTTCGCCCGCGCTTCGGTCCTCGTCACGCTCGCTCCGGCTTTGAACCCCAAGGGATGGTCAGGTCTCGCCGATGAGTTTGCCTCGCTTCCGGACCTCAGCGCAATCGCCTTCGTCGACATGGCCGACTACCTCGACGGCGAAGAGCGGGGGGCCGCGCGCGTGTCGATCGAGGAGGCCGCGGCGGGCACTCAGTTAAGGGTCGTCAACCTGCGCGAATTCATGTGCGAGCAGCCGTCCAACCGGCTGGTCCCGCCGCGAAGCATAAAGGCCGACGACATATCCTCATATTTCTGCACCGGCGGAACGACAGGGGCGCCGAAGATTGCCGTGCGGACGCATCGGAACGAGGTGTTCGACTGCTGGGCCGTTTCGAAGGCGATCGAGCAGATGGCTCGCCCGGAACCGTCCTCTGCGGCTTGCCCTTATTCCACGTGAACAGTCAGCTCGTCACCGGACTTCAGCCCTGGATGCGCGGCGACCATGTCGTCATCGGTACGCCCGAAGGCTATCGGGGAAAGAACGTCATCGCCCGATTTTGGGAGATCGTATCGTGCTACCGAGTTACAATGTTCTCCGGCGTTCCGACCCTTTCGCGGCCCTGATGCAGACGCCCGTCGGCGACAGCGACATCTCCAGTTCTCCGGTTCGCGATTTGCTATGCGGTGCCGACGCCGGCGGCCCTCATCCGCGCTTTCGAAGCAAGGACCGGAGTGAAGATTTTCGAGGGCTACGGCCTCACCGAGGGCGCCTGCGTTTCGTCGGTCAATCCGGCCGCCGGCGAGCGGCGCGCGGGTTCGATTCGGCCTGCCCATTCCCTACCAGTGGATGGAAGCCGTCGTGCTTGACGGTGACGGGCGCTTTCAGCGAGCAGCCGAAGTCGACGAGGTCGGCGTCATCGCGATCAGCGGACCCAATGTCTTCAAGGGCTATCTCGACCCCCGCCATAACGCCGACCTTTGGATCGACATAGACGGCGAGCGCTGGCTCAATACCGGGGATCTCGGCCGACGCGACGCAAAAGGCTATTTCTGGCTGACCGGGCGCAAGAAGGAGCTGATCATCCGGGAGGACACAATATCGACCCCCGGGCCATCGAAGAGGCCCTGGCGAGCCACCCAGGCGTCGCCTTGGCTGCGGCGATCGGTAGTCCCGACGCCTACGCCGGCGAGATGCCTGTCGCCTATGTTCAGCCGAAGCCGGACGCAACGGTCACCGAGCAGGAGCTGTTGGAGCACGTAGCGCTGACCATCCCCGAACGGGCGGCGATCCCGAAGCGGATCAAGATCTCCCCATCGCTGCCGGTGACGGCCGTGGGGAAACTGTTCAAGCCGGCGCTGGTCGATCGCGAGATCGAGGAAACCGTCCGCGCCGAGGCGGACCGCGTCGGGGCGACGGTCACGTGCGTCACAGTCGATCGCGATCCCAAAGTTGGGCTGAGGGCCACAGTCAGGGCTGCCGCGGGCGCCGAGAAGATGAAGAAGCTCTCGATCGGTACGCTTTCCGGTCGGACGTAAGTCAGGGGTGAAGCTGGAAATGGTAAGCACGCCAACCCGCTTAGTTGCGATGTGCCTCGGCCCCGAAGCGGGAGGCGCCTTCGATATTCGCGAAGTCCCGCGCCGGAGCCCTGGTCCGGATGAAATCGAGATTGCGGTCGAAGCCGCTTCGGTCAACCCGATCGACGTTCGTCGCGCCGCTGGCTATGGCCGAAGGCTGCTGTCTCTCATGGGAGCGTCACGGTTTCCGATGACGCTCGGCAATGATTTCGCGGGCGTGGTCGCCGCCGTGGGCTCGGGGCGCGCGTCGGGCTTCGCTATCGGAGAGCGCGTTTACGGAGTGAAGCCTCCTTCGAGAGACGGAACGCACGCCTCCCATGCGCTGGTAGGCTGCCCACACGCGGGAAGGCGCCGGCGAACCAGAGCCGGCCAAGCTCGACGAGCCTCGCCATTTCCTAAAGCGCTTCGCGCTCCGGTCGAAACAGAACCCGCGCGTAATTGCGTGTTCTTCCAGGGAGAGCGGCCCGCATCTTCCTCTTTTGTTTGATTGTGCGGAGGGCGCCGCCGACCGCAGCCCCCTTCGTCGAAGGTTTGCATGAGAGGGTGGACGGTGGTGGCGTGACCAAGCGCGTCCTCGCGCAGGCACGAAAGCAAGTTCGCCTCATCGTTCCAGGTGGCGAAGTTGAGCGTCGCGTCGAACACGCCTCTCAAGTTTGCGAATGGATTGCGTTCGCGTTCGACTGTCGTGGCGGCTCCCGCTTCGAGGGCAGGCGGGCAGGTCCGACGCCTTGGCGATGGCGGGTCACACGCGCTCCCCATTCGGAGAGGGTCTGCAAGGCCAACGTTCCCGAAGCTGCCGGCAGCGCCATGGATAAGAATTTCCTTTCCCTTGGCGTTCTGACGGGTGACGCCGGCCCCCGCCGCAGCCAGCCACATCGTGACGAAGCTGTAGGGCAACGCGGCGAGGTCCTGAAGCTCCTCTCTTCCGATCCGAATCCGGATGCCTTTCGCGACGCGCCCAAAGCCTTCGACCACGTGCGCCGTCGCGCCCCGGGAAGGGCGCTGCTCATTCCTTGACCCGCGGCGCGGGCGCTGTACGCTCCAACCGTGGAACCGTCATGACTCCGCGTTCATTTCCAGCAAATCAGGCGCGGCCGTTAGCGCAGCGCCGCCTGAGCCCCGGCGATCCGCCAAAAGGGCCCCCTGATTTCGACCAACGGCCTCCCAGGATCGCCCGGCTTCAATCCGTTAATCAAGGCGACCAAATCGGAACGAACTGCCGGGTTCGTAAGGAAGTATCCGTGCCCGAAGGCGCCCGTATTTTCGTCGACTTCGATCAGGTCGACGAGATGGCCAGGGTCCGCGCGCAACGCTCTTGCTTGCGGCCCGCTGAGATCCAGCTGGCCGAGCCGCAGTCTGCTGCCAAAGATACTGCTCGAAAGGCCCAAAGCTTGGTCGCCAGGAGATGAATAGATCGTCAGATGAAACGACCCCTGCCTGATCGCTGCGTTTAGGTTCTTCCTGGCGCCGTAGGGCGCGTCCGGATCAGAAAACACGTCAAATATCTTGGTCGCGGCGACGTCGATGTCGATATCCGGTGCAAACAGAACAATGTTCCTCACCTTTAAATTCTCGGTGTTCGAAAAGCGTGAAACATAGGCCTCGGCGCTCAGCTGCTGAAAAGCCGACGCCAGCACGTCGGTGCCGCGGCTGTGGGCGATGATGTCGACCCCGCGCACGCCCTCAGTCTGGCCGATCGCGCGGATCGCCTTCCGCATGTCGGCGACGGCGAACTCGCCAGATTCTCGGTCGACGTTGTAACCCAGGAAAGCGCCGCGCGTTCCGCCGGCCGGCCACGTCAGCACCACACAAACGAAATCGCCCCCGAGGAGGCGGCAGATACTCCCCGTCGCATTGGCCGCGTCATTGAACGTGTTGTTGTAGCCGTGAATGAAGACGACAACCTCCTTTCGTTCAGTCTTCGCCAGGCGGCGACGAATTTCAGCTTGAAGCAAGGCGACCGCCTCTTCGTGCGCTGCCACGACGGCAGGCGCGCGAAGATAACCGGCGGAACTGACCACAGCCGGATAAGGAACCTCGGGAAACCGGCCAATTTCCTTGACTTCCCCGAGCTTCATCTCTCCCATGGCTCCGTTTGAACCCGGCTCGATGTGGATATCGATCGATCCAAAACTCATCGTGCGCGAGCGCTCCGACCCGTAGGAGAGCGCGTTCGTTTGGGGATCCGCAATTGGCGCCCGGTCGGTGACGTAAAGAAGATTGAGATCGTTGGATGTGTCGATAGGTCTGGCGCTATTGACCAGCGCTCGGTCCTGAGGAGCGGCGAAAATCGCGGGCGTCGGCGTCAGCAGGCCTTCCGTGGGCGAGCAGGCGCTGAGCAACGCCAGCCCCATTAGGCCGGCATAGAAGCCGAGGGCAGCCCGATGACTCAATGACTTGTTTCCTCTTTTGCTCATCTGTCTCTCTTGGCGTCCCGCAGATAAACAACCCCAGCCACACGCCCGCGGCGAAACCCAATCGGCTCGCGCACGCATGTCGCTTCGCCGTCGGCGCCCGTCGCCGGCCTTTGCAACATGCCAGCGCTTGCCAGGATTGTGAACCCTCGCGCATCCTCCGTCGCCCAAGACATGGGAGGGCTCCATGATTTTCGTCTATCGCGCCGCGATTGTGGCAGTCGCGACCTTCGTCAGCGCGTTGGCAGGGTTCGGCGCGCATTCGGTGCTGCCGGCCGCCTATGTCGCCGAATCAAAAGGCATGGTCGGTTTGGTCGTCGGCCTCGTCGCGTCGCTTCTGTCGCTCGTGCTGAGCCTCTTGATCTGGACGGGCCACGGCCTGTGCACCGCCCAGCAATCGCAATTGCAGACGATCGGCAGTTTGATCATCCGCCTCGACTTCGTGCTCAAAGCCTATGGCCCCGACGCAGAGCCCGGGCGCGCGCTCCTGCGCGAGCATGTCGAGCGTATACGCGCGCGCCTGTGGTCCAGCCTTAATGAGCGCGGCTTCATCTATCGCGCCGACGTGCCGGCATCGCATGATCGCCTTTTTCGTTTCGCTCCGGCCTGCGAACGATGAACAGAGACAGTATCTCGCCAGCGCACGGGACATTTTCGGCACAATCGTAGAAACGCAAGTGACAATATTTCGGAGCCTCGTCGATCGGGTTCCGTCCCTGTTGCTCGTCGTCGTTCTCGGATGGTCGTGCGTGCTGTTCTTCGGCTACGGTCTGCTATCGGATGTCGACGCGCTGACGATCGTCCTGGCCGCGCTCGGAGCGATCTGGGTCGCGAGCGCGGTGCTCCTGATCCTCGAACTGAGCGACCCGTACTCTGGCCTGTTCAGGATGCCGCACGAAGGCTTCGACGGACTCGTCCGGGTCCTGACAACTGGCGCAGAGATGACGGCCGACGCAGAGACGTAGGTTCGAAGTTTGGCGCCCGCGTCCGTCAGCGGTTCACCGTTGGCTATTGAGACTGAGTTTTTCGAGGAAGCGGAGTAGAACATCGTCGGTCATCATGCCGCGACCGCAATCGGCGCCTCGTCGTCAGCCTGATCATCGGCCGGCTGCTCCAACGGCGTTAGGAGATTTGCCATGCTTGATGATCTCGTTCGGGGCTTTGCAAATGCTGTGGAAGGCCGATTCGCTTATCAGGCGAATCTGACTCGATGTCATGGCGCGACGGCTGGCGCTTTCGTTTTCGCCGCACTGATCGCCGTATTGGGCCTCGGTATGGCCGATGTAAGCTGCTTCTACGCGTTACAGGCTTTCCCTGTTACGTGAAAGCGCAAGTTGATCTCCGAACCGCGGCTCACTGCAACTCAGGATTTGCATAGCGACGAGCTTCCCCGAGGGCGTAAGAATGGATCCCGAGAAACCTCCTCCCTTAAGAGTCACCGCAACGCGACTTGCGCGAGCCGTCGCAGTCTTCGCGAACTCCGAGGCGGGTTCGAAAGCAGCATGGCTATTCGCCGCGCTCCTCGCGTTGTTGCTCGCAGCGAACGGCCTGATCGTCGTCAACAGTTTCGTCGGCCGAAATTTCATGACGGCGATCGTTGATCGGCGCGAAGCGGAATTCGTGCGTCTAGCAATCTTCTATGTCGGGGTCTTCGCGGCCTCCACCATAGTTGCGGTGGTGGCGCGGTTTGCTGAGGAGCGCCTCGGACTGCTGTGGCGCGACAGCCTCAGCCGGGAGATGCTGAAGCTCTACCTGGCCAATGGCGCCTATTCCCGCTTGGCCGCTTCCGGCGAAGTCGCCAACCCCGACCAGCGGATCGCCGAGGACGTTCGAGCACTTACGGCTTCCACGCTTTCCTTCGCGCTGATGGGGTTCAACAGTGTTGTGACGATCGTGGCCTTTGCGGGCGTGATGTTCTCCATCAGCCTCGTGCTGTCGGCGGCGGCCGTCCTGTACGCTGCTCTTGGCTCGTTGGCCACGCTATTGCTTGGGGGGCCGCTCATCAAACTGAACTCCGAGCAAGTGGACAAAGAGGCGAGCTTTCGCGCCGCTCTTATCCACGTGAAGGAAAACGCGCAGCCAATTCTGCTGGCGCGCCAAGAGAACGCGCAATCGGCTCGACTGCTCCGCCAACTCGACGAGTTGATTGCGAACGGTCGTGCAATCATCGCGGTCAACCGGAAAGTCGGCTTCTTCACGACCGGCTACAACTGGATGATCCAGATCATCCCGGTTTTGATCATGGTCCCCGCATACATCGCCGGTAAAATCGAATTTGGCGTAATCACCCAGTCGGTCGGCGCGTTCGCGACGTCGGTGGCTGCCTTTTCCCTGATCGTCACCCAGTTCCAGTCGCTTTCGGCCCTCGCCGCGGTCATGGCGAGGCTCAACTCGATGGCGGAGGCGGTCGATCCTGCGGAAGCGAGATCATCGGCGATCCAGGTGGTCGAGTCGGAAGCGCCTCTGACATATGAAAGTCTGAACTCTTCCGCGCGAACAGACGACGAGCTCCTGCTTGAGAAGCTTTCGGCAACGGTCCCTTTCAGGTCCCACGTTCTGGTCAAAGGGGCGGATCCGAGTGCGGGAAATGCGCTTTTCATGGCGACGGCGGGCATCTGGACTGCAGGCGAGGGGCGCATCCTTCGTCCGCGAGACATTCTCTTCCTCGCCCAGCAGCCATATTTGCCGCCAGGATCATTGCGACAAGTTCTTACGCAGCCGGGACGCGAAGGCGAACTCGCCGACGAGCGGATCGTGAGCGGGCTTGACGAACTCAATCTCGATCATGTCCTGAACCGGGCGGGCGGCTTGGACGTCGAACAGAATTGGGAGACATTGATTTCGCTGCGTGAACAACAACTCCTCGCCTTCCTGCGGGTTCTTCTCGCCGCGCCGCAGTTCGTTTTCGCGGATCGCGCTTGGGCGACATTGACCCCCAACGAACGCCGCCAACTCCTCAGCATGCTGTCGAAGGCTTCAATCGGGTATATTTGCAATTGCGAAGCCGATGGTTGCCGTGACCTTTATGATACGGTCCTCGACTGTAAAGAGGGCGGCGGCTGGACGTGGACGGCGGGCGCCTTGACCGCATGAGGAAGCTTCGGTGAGCGCGGGCGTTGCCGCGCCCCCCGCCTGCGCTGCCGAGAGCTATGCGCGCGGCGAAGGCTTCTCGACGCGTGCGTCTCGCTCTCGACCCGAGACGCTCATCGCATAGCTCTCTTGAAGACCTTCATCGGCTCGGCGTCCTCGATCTTGAAGACAAGGCCGTGTCCCGGGAACGTCATCTGGGCCGCGATCGCGCCGTCGCGCGCATAAGGCGCGGCCGCCATCGAAGCGAGGCCGCGGAAAGCGAGGCCATCATGCTGCGCCGCATCATAAGGTTGCGCTGAAGCGTCGCATCGCGCCTCGGGCTTGAGCTTGTCGTGCGCGACGAGCCGTTTGCGGCTCTTCTTGATCGCGCCCACGCCGCGGCCGAGCGGCGCTTCGCCGAGGTCCTGCAGCTTCACTGAATAGCGGCAGTCGCGAACACTTGCGCGACCCCTGCCCCCATCGTGCCCGCCCCCACGACCCCGACCGTCTTCACGCCCTCGATCATTGCAATGCTCCCCTGTCGACGCGCTTCGGCGTTTATCGAAGTGCAGTGCGGAATCCGTGTGACCGGGAGGCGCGTCATCGTGTCGCAGGGGCAGGGCGTCATGCCCATGAGTTGAAGAACCTCGGAAGAACGCTCACCTTTCGAGGGGGATAAAGCGACAAGCGCGAATTACGCCTGCGACCGCGAGGCGGTCACGTGCGGCATCGGGTCGCGCCAAGGGCGCTTGCGTAGTCTGACGCTGGGCCGCAATGTCTTCCATGGCCGTCGGCGGGAGGACCTCACGATCGCCGGCGTTCGAATGCAGTTGCGAGGCTGTCATGCCTGAAACGCCCGCTCCTTCCGACTCGGCGCCTGCGCCGCCCGACTTTCCCCCTCCTCCCCTGCCCCTTCCCCTCTTCTGGCCCGTCGCCGTGGTGGCGGGAATGGAGAAAGCGAAGGCGGATCTCGCACTCAGGAACCTCGAATTCGTCCAGGAGGAGATCAAGCTCCACGACGGGCTCAAGGCGAAGGTTGCGTCGCCCAATGTCGTGCGCCTCGATCTGCGATCCCCAGTCGGATCGATCATCAAGATCGGCCATCGCCGAGGCGGTGATCTAGCCCTACCTCACCTCGTTCTGATGCAGACGAAAGTTTCATATTGACTTAATCGTCAAACTGACATATACATGCAACATGGATCGAGGCCGCGGCGGCCGAAGGGTCCGGAGGAGCCAGTGGAAGCCTGAAAATTGGGATTGAACGGGCATACGGACCAAATGGAATCTGCTGGCGCCTAGCGCGATCCCCAACAACGCTGAAGGCGGAGCGAAAGTGCTTGATCTGGGTCAATGACCAGCGAGCCGTGTTGGGTCAGGACTTCGTTTCAGCCTGCGGCTGCACTTTCAGAGGTGAACCCATGAAGCTTAATCGCTATGTGGTCATTGTGGCGGCGGCGGTGGTCTTGGTCGGCGGCGTCGCCGCAGGTTACGTGGCCTGGAAACAGTACGAGGCCTCGGCCTTGCCCGCAGGCATCGTCAGCGTCAACGGCCGGGTCGAGGCCACCCAGGTCGACATTTCGACGAAGATACCCGGGCGGGTTATCGAGATCATTCCGCACGAAGGCGACATCGTGCCAATCGGGAGCGTCGTCGCCCGTGTCGACACTTCCGAAATCGACGCGCAGCTCCACCAGGCGCAGGCCTCGGCCGAGCTCGCCCGTCAAACGCTTATAACCCGCGAGGCGAGCGTCGCCAGCAACGACGCCCAGTTGCAGTTCGCCAACGAGGAGCTGCGCCGCACCGCGACGCTGGTCCAGAAAGGCTGGTCCACGCACGAGCTCCTCGACCAGCGCAACGAGCAGGTAAAGAGCGCCAATGCGGCCCTCAATGCGGCCAAGTCGCAGGTCGACGAAGCCCGTGCGGCCGTCAAGACCGCCGACGCCAAGGTCGAAGAGCTGCAGGCGGTGCTCAACGATTCGACGATCAAGTCCCCTGTCCGAGGCCGGGTCCAGTATCGCCTCGTCGAGCCGGGGGCGGTGCTTCCGCCAGGCGGCAAAATCGCGACGGTGATCGATCTCCAGGACGTCTACATGACGGTATTCCTCCCCGCTCTACAAGCGGGGCAGCTTAAAATCGGCAATGAAGCGCGTCTGGTGCTGGACGCCTACCCCGGATACGTCATCCCAGTAAATGTCACGTTCGTAGCGCCCGAAGTCGCAATTCACCCCCAAGACGGTCGAGGTCCAGTCCGAACGCGAGCAGCTCGTCTTTCGCGTCAAGCTGAAGGGGCCACTCGCGCCGCTCAAGGGGTGGGAAGACTACGTCAAGTCGGGCTTGCGCGGGGTCGCCTATGTGAAGCTCGATCCTGCCGCCGTCTATCCCGTCAGGCTCGCGGTCAATGTGCCGCCAAGTGAGCAGGCTACCCAATAGGCTGCCAGGACAATGACTGCGCTCATCAAGACGGAAAGACCGCAAAAGGTCGCCTCCGTCGCCGCCTCGCTCAAAGGCGTCACGCATCGCTACGGCAAGACCGTCGCGCTCGACTCGGTGACGCTGGAGATTCCCGGCGGCTGCATGGCCGGCCTCATCGGCCCCGACGGCGTCGGCAAATCGACTTTGCTCGGGCTGGTCGCCGGGGTGCGCAAGATCCAGACCGGCGAGGTGCGGGCGCTCGATGGAGACCTCAAGGACGCAGCGTTCCGGCAGGGCGCCTACGCGCGCATCGCCTACATGCCGCAAGGCCTCGGCCGCAATCTCTACCCCACGCTCAGCGTGTTCGAAAATCTGGACTTCATCGGCCGGCTGTTCGGCCAGGGGGAGGCGGAGCGGAAGGCGCGCATCGACGATCTTACGCGCTCGACCGGCCTCGATCCGTTCCTCGAGCGGCCCGCCGGCAAGCTCTCCGGCGGCATGAAGCAGAAGCTGTCGCTCTGCTGCTCACTGATCCACGATCCCGATCTCCTGATCCTCGACGAACCGACGACTGGGGTCGATCCGCTGTCGCGGCGGCAGTTCTGGGAGCTTATCGACCGCATCCGCGGACGGCGGCCGCAGATGAGCGTGGTGGTCGCGACCGCCTATATGGAGGAAGCCGACCAGTACGCCTGGCTCGCGGCCATGGACGGCGGCCGCGTGATCGCGACGGGCTCGCCGGCCGAGATCAAGAAGCGCGCCGGCGTGCAAGACCTCGAGGCGGCGTTCATCGCGCTTTTGCCCGAGGAGAAGCGCAAGGGCCACAAGGCGATCGAGATTCCGCCTCGCAAGCAGGAGGCCGGGCCGCCGGCGATCGAAGCCGACGGGCTCACCAAGCGCTTCGACAAGTTCGTCGCCGTCGATCACGTGAGCTTCCGCATCGAGAAGGGCGAGATCTTCGGCTTTCTCGGCTCGAACGGCTGCGGCAAGTCCACCACCATGAAGATGCTGACGGGCCTTTTGCCGCCGACCGAGGGCAAGGCCATGTTGTTCGGTCGGCCGGTCGGCGGCGAGGACATGGAGACGCGGCGGCGGGTCGGCTACATGTCGCAGGCCTTCTCGCTCTACGGCGAGCTCTCGGTCCGGCGGAACCTCGAGCTCCACGCCAAGCTGTTCGATCTCCCCGTCGCCGAGCGGGGCAAGCGCGTCGACGAGATGCTCGACCGGTTCGGGCTCCGGGAGGTGGCCGACGCCGAACCGGAGAGCCTGCCGCTCGGCATTCGTCAGCGCCTGCAATTGGCGGTCGCCATCCAGCATCGCCCCGAGATGCTGATCCTGGACGAGCCGACATCGGGCGTCGATCCGGTCGCCCGCGACGGGTTCTGGGAATACCTGATCGATCTCTCCCGCAACGACGGGGTGACGATCTTTCTCTCCACGCACTTCATGAACGAGGCGCTGCGTTGCGACCGCATCTCGCTCATGCACGCCGGCAAGGTCCTGGCCGCAGGACACGCCGCCGGAGCTGATCGAAGCCGCGGCACGCCAAGTCGCTCGAGGAGGCGTTCATCGGCTGTCTCGAGGACGCGGCCGGCGCCGCCCGTCAAGGGCGAGAAACCGGCCGAATCGGCGCCCGCGCCCGAGACGAAGGTCTTCGCGCCGCCGAAGACGAGCGAGGGCGGCTTCAGCATCAGCCGGCTCTGGGCCTACGCACGCCGGGAGGCGGTTGAGATCATGCGCGATCCGGTGCGGCTCGCCTTTGCGATCCTCAACCCGATCATCCTGATGTTCGCCATCGGCTACGGCATCTCATTCGACGTCGAGCATCTGCGCTACGCGGTCCTCGATCAGGACCAGTCGATCGAGAGCCGGCAGTTCCTCGACAGCTTCCAAACCTCGAAATACTTCGACCGGAAGCCCGACATCGCGACCGCCGATCAGATCGAGTCCCGCCTGCGGAGCGGCGAGCTGAAATTCGCCGTCGAGATCCCGACGAACTATGGCCACGATCTGATCACGCAACAGACGCCGGAGATCGGCGCCTGGATCAGCGGCGACATGCCGTTCCGCGCCGAGACGACGCGCGGCTACCTGGGAGGCGTGATGCAAAGCTATCTCGCTGACCTGTCGGAGCGGCTCACCGGCAAAGCCACCTCGTTCTCGCCGATCAATATCGAGGAACGCTTCCGCTACAATCAGGCGTTCAAGAGCGTCTATTCCATGGTGCCGAGCGTCATCATGGTGATGCTGATCCTCATTCCCGCCATCATGACGGCGCTCGGCGTGGTGCGTGAGGTGGAAAGCGGCTCAATCGCCAACTTTCGCTCGACCCCGGTAACGCGCGCGGAATTCCTGCTCGGAAAGCAGCTTCCCTATGTGCTGATCGGCCTCTCGAGCTTCGGCACGCTCGTCCTGTTGGCGATCTTCGTGTTCGGCGTACCGGTCAAGGGCTCCTGGGCGGCGCTCATCGCCGGCGGCTTCCTCTGTGTGTGCGCGGCGACCGGGTTTGGCCTCTTGATGTCGACCCTCGTTCGCACGCAGGTGGCCGCGGTGTTCGGCACGACCTGCATTGCGCTCATTCCAACCGTCAGCTTCTCCGGCCTGCTCGTTCCGGTCTCATCCCTGTCGGGCGCGGGGCGCGCGATCGGTAGTGCCTTCCCGGCGTCCTGGTTCCAGCAGATCAGCGTAGGCGCCTTCACCAAGGGACTCGGATTCCCCGAGCTCTGGTTCAACCACCTGGCGCTCGCGATCTTCACCATCCTATTCATCGGCGTGGCGGCGCTCGTGCTCCGGAAACAGGAGGCCTGAGGTGCTCAGGAAGCTCTTCCACATCCTCGCGCTCGGCCTCAAGGAATTGAACAGCATCCGCGCCGACCCGATCCTGCTGGCGCTGACGATTTATACGTTCAGTTACGCCGTTTATGCCGTGGCGACCGGGGCCAAGATCGAAGTCGAGCATGTTTCCACCGCCGTTGTCGACGAGGATCATTCCGAGCTTTCCCAATTGATTAGGGAAGGCATTCTCCCGCCTTTTTTCAAACCGCCGGTCGAGATCCCGGCGACGGAAATCGGTCCGTCGATGGACGCCAACCGCTACGTGTTCGTGATCGAGATTCCGCCGAAGTTCGAGTCGGACGTCATCTCAGGCCGCTATCCGACCGTTGAGATCAATGCGGACGCAACGGCGGTCGCCCAGGCGGGCAACGGCGCGGCGTACCTGCAGCAGATCATCGGGCAGCAGGTGCAGGCCTACGGCACACGGGCTGGGGGAATCGCCAATCCGCCCGTCAACCTCGCCGCCCGCGTCATGTTCAACCCCAATCTCAAGTCGGAATGGTTCACCTCGGTGATGCAGGTGATCAACAACATCACCATGCTCTCGATCATACTGACCGGCGCCGCGCTCATTCGCGAGCGCGAGCATGGAACGATCGAGCATCTCCTGGCGATGCCGGTGACGCCGAGCGAAATCATGCTCTCGAAGATCTGGGCGAACGGGCTCGTGATCCTCGTTGCGGCGGTTCTCTCGATGAAACTCGTCGTGCAATTGTGGCTTCAAGTCCCGATAGCCGGTTCGCTCGTTCTGTTTCTGGCCGGAGCTGTCGTTTACGCGTTTTCCGTCACCTCGATGGGCATTCTGCTCGCGACGTTCACGACCTCGATGGGGCAGTTCGGCCTCTTGGTGATCCCGGTCCTTGTGGTTCTGCAAATGCTCTCGGGCTCCTCGACGCCGATGGAATCCATGCCGGTCTGGCTGCAGAACGCCATGCAAATCTTTCCCACGCCGCATTTCGTCAGCTTCTCCCAGGCCGTTCTCTACCGGGCGGCCGGCCTCGACATTGTCTGGCCCGAACTCCTCATGATGGCGATCATCAGCGCCGTGTACTTCGCCATCTCGGGAGTGCGCTTCCGCCAGACGCTTGTCGTCCTTCAATGACGCGTTGATCTGACATTCGGCGTGGAGTCTCAACGCCGACGGCACGACAAGACTTTGAAATGATCGGCTTGGGTGGGGTCAACTCATGACGCCCGACACGACGTGCTCGATCTCGATTGAGCGACAGGCCGCCGATGACGGGAAGGCCGTTGGCTCCTAGCGAGTTGAGCCACAGTTGCGCCCGTAGCGATGCTTCTAGCGCGCGCGCCTCAGCTTTCGTGGCTCAGGCTTCGACACTGTCACGATCCCCGTCGCGGCGAGTCCGCATGTCGTCCGCGTGCTTCCCCTGTTCTAGCGCAGACAATTGAAATAGCTAGTTAAAACCACTTTCATTCCCTCCGGCTCTAAGTCCAGGCCGCGGCGCTAACACGCGGTTGGACGAGGCGGCGTCGGTGAGCAGGCCGTCCGAAGCGTCTGCACCCGAAGACAGCGAAGACTCAACGCCATCACAAGATCGTCGTGCTTGCCCGGGGGGGCGGAATAGAACGCTGAGCCGCTCGCCCTTACGGTGCGCTCCATTGTCGAGAGTTCCTCCTGCAGAACTTCCCAGTCCCCAACGCGGGCGATGCGCAGCGAATTGTTGCCCAGTTCGGCGGCGATCGTCTCGACAAGCTCGCTCTTGCTCAGCGTCCATCGCCGGACCGCGCTCTTCACGCCGCCGATCGCGATCGGCATCGGCGTCGGCTGGGCAGCGTGCGACAGGGCGCCGGTCATGGCGGCGGCCGCGCCGATGACCTGATCAATGTCGCTCAAGTATCTCTATGGATGGGCTCTCTATGATGGGCGTCTTGCGCGGCTTCGTGTCCTCGTATTTGCAATGCGGCTGAGAACAGAAAACGGCCCCGCCAATATTGCCGTCGTTAGAGGAGATCGTCAGCCGGCAATCAGTCGCCAGCCGTCCGCGCCGTTGCGTTCCAGCACCGTCGCCCGCAGTCCGAATGGCTCCGGCGTGACGCCGCGTATGTGAACCGCGCACATGGCCCGGAACGCCGCCGCCATCCGAAAATTCCTCCGTGTGCGCCGGAGACGGCGCCGAAGATCGTGACGATCCCCGCTGCGAGCAGAACGCGATGGACGCGCGACAGGCGGCTGAGGAGAGTTTCGGGATCATGCGCCGCCATCGCTGCGATGCTTCTATGGGCAAGCGGCTCGATCACGAAGACGATCAGCATGAACAGCGCCCAGAGCAGGACCATCGCATTTGGCCGCGCGCCGCTCTTCCCCCGCGCGCTAGTCTCCTATGGTCGAGCCCGCACACTGGACCACTTCGGCTTGCACGGCAACGCTAACCGCCGGCCGCGGGTGCACCGCGTCGTCTTCGCACGGCAGTGTTTCCCGAGCGGTCACCGGCGCAAGCACACGATCGGGTTTTGACCCCAGAAGTCAGACTGCCAAAACTGAGGGAACTACCGCATTATGTCATTTATGACATGTGGAATTATTGCAGGTTTATGTCGAGCCTGCTGGGACTCCCGGCCCGGACCATGACAGACCCCCGGGGCGGGGAGGGTTCACGATCCAGCCAATAGGAATTCGGCCTCCTTGACGGGGCGGGGTGGCGTCGCCAATTGCACCTCGAAACATCGACGCCACCATCGCGACCGCGACCGCGAAAACGCATCGCGCTCACCGAACTCGCGCACATGCTGCACATATCGATGGGCGCACGCGCCGCTAGATCCTGCTCCCGATCCCTGATGACCCCTTGAAATACAGTCGTCTCCGCGTCCGCTCGCTCGCGCGCCGCCACGATGATCCAGAAATCCTCCCTACTTGAAAACCTCACGCTGTCTCAAAGGCGCTGACGTCGGACACCTCGCGATCAGATCGAGGCGATGTTCGCTCCCGGGCGGAGGAGGAGTACGACGCCGTCCATGGGTATCAATCTTAGACGACGCGCGGACTTCTGTGTCGTTTGCGGTGCGTCCGCGTCCGCCCCTGTCTCTTGGATAAATATTGGATTGACTGAGCTAAGCCTCTGTTATTGCGGCCAGTGATCAGCCGTGACAAGGCGGCGCTCTCCAGTGGGTGTGAGCCCCACGCGGTGACCGATCAATCCTTCGCCCGCAGCAGGCTCGCGTGCATCACCCTGCGCTCCTCCTCGGTGAGCCGCACCGGTCCGAGTTTGAAGTTCACTTCCACGATCTTGCCGGTGAACGTGAACGGCACCTGATAGTCATGGTCGTCGACCGGCGTACGAGTGTGTCCATGCCGATGTCGAACGTCTCGTCGATGGTCATACGGAACGGGATGGTGTGCGGGATCTTTCGGCTGGCGACTTCGGCGCCGTCCACTTTCAGGATGCCTGTGCCGCCTTTGGCGAAACCAGGTCCATCGTAGGTGAAGTCGAACACGATCATGTGCTTGCCGGCGGCAAGCGGTTGCTGTCCTTCCCAGCGGAATCGCTCCAGGCCTAGCAGGTTATAGAGGAAGACCGGCTTGCCCTTGAGCAGGTACAGGCCATAGCCGCCGAAGCGGCCGCCCAGCGTGACGATCATGCCCTCTGCACCACTTTGCGGGACATCCACCTGGGCCGTAATGGTGTAGGAGCGGTTGAGAATATCCGGTGCGGCCGCGGAATTGAGTCCCGACAAGGCGCCGGAGTAGGTGAACACGTCGCGCCCCGCGGTCGCGCTCGGCCGTGGCGCAAGGGCACGCGGTATAGATGTGTTGTCGAGCGGAAAGACGTTGTATTTCTCCGCCTCGACCAGGAAGGTCTCCTGCAGCTCGCGCAGCTTCTCCGGCATGCTGGCGGCGAGGTCCTTGTTCTCCGAGTAGTCCTGGGCGACGTGGTAGAGCTCCCACGCATAGCGCCTCTCCGCGGGAGAAGAGTCTCTATCCCGCATCGCCTTCGCTACAGTGCCGGAAAAATAGCCGTCGCCTTCGATGCGCTCAAAGCGAGATGGCGCGATGTCGGCGCGACCTTGAGGAGGTGTCCAGGCTCGCGCCTCGCCAGGCGTGACAGGCTCGAAGAGGGGCGCTGTGACGTTCACCGCCGGACTCCTGCTCGCGCTTAAGCGCCGCGATCGCCCGCTCGATCAGTTAGGCTTCGATCAGGTCGCCCTGGCGCTCGATCGTAAGCCTCGCCGCGGGCGGCGGAATCCTGGCGCTGCGAAAATGCGCCCTTCCCGCTCGGCTGACGCGGCTGGAAGATGTCATCGACGCGCTCGAGCAGCGACTCGACGCCCTGATCGTCGGCATGCCGGCCCGAGAGGCCCGCTTGGGCTGGCGCTTGGGACAACGCCGCTGAGGGCTAGATACACCAACAAAACCACCGGAGTCCGAGCAAATGGCGGGGACCGAAGGTCAGACCGGGAATCCAGGGCCGCCACGGGCAGCCTGGATTGCCGATCGCCTGCTGCGCAGTCGTCGGGAATGACAAGCCGGATTCCTTCACGCCATTCCGTATGAGCGCTCGGCCAGCCGAAACGGCTGCGCCAGCCCTCAGCGGTAATTTTACCGGCGCCCCCTAATGGAATCAGGGGCTTACGACCCCGTTTAGTTCCAACCCCCAAATTTTGCTTCTCAACGGCCCTCGACCTTCCACCTATTATACTCTTATTATAAGTATAATTTGGATCGTCTTGGCTGTTCCAGAGGCTCGCTTTCCTCTCCCCGCGCTTCTCCGCCCTCCGGCGGGGCGAGCCCGGGCGGAGGCTCCGGCAAAGCGAGCGGCGGGGAGGGCGGCGCGACCGGCGCTGGCGCGGCGAACCTTCGCGACTCCGGGTGCGGGGCGAACCCGTGATAGCGGTCGAGCTCGCGCACGATTCTGATCACCTGGTCGATCGCCTTCACGTTGCCGTCGCTCATCGAGCTGTAGGCGACCAGCATCGCCTCGCTCAGGCGGCGGATCTGCAGCTGCATGAATTCATGAGGCGGGTCGATGGCGCGCCGGGCGAGCGCCGCCGCCTTGCGCTCCTTCGCCCATTTCAGCGATATGCCCTGGTTCGCGGCGATTTCCTCGATGGTCACGCCGGCCGCCAGCTGCTCGACCAGTCTGAGGTCCCGCCTGGCCAGCTCGCGTTTGGTGGCGCGCCGGCGCCTCGGGGGTTCCGGCCCGATCTGCGCCGTCTTGTCAATTTTCGCCGTCTTCGCGTCCGCGTGCCTGGTCATAGGGGTTCCAATTCTTGTTTTCAGAACAAATATAAACCAGGATTCTGTTGACCTGCAAGAAATTGTCGACTCTGCCGCCCGGTCGACCGGCCCCGTAGACGCCGGCCAAGGGATATGCCACGAACAATTCGGAGCAAGAGCGTCATGGCCCGAGCGCCGTGACTGGGGTTGGAGACCGGCGATCGGCCGCCCCGCCAGGGCGGCCCAAATCGCGGGCCCCGGCGAGGGCTCCCCGCCGAACGGACGGCGGGACAGACGGTTTCCGGCCGGCCTTCGGGGAACGCGGCGCGTTCCGCCGCAGCGGCTGCGGTTAGGGCGAGGATCGCGGTCGAGAGCGCGTCGGCCGGCCAAGCTCAGGCAGCCGGACATGGGGGCGATGGTGCGCGGCGGGGCTGTTTTTGCCGTGTTTGTTGCGGCTTCGATCGCGGCGATCGTCGCGGTCTACGCGATTTCGACCATTGGAATTTTCGATCACGTCCCCCGAAACTACAACGAGGGGTGGAACGCTTACTGGGCTCAGGCGGTCCTTGACGGGAAGCCGCTTTATCCGGCCTGGGACGAGCCGCGGGTCAACAACTATCCGCCCCTGTCCTTTTACGTCGTCGCCGCCCTTAGCCTGGCCACCCGCGATGTGATTGTTTCGGGCCGGCTCATCTCTCTCGCCGGGATTCTCGTGACCGCCTTCAATGTCGGCGCGATCTCGGCCGCGCTGACCCGGAGCAAGTCAAGCGGGCTCGTCGCCGCCCTGTTCTTCCTCATGGCCGCCGGCGTCTGGTTCCAGAACTACGTGGCGATGAACGACCCGCAATGGCTGGGTCATGCCGTGCAGACGACGGGCGCGCTCATCGTGCTCGCCCGCGTCGAGGGACGCCGGTCGCTTGCCCCCGTGGTCCTCGGCGCGGCCTTGATGTTCCTGGGCTGCGTCGTGAAGCACAACCTTCTCGTTCTGCCGCTGGCCGTCTGGGGCCTGCTGTTCATCAAGGATCGCAAAGCCTGCCTGGTCATGACCTTGACGTTCCTCGTTCTCGGTTGCGCCTTCCTCCTCCTGGCTTTGGCAATGTACGGCCGGCCGTTCCTCGAGCAGGTCCTCGCCTATCAGCGCGTGATCCGTTTCGTTCGTGGCGTGCGATATCTGTTTCAGTTCGCGTTCGTTCTCGCCCCCGCCCTCGTGTTCGCCCTGCTTAATCTCGCGCTCTCGCCCGGCGACTGGAGGTCCCGCTTCCCATCCGTTTATACGTTGCTCGCCTGCCTGCTCGGCGGCTTCGCCCTGTTCGGCGAGGGAACCTACTACAACGTTCTCTTCGACGCCGCGATCGCGACGGCGCTCACCGTCGGATCGTTGTTCAACGTGTTGCCGGCGCTTCTCGAATCCGGCGGAGTGGGTCCGGCGCTCAGTCCCACCCTCGTCGCGCTCATGCTGTTTGCGCCCATGGCCGCCAATTTCAACGAACTGACCGCAGCGAGCGAGCGCGCCGTCGCGCGCCCCGGCGAGGCGCCGCTCGCCCGCTCCGTCGTGGAGGCGCTGGCCGGCGCGAAGGGACCGGTCGCATGCGAGATTCCCGCTTGGTGCTTCTGGGCTGGCAGGCCTTTTGCCTACGATGTTTTCAACATGGCGGAGCGCGCCAAGCACGGCGGGAACGAGGAGGCGCGCTTTGCGGACGAGGTGGCGAGCGGCTATTACGCCGCGATCGAAACCCAGTCGAACGCCCGCCTCACCGAGGAGAAGACGAACCGGGCCTACTGGGACTCGCTCACCCGCAAGTACCAGTTGATCATCTCCCAGCCGACCGAGGTCTGGGTGCGGAAAACGGCTGGACCGTCATGATCCACGGCCTGGCTTCATGGCGGATGGCGCTTGCGGTTGTGAGAGGTGCAGGCTTTCACAGCCTGTGCTTGACCATACCGGCCGCCGGGCCTTTATCCTAAACTTGGCGTTCCTGCTGACGGCGCGCCCCGCGCGGCGGTTGCCGGGCGGCGCTCCGTTTGGCGGCGGCGGACCCGCCGGTCGCCGCGCTCCCAGGGACTTTTCATGAGGCTTTCCGCATGCTGACGCCGACTGACCGAGCGGCCGGATGGCCCATTCCCGGCGCGCGGCTGGCTCGCGTCGCCAGCGAGCCGTGGATCGTCATCGCGATCCTGGTTTGCGGGGCGTTGGCGCGCTTCGTCGTCGGCAACAGCGCCAACAGCTTTGTGCCGATCCGGGGCGAATCCCATAACATTGCGGTGTCTCTCGCCACGACCGGCCGCTTCGCCGATCCCTTCGGCTATCCGAGCGGCCCCACCGCGCATATCGGCATGCTGACGCCCCTGCCCTCCGCTTTCGCCTATTGGCTGTTTGGCGGCGACAGTCCCTACGCGGAATTCCTTCTGTATTGCTGGGCGGCGTTTCTGGTCTGCCTGTCCATATGGCTGTGCTGGCGGCTCGCGGTCGTCCTGAACGCGCCGCGCCCCGCGCGCCTCGCCGCTGTCGCGATCGCCGCCCTGGCCCCGCTGCAGTTCCACATGGAGATGAACGAAACCCGGAACATGGAAATCAATCTCGCCACGGTCGTGTTCGTCTGGATTCTTCTCAAGCTGGCCAAAAGCGACAGCGATGAACCGAAGGGGCGCCCGCTTGCTGTGATTGGCGCGTCGACCGGATTCCTGTTCATCTTGAACTCGGCCTCGGGCGTGGGGGCGATCCTGGCCACGGCGCTGTTTCACCTGCTTCGGGTCCCGCTTCGACGCTGGTGGATCGCGCCGCTCCTGTTTGTCCTGGTCGGCGGCTCGCTCGTCGGCTTCTGGGCTGAGAGAAACATCCGCGAACTGGGCGCGCCGATCGTCCTGCGCGACGACCTCGGCCTCGAACTCGCGCTCTCCAATTATTCGGGAGCGCTGCACGCCGCCGACCCGAGCGGCGCCTATCTCAGCCGCCTGAAAGAGATCCATCCGATCCGGATGAGCGCGGACGAACTCAAGGCGAAGGGAGGGGAAGTCGCCTATTACCACGCCCTGGAGGAGCAGGTCCGGGCCTGGGTCGCGGCCCACCCCTGGGAGTTCCTCGATCTGTCCGTCAGGAGATTCATCGAGTTCTTCCTGCCGCCGCGCTGGTTCTGGTCGCTCTTCTGGGGCGGCCACGTCCATCTGATCGGCTTGCGCCAGTCGGTCATCTGGGCGTCGACCCTCGGCGGATTGGCCACGCTGGTCATGATGGCGCGCCGGCGCCGGCCCTACGCCTACATCCTGATCGCCATCCTCGGCTGCTCGCTTCCCTATGTTCTGGTGCAGCCGATCCCACGCTATCGCTACATGATTTCGACCCTTCTGATTTTCTGCGCGCTCGATGGCGCCTTCCGGCTCGTCGCGTATATCCGGGCGAATGTTCCGGGCAAGGCGGAGCAGGCGCGTTCGACATGAGATCCGCGGGCTTCGCCGGACCGGCCCTTGGCTCCCGCCGCTATCCGGCGAGCAGGACGCGGCGGGCCTCCTCGTGGACCCTCCGGTCGCCGGCGGCGAGGATCCGTCCGCCATTCGCCGCGTCCTCGCCGTCCCAGGTGGTCACCACCCCGCCCGCGCCTTCGATGATCGGGACCAGCGCCACGATGTCGTAGGGCTTCATATTGGTGTCGATGACAACGTCGATGAACCCCGCGGCCAGGGCGCAATAGGCGTAGCAGTCGCCGCCGTAGCGGGTGAGGCGGGCCTGATTTTCAACCCGGCGATAGGCCTCCCGGTCGGCCTCGCCGATCAGAAGCGGGCTCGTGGTGGCGAGCGTCGCTTCGCCAAGCGAAGCGCAGGCGCGCGTATGCAGGGTCCGGGTCGCCCATTCGGTGGGCGGCTTGTCGCCGTGCGAGGCGGCGAGCGTGCGCGAGCTTGCCCGCTTGCCGTCGCCGTAGAAACGCTCGCGGGTGAACGGCTGCGCCATCATGCCATAGACCGGCTTCCCGCGATGCATGAGCCCGATCAGGGCGCCCCAGGTCGGAAGGCCGGAGACGAAGCTCTTCGTCCCGTCGATCGGGTCGAGAACCCAGACATATTCCGCCTCGGGGCGGTCGGCCCCATATTCCTCGCCGATCACGCCATGGGCGGGGAAGGTTTGCGCGATGAGGCGGCGCATGGCGGCCTCGGCGCCCCGGTCGGCCTCGGTGACCGGATCGAACACTCCGCCCCCCGATTTGTCCTCCGCGCGAATCGCCGAGCGAAAAAATGGGAGAATCACCTCGCCCGACACCTGCGCGAGTCGCTCAACGAAGGCGGAAAAGTCGACGGCGGTCATACAAAATCCTCACAAACGCGTGAAAGACCATGCTCATTATGCATATCTGCTATCGACGATTGTGATGGCTAGGACCCCGTTGGTCGCCGCTATATCGTTCTAGATCGTTGATATTGCGCGGATATCGTTCCTCGGCCGCCCGGCGGCCGAATCTGGACCGGAATGCAACAGTCCCCTGAATTCAGTGGGTAGCCGCCTATTCCATGAAGAAAACTCTTGCAAGTGCCGCGGTCCGCACCGATATTGTTGCGGTGCGGCATGACCTGCCGCATATGCCCTCCTTGGGCGTTTCCTCCCTAAACTCAAGGCCGCCGTGGCAACATGGCGGCCTCCTTTTTTGCGCGTTCGCCCAGAGTCCCCGCTTGTGCGCTGCACCTGAACAGGCGCCGCAGTGCGGAAGCGGCCAGCCCTTTTCAAAACGTCCCCCTCTCCGCCTCCCCTCATTCCGCCGCCAGCCGGCCTGCTTCAGGACCGGCGCCGAATTCGAGCGCCAGCGCCTTCGCCGCCGCGAACAGATCGTCGCGGAGCGCCGGCCACCGTTCGGTCCGGACAATCCTGCGCTCGTCGAGATAGAGCGCCCGGGCGATCTCGATTTGAACCGCATGGACGCCGTCCGCCGGGGCGCCGTAATGCTCGGTGATGAATCCGCCGGCGAACGGCTTGTTGCGGCGGACCCGATAACCGGCCCGTTTGAGGCTCGATTCGAGAATGTCGACCACGGCGGGCGCGGCGCTGGCGCCATAGCGGTCGCCGAGCACGATGTCGAGGCCGCTGACGTCGGCGGCGTTCGAGGGCATCGAGTGGCAATCGAGCAGCGCGGCGACCCCGAACCACCCGCGCGCGCGCTCGATCAAGGCTTTGAGCTCGGCGTGATAGGGCCGATACAGCGTCTCGATCCGGCCAAGACCGTCGGCGACGGGGATCGGTTTCCTGTAGATCGGCTGGGCGTCGCCGACGACCCGCGGGATCGTGCCCAGGCCGACCGCGACCCTCAGCGAGCGCGTATTGGCGAATTCGGGGAGGCGGCCGGCGAAAATCTGCGGGTCGAGCTCATAGGGCTCCCGATTGACGTCGAGATAGGCGCGCGGAAAGAGCGCGCGCAGAAGCGGCGCGCCGAGCGCGACGCACGGCAGGAACAATTCGTCGACGAAGGCGTCCTCCGAGCGGCGCAACGTCAGCGGATCGAGGCGGGAAGCAGCGAGAAAGCGCTCAGGATAGGCCGAGCCGGAGTGGGGCGAACTGAAAACGAGGGGCGAGGCCAGCCGCGCCGGCTCGATCGTCTCGAAGGCGCGATCGAAGTCCTGGACCGCCGTCCGATCGCCCTGTTCCATCGGCCCTCCGCGCAGCGCTTGCCCGGCTCGCGCCCGCCGTTATCATACCGCTTTAACCGTGCGCGACGCGAGCCTTGAGGTCAGGTTCAATAAATTTTTACCCGGGCGCCCCAAGTTGCGGCCTGGCTGAGGGGAAAGCAATGCAGACGCCGGTCGAGATTTCCGCCAGGATCCTGCTTGCCGAGGACGATAACGACATGCGCCGCTTCCTCGTCAAGGCGCTGCAGAACGCCGGCTACGCCGTGACCTCTTTCGACAATGGCCTGTCCGCCTACAACCGGCTGCGCGAGGAGCCGTTCGAGCTTCTGTTGACCGATATCGTCATGCCGGAGATGGACGGCATCGAGCTCGCCCGGCGCGCGACCGAACTCGACCCGGAAATCAAGGTCATGTTCATCACCGGCTTCGCGGCGGTCGCGCTGAACCCCGATAACGCCGCCCCGAAGGACGCCCGCATCCTGTCCAAGCCGTTTCATCTTCGCGAACTGGTCAGCGAAGTCGAACGCCTGCTGAAGGCGGCCTGAAGGCGGACCACCGTCCTCCCGCCCGCCCTTCAGCAGGCGCGGCTGCAAAAGCAGGGCGCCGCGGGCGTCGAATCAGGGACGTCTCTTGCCGCCGCAAGCAGCCTGCCGCCGCGCGAGAGCGGCTTTCGGGCGCGCCTCAGAACCGATAAGGCACGCGCACCCGGCAGGATCCGTAGTCCGGGAAGCAATAGAACGGATAGGCGGCGATCGAGCCCAGATCGGCGACGCCGCCGGCCACGCCTGTCGCCGCCGTCTTGACCGGGTTGTCGCTGTAGGAACGGCGCCCGGTCCGCGCTGCGTAATGGCGCGCATGGTGGCGGGCGTGGCTCTGCGCTGCGGGATGCTGGGCGGCCAGCGGCCCGCGAGGTCCGGAGCCCGCCCAGCCTGGCGTCGGCGCGGGCTCGGCGAGCGAGGGCCTCGCCGCGGGCTGCGCGGACATGTCCGCGCGGGCGCAGAGGGATGACAGCGAAACGAACGCCACGCCGAGCGCGATGGCGGAAGCTCGAGAAATAGAGTGGGTCATGACGACCTCCTTTTCTTCTGGTCGGACGGCGCGCCGCGCCGTCCCGTGTTGGGTGAAACGTCCAAAACGGCTGGGCGGTTCCCGTGAGATGGTCTCGAACGAATTAGACCGGCGCGGTCCGGCAGGCGGCTCGGGACGGGCGGCCTCTCTTCGGACGGCTCGCCGGCGACGGATCCTCGTCATCAACACGCGAGCCGTTCCGCTCGCGGTTTTTTCGGTCCTTTTGGATGCCTCTGGCCCTTGACGCCGTTACGCGGTTTTCCTATCTCAGCGCCGCTGGCACTCCTAGGAACTGAGTGCTAACACCCGTCCGCGCCCCAAAGGGCATTTCGAAAGAGGAAACATTCATGAAATTCCGTCCCCTGCATGACCGCGTCGTCGTCCGTCGCATCGAAGGCGAAGAAAAGACGAAGGGCGGCATCATCATTCCGGACACCGCCAAGGAGAAGCCGCAAGAGGGCGAAGTGATCGCCGTTGGCCCCGGCGCCCGCGACGAAAGCGGCAAGCTCGTTCCCCTCGACCTCAAGGCCGGCGACCGGATCTTGTTCGGCAAATGGAGCGGCACTGAGGTCAAGATCGACGGCGAGGAGCTCCTGATCATGAAGGAGTCCGACGTCATGGGCGTGGTCGAAGGGGCGCCTTCCGCCAAGAAGAAAGCCGCCTGAAACACCATCATCCATCCCTTCCTTAAGGACTGAAAGCAAATGGCAGCCAAAGAAGTACGATTTTCCTCCGACGCGCGCGAAAAGATGCTGCGCGGCGTCGACATTCTCGCCAACGCGGTCCGGGTGACGCTTGGCCCCAAGGGCCGCAACGTCATTCTCGACAAGTCGTTCGGCGCCCCCCGCATCACCAAGGACGGCGTCACCGTCGCCAAGGAGATCGAGCTCGAGGATAAATTCGAGAACATGGGCGCGCAGATGGTGCGCGAAGTCGCGTCCAAGACCAACGACACCGCCGGTGACGGCACGACCACCGCCACCGTTCTCGCCCAGGCGATCGTGCGCGAAGGCGCGAAGCTGGTCGCGGCCGGCATGAACCCGATGGACCTGAAGCGCGGCGTGGACCTCGCGGTCGTCGAGGCGGTCAAGGACATCGCCAAGCGCTCGAAGAAGATCAAGGAATCGTCGGAAGTGGCCCAGGTCGGCTCGATCGCCGCCAACGGCGACAAGTCGATCGGCAAGATGATCGCCGACGCGATGCAGAAGGTCGGCAACGAGGGCGTGATCACGGTCGAGGAGGCCAAGAGCCTGGAGACCGAGCTCGACGTCGTCGAGGGCATGCAGTTCGACCGCGGCTATCTCTCGCCCTATTTCATCACCAACGCCGAGAAGATGCTCGCCGAACTCGAGGATCCGCACATCCTCATCCACGAGAAGAAGCTCTCCTCGCTTCAGCCGATGCTCCCCGTCCTCGAGGCGGTGGTGCAGACCGGCAAGCCGCTGCTCATCATCGCCGAGGATATCGAGGGTGAGGCTTTGGCGACTCTGGTGGTCAACAAGCTGCGCGGCGGCCTCAAGGTCGCGGCGGTCAAGGCGCCGGGCTTCGGCGATCGCCGCAAGGCGATGCTCGAGGACATCGCGATCCTGACCGGCGGCACGATGATCGCCGAGGACCTCGGCATCAAGCTCGAGAACGTGACCTTGAACATGCTCGGCAAGGCCAAGCGCGTGCGGATCGAGAAGGAAAACACCACGATCATCAACGGCGCCGGCAAGAAGGCCGACATTGAAGGCCGGATCTCCCAGATCAAGGCGCAGATCGAGGAGACCACTTCCGACTATGACAAGGAGAAGCTGCAGGAGCGGCTGGCGAAGCTCGCCGGCGGCGTCGCGGTGATCCGGGTCGGCGGCGCGACCGAGGTCGAGGTCAAGGAGAAGAAGGACCGCGTCGACGACGCCCTTAACGCCACCCGCGCGGCGGTTGAAGAGGGCATCGTGGCGGGCGGCGGCGTCGCGCTGCTGCGCGCCAAGGGCGCCGTCGCCAAGCTCAAGAGCGAGAACGCCGATGAGCAGGCCGGCATCTCGATCGTGCTCAAGGCGCTCGAGTCGCCGATCCGTCAGATCGCCGAGAATTCGGGCGCCGAAGGCTCGATCGTGGTCGGCAAGGTCAGCGAGCATAAGTCGCAGAACTGGGGCTTCAACGCCCAGACCGAAGAGTATGTGGACATGATCGAGGCCGGTATCGTCGATCCGGCCAAGGTCGTGCGCACGGCGCTCCAGGACGCGGCTTCCGTCGCGGGCCTCCTCATCACCACCGAGGCGATGATCGGCGACAAGCCGAAGAAGGAGTCAGCGGCTCCGGCGATGCCGGGCGGCGGCGGCATGGGCGGCATGGACTTCTGAGCTCCTCACGCTCGACAGCGAATGCGGAAAGGGCGGCCGAAAGGCCGCCCTTTTTGTTTGCTTGCGCCCGCGTCCGTTCCATCGCGCCCCGAGAGGCGCCGCAATTGTATGCCGCGGCGCCCAATTTAGCGGCGCAGGCCTGACCGGCGCTCGCCATGACGGGCGAAAAGCGCCCTCCTGACAATCCGTTGGACGCCGCCGGGCGCAATAGACGCTGCTGGCACGGGCGTTGCACGACGGATCCCGAAGACCGACCGTCAATCCGTGAGGTGGCGTTGCAGCCGGCCGACCTCGAACTGATTCATCTCACCAAACGATATGGCGCGGCGACCGCGGTCGATTCGATCGACCTCAAGGTTCCCGCCGGCGCCTATTGCTGTCTGCTCGGACCGTCGGGCTGCGGCAAGACGTCGACGCTGAGAATGATCGCAGGCCACGAGCGCGCGACGCAAGGAGACATCCTCATCGGCCCGACCAACGTCACGGAATTCCCGCCGGCGAAGCGCGGCACGGCCATGATGTTCCAGAGCTACGCGCTCTTCCCCCATCTCTCCTGTGTCGACAACGTCGCCTTTTCGCTCAAGATGAAGGGGGTCGACAAAACGACGCGGCGCAGACGGGCGATGGAGTTCCTCGAGCTCGTCGCCATGACGCAATATGCCGAGCGCGTGCCGGCGCAATTGTCCGGCGGCCAGCAGCAGCGCATCGCGCTCGCCAGGGCGCTGGTCACCGATCCCCAGATCCTGCTGCTGGACGAGCCGTTGTCGGCGCTCGACCCTTTCCTGAGGGTGCGGATGCGAGCCGAGCTTCGCCGCTTCCAACGACAACTCAACATCCCTTTCATCCACGTCACGCACGGCCAGGACGAGGCTCTCGCGCTGGCGGATCTTGTTGTCGTGATGAACAAGGGGCGCATCGAACAGGTCGCCACTCCGCACGCCCTGTTCGAGAAACCGGCGACGGAATTCATCGCGCGCTTTCTCGGCGGCCACAACGTGATCGCGACGCCGCTCGGTCCCATCGCCGTGCGCGCCGACCGGATCACGTTGCGCCCCAGCGGCACCGGCGCCGGCGCGAATGACGCGCGGCTCGTCGCAGCGGTGCGCGCGATCGAGTACCAGGGCGCGCATTATCAGGTCGCGCTCGACCATCCGGGCCATTCCGAACTGACCGCCCTCGTCAGCGACGAAAGCTTCGCCGGCGCGCCGCTCAATGTCGGCGACAGCGTGTCTGTTCTGTGGTCCGACAAGGACGTCCACGCGCTTGCCCCGGCGCCGTCAAACTAAGCGAACCCCAGGAGGAGAGAACGATGTCCAAGTATGCCAAGTCAGCGAAGGGTCTGAGCCGCCGCGCGGTGCTCAAGGGAGCCGCGGGCCTCGCCGGCGCCGCCGCCGGCTCGGGGGCGATCACCGGCTTCCCGGCCGTTTGGTCGCAGGAAGACAAGGTGCTGCGTTACCTCGGCACCGCGGTCAACCAGTCCGACGACATGACCAAAAAGGTGAAGGAAGACACCGGCATCACGATCCAGAACATTGTCGCCACCACCGACGACGTGACCAAGCGGGTGATCACCCAGCCGAACTCGTTCGACGTTCTCGACACCGAATACTTCAGCCTCAAGAAGCTCGTGCCCTCGGGCAACATCCTGCCGATGGACGCCAGGAAGATCAAGGAATTCGACAATATCACGCCGGTCTTCACCAAGGGCCAATTGCCCAACGGCAAGGTCATCGGCGACCAGGGCACGGCGCCCAAGAAGGTGATGTTCGTCGAAGGCCCGCACTCGACCACGTTCTCGAAGACGCCGACCGAATGGGTGACGCTGATCCCGACCGTCTACAACGCCGACACGCTCGGCATCCGCCCCGACCTCATCAAGCGGCCGATCGAGCACTGGTCCGAATTGCTCAACCCCGAGTTCAAGGGGAAGGCGGCGATCCTCAACATCCCCTCGATCGGCATCATGGACGCCGCGATGGTGGTCGAATCGCTCGGCAAGTACAAATATCCCGACAAGGGCAACATGACCAAGCCCGAGATCGACATGACCATGGGCGTGCTCACCGAGGCCAAGAAGGCCGGCCAGTTCCGCGCCTTCTGGAAGGATTTCAACGAGAGCGTCAACCTGATGGCGTCGGGCGAGACGGTCATCCAGTCGATGTGGTCGCCCGCCGTGACCGCCGTTCGCACCAAGGGCATCCCGTGCGTCTTCCAGCCGCTCAAAGAAGGCTACCGCTCGTGGGCCTCGGGGTTCTGCATGTCGAAGGGCGTGACGCAGAAGCAGTCCGACATGATCTATGAGTTCGTCAACTGGTACCTCAGCGGCTGGGCCGGCGCCTATCTCAACCGGCAGGGCTATTATTCCGCGGTGCTCTCGACCGCCAAGGCCAATATGGCGCCCTACGAATGGGCCTACTGGATGGAGGGCAAGCCGGCGGAAAAGGACATCCACGGGCCGGACGGCTCGCTCCTGGAAAAGGCTGGGGCGACGCGCGACGGCGGGTCCTATGACGAGCGCATGGGCAATGTCGCCTGCTGGAACGCGGTCATGGACGAGAACGACTACATGGTCCGCAAATGGAATGAGTTCATCGCCGCGTGAGACGAGCTGACCCGCCGGCCTCGGCGTCACCCCCGCGAAAGCGGGGGTCCATGCCGCCGCCTTCGGCGCCGGATGCCCGCGTTCGCGGGCGCGACGTCAGAGCAACCTGCGTTTTTTGATGACCGCAGCCGCCGACACGACGACACTTGCCGCGACCAACCCGGCCGCGGCCGCCGCGGAGCCCGCCATCGGGGGCCGCGGCGTTCCCGGCTGGCTTCAGGCGACGCCGTTCGCCCTCGTCTTCCTCGCCTTCTTCATCATCCCGCTCATCCTCGTCGTCATCGTCAGCTTCTGGGACTACAACGACTATGCGATGATCGCGCGGTTCACGACGCGCAGCTACACCGAGAATTTCGAGGGCTGCCTCACACAGCTCCCCGACCTCTGCACAATCCTCAAAACCTATGTCTCGACCGCGAAGTTCTGCTTCATGGTCTGGCTGACGACGCTCGTCATCGGCTTCACCGTGGCCTATTTTCTGGCCTTCCATATCCGCTCGACGACGACGCAAATGGCGCTCTTCCTCGTCTGCACCATTCCGTTCTGGACGTCGAACGTCATCCGCATGATCTCGTGGATCCCGCTTTTGGGCCGCAACGGGCTGGTCAACCTCGCGCTGACGCGGGCGCATATCGTCGACAAGCCGGTTGAATGGCTGCTCTATTCGCCGTTCTCCGTGACGCTCGCCTTCACCCATCTCTTCACCTTCTTCATGGTGGTGCCGATCTTCAATTCGATGATGCGCATCGACAAGCGCCTCGTCGAAGCCGCTTACGATTCCGGCGCCTCGGGCTGGCAGACGCTGTGGAATCTGATCATTCCCCTGTCGAAGCCCGGCATCGTGATCGGCTCGATCTTCGTGGTGACGATCGTGATGGGCGACTTCATCACCTTCGACGTGATGGGCGGCGAGCAGATCGCCTCCGCCGGAAAGGTGGTGGAGACGCGCCTCAACGCCCTGCAGTTTCCCCCCGCGGCGGCGAACGCGGTCATTCTCCTGGCCGTCACGCTCCTCATCATCACGGCGCTGAACCGGGTCGTCGACGTGCAGAAGGAGCTGTGAAGATGGGCGAGGGACGCTCTCCCGCCTTCTATTGGCTCGCAGCCTTCTTCGCGGCTTTCGTGCTCTTTCTCTATGGGCCGATGATCGTCATCTTCATCCTGTCGTTTCAGGGTCCGACCGGCGGCCTCACCTTTCCGATGGTCGGGGCGTCGCTCCACTGGTTCGAGCGGCTATGGACCGGCGGCGGCATCGTCGACATCCACGACGCCTTCCTGCGCTCGCTCGAGCTCGGCGTCGTGGTGATGATCCTGACCGTGCTCCTCTCGCTCTCCGCCGGTCTCGCGTTCCGCAAAAGGTTTCCCGGCGCGCGGCTCCTGTTCTTCGTCGCGGTCGCGAGCCTGATTGTGCCCTCGATCGTCACCTCTCTCGGCATCGGGCTCGAGTTCCGCCTGCTCGACGATTTTATCAAGAACCATGGGCCGGCCTGGCTGGCCGACGATTTGAAGACGACGATGGGGCTGTTCACCTCCGGCCTCGGCGCGCATCTCACCTGGACGTTGCCCTTCGGGCTTCTGGTCATGTTCGCGATCTTCAATCGCTTCGACAATCGCTACGAAGAGGCGGCGCGCGACCTCGGCGCGACGCCGTGGCAGACGCTGCGCCATGTCGTTCTGCCCATCATCCTGCCTTCGGTGATCGGCGTCGGGCTGTTCGGCTTCACGCTCTCGTGGGACGAGATTGCGCGATCGAGCCAGGCGATGGGCGAGCACAATACGCTGCCGATGGAACTGCAGGCGCTGACCACGACCGTGACGACGCCCGAGATTTACGCCCTCGGCACGGCGACAACCGGCGTCTCCTTCGCCGTGATCGCGCTGGCGCTCCTCGCGATCACGCTCATTCGCTCCCGGCAGACTCGCCACGGCTCCGACGCCGGCCAGGCGTGAGGCGAAAGCCAGGCCGGTTGACCGAAATCATCGCTGCACGAGAGGCGCCGCCAATCCTGCTACAGGGCGCCTGAGCGCCGGCTGCGCGACGCGAAGGCCATAGGCGGCGAGGCCTCGGGCGCGCGCTCCCCGATATCGCAGCGATGCGCCCGGGGTGGAAATGATCGCTCGTCGGCGGCTCGCCCAGAGACTTGGCCGGCCGCGGAAATTGGCGAATCGGAGACAACGGCGGTAGACTGCATGGCGCCGCGCAGCTTGGGGGCTCAACTCGTGCTGAGACGCGGGCTTTCGATGGGCATCTAATCCGGGGAGACTCTCATGGGTATTGTTTCGCGCCGCAGCCTTATCCTTTCGGGCGCTGGTCTCGCGACCGCTGCCTTTGTCGCGCCGGCCGAGGCCGCGACGGGGTCGGTCTCCATGCATATCGCCAGCGCCGGGTTCATCTTCGGCGTGACCGGCGGCAGCGGCGTCCTGATCTTCCGGGGACATCGGTTTCCGCTCAGAGTGGGCGGCATCCGCGCCGGCGCCTTGATTGGCGTCTCGGCGACGGATCTGGTCGGCACCGCGTCCAACCTTCATTCTCCGGGCGACATCGCCGGCATCTATTCGGCCATCGGCGCCGGCCTGGCGGTCGCCGGGGGGAGAAGCTCCGCGCAGCTCTCCAACGCCAACGGCGTGGTGCTGCGCCTTCACGGGCGCCAGGTTGGCTTCAGTTTCTCGATCGACCTCGGCGGGATGAGCGTCTCCCTGGGTTAAGGGGGAAGCGTTGGCGGTTCGGATGGAGTTCCGGCGGCGCGACTTCACGGCGCTGATGCTCGGCGGGGCGGCTGCGCTCAGCCTCGCCGGGCGCGCGAGCGCTGAAAGCGATCCCCTGCCCTCGTGGAGCGAGGGGCCGGCGAAGGACGCGATCCTCAAATTCGTCCATGCGACGACCGACGCCGCGAGCCCGGATTTCGCGCCGGTCGCGGAGCGCGTCGCGACCTTCGACCAGGACGGCACGCTCTGGGTCGAGCAGCCGATCTATACGCAGATCGTATTCGCGTTCAGCCGCGTGCCGGAAGTCGTGAAGGAAAGGCCCGAGCTCGCCAAGGAAGGGGCGTTCCGGGCCATCCTTTCGGGCGACCATGCGGCGATCGCGAACCTGTCGCTGGAGCAGCTTCTTTCCGTCGTCGGCGCGACCCTGACCGGCATGGATGTGGACAGCTACCGCGATCAGGTCGAAACCTGGATCGGGCAGGCCCGCGATCCGCGCTGGAAGCGGCCGTTCACCGATCTCGTCTACCAGCCGCAGATCGAGCTGCTCGAATTTCTGCGCGCCAATGGCTACCGGACCTTCATCGTGACGGGCGGCGGCCAGGATTTCGTCCGCGCCTATTCCGAGCGGGTCTATGGCGTTCCGCCCGAGCAGGTGGTCGGAACCATGTTCGGGCTCAGTTTCAAACCGGGAGCGGACGGCAAGCCGGTTCTCGTCCGCGACCCCAAGGTTCTGCTCAACGACGACGAGGCCGGCAAGCCCGAGGGCATCCATCTCGTGATCGGGCGCAGGCCGCGGCTCGCGTTCGGCAACTCGGGCGGCGACCGCGAGATGCTCGAATATACGAAGGCGGGCGCCGGCGCCCGGCTGGGGATGATCGTCCTGCACGACGACGCCAAGCGCGAATACGCCTACGGGCCCGCGCAGGGCCTGCCCGATTCGAAAATCGGGACGTTCCCCCAGGCGCTCTACGATCAGGCGATGAAGGACGGCTGGATCGTGGTCAGCATGAAGAACGACTGGAAGCGCATCTTCGCATTTGAGTAGCTGGCGCGGGCGCCGGGGGACTCAATATAACATCATAAATATGTGACTACGTAGCCTTCCCAGTCTCCCACCGGCCAACCCGGCGCATCGTACCTTTTCCAGCAAGGGGGCGACGGAGTGACAGAAAAAGGCGCCTAAACGATTGAAAGGATTGAGTCGGCGCCAGAACTTGGCGCCTGACCGCCGCCGTCAGGCGCTTCCGTCTCAGGAGGCCCGGCGCGCCGCCCCGCCTGTTCCGCCGGGACGGCCTTCGACCGGCGCCGAAAGGCGGCAGGCTTCACCAGCGGATCAGCGCCGCGCCCCAGGTGAAGCCGCCGCCCATCGCTTCGACCATCACGAGATCGCCGGGCTTGATCCGGCCGTCCTTCACGCCGACGTCGAGAGCCAGCGGAACCGAGGCGGCGGAGGTGTTGCCGTGCTGATCGACAGTGACGATCACCTTGTCGCGCGCAATGCCGAGCTTGGCGGCGGATGCGTCGATGATCCGGCGATTGGCCTGATGCGGCACGAACCAGTCGATATCCTCGGCCGTCACCCCGGCGTCGGCGAAGCATCCCTGGATCACGTCGGTCACCATGCCGACCGCGTGCCGGAACACCTCCCTGCCCTGCATCCGCAAATGACCGACCGTCTGCGTCAGGGAGGGTCCGCCGTCGACATAGAGCTTGTCGCGGTGCCGGCCGTCCGCGCGCAGGCGCGAGGCGATCACGCCGGGCGAAGCAAGCCGGCCGTCGCTCACGCGCGCCTCGAGCACGATCGCGCCCGCCCCGTCGCCGAACAGGACGCAGGTCGTGCGGTCGCTCCAGTCAAGGATGCGCGAAAAGGTCTCCGCGCCGATCACCAGCGCGCGCTTGTGCGAACCTGAGCGGAGGAATTTCTCCGCGGTCACGAGAGCGTAGACAAAACCGGTGCAGACCGCCTGCAGGTCGAAAGCCGCGCCCTCGACGATGCCAAGCTCGGCCTGGACCTGGGTGGCGACTGCGGGAAACGTGTAGTCGGGCGTCGACGTGGCGACGACGATGAGATCGATGTCGGCGGCCTTGAGCCCCCCGCTCCTGAGCGCGCTCCGAGCCGCCTGAACCGCGAGCGAGGAGGTCGTCTCGCCGGGGCCGGCCACATAGCGCTGACGGATGCCGGTGCGCTGCACGATCCATTCGTCCGACGTGTCGATCTTTGCCGCCAGTTCGGCGTTCGAGACGGCGCGCGCGGGCAGCGCGGAGCCGACGCCGCGTATGCAGGCGCGAATCGAAGCGGGCTCGCCGCCCAGCGACGGGAAGGCGTCCGGGCGGCTCGATTGGCGGACGCGCGGCGGAGGAGATGCAAGGTTCATGAAAGTGAATTTTTCCGCGATCAGGACTGAACGGCGCGTGAACGCGCAGGCGCAGGGCGGAAACCGTTGGCGTGGGCGATCATTTCGCGAAATCTTGTCGAGCAACTCCTGACCCACCATGTCATAGGCCAATTCCACCGCGCCGGCGAAGCTTTCGACGCTGGCGCCGCCATGAGCCTTGATGACGACGCCGTCAAGCCCCAGGAACACCCCGCCGCTGGCGCGCGGGACCATTTTGGCGCGCAGCGCCGCGAGCGACTTCCGCGCGAACAGGAAGCCGATGCGCGACGTGAGACTCGAGCTCATGGCCTCGCCGAGGTAGTGCCCGAGCTGGCGCGCGGTGCCTTCGGCGGTTTTCAGCGCGATATTGCCGGTAAATCCTTCGGTTACAAAGACATCGACGGCGCCTTTGCCCAGATCGTCGCCTTCCACAAAGCCGGAATAGCGCATGTTGGGCAGGCTCGCCTCGCGCAGGATTCGCCCCGCCGCCCTCACCTCCTCGACGCCCTTGATCTCTTCGGTCCCGACATTGAGGAGACCCACGGTGGGAGAATCGATGTGGAAAACGATTCGCGCCATCGCCGCGCCCATGACCGCGAGATCGACCAGATGCTGCGCGTCCGCGCCAATGCTGGCGCCGACGTCGAGTACGATCGATTCGCCGCGCAGCGTCGGCCACATCGCCGCGATCGCCGGCCGCTGGATCGGAGCCATCGTGTGCAGACAGAATTTCGCCATCGCCATCAGCGCGCCGGTGTTGCCGGCGGAGACCGCGCAATCGGCCGCGCCCGACTTCACCGCTTCGATCGCCTGCCACATCGAGGAGACGCGCCGCCCGGCGCGCAAGGCCTGGCTCGGCTTGTCGGTCATCTTGACCGCGACGTCGGTATGAAAAATGCGCGACCTCGCGGCGAGGTTCGGGTGACGCGCAAGGACGGGCTTCACCGCCGCCTCATCGCCATAGAGGAGAAACTCAACGTCGGCGCGGCGTTCAAGCGCGGCGGCGGCCGCCGGCACCACGACCGTGGGCCCGTGATCGCCCCCCATCGCGTCCAGCGCTATGCGAATGCCGCTCGCCATTTCTTGGTCCGACCGCCTGGGGCGCGCGCGTTGCCCAGGCGGCGCGGCGCGGCGCGACAATAGCGGCTTCGCGCAAGGCAACGCAAGAAACTCGCGGGTGAGGTTGCGGCGAGCAAAAAGACCAGCGCCCTGCTCCTGGCGCCGCTTCCGCGATTCTCGGCGATCGTTGGACCGGGCCTGCGGCGGCCCGGCCGGCTCGTTCGTACGACTCAAAGCCTCTTTGGCGCGGGCGCCAGGCGGGCCTCACCGGGCGACCCAGCGGACCGCGGCGCAACCCCGCCCCGGTCCGCCGGCTGCCCAGACAAACCCTGCTTGGCGGCCCTGATCCGCCCTCAGTTGGCGGCGCTCCGGGCCGGCGCCGCCTGCGGTTCCTTCACCAGGGCGAGCGCGATCTTCTGGGAAATGTATCCGAGGACCGCGCCGATGATGAGCGAGATCACGCCAACGATGAAGGGGTTGTCGAGCGAACCCGAGGTAACCGCGCCAAGCTTGTTGCCGGTCAAGGCGAGACCGGCAACAGCGGCGTATCCGAGCACGCCTGCCGGGATGTCGCTGAGCGCGGGCGTCTTGGCCGCGTATACCAGAACGAAAACCGTGACCAGGACGCAAATTCCGGCCCATAGCGGGACGCCGAGGACGCCGCCGAGCGGGATCTGGGTGACCAGGATCAGCGCGATCAACGCCATGATCGCGCCGAAAATATTGTTGGTCAGCGCCTTGGTGAGTCCGGCCTCCTTTCCGCCGCAATGGTAAAACGACGCCCAGGCGATGAACGCAACCCAGATTTGTATGCCCATTCCGATCGGCGACAAGAGAACCAATGTCGCGATGCCGCCGAGCACGCCGATGCTGACCGCCAATGCTGTGATGAGGTCCATAGCTTCTCTCCCTCGCCGTCACGCCCGCTTTCAGGGCTTGGCCCGGAGCTAGCGTCTAGCGCCGCGGGGCTACGACTATAACTTGTGCCCGAATTCTGTGCAATGCCTCGAGGCCGCCATCAACATGCGACATTCCTGCCCTAATTGGACGCGGGTTTGTTCCGGCGAGCCAGCGCCGCAAACGGCGACTCGATCGGCTCCGGTTTGACCCCTTGCTCGAAGACCGCGCCAGGCTTGCGCGGATAGGGATCGAGGCCGAGGGCGAAGAACTCCGCGGCGAGGGCCCCAAGGTCGATCTTTCCGTCGATGAGGGCATCTGGCTCGTCCTCATCCTCGAGCGAAACCGTCTGCGCCTCGCTTGGCCCGCCGGGGCTGGCCGCGGTTCGCGACGCGAACCGCACGTCGACAGCCTCATCCACGGTCGCGGGAAAGGGCTCGAGCGAAACGACGCAGGTCTGCGTGCATTCGCCGTGCACGTCGCCGGTGACGCGAGCCCCGCCGCGGCCCTGAGGCTCGAGCCTGAGCGTCGCGGTCAGGACGCCGATCGCCGGCAGCCTCAGGAACGACGCGAGCGCCTCCCTCTCGGCCGGGGAGGCCTCGACGGTAACGGTCTGGCCCTCCCGCGGTAGGGCGTCGACCCGCGCCACCCGGGAGAACGGCCCGGCTTCAGTCATGTGAGGTCCCCGGCGGCGATCAAGCCCGGCGGAAAACGAAAGCGGCCGCTCGCAAACGCCTCAACTGGAATCTGGCCCAGGGCGGCGTCGAGCGAGGCGACGTGCGAGGCCAGCGCGTCCGCCTGCCGCCCGGCCTCTTCGCCTGCCGCGCCGTAAACATTGCGCGCGAGCGCCTCGGCGAGGCGGGCAAGCGAACCCTCGTCGAGCGCTGCGCCATAAGCCTCGTTGCGGCCGTAGAAGGCGCGGCCCATCGCTTTCAGCCGCTTCGCCACGGCGACGTCCGAATGCCCCATCTCGCGCAGCGTGTCGTCGAAATGGGCGAAGACGCAGTTGACCAGCTCCTGGGCGATGGCGTCCGCCAGCTCGCCCGCACCAGAGAGCCTGCGCAGGACGAGGCCCGCGTGCAGCGTGAGCAACTCGAACCGGCCGTCGATCCGGTCAGGCGCGCCAAGGGCCTCGTAGAGCGCCGGGCGACGCGAGGCGGCCACGATCTCGCCCAGAATCTGCTCAATGACAGCTTTGCTCGCGCGCCGCGCGCGCCATTGGGTGAAGATCATGCCGGCGCCTGGCTCGCGGCGCGCTCTGACTGACGCCTTGCTCTCATCAGGCGCAATGAGTTAGGCAACCGCGCCCGGTCTGGCAAGGCGAAACGGCCAGTCGATAGAGGGACGGAATTCAGGATGGCGCGGAAAGTTCATCGTCGGGCGGCGCTGGCGCTGGCGCTCTCAGCTGCGCTCATGGCCGGGGGCTGCCTTGGCTACGACGGCGACTTCGCGCGCGGCTATCAGGTCGATCCGGACCAGCTGTCGCAGGTGAAGGTCGGCGTGACGACCAAGCCGGAAGCGCTCTCGGCTCTCGGCACCCCCTCCACCACTTCGACCGTCGGCGGCGACGCCTGGTACTATATCGGCCAGAAGATGCAGCACAGGCTGTCGTTCATGCCTGTCCAGATGACCGACCAGCACGTGCTCGCGGTCTATTTCGACAAGAGCGGCAAGGTGACCCGCGTCGCCAACTACGGGATGAAGGACGGCAAGGTGTTCGACTTCGTGAGCCGCACGACGCCGACCGGCGGCTCGGAGCCCGACTTCCTCAAGAACATCATGGGCGGGCTGTTCCGGTTCAGCTGAGACGCCGGCGCTAGCGGTCCGGCGCCGCGAACGGGCTCGGCGTGACGCCGCTGCGCTCCTCGCTCAGCCGAGCAACGCCTGAAGACCTGTGGGCGACGATGGTTGCTTGGCAAGGCCAAAAAAGCGCATTCTGCTTGAGCCGGAGCGGACGAAGTATCGCGGAGCGCCCCGGTCAATGGTCGAGGACCTCAGCTTCGCCGCCAGGAGATGCCGACTGCACAACGCGCAAAGCGGCAGGTAGCAGTAGCAGTCGTAATCCCCGTTGAAGAACCGGTCCGCCCCTCCTGGCGACACGCCCAAGGCGTCCGGCGCCGGGGCGGTTGAGGTGGACGTGATCACGGAATCGTTACAAGCCGAGCAACAGAGCGAATCCTTTTTGGGTTGACTTCGTTGTGTAGCGCTCAAAGGATGAAAGAAATCATCGGGCGCCGAACCAGAAGAGTTCGCGGCGCTGAAAGGGGAGAGCGTCTTGTGGGGGGCCTGACGTGCATGAACGTCATAATCCACAACGCTTGCGCAGCGCTCTCTCGATGCGCCGCTATCCCTCTCCAAAACATTCGCGAGCCTTCGCGCTGACATCGCCTTTTGGCGTGCATCGTCCATTCGTTTGGCTCGGATTCGTTCGAAAGGCGTGAAGCCGATCAATGAGGGAGGAACTGATGCGGGGACTAAGAGCTATCGCACGACTATGTTTGATCGGCGCAATCGCAATCGCCGGCGGCGTAGCTGCGCTGCCGAACCGGGCTCACGCTCATGGGCCGACGTCATGCACGGCGCTGGGGCCCAAACTCCTCGGCGGCGATATCAAATACGCCGACGCGCAGATCCTGCCGGCCAATACGGCGCCGGGCCCGATGCCCGGCGGCTTCACCGGCACGGCCCCGAGTTCCGCGAAGGTCCCCGTCGCTTATTGCCTGGTGGTGTTGAGCTATAGCAGCACCCGCCCGCACGATCCGACGCCGCAGAACATCACCATCTACGTCGGCCTGCCGCTCAATTCGGTCGACGGCGGCGTAACCGGCTCGACCGTTGATCCACCCCTTAATTTCAGGACGGTGGAAGGCAACTGGAACGGGCGCACCGAGGGTCAGGGCGGCGGCGGTTGCAGCGGCAACACCAACGTCAATTCGACCGGCGCCGTAGCCAACGGCTTTGTCGGATCGGGCACCGATGGCGGACACGGCAATCCGACCAACGATCCCGGCAATACGTGCCAGCAGGGCGTGCTCAGCCTCGGCCATCTGAACCGCCAGTATATCCAGGACTGGGTCTATAACGGGCCCCAGCAAGAGATCCTCTGGTCGAAGAAGGTTGCCGAGCTCTATTACGGCGCGCGGCCGCACTACAACTACTGGAACGGTTGTTCGACCGGCGGTCATCAGGGGATGGCGCTCGCTCAAACGCTGGGCGGCGAACTGGACGGCATCCTCGCCAACGCGCCGGCGATGTACTGGACGCGTTTCCAGACGGCGCAGATGTGGGGCCAAATCGCGATGTACGATATCGCGCAAGAGGTGATTGCGGCGCCGAAGCTTGCGGCCGTGCAAAATGCGGCGATCGCCGCCTGCGACAAGAACGATGGCGTCGCTGACGGCATCATCGACGACCCGCGGACCTGCACGTACAACGCAAAGGCCAGCCTCTGTGGTTCGACGCCGACTGCGACCTGTCTGACTCCCAAGGAAGCGGACGCCGTCAACGCCATGTGGGACGGCCCGCGCAACAATTCGGGCAAGAGGATCTGGTTCCCGATCGATCGCGGCACCGACTTCAGCTTCTGGGATGGAAACGTGCCGTTCGGACTCGCCCCGGTCCAGTTTGGGTGGGATCTGGTGAATCCGGCTTACTTCAACGCCGGCGTTTTCCCGACCTCTTACCCCGGCTACTGGGGAAACGTGGCGCTGAATTCGAGGATATCGGCGCCCGGTACGGTGACAACCTACGCGGCGGTCGCGCAGGCCGGGTCGAACACCGTAGCCGACCTGACTGACACTTTCGACGACCTCGACGCCTTCAAGGCGTCCGGCGGAAAAATGGTCACTGTTGTCGGCGCAAACGACGGCCTCATCATGCCGCGCGGCGTGATCAACTACTATCGGGTGATGGCTGATCGTTACGCGGACCTGTACCACACCATTGCGAGCACCAATTCGTCGGATCGCTTCCGGGGCATCCAGAAATTCTACCGTCTGTTCCATGCTCCGGGCGTGAGTCACTGCGGCCTCGGCATTCTCAACCACAGCAGCCTCGGGCCGTGGCCGCAGAACGGGGCCGACTTCGACGCGGTCGTCAACTGGGTCGAGAAAGGCGTTGCGCCGAGCCAGGTGATAGGGTCGGGCAACACGGCGGCGCCCGCCTTCATCCCCGGATCGCCCACCGCCCTTACGCGTCCGCTATGCCCCTATCCGCAAACCGCGGTCTATAACGGCTCGGGCGCCGTTACCGACGCCGCGAGCTGGCATTGCGGCGGGGACCTGGAGAGGAACGTTCCCGTCGGCGCCCCGATTTCGGGGCCCCCGGGACTGCCCGTGGCTTGTTACGACGTGCTCGTCAGATACAAGCAGGAGGTCCACGGAGAGCTGGACTATCGGAATAGCGGCGTCGGCCCGTCGATGTGCGTCGGACGACCCCGGCCTTGGTGAGAGTGTGACAAACTGAGACGGCTGTCGTCCGATCGCTGGCTCTCGAAGGAAAAAACGACGGCAGGCGTGCGCAGCGATGCGCGCGCTTGTTGCGCGCCTAGGGCCGCCGTCAAACCAGGGACCGCTTCTCATGATGGATCGGACCGCATCGCTCGCAATGGCGGCGCTCGTACTCACGGTCGGGCCGCACGCATTCGCTCAGCAACCCTCGACAAATCCCCCCGATCCGCCGGCGCAGGCGGCGCCGGGGCCGAGCCCCGGGGAGGCGCATGAGGGAGCGCCCGGCGAGGCGGCGCAGAATGGCGAGCAGCCGCTGCAGGTGATTGCCTCGCCCTGGACCCGATATTGCGCCAAGAACCCGACCGAGCAATCATCCGAAATCAGGACCAAGGAAGTCTGCTTCACGGCTTCGGACGGCCATGTGGCGTCGGGCCAGAAGCTCGTCATCGCGCTTTTGATCGAGCCTGAAGGGGACGGTCCGAAGCTGTTGCGCGTCACGCTGCCCTTGGGCGTGGCGCTGGTTCCCGGCGCGCGTATTGTCATCGACGAGAATGCGGCGATGACCGCGCCCTATGTCGTCTGCCTGCCCCAGAACGGGTGCATGGCGGATTACAAAGCCGACGGCGATTTGATCGAGAAGCTGAAAAAAGGGCGGACTCTGGCGATCCAGGCCCTCGAAAAGGGAAGCCCGATCGCCTTCACTTTGCCGCTCGCCGGGTTCGCGAAGGCGTATGACGGGCCTCCCAGCGATCCCCCGATGTGAATGAGCGGCCGGAAGGCCCGCCGAGTCGTCTCCGCACGCGGCGTTGGGCCTTGGCCCTCGGGCCCCGCCAACTCCACCCACGCAATCGCAGGGCGCGAGATCCTTTTTGCTCGCGTGCTTTTTCGCGAACAATCGGCTTCCACTTTTTCGCAGCGCGCCCTAAAGGGTTCGTCATGTCGTGGCCCACAGACATTACGGCGATGGACAAGGGCCGTACGCTCGAGGTCGCCTTCGACGACGGCCGGACGATCCGCTTGACGGCCGAGAAGCTGCGCGTCGAGAGCCCGAGCGCCGAGGTCAAGGGACATTCGCCCAGCCAGAAACGGATCGTCACGGGGAAGGAAAATGTCGCGATCGTCGGGATCGAGCCGGTCGGCAACTATGCGATCAAGATCGTATTCGACGACGGGCACGACACCGGCCTCTATACCTGGTCCTATCTGCGCGAGCTCGCGGGTTAGTCTCTGGCGCGATCCGATCCGGCGTCGAGCCCTTTGGCAAGGCCGGGCATGAGGTCGCTCGCGTCACAGCATGTCGGCGACGGTTCCCCGAGGGATCCGTCGAAAAGGCGACCCGGGGCGGCCGCAGCCTGGCTGTCTCCGTCCGCCCCTTGCGCCATCCCGCGTCCTGGTCCACATAGGCGTCGGGAGGTTGGCGAAGGACGTACCGCTCGCCAACCGGGTCAGGTCCGGAAGGAAGCAGCCCTAACGAGACAGGGCGGGTCTTTGTCCAACCTCCTGCTGGCCCGCTTGGGCCGCGAGCGGCCGGGCGAGATGCAAGCGCGCCGCACCGGGTGAGCGGCGGTCCGTCGGGTGGCGCCTCAAATGCTCCGCTGCCGACCCTTCCCCGCCCTGAAAGGCCGCCGTTGAGCGATTCGCTCTTCCCCCTCGCTGAAGCTGCCCCCGTAACCCCGGGCTCGCCCTACCGGGTGCTGGCGCGAAAATACCGGCCGATGCGCTTCGAGGACCTCGTCGGCCAGGAGCCGATGGTGCGCACGCTCGCCAATTCCTTCGCCGCGGGCCGCATTCACCAAGCCTATATCCTGACCGGCGTGCGCGGCGTGGGAAAAACGACGACGGCGCGCATTCTGGCGCGCGCCTTCAACTATTCGCTGCCCGGCAAGATCGATGCGCCCAGCGTCGACATGCCTGAGCTTGGGCTCCACTGCCAGGCGATCATGGAGTCGCGCCATGTCGACGTGATCGAGATGGACGCGGCCTCTCACACCGGCATCGACGACGTGCGCGAGATAATCGAGAACGCGCGCTATCGCCCGGTCTCCGCGCGCACCAAGGTCTACATCATCGACGAAGTGCACATGCTCTCGAAGCAGGCCTTCAACGGTCTTTTGAAGACCCTCGAAGAGCCGCCTGAGCACGTCAAGTTTCTGTTTGCGACCACCGAAATCGACAAGGTGCCGATCACCGTGCGCTCGCGCTGCATCCGCTTCGATTTGCGGCGCATCGAGCCCGAGCCGATGATCGCTCACTTGAACAAAATATGCGTGGCGGAGGGCGTCGGCGCCGAGCCGGAGGCGTTGGCGCTGATCGCCCGGGTCGCCGAAGGGTCGGTGCGCGACGCACTGTCGCTGCTCGACCAGGCAATCGCTCATGGGGGCCAAAAGGGCGTGACCGCGCCCGCCATTCGCGACATGCTGGGCCTTTCGGACCGCGGGGAAATCGTCGCGCTGTTTGAGCGCGTCATGAAGGGCGAGGTCGCCAAGGGTCTGGAGATTGTGCGCGCCCTCCACCAGGCGGGCGCGGACGCAGCGGACATCCTCATCGAACTCGCCGAGTTCTGCCATTTCGTCACGCGCGCCAAGATCGCGCCCGCGGCGACGCAAGATCCAGCGGTGAGCCAGATCGAGCGGGAGCGCGCCCACCAATTCGCCGGCATGCTCACGCTCGGCGTGCTGGCGCGGGCCTGGCAGGTCCTGCTCAAGGGCGTGGAGGATGTGAAGGATTCGCCCCGCCCGCTCGCTTCGGCCGAGATGGCGCTGATCCGTCTTGCCTACGCTTCCGACCTGCCGAGCCCGGAAGAGGCGCTTCGCAGGCTCACCCAGGCGAGCGATGGACCGCGCCGCGCGCCGCCGCTTCCGGCTGGCGGAGGCGGAGGCCCGCGCGCTTCGGTGCGGGTCGCCACGGCGGACGCCGCTCAGGCCCTGTCCGCGCCGCCGCGCTCGCCTCCGCCCGCGACGGCGCCGCGCCTCGCATCGTTCGACGACGTCGTTGCGCTTGCACGGGCCAAACGCGACATCCAGCTCGTCCAGGCGCTCGAGCGGGACGTGCGACTTGCCCGCTTTGAAAAGGGCAGCATCGCCTTCACGCCCGTGGAAGGGGCGGAGCCCGGCCTCGCGCAGACGCTGAGCCGGCGCCTGCAGGAATGGACCGGCGAGCGCTGGATGGTGGCGCTGGTCGCGGACTCGACCGCGCCGACGTCGCGCGAAAGGGCTCAAGCGCGCGAGGCCGAGCGCGCGAGCGACGCCGCGTCGCATCCGCTGGTGCGCAAGGTTCTTGAGCGATTCAAGGGCGCCCGCATCGTCGACGTCCGGCGGCCCGAGGCGCACCTGCCGCCCTCGGGAGAGGCCGACGACGAGGTGGGCTACGCCGATTCCGACCCCGCTGATGACATTTGAGCAAGGAGATCGTCGCCATGGATTTCATCGGCATGATGAAAAAGGCGCAGGCCGTTCAGGCCAGGCTGCAAGAAGCGCAGGAGGAGCTCGGACGGATCGAGGTCGAGGGCCAGGCAGGGGGCGGGATGGTCAGCGTCACGCTCAACGCCAAAGGCGAATTGAAGGGCGTGCACATCGACCCCTCGCTCCTCACTCCGGCCGACAAGGAGATGCTCGAGGATCTGATCATCGCCGCCTTCGCCGACGGCAAGGCCAAAGCCGACCGCGCGACGGCGGAGAAGATGCAGGCGCTGACCGAAGGCCTGCCCCTGCCGCCGGGCATGAAGCTGCCGTTCTAAACAGAAACGGCATGTCGACCAGCGTCGCCGGACCGGAAATCGAGCGTCTCATCCAGCTTCTGGCGCGCCTGCCGGGATTGGGGCCGCGCTCGGCGCGCCGGGTCGCGCTCCATCTCATCAAGAAGCGCGAGACGCTGCTCGGCCCCCTTGCCGACGCCTTGCGCGTCGCCCAGGAGCGGATCCTGACCTGTTCGGTTTGCGGCAACGTGGACACGCGCGATCCGTGCACGATTTGCGCGGATGAGCGGCGCGATCCGACGATGCTCGTGGTCGTCGAGCAGGTTGGCGACCTTTGGGCGCTGGAGCGGGCCCACGCCACGCGGGCGCGCTACCACGTGCTCGGCGGCGCCTTGTCTCCGCTCGACGGCGTCGGCCCATCCGATCTCAACTTGGCCCCGCTCGTCGCGCGCATCGCCGAAGGCGAGGTGAGCGAATTGATCCTCGCGGTCAACGCCACCGTCGAAGGCCAGACGACGGCGCATTACATTATCGATCTTCTCGCCGGCTATCCAGTCAAGGTGACGCGGCTCGCCCATGGGGTGCCGGTCGGCGGCGAGCTTGACTATCTCGACGACGGCACGTTGGCGACGGCCATCCGCCAGCGCACGGCGTTTTGAGCGGAAGCGGGGCGCGCCGGCGAGAGGGATTTTTCGGCGCCGCCCCTGTCGGGCGGGTCCGGCTTGGCTTAAGTCTTAGAAGCAACGTCGTTTGAAGGCTTGTCGCCATGCCGGCCGCGTCAGCAGCCTCGAAGCTCTTCGTTCCGCCCTATCCGCGCAGGCCCGGCCGGCCGCGGAGTTCGCTCTCGACCTTCCTCGCCATCCAGCGCAATCCGATCGAAGTCTGGTGGGAGGGAGATTTCGAACGGCCGGTCTCGATCGGCCGCACCATCTTCGGCCTGCGCGGCGCGGCGCATGATCCGGCCGCGGTCCGGCGCATTTTTCTCGACAACGCCGCGAACTACCGCAAGGACGATCTTCAGCTTCGCATCTTGCGGCCGGGACTGGGCAACGGGCTCTTGACCGCGGAGGGCGAGGACTGGCGCTTCCAGCGCCGCGCGCTCGCGCCCCTGTTCTCGCCGCGCCAGGTCGCGGAATTCGCTCCCGCCGTTCATCGGGTCGGGCGGGCGGCGGTCGAGCGCATGGCCAGCCGCCGCGACGGCGCCGTGGCGGACATCGGCCAGACCATGTCGCGGATGACGCTGGCGGCGCTCGAACAGACGCTGTTCTCGCAGGGGCTCGGGCGCGAGCCGAGCGCCTTTCAGCGCGCGGTGACGAGCTATTTCGAGACCATCGGCAGGATCGATCCGCTCGATCTGTTGGGAGCGCCCGCGTTTCTGCCGCGACTAAGACGCCGGCGCGGCCGGGACGCGCTCGAATTTTTCGATTCCGCCGTCGATGCGATCATCGACAAGCGACGGGCGCTGCTGACGGACGGCGCCGAGGCGCCGCGCGATCTCCTGACCCTGCTCATGTCGGCGAAGGACCCTGAGAATGGGCGCGGAATTTCCGACGCGGACGTGCGGGCCAACATCGTCACCTTTATCAACGCCGGCCACGAGACGACCGCCAACGGACTGACCTGGACACTCTTCCTGCTCTCCCAATCGCCCGAGTGGCGCGAGCGGGCGGAGGCCGACGCGGATCAGGCGTTCGACGCCACTGGGTCGGTCGCGACAGAGAGATGCGAAATCCTTCGCGCCGTGTTCGAGGAGGCGCTGCGCCTTTACCCGCCGGCGGCGATGCTCTCCCGTCAGGCGATCGCCGACGACGAGCTTGCCGGCGTGCACATTCCCGCCGGCGCCGTGATCACCGTCTCGCCCTATGTGTTGCACCGACGCCGGGGGCTTTGGGACCATCCCGACGCCTTCGATCCTTCCCGGTTCCTGGGGGAGCGGCGGGATCGCATCGACCGTTTCGCCTATATTCCGTTCGGCGCGGGCCCGCGCGTGTGCATCGGCATGGGCTTCGCGATGCAGGAGGCGATCGTTCTGCTCGCCTATCTCTTGCGCAGCCTTCGCTTCGACCTGGTCGAGGGGCAGGTCGTCATGCCGCTGCAACGGGTCACGCTGCGACCGCGAGGGGGCCTGAAAATGCATGTCAGACGACGCGCCGGGGCGGCGCTCTCCACAGCGGAAAATTTCTTTGTGAAAGTCCGTTGACAGAAAATTCTGGGGGGCCTATATGCGCCTCTCCCAACGGTTTGGCGAGCTCTAGCGGCGGCCGAAGCGGCGGGTTAAGGGACTTTTCGAACGGACTCCTCCCGCTGAGAGGCGGGGCGGGAGGCTTTTCGGTTGCTCCTGACGCGCGGAAGCGCGGCGCGAATTTGAGCTTGGGCTGACCTTCGGCGGCGGATCGCCTCGAAGTTTGGGCTGTGCTTACTGGGGCCTCTGGCTCCTTGCTGTTTGACAATCGCATCGGAAGAAAGAGAGACGTGGGCGGCGGGGTCCTTGCGGGGCTTGGGGTCGCCGGGTCGGGTTTTCAGGCGTGAGCCTCAGAGCCAAATCCGGAGATTTTAAGCCCGAAGAGACAACTGACGGTCACGTTTCAAATCATCGCGCTTCGAATGGAGCACGTCGGACCGCCGGGAGGCGGACTGGCGGGTTCGTATCGAGGCGGATGTGTTGGAACTCGTCAAGAATACAATGTCCGGAAGGACATTGAAGTGACCAGTCAGGACCAGATCTCAGTTCAACTTGAGAGTTTGATCCTGGCTCAGAACGAACGCTGGCGGCAGGCTTAACACATGCAAGTCGAACGCTCGTAGCAATACGGGAGTGGCAGACGGGTGAGTAACGCGTGGGAACATACCCTCCGGTTCGGAATAGCTCAGGGAAACTTGGATTAATACCGGATACGGCCGAGAGGCGAAAGATTTATCGCCGGAGGATTGGCCCGCGTTCGATTAGCTTGTTGGTGAGGTAACGGCTCACCAAGGCGATGATCGATAGCTGGTCTGAGAGGATGATCAGCCACATTGGGACTGAGACACGGCCCAAACTCCTACGGGAGGCAGCAGTGGGGAATATTGGACAATGGGCGCAAGCCTGATCCAGCCATGCCGCGTGAGTGATGAAGGCCTTAGGGTTGTAAAGCTCTTTCGCTCGGGACGATAATGACGGTACCGAGATAAGAAGCCCCGGCTAACTTCGTGCCAGCAGCCGCGGTAATACGAAGGGGGCTAGCGTTGTTCGGAATTACTGGGCGTAAAGCGCGTGTAGGCGGGTCTTTAAGTCAGGGGTGAAATGCCAAGGCTCAACCTTGGAACTGCCTTTGATACTGGAGACCTTGAGTCCGGGAGAGGTGAGTGGAATTGCGAGTGTAGAGGTGAAATTCGTAGATATTCGCAAGAACACCAGTGGCGAAGGCGGCTCACTGGCCCGGAACTGACGCTGAGATGCGAAAGCGTGGGGAGCAAACAGGATTAGATACCCTGGTAGTCCACGCTGTAAACGATGGATGCTAGCCGTTGGGGAGCTTGCTCTTCAGTGGCGCAGCTAACGCTTTAAGCATCCCGCCTGGGGAGTACGGTCGCAAGATTAAAACTCAAAGGAATTGACGGGGGCCCGCACAAGCGGTGGAGCATGTGGTTTAATTCGAAGCAACGCGCAGAACCTTACCAGCTTTTGACATGTCCTGGACGGATCGCAGAGATGCGATCTTCCCTTCGGGGCCGGGAACACAGGTGCTGCATGGCTGTCGTCAGCTCGTGTCGTGAGATGTTGGGTTAAGTCCCGCAACGAGCGCAACCCTCGCCCTTAGTTGCCATCATTCAGTTGGGCACTCCAGGGGGACTGCCGGTGATAAGCCGGAGGAAGGTGGGGATGACGTCAAGTCCTCATGGCCCTTACAGGCTGGGCTACACACGTGCTACAATGGCGGTGACAGCGGGAGGCGAAGGGGCGACCCTGAGCAAATCTCGAAAAGCCGTCTCAGTTCGGATTGCACTCTGCAACTCGAGTGCATGAAGTTGGAATCGCTAGTAATCGCGGATCAGCACGCCGCGGTGAATACGTTCCCGGGCCTTGTACACACCGCCCGTCACACCATGGGAGTTGGCTTTACCCGAAGACGGCGCGCTAACCGCAAGGAGGCAGCCGGCCACGGTAGGGTCAGCGACTGGGGTGAAGTCGTAACAAGGTAGCCGTAGGGGAACCTGCGGCTGGATCACCTCCTTTCTGGATTCGGACAACATCAACCAGGACCTGGGTTCGCCCGCGGTCCGACGGTTTGTCGTCCGGCTCAGAATCAAGCAGCCAGTCAGGCTGCGTTTGCGGGATCGCGCCGCCTTCGTCTCTCTTTCTCAATCAAGGATAGGGAAGCCTTGCGCTCTTGTCGGCCTTCGTGGGCTTGGCTGGCGTGGACTTCTTCTTCGACCGGGCTTGTAGCTCAGTTGGTTAGAGCGCGCGCTTGATAAGCGTGAGGTCGGAGGTTCAAGTCCTCCCAGGCCCACCAAGAGCCTTTGGGCGCCGGCGGGTCTTGAAACGGGGCCATAGCTCAGTTGGGAGAGCGCGTGCTTTGCAAGCATGAGGTCGTCGGTTCGATCCCGTCTGGCTCCACCAAGGTCTGGACCGTAAGGTTTGGGTCGAGGTCGAGCAGATGGGCACAGGCTTCCAATCCTTCCGATGGGATTCATCAGTTTCGCCAGGCGCGCGAGCGCTTGGCGTGACGAAGGCCGAACGGGCGGCGAACAGGATTGCGATCCTGAGCCGTTCCTTCCGGTCCTCGATCTCTGACATCGTGAAGAGGAAGCGCATTCGGTCGAAGGCCGGATGGGGCGAGACGTGCAGCCGGAAGGTCCGTGAGGACCCCGAGGCCGAAAAGACGTCGCGTCGTCATCTTGGCCTTTCGAGCAACCAGTCGTGAGTCTGGAGCCTGACCGCTCAGATTCCCGGATGCGTTTGAAGCAAAACTGGTCTTTTCACGCCAGGACGCGCGTTGTCGATCGATTGCCGATCGGTCGACGAACACAAAGACGCGCGCCTTGGCGATGAGAGCAATCAAGTGCCTTAAGGGTATCTGGTGGATGCCTTGGCGCTGAGAGGCGACGAAGGACGTGGTACGCTGCGATAAGTCATGGGGAGCCGCGAACAGGCTTTGATCCGTGAATCTCCGAATGGGGAAACCCACCTTCGATCTCTGTTGCTCCGAAGAGGCGCGCCGGCGAAGCGAAGCGATCCTGCACAGGATTGGCTTCGGGCCGCGGCGGGCCGGCTGGGCTTCGTCTTCGGACGGCGTTCAGCGATCTTTGGACCAACAGAGATCAAAAGAAGGTATTTATTCTCTGAATTCATAGGAGAATAAAAGCGAACCCGGGGAACTGAAACATCTCAGTACCCGGAGGAAAGGACATCAACGAGACTCCGTCAGTAGTGGCGAGCGAACGCGGATCAGGCCAATGCTTCTTTTTGGATCTATCAGAACCGGCTGGAAAGCCGGGCCGCAGTGGGTGAAAGCCCCGTATGAATAGGGTCCGAATGGGAGATTCGAGTAGGGCGGGACACGTGCAATCCTGCCTGAACACGGGGGGACCACCCTCCAAGCCTAAGTACTCCTCAGCGACCGATAGCGAACAAGTACCGTGAGGGAAAGGTGAAAAGCACCCCGACGAGGGGAGTGAAACAGTTCCTGAAACCGGATACCTACAAACAGTCGGAGCTCGTCCCGCAAGGGAAGGGTGACGGCGTACCTTTTGTATTATGGGTCAGCGACTTAAAGTATCGAGCAAGCTTAAGCCGATAGGCGTAGGCGCAGCGAAAGCGAGTCTGAACAGGGCGTTCAGTTCGATGCTTTAGACCCGAAACCGAGTGATCTAGTCATGAGCAGGTTGAAGGCAGGGTAACACCTGCTGGAGGACCGAACCGGTGCCTGTTGAAAAAGGCTCGGATGACTTGTGATTAGGGGTGAAAGGCCAACCAAACTCGGAAATAGCTGGTTCTCCGCGAAATATATTTAGGTATAGCCTCGAGTCGAGGCTCCAGGGGGTAGAGCACTGGATGGGCTAGGGGGGCCAAAACCCTACCAAACCTAACCAAACTCCGAATACCTGGAAGTCATGCTCGGGAGCCACACGGTGGGTGCTAACGTCCATCGTGGAGAGGGAAACAACCCAGACCAACAGCTAAGGCCCCCAATTCACGGCTAAGTGGGAAAGGATGTGGAAATCCCAAAACAACCAGGAGGTTGGCTTAGAAGCAGCCATCCTTTAAAGAAAGCGTAACAGCTCACTGGTCTAAATGTTAAGGGTTTCCGCGCCGAAGATGTAACGGGGCTCAAGCCGTGAGCCGAAGCTTTGGGCGTCGCAAGACGCGGTAGCGGAGCGTTCCGTTGGCTGACGAAGGGAGAGCCGTGAGGCCTCCTGGAGGCGTCGGAAGTGCGAATGCTGACATGAGTAACGACAAACACTGTGAAAGACAGTGTCGCCGAAAGTCCAAGGGTTCCTGCGTAAAGTTAATCTTCGCAGGGTTAGCCGGTCCCTAAGGCGAGGCCGAAAGGCGTAGTCGATGGGAATCACGTTAATATTCGTGAGCCTGCAGGTGGTGACGGATCTCTTATGTTGTCCGGTCTTACTGGATTGACCGGGCCTCGACGAGGTCCCAGGAAATAGCCCCTGCGCAAGACCGTACCCGAAACCGACACAGGTGGACAGGTAGAGCATACCAAGGCGCTTGAGAGAATGACGTTGAAGGAACTCGGCAATTTACCTCCGTAACTTCGGGATAAGGAGGCCCTGGACGGGCGCAAGCTCGTCGAGGGGGCACAGACCAGGGGGTGGCAACTGTTTAACAAAAACACAGGGCTCTGCGAAATCGCAAGATGACGTATAGGGTCTGACGCCTGCCCGGTGCCGGAAGGTTAAAAGGAGAGGTGCAAGCCTTGAATTGAAGCCCCGGTAAACGGCGGCCGTAACTATAACGGTCCTAAGGTAGCGAAATTCCTTGTCGGGTAAGTTCCGACCTGCACGAATGGCGTAATGACTTCCCCGCTGTCTCCAACGTCAGCTCAGTGAAATTGAAGTCCCCGTGAAGATGCGGGGTTCCTGCGGTCAGACGGAAAGACCCCGTGCACCTTTACTATAACTTTGCGTTGGCGTTCGTTAAGTCATGTGTAGGATAGGTGGTAGGCTTGGAAGCCCGGGCGCCAGCTCGGGTGGAGCCACCCTTGAAATACCACCCTTGACTTGATGGACGTCTAACCGTGGCCCCTCATCGGGGTCCGGGACAACGCATGGCGGGTAGTTTGACTGGGGCGGTCGCCTCCCAAAGAGTAACGGAGGCGCGCAATGGTTGGCTCAGACCGGTCGGAAATCGGTCGTTAGAGTGCAATGGCATAAGCCAGCCTGACTGCGAGACCAACAAGTCGAGCAGAGACGAAAGTCGGTCATAGTGATCCGGTGGTCCCGCGTGGGTGGGCCATCGCTCAACGGATAAAAGGTACGCCGGGGATAACAGGCTGATACTCCCCAAGAGTCCATATCGACGGGAGTGTTTGGCACCTCGATGTCGGCTCATCACATCCTGGGGCTGGAGAAGGTCCCAAGGGTTCGGCTGTTCGCCGATTAAAGTGGTACGTGAGCTGGGTTCAAAACGTCGTGAGACAGTTTGGTCCCTATCTGCCGTGGGTGTCGGAGAATTGAGAGGATTTGCCCCTAGTACGAGAGGACCGGGGTGAACGTATCTCTGGTGGACCTGTTGTGGCGCCAGCCGCAGTGCAGGGTAGCTATATACGGAATGGATAACCGCTGAAGGCATCTAAGCGGGAAACCAGCCTCAAAACAAGTTCTCCCTGAAGAGCCGTGGAAGACGACCACGTTGATAGGCCGGATGTGGAAGCGCGGCAACGCGTGAAGCTGACCGGTACTAATCGCTCGTTCGACTTGATTGCTCTCGTCGCCAAGGCGCGAGATTTATTACCTTCAAAGTGCGCAAACGCGCTCGGAGGCAATACCGAAAATTCCAGTTTTGCTTCGCCCGTTCTTTGCCGGCCTGGTGGCTTTTGCAAGGTGACAAGACCCGATCCCATCCCGAACTCGGCCGTCAAACACCTTAGCGCCGATGGTACTCTGTCTTAAGACATGGGAGAGTAGGTCGTCGCCAGGCCTGCCAAGAACGGAAATTCCTCTTCATCAACGACCCATCGCCTTTGACGCGGGGTGGAGCAGTCCGGTAGCTCGTCAGGCTCATAACCTGAAGGCCGCAGGTTCAAATCCTGCCCCCGCAACCAAAGTTGTTACTGGCGGTTTTCCGCCAGTTTCGGAAACCAGGCCGAGAATTCCGGCCAGATCGCCATGGAGATCGAGCGTAGCCCGTTTCGGGCTGCCTTCCTCCGGTGCAAAGACAATGTGGTCGACTAGGCCGTGTGGACACTTATCGCAACCATAAGATGATAGCCGCGAGAGTGACGACGGCAAGGTAATTTCGGGCGGTCTTTTCGAAGCGGGTTGCGACGCGGCGGAATTGCTTGAGTTTTGAGAAGCAGCACTCGACGAGATGGCGCTGGGCATAGAGATCCTTGTCGAGGGGATATTTGAGCGCCCGTGACGGATTGTTGGGGATGACGGCGATGGCTCCCTTGGCGGCGATAGCCTCGCGCAAATGATCGGCATCGTAGGCTGTGTCGGCCATGACGACCTCGGCCGGTAAGCCTTCCAGCAAAGCAGCAGCTTGGGGCGCATCGCCCTTTTGACCGGCGGTCAACGTGAACCGCACGGGACATCCCAGGCCTCGAACCGCCATATGGATTTTGGTGCTCAGGCCGCCGCGCGAGCGGCCGATCGCCTGATCTTCAGACCCCCTTTTTTGGCCCCGGCAGCATGCTGATGGGCTCGGACGATGGTGGAATCGACGATCAGATATTCGAAATCCGGATCATCGGACATCGCCTCAAAGATCCGCCACCAGACCCCCTTGAGGCTCCAACGACTGAAGCGCCGGAATACACTGTTCCAATCCCCGAATGCTTCAGGCAGATCACGCCAGGGAGAGCCCGTACGAACGATCCAAAGCACGCCTTCCACAAACATCCGATTGTCGCGCCCAGTCGAGCCTTTCTGGTCAGGCCGACCTATAATCAGAGGCGCCATCCGTTCCCACGCCGCATCATTCAAAACCAAACGGTCCATCACACCCAAGACTGCCTCCCCAAAAGCAGCCTTAAATCTGATTTGCCCCTAAAAGGGAATCCCTAAAGTCCACACCACCTAGCGCATCGGACGCTCATTTAAATCCGTACCCTGCGGCTTGGAAGGAGTTTGCACATTCCTCTGGGCTGAAGAGATCGCAGATTTGCCCGATCGCCTTCCAGAGTTCGTCGATGGTGCGCATGGCCAAGGCGCGCAGATGCGCCTTGAGTTTGGCGAAGGCCATTTCGATGGGATTGAGGTCGGGGCTGTAGGGCGGCAAAAACAGCATCCAGGCGCCTCGCTCGCGGATGGCCTGTTCAGCGGCGGGACTTTTGTGGGCGGGCAGATTGTCCAGGATGACGATGTCGCCCTCTTGCAGCGTTGGGACGAGTTGGGTGCGCACGTAGGTCTCGAAGATCGTGCGGTCCATCGGCGCGTCGATGACCCACGGCGCCGTCAGGGCGCCGCAGCGCAGCCCGGCGACGAAAGTCTGGGTCTTCCAATGGCCAAAGGGGGCCTTGGAACGAAGGCGCTCGCCCCTCTCGCAGCGTCCGCGCGCCCGGGTCATCTTTGTGTTGGTTCCCGTTTCGTCGATGAACACCAGCCGATGCGGCTCGGTCTGCATCTTGGGCTGTCGTTCAGCCTGCCACGCCTCGCGCGCCTGGCGCACGTCGGGCCGATCGCATTCGCTGGCCTGAAGGCTTTTTTTTAAAGCTCAGGCCGTTGCGGATCAGCCAGCGCGACAGCGAGGCGGGGTCGGCTTTCACTCCGCTGGCGGCATGGAGTTCGCCGGCCAGCTCCGGCATGCTGATGTCGTCCTTCTCCGCCACCCGGCGCAAGATGAAGACGCGGTGCGGGTCGAGCTTACTGTGTCGCCAGCCGCCGAGCGCCTTGGGCGTAACCGCCCCGCGCTGGCGAAAAGCCGTCATCAAATCGATGACGAACGAGGGCGACACCCTGAAATGGGCCGCCGCCGCGCGCCGCGAATGCCCGGCCTCAACGGAACTCACCACACGCTCGCGAAGATCCAGCGAATAGGGTTTCGGCATCGCAAATCACCTCCAATCCGGAAGTGAATCACACTCTCATCCCCGCCGGAATCCCCCTCAATTCAATCTGACCGTCCGATGCTCTAGAGCGGGATGAATTTGGATTAAATCGACGGGGATTCCCGAATCGGAGACTTTCTGATTCAGGGTGCTGGCTGGAAGGAGGCCAGCATGGATGGGAAGGCCTTATTCGAACGATCTTCGTGAGCGGGCGGTCGGAGCGGTTTTGCACGGCGGACTTTCGCGCCATCGAGCGGCGGCTCAGTTCGGCGTTGGGGTCAGCACGGTCGTCAACTGGGTGCGGCGGTTTCACGAGACGGGCAGCGTGGCGCCGGGCCAGATGGGCGGACACAAGCCGAAGGCGATCCGCGACGGGCACGCGGCCTTTCTGTCCGAGCGCATTCGGCAAGGAGCCTTCACGCTGCGCGGGCTGGTGGCGGAACTCGCCGGGCGCGGGCTCAAGGTCGACTATCGCTCGGTGTGGAATTTCGTCCACGCGGAGAAGCTCAGTTTCAAAAAAAAGCGTCGTGGCGAGCGAGCGCGAACGGCCCGACGTCGCGCGAAGGCGGGCGCAATGGAAGAAGCGTCAGGACCAGATCGAGCCCGAGCGTCTGGTGTTCATCGACGAGACCTGGACGAAGACCAATATGGAGCCGCTTCGCGGCTGGGCGCCGCGGGGCGAAAGGCTGGTGGCCAGCGCTCCCCACGGCCATTGGAAAACCATGACCTTTGTCGCCGCGCTTCGCTGCGACCGGATTGAAGCGCCGTGGCTGCTCGATGGCCCAATCAATGGCGAGGCGTTCAAGACCTACGTCGAGAAGGTGCTCGCGCCCACCCTCAAGCCGGGCGATCTGGTGATCATGGACAATCTCGGCAGCCACAAAGGCGGCGCCATCCGCCGGGCGATCCGGGCGGCCCGCGCCAAGCTCTTCTTCCTGCCCAAATATTCTCCTGACCTGAACCCAATCGAGCAGGTCTTCGCCAAGCTCAAGCATCTCTTGCGCAAAGCTGCCGCCCGAACAATCGAAACCCTCACCGCCGCGGTGGGCGAACTGCTCGGCGTCTACACCGCCGAAGAATGCGCAAACTACTTCACCAATGCAGGATACCAAGCCTAATCTCATCACGCTCTAGGCTCGCTCCTGAAATCATTGGCTCGCGTGAACTTGTGCGCCAACCGGTCCGACTCGCCCGGAATCATCGGCGCCCAACCGAAGGATCGGAAGGAAGAGCGCGCTATTTCACCGCCAGGGAGGCGAGCCGCTCGCGAGCCCCGGTGGCGCCGACGGCGAGCGCGCGTTCATAATAGTCGCGAGCCTTGGCCGCGTCGCCCCTCAGCCCGACGACACCCAGACGGGTCAAGGTGGCGGGATCGAAGGTGTCGCCGAGCGCAACCAGAGCCCGCGCGTCGCCGGCCTCGGCGGCGCTGACGAAAAACGCACGCGCCGTTGCGATATCACCCTTCGCGAAGGCGGCAAGGCCTTCGGCGCAAAGCCGCCGGGCGTCGTCGATCGGTATCGCCAGCTTGGCGCCTGGACCGCCCGCGGCCAGCGTGCCCGGGGCGGCGGACGGGTTCCGCAGCGCGCTCGCGAGCTTGCCGATCGCGTCCTTGGCGATGGCCTGAGCGGTGTTGGTCAACCCTTTCGGCTTGGCCGCAGCGGCAGGCGGGGCGACGAAAACAGGTTGCTCGACCGCCGCCTTCGCCGTCAGCGCCGCCGGCTCGAGCCGCGGCCGACACAGCAGAACGAGCATGCTTGCGATGACGGCGGCGAGGACGACCGCGAGTGCGTTCCAGGAAATGGCCAGCGTGCGTCTCCCTATTGCATGAGCCCGCGCCAGCGCGTCAGCCCGTCATAGAGCCGGTCCGAAATCAGCCGCGCTCGGCCATCCGGCCGAATTGGCGGCCGACTTGGCCGAGGCGCGGAACGCCTCGAGAGATCCATCGGCCGAAGACTTTTTCGCGTCAAGCCAGCTTTGCGCCGCGCTGAGCCGCGGCCATGGCCCGGTTGGCCACGACGCGTCGGCGGCGAGATTGACGTCGCGCCAGTGCGGGTCGCGATCGTCCGCCAGCAACCCATCGTAATCATCAAGAAACGCGCGCGCGATCCGTCCGAGCGCGTCCGCGCGTGTCGTTCCCGGCGCAGCGTCGAGGGCGATCAGCGCCATCGGCTCGCCGAGCGTTTCAATCGGTTCGGTCGGGCTCACCAGATTGGGCCGCTCCGCCGCGGTGACGTGCGCGGGCGCGTAGACCGGCTCCAAAGCCGGCGACCAGGGAATGGCGACGATGTGGAAACGTCCGCCGCCGCCGAAATCGTTGAGCGCGGCCGATTCTTCCGCGCCGAGGACAACGACCGCGTCGATCTTGCCGGCCGCGAGCGCATCGAGCGCCTCAGGCAGCGGCCCATTCGTCTCTTTCGCGCTCACGCCCAGACGGGAGAACAACATTCGGCCGCTGGTCGACGTCGAACTGTCCGGGTCGCCGAAGCTCACCGTTTTTCCCTTGAGGTCATTGATCGACTTGACCTCTTTGGGCGCAACCACCGCCAGGGTCTCGGGGGCCAAGCGCGTGACGAAAGGGGAGCGCTTCATCCACTCGGCGTCGCCCTTGGCGCTGGACAGGAGACTGTCGAGCGAGACGATGGCGAAGTCCGCCATATCTGTCTTGAGGACCTTGCCGAGACCGTTCGGCGATGTGGACCCGACGATCGCGCGCCCGGGCGAACCACTCGCGCCGACGACGGCCGCGAAATCCCGGGCCATCCTGCTTGCCCGTGCGTCGGCAGGATCCGCGAGGACCGTGAATTCCTTCGCCGCGGGGGCCCCCGCTTGCGGCTCCGGCGCCAGCGCCAGCGCCGGTTTGGCTTCCGCCGCCCTTGCGCCCCGGCGAGCATACCTCCCGAGACTGCCTCGCCATGCGCCGTGCCACAAAATTCGTTTGCCGTTTTTGTAGACGGGATGGGTGTAAGGCACCATGCCGTACGGGATCTTCGCCAATTCGGCCGCTAGATTTCCTCCCGCCAGCAGCGCCGCAAGGCCCACCCCCACGGCTGCGCAGACGGCGCGGCGCCGCGGCCTCCCCAAAACAAAACAAAAAAATCCCGGGCGCCCGCCCTGCCGAGTTCCGCTCGCCATCGGTTGCAACTTGGCCAGCAAATGCGACCTCTTCAAGGCAATCAAGACAGTGCTCCCTTGCGGAATTGCAGGAAAAATGGCCGAACCAGGAGGCGTCTGTGGCGGTTCATGACGACTCGACGATGGCGCTGAGCGCTGCGTCGAGTTCCGCCTCACCGACTGGCGCGAGCGTCGGCCCGTCGAGATAGACGAGCGCCGCCCGGATTGGCAATCCGGGATAGAGCGGCTGCAAGGCGGCGCGATAGAGCGCAAGCTGTGCGAGATGGGCAGCGGCGGGGCGATCCGGTTTGTGGCCAAGTTTGAAGTCGACGATCGACACGTCCTCGCTGGTCGCGACGAAGCGGTCGAGACGGCCGCTGTACGGCAGGTCGGCGCGCCCCGGCCGCGGCAGCAGTCCGGCGAGCGCGACCTCGCCTCGGGAGCCGGGGCCAAAGAGGCGGCTCAGCTCTGGCGCGTCGATCGCCCTGAGCGCCTTCGAGGCGAGCGAGGCGCGCGCCGATTCGGCGAGCGAGCCGCCCTGCGCCTCGAGATAGGCTGTCGCTGCGGCCGGGCGGCGCTCGCGCGGGAGGCTTGGCAACATCTCGATGAGAGCATGGGCAAGGCGTCCCTCGAGCGCCCGCTCCGGGTCGCTCCGGCCGATTCCGCCGGCGCGGGAAGGGTTGAGGAGAGCGGGCGATGCTTCTGGCGGCGCCTCGGCGGTGAGCCAGCCGGGCAGATCATCGCACCCGACGGTGGGCGGCGATCCGCCAGGGTCCTCGGCGCGGAGGCCCTCGCCGAACCGGAGGATCGTCTCCTCCCCTCGAAAGGGCGCCGGCGCTTCGACGAGCGCGCCGGCAAGGCCCGTATGGACGAGATTCCACCAGCAGTCGACCGGGCGGTTCTTCGTTGTGTCGCAGCCGGCGACGATGAGCCGCTGAGCCGCGCGGGTCATCGCGACATAGAGCAGGCGCCGGTGCTCGCCCGCCTGAGCCGCGCGCGCCTCCGCCCGCGCAGCGGCGACCACGTCCGCGTCTTCGGCCGCCTTCCTGGCCCAGGCGAATAGTGGCGGATCGCCTGGTCTTCGGGATGGAAGGCGCACGAGCTTGGGTTCGAGCCGCGTGTCAGGCCCGCTGCACGAATCCGGCAGGAAGACGATCGGCGCCTCCAATCCCTTGCTGGCGTGGACGGTCATGACCCGCACGCCCTCGGTCTCGACCTCCATGTCGCGCTTGATCTCGGCGTCGGTGGATTCGAACTCGGCGAGAAAGTTGGCGAGCGACGGCGCCTCGCGCTGCTCATGGGCGAGCGCGAGGGTCAGGAATTCGTCGATCGGGTCGGCGGCTTCCGGTCCGAGACGGCCGATCAGAGCGCGCCGCCCGCCGTCCCGCCCAAGAAGCCGCGCATAGAAGGGGAAAGGCGAAAGCGCCTTCGCCCGTCCGCGCCACGCGCCGAGTCGGCGCTGAGCCTCGAGGGCTGGGCCTTCATCCGCCGACGCCAGCGCATGGGCGAGCGAACCGCTTCGTTGCGCCGCGATCCTCATCAGCGCGTCATCGTCAAAGCCGATCAGCGGCGATTTGAGCGCCGCAGCCAGCGTCAGATCGTCGTCGGGCATGAGCGCCGCGCGACCGGCGGCGATGAGATCCATCACCGCGATATGGTCCTTGAGCTTGAGCCGGTCGGCGCCGGCGGTCTTGATGTCCGCCGCTTTGAGCGCCCGGATCATCGCTTCGAAGAAAGCGTTGCGGGTGCGAACCAGGATCATGACGTCGCTTTCGCGAATGCGCCTCATTTCCCCCGTTTCCGGGTCAACGACACGCTCGCGCGAGGCGGTCTTGAGCCAGCCCCTGATCACTTCGGCGATCCGCTTGGCGAGGATGACCGGTGGGACGTCCAAAGCCATCGGGTTGATGGGCGCGGTCCAGTCTTCCGGGTCCGGCGCCGGGGTCGGCGCAATCGGCGGCCACAGTTCGACCACGCCTTTCAACTGGCTGCGAACGGCCTCGTGCTTTGGCGGCGGCTCCCCGGGCGCCGCTACTCCACGCCAAGCGAAGTCGGGCCGGAAGGTCATGTCGACGGCGTCGAGAATCGTCTGCGACGAGCGGAACGAGAAGGTCAGGGGCACGTCGATGAACGGCCGTTTCGAAGTCGCGATGGCGCTCGCCGAAGGCGCGCTTCATCTCTGCGAACATTTCGGGCGCCGCGCCCTGGAAGGCGAAGATGGATTGCTTCTCGTCGCCGACTGCGAACACGGTGCGGCTCGTTTCGCGCGCGCCGGCGCCCGCGAAGAACTCCGCGCTCAGCGCCAGAAGAATGCCCCATTGGGGCGAGGATGCGTCCTGGGCTTCGTCGAGCAGCAGGTGGTCGAGCCCATAGTCGAGCTTATGCATGACCCAGGCGGCGCTCGACCGCGTGACCAGCGCGAGCCCGCGTTCGATCTGGTCGCTGAAATCGAGCGCACCGCGCTCGGCCTTCATCCGCGCGAAGGTCGCAAGGATCGATCTCGCCACCACGAACAGAGCGGCGCTGCGCTCGAGGGTCAGCGCGGCGCGCCGATGCCCGCGCAAAGAGACGAGGCGAGCCTGCTCGCGGCGGAGGGCGTCGTCGACCGCCGGCGCCTTTCCGGCCAAGCCCTTGGTCATCAGCCGGCCCGGCGGATCGCCTTCGCCGTCCTTGCTGAAAAGCGCGCTGAGCAGCGCCTGGACCCGAATGTCGGACCGCGCCTCCCCGTTCGCCGAGCGAAGGCGGGCGGCGACGTCACGGTCCTGCTTTGAGCCGCCATCGAGCGTCTGCGCCCATACCTCGCGCCGTATGCCTTCGCTTCCACCGCCCAGCATCTCCGCTTCGACGCCCGCGACCGTCACGCCGGGCGCAAGGCCGAGCGGGCCGCGGAGCGCGGCGACATAGCTCTCGGCGTCGTCGTGGGCGCCGAACGCTTCGGCGCGGCTCAGCGCCTCCATCAGAAGCTCATCGAATCGCGGCGCGCCCGATTCTCGCGCGACCTTCTCGACCGCGGCAGCGCCGTCGCTCGAGGCGCCAAGTTCGGTGAGCGCGGCGTCGCGCGCCTGGCGCAGGAGCCGCTTCGATTCGCGTTCGTCGAGGACGGTGAAGTGAGCGGGAACGTTGGCTTCGAAAGGAAAGAGCCTGAGCAGCCTCTCGGCGAAGGCGTGGATCGTCTGGATCTTGAGGCCGCCCGGGGTCTCGATGGTGCGCGCGAACAATTGGCGAGCGAAGACGAGCCTCGCAGCATCCGGTTTGTCTGCGCCGCAATCGATAATAGCCTTCGCGAGAGCCCCATCGTCGAGGGTCGTCCATCGGGCGAGCGTGGTGAAGACGCGGTCGGCCATGTTGGCCGCGGCCGCCTTAGTGTAGGCGAGGCACAGGATCTGCGCCGGCGGCGTACCGTCGAGCAGAAGGCGCAGCACCCGCTGGGTGAGCACATGGGTTTTGCCGCTGCCCGCGTTGGCGGACACCCAGGCCGAGGTCTTCGGGTTCGAGGCCCGAACCTGGCTCAGCCTCAGAGGTTCGGGAATGGTGAAAGGCCGGCTCATTGCGTCTCGCTGGCATCGCTCTCGCCCGCCGTGGCCGACCATTCCTTGACCCGGGCGAGATGGTCGTAATCGGAATAGCGGGGTGCGAGTTTGGGGAACGGAAGCGAGAGGTAGGGCGTCTCCTCGCGGGCGAACGCCTCGAGGAGCTTTGTCAATCCGGCGAAATGCAGTTCGGCGAGCTCGCGGATGTTCTCGCCCTTGCTTCCGGCGTGCTTGATCTGCCCTCCCGTGGCGCCGCCGAGCTTGAGATAAAGCGCCTCCTCGGTTTCCATGGGCGGGAGCCCATCGAAACCGCCGCGCAGAAGCATCGCCGCTTCGAGCGTCAATTGCGGCGAGAAACCGGCCTTGACGTCCCTGGCCGCCGGGAGCGCTCCGCTCTTGTAGTCGATGAGCCTGGCCCCGCCCGATTTGAGGACGTCGATCCGGTCCGCCCGCGCGCTGAGCTTGAACGGCTCGCCGTTCGGAAGCGGCACAGGGGTCGCCCCCTGCCGCTCGACCCAGATTTCGGCGACGGCGCCGCGCGTTTCCCCCTCGAAGGCGAGAAAGAAGTCGAGGCCCATTTCGATGTTGGGCCAGTTCAGGGCTGCGAAGGCTGGATCGCCGAGGAGCGAAGCGAAGCGCGCTCTCGCAATCTTCGAGCAGGCGTTCGCGCGCGTCGGGAGGGAGCGCCCCAACTGAATGAGCCTCGACAAACTCCTGCAAGCTCGCGTGCCACGCGATGCCCGCTTCGCGCTGCGCAATGTCCCGCTCGACCGGCTCCATCGCTCTCAAACGGAGAACATGTTCCGCGTAGATCGCGTAAGGGTCGCGCCGCAGGGTCTCGATCCGCGTGACGCTGAGGGCTCTGGGGCGAAGCTCGACCGGGGGCCGCGGCGCTGGTCTCGGCTGCGCGCGAACCGCGTCTGGCCGGTCGAGCGCGCGGGCGAAGGCAAGATATCGTTCGCCCCGCTCCAGAGGCTCCGACATCCCCTCGGGCCCCGCCGCGGCCGCCATGCGCTGCAGGAAGCGCGAGGCTACCGTGGGCTCCCCGCCGCGTTTCTTCACCCGGCTCAGGATCGCCTCTCCCGCGCCAAGGGCGCTGACGAAATCGTGCGCAGTCTGACCGATGCGCCGTTCAGGCGCGGACAAGCCGAGCGCTGCGCGCATCGGCCGGTTGAGAAACGCGTCGGTCTCGACCGCCGGCGGCCAGACAGTTTCGTCGAGGCCGGCCAGAAGCATGCAGTCGAAGCTGAGCAGACGCGCTTCGAGCAGGCCGAGGATCTGCAGGCGCGGGTGCCCGCCGCCGGAAGGCGGGGCGCGCGCCGCGGCGAGCGCATCCTCGAGCAAGGCGGAATATTCGCGAAGCTCGGTCGGGAAGCTCTGGGCCGCGGCCTCGCTCCATTCGTCCATGAGCTCGATCAATTGCTCGAATCCGTGCGCTTCCGGCTCCCGCGCCGGCGCGATCGAGTCGAAGAATCGCGGCGCGATGCGCTTCGAGGCAGTCGCGCAAAGACGCGTTGGCCCCAAGGGCGCGCAAGGGCCCGAGCGCGGCCGCGACATCGCGCGCGAGCGCCTCCGCCGCCTGACGTTCGGCCTCGCCGATCCGCCGGATCGCGGGATGCGCGTGTCGGTCGATGACGGCTTCGCGCGCCGCGGCGAACGCGCGATCGAGATCGTCGAGCGAGGCAAGCGGGACGGCGCGAAAGATGGCGAGCTCGAGCGCGCGGGTCGCGGCTTCGATCTCGCCGGCGGAGCTGCCGAACCGGACTATGGGATGCGCAAGCAGTGCAAGGAACGACCGCGGGGTGAACGCAATCGCCGCTTCCAGGACGAGCCTCGCCAAAGCGCCGGCGGAGTTTGCCCCAGCGTGCGTCCGGCCGAATCGTCGACCTCGACGCCCCATCTCGCAAGCTCGGCCGTGACCCGGCGCGCAATCGACGGATCGGGCGTGACCAGGGCCGCGGTCTTGTCTGGCGTCTCCAGCGCCTCGCGCATTGCGACCGCCAGCGCCAGCGCCTCTTCATTCTCGTTGTCGGCGACGATGATCGCGACTCCCTGAAGCGCGGCGCCGAGGGAGAGCGGCGACAGCGTCCACCCCCGTTCGCGCCAAAGATCGGTTGATTCCGCCGGACGGAGGACCTCGCTCAGGAAGGTCGACCGCGCGGCAAGCTGAGGCGTGGGCGAGCCAATGGAGGTCACGTCCTCGCGCGCGACGCCGATCGCGCCGATCAGCCGACTGAGGATGGCCTGCGGATGGCCCGCGAGCCCGAGCGAACCGCCGCCGCTTGCGCCGATCATCGCCCATGCGCGATCGTCAAGATCGCGGTCGAGGTCGGGCAGCACGACCGCCCCCCGGGGAGCGCGCGCGATCGCGGCGATGAGACGGGCGGTGGCGCGATTGGCGCCGGTCGAGCCAGCGATGATGGTCGGACCGCGCCGCGAGTCATCGAGCGCTTTGATTTTCTCGTCGATAAGCAGCGCGGTCCTCTTCGCTCTGTCGATGAGGCCGCGCTCGGCGAGCCAGTCGGGCCAACGGGACGCGGCGATCTTGAGGAAATCGAGGGTGATCCGCCAATAGGGATCATAGGACTCCGGCGTGAGGGTCTCGAGCTCCTTCCAGGCCACGTCCTCGATGATCATGTCGTCGATCAGCACGGCGAGATCGCCCGCGAGCGCGTAGGCTTGCGCAGGGGTGGTGGCGATCAGCGCGGGCTCCGCGGGATCGACGACAAGCCGCCCGTCCGCGTCGGCCCGGCGGATCGCCCCCTTGAGCGCCTTGCCCCAGGCGCGGGTCAGGGTCGCAAGCGCATGGCGGCGGGTGAGCGCGCCGACCGCGGGCGGAATCATCGCCGGCGGCGCTTCTTCGCCCTCGGGATCGAACGCAGTCGCCGTGTCGTCCGGCTCGAACGCCCCGAGCGGCGCGATGCGTGGCAAGAGCAGGCTTTGTGCGCCGCTCGCCGCGAGCAGGGCCTTGGCCAGCGCCTGACCGGCGCGCTGCGTCGGCACATATATCGTCGCGTCGGCGAGCGCCATCGGGCCGCCGGCACCCGGGAAGCCCTCGATGAGCCGGCCGTCGAGAAGGGCTCGGCTCAATGTCGGCAGAAACGGCGCCCCGGAGGGAATCGTGAAGACTCGCGGCGCGCGATGACCCATGTCTGGCTTTTATGCCGCGCGCGCGGCAAGGCAAGGGCGTCAGCCCTGAAGAGCTGTGGCCAACCGTTCCCACGCATTCTCGTCGCCGGGGATCCCGAATCGCAGCTGCTTCCGTTCGCCGGCAAAGGGGCGGACGAGGATTCCGGCGGCGATGAGCCGCTCGAACGCGCCGCACGCGTCGTCATGCCCGGCCAGCCGGAACAGGCGCGTTCCGCCGAGGATTCGCCACCGCGCGCCCTCGAGGAGCGCGTCGAGCCGCGCTTGGTCCTTCCCGAGGCGCGCGCCCATCGCCTCGAGCCAGTCCCGATCGGCCAGCGCGCGGGCCCCGATCGCGATCGCTGGCCCGCTCACCGGCCACGGCCCCAGCGCCGCCCGCAAAGGCTGGGCGATGTCCGCCGAAGCGAGCGCGAAGCCGAGACGAAGGCCGGCGAGCCCGTAAGTCTTGCCGAATGAGCGCAGCACAACCGCGCCGCTCGAGGGCAGCATCGGCGCGAGGCTTTCCTCCTCGTCGAAATCGGCGAAGGCTTCATCGACGATGAGGGCGCCGCCGCGCCGCGCAAGAGGCTCGTGGAAGGCGAGAAGAGCGTCGCGCGGAATGATCCGCCCGTCCGGATTATTGGGATTGACCACGATCGCCACGTCGTGGCTTCCCATCTCCTCGAGCCGTTCGGCTTCAACCGCGCGAGCGAAGGCCGCTGCGAATCCGCCATAGGTAGGCCCAAGCACGCCGATCGCCTCCCCCCGCAAGATGTGCGATAGGGCGTGGATGAGCGCCTGCGAGCCGGGCCCCGCGACCACTATTGCCGCGCCCTCGCCGTAGCGGCGGCCCGCGGCGGCCTCGAGCGTTGCGAGCGCGCCACTCCCGGGCAGCCGCGACCACGCTTCGACCTCGAGATCGGGCAGGGGATAGGGGTGCGGATTGATCCCGGTCGAAAGATCGATCCAGGGCTCGGGCGCCTGCGGGGCGAGGCTGCGAGCGACTTCGAGCGCGCCGCCGTGATAGGTGAGCGCTCCGAACTTTGCGGTCCAATCCAATCCCGCCGTCATGTCGCCTTCGCTCACCCTCGCGCTCGCCGCCGCCGTCGTTGAGGCGCTGGCCGGCTATCCGGCGCCTCTCTATCGCGCGATCGGCCACCCCGTCACTTGGATGGGCCGCTGGCTCGCTGGCCTTGAGGCGATCGCCAATCGGCCGACCCTAAGCTTCGCCGCCCGCCGGGCGATGGGCGTCGGCGTTCTCCTACTCTATCTGGCCTCAATCGCGCTCGTCGGCTGGCTCGCGACGCGAGCCCTTCTTCCGTGGCGGCCGTTCGGCTTCGTCGCGGTCGCCTTGCTCGCCGCGAGCCTGCCGGCCCAGCGCAGCCTTGGCGGTCACGTGCGCGCGGTCGCCGACGGGCTCGACACGGGCCTTGAGGAAGGTCGCCGCGCCGTCGGGAAAATCGTCGGCCGCAATCCCGACGCGCTGGATCGGCCGGGCGTCGCGCGCGCGGCGATCGAGAGCCTGGCCGAGAATTTCTCCGACGGCGTCGTCGCTTCGATCTTGTGGACCGCGCTCGGCGGCCTTGTCGGCGGCGCGGTCTACAAAGCGATCAACACGGCCGACAGCATGATCGGCCACAAGGACGACCGCTACGCCGCGTTCGGCTGGGCGGCGGCGCGGCTCGACGATCTCGTCAATCTGCCGGCGTCGCGACTTGCCGCGCTCTGGCTGATCCTGGCCGCCGCGCTGACCCGCGAGGCCTCGGCGGGGGAGGCCGCGCGAGCCGTCTGGCGCGACGCTTCGCGACACCGCTCCCCCAACGCCGGCTGGCCCGAGGCGGCGATGGCCGGCGCGCTCGGCCTCCGACTCGCCGGACCGCGCGTCTATGGGCGAACGCTGGTCGACGACGCCTTCATGGGGGAGGGCCGGCGCGAGGCGACCGCCGATGACATCAGGCGGGCTCTCCGGCTCTACCGCCTCGCGTGCGCGATCGAGATTCTGGCGCTTGTGGCGGCGTTTGTTATCCTGTTCGTGGAAGGCGCCGGTATTGGGAGAGGCAATCACTGACGTCACCCGCGGCGCTGAAGTCGCGCGGCTAGAGCGTGATGAGATTAGGCTTGGTATCCTGCATTGGTGAAGTAGTTTGCGCATTCTTCGGCGGTGTAGGCTCCGAGCAGTTCGCCCACCGCGGCGGTGAGGGTTTCGATTGTTCGGGCGGCAGCTTTGCGCAAGAGATGCTTGAGCTTGGCGAAGACCTGCTCGATTGGGTTCAGGTCAGGAGAATATTTGGGCAGGAAGAAGAGCTTGGCGCGGGCCGCCCGGATCGCCCGGCGGATGGCGCCGCCTTTGTGGCTGCCGAGATTGTCCATGATCACCAGATCGCCCGGCTTGAGGGTGGGCGCGAGCACCTTCTCGACGTAGGTCTTGAACGCCTCGCCATTGATTGGGCCATCGAGCAGCCACGGCGCTTCAATCCGGTCGCAGCGAAGCGCGGCGACAAAGGTCATGGTTTTCCAATGGCCGTGGGGAGCGCTGGCCACCAGCCTTTCGCCCCGCGGCGCCCAGCCGCGAAGCGGCTCCATATTGGTCTTCGTCCAGGTCTCATCAATGAACACCAGACGCTCGGGCTCGATCTGGTCCTGACGCTTCTTCCATTGCGCCCGCCTTCGCGCGACGTCGGGCCGTTCGCGCTCGCTCGCCACGACGCTTTTTTTTGAAACTGAGCTTCTCCGCGTGGACGAAATTCCACACCGAGCGATAGTCGACCTTGAGCCCGCGCCCGGCGAGTTCCGCCACCAGCCCGCGCAGCGTGAAGGCTCCTTGCCGAATGCGCTCGGACAGAAAGGCCGCGTGCCCGTCGCGGATCGCCTTCGGCTTGTGTCCGCCCATCTGGCCCGGCGCCACGCTGCCCGTCTCGTGAAACCGCCGCACCCAGTTGACGACCGTGCTGACCCCAACGCCGAACTGAGCCGCCGCTCGATGGCGCGAAAGTCCGCCGTGCAAAACCGCTCCGACCGCCCGCTCACGAAGATCGTTCGAATAAGGCCTTCCCATCCATGCTGGCCTCCTTCCAGCCAGCACCCTGAATCAGAAAATCTCCGAATTCGGGAATCCCCGTCGATTCAATCCAAATTCATCCCGCTCTAATGCTTGTGACCCGGGGCTTGGACCGTGGCGAGACCGGTCCGACTCCAAGCCGCGCGCCAATCGACGGTCTCGGCGCCCGGGCAATCCCGAGGCGCCTCGACCTGGAGTACGAAACCGGAGGTCGCATAGTCGGCCTTGCCTAATAGCGCGAGGAGGCCGTACTTCATTCTCTGGATTGAGACCGCCCACCGATTGGGGCTGCTCCATTTCCGGTCGAAATAGACAAACTGTTGATGGTAGCCCAGTCTAAGGGTTGATTGTGCGGTCGCCTCGTCTTCGAAAGTCGCTGGCCTCCATGTCGCCAGCAGCGGAGGCGAGCAGCCGATAACGCCAAACGCCATGGTGCGGCCCCAGTCCGTATCGCTGGCGCGGTATTCACGGAAAACGAGGCCCTGGGCGCGCGCGACGCTGAGCGCGGCCAATTCGAGGTCGTCGCTGTCGATAGGCGCCTCAGCGGATCGTTCTCGGCTGGCGAGCGAGCCGACGAGGACCGTCGCAAAGACCACGTGCGCCCAGACCCTCATATCGTCCGACTCACTGGCCGCGACCCGTATAGACTCAGGACCAAAACCATTGCGGAGGCGCCGGCCGCAAAAATCTGGGCGCCAGGTCCGTCGTGCCAGTATTCGTATAGGTCAGGACCCCACGCCATCAGGCAGAGTCTCGCAACATTGCACGCGATCATCGCCGCGCCGATCGCGCACGCTGTGAGGAAATCCCCGCTCCGCCAGGTTTGATTTCGGAGCCTGCTCACGGTCACCCAGCAGAGCATCGCGAGCGAGAGATTGTGGAATGAGGAGCAGGCGGAATAAACGATGATGCTGAAGCCCGAAGGCGCGGCTATGACATTGTCCTGCCATACGGTTCCGGCCCGCAGAGTCTCCAGCAGCGTCCCGACGACCGCGGTCTCCGCGCGAAGCAGAGGAACGGCGAAGAGATCAAAGACGATGTGCCCCCAGTATTCCTGGATCGCAAGCGCGGCGAGCACAATTCCGGCCGAGCGCAGCTTCGGATCGCCCCGGCCGCGGAACCAGAAAAAGACGGCAGCCCCGAGTGCAAGAACCTTTATGGTGCGGGTTGTGGGCAAGAAAAGAGGGAGGCAGAGAGCCACGGCGATCAGAATGTCGCTCATTTCGGCGACCGGCTTCGAATCGCTCGAGGCGAGGAGGCGAAATATCGCGTACCACGCCATGATCTGAAACACGCTGGCGCCCGCGAGATCGGAGATGAGGCTCCAAGGCGACGCCCACGGCAGTTCGCTGACCGCCGCAAGCAGCTGATTAAAGAAAAGGATCGCGCAAATCCAAATGAATAGGTGGCGGCGGGACAGATCAAGTCCGCCGCGCGCCTCGCCGACCCTCGCGGGGGCTGCTATGGCAAGCGGGCTCAACCTGTGCCCCTTTCCGACCCGAGCGGGCCGGGCCGGCGCCCAATGACGGCGCTTATGAACATCGTACCTATCCCGGAGTCATTACAAGATCCTTTTGCTTTTACCTCGCGGGCCTCGTTTCTGCAATTCACTGGCTGGCTGCGTGACCTGCGCATGCCGCGCACAAAGTTACGCGACTCAATGATTTCATTGACTTACCTGCTCTTTTGCGCAGCTTTTTTCTCTCGCGGAGAAGAGACCGCTTTCGAATAGTGGCCTCGAAAGCGCCGGACGAAAACCGGCGCTCGGGGCGCAAGTCCTTGAAATTATTGAAGCACGAAATCGGACGATTTCGCGGAACTGTTTGTTTTCAAGGGGTTGACCTCGTCTGTACTCGCCAAGCCCCAGCCCGGTCGCTCCCAGGCCCACCTCGCGACGTCGGCGATGATCGAATTGCGAGATCTTAGCGCCTGTCTCAAAAGGTAGGATGCGGTTAAGGAAGGGATAATTCACCGGGTCATCTGCAGTTTTGAGGGATGATTCGGGATGTGGACAGAGGCTGACCGGAGCCCGTATCGCCAAACTGGGGATTGTCTGCCGAGCGATCTGAGCGATGCGGAATGGGATCGCTTGGCGCCGTTGATTCCGGCGGCGAAGCCTGGCGGGCGGCCGCGCAAGACCGACATGCGTTCGGCGATGAACGCGATCTTCTTTCTCCTGCGAACCGGTTGCCCATGGCGATATTTGCCCGGCGGAATCTTCCCGCCGCGCTCGACGGTCTACAACATCTTCCGCGCTTTCCAGCGACAGGGCGTGTGGGAGGCGATCTGGGAGGAACTGCGCGCGGCCCTGCGCGAACGGCTGGGGCGGGAGGCGAGCCCCAGCGCCGGCGTCATCGATAGCTGCTCGCTCAAGTCGGCCGAAAAGGGGGATGCGCGAAAGGCGAAGCAGACGCAGTGGGTTATGACGCCGGCAAGAAGGTGAAGGGGCGCAAGGTCCACGCTCTCGTCGATACCGAAGGCTTGCCCTTGCGGGTGGTGGTTCACTCCGCCGCCATTCAGGACCGGGACGGCGCCGCCCTGGTGTTTGACTGCATCCGCCAGCGCTTCAATTGGCTCGAACTCGTCTGGGCCGATGGCGGCTACAACGCCCGCCAGGTCGAACACGCCGTCGCCGCACAGCCGCCGCTGCGGCTGGAGATCGTCAAACGTCCAAACGACAGTTCGGGATTCGTCGTGCTCCCGCGCCGGTGGGTCGTCGAACGGACCTTCTCGTGGTTCGGCCGCAACCGCCGCCTGGCCAAGGATTACGAGAACCTTGCCGACACCCTCGCCGCCTTTATCACACTCGCCTGTATCAACCTCGCCGTCAGGCGCCTCGCCAGGACATAGACTTTTGAGTCAGGCTCTTACTGTTCCGATATACTGAACAACATGAAAAATTTCTAAATTGTCAAGACTTTGATTCCCTTCCGAGCGAAGCGCGGGATTCCGACAAAGCCGCCGCGAACCGTGCGCTGTTAAGAATCGCCGCTTCGAAAGCGCCGGGCGGCGGCCAGATCGCTGGGCGTGTCTATGTCGAGAATCGCGCCCAAATCCGGCGCCTCGACTTCGATGCACTCGCGAGGGGCCAAGGCCGCGACGAGCCTGCGCGCGCCCACGTCGCCTTTAAGGCGCATCGTGGCCTCGAACAGCCCCCGGCCGAGAAGAACCGGGTTGCCGCGCCGACCTTCATGGATGGGGACGGCCGCGAGCGCGTCCTCGTGCGCGAGGTAAGCGTCGATCAGGGTGTCGATGAGCCGGGATTCGATCCACGGCATGTCGCCGAGAAGCACGAGCGTGCCCAAAATGTCGCTGGGCATGGCGGCGAGACCGACCCTCAGTGAGGACGCGAGGCCGCTCGCGAATTCAGGGTTGAACGCAAGCTCGACGTCGAGGCCCGCAAGCGCAGTCTCGACCGCGCTCCGCGCATGGCCGGCGACGACGACGACCGGGCGGGACCTGGAAGCGAGAGTCGTTTCCGCGACCCGCCGCACGACCGGCTTGCCGCCCAGATTGGCGACGAGTTTCGTCGCCTCCGAACCGCCCGATGCGCGAAAGCGCGACGACTGCCCGGCGGCAAGAATGATGGCGCCGACTCTGGGACAGATTGTCTTTGGGCCGGCGCCCTGCGCCCCTTCCACCACGCTTCGAGCGGTTCCCCTCCCCCGCCGCGCGGGTGAGGACAAGCGACCAGCGCCGGCGGCCGCCGGCGACAGTGAGCCGCAAGCGGATCTAGTCACCGGGCGCGCGAGGCTGCGGACGCGAAGGGATTTCCATCAGCAACCCGCCGACCCCCATGGCGCGAATGTCCTCGTCGCGGACCGGCACGCCCGCCAGCATCCGCTGCAGGACCCAGTCGAAACCGTTCTCCTTTGGGCTCCGCGCGCAGCCGGGCGCGCCGATGATCGGCATCCCCTGACGCTCTGCAATCAAAAGCAGATTGCCCGGATCGACCGGCATGCCGAACCGTTCGATGCGCCCGCCGATCGCCTCGACTGCGGCCGGGATGACATCGCGGCGGTCGGTGATGGCGGAGGCCCCGAACGCGATCAGCGCATCGCTCCCCTCGATCATCCGTCGGAGCGCCTTGGCGAGCCGCCCGGTCTCGTGGGGCACGATCTCCTGCGCCACGATCCGCGCGCCCGTCGGTTGAAGACGCGCCTCGAGCACGCGCAAGGTCTTGGCGATCGTCGAGGGTTTGAGGCCCGGCAGCGTGGTCGAGACCACGCCAATCCGCATCGGCCTGAAGGGCTGAACACCGAGCGAACGTCTGTCTCCCGCGGCTGCGAGCGCGGCCTGGAGCCTTGAAGCCGGAACCGCGAAGGGAATGATCTTGACGGTCGCGACCATGTCGCCGGTGGCGACGGCGCGATAGGGCGGCAAGGTGGCGACGGTGATCTCCTCATCGACTGCATTGACTCGGTCGATCGCCTCGGCCTCGATGACCGCGATCCCGTCGACCTCTGCGAACATGTTGACCCGCCCGGTGAAGGGCGCAGAGCGGCGCAGATTGGCGCCCGTGAGGCGCTCGGCGAGCCTCGAGGCCGCATCGTTCTCGCCGACGTCGCCCTCTTCGAGCCGCGCCCCGATCACGCTCCTCACGCCCGCTTTCTCGATCGCGAGCCGGCGCTCGTTTGTGACGAGGTCGCCCTTCTTGAATGCGATTCCGTCGATTCGCACGGCGTGCGCGAGGATCGCGCCCTCCGCCTCCTCGATCGGCACGGAGCCGAATTTCACGCCGCGGCCCTTTCGTCGCGCAACGGCTTCTTGCGCAGCGAAGCGACGATCTCGCCCATGATCGAGACGGCGATCTCGGCCGGGCTCACCGCCCCGATGTCGAGCCCGATCGGCGCATGGATGCGGCTGAGCGCCGCCTCGTCGAAGCCCAGGGCGCGCATCCGTTCGATCCGTTTGCCATGCGTCTTCCGTGAGCCGAGCGCGCCGATATAGAAGCACTCGGCCTTCAGCGCGATCGCGAGCGCGGGGTCGTCGATCTTCGGGTCATGGGTCAGGAGGCAGATGGCGGTGAAGCGGTCGAGGGGGGTCTCGGCCAGCGCTTCGTCCGGCCACTTGGCGACAACTGGCGTATCGGGAAAGCGGTCAGGCGTCGCGAAGGCGGTGCGCGGATCGATGATCGAGACGTCGAGGCCGGCGATGCGAGCGATGGGGGCCAAAGCTTGCGAAATATGGACGCCCCCGATGAGGGCGAGCCGGGGCGCCGGCGCCTGGACGGTCAGGAAATAGTCCTGGCCTTCATGCGCGACCGTGACGCTCTTGCCCATCCTCAGCGCCGCCTCCAGTTCGGACCCGAGCGGATCGGCGTCCACCGATTCGGCGGCGACGAAGCGCTGCTCGCCGTCGGAAAGCCTGGTGACTACCGCGCCGGCGCGCCGTTCGCGCCGGGCAAGGTTCATCGCCTTGAGGACTTCGAGCCGCATCAGGCGAGCTTCTCGACATAGACCTTGATCCGGCCGCCACAGGAGAGGCCGACCCGCCAGGCCGTCTCGTCGGCAACGCCGAATTCAAGCATCCGCGGCTTGCCATCGGCGATCACGTCGGCCGCCTCCTCGACGACCGCGCCCTCGACGCAGCCGCCGGAGACCGAGCCGAGAAAGTTGCCCTCGGCGTCGATGACAAGATGCGAGCCGGTGGGCCTGGGCGCCGAGCCCCAGGTCTCGACCACCGTCGCAATCGCCACTTTCCGTCCGGTCGCCGCCCACGATTCCGCGGCGGCGAGAACGTCTTCGTCCCGGGTCAGCATTTGAAGGCTCTCCTCTTGTCCAGACTTGTAGACGCGGCCGCGGGCCGCGTCCGCCGCTCTTACGGCGCGACGAACCCGACTTTCTTGTGCGCGCCGTCACAATAGGGCTTGTTGGCCGAATGGCCGCAGCGGCAGAGCGCGGCGCTCTCGACCCGATTGATAGTGCGCCCGGTTCCCGAAATGATCTCGACTGCGCCTGAGACGCCGAGAGGTCCGTTGGGATAGGGCGTGATTTCGAGCGGCCCGTCGCGCCTAGCGAGAGACGCGCTGTCTTTTGTGCCCGGCTCGCCGGTGGCCGCGAAGGCGGCGGCGATGTGGGAATTGTCGCAATAGGGTTTGTTCTTGGACTGGCCGCAGCGGCAGAGTGTCGCCCTGGTTCCGATCGGCGCGCCCTTGAGCACGATTTCGGCGTTGACGGCGAGCGGGCCGTTCTCGCGCACCGAGATGGTGTTGATCCTCGGATTGGTTTCATTGGCGCCGCCGTCGTGGCGGGTAATATGGATCGCCCCGGACGGACAATTGAGCGCGACGCGCATCAGCGCCTCGGCGCTCGCCGCGTCGGGATCGATCCACGGTCCCTGGACATTCGCCTTGAAGACGCCCGGCTCGGAGAGTACGCAGCGGCGCGCGTGGATGCAGAGCGCGCCGTTGAACTCGATCGTCGCCGATTTGCCCGTCACGGTTTCAACGGTCATCGTTCGCTCCTCACTGACCTAACAAACCGAAAATGGACCCGCGCCGGCCGCTCCGCAAGGCCGAGCGCCCGAAGTCAGCCGGCCTCGAGCAGCCGCGCGCTTGGGTTCTCCCGCAATGCCCTCGAGCCGGACAAGGCCCGGCAGAGCTCGGCCATGCTGGTGAGATTGTGGATCGGCCGGAAGGAATCGACATGCGGCAGCATCGCCCGAATCCCACCGGCCTTGGCGGCGAACTCGCCGTAGCGCAGAAGCGGATTGACCCAGACGACGCTCCGGCTCGATTTCTTAAGCCGCTCCATCTCGGCCTCGAGCCTGTCGAGATCGTCCCGCTCGAGCCCGTCGGTGATGAGGAGTGTGATCGCGCCCTGGCCGAGCACGCGCCGCGACCACTCCCGGTTGAACCGGGCCAAGGCCTCGCCGATACGGGTGCCGCCGGACCAGTCGACTGTGAGCCCCGCGCATTGCGCCAGCGCCTCGTCCGGATCGCGGGCGCGCATGGCGCGGGTCACATTGGTCAGACGAGTGCCAAATAGGAACGTCGAAACCCGCCGCGTTTCGCCCAGGGCGTGCAGAAAATGGAGGAAAATGCGGGTGTATTCGTTCATCGACCCGGAAATATCGCAGAGCGCGACAATCGGGGGAACTCGAACAATGGGGGAGCAAAACTCGAGGTCGATCGCGCCGCCGGGCTCGAGCGAACGGCGAAAGCTGCGGCGCGCGTCGATCCGGGTCGCCCGACCGCCCGGAGCGAAGCGCCGCGTCGGGCGCCGATCTTCCGCCATCGCGAGCCGCTTGATCGCCTTGCGGGCTTCCTCGATCTCAGCCGCGGTCATCTGGGCGAAATCCTTGCGTCGCAGGATCTCGGCGCGCGAGATTGTGAGGCGGGCGTCGAATTCGATCGCCTCGGGCGGCTTGGCGCGGTCCTGGGCCGACTTGAACAGGGCGTCGGCAACTCGGCTCGCCCCGGCCTGGGGCGGCTTCGGCTCGGATCGGCCGGGCGCCTGCGGCGAGAGCATCGCGATCAGCTTTTCGAGGAGGCCCTTTCGCTTCCAGAAAATGCGAAACACCTGCTCGAACAAGAGGCTGTGCTCATGCTTCTTGACCAGGACCGCGTGAAGGACCGTGTAGAAATCGTCCCGGTCGCCCACCCCGGCCGCCTCGACCGCGGTCAGCGAATTGAGGACGGCGCCCGGTCCCAGCGGCACGCCTGCGTCGCGCAAGGCGCGCGCGAAGTGGACGATGTTCTGCGCGAGCGCGCCGCCTTGGGGTTCGGTTTCCAGAATCGCGCTCATTTGGGCTCGCTTCGGGCGACGGAGCGCCTGCGTCGAACGCACGCGCTCTTCGGGCGACACATAGTGTCGGCAGTTGCGCTTGTCATCGAGGCTCGCGCGCCTTCGGTGGAGCCGGCGCGGCTCTACCCGATCTCGGGCCGGCGAAGCTCGGCGCGCGTCTCCTCGATCAGCATCGCGGCCTTCGCTCCCTCGATCTTGGCGATGTCGTCCTGATATTTGAGCAGGACGCCGAGCGTGTCGGAGACCTGCGCGGGGTCGAGAGCGACCGCGTCAAGCTCGGCGAGCGCCGACGCCCAATCGAGAGTTTCGGCGACGCCCGGGGACTTGAACAGGTCCTGTTTGCGCAGACGCTGAACGAAGGCGACGAGTTCCGCGGTCAGCCTCTCGGGCGCTTGCGGCGCCTTAGCGCGCACGATCGCCATCTCGCGCTGAAGGTCGGGATAGCCGACCCAGTGATATAGGCAGCGGCGCTTCAGCGCGTCGTGGATTTCGCGGGTGCGGTTGGAGGTGATGACGACGATCGGAGGAGCGGGCGCGGTCATTGCACCGATTTCCGGAATCGTCACCTGAAAGTCGGACAGGATCTCGAGCAGATAGGCTTCGAAGGCTTCGTCCGCGCGGTCGATCTCGTCGATAAGCAGCACCGGCGCGCCAGTGGCGCTTGGCTCCAATGCTTGCAGCAACGGGCGCTTGATGAGGTAGCGCTCGGAGAAGATGTCATGCTCGATGCGGGTCTTGTCGTGCTCGCCGGCAGCCTCGGCGAGGCGGATCGCCATCATCTGGGCGGGGTAGTTCCATTCATAGACCGCGCTCGCGACGTCGAGACCCTCGTAGCACTGCAGACGGATCAGCCTGCGGCCGAGCGAGGCGGCGAGGACCTTGGCGACCTCCGTCTTGCCGACGCCGGCTTCGCCCTCGAGGAACAGCGGGCGCCCGAGCCTGAGGCTCAGGAAAATGACCGTCGCGAGCGCTCGGTCGCCGACATAGGAGGCTCGGCCAAGCACAGCCAGGGTTTCGTCGATCGATGCCGGAAGGGCCGCCTTTTGCCCGGACAATACAAACTCCGCGTCAGAATCCATGCCGCGCCTGCAAAAATGGCTCGGGCCGGGTCAAGCGCTGCCACGACCGGCTCGAGTCTCTGCCTCTTCCCTTAGCCCGCCAAGGCAGGACTCGCAAAGCAGCGCGCAACAAGGTTGCTCGCCGCGCTCAAGCAGATCACCGACTTTTGGAAATCGACAACGAGGCGCCTAGAGCGTGATGAGATTAGGCTTGGTATCCTGCATTGGTGAAGTAGTTTGCGCATTCTTCGGCGGTGTAGGCTCCGAGCAGTTCGCCCACCGCGGCGGTGAGGGTTTCGATTGTTCGGGCGGCAGCTTTGCGCAAGAGATGCTTGAGCTTGGCGAAGACCTGCTCGATTGGGTTCAGGTCAGGAGAATATTTGGGCAGGAAGAAGAGCTTGGCGCGGGCCGCCCGGATCGCCCGGCGGATGGCGCCGCCTTTGTGGCTGCCGAGATTGTCCATGATCACCAGATCGCCCGGCTTGAGGGTGGGCGCGAGCACCTTCTCGACGTAGGTCTTGAACGCCTCGCCATTGATTGGGCCATCGAGCAGCCACGGCGCTTCAATCCGGTCGCAGCGAAGCGCGGCGACAAAGGTCATGGTTTTCCAATGGCCGTGGGGAGCGCTGGCCACCAGCCTTTCGCCCCGCGGCGCCCAGCCGCGAAGCGGCTCCATATTGGTCTTCGTCCAGGTCTCATCAATGAACACCAGACGCTCGGGCTCGATCTGGTCCTGACGCTTCTTCCATTGCGCCCGCCTTCGCGCGACGTCGGGCCGTTCGCGCTCGCTCGCCACGACGCTTTTTTTTGAAACTGAGCTTCTCCGCGTGGACGAAATTCCACACCGAGCGATAGTCGACCTTGAGCCCGCGCCCGGCGAGTTCCGCCACCAGCCCGCGCAGCGTGAAGGCTCCTTGCCGAATGCGCTCGGACAGAAAGGCCGCGTGCCCGTCGCGGATCGCCTTCGGCTTGTGTCCGCCCATCTGGCCCGGCGCCACGCTGCCCGTCTCGTGAAACCGCCGCACCCAGTTGACGACCGTGCTGACCCCAACGCCGAACTGAGCCGCCGCTCGATGGCGCGAAAGTCCGCCGTGCAAAACCGCTCCGACCGCCCGCTCACGAAGATCGTTCGAATAAGGCCTTCCCATCCATGCTGGCCTCCTTCCAGCCAGCACCCTGAATCAGAAAATCTCCGAATTCGGGAATCCCCGTCAATTCAATCCAAATTCATCCCGCTCTAGCAGGCCTCCTCTCTAAGCTCTTGATGGGCGCGCGGCCAGTGCGCGAGGTCGCGGACATGAGGCTGGCCTTCCTCGATCCAGATATGACAGGCGCGTTTGTGAGTCCGGCGCTCGTCCGGCTCGCTCGCAGTCGCGGCCGGGCGATCGCCCCGCTTGGCGAAGAGCCTCCTGCGGTGTTCAGTTCCGCGGGCACCGGTTGCTTGAGGCCGCGCGCCGGGAGCAGGACGAACGTCCGGGATCATGGTTAAGAATGGATTGCCGTGAGCCCGGCACTCAAGGGCCTGCGTGCGCCCGTGCGTTCGAACGGAGGAAGCTCATGATGCCGCTCACAGTGGAGGCGCTGGACCACCTGGCCGTCCAGGTTTCCGAGCTCGAGGTCTAGGCCAGGTGGTACCAGTGCGTGCTCGGCACGGCGCGCGAGGAAACGCCTCCCGCATTCGGCAGGCCGCCGAGAACCGCGACGAAGATCTTTCAGGGACGCAACGTCTTGCCCCTGCGAAGCGGCCAGGAAGCGCGGCATCGCTCCCGTCATTCCCCACAAGGCCAACGAAAAGAACAAGCCAGCCTTCTTCGCCCGCACCTTGTACAAGGCCCGCTCGCGCATCGAACAGGGCGTCGGACGCCTCAAGCGCTTCAAGCGCGTCGCGCTCCGACGCGAAAAGACCCAACGAAACTTCAGATCAACCATCAGCTTCGCCGCAGGCCTTTGCTTGATCAAATTCGTCCCCACGGCCTAGTATGTTACTCTTTGCTGTCGGCAGCGATCGTGCGCCAGCCAATATCGCGTCGGAAGAACCCCTCCGGCCATCTTATCCGGTCGATAGCCGCATATGCTCGTTCACGCGCGTCGGCAACATCACAGCCGATCGCGGCAATTGTTAAGACCCGACCCCCATCCGCAAATATAGCGCCGTCAACTTCGCGCGTCGCCCCATGATGAACAACGACTCCTGGCGCCGTTTCCACATCTTCGATTCCCCTGATTCGAGATCCGCGCAGGGGTTCACCCGGATAGCCTCGCGCAGCCATCACGACCGCCAGCGCCGCATTGGAGCAAAACTTCGGCGGGTCAGCGTCAAGAGTTCCGTTCGCACAAGCAATGAGAAGTGGCGCCAAGTCATCTTCAAGGCGCGGTAGGATAACCTCCGCCTCAGGATCCCCAAACCGAACATTGAATTCAATCACTCTTGGCCCGTGTTCGCCCACGATCAATCCTGCAAACAGCACCCCTCGAAAGGGTGATCCTCTTTCATTCATTCCTCGCAACGTCGGCGTCACAATTTCCCGCATGATGCGCTGGCTCAACTCGGGCGTCATTATGCTCGGCGGAGAATAGGCGCCCATCCCGCCGGTGTTTGGACCCTTATCGCCTTCGCCCGCGCGCTTGTGATCCTGCGCGCTGGCGAAAGGCAACGCAGTAGCGCCGTCGCACAAGGCGAAGAACGAAACCTCCTCTCCTTCGAGGAAGTCTTCGACGACGATTTCTCGTGAAGCTCCCTGAACGGCGGACAGCATTGCGTCAACCGCGGCCTCGGCCTCCTCGAGCGTCTTCGCGACGACCACACCTTTACCCGCAGCCAGCCCGTCTGCTTTAACGACGATCGGCGCGCCGCGATCACGGATATACGTCTTGGCTTCATCCGCGTTCCGAAACCGCCGATAATCGCCGGTCGGTATGCCGAACTCGCGACAGAAGTCCTTGGCGTATCCCTTGGACCCTTCGAGCCTGGCCGCGTTTCGCGTCGGTCCGAAGCACAATATGCCGGCGTCTGCGAGTTCGTCCGCCAATCCCGACACCAGCGGCGCCTCGGGGCCAACCACAACCAGATCGATGGCCTCGTTTCGGCAAAAGGCGATCACCTTTGAGTGGTCGGTCAGCCGCAGCAGCACGATTCGCGCGACGGTAGCGCAACCTGGATTACCGGGAGCGACGAAAAGATTGCCGACCATGAGCGACTTGGCGCAGGCTTGAGCCAATGCGTGCTCTCGCGCGCCGGAGCCGAGAATCAGTAGATTTATTTTTCCCTCTCGCATGCCGTTCGCCCGTCCAGCCTTGGCGCCGGTGACGCTCGCCGAGACTAGGCGGAGATTTTGATCCCCCCGCTCTTGATATGGCGCGCCGACGCGAACTAACGTTGCCCATGATCAGTGTCGCCCCCGAAGCGTCCAACCGCAAGTGGATCGCTCTTCCGAGCCATCGCGCCTGGCTCTTGCGGGAAGCGGACGCTTTGTTCTCGTTTTTCGAGCGGCGAATCATCAATCCGCTTGGCGGGTTTTACGATCTCGACGACCGGGGACGTCCAACACCACCCGGCTATGGCGCGGCTGGCAAACCTGCCCGGTATCTCTTTGCGACCTCGAGAATCATTCACGCTTACGCGATCGCCTATTTGATGGGCCGACCGGGCGCCGACGTGATTATTGATCACGGAATGAACTTCCTGTGGGACAGCCACCGAGACGCTGACCATGGAGGATATTATTGGGCGGTCGGCTATGACGGCCCGTCGGACGCAACCAAGCAGGCCTATGGTCACGCCTTTGTTCTTCTGGCCGCGTCGAGCGCCAAGGTCGCTGGCCATCCGGACGCTGACCGGCTGATCGCCGACATCTCAACAGTCATAAAAGAAAAGTTCTGGGAAGAGCAATTCGGGGCCGTCGCGGAGGAATTCACCCGCGACTGGCAAGCCTTCGATTCCTATCGCGGCCAGAACTCGAACATGCATCTTACGGAATCGTTGATGGCGGCGTTCGAAGCAACCATCAATTCGACGTATCTAAAGATGGCTGAACGAATCGCCGATTTGATCATTCGTCGCCATGCTGCCGCGAACGATTGGCGGCTTCCTGAACACTTCACCAGCGACTGGCGCGTCAATCGGGACTATGCGGGTAGCCCGATGCTTCGGCCGTACGGCACCACGCCCGGCCACTCGCTGGAATGGTCCCGCTTGCTGCTCCAGTTGTGGGAACTCGGCGATCGCAAGCTGGATTGGCTGCCTCAATGTTCGAAGGCGCTCTTTCGCCAAGCGGTCCGGGACGGGTGGGACAAGCTCAAGGGCGGATTTTACTATACTCTGGATTGGGATGGCAGCCCCTTGGTCCGCGACCGCTATTGGTGGCCCTGCTGCGAAGGCGTGGGCGCTAGCGCATTCCTGAACGCCATCGAGGGCGATCCGGTTTATGAGCAATGGTATCGTCGAATTTGGAATTTCGTTGCCGCACGATACATTGACCGCGACAACGGCGGTTGGCGAGCGCAACTCGACGATACGTTGCGCCCAACCTCCGGGCCGTTCTTCGGCAAGGTCGATATCTACCACTCCTTGCAAGCCTGCCTGATTCCCACCCTGCCGACAACAGGCAGTATAACACGAGGTTTGCTCCAAGCGATTTCGGATTAGACTGACCTTTCAACTGCGGTCCTTGTCTCAGTTCTTTCGAGCATCGTCATCTTCGGCTGGTCGGATCGGAGCGTCGCGCACAGTGGCTACTCGTGGCCGGGGGTTGCGCCCTCGCATAGGGGCAATCAAGATCGTCAATGATCCGAGGATTCGCCCACCAAAATCCCGTCCTACCCGCTCATCCCTGCGCGAAAGTCGAGTTGATAAAACCGTCAAGCTGGACGGTTCTATCAAGGCGGTTCTTTCGCGGAGCAGCGGTGAGTGAGGCTGTGTTGAGGTGCGGGATCTCGTTCTTGGCTGGGGCGTAGGGCGCGGAAGGGCGCTGCCCTGTCGGCTTCCGGAGCGGCCCCTCAGGCGTCGGCGATGCGGTCGAGGTAGACCAGCCTGCGGAAGTTGTAGACGAGGTTGGCCATGCCGATCTTCAGCCTGGCGCGGGCGATGCCGATCGTGCGGATGAAGAGGTCCATCTTGTCCTTCTGCACCGCGAACACGTGTTCGACGCCGGAGCGGACCTTGGACTTGAGGGCGTTGGCGCGCCGCATGGTCTCCGGCATCGGCCGACGCGGCGGCTTCTTGCGATGGATGCGGCTGACGAAGCCGTTCCTTTCGAGGAACGCCTCGTTGGCCTTCGAGCGGTAGGCCGTGTCGGCCCACACCGCGCTCGCGGTGTTGGTCTTGTCGAGCAGCCCCTCGCGCAGCCGCGCGCCCTCGTAGGCGGCGGCGTCGGTTGCGTCCCAGCGCCGGATCAGCCCATGCTCGCGGTCGATCGAGACATGGTTCTGGCAGCCGAAGGTCGGGATGGCGATGTCGACCGGAGGAACCGTCCCGTCCGGCCTCGCCTTGGCCTTGCTGAACTTGACCGTCCAGCGCGCGTCGCGGTCCTTGTGCCGGAGCTTCGCAGGCTTGGCTTTCCAGGCCTCGGGGATGCGCCCGTCCTTGATCGCCTTCTTTTCCTCCCCGGTGTTGCGCTGCTTGGGCGCTGGGATCAGCGAAGCGTCGGCCCTCGGGCTTGACCCGAGGGTCTGCCCGCCCATGGCGACGTACCCGGCCTCGCGCAGCGCCGCGTCGAACCGGTCGAACAGCGGCTTGATCGCCTCGGCCCGGGTGAGCTTCTCGCGGAACAGCCAGATCGTGCGGGCGTCGGGAACCCGGTCGGACAGGCCCAGCCCGAGAAACCGCATGAACGACAGGCGGTCGTTGATCAGGAACTCGGCGCGCTCGTCGGAGAGGCGTTCGCCGCCTGGATCACCAGGATCCTGAACATCATCACACGGTCCAACGGCGGTCGGCCGCCCTGCGAACCGTCGGCGTAGGCCAGCGCCCGCGTCAACTCGGGCCGGAACATGTCGAAATCCACCGCCGCCGTGAAGGCCAGCAACTGATCGCCCAGATCGCTCAGCCGCCTCAGGCGCTCGTCGACGTCGAAAAACCCAGGCTCACCGCGCATCGACTCACCCCGCTCCATCATCAGCGAAGGAATCAGAAACTCCGCCAAATGGCGAGGTTCTTAGAACCGTCCAGCTTGCGCGTGTGAGTGCCGGACGTAAACTCTCCAAAAGTGCCGTTTGAAAATTCGCCAGTTTTCGTGATGCCGAGCCTTCCAGGGCATGCCCTGGAAGGTTCGGCGGCGAACCGACTCACTGATGCTGCTCCCGTTGGCGGGAGGGAGGGCGCGGTGATCAAACTCGGGGAACTCGTGATGATCCTGGAATTGCATCGTCAAGGCGTCTCGGTGTCCGCCATCGCTCGCCAACTTGGAATCGACCGCAAAACCGTGCGCTCGCACCTCGCCAGGGGCTTGACGGCGCCGGTCTACAAGGTCAGGCCGCCCCGGCCGCGTCTGATCGATCCGTTCGAGCCTTATCTGCGTGAGCGGGTTGTCGCGTTCCCGACCCTGACCGGGCGCCGTCTATGGCGCGAGCTCAAGGAGCGTGGATATCAGGGCGGATACACGGCGATCACCGACCTGCTGCGCGATCTGCGGCCGCCGCGGACGACGGGATTCGAGGTCCGCTTCGAGACGTCGCCCGGCGAACAGGCGCAAGTCGACTTTGCGCAGTTCGTTGTCGAATTTACCGACGAGCCCGGCGTCAGACGCATTGTCTGGCTGTTCTCGCTCGTGCTCGGCTACTCGCGATTGATTTGGGCGCGCTTCGTCGTGCATCAGGACCTGCAGACCGTCCTGCGCTGTCATATCGCCGCTCTGGAGGCGATCGGCGGCGTTCCCCGCGAAATCCTCTACGACCGCATGAAGACCGCGGTCATCGGCGGGGATCTGGACGGGCTCGTGATCTACAATCGCGCGCTCCTCGATCTCGCCTGTCATTATGGCTTCCAGCCGCGCGCCTGCCGGCCGTATCGGGCAAAGACGAAAGGCAAGGTCGAGAGGCCATTCCGCTATATCCGGGAAGACTTCTTCCTCGCCGGATCCTTCCGCAACCTCGAGGATCTAAACGGCCAGCTCCGGCATTGGCTGGAAACGGTCGCCAATCCGCGGGTGCATGCGACGACCCGGCGCGTCGTCAACGAGGCGTTCGCCGAAGAGAGAAGCGCGCTCAAGCCCCTGCCGCTCGGCCCTTATCAAACAATCCTTAGGCTCGAGCGGCGCGTGTCGCATGAGGGCATGGTCTGCGTGGGCGGCAATCTGTACAGCGTCCCGGACACCACGCGCCGGCGCGTTCTGGACGTCCACGTGCTCGCCGACGCGATCCGCATCTTCGAGGACAGCGCGCTCATCGCTTGTCATGCCCCGCTCGAAGGGCGCGGCGAAAAGCGGCTCGATCCCGCGCACCGGAAAATGCTCTCTTTGCCGCGCCGACGGCCGCCTGAGGCCAGTCCGCCACTCATCACGCGCGCCGGCGATCGCGTCGCTCGTCGCTCGCTCGACTTCTATGAGGCTGTCGGGCGCCGGCTGGCCGCCTTGGCAGGCGCCCGATGAGCGCCCCGGCTGTCATAGATCGCGTCAAGCGCAACCTCGTCGGCTTGAAGATGCCGCGCGCGCTCGAAATCCTCGACGTCACGCTGCGGGGCATCGAGCGCGGGGAAACCACCGCACTGGACGCTCTCGACATCCTGCTCACCGAAGAGCTCACGTTGCGGGAGAACCGCCGCGTCAAGATCGCCGTGCAGATGGCGAGGCTGTCGGCCATCAAGACGCTGGCAGGCTTCGACTTCCTCTTCCAGCCGTCGCTCGACAAGAACCGCGTCATGGCGCTCGCGCAATTGCAGTTCATCGACCGCGCCGAGTCAGTTCACCTGATCGGCCCGCCCGGCACGGGAAAAACCCATCTCAGCCTGGCGCTCGGCGTCGAGGCGGTGAAGGCGGGCCGCAGCGTCTACTTCAGCTCCCTCGCCGATATCGTCGCCTCGCTCGCCAAAGCTGAACGCGACGGCGCACTGCGCGAGAGGATCCGGTACTTCTGTCGCTTCGCTTTGCTCATCGTCGACGAGATCGGCTACCTCCCAGTCGTTCCTGGCGGCGGGAATCTCTTCTTCCAGCTCGTCAACGCCCGATACGAAAAGGGCGCCATGATCCTCACCTCAAACCGTGGCTTTGCGGAATGGGGCGAGATCTTCGGCGATTCCGTGGTCGCCACCGCGCTCCTCGATCGCCTCCTTCACCACGCGGTCGTCCTGCAAATCGAGGGGTCCAGCTATCGCCTGCGCGAGCACGCCGATCTCTTGCCCGAACACATCAGGGCCAAAGCCAACATTCAGACCGCCCCCATCCCGCCGACCCTGCGGCGACGCGGCCGGCCGCCAAAAAACGGAGGAGCCGATCTCACGCAGGGCTGATCCCCGTCCCCGCCAGACTGGGGAATTTTACTTCGGCGCTTGTGAGGAAAATAAGATCGGCATTTACAGCGCGCTTCTGAGGAGATGCCGCCGAACTTCGCCTTCCAACTAAAGAAGGTCGCGCTGCTGATGCCGTGCTTGCGCCAGAGAGCGCCTGTCTTCACCCCCCGCCTCGTGCTCGACCAGGATCCCGATGATCTGCTTTTCCGTGAACCGCGAAGGCTTCATCGTCCGCACCCTTCAGGCCTCCGAACTTTACTTCAATCTCGAGAAGGATCAGGCGCCAGGTCACCCTCGGTCGGATCTAAAACAGGAGTCCACTGCACTGACTCGACCCGCTGTGCGCCGGTCGCAAGCATTATGAGACGGTCGAAGCCGAGCGCCGCGCCGCTTGGATCCGGCATGTCGGCGAGTGCCGCGAGGAAATCCTCGTCGATCGGATGAGAGACACCGTAAATGCGTTGCTGTTCTTGCATGCTGATCATGAATCGTCGCCGCTGTTCCTCCGGATCCAGCAGCTCGTGGAAAGCATTTGCCAGTTCAACGCCACAACAGTACAATTCGAAACGTTCGGCAACGCGCGGATCATTCGGGCTCATCTGAGCGAGCGCCGCCTGGCTGGCAGGATAATCATGAAGAACAGTGAGTCGTCCAAGACCGAGATTTGGTTCGATCCGCTCACTGAGAATTCGGCTAAAGATGTCCGACCAGCTATCATCTGGGGCGACGCGAATGCCTGAGACCTTCGCTTGTCGCGCGAAGGTTTCCGTGAGGGGACCGCCGGTAATCGGTAGACTCTCGTAAATATCGATGCCGGCGTAACGCCGAAACGCGTCCCGCACTGTCAATCGCTCCGGGGGGATGAACGGATTGGCTTTTCGACCACGATGTCCAAACGATTTCGCTCCAGCGACATAGGCCGCGAGCGCAATTACCGCAATACAGTCTTCAATGAGGCTCTCCAATGGGGCGTACGCTCGATACCATTCCAGCATCATGAATTCAGGTGTGTGCAAGGCGGTTTGCTCGCGGTTCCGGAACACACCAGTTAGTGCAAAAATCCGCCTTTCTCCCGCTGCCAGAAGCTTCTTCATTGCGAATTCCGGCGAGGCATGCAGATACGCCTCGTGCGATGATCCATCAGGGCGAATGAACGCGGTCTTGAACGCGTGCAAATGCGTCTCGTTTCCGGGCGAGACCTGAAGGCTGGCCGGTTGCACTTCGATGAAATCCTTGGCAGCGAACCAGCGCCGCAAGAAGGTCGAAACTTGCGCTCGGGCAAGCAGCCAGCCACGTCGATCGCCGTAGCCCGGACGCAGGAGACACCTCGGCATCAACTCAGCCTATGCTTCAAGCCGCAAAGGCTGCAGGCTGTTGGGGAGAAGTCCGCATGCCGAGTTTCTGGAAATCCTCCGCTCGGGTTCCAACCGTCTCATATGTCCTCAACTCGGATACGGACTGGCCTTTCCAACAAAAATCGATATGGTTCGCGCCGCGACCATCAGGCGCATGCTATATCGGGGGCGAGGTTCAGGCCCTCAATTCCGAGGACCATACGTGAGAGTTATCGCAAGTTCAATTCGCAAGGGCAATATTATCGAACGAGGGGACGGTCAACTCTGTGTTGTTCTTTCGGCGGAAAGCTTTCATCCCGGCAAGGGTACGCCGACAACCCAGATTGATATGCGACGCCTTTCAGACGGCGTCAAGGTGACGGACAGGTACAAGACAACAGAACAAGTGGAGCGTGCGTTCGTCGAAGATAAGAATTTTGATTTCCTCTATTCAGACGCGGACGGATATCATTTCATGAACGCAGATACTTACGACCAGATTCAAGTCTCCAGGGACGTGATTGGCGATCAGGTGCAGTGGCTCCAGGAAGGAATGAAGGTCATTTTATCCTTGTTCAACGGGAACCCTGTCGCCATTCAGGTGCCGCCGCGGGTCACGTTGGAGGTGGTCGAAACCGAACCGGCGATGAAGGGGCAGACAGCCTCTTCTTCCTACAAGCCGGCGAGACTTGCTAACGGAGCACGTGTAATGGTTCCACCACACATCGCAGTCGGCGTTCGGATCGTCATTCAGACGGAGGATGGCGGCTACGTGGAACGGGCGAAGGACTGAAGAGGCGGGAATCGCGAAGTTCGGATCGCATCGGAGCAGTGTCGGAAAGTGCCTCCACACGCCTCGGTGACGAAGTTGGTGAAACCGCCGGTGCGCTGATCCTGGCTCCGGGTTGTGCTCCCGAAGGTGGCGGGGGAACTAAAGCTCGATCGCGCCAAGGGGACCGAACGCCTCAGTTGATGGCCAGACTGCCGAGCGTCGGCCTTATTTTGGGGGGAGGACATGGTCGAAGCGCCCGGATGGCCAGGAATTCCGCCTCGGTGGACATCAAGCGCCAAGGACGGGATCGGCGCCGCGCTCAGCGAAGGTAGCCGGGTGTGGTTCACCATCAGCCACGGCATCGTCAATGAAATCTACTATCCGCGCGTTGACCAGGCCTGCGTCCGCGATCTCGGGCTCATCGTCACAGACGGGGATGCTTTCTTCGCTGAGGTCAAGCGCGACTGCGAGACGGTCGTCGGGCGTATCGAAGACGGAGTTCCCGCTTTCAGGTTGACGAGCACGCATCGCGGCGGGCGATTCCGCCTCATTAATCAGGTCATCGCCGACCCGCGCAGCGACGCGATCGTGCTGCACATTCGCCTCGAAGATTCCTCCAGGACCGGGCTGCGTGTGTTCGCCTTGCTGGCGCCGCACCTCGTCAACGCCGGGGCGCACAACAACGGCCAGCGCGGCGAGTACAAGGGGCACGCGATCCTCTGCGCGGTCGGCAGCGGCACGCACTTGGCGATGCTCGGGAGCCCGCCCTTCCTCGCCAGGTCCGTCGGCTTCGTCGGCGTCTCCGATGGATGGCAGCAGCTTCGCCATCATCGGAGGCTGACCGACGAGTACGATATCGCGACCGACGGCAACGTCGCCTTGTCCGCCGAGCTTGCCCTGGGAGCCGACGACGCCTCGGTTCTGACGGTTGGGTTTGGCCGCACCCAGGCGGAAGCCGCCTATCACGCGCGGACATCAAGCATGAGTCCTTTCGAGACCATCTTGAATGACTATTCGGCCGGCTGGCGCGCGTGGCAATCCGGTTTGCGGACGATGGAGCGCCGGGCGCATGGCCAGAACATGTATCGCGTTAGCGCAAACATCCTTCGTGGCCATGAGACGCCGACGTTTCCGGGAGGCGTCATCGCCAGCCTGTCGATTCCGTGGGGCTTCAGCAAGGGCGACGCCGACATGGGGGGCTACCATCTGGTCTGGCCCCGAGACCTCTGCGAAACCGCCGGCGCGTTGCTTGCGTGCGGTGCCCATAGCGAGGTCCGCCGGATCCTTCGCTACCTCCGTGCGACCCAGGAGGGAGATGGGTCCTGGAGGCAGAACTACTGGCTCGACGGCGCGCCCTATTGGAGTGGCGTGCAACTCGACGAGTGCGCGTTCCCGATGCTGCTTTTGGACATGGCCCGGCGCGAGGGCGCGCTTGGGCTCCCGGATCTGCAACAGTACTGGCCGATGGTCGAGCGCGCGGCGGGCTTCGTCTTGCGCACTGGGCCAAGAACCAAGCAAGACCGTTGGGAGGAGAACGCCGGCTATACGCCCTTCACCCTGGCTGTGGCCGTAACTTCGCTACTGGCTGCGGCCGAGATCGCCGAAGCCTGCGAAGTTGAGGCGCTGCCCTCACTTCTGCGCGACACGGCCGACGCCTGGAATGAGCAGATTGAGGACTGGATCTACGTCGAGGATACGCCCCTCTCGCGCGAAGCTGGCGTTCCCGGTTATTACATAAGGGTTGCTCCCGAATCTCCGGCGACCGAAGGCCCCGACGTTCACGGGCTGATCCAGGTGCGCAATCATGAGGTTGGAAACGGAGCGATCGCCGCGGATGAGCTCATCAGCACAGATGCGATCGCGCTCGTCCGCTTCGGCCTGAGAGCGCCCGACGATCCTCGCGTGCTCAGCACGATCGCTGTCATCGATCGGCTGCTCAAGGTTGAACTGCCGCAGGGGCCGGGCTGGCGCCGCTATAACCTCGACGGTTACGGCGAGAAGGCGGATGGGCGTCCCTTCGATGGGGTCGGAATCGGCCGCGCCTGGCCACTGCTGGCGGGCGAACGGGCGCACTACGCGCTCGCGGCGGGAAAGCGCAAGGAGGCCGAGGCGCTGCTGGCGACCATCGAGGCGCAGACGAGTCCTGGCGGGCTCATTCCCGAGCAGGTGTGGGACGCAGCGCCCATTCCCGAAAGAGAGCTTGCGCCCGGCAAGCCGACGGGCTCGGCGATGCCCCTCGTCTGGGCGCATGGGGAGTATGTGAAGCTGTTGCGCTCGCTCGCGGACGGCAGGGTGTTCGACATGTCCCCCCACACAGCGCGACGCTACCTCGGCAAGAAGCGGACCGCTCGGTGCCGTCCGTGGCGCGAGGATTGCCCTACGGCCAACGTTCTCGCCGGGCAGACGCTGCGGCTCGATCTGCCCGACGAGTCGATCGTTCGCTATACGCGCGATGACTGGAAGACCGAGGCCGACGTCGCAACGAGCGACACGCGCCTCGGCCTGCATGTCGCGGAATTGCCGACGGCGGGGATAGCGCCAGGCGGCAAGCTCGTCTTCACTTGGCGGCGAAAAGCCGACCAGGCTTGGCGCGGGCGCAATTTTGAGACGCGCGTCATCGAGACCGAAGACAGCGGCTGAGCGCGGTCGGCATGGCGTCAACCTGGCGTCGTCGCATGGGCGACCCGCGCCCCCGAGCCGGTTCTCGTCAAGATGAGGTTTCGAGCGTAAGGTCGGCCTATCGCGCCCGCTCCCAGTTGCCTTCGTCGCTCTCGCGCCAGTAGCTGATCGGGCGGCCCTCATCCTTGAGCCGCCGCCACTCGCTCCGCGCCTCATTGAGCGCGGCCTCGTCGCGCCCGTCGAACAGAAGAATGACGAGATCGAACGCATCGTCGGTCTCGTCCGCGTCGGTGCCCGACAGCCGGACCAGCATCGTCGCGCCGTTGGGATTGCCGGCCTCGTAAGTGAGGAAGATCGGCTGGGTCATCGGATCGCCATCCCCGGCCGCCCCATGAGGAAGAAAGCTCGCATCGTCATAAGTCCACAGCCGCTCGTTTAGGGCGGCGACCAGCTCGTCGGAAGAGGCGCGCACGAGGACGCGCCGGCCCTCCTCCCGCCCTCGCTCGATGAGGCGAGGCAGCGTCTGGTCGATGCGCCTCCGCTCGAGATGATGAAAGCGTACTTCCATCACTGCCCCGCCGGGCCGACGATAACAAACGTCCGGTCGGAGCCGGTGGCTATCATTCCGAGGCTGACCCCACCTGGTTCGTGTTCTTCCGTCTTGCCCGCGACATAGACGTCACCGCGCTGGCGGGAGGCTGCGAGATACTCGCTTGCGTCCCCGCTCATACCCCGCAGGACGCTGCGGCTCTTGCCCGCGTCCCAGCCAAGCGCCGCTTTCAGCGCCGCGGCCTGAAAGCGTTCGAAGTTCGTGGTAGTCCGGGCGTTGGCCGGCTGGCCGATGCGCGCCTCGAAACGCTGGAATTGATCGCCGCGACAGGCGAGCGTCGCATCGACGTCCACGCTTGTCGTCACGTCGAACACAATCGAATCCGAGCGCGTCCGGGACACGACGACGGCACGCCCGAACTCGACCTGCATGTCGCTCGCCCCGACACGCAGCGCGTTGGTGAAGGCCTCGCATCCGGCGATCGCCCACGCCGGTTCGAGCGAGGCGGCCCAAGCGGTTGCAAGCGCGAAGATCGTGGACCCAATCCGCATCCTGACCCCTCAAGCCCGATTCTCGAATCAAATGGTCAAGAAGAACCTAATCTTCGTAGGAGTCCGCCATGAGACGATCGAGAAGCCGCACGCCCCAGCCCGAACCCCACGATGGATTGACGTCCGAGGGCGGAGAACCCATCGCCGTTCCCGCGATGTCGAGATGCGCCCACGGGGTCTCCTTGAGGAATCGCTGCAGAAATTGCGCGGCAGTGATCGAGCCGCCGTGGCGCCCGCCGGTGTTTTTCATATCGGCGAATTTGGAATCGATCAGCTTGTCATAGGCCGCGCCGAGCGGCATGCGCCACACCTTTTCGCCTGTCGCCTCGCCGGCGGAGACAAGATGCTGGGCAAGCTCGTCATTATTGGAAAAGAGTCCAGCCGCTTCATGTCCAAGCGCAACCAGGATGGCGCCGGTCAGCGTCGCAAGGTCGATGATCGCTCGCGGCGAATAGGTCTCCTGCGCATACCAGAGCGCGTCGGCCAAGACGAGTCGTCCCTCGGCGTCCGTGTTGACGATCTCGATCGTCTGTCCCGACATGGATGTGATGATGTCGCCCGGGCGGAGTGCGTCGCCATCGGGCATGTTCTCTACCAGGCCGATAATTCCGACCACGTTGACTTTCGCCTTGCGCGAGGCGAGCGCGTGCATCAGCCCGACCACGCAAGCCGCGCCCCCCATGTCGCCTTTCATATCCTCCATGCCGGCTGAAGGCTTGATCGAGATTCCACCGGAATCGAAGCACACCCCCTTGCCAACAACCGCGATCGGCTTCGTCCGCTTGGACCGCGCGCCGTTCCACCGCATCGCGACGAGGCGGCTCTCCCGCGACGATCCGCGTCCCACGCCGATGAGCGCGTTCATCCCAAGTTTGCCCATCGCCTTCTCGTCGAGCGTTTCCACATCGACGCCAAGCTTCTCCAACGCTTGGGCGCGATCGGCGAACTCAGCGGGAAAAAGGACGTTGGGCGGCTCGTTGACCAGATTGCGCGCCAGTTCGACCCCCTCAGCCACCGCGAAGCGCTCTCGCGCGGCCAGACGTGCGGCGACGCCGTGGCTCGAGCCGATGACGAAATGGGGCGCTTCGACGCCGTTGTCCTCCAAGTCCTTCTTGCGCGTTTTATATTTGTCGAACCGGTATCCCCGCAGGCGAAGGCCGAGGGCGAAATCGGCCGCCGCGGCGCTGTCCCACATTCCCGACGGGGCCTCGAACGCGACGTCGACCCGCTTCGCGCCGGTCACTTTGCCAAAAGTAAATCCGCCGAGCGTCACGAAGTCCGCCCTAGCGCCGTCCTTGTCAGGAGGGACGCCGACAACCATCAGACGGGATGCATCGAGGCCCGCCGGCGCCAGGATGTCCAGCGCGGTCCGTGGTGCGCCTCGAAAGCCCGACGCCTTGGCCGCGGCGCGGATCAGCGGCTCGAGATCGCCGAACTGAGCCGTCACGGCCGGAGGCGGTTTCATGTCGGCCCCGACGAAAACGACAAGCGCGCTGCCTTTGGACGCGGACAACGACCCGAAGGCGATCTTGACGGCTCCGCTCATGACCTACGCGCTTCCTTTGTCCGGATTTGAAGACTTCGGGCCGACCGAGGCGTTATCGCTGGCGGCGGGCCGCCATATCGGGAGTTTGCGATGCTCGTCAATAAGCCGCCGCGATTAACCGTCACATTTAGGCCGCTCCGACGCTGGGAGGCGAGCCGCTTGCAATGACAGAACGCATCGGGCAGGGCCTGCTCGCGGAGAAGGTCGCGCACATGTCTGGTCACGCTTTCTGAGACACAGCAATGATCCAAATCGAGCGCTATCTGTTCAGGACTGCGATAGCGGCCTGTATCTCGGGCCTAGTGGTCCTCACCGGCGTCGTCTGGGTGACCCAGGCCTTGCGGCAGATCGACCTGATCACGACCAAAGGTCAGACTATCGTGATCTTCCTCATGATCACGGGACTGGCGCTGCCTTCGCTAGTCGCCCTCATTTTGCCCGTGGCGCTGTTCGCCGGGATCCTCTATACCCTCAACAAGCTCAACGGCGACAGCGAACTCGTCGTCATGGCGGTTGCGGGCGTGTCGCCTTTTCGGCTGTTGCGTCCCATGGCGCTCTTGTCGGGCCTCGTTTATGCGGTCGTGGCGGCGCTCTACGTCCAGGTTTTGCCTTGGAGTTTCGGCGCGATCGAGAAGCTGACGACGTTCGTTCACGCCGATTTCATCGCCAACTTCGCCCGTCCAGGCGCTTTCTCCCAGCTCGAATCCGGGTTCGTATTTCACTTCCGCGACCGTACGCCCGACGGGGCGTTGCATGGAGTGTTCATGCAGGACCAGCGCGATCCCGCCCGGTTCACAACCTATATCGCCGAGGACGGAAAGACTGTTGATCGCGACGGAACCAGTTATCTCCAGCTGTCCAAGGGCGTCCTGTTGCGGCCACAGTCGGCTGGCGACTCCTCGATGGTGACCTTTGACGATTACACCATCGACCTGTCGCAGTTCATTCACGCCGTCAGCACGATGAAAAGGCCAAACGAGCGCACGACCGCGCAATTGCTGGCTCCTGACCCCAAGGACCGCGCCGATCCCGCGCTGCTTGGCCACATCCGCGGCGAACTGCTCGATCGGCTGGCCAGCCCGCTCTACGCTTTCGCTGCCGGACTCATCGCTTTTGCCGCGCTCGGAGAGGCGCGTACGACCCGCCAGGGCCGCGGCCTCGCGATTGCGGGGGCGATTCTGGCGTTTGCCGGCGTGCGCATGCTTGGCTTCGCGGCCACGACCCTCGCCGTCGGCGTTCCGTCCGCTGCGATTTTTGTCTGGACGATTCCGCTTGCGGCGTGTCTTGGCGCGCTGGCGATGATCTTCCGCCGGCTGCTCGTCGCTCCTGCCTGGCCGCTCGCGAGGCGTGCGGCGTGATCGGCCGCACCCTGTCGCTCTATCTCGCGGGCCGTTTTGCGCGCGCGGCGACCGCCGCGTTCATGGTGGTCTTCGTCCTTATATACGCTGTCGATCTGGTGGAGTTGCTGCGTCGCTCCGGCGATTCGCAGCGGGCGACCGGGATCACGATGGCGGGCCTGTCGTTCCTGCGAACGCCGACGATCGCCGAACAAGCCTTGCCGTTCGCGGTTCTGTTCGGGTCGATGATTGCGTTCCTGAATCTGTCGCGTAAAATGGAGCTGATCGTGGCCCGGGCGGCAGGCGTGTCCGTCTGGCAATTCCTCACCCCGCCGCTCGTGGTGATGGTCCTCATCGGGGTGTTCTCGGTCGTCGCCTACAATCCAGCCTCGACATGGATGAAAGAGAAGGCGGATGCAATCGAGAGCCGGGTGTTCGGCGGCCCGATCATGGGCTCGATCGGGATGTGGATTCGGCAGAAGAGCGTCGATGGCCAAGCGATCATCCGCGCCGCGAGCCGGAGCGCGGGCGGCGTGGAGTTCAACGGCATCGAAGTTTTCAACTTCGACGACAAGGGGAACTTCGTCGAGCGGCTCGAGGCGGAGACGGGCGAACTGCGTGACGGCTACTGGATGTTGCACAATGTTGTCATTGTGACCCCAGGTTTCGAAGCCGTCCGGGTCTCAACATACCTCTTGGCGACAAACCTCAGTCGCAGGGAGGTCGCCCAGGCGTTCGTTGCGCCGGAAACCGTGTCATTTTGGCGCCTGCCCGGACTGGCCGAACAGACCGCGCGCGCGGGATTGGATCCGACCGCTTATCTACTGAAATATCAGGAGCTTCTGGCCCGCCCGCTGATGCTGGCGTCGATGGTTCTGGTGGCTGCTTGCTTTTCGTTAAGATTCTTCCGAATGGGCGGGATCGAATATATGGTTTCCGGTGGCGTGGTGGCCGGGTTCATGCTTTATGTGGCGACCAAGGTGGTCGGCGATCTCGGCGGAGCTGGCTTCCTCAGCGCTTCCGTCGCGGGGTGGTCGCCCGCGATCGTGGGCTGCATGTTTGGCGTGTACGTGCTGTTGCAACAAGAGGATGGTTGATGGGTTCCGCCCTCAGCTTTTCCTTTGAGTCCCCGGCGCGGGCGCGGCGTATCGCACTGTCGCTCGCAGTCGCGGTGGTTGCGGCGTGGACGCTCGTGTTCTCGGAGCCCTCGCCCTCGGTCGCCCAATCGGCTCCCGCGGTCGCCGAGGCTACACAGCCCAAGGCGCCGGATAAGCTAATCATCGACGCCGACGAGCTCGTCTACGACAAGGACAAAAACACGATCACGGCGCAAGGCTCAGTTCAACTCTTCTACCAGGGCCGCGTCCTTCAGGCCGACCGCGTAATTTATGACCGCGCCACGAAGCGCGTCTTCGCGGAAGGCCACGCGAAGATGACGGACGAGCGCGGGAACGTCGTCTATGGAAGCCGGTTCGCGCTCAGCGACAATTTTCGTGACGGTTTCATCGACAGCGTGCAGGTTCTGACGACCGACAAGACGCGATTCAGTTCGCCACGGGTGGAGCGCTCGAACGGTGACGTGACCGCATTGGACAAAGGGGCCTATACCGCCTGCGAACCCTGCAAGGAACATCCAGAACGGCCGCCATTCTGGCAGGTGAAAGCGACCAAGATCATCGAAAACCAGGAGACTCACACTGTCTATTACGAGAACGCTCAGCTCCAGTTCTGGGGCTTTCCTGTTTTCTACATGCCTTACTTTTCTTCGCCCGACTGGACTGTCAACAAGAAGACTGGGCTTTTGGCTCCGGCGCTCGTTTCTGGCGGCAACCTCGGTTACGGTGTCAGCCTGCCTTATTTCATCGATCTGGCGCCCAGTTACGATCTCACCCTGACCCCCACCATCCTCTCAAAGCAGGGCTTATTGGGAGAGGTCGACTGGCGCCAGCGGCTGTCAAACGGCATTTATAATATTCGTGCGACCGGAATCGACCAAGAGCAGCCTGGGGCGTTCCCGTCGTTTCCCTATGGAGCGGGAGATATGCGCCTGCGCGGGGCGATCGAAAGCGCGGGCAACTTTTTTCTCAACGACATGTGGCAGTTTGGTTGGAACGGCACATGGATGAGCGACAAGTTCTTCCTTAACGATTACCGTCTTCAGGGTATCAACTTCGACAACTTCTATTTCCAGGACGTCATCTCGACGATCTATCTGCGCGGCCAGGCCGAGCGGAGCTACTTCGACCTTAGCGCCTATCATTTCGAAGGCACGACGATGAATGACGACAACCGGACGCTGCCGGTCGCGGTTGCGCCGGTCTTCGACTACAATCGGGTGTTCAACGTCCCTGCTGACCGCACGAACGGACTCGGAGGCGAACTGACGGTCGACAGCAACATCGCCAACATCAACCAGACCAACGCGGCGTTCCAGTCGACCGGCCAGCAGACTTTCGACCAAGCCTATCATCTCTACAATGTCTGTGAGACACAGATCGGCAATACGGTCGTCAACACGTATTTCCCGGGCAAATGCATGTTGCGCGGCATTGCCGGCAACTATACCCGCGCCTCCGGCCAGGTCTCGTGGCAGCATAGCTACATCGATCCCATCGGCGAGGTATGGAAGCCGTTCCTGTTCGGGCGCCTCGACGGCGAAGCGACCGAGCTCAACGAAACCGGATCGATCACTTACGCAAGCGCGCTCGGTGCGAGCACGGTCGCCAATTCGAGCCAAGCCGCCTTCTTTTCCGGCTCGAACCAGGGCGCCTTCGCGCGCTACATGGCGGGCGCGGGCATCGAGTACCGCTATCCGTTTACGTCCACGACGTCGTGGGGGACGCAAGCAATCTCGCCGATCGCCCAGTTCGTCGCCAGGCCGAGCGAAGTCATGCCGAGAATCCAGCCCAATGAGGATTCGCAGAGCCTCGTTTTCGATGATACGAACCTGTTCGCGTGGAACAAGTTCTCCGGTTACGATCGGGTCGAAGGCGGCACGCGGTTCAACTACGGGGTCCAATACACCGCCAACTTCGCCAACGGAGGCCACGCCAGCTTTGTCGGCGGACAGTCGATCCAGGTCGCCGGGCAGAATTCCTACACCCTATTCGATCCCAGCAACACGGGGCTCGAGTCCGGCCTCGACAGGAAGTTCTCGAACTTCGTGTTCGGCGAGACGCTGCAGCCGTTCTCGAACCCGATCACGCTCATGAGCAAGCAGCAGTTCGACAGTTCGACGCTTCAGCTCCAGCGCTTCGACGAAATCGCGAAGGCGAGTTTCGCCGGCATAAACGGTAGCGTCGACTACGCCCTCTACGCCGCCCAGCCCGCGCTTGGATTCGAGTTCCCGCGCGAGGGCCTGACCGGCAGCCTCGGCTACAGATTCCAGGATCGCTGGTCGGTCAACGGATCCCTTGTGCTCGATATGTCTCGCCATTACTATGACACGCTGGGACAGACGACGCCGATCTTCTATCCCGTCGGCTACTCGGTCGGCCTCGGCTACAAGGACGAGTGTACGACGCTCAGCTTCCAATATTCGTCCAATGTCAGCCAGCCGGCTGTCTACCAAGTCTATCCGGGCGGCCCCGTCGTTCTGAACCCGGCGATCCGCAATCAGACGCTGATGGTTCAGCTCGTGCTGCGCACGCTCGGCGACGTCAGGACGAACGTGGGCCTCTGATCGGCACGTCGTCCTGCTGCCAAATTGGCCCTGGAGCCTCGAACATGACCGGCGACAAGGCGCCGCTGGCGATGACCATGGGCGATCCGGCCGGGATCGGGCCGGAGCTAGCGTCGGCCGCCTGGCGTAGGTCAAGCGCGCCGTTCGTTATATTCGCCTCGCCAAACGCCCTGGCCGGCGCCGCGAAGCGCGCCGGCCTCACTGTCCCGATCATCGAGACCGACCCGGCGGGCGCTAGGGTTGCGTTCGCGAACGGCTTGCCGGTCGTCCCGCTGAAAAACGCGGTTCACGGCGCGCCCGGCCGCTCGAGTACAGCCAACGCGGCGGCGACGATCGAATCGATCGAGCGCGCGGTCGAGGCCGTCCGTCACGGCGAGGCGCGCGCGGTCGTGACCAATCCGATCGCGAAGGCTGTGCTCTATGAGGCCGGATTCAAGCACCCCGGACATACCGAATATCTCGGAGAACTGGCCAAAGCCTGGGGTCAGTCCTCCTTCCCAGTGATGATGATCTGGTCGGAGACTTTGGCGGTCGTCCCAGTGACAATTCATATCCCGCTCGCCGAGGCGCCCGGGGCGCTGACCGCCGAACTCATCGTCAAGACTGCGCGAACCGTCGATCGCGACCTCCGCGGGCGATTCGGGGTGGCTCGGCCACGCCTCGCGGTCGCCGGCTTGAATCCCCACGCGGGCGAGGGCGGAGCGATGGGGCGGGAGGAGATCACAATCATCAGGCCCGCGATCGAAGTCCTCAAGGCCGAAGGGCTTGACATCGTTGGGCCGTTCTCCGCCGACACCATGTTTCACCCAAAGGCGCGGGCGCGCTACGACGCAGCGCTTACAATGTATCACGACCAGGGCCTGATCCCGGTGAAGACGCTTGCCTTCGACGAAGGCGTCAATGTCACGCTCGGTCTGCCCTTCGTGCGTACGTCGCCCGATCATGGCGTGGCGTTCGATATTGCAGGCCAAGGAATCGCCAATCCGGCGAGCCTCGTCGCGGCGCTCAGGCTCGCCGACCGATTGACGCGATGAGCCTCGCGGCCGACGGCCTGCCGCCGCTGCGGGACGTCGTCGCGGCGCACGGGCTTAGCGCCCGCAAGGCGCTCGGCCAGAATTTCCTCTTCGACCTCAACCTGACCCGAAAGATCGCCCGCGCGGCCGGTCCGCTTGCAGGCGTCGCAGTTGTCGAGGTCGGTCCTGGACCCGGCGGCCTCACCCGCGCGCTGCTCTCGGAAGGCGCGGCGAAGGTAATCGTGGTCGAGCGAGACCCTCGCGCGCTCGGCGCGCTCGCCGAAATCGCCACGCATTGGCCGGGACGGCTCGAGGTCATCGAAGGCGACGCGCTTCGCATTGCGCCTCGGACCCTGATCGACAAAGCCGACGCCATGCCGATCCGCATCGCCGCCAACCTGCCCTACAACGTCGCGACCCCGCTCCTCGTCCAATGGCTGGAGGCCGAGCCCTGGCCGCCGTTCTATGATCGCCTGATCCTGATGTTCCAGCGCGAGGTGGCGGAGCGCATCGTCGCGACCCCGGAGAACCGCGCGGCTTACGGGCGCCTCGCGGTGCTGGCAGGATGGCGGGCGCAAGCGCGCATCCTGTTCGACCTCGCGCCTGCCGCTTTCACGCCGCCGCCGAAGGTGACGTCAAGTGTGGTCGAACTCATTCCCCGCCCGAGCCCGAATCCATGCGACCCGCCGACGCTTTCGGCGCTCACCCAAGCCGCGTTCGGCCAGCGGCGCAAGATGTTGCGCCAGTCGCTGAAAGGCTTCGCCGCCGCGCGTGGGCTCGATTTTCAAGCGCTAATCGCCGCCGCCGGGCTTGAGCCTTCGATGCGGGCGGAGGAGGTCGACGTCGGAGGCTTCGCGGCGCTGGCGCGAGCGGCGGCCAGATCGGGGCGATAGGCCGCAGCGCCGGGCGGAGGCGATCGATTCCCCCCTCGCTTCTCAGTTCTTGCGCTTCGCGACGAAACGAGCGGTCGAGCGCAGCACGTCGCCCTTGGCGCCGACTCCAGCCGCGTCCACTGCGTAGACCGCTTCGTCGACGAGACGGGCAAGCGAGTGGCGCGCGCCCTCGAGTCCGAGCAATCCGACGAGGGTGGCCTTGTTCTGCGCGGCGTCCTTGCCGGCGCGTTTGCCGAGCGTCGCGGCGTCGCTCTCCACGTCGAGAATGTCGTCGGCGATCTGAAACGCCGCGCCGATCGAGCGCCCGTATGTCGCGAGCGCCGCACGCGCCTTTCCGCCGGCGCCCGCGAGCCTCGCCCCCGCCTCGACGCTGAACTTGAGAAGCGCGCCGGTCTTCATCGCCTGCAGGCGCCGGATCTCCTCGACCGAAAGTGGCGCCGCCGACCGCTCGGCGTCGATGTCGAACATTTGCCCGCCGACCATGCCCGCAAGGCCGATGGCGCGCGCGAGGCCGAGAGAAAGCCCGGCTCGAACCTCGGCGATCGGATCGGTCACCGGATCGGCCAGAATCTCGAACGCGAGCGCCTGCAGCGCGTCGCCGGCGAGGATCGCGGTCGCTTCGTCGAAGGCGCGGTGGGTTGTCGGGCGCCCGCGCCGCAAGTCGTCGTCGTCCATCGCCGGCAGATCGTCGTGGATGAGCGAATAGGCGTGGACGCATTCGATCGCCGCGCCCGCGCGCCTGGGGCCGTTGTCGGCGCGTCCGAGCGCCCGCGCCGTCTCGATGGTCAGGAACGCCCTCAGCCGCTTTCCCCCGCCGAGCGTCGCATAGCGCATCGCCTCGGTGAGGCGCCTGGGCCGCGCAAGCTCGCCGGGCGCGGGCTCAAGGGCCAGCAGCGTGTCGAGTTCGCGCTCGATCGCGCTCTGGGCTTCCGCCAGTCTCGCCGCGAAGGCGCTATCGTCCATCGGCGCGCTTCGGTCCTTACGCGCCGTAGTCGGCCGGGTTGAACACCCGCTTGGTCGAGCAGAACTCGCAGGTGACGCCGATCATGCCGTCCTCGCCCACCATTTCTCTGACCTCTTCTGGCGGAAAGGAGCGCAACATCGCGTCGACCCCCTCGGCCGAACAGCGGCAGACCGCCGCGAGCGGTGTCGCCGCATAGACGCGCACACCGCGTTCGTTGAACAGGCGAAACAGGAGCCGCTCGCCCGACAGCGTCGGGTCGATGAGCTCGTGCGCTTCCGTCGTCGCCGCGCGCGCTTTTGCCTCCGCCCAGGCGTCATCCTCGGCGACCCGATCGGGCTCGACCCCCTCGGGCGCGTCGCCTGGCGGGAAATCCGCCTTGAGCCGGCGCCCGCCGGCTTCCGGCAGATACTGGACGACGAGGCCGCCGGCGCGCCAGGCGGCGCCGCCCGGGGTGACGATCTCGCCGACCGCAAGCCTGACCAGCGTCGGGATCTGCTCCGAGCGCTCGAAATAATGATGCGCCGCCGCCTCCAATCCCTGACCCTCGAGCGCGATCACGCCCTGATAGCGCGTCATCTCGCCGCCGGGATCGATGGTGAAGGCCATGTGGCCGTGGCCGAGGAGGTCGGCGCCGGCGCCGGCCTCGTCGAGCCGCGCCTTGTCGAACCGGGCGAGCGCGCGCAGATGCGAGGGCGCGTCGAAATCGACGAGCAGCATGGTGACCGGCCCGTCGCTCTTGGTCTGCAACTGAAAGCGGCCCTCGCGCTTCAGCGTCGATCCGAGGAGCGCAGCGAGGGTCGCGGCTTCCGTCACCAGCTTTGACACGGCTTCCGGATAGTCGTGGCGCTTGAGCAACTGGTTGATCGCGGGCCCGAGCCGCACCAGGCGCCCGCGAGTGCTCAGCGATTCGACCGCGAACGGCAGCACGATGTCGTCGATGACCTCGGCGGAGGCTGCGCGCTCGAGAACGGTCATGGGGCCGCTCCCAGACACCAGGCCAGCACGCCCTTCTGCACATGCAGGCGGTTTTCCGCTTCGTCGAACACGACCGACTGCGGTCCGTCGATCACTTCGTCGGTGACCTCCTCGCCGCGATGGGCGGGGAGGCAATGCATGAAGATGGCATTGGCCGCCGCGTGGCTCATGAGCTCGGCGTTGACTTGATAGGGCGCAAGCAGATTGTGGCGCCGGCCCTCGTCCTCATCGCCCATCGACACCCAGCAGTCCGAGATCACCGCCGCCGCGTCCTTCGCCGCCGCGACGGGATCGACGCCGATCGCGATGTCCGCCCCCGCCTTGCGCGCGTCCTCAACCCGCGGCTTGCCCGGCTGCAATTCGGGCGGACAGGCGATCTCGAGCCGGAAGCCGAACCGCGCGGAGGCGTCGATCCAGGACGACAGCACGTTGTTGTAGTCGCCCGACCAGGCAATCTTGCGGCCGCGGATGGGCCCCCGCTTCTCCTCGAAGGTCATGAGATCGGCCAGCACCTGGCAGGGATGCGACTGCTTGGTGAGGCCGTTGATGACCGGAACCGTCGCGTTTGCCGCCATCTCCCGCATGTCGTCGTGGGCGAGGATGCGAATGACGATCGCGTCGACATAGCGCGACAGCACGCGCGCGGTGTCAGCGATGCTCTCGCCGCGGCCGAGCTGCATCTCGGCCCCGGTCAGCATGATCGACTCGCCGCCAAGCTCGCGCATGCCGACGTCGAACGAGACTCGGGTCCTGGTCGAGGGCCGGTCGAAGATCATCGCCAGCGTCTTGCCGGCGAGCGGCCGCGAGGCCGCTTCCGCGCCCTTGACCCGCGCGGCCTTCATTGCGGCCGCCGCATCGAGGATGCCGCGCAGCTCCGGACGCGAAAGCTCGAGCAGATCGAGGAAATGCCGGGGCTCGGCGTGAACGGGCGCGTTCATGGGCCCTCAGCTCGCGGCAGCCATCTGTCGCTTTTCGACCGCGGCGCAAGCCGCGTCGAGCCGGCGCACGCCCTCCTTGATCTCCTCGTCGGTGACCACGAGCGGAGGCATGATGCGCATGACATTGTCGCCGGCGGGAATGACGAGCAGCTTGCGCTCGAGCGCCGCGGCGGCGAAGGCGGCCGGGGGCACCTTCAGCTTCAGGCCCACCATCAGCCCTTCGCCGCGAACCTCCTCGATCACCGAGGGGTGGCGATCCTTGATCTCGGCGAGCCGCTGGCGCATGTCGAGGCCGAGCCGCGCGACGCGCTCGAGGAAGCCCGGCTCGAGGATGACGTCCAGCGTGGCGTTGCCGACCGCCATGGCCAGCGGATTGCCGCCGAAGGTCGTCCCGTGAACGCCGACTGTGAGGCCGCGGGCGGCGTCCGCCGTCGCCAGGCACGCCGACACCGGAAAGCCTCCGCCGATTCCCTTGGCCGACGTCAGAATATCGGGATGGACGCCGATGTGCTCGTAAGCGAAGAACCGCCCGGTGCGCCCGACACCCGTCTGGACCTCGTCGAAGATGAGGAGGAGCTCGCGCCGATCGCAGATCTCGCGCAGGCCCCGCAGGAAGGCGGGCGATATGACCCGCACCCCGCCCTCGCCCTGGATCGGCTCGATCATGATCGCTCCGGTCTCAGGCCCGATCGCGGCCTCGACCGCCTTGAGGTCGGCGACCGGGATCTGGTCGAAGCCGTCGACCTTGGGGCCGAAGCCGTCGAGATACTTGGCTTGTCCCCCGGCGGCGATCATCGCGAGCGTCCGGCCATGGAACGCGCCTTCGAAGGTGAGGATCCGATAGCGCTCGGGATGGCCGCCGATCGCCTGGCGCCGACGCGCCATCTTGACCGCTGCCTCGTTCGCCTCGGCGCCGGAATTGGCGAAGAAGACGAGATCGGCGAAGGTCGCGTCGACGAGCCGGCGCGCGAACCGCTCGCCGTCGGGGTTCTGGTAGAGGTTCGAAATATGCCACAGCTTCGAACACTGGCTGATCAGCGCCTCGACGAGATGGGGATGGGCGTGACCGACCGAGGTCACCGCGATGCCGGCGCCGAAGTCGAGATAGCGCTCGCCGGTGGTCGAGATGAGCCACGAGCCCTCGCCTCGCTCGAAAGCGACATTGGCCCGGGCATAGGTGGGAACCATGGCGGACGTCGCGTCGGCGAGGTTCACCTATCCAACTCCTTGCGATGTCTCAAGAAATCAGCCTCTCGAGACCTGAGCGTGAGCGGCGAAAATAAAAACGCCGCCCGCTGGGGCGGCCGCCGAGTGCGGCACTCAGTATAGAGGAAGGTGCTCGATCTGGTCAAATGCGTGTCCTGGCTCAGGACATATGAGACGGCGGGGTTTGGCTGGCGCGGCGGATTGAGAGGTACTTTGCCGGGGTCATTCCGGCAAGGGCGCCGTGGGGTCTGTGGTTGTTGTAGAGATTTTGGAAGGCGTCGACGCGTTCGGCGATTTTTGTTGATGTCGAGGGGCAGGTCGGAGCAGGCGTAGAACTCATACCGCCAGGCTCCGTTGCAGCGTTCGACGGCCCCGTTGAGCTTGGGCGATCGGGGCGGGAGCAGGTAGAGGGGGATTTTGGCGTCGGCGCAGGCCTGCTCGATCCCCAGGACAGGCCCGGGGACGGCCATGAACTCGCTGCCTCCGTCGATTTGAATGGCTCTGACGGGATCGGGCATTTGCGCGCGCACGCGGTCCAGAAACTCGGCGGCGTTCTTGGCGGTGGCGCGTTTATAGGGTCTCGCGACGGTCCATTTGGCGAACGGATCGTAGGCGGTGAACTGCTTGATTGCCTGGCCTGGCAGAATCGAGATGGAGAGCGGGTCGATCTGCACGACATCGCCGGGCTTCTGGAACGCGACGGTCTCGGGCTTGCGCACGGCGTAGGGCCGCTTTTTCGCCGCCGAGCGCGGCCCGAGCTTGCGCAACAGGTCGGGCGCGGCGGGCACGCGCCCGCGCCTGATGAGGTCGCCCAGGATCCGCCCGACCGTGGCGTCGCTGACCGCAAAGCCGAGCTCTCGCACGAGCGGCCCGATCTTGGCCTTGCCCCACATCGGAAAGTCGAGCCTGAGGCGCTCGACCGCCGCCTGAGCGCCGGCGGGGCGGTTCGGGCCCCGCAGCCGATGGGGACGCCGGTTGAGCGGCGCGGCCCGCTTGCGCCAGCGATGGAGCGTGGAACGCGACGCCGACCTGGCGGAGCGGATAAGATGGCCGGGCAGGCCAAAAACCTGCATGGGGTTCTCCTCTGATTCGAGCCTCGACAACCCGAGCCTCACGGAACCCCATCCCTCAATCAACCCGTCTCACATCTGTCTGATCCCAGACAACTTTCCGGCCTGGGAAGACTCGCTTGACGAAATCTACCGCAGCAGACAGCTAACGCGGACGGTGGAACCGAGGCAAAATGGCGGCCAGATTGGGGGTCTGGCAGAGAGCTCGAGCGCCTCCGGCCAAGGCTCAGCCGCGCTTGCGGTCGCCGGAGAGCATAACGCTTTCCGGTTCGGCCAAGCGGCATTTTGCGCCGAGCGGCCCCGCGTCGAGCTCGATGGGACCGGCCGCGCCGTGTGGCGCCGGCCATTCCCTCGCAAATGAGAATGGCCGCTCCTTTGCGGAACGGCCCTTCCATTGTCGCGCCCACGCTAGCCTGCCGGCGCCCTAAGAGTTCTTGCCTAGCGAGCGCTATGCGCGAAATTCCTTCGCAGGGACAATAACCCAGGCCTCGTCGATCACGCGGGACGTAAGACAATGAGACACTGGATCACCTCCTTTCGGCTGGTTGACGACGCTCACATGTTAGTGTGATTCGAAGAATTTAAAAGCGGGATTTTTCCGCGGACTTAAGGGTTCTTTAGGTTTCCGCCGCACGCGCCCGTCATCCGGCGTCCGGTCCTAACAGGCTGTTGAAGAAGGGTCCCGTTTCGCTTTGAGGACGGCTTCGTCGCCGTTGTCGTAGGCGAATTCGATCTCGATCGTGCCGTCGTCGAGAAGTTCGGCGGTTCCTTCGCCATCGACCTCATCGCCTTCCTCGCAGCCGGCCCAGTGAAAGCCAATGGAGTCGCGCGCGTATTCGACTTCGAGGCCGGCCTCCAAGGCGCCGAAGGCGATTTCGCCGCCTTGCGCGGTGATCGTCAGCCTCGCCGGGCCGCAGAGATCGAGGTGAGCCCGGTCCCAGAGGTCGGCCTCCACGATCCTCCAGCGGCCGATCAGTCGGCAGTTCGCAGGAACCTTCACGAGGAGGCCTCCAGCAGCTTCGGCAACCGCGCCAGATTGTAGGCGGCGGCTGCGAAGGTGAAGGCCCATCCGACACGCTCGCGACCACGGAACTTGGTTCGCTCCTGGCCGGCGACCATCTTGATCCAGCCGAAGGCCTCCTCGATCCGCTTGCGGATGCGTTGGCTCACGGCGTAGCCCGCGTGTCGCGTGGTGCGGCCGTCGATCGCCGAGGAAGCCCATTGGCATTCTGCGCGACGTGAGGCGTCGCGTTCATCGAGCGCAGTTCATTGACGAAGTCCTCGGCGTCGTAGCCCTTGTCGGCGCCCAGCGTGACCGCACGCGGCCGGTCGGCGCGCGGCTCGATCATGTGCAGCGCCGCGATCCGCTCGGCGTGACCGTTGGCCTCGGTCAAGCAGGCGTCGACAACGAGGCCGTTGCGGTTCTCCATCAGCGCGTGTCCCATGAAGCAAAGCTTGGCTTCCTTGCCCGGTCCCTTGCGATAGAGCCGCGCCTCCGGATCGGTCGTCGAAGCATGCGTCTCGTTGGAGCGCTTCTGGCCATGGAAATCCACTTCGCGATTCCGCCCACCGTCCGCCGTCCGCGGTTCGTCCGAACCGTCCTTCGGTCGGAAACTCTTCATTGACGCCCAAGCCTCGATCAGCGTGCCGTCAACCGAAAAATGGTCGGTGCTGAGCAGCCGTTTCACTCGCGGCTGCGCTATCACCGCGGTCAACAGCTTGGCGGCGATGTCGCCCTCCAGAAGCCGCTCGCGGTTCTTCGAAACCGTCGAGTGATCCCAGGCCCCATCATCAACGCCGAGGCCGACAAACCAACGAAACAGAAGATCGAACTCCAGCCGCTCCATCAACTGCCGCTCCGACCGGATCGAATAGAACGCATGCAACAGCATCGCCCGCAGCAGCTTCTCAGGCGGAATCGACGGGCGGCCTATTCGGGAATAGAGCGCCGAGAACTCGCCCGACAGCTCTGCCAGCGCCTCGTTCACAGCTCCGCGGATGATCCGAAGCGGATGGTCCTCGCCAACTCGCGCTTCGAGATCGACGTAACTGAATAGCGAACCCGACCGTTCGTCCCCGCCCCGCGTCCCGTTCGTCTCCGTCAAAGCGCAAGACAAAAACTCACATCACGATTCCGCTGGCCAGAGACTTTTTCAACGGCCTGCTAAGCAAGTTTGATCGGACTGGCCAACGATTGCCGGTCGTGATTCCGTTCTCTGGGTTGATTCGGAGGACGGGGCATGGCGGGCAAATCTCCAGTGACGGCGACGGAGGAACAACAAGGGGCGCTCAAGGCTCTCGCCGGCGGCGCGGATCGGGCCGAGGCGGACCGGGCGCGGGCGATCCTGTTGACGCTGGCCGGCTGGACCAGCGCCCAAATCGCCGAAGCTTTTGGGGTTCGTGAGGATACGGTGCGGCTCTGGCGCAGCGATTTTGCCGGCGGCGGGGTCGAGGCTCTCAAGGCGCGCGTCGCGCCAGGTCCGGAGCCGCTCAAGGCGGAGGCCGCGCTTCGGGTGGCCGAGCCGCTGTTATCGGCGCCGGTCGCCGATCGGCCCAATTGGACCCTGGCGCGCCTGGCCGAGGAGATCGCCAGCCGCGAAGGCGTGACGATCTCAAGATCGCAGCTCTCGAAGGTTCTGCGCCAAAAAGGGGGTTCCGCTTCCGCCGCCCGCGCCACACCCTGAAAGGGCGTCAGGACAAGGACGCCGTCGATCGCATCGGCCTGCGGCTCAAACTGCGCAAGGCGCAAGCCGAGGCCGGCGACATCGTCCTTCTGTTCGCCGACGAAAGCGAAGCTCTCACGCATCCCTACCTTGCCCGCGCCTGGGCCAGGCGCGGCGCCGACCTGCGTGTGCCGGCGCCGGGGCAAGCCAAGAAGGTTGCGATGATGGGCTCGCTCGACTACGCCAGGCGCAAGCTCGTCGTCACCACCTCGCCCACCAAGCGCAGCGCCGACTTCATCGAGCATCTGCGGCTCCTTGACCATCTCTACGGCCCGAAGCCCGGCGCGCCCTTCAAGCCGGTCGTTCTCGTGCTCGACAACGGCCCGATCCATGTCAGCAAAGCGGCGCATGCCGCGCTCGCCGAACGCGCCCATTGGCTCGCCGTCGAGTGGCTGCCCAAATACGCCCCGGAACTCAACGACATCGAGATCGTTTGGGGCGATCTGAAAGCCCGCCATCTCGCTCACCAGACCTTCACCGATCCAGACGTCCTCGACCAGGCTATCCACTGCGCCGTCGCAGCCCTAAACTCGCAGCGCAGCCGCATTCCGTTGGCCAACCAACGAATCTCTGCTTAGAGCGGGATGAATTTGGATTGAATCGACGGGGATTCCCGAATCGGAGATTTTCTGATTCAGGGTGCTGGCTGGAAGGAGGCCAGCATGGATGGGAAGGCCTTATTCGAACGATCTTCGTGAGCGGGCGGTCGGAGCGGTTTTGCACGGCGGACTTTCGCGCCATCGAGCGGCGGCTCAGTTCGGCGTTGGGGTCAGCACGGTCGTCAACTGGGTGCGGCGGTTTCACGAGACGGGCAGCGTGGCGCCGGGCCAGATGGGCGGACACAAGCCGAAGGCGATCCGCGACGGGCACGCGGCCTTTCTGTCCGAGCGCATTCGGCAAGGAGCCTTCACGCTGCGCGGGCTGGTGGCGGAACTCGCCGGGCGCGGGCTCAAGGTCGACTATCGCTCGGTGTGGAATTTCGTCCACGCGGAGAAGCTCAGTTTCAAAAAAAAGCGTCGTGGCGAGCGAGCGCGAACGGCCCGACGTCGCGCGAAGGCGGGCGCAATGGAAGAAGCGTCAGGACCAGATCGAGCCCGAGCGTCTGGTGTTCATTGATGAGACCTGGACGAAGACCAATATGGAGCCGCTTCGCGGCTGGGCGCCGCGGGGCGAAAGGCTGGTGGCCAGCGCTCCCCACGGCCATTGGAAAACCATGACCTTTGTCGCCGCGCTTCGCTGCGACCGGATTGAAGCGCCGTGGCTGCTCGATGGCCCAATCAATGGCGAGGCGTTCAAGACCTACCTCGAGAAGGTGCTCGCGCCCACCCTCAAGCCGGGCGATCTGGTGATCATGGACAATCTCGGCAGCCACAAAGGCGGCGCCATCCGCCGGGCGATCCGGGCGGCCCGCGCCAAGCTCTTCTTCCTGCCCAAATATTCTCCTGACCTGAACCCAATCGAGCAGGTCTTCGCCAAGCTCAAGCATCTCTTGCGCAAAGCTGCCGCCCGAACAATCGAAACCCTCACCGCCGCGGTGGGCGAACTGCTCGGCGCCTACACCGCCGAAGAATGCGCAAACTACTTCACCAATGCAGGATACCAAGCCTAATCTCATCACGCTCTAGGAGGCCGCAGAACGGCCAGGGACCGTTTCCGAGCCCAAGAAGCTCGCCGCAGTCCGCTTGGCCGCTTCGGCGCCAACGTAGGGGCCCCGGAAGCCGTTTGCGGAAGCCTAGCGCCCGCCGCTCAGCGCGCGCAGCGTTCCGATCGCGGCCAGCCTTCCGTCGCCGGTTTCGCCCCAGTTGATTTTGGTCAGGTCGGGCAGAGGGATGTCCGGCGCAATTCGCGCAGGCCCGGCTTGGGTCTCCGGGCGAGCGCTCGGACAGGGCGGCTGGGGAAAATCATAGTGCCAAATCGAATAGTGTCTGCAGGCCGATGCGGGCTCGGCCAGGGCGAAAAGGAGGAAGACGGCGAGGAGCGCTTTCATCGCAGCTCCATATTGGCACGTCGTTTACCCCGCCGTCGTCCGGCCACTATACTGCACCCGGGCGAGGAGCGCGGCGCTCAAAGGGCTACGCCGCCCCGATTGAGAGTTCGACCAGCGGCTCATTCGCGAAGTTCTCAGGTCGCTTGAACACGAGCCAGACGCAAAACAGGCGGCCGTAACGCGACTATCAAGCACGCCTTCGATGCATCTGACGGTTGACCCTCAGCGATCCTAGAAGCGCACTCCTTCTGCAGCCTCCTTCAGTATTTCGGCGCTACGCTTCAGCGCCGCGCGCTCGCCAGTATCGAGATCTGGCATGAGGGTCTTCACGACGCCGGCCGTGCCGATCACGCGCGGCAGGGAAAGCGCCACGTCTCGCACGCCCTGGCACTCAGGCGTCACCATGGAGCAGGTCAGCAACGCCCGCTCGTCCTCCTCGACAGCCTGCGCGATGCGGGCAAGACCGGCGCCGACCCCGAACCAGGTTGCTCCTTTTCCCTGGATGATGGCGTAGGCGGCGCCGCGCACCGCGGCGTCAATGCGGCTGCGATCGGCGCCGGTCAGGAGCCGCCCCATCTGGCGCGCGACTTCCGTCACCGGCAAGTTGCCAGCCGCCGCGCCCGACCAGTGCAAAACCTCGCTGTCGCCATGTTCGCCCAGCACTCGCGCATCGATATATGTCGGGCTGATGCCGAGATGCTTCGCGAGCTGCGTGCGGAAACGGGCTGAGTTGAGGATGGTGCCGGACCCGATCACCCGTTCCGACGGAAGACCGCCCCGCCTCGCGATTGCCGCGACAATCTGGGTCATCACGTCAACCGGATTGGTCGCCACCAGGAAGATCGGGTCCAGCGCCGCCGCCAACACGGCCGGCACGATCTCCGCGAAGATCCCGGCGTTGCGCGACAGCAGATCGAGACGGCTCTCCCCCGGCCTCTGGTTGGTCCCGGCCGCAAGCACAACCACGCCCGCGCCGGCGAGATCGGCCCACTCGCCCGCGCGGACCCGGACCGGGTCGGCAAAAGGCGTAGCGTCGAGAATGTCGCGCGCCTGGGCGACCGCCAGATCGGTATTGCGGTCGACAAGCACGATCTCCGAACCGATACGACGCATCATCATGGCGTAGGCGGCGGTGGCGCCAACCTGTCCGGCTCCGACGATGCCGATCTTCATGCCGTTCCTCTCGTGTCGAGACAGGAGCCGTTATCCCCGAATTTTCCCGGACGGCCAATTGGCGTTGAGCGCCAGTGCGCCCGCGCCGCATCGTCTCAGGCAGTTGAGCGCGGAGACCAACTCGACGCCGGCAGGGCGCACGATGTCGGCCGGAAAGAAAAAGACCGACCCCGAATGCGGGTTCGGCGCGCTCGGGACGAAAATTGGGACGAGGCCATCAGCCGCTGGTTCGGTTTGAAGGCCGAGTTGCCATCCCCCTTCCATGGGTACGAAGACTACGGAGAGGTCCGTGCTCTGGACGGCCCCCAGCGCGCTTGCGCTCTCCTGTTTCAGATATTCGTAGGCCGGAATCTTCGACAATACCGACGACTCCAATGCGTTGACGACGTGCTGCGCAGGCACGGTGCGCGCGAGCATGCCGGCAGCAAAGCAGACGAGCGCGACAAGCACGACCGCCAGCGCCGTCGCGACGCCAGCGCTCAAATCCGAAACGGCCGGAATGTGAACAACAACGGCGTTCAAGACCCTCTTCGCGTAGTCGAACGCCTTGGCGAGAATGATGATCAGCACGACGATCGGCGCCAGGAAGAGGAGGCCGCCGACAATTGTCGTCCGGACGAATTGAGCGATCGCTTTCATGGATGATCTTCCTCTCCGTTGGTTGCGTCGCGCGACCAGCTCGGAGCGCGGCCCCGGGCGCCTCTGGCGATCAGGAGTAGCGCAGAGTGACGTGGACGACAGCGCCCTCGCGTCTCGTGCTCATCGCGAGGCCGCTGCGCTCGAACACATTCAGCATGGGGGCATTTTCCGAGAGGACCTCGGCGATGAGCTCACGAAGACCGGCTTCACGGCCGAGGGCTGCGAGATGGCGCATCAATGCTGAGCCGATGCCTAGGCCCTGATACGCGTCGACAATCGCGAAGGCGACTTCGGCTTGACCGGGCCGGACGACAACATACCGCCCGCCGCCGACGATCGTCGGCTGGCCGGCGTCGTTGGCGACCGCCACCAAAGCGACGTGATTAACGAAGTCGATGTCGAGGAAATAGTCGGTTTCCTTCTCCGAAAACTCGCGCCTGGCCGCAAAGAAGCGACGGTAAAGCGACCCCGAGCTGGATCGCGCGATCGCCGCCTGCATGCCTTCGCGGTCCTGGGAGCGCTGCGCGCGGATCTCCACCGAGCGTCCGTCGGGCAAGGTCTCGGTCGCAGAATAGCTGGCGGCGTCGATCATGACCGAACGACCCATCGACTCGCCGCAGCGTGGCTGCTGAAATCGATCCGCGAGTGGGCAAGTTCTACCACGTCAGGCGGGAGGGCGAACAGGGGCGACCGGACCCTCTCGATGGGACATCGCGCAGGACGAGCGCGCCCATCGGGTTTTTCACGCTTCCCTCGGCGACATGATGCTCCCCCAGCGCTCCAGGCTTCGTCGCAATTTGGGACTCGGCGGATCTTATGGATCTGAGCGCCGCGTCTAACGAGTACGCGAGCGATCCGCTGCACTGGTTGACAGGAGATCTCGGAGGCGTAGCTTTTCGAGTATCGACGCTATAACCAACAACTCAATTGATCCGGCGCGACGCGCAGGGTCAGGCTGGGTCGTGTCTTCCGTGGTTTCGATCAGGAACGCTTTGCGTTCCGTGAGCAATCTGCCCGACGGCTCGCCGTTCCTCATCGTTGAGCTGGATTTCCAAGAGCTTGTCTCCGGGGCCACGGCGAAGTCGTTGGCCGTCGGGAAACAACTTAGCGGTTGTTGCTGAGCGCAGGTTGTCAGAGCCTGCCGATCTTCTGTCTTTTCACGCCAAGAGACGGCGTCCGCGCTCATCTGTTCCGATCAGCGGAAGGCGACCGTCCCGTCCAACGCTTGAAAGCATGATTGAACGAGGTCGAACCTTCGTATCCGAGCAGCCACGCAATCTGCCCGAGCGACATCCCCGGATCGTTGAGATATTGAGTCGCGAGGCTCTTCCGCAATTGGTCGACGACCTCGCCGTATGTTGTCCCTTCATCAGCCAGCCTTCGCGCTAGGGTGCGCAGGCTGAGGGCCAAAGCCTCCGCCACGTTTTCGGCTTTGGCTTTGCCGTGGGGCAGCAGTTTCTCCACCTCGGCCTCAACCGCAGAGCGCAGCGTTCCCGGTTTGCGTTCCGCTCCTTCGCAGCGGCGTCGCAGTAGGGTCGAAGGACGCGGAGCAGCTTCGGATCGGCGGTGATCAGCGGAAGGCGGAGAGCATCGGTTGAGATCTGGAACACGGTGTTCGGCGCGCCAAACTCGACCGGGCAACCGAAGAACCGCTCGAATTCCCGCACGTCGGAATTCCGGTTGTGTGCGAATGCGACTTTCGCGGGGACGAGTTTGCGGCCTGACATCGTTCGTAGTGCCGCCGCAATGGCCGCCACGACGTATTCCATATTGTGCCGAGCGGCATATCTTGGCAGGCCCACATACTCGAACTCAATGGCTGAGTCAGCCGATCTTTGGGTCAGGCGAAACGCCTCGTTCACGATCCGGCAATAGCGCGAAAAGAGCGCGAGCGCTTCGCCGAGATCGCGAGCCGCCGAACCGGCATAGAAATACAGTCCCACATCGCGCGGATCGATCTGCCTTGCGAGGTGAAGCCCAAAGGCGCTGTCGTCCATCGCCTCCGCCGCATACTCGAGGAACTTGCACTGTCCGATAGCCGACACGCGCAGGGGAAGGCCATTGCCTTCATCCGCCGCCCGCGCAAGTCCGTGTTCCGACAGACCGGCTCGAAGCAATAGCGGCGCGGTCGCGATGTTGCGTTTGCGAAGCATCGCAATGGCTTCTCGTGCGGCGAATCCCGTCGTCGTCGGTAGCCCTCGCTGACTCGTTTCCTCTTCCATGGTTGCCGCTCCCGCCATGAAAGGTTGGCAGGATTTATTGGCTTTTTGGCAGATGGAGGCAAGTCGTCCGGCGGCCACTGTCGTCGCGGTTCCCAAGGGCCAGGGACGCTCACGGTCTCGGACGTTCCCACCCTGTAGGAGCGCTGACGTCCCAATCCCCGCCAGCGACCGGCGCGCCGCCCTGGAGCGCAGCATGTTTCCGCCCAGCTTGGCGAGAGGCAAGTTCAAGCGTTCGTCAGCCGCTCACACGGCCGCAGAAAACGGGGCACGTTTGGCCCGAGAACTGCCGAAGCTCCCAGGCCCAGAGGCGTCCTTAAGCCTCCCACAGGCCGTCCTCACGGGCGTCCCTGATCAGGTCGGCGATCCACTTGGCGATCTCAGCGACGTCGTCGTCGGGGACCCTGCCCGCCAGTTTGTTCCAGACCATTTCGAAGAAGGCGTCGTCCTCGCCGTCATGGGGGATATCGGGCGGGTTGGTGCCCGGAGGCATGTTGAAGCCAGTCATCGCGGCGCGCCAGCGATCAGCGCCATGCCGCCGAGAAAAAGCGGGACGAAATGGCATAGTTCCATGGTTCCATTTCCTTTTGTCAGAGACTGACGAACATCGTCCCCCGTCCGACGTGGACGGCGGTATGGATTGCCAAGCGATGTAACGGGAGCGGCGGCGACCAGTTTGCTGTTGCCTGCCAATCTTCTGTCTTTCGCCGCCATCTGAACGAGGCGACCAAACTGGGCCGCAGCCAGACGTGCAGCCGGTGACGGGAAAGTCCGGGGGATATCCGCCCCTAGTCCGCAGGAGCGCTTGCGCCTCCGAGCTGTCGGGCCGAAGAGGCGGTCGTCGGCCGATGTCCGACGCTGGCCCGAAGAAGGGTTTAGACTATGGCCGATGCAAAGCTCGTTGCGCGCGCAAATGAGGTCATTGATCGCCTATTCGCCCTCAACGAGGCTATGGAGAGCGCAGACGCCTTTTGCGCTTATCTTAAGGAGTTGAACGCGCGTGACGTCTTGGTGAAGCAATACGTGGTGAAGCCATCAGAGGTCGGAGCGCGCCACGTCTTGTCGATCCGTTGGGTTCACGCCGGAATTCTGCGGGCGGCGATTGGAACCATCACGGCATGTCTTGATCCCGAGGACTCGCGACGCGGCAACCGCGCAAGCGTTGGACAGATTATTCAATTGCTCAAAGACAAGGCGCTCGTTGACCTATTTGCGGGAGCCGGACAGGGTCAACGGTGGCCCTGCAACAGGCGAGAGAGCGCTACGAAACCCTACTCAAGGACGACTTGTTTGACCGCGCAAAGCGGCTGCGGAACGACGTGGTTGCACACAACCTGATTCCGGACACCCCGACGCCCAAAGTTCAGTATGAGGACGTCTATGACCTCCGCGACGCTGCCGAGCGGATTGTAACCGATCTCTTTGCGGCGTGCGTTCGCGACAAGCCGAGTTGTCTCGCCTTGCGGGCTGGGACGGACGAGCAAGCCAAGCTGTTCTGGGATACCTATGAACGCGGGACCGTCAACGCTCGCGACGCGGCTCGACCGCAGGGATGTCCCACCGGCGAGATCTCGTCCAGCGATTCCCGTCGCTGTCCTGCCCGAACGTCACGCCCTGCCACTGCGAACGGCTGAAGGTTCGCCTGACCACGGTTCCGCTGAACGCGGTGTTAGCCGCGAAACTACGCGTCTCAAGGTCGGGCGTCGTGGGTGGCCGCGACGGGCATAAAATTGGCCCCCGAGAACAAGCGCGTCGGCGGTGGTTAGGGCAGCGCAATGATCTGTATCGCGACCGACGAGGTGTGAACCAATGACCCAAGGAGCCGCGCATTGGCTCTGCCATGTAGGGATCAGCGCCGCGAGGCCCAGGGTCGTCTACAAGGGCCGCCCAGCCTCTGTAGACGCCACCAAGGTCGCCGCCCTCAAGGCCGAGGGCTTGGGGGCCGCTGAGATCGCGAAGCGTCTCAAGGTCGGGCGGGCCTCTGTCTATCGCTTGCTTTTGGGGCGGCGTTTCCGGGGGCGTCTCAACGAGAGGGAGATCGCGACGCCGCGTGACGGGCGCTGGAAGGCCCGTTCAGACGCGTCTCGCGTGCTGCTGATGTCATGAGAAAGGGGCTGAGAAATTCCGTCAAGCGCGGCAATGCGAATGCCGCATGGCAACGACCTCGTCAGGGAGCGTCTCACGCGCTGACGCAGCTGCCGACAAGGTTGGTGGACCGCCGAGTCTCGGTATTGAGGTCAGCGGCCGGACGTGGGCTAACGCCATCTTCTTGTGATGCTGCTGCTCGGCTGTCCCGAAACCCGCCGCCATCGGCCATCAGATTTTGGTAGAGATGTGAGCAGCGCGACGAGTGGCAGTGCCGCCGATACCGACGCCGGCGATGCGATTGATAACGATCGGGGAATAGCCGCCGTCCTGTGTGAGCGTGTAGGTGCTGGTGGTTGTCGCCAGCGCGGCCAGTCCAGTTGAGCGCATGATTTGGAAGGCGGCTCGGTCGTTGCCGAGGAATTCGATCGTCATTGAGCGGGTGAGCTCATTTGATTGGCTCGGGACCCATTCGAGGCCGTTGTCGGGCATAATGCCTGTGCTGGCGTAGCGAGGGAGGGCGTATGCACACCCGTCGCGACGAAGATGCTGTTGCGGTAGAATTTCGGAGACATGCGCATTCGTGGTGGCCAAGGCCACTCCTGAGTTTTCCTAGCCCTTTTCGGGCTGCGGCCCATTTGGTTTGGAGTCACGCATGCGCCCACCCGTGAGCACGATAGTCGTCGCTCTCAGGACAGAACCGCAGCCGTATGGCGTGCAATGAGCCTCTCCTCGTCGGTTGGGATAGCCCAAACCGAAACGGCCGAGTCGTCGGCGCTGATCCTGAGGTCATTACGGGAGTTGCGATCCGGGTCGAGGGCGGCGCCGATCCATCGCGACCCGTTCACGACTTCGGCCCGGGTCATCGCGTCGTGCTCGCCGATCCCGCCGGAGAACACCAGCGCGTCGATGCCGCCCAAGGCTGCTACCAGCGATCCGAGTTCCCTCACTATGCGATACACGAACAACGCGATCGCTTCGCTAGCCGCCGGCTCGGCAGAAGCGCGGAGAGCCCGCATATCCGACGAAATGCCGGACACGCCCAGCAAGCCGGACTGCCGGTAGATTAGGTTTTCGATCGCGTCGGCGTCCATGCCGTGTTCTTGCATCACATAAAGGATTACACCGGGATCGACCGCGCCGCAGCGCGTTCCCATCATGAGGCCGTCGACCGCGGTGAATCCCATCGTCGTCGCGACGCTGCGGCCGTCCCTAATCGCACACATGCTGGCGCCATTCCCAAGATGCGCGATGACGATGCGTGCATTCGCGAGCGAGGGCGCCAGTTCGCCGAACCGCGCGGCAAGAAACTCGTAGGACAGGCCATGAAACCCATAGCGCCGAACGCCGGCGTCAGAAAACCTTCGTGGCAGAGCGAACGCCTGAGCGAGAGATGATTGCCCGCGATGAAACGCCGTGTCGAAGCACGCAACTTGCGGAATTTGTGGAGCGACATTCATGATTGTGCGAATAGGGGCGAGATTGTGCGGCTGATGAAGCGGCGCCAATGGCGCGAGCCTGGCAAGGTCGTCCAGGACATCCGACGTCACCCGCACGGGGCTATCATAGCGAACACCCCCGTGAACGACCCGGTGACCGAACGCGGCAACAGGCTCTCCGCGCAAGAGTTTGGCGCCCACGGAGAGGATCTCGCGCATGGCGGCGCCATGATCAAAGCCTTCGGACGCGAAGGCGCGTTCCTCGACGATTTCGCCCTTGGAGTCGGCGACCTTCAGGCGTGGTGCGACGCCAATCCCGCCAATTTGACCGTGGAAAAGGGAGATCACTTCCCTTGCCGCGTCATAGAGCGCGAACTTGATGCTGGAAGACCCAGCGTTGATCACCGCGATGGATTGAGACACGGCCACCTCGTGGTTCGGGAACGCTCTACTTCGGTCGGCCCGGGGGACAACGCGGACCTCGTCTCCAGACGAGATCGTGCTCAGGCAATGAGGTTGGCGCCGCCGTCGACGTAGACGGTTCCGCCAGTGATTCTCTTGGCGAAGGGCGTCGCCAGATAGGCACAGGTGAATCCGACGTCCATAATGTCAACGAGCTCCCCGAGCGGCGCCTTTTGAGCCGCTTCTGTGAGCAACAGCTCAAAGTCCTTCAAGCCCGAGGCTGCCCGCGTCTTCAACGGGCCAGGAGACATGGCGTGCACGCGGATGCCCTGCGAACCGAGTTCGTAGGCCAGATAGCGGCACGCCGCCTCGAGCGCTGCCTTGACCGGACCCATCACATTGTAGTTCGCGACCACCCGGTTCGCGCCATAATAGCTCATGGCGAACATCGTCCCACCGTCGGTCATCAGGGGCGCCGCCAGCTTCGCCATACGAATGAAGGAATGGCACGAAATATCCATCGCCTTCGCGAACCCTTCCGCGGAACAGTTGAGAAGTCCGCCCTGAAGGTCGCTCTTGGGCGCAAAGGCGATGGAGTGAACAAGAATGTCCAGCCGACCCCATTGTGTGCGGATCTGATCGAACATGGCCTCCAACTGTCCGGGAACGGCGACGTCCACCGCGCCGGTGATCGATGCGCCGAGGTCGCAGGCGAGCGGCTCAACATACGGTCTTGCCTTCTCATTGAGCCAGGTGATCGCGAGGTCTGCGCCCGTAGCGTGGAACGCCTTCGCGCATCCGTAGGCTATCGAGTCGTCGTTCGCCACGCCGATGACCAGTGCTTTTTGTCCCGCAAGAACGGGGCGGGGAGTATCGTCGCCCATTGAGCATTCCTTCAGCGAATTGCCGCGGGCGCAGACTTGCGCCGCGCCGCAGCGACCAGAACCGCAACGGCGCAAGACGCGAGGCGGCTGACCAATGAATCAGCGCGGCTTGTCAGGATAATCGGGACACGCGCGCCCAACACGATGCCCGCCGATTCCGCCTGAGCGAGGAACGAAAGACTTTTCGCCAGCATGTTGCCGGCTTCCAGGTCGGGAACGACCAGGACGTTGGCTCGGCCAGCGACAGGTGACGCGATCTTCTTGATCGCCGCCGCTTCGGGGCTAATGGCGTTGTCAAGCGCCAGCGGGCCGTCGAGCAGGGCCCCGGTAATCTGGCCCCGCTCCGCCATCTTGCACAGGGCGGCCGCCTCGATCGTCGACGGCACCTTCGCTGTCACCGTCTCCATCGCGCTCAGGATTGCGACGCGCACCTCGGTTAAACCCATCGCATGGGCCAAATCGATTGCGTTCTGGATAATGTCGACCTTTCCGTCAAGGTCCGGAGCAATATTTACCGCCGCGTCGGTGATGATCAGCGGGTCAGGATAGCCCGGCACATCCATGATGAAGCAGTGGCTGATACGGCGGGCGGTGCGAATCCCAGATTGTCGCGAAACCACGGCACTCATGAGTTCGTCCGTATGCAGACTACCCTTCATCAGAGCTTCGACCTTGCCGGCTGTGACAAGTCCCACCGCCTTGGCGGCCGAGTCTTCACTATGCTCGGAATTCATGATTTCAATCGTACCGATGTCGAGGTTCGATTGCGCGGCAACTGCTCGAACTCTCTCCTCCGGACCCACGAGGATTGGATCCACCAATCGCAAATTCCTCGCCTCGACCGCTCCGCGCAACGACACTTCGTCGCATGGATGCGCGACGGCCACCTTGATTGTCGTCTCCTTCTGCGCTGCCGCTATCAAACGATTATATTTGTCGTGCGAAACAACTGCCGTTCGGGTTGCTGCGTCAGACATTTCCGACCTTTCGGCTTCGGCTCGGCCTAGGCCCCGCGTCGAACAGCTTCTCGATCCGCGCCCAGCGGCGCTGACCCTCCTGATCTAGCGCGCCGGGCGCCGCGACAAGTTGGCGCATCGCGCTCCATGTCGCGGCGATGTCGTCCTCACGGTCCCTGAGAAGCTTGGGCACGGCGTCGATCGCGCGCTCCTCGTCAAGCTGAACGAGCTGCAGTTGAACGTTCAGCATGTCCCTGAGTTGAGACCGCGTGATCCGGTCGTTCGACTTCCGCTGCTCTCGGATGCTCTTGAGCATACGAAAGCTGCGCTCGTCGAAGGCGCCGTCCGGCAGTCGTACGTAGATGAGCGCCCGCAGCGCCGCTTCCTCGAGGCCGCCCTCCTCGAACTTCCGGTCGAGGCTCGACCGGAGTTCGGCGGCGGCGGTCTCGCGCGCGAGATCGCGCTCGATGCGGCGCGGAGTTCTCTTTGGGGTCTCCGAGCCCGACCATGGCCTGCAGCAGGGGCGAGCCATATGCATTGAGGAAGAAGGCCTCCGTCATGCCGTCGCGCATCGCGCCCCAGCTTTCAAGGCAGGTCGTGATCCACGATGAAGCGACCTTCTCCATGGCAAGTAGCGGATTGTCCGGACTGACCGGAGTCCGGTTAGCGCGGACCGCCTCGGTCACCGGTTTCACCGCCTTCGTGAAGGGATTCTGATCGGAGAAGAGGCCGAACCGCAGGCGGTTCGGATGCACGGCGCGCATTGCCTCTGCCGTCGGTTTTGTCACGCTGGCGCGAACCCATGGCTGCCAGAAGGTGCGGTAGAGACCGAGGTTGATTTCGGAGAGCCGCGCGAGGGCGCCGAAGCGCGCGTCATCCTCGGGGCTATTGACGCCGAACGCGCGGATGTCGTCGAGCGTGCGCTTCTCCAGACGGAAGAGATATTTGCCGTCCACGAGATCCCTGTTGGCCGTGTCCGGCCGCGCGTCCGTGATGACGGCCTCGTAGAGGCCGGGCGGCGTCGCTTCGATCATCTCCATGCAGGAGACAAACTCGTTGTGCTCTTTCGCCGCCACCTTGCCCGATACGAAAATACCGAGATGGCCGATAGTCGGATGCAGCGAATAGATGATCGTTTGTCCCCCGGCGACGATCTCGCCGACGTCGTCGTAGAGGTCGAGAATCCAGTCGAGCGCCTGCTGGGGCGGGGTGATGTCGTCGCCCCAGGAGCAAAACACGACGATCGGCGATTTGATGTTGCGCAAATCGACGCGCGCGCCCCCCGACGTGCGAATCTGGCCGCTCGAAAGCTTGTTGCCGACGAACAGGTTGTCCGCGATCCACTGCATCTCGCCCGCGTTCAACAGGACCGGATTGCCCCACCAGGTCTCGAAGTCGAGGAACCGCTCCGGTTCTGTGTCGACCTTCGAATAGACGTTGTAGGGCTTGGTCCAATAGGTGTTGGCCGGGTTGAGGGACTCGAAATTCGCCACCAGATGAGCGCCGTCGAAGATTCCAGCGCCGAGATCGCCAGAGAGCTCCGTCAGCCATGTTCCGCCAAGCAGCCCACCGAGGTAACGCATGGGGTTCTTGCCCCTAACGCCGGCCCAGTAGGAAAGCGGCGATCCGGCCAGCATGATCGGCCCCGTCAGGTCCGGCCGGATCGCCGCCATCATCATGGTCTGCCAGCCGGCCTGACAGTTGGCGATGACAATTGGCTTGCCCTCGGCCTCGGGATGGCGTTGGGCGACGTCCTCGATGAACGTCCCCTCTGCGTGGCAGACATCCTCGATCGTCTGTCCGGGTTCAGGCTTTGGCAGAAAGCCGATGAAGTACACGGGATGGCCGGCGCGAAGCGCGACGCCGATCTCACTTTCCGGCTTCATACCGCCAATCCCGGGACCGTGTCCCGCGCGCGGGTCGACAACAACAACCGCCGGCTTCAAGGGATCAATCGTTACATCGTCAGGAGGGACGATTCGCACGAGCGCGTAATTGACCGGACGCTCGAGCGTGCGGCCGTCGCGCAGCACTTCCACCGGAAAGGTCAGAACATGCGGCGCCGCCTTGGCCGACTGCGCCACATAGGTGTTTCCCCGCTCGCTCAAGGTGTCCATGAAAAGAACGCCGCGCTGCGCCGCGTCCCTCCAATATTCCGCGGCCGCGCCGAACAGCGTGGAATCCTGCGCCATCACATGCTCCTCGTCGGTTGGCCCAATCGCCGGACGTTTGGGTGCCACCTCTTGGGAGCGCAGCCCCTTTCGCGCGAACAGAGCCGCGCTTTTTTGACAATCGTCAAGCTTGCCCGAACCCAAGCTCACACTATTGTGACATCCGTGTAACGAAGGAAAGGGGGGACGTTCATGGAAGTCGCGACTTGCGCGTCCTCCTCGCATTGGCTTCCATGATTGGGGACATCGATGGTAGTTGCTGTCATCGCTCGTGCAAATTTGGGGCGTCCTGATCTACAGTGGCTATTGTCTCAACAGCGTGAAAGGAGTGCCGCCATATCTTACCTCACCGTAGGACTAGGCCGTGTGGACGAAATTTCGACGGATGGTGTTTTTGGGATTCCTCTGTTGAATCGTGCATGATTCATGGGACTCTGACAAATCAGCGGCCGGAGCTGTCAATCGGCGCGCAAAACTGCCCCTCCGATTGGAGTGGGCCCCTTGGGGCGGACGGTTGGGCAAGCAGGAATTGACCCTTGTGCCGGGCTTTCGAAGGATGGAAGCCGATGGCCAAGCATCGCACGCACAGCATCGAGTTCAAGCGCCAGGTCGCTCAGGAGTTCCTGGCCGGCGAGACCCTTCATGGGCTCGCCAAACGACATGACATCTGCCGTAACCTGATCCGGGTCTGGGTTCAGAAGTACGAGGCCTGCGCCTTCGACGAGGACGCCGCAGCCGCCGATCTTCTCCAGCAGTATGAAGCCCGGATCGCAGCGCTCGAGCGGCTTGTCGGCAAGCAGGCGCTGGAGCTTGAGTTTCTAAAGGGGGCTGTGAAAAGCGCGCCGCGGCCGAAAAGCGCGACTATATCCGCCGTTGTCGGCCCCCCGGCCTCAGCGTTGCAGAAGGATGCCGGCTGATGGGAATCGCCCGCTCGACCTTCTACGACAAACCCGCCGCGCAGGACGACACCGCGATCGTCGAGGCGATCTCCGGGATCTGCGAGGAATTCGAATTCTATGGCTGGCGGCGCGTTCGGGCCGAGCTTCGACATCGCGGCCTGATCGTCAATCACAAGAAGGTCCGGAGACTGATGCGCGAGCACGATCTCCAGCCGCGCCGACGGCGCCGCTATGTGGCGACGACCGACAGCGACCACGACCAGCCGATCTATCCCATTCGCGCCAAGGACCTCACGATTGACGGGCCTGACCAGCTCTGGGTCGCAGACATCACGTACGTCGCCATCCGAGAGGGCTTCGCCTATGTCGCGGTGATCCTCGACGCCTGGTCGCGCCGAGCGATCGGCTATGCCATCAGCCGCTCGATCGACGTGCGCCTGACGCTGGCTGCGCTGAACACGGCCGTCGAGCGGCGAAAGCCGCCGCCAGGATGCATTCACCACAGCGACCGCGGTTCGCAATACGCCGCGCAGGGCTATCGGGAGGCGCTGCTCCGCCACGGTCTTGTCGGCTCAATGGGACGGCGCGGCAACCCATACGACAATCCCAAGGCGGAGAGCTTCATGAAGACGCTGAAGGTCGAGGCCGTCTATCCGATGGCCTACGAAACCTTCGCTGATGTCGCCGACGATCTTCCGAGATTCATCGACAAGGTCTACAACGCTCGTCGTCTACACTCAGCGCTGGGCTATCTCAGCCCGCAGCAGTTCGAGGATCTCAATCCCCGGCCGATGGTCAAATCAGCCGCCGATTCTTGTCCGCCCCAAGGGGCCCACTCCAGATCGGCGTCCAAAATTGACCCGTTTCGTGGCGGCCGCGAACGGCAGCGCTCGCCCCGGCGAAGCTGATGATGTGGACGGCCCCAGCCTGGGCGTTCAGGCTCTACGGCTTAGGCCGATTTCGACCGGCACAGCGAAAGGCTTTGGCACTCGACATAGATCAAGGGGAGTGAGGTTGTGTTCGCGTGCGCGGCGCTGAATAGGAGCGCGGCACCAGCGATGACCGTCTTGTTTAGGTGTCTCATACCAAGAACCTGTGAGCGACGCCGCTCCGACAGTATCTAAGATTACCGCAGACGCTCGCGGGCGGCATCCGAGCGCTGCGCTGGGGGGCGGCACAACCCGGGCAAAACTTTTTTAGCGCTACGCGGACGCTTTAAACGGCGACGCCCTTTTCAAGATGCAGACTGCATCGGACATGGAGCGGGCGGGCCTCTCCATCGCCGTCGAAGCCAGTTGGTGACGCGCCAGTTGTTTGCCTCGCTGTCGAAAAGCGCGGTGACTTGCCTTCCGTCGTCAAAGGTGCAAGTGCGCCGGGTCGAGCCGAAGTACTGCAAGCACACGGCGCGATGGCCGTTGTCGAAGCGGATCATGGTGGTGGTCGAGTTCTTGGCCGTCCCATGCCCAGACCCGCTGGCAGACCGGATTGCAGGTGCGGGTAAGCTGGCCGGGATTGCGGTGCGAGAGAGCGGCCATTTTGTCCCAGTAGTAGTCGAACGAGGCAGCCGAAGCCGGCACCGTGAATGCTGCGAGGGCGGCGGCAGCGAGAAGCAGGCGTCTCATGGTTTCAATACTCCTTCCAAAAACCTCTGAGGGGTGATGCGCGGATTGCATCGGACATGGAGCGTCGCCACTCCATCGCCGATGAAATCAGTCCCTCCCATGCTGGGCTGTCAGTTGAACGATATCCGATGGTTAGCTGCGTCGATGGTGAACGCCCCGGCCTTGCTGAGAGCACTGAAGCCGAGTAGCATCAGACCATCGGGGCTGTCGTTATCGCTGTAGGTGACGACCACATCGTAGATAGTACGCGGGCCGATCTGCATCGACCTGACCACCAAGCTGTGGATTTCATTTGTTCTCCCATCAGCTACGGTTGCTTGTCCGTCTTGACCTATTCTCGCTTGGCCGCTGGTGAGAAGCTGACTTGCTAGGGCTTTGGTGATCGACGTGTGGGTTGCGCCGGTGTCGATAACCATCCTCGCTGGCAATCCACCGATTGTGATGTCGATGAGATTTTCGCCTTCAGAACGAATGTAGGGCACCGTGTCGACCCCGGGCGTCGCTTGAGAGACTACTGGTGGTGAGGGCTCGGCAGCGGGCGGAGCATTGGCTTCAATCGTCGGCGCAGCGCTCCGGCAATTCGCGGTGGCATCGAGAGTGAGGCGGCTGCCATGCCACAGCCGTTCGTTATAGGTGAACGTCGAGCCACTCTGGGTGAGGTCGCCAATCTCAGTGACGTCGCTGTCGGTGCGCTTGCGGCCAGACCATTCCTGCACGCTCTCAGTCGATGTGTCTCTGATGTCGTACTGCTCGTTCCGCTGATACACGGTACGCATCCGACATCCGCCGCCTTGTGACCTTGTGGCTTGGGGATAGGACAGTTGGATAGCCTGAGGTTATCCACGTGGCGAAGAACCGGATTGAGGTCATCACATCGGTAGAGCGTCGTCGTCGCTGGAGCGCGGCGGAGAAGGCCCGCCTTCTTGCGGCGATCGGCGAACCTGGAGCGGTGGCGTCGGAGATTGCACGGGACGCTGGCGTTGACGTGAGCCTGCTGTATCGCTGGCGTCGACAATTGGCGATGGACAGCGCCTCGCCGACGTTTGTGCCGGTGCAGGTGTCGCCCGACCCTGGAAGTTTTGAGCCGATAAGCGCGCCGGTCTACGAACCGCCCTCGCCGCCGGCTCCGGCTTCAATCACCATTGCGATCGGCGCGCAGGTTCGGGTGACGGTGGAGGGCGCTCCGGACGGGGCGACGCTGGCGCGGGTGATCGGGGCGCTGACGGCGCGAGATCGTCGGCGATGATCGCGTTTCCGAGCGCCGCGAGGGTTTGGCTGGCGACTGGCATACGGATATGCGCAAGGGGTTCGGCTCATTGGCGCTTGTGGTGCAGGAAGCATTCAAACGCGATCCGCACGCCGGCGATCTGTGGGTCTTTCGCGGGAGAAGAGGCGACCTGATCAAGGTTGTCTGGCACGACGGGCAGGCGCGTGTCTGTTTACGAAGCGCTTGGAGCGCGGGCGATTTCTGTGGCCCTCGGTCGCCGACGGCGTCGTGACGATATCGGCTGCGCAACTCGGTTATCTTCTTTCTGGAATCGACTGGCGAATGCCGCAGAAAACCTGGCGTCCGACGGCCGCCGGATAGCTTTGGGATAAGTGCGCCGGACGGGCTCAAGCGCCTGCTTTGCGGGCGATTTTTGCTGCCAAATATGATGAAGTCGGCAGCGTGACGGACGCTTCCGAACATCCTGCCGACGGTCTGCCGGACGCTCTTCCGGGCGATCTGGCGAGCGCGCATGCGATGATCCTGGCGCAGCGCGGGACGATCGCCGCCGCGCGCAGCGAAGCCAAGGTTCGCGCCCTGGAGATCGAGCGGCTGAAGCTCCAGCTCGCCAAGGCGCGGCATGAGCGTTTCGGACAATCGTCGGAGCGCGGCAAGCTGCTCGTCGAGCAGCTCGAACTCATGATCGAGGATCTCGAGGAGACGCAGGCGGAGGAAGAGACCCGCGCCCAGATGGCGGCGCCGGCCAGGGCCGAACGGCGCCGTCAGCCTCGCGGTCCTCGCAAGCTGCCCGACAATCTGCCGGTCGAGCGCATCGTGGAACCTGCCCCTTGCGTCTGCGGCCAGTGCGGCGGGGCGCGCCTGCGCAAGCTCGGCGAGGTCAGGTCAAAGACGCTCGAATGCGAGCCGCGGCGCTGGAAGATCATCGAGCGCGTGCGCGAGAAGTTCGCCTGCCGAGATTGCGAGGCCATCACCGAACCGCCCGCGCCCTCGCATGCGATCCCGCGCGGCTTCGCCGGCCCGAGCCTGCTCGCCATGATCCTGGTCGGCAAATTTGGCGATCATTTGCCCTTGAACCGTCAGGCCGACGCCTTCGCCCGCGAGGGGATCAACCTCGAGGTCTCGACGCTCGCCGACTGGGTCGGAGCCTGCGCCGCCGCGCTCGATCCGATCCTGATCGAAATCCGCCGTCACGTGCTCGCGGCGGAACGCCTTCATTTGGACGACACCACCGTGCCGGTGCTCGCCAAGATCAAAGTCCGCACCGGCAGGCTTTGGACCTACGTCCGCGATGACCGGCCCTTCGGCGTCCAGGGACCACCGGCGGTTTTGTTCGACTACACGCCGACCCGCCACGGGTGAGCATCCGCGGCGGGTTCTTGCGGGATGGACAGGCGTCCTGCAAGCCGACGCCTTCTCAGGTCACAACGCCCTCTACGCCGAGAACCGCAAACCCGCGCCGATCCTCGAGGCGGCATGTTGGGCGCATGGTCGGAGGGACTTCTTCGACCTCGCCAGGCTATCCAAGGCGCCGATCGCCGTCGAGATCGTACGGCGCATCGACGAATTGTTCGCCATCGAGCGCGTCATCAACGGCAAGTCGTCAGATGGGCGCCGCACGGTTCGGCAAGAACGCTCGAAGCCGCTTGTCGTCGCGCTGGAGGCCTATATGAGCGAGCAGTTGCGGCGGCTGTCTCCCAAGAACAAAGTCGCCAAGCCGATCCGCTACATGCTGTCACGCTGGGCGTCCTTCACCCGCTTCCTCGACGACGGCAGAGTTTGCTTGTCGAACAACGCCGCGGAACGCGCTCTGCGATGCGTGGCGGTCGGGCGCCGCAACTGGACCTTCGCGGGATCCGATGAAGGAGGGCGCCGAGTGGCGGCGATCTACTCCGTGGTTCAGACCTGTCGCCTCAACGACGTCGATCCGCGCGCCTGGCTCGCCGACGTCCTCGCACGATTGCCCGAGCATCCTGCCAAGCGCGTCGACGAACTGACGCCCTGGGCCTGGAACGCGAGCCGCAACGCCAACGCCCTCATCGCCGCCGAATAAGCCAACCACGATCTCTTCGCACCTTGCTCAACATTCGAGAAGGGCGTCTTCCGGATGCGTACGATACACGGTGCCATCCGACATAGTGTAGACAATGCTCCAGTAGCTCCCGCAGTGGCTGATCTTGAGGGAGGTGACTGCCATCGGGTCTTGCTTGCCCACCGTCAGGACTGGCGATGTGCAGGTGAGCTCGCCTGACGATGACGACACGGGCTCGGGCGCTGGGGCGTTGCGATGACTGACCACCGTATTCTTCTCGCCGTGGTTGTCGTAGCAGTCAGTTGTCGGCTCGCCGGTGTCGAAGCAGTACATGGCTGAGTGACGGCTCTCAAACATCACGACTGTGACGTTTCGGCCGGGCAGAGGAAACGACCACACATTCGTCGGCGATGAGTCATCTGCGGTGGGGGGCAGGACTGAGTGCTCCACTCGGCTCAAGTGAGCTTTCTTTTCCAAGGTGTTCCAGTTGGTCCGGAACTGCTCGTTGGTTTGGTATGGTTCGGCGTAGGCGGCCGTCGACGGCAGCAAAAAGACGGCGAGGGCGGTTAGCTTTTTCATAGTTTTGCTTCGGGAGGTTAGTAAGAGCCTGACTCAAAAGTCTATGTCCTGGCGAGGCGCCTGACGGCGAGGTTGATACAGGCGAGTGTGATAAAGGCGGCGAGGGTGTCGGCAAGGTTCTCGTAATCCTTGACCAGGCGGCGGTTGCGGCCGAACCACGAGAAGGTCCGTTCGACGACCCACCGGCGCGGGAGCACGACGAATCCCGAACTGTCGTTTGGACGTTTGACGATCTCCAGCCGCAGCGGCGGCTGTGCGGCGACGGCGTGTTCGACCTGGCGGGCGTTGTAGCCGCCATCGGCCCACGCTCGAGCTTCGTAGGGAGCGCTCGCACTTATGGCGCCCGCCGCGTCTGGCGGGACGTGCTCGCCGAAGGTCTCTCCTGCGGCCTGCACAAGGTCGAGCGCCTGATGCGGATGAACGCCCTGCGCGCTCGCCCGCGACGTCGGCGGCTTCCAAAAGACAACGACGCAAGATCGCCGTCCGTCGCTCCCAACCTTCTCGATCGGCAATTCGCCGCTGAGCGACCGAACCAGAGGTGGATCGCTGACTTCACGTATATCTGGACGGCCGAGGGCTGGCTCTATGTCGCGGCCGTGATCGACCTCTTCTCGCGAAGAGTCGTCGGCTGGTCAATGCAGGCCGAGATGACCGCCCAACTCGTCACGGATGCGCTCGTGATGGCGATCTGGCGGCGCGGAAGGCCAGACGCTCTGCTGCATCATTCAGACCAAGGTAGCCAATATACGAGCGAGCAGTTCCAGCGTCTGATGGCCGACAATGGCGTCGCCTGTTCAATGAGCCGGTCCGGCAACGTCTGGGACAACGCTGCGATGGAGAGTTTCTTCTCGTCGCTAAAAACCGAACGGATCGGCCGAAAGGTCTACCGTACGCGGGACGCCGCCAGGGCCGACGTGTTCGACTACATCGAAAGATTCTACAACACGATCCGCAGGCACTCGACCATCGGCTACCTCAGCCCGGTTGAGTTCGAAAGAAAGGTCGGATTAGCTTAACTGCCTGTCCACGAAACCGGCAGCAGGCCAGTCTACAGGCGTCCCGACGCTGAAACCTATAGCTATGACTTCCAGCTTAGGGGGCATAGATTTTCTGGCAATACCGAGGCCCGGAACAAAAAAGACGCCGAAGCCGCCGAACGCAGCATAAAGGCCAAGGCGAAGGCAGACCTAAACGAAGCGAAGCGGACCGGCAACGGCCCGCTTTTACTGCGCCGCGCCGAGGGGCGCTACTGGCAAGAGGTAGGCCAGCACCATCGCGACTGCGCCGCGACGCACCACAACCTCGATCGGCTCGTTAAGTATTTCGGCGCGGACAAGTGGCTTGATGCGATCGGCGACGCCGAGGTGTCCGCGCTCATTGCATGGCGTGGCTCTCAGACGATCAAAGGCCGCAAGGACGCCAAGCCCATCTCTAATTCGACCGTCAACCGCTCCACGACCGAAGTGCTGCGCAAGCTCTTCACGCGGGCGCGGAAGGCATGGGGATACCAGTTTCGTAAACCGAATTGGTCGCAGCATCGCTTGAAGGAACCACAAGCCCGCGTCCGCGAGCTTTACGCCAGCGAAGAGCAAGCTCTCAGTACAGCCGCGCGAAGCGACTATTGGCCTTGGATCAGCTTCGCGCTTCTGACCGGCCTACGCCGTGCCGAGACGCTGATCACGTGGAACTGCATCAACTGGGAAGCCCGTACGATCGTCACGACGGGCAAGGGCGGGCGCATGGTCTACACGCCGCTCACTGACGCCGTGGCGGCCGTCCTTGAGCCCTTGAGGGGCCATCACCCCGAAGCGGTTTTCACGTTCGAGGCCAAGCGCACGCGCGGCGCGGTTGTCAGAGGCCGGCGCTACCCGATCACCTATGAAGGCGCGAAAGCCGAATGGCAGCGTTTGACGAAGCGCGCGAGCGTCAAGGGCTTCCGTTTCCATGACCTCCGGCATACGACCGCGACGCGGCTGCTACGCGAGACGGGCAACCTAGAGACGGTGCGCCGGGCGCTCAACCATCGCGACATTTCGACAACCTCGCGCTACGCGCACGTCGCCGACGCGGAGGTAGCGGACGCCTTGCAGCGCGTCGCTGAAAAGTCCCACGAAAAGTCTCACGCGACCCCGCGTCCAGCGTCGCAAACCACTGATAATGCGAGCATTCCCGATGCGCAGCAACAGGTTTCCTAAACCTGGGGTCAGAGGTTCAAGTCCTCTCCGGGACGCCAAACAAATCAACCGCTTCCGTCCGTATGGCCGGGCGCCTGGCTTTGAAAAGCGACCGGCGCGCTCCTTTCCGGGAGGCGCGCCGGGCGAGCGGGATCATCCGGTCCCTCACCGCGTCCACGGCGCCTCGTCGCGGGTGTCGACCCCGTATTTCGCAATCGCCTCGACGACCTTGGCTTTCGCGATCTCGCCTCGCGAGGCGAGGGCGGCGAGCGCGGCGATCGCGATATGATGACGGTCGACCTCGAAGAAGGCCCGCAGCGCGGCGCGCGTATCGCTGCGCCCGAAGCCGTCCGTTCCAAGCGCGGTGAAGGGGCCTTCGACATAGGCGGCGATCAGTTGGGGGCAGGCGCAGACATAGTCGGACGCGGCGACGATCGGGGCCGAGCCGGGCAGGCAGGCGGCGACATGGCTCAGGGTCGGATCGGCGCGGAGATTGAGCCTGTTCAGGCGCTCCGCGGCCCGCGCGTCGCGGGCGAGCTCCGGATAGCTGGTCACGCTCCACAGCTCCGAGGCGACCCCCCAGTCCGCGTCGAGCAGGCGCGAGGCTTCGATCGCCTCGCGCAGGATCGTCCCCGAGCCTAAAAGACGAACGAACCCGCCCCCTCCCCCGCTCGCGCGCGTTTCGAACCGGTACATGCCCTTGACGATGTCGTTCTCGACGCCGGGGGGCATCGGAGGCTGGGCGTAGTTCTCGTTCATCGTCGTGATGTAATAGAATTCGTCCTGACCCTCCTCCATCATCCGCCTTGCGCCGCGATCGAAGATCACCGCGAGTTCATAGGCGAAGGCCGGATCGTAGGCGCGGCAATTGGGAATTGTCGCCGCGATCACATGGCTCGTTCCATCCTGATGCTGCAGGCCCTCCCCGCTCAGCGTCGTGCGGCCCGCGGTCGCGCCGATGAGAAACCCGCGCGCCCTCTGGTCGGCGGCGGCCCAGATCAGATCGCCGACCCGCTGAAAGCCGAACATCGAGTAGAAGATATAGAAGGGCAGCATCGCCAGCCCATGCGTGCTGTACGACGTCGCCGCCGCGACCCACGAGGAGAGCGCGCCCGCTTCCGTGATCCCCTCTTCGAGCAATTGGCCGTTCCGGGCCTCGCGGTAGGAGAGCATCGAGCCCGCGTCCTCCGGCTCGTAGAGCTGGCCAACCGGCGAATAGATGCCGATCTGGCGGAAAAGCGCCGTCATGCCGAACGTGCGCGCTTCGTCCGCGACGATCGGCGCGATGCGCGGCCCGATCGCCTTGTCCTTCAAGAGCGCGCCGAGCAGCCGGACGATCGCGACCGTGGTCGAGGTTTCCCGGCTCTGGCCCTCGAGCGCGAACCGCGCGTAGGTTCCGAGTTCGGGAACGGCGACCGGCTGCGCGTTCCGGCGCCGCTCGGGCGTGAAGCCGCCGAGCGCCTTCCGCCTCTCGCGCAAATAGGCGAGCTCCGGGCTCGTCTCCTCCGGGCGGAAGAATTCGAGCCGCTCGACCTCCTCGTCGCTGAGCGGCAGCTCGAGCCCGTCGCGGAACTCCCTCAGCGCCGCCATGTCGAGCTTCTTCGCCTGGTGGGCGGTCATGCGCGACTGCCCCGCGGCGCCCATGCCGTATCCCTTCTTGGTCTTGGCGAGGATCACGGTCGGCCTTCCGGTCGTCGCCGTCGCCGCGTCGAACGCCGCATGGAGCTTGAGAATGTCGTGACCGCCCCGCTTCAGCCCGTCGATCTCGTGCGGCGACATTCGCGCGACCAGCGCGAGCAGGTCCTCGTCCTCCTTGAAGAAGTGGGCGAGATTGTATTCGGGGCCCTTGGCGCCGAGCGTCTGGTACTTGCCGTCGACGGTCGCCGCGAACCGGCGAATGAGGACGTGGTGCTTGTCGCGTTCGAACAGCGGATCCCAGTCCGATCCCCACAGGACCTTGATCACCCTCCAGCCGGCGGCGCGGAACGTGCGCTCGAGTTCCTGGATGATCTGCCCGTTGCTGCGCACCGGGCCGTCCAGCCGCTGAAGGTTGCAGTTGATGACGAAGGTCAGGTTGTCGAGGCCCTCTCGCCCGGCGAGCGAGAGCCCGGCGAGCGACTCGGGCTCGTCCATTTCCCCGTCGCCGAAGACGCCCCACACGCGCCGCCCGCGGGTGTCCATGAGCCCGCGGTTCATCAGGTAGCGCAGGAAGCGCGCCTGATAGACCGCGCTGATCGGCCCGATGCCCATCGATCCGGTCGGCGTCTGCCAGAAGCCGGGCATGAGCCAGGGATGGGGATACGAGCTGAGGCCGCCGCCGCCGGTCTCGCGGCGGTAGCGGCTGAGATGGTCTTCCGTGAGCCGTCCCTCGAGAAAGGCGCGGGCGTAGATTCCGGGCGCCGAGTGCGGCTGGAAATAAACGATGTCGCCGTCGGCGCCAGCGCGGAAGAAATGATTGAAGCCGACCTCGAAGATCTCGGCGCCGGAGGCGTAGGTCGCGATATGGCCGCCAAGCTCGCCCGCGGCCATGTTGGCGCGCATGACCATGGCGAGCGCGTTCCAGCGCATGATCGCGGTGAGCTTCTCCTCCAGTTCGAGATCGCCGGGAAATGGCGCCTGCCGTTCGGGCGGGATGGTGTTGCGGTAGGGCGAGTTCGGCTGCTCCTCGAGCGCGACGCCAAGTTCGCTCGCGCGGCCCATCAGCCGTCCGAGCAGAAACGCGGCGCGCTCGCCGCCCGCGCGCTCGATGACCGAGTCGAGCGCGTCGAACCAATCGCGGGTTTCGGCCGGATCCTCGTCAGCCGGCTCGATCCGTCCCAGGCCCGACCCTGGCCTCTCCAACATGCGCGGCCTCCATGCAGGGCATGAAACCTAGCCAAACGGGCGCGGCATTTTGTGCCGTAATTGATTGCGACAGATTCCTTTTCCGGCAATATATGCTGCATGAAGGCTCTTTCCCGGCGCAAGACGCCGCAATTCATCATCGACGCCATCGATCGGCGCATCCTCTCCGCGCTTCAGGAGGACGCCAGCCTGACCAATGTCGAGCTCGCCGACAAAGTTGGGCTCTCGCCCTCGCCCTGCCTCGCGCGGGTTCGCGCGCTCGAACTGGCCGGAATCATCGTCAAGCGCGTCGCGCTGCTCGATCCGTTGAAACTCGGCGCCTCGATCAGCGTCTTCATCCGCGTCGCCCTCGAGAAGCAGACCGAGCCGGTGCTCGAGCGTTTCGAATCCGCGGTCGCCCGCTTTCCCGAGGTGATGGAATGCTATCTGATGACCGGCGATTCGGACTATCTGCTCCGCGTCGTGGTGCCGGACATTCTCGCCTTGCAGGATTTCATCGTCGGCCGGCTCTCGAAGACGGCGGGCGTCGCCAACATCCGCTCGAGCTTCGCGCTCAAACAGGTGAAGTACAAGACGGCGCTGCCTCTCACCGAGGCGAGAGGGCCATGAGAATGCGCTCTGACCCTGACTTCACGGAGGCGAAATGAGTCGTCCGGCGCGGATCGGAATCATCGGCGCGGGCTGGTGGGCGGTCGCCAATCACATCCCCGCGCTCAAGGCGCTTCCCGACTGCGAGATCGTCGCGGTCAACCGCCTCGGCGCGCGCGAGCTTGCCGAGATTCAGAGCGCGTTCGGCATCGAGCGGGGCTTCGAGGATTATCGCGAGATGCTGGCGGACGTCGAGATGGACGGCGTCGTCATCTCATCGCCCCACGTCCTCCATTTCGAGCACGCGAGCGCCGCGCTCGCCCGGGGCTGTCACGCGCTGGTCGAGAAGCCGATGACCACCAGCGCCAGGGATGCGCGCGAGCTTGTCCGCCTCGCCGCCAGGGCGGAGCGCGAAATCGTGATCGCCCATGGCTGGAACTTCAAGCCCTGGGTTCCCGAGGCGCGCCGTCTCGCGGCGGGCGTCGGGCGGGTCGAGCACATCGTCCTTCAGATGGCGAATGCGCTCGACGATCTTTTCGCCGGCGCGCCGATGAAGGAGACCGAGGGCGCGATGTTCCGCCCGCCCGCCTCGACCTGGGCCGATCCGAAGCGCGCCGGCGGCTTCGGCTGGGGCCAGCTCGTTCACCCGCTCGGCCTTCTCTTTCGCATCGTCGATCTCGAGCCGCGCGAGGTGTTCGCGCTGACCGGCCAGTCGCCGGCGAGGGTCGATTATTACGATGCGGCGGCGGTGCGCTTCGCGGGCGGCGCGACGGCCTCGCTGTCGGGCGCGGCCACCCTGCCGAAGGGCCGGCCGGTGCAGGTCGACCTGCGCATTTTCGGCGCCGAGGGCATGCTCCTGCTCGACCTCGAGCGCGAGCGGCTCGAGCTTCGCCGCCGCGACGGCCGCGACGAGGTCGTGGCGCTCAAGGCTGGCGACGGCGCTTATGTCTGCGAGGAGCCGGTGCGGGCGTTCGTCGATCTCTGCCTCTGGCGCAAGACCGAGAACGGCGCGCCCGGCCTCGTCGGGCAGCGCGCGGTCGAGGTTCTCGACGCGATGTACCGCTCGGCCGGGAGCGGGCGGATGGAGGCCGTCTGATGGCCGGCAAGGACCTCCGCGACGGCGGACTCGCTTCGCTCGCCGTCGAGGACATTCTCAAGCCGGGCTTCTCGACGCCCTGGGACGCGCCGACCATTCCGCCCTATCCCTTCTCGTTCCGCAATGTCGAGATCCTCACGCTTGCCTGGCGCACGACCGAGGCCGCCGTCGCCCGCGTGCTTCCCCCGCCCCTCCGTCCGGTGAGCGACGTCGTCCTCGCCCACATCTACCGGATGACCGATGTCGACTGGCTCGGGCCTTACGGCGAAGCGAACGTATCGGTCGGCGCCGAACTGCCGGGCGCCAGTCTCAAAGGCTCGTATTCGCCCTATCTCGTGCTGTCCTCCGACGTCGGCGTCGCGCACGGCCGTGAAGTCCACGGTCAGCCGAAGAAGCTCGGCGAGCCGAAGCTCGACCATCGCGGCGACCTCGTGGTGGGAACCATCGCCCGCAACGGCATCGATGTCGTCACCGGGACGATGGCCTACAAACAGCGCCGCGACTCGATCGAGCGCCTCGCGCGGCATTTCGACTTCGCCGAGAACATCAACCTCAAGGCCGTCGATCACATCGACGGAAGGCCGGCGATCCGCTGCCTGACCTCGCGCCGCCTCGCCGACGTCGTCGTGCACGAGTGCTGGGGCGGCCCGTGCACGGTGGAGCTGAGGCCGAACGCGCAAGTCCCGGTCCATCGGCTGCCGGTCGTCGAGATGCTGGACGGGCTCCATTGGCGCGCCGACTTCACGCTGGTCGAGGGACGGATCGTCCACGATTATCTGGCGTCGAGGGGAGGATAGATATGGGTCAGCACGCTTGGGTGCTCGAGGTGAGGCCGGGCCGCGAGGAGGAATACAAGAAGCGCCACGACGAGATCTGGCCGGAGATGCTGGACGCGCTGAAGAAGGCGGGGATGCGCAACTATACGATCTTCCGCCACGGGCTGACTTTGTTCGGCTATTTCGAGACGGACGATCTTGAAAAAACCGTGGCCGCGCTCGCGCACGATCCCGTCAACGCCCGCTGGAGCCAGGCGATGGCGCCCCTGATGAAGATCGAGATCGATGAGCGCACCGGCTTCCCGTTCCTGTTGCCCAGGCAGTGGCACATGGACTGAGGCGGACACGGCGAGGCGCTGGCTCTAAATGATCCGGCTCCCGCGCCCCTTCCAGTAGCGCTCGCGCAGGGGCCCCTTATAGAGCTTGCCGGTCGGCAGGCGCGGAAGCTCCGCCTCGAAGTCGATCGAGCGCGGGCACTTCACGTGGGCGAGATGCTCGCGGCAGAAGGCGATCAGATCGGCCTCCATGTCCGCGCCCGGATCGTAGCCGGGCATGAGCTGCACCACGGCCTTGACCTCCTCTCCCATGTCCTCGTTGGGAACGCCGAACACCGCGGCGTCGGCGACCTTGTGGTGAGTGATCAGCAGGTTCTCGCATTCCTGCGGATAGATATTGACGCCGCCGGAGATGATCATGAACGCGGCCCGGTCGGTGAGATAGACATAGCCCTCCTCGTCCACATGGCCGATGTCGCCGACCGTGCTCATCGTCCGGTCGGGCGAGTTCGCTTCCACCGTCTTCTCCGGATCGTTGAAATATTCGAAGGGCGAAGCGGTCTTGAACCAGAGCTTGCCGGTCGAGCCGGTTGGAACCTCACGCATCGCATCGTCGAGAATGTGCAATTCACCGAGGACAGCGCGACCGACCGTGCCCTTGTGCGCCAGCCATTCCGCGCTGTCGCAGAACGTAAACCCCATGCCTTCGGTCGCGCCGTAGTATTCAAGGATGATCGGCCCCCACCAGTCGATCATCGCCTCCTTCACCGGCACGGGGCACGGCGCGGCGGCATGGATCGCGACCTCGAGCGAAGAGAGATCATGAGAGCGCCGCGCGCTTTCGGGCAGTTTCAGCAGGCGCGAGAACATCGCAGGCACAAGCTGCGTATGGGTCACGCGATGCTTCCCGATGAGACGCAGAAACTCCTCTGCGTCGAAATGCTCCATGACGACGACTGTCCCGCCGAGGCGGATCGTCGCAGCCGCCGCGACGCAGGGGGCGGAGTGATAGAGGGGCGCCGGCGACAGGTAGACCTGACCTTCGCGGAACCGCCAAAGCCTGGAGAGAGCGGCGACCAGCGGGTGCGGCGCTGCGGGCGGCTGGTCGATCAGCGGCCTTAAGACCCCTTTCGGGCGGCCAGTGGTGCCGGAAGAATAGAACATCGCCGCTCCGAGCGACTCCTCAGGGATCGGCGTCGAGGGGTGGTCCGCGGTCGCCTCGTCGAGGTTCTGGACCCGCTCGCCCCTGCCCGCTCCGTCGACAATCAGGCAAAGCCCGACGCCCGGACATTGGGCTATCGCTGCAAGCGCGACCTCGCGGCGCGCCTGCGACGTGATCAGCGCCTTCGACTGGCTGTTGGCGAGAATGTAGGCGAGTTCGTCTGCGGTCAGGTACGAATTGATGTTGGTGCAGTAGAGTCCGGAACGCTCGCCGGCGGCGCTGCATTCGATGAAGCGCGGATGGTTCTCCATGAAGACGGAATAATGGTCGCCGCGCTTGAGGCCCGCGGCGCGCAAAAGATGCGCAAGCCGGTTGCTGCGCTCGTCAAGCTCGCGATAGGTGATGGTTTCGCCCGACCGCGCCATCACGATCGCGGGCTGATCGGGACGAATTCGTGCCTGCAGGCCTGGATACATGCGCGTCCTCCCGCTCGCAGATTCGAGGGCCGTCCTCCCCGCTGCCGTGAGAGATTGATGTCCCCGGACGAAGTGGAGATTGCGGGATAAATCGCGCGCTGTCGAGATGATCCAAAGGGCGGGTCGCGCGCTTCCGGGCCGACGGGCGCCTTCACTTTCATATACAGACACTATATGTTTAACTGGTTTGGCCCAGGCGCGCCGGGACCGGCGGGAACCCGGGACGCTTGCCCGGAGGGCGTGACAGAAAAAGGCGCCTAAACAATTGAAACGATTGAGTCGCTGCCAGGATTTGGCGCCCCCCTCGCCGGCCTCGACTTTCAGCCCGCCATATTGGCTCGGGCGACGAACCGGGCCGCCATTTCCCCAACCACCATCGCGGTGAGGTTGGTGTTGTGCATGACGTTGTCGGGATAGATGCTGGTGTCGGCGACCCGCAGGTTGTCGAAGCCGTGGACGCGAAGGTCAGGCCCGACGACCGCAGCCGGATCGCTCGCCGGCGCCATCCTGACCGATCCCGACTGGTGATGGGCGGGGCCCATCGATTCGGCCAGCGCCTCGGCGATCGGCTTGTCAAGATCGTCGATCGCCTTCGCCCTGTGCGCCTGAAACGTGCGCGTCGCCAGCATCTCCTTGACGAATGAGCGGGCGCGATCGAACCGGTCCCGATCCCGCTGGCGGGTGTTGAAGCGGTGATCGATCAGGGGCGGACGCGTCGGATCGGCGCTTTGGATGCGCACTTCCCCAATCGCCTCCTGGCGGGTGAGATAGGTCCAGAAGCCGGCAATGTGCTCCTCCTCGTCGACCGGGAACGGATGGGTCTGCCACTCGGGCTCGCCGGCCTCGTTCGCGGGAGCGCGCACGTTTGTCGCGAAGAAGCGGCCAGTGGTGACGCCGAGCCCCTCCCCTTTGAACAGCATGGGAAAGCCCGGATGGTCGGTCAGGTTCCGCCCGACCGCGAGGTCGCGGACGACGTCGACGCCGAGCGGACGCAGCCATTCCGCCGGGCCGATCCCTGAGCGCTGCAAGATGGCAGGGCTGTTGTACACGCCGGCGCTGATCACGATCTCATCCGCATAGGCGGTCTGCGGCTGGCGCGCCGCGTCGATATAGACGACGCCCTCCGCGCGAGCGCCGTTGAGCACGATGCGATCGACATGGGCCTGAGCGCGGATGGTGAGATTGGGCCGCGCGCGAGCGGAGCGGATGTAGGTCACGAGCGTGCCGAGGCGCACCTCCTTGTAGCGGTTGTGCGGCATCGGCCCGACCACGCCCGCTTGTCCGTCGGGGGCGTTGAGATCCGGCGCTTCCCGCACCCCGAGTTCGACGCAGGCGTCATACATGGCGCGGTTCACAGGCGCCCAACTCTCAGGACGGTAGCGCTGGATGACGATCGGCCCATCGCGGCCGTGGATCGGGTCCGCGCCGAAATTGACGTCGTTCTCGATGGCGATGAACAAGGGCAGAAGATCGGCCCACGCCCAGCCCTTGTTGCCCATCGCCGCCCAGCGATCGAAATCGAATGGCGCGCCGCGCGCGGCGATCGTGGCGTTGATCATCGAGGTGCCGCCGACGAGGCGCCCCCGCGGCACACGGAGGCTGCGACCCTGCAAGGCGCCGGCGCCGTCGGCATTGACGAAGTCCCAGTCGAACTCCGGTATGCCGGCGGCGCCGCGCCAATGGTGCTCGCCGCTGAAGGTGAAGAGCGGCGGCACGGTCTCCTCCTGCGGGAAGTCCGGCCCGGCCTCGAGCAAGAGCACCCGGCGCGAGGCGTTTTCCGACAGACGCGCGGCGACGACGCCCCCGCTCGATCCCGCGCCGACCACGATTGCGTCGTACCGGTCCATGAAGCAGAGTTCCCGAGAGGCGATCTGCGGCGGCGCGGTCGGCGTCCGCCGCGCATCAGCTTAGGAAATTCGACGCGCGACGGACGAACGGTTCGGAGCGGCCGCTCAGCCTATTGCTTGGCGGCGGCTTCGACGTTGTCCTTGTTGTAGACCGTGAACGGTCCCATCAGCACGCGCAGGCCTTTGGCGCGGGTCGGGTCCTTGGTGATCGTGTACTCGCCCATCCGCCCGGCCTTGAACTTCGCGCCTTCCTCCGCCTTGATCGCCCCGGTGGCGAGCGCGTAGGTGGTGTAATAGGCGAGATAACCGAGGTCGACGAAGCTCCACAGCGCAAATTCCGGCGCGCACCCGTTCTTGGTGTAGGCCAGCATTTCCGACGGCAGGCCGAGACCGCTCACCTTGACCTTGTCGCAGAGCTTCTCGTCCTGGAGCGCCTTGGCCGCCGCCACGATGCCGACCGACGTCGGCGCCATGATCACCTTCAGGTCGGGATGCTTGTCGATCAGGGCTTGCGCCTGGGTGTAGCTCTTCTCCGATTCGTCGTTGCCGTAGACTGTGTCGACCAGGTCGAGTTTCGCGTATTTGGGGTCCTTGAGCGCCGTCTTCATCGCCGCGATCCACGCGTTCTGGTTCGCTGCGTCGGGCGAAGCGGACAGAATTGCGAATTTCCCGCCCTCAGGTCCGGTCAGGTGGAGCGTCATGTCCGCCATCACCTTGCCGATCTCGGCGAAATCGACTTGCGCCACGAACACGTCTTCGCCTTCGCCGGAGGGGATCGGCGAATCCCAGGTGACGACCTTGATTCCCTTGGCCTGGGCGGCCTTGGCGGCCGGCACGATCTGATCGCCGGAATTGTTCGAGATCATGATCCCATTGACGCCCTGGGTCGTCGCGTTGGTCACGATCTCGATCTGCCCGGCCACGCTGTTTTGCGGCGTCGGCCCAAGGAACTGGAGCGGCGTCGGGTTCTTGAGCTCTTTGGCGGCTTCCTCCGCCCCCTTGTGCGCCTGGTCGAAAGGCAGAATGCCGAGGAATTTCGGCAGGAGCACCATGTTTTCAGCCTTGCCCGGAGTGACCGTGGCTGCCTGCGCCATGGCGGCGTGCGTCGCGAGCGACAGAAGCGCGAAGGCCGATGCGCCAATCAATAGTCGTTTCATGTTCCTCTCCCTTTCCACCTATGACGAATGCCTTGCCAGACATTCGGCGCCAGCACCGAGAGGATAAGAAGCCCCCCGATGACATAGTTCTGAGTGTTGCCGGTGATATCGGCGAGACCCATTCCGTTTCGCAGATTGAGGATGACAAGGATCGCGATGCCGACGCCGGCGAGATTGCCCTTGCCCCCGAATATGCTCACCCCTCCGAGAAGCACCGCGGTGATGACATCGAGCTCGAACCCTTCAGCCATATCCCCGCGGACGGATCCCAACCGCGCAGCATAGAGAACTCCCGCCAGCGCCGCCACCAGGGCGGAAGCGACAAAGAGGTCCGCTTTGACCAGTCCGACGCGCACGCCCGAATAGCGCGCGGCCTCCGCGTTGTTGCCCACGGCGTAGATCAGCCGCCCGAGGAAGGAACCGTGCAGCACGATGGCGAAGAAGACGAAGAGCAGGAAGAAGATCACGATCGAGGCGGTCAGCGGCCCGACGACTGGCTGCTGGCCAAGCCTGTCGAACCACCCGGGAAAATCGCCGATCGCTCGATCCTCTAGCAGGATCCGGGCGACGCCGCGGTAGCCGATAAGGCCCGCAAGCGTAACCGCCAGGGATGGCAAGCCGGCGTATGCGATCCAGAAGGCGTTGTTGAGCCCAGCGACGACGCCTGCGGCAAGCGCAAGCAGGATAGCGAGGGGCATCGGCGCGCCGTGCTGGAACGACCAGGCCAGCACGCAGGCAGCGAGACCCATAATCGAAGCGACCGAGAGATCGATCTCGCCGCCGATGATGACCAGCGTCATCGTGAGGACCACGATGCTCTTCTCGATCGACAACTGAAACAGATTCACGACATTGCCGACACTGAGAAAATATTGGGAACTCACGCTGTTCAGCGCCACGATGGCGATGAGCAACGCCAGCATCAGCGTTTCCCAGCGTCTCCAGATCTCCGCCGCGCTCACGGGCCGCCCCCTTTGTCCGCCGGAGCGAGAACCTTCAGGTCCGAACGGGCCCACAGCATCTGCAGGCGCTTGAGAAGGATCGCGTCGCTCGCCACCGCCAACAGGATGAGGAGACCGAGCACGGCGTTAAGCCAGAACTCGCTGATCCCCAAGCGAAAGAGGCTTTGCTCCAACGTGCCGATCAAGATCGCGCCGAGCATGGCGCCAATGACCGTTCCCGAGCCCCCGAAGATATTGACGCCGCCGACCACCACCGCGGCGATCACGCTGAGTTCAAGCCCTCGCCCGGCCTCGACCGTGATGTTGCCGAAGCGCGCGAGCGTCATGAACCCGCCGAGGCCGGAGAGCGCGCCGCATACGACGAAAGCAAGAAAGACCAGGCTTTTCATTGGCAGGCCGATAAGCTGGGCCGCTTCGGGGTTGGAGCCGATCGCATAGAGGCGCCGCGCAAAGGTCAAATAGGCGGCGCCGAGCTGAAAGACGACAACGATGAGCAAGGCGAAGACGAAGGGCGCGCGGATATCGAGCTGGCCGATCGGCGCGACGTTCAGGAGCGGCAGATCGATGAGCCATTGCGGCAGGCTGTCCGTCGTTACCGTCCGGGCGCCGGACAGATCGACCAGGACGCCACGATAGATCGCCAGCGTTCCGAGGGTCACGACGACCGCTGGAACCTCGCCCCAGGCGACAAGCACGCCGTTGACGGCGCCAAGCCCCGCGCCGATCGCCATTGCGATGACGACCGCGAGGACAGGGTTGACGCCGTTGTGCGCCGCGATCAACGTCCCGACGAAATAGGCTGTGAATCCGACAATCGAGCCGACTGATAGATCAATGTTGCGCGTCAGCACCACGAGAGTCTGACCAACCCCAACGACCGTGATGATCGCGACACTGGACGCGATTCTGTTGAAGGTTCGAAAGGTATAGTAACCGTCGATCAGCGACCCAAAGGCGAGTACGGCGATTGCGATGAGAAGGAGCAGACTCAGCTCGCGAATCTGCTCCGGTCGGACGTGGCGCTTCAGCCAGTTCATGGGGCCAGTCCCGGCGGGGGTTCCATCCGCTTCTGCCCCATGGCTGCGGTCATAACGGATTCCTGATCCGCTTCTGCGCGATCCAGTATCGCCATCTGCCGGCCCTCGCGCATGACCAGAACCCGATCGCTGAGCGCCAGCACCTCGGGAAGGTCGGACGAGATCACGATGACCCCGATCCCCTCAGCGGCAAGCTCGCCGATGATAGCGTGCACTTCGGCTTTCGAGCCGACGTCGACGCCCCGCGTCGGCTCATCGAGGATGAGAATCGCGGGGTTGGTGTTGAGCCACTTGCTCAGCATGACTTTCTGCTGATTGCCGCCCGACAGCTTGGCGACCGCGAGATCGACGGACGGCGTGCGGATCGCGAGTCTCGAGCGAAACCCTTCGGCCGTCCGCCGCTCGAGAGAAGTGCGGACGAGGCCGAAGCGGTTGAGGAATCGCGCGAGCGCCGGCAGCGTTATATTGGCGAAGATGGACATCGGAAGAATGAGGCCGAGCTGACGGCGGTCCTCGGAGACGTAGGCAACGCCCAGACTCATGCCTTCGCGCGGCGAACCGACGGTGACGGGTTTGCCGCGGAGCAGGATGGTTCCGGAGGTCGCCGGCTCTATGCCAAAGAGAGCAAGTCCCACTTCCGTGCGCCCGGCGCCGATCAGGCCCGCCAGGCCAAGCACTTCGCCGCGATGGAGGTCGAAACTGACGCCTTCAAAGGCCCCGCGGCGGCCGAGATCGATAACGGACAGAAGAGTATCCCCCCGCGGCGCCGCCGCGCGCGGTTTCAGCGCGCCCAGTTCGCGTCCAACCATGTCGGCGATCGCGCGCTGTGGCGTCGCCTCGCTGCGGCCAACCGTCGAGATCAATCGTCCGTCCCGAAATACAGTCACCCTGTCCGCGATCTCGAAGACCTCCTCCAGACCGGTGGCTCACAAAAAGAATGGCGACGCCCTGTTTCTTCAGGTCGCGAATGAGGCCGAACAGCTCCCGAACTTCATGGGCGGAAAGCGAAGCCGTTGGCTCATCCATGATCAGAACGCGAACATTCATCGAAATCGCCTTGGCGATCTCAACCGACTGCTGAGCGGCGAGAGTAAGCCCGCGCGCGGCGCTCCGAACATCGAGAGCCACCCCGAGCTCGGCGAGAATCGCCTCAGCTTCGAGAAACATTCGCCGCCAGCTCACCACGCTCCCGCGGTCTCGGTGGCTGATGAATATGTTCTCGGCGACATTGAGGTCAGGAAACAGGAGAGGCTCCTGATAGATGGCCGCCACCCCGAGACGCTGCGCCTCGGCGGCGCTCCGGATCGAGACGGCCTGCCCGCTCAGAAGGATCTCCCCACGATCGGGCTGATGCACGCCGGTCATGATCTTGATCAGGGTCGACTTGCCGGCTCCGTTCTCGCCGAGCAGGGCATGGATCTCGCCCGCATGAAGCGCAAGGGAAACGTCTTCGAGGGCCTGCGTCGCGTCGAAACGCTTCGCGACGCCGCGAATCTGGAGGATCGGCGCCGCCGCGACATCCGAGCCTTCAGGTTCGGCCAGCCGTTTTTCCCGGTTCTCGGTCATGGCGACGCCAGAGCTGGGCGAGCGTCGCGCGGGGACTTGGCGAACAGAAGGCCGGGGGGACCGAAGCAATTCATGTCAACGGTCCGGGAAGCGTTGCGCGGCCGCGCGCCGCAGACGTTGATATTTGACGATCTGATCGAGCACCACCGCGATGATGATCACGGCGCCGGTCACGAAGGTGCTCCAGGTGGCGTCGATGCCGAAGAAGATGATGCCGCTCGAGATCACCTGAATGATGAGCATCCCCACCATCGCCCCAAAGACGGTGCCATATCCCCCGGAGAGCGGCGTCCCTCCGATGATGACGGCTGCAATCACCGTGAGCACGAAGTCTGACCCCTCCTGCGGATCGATCGCTCCGCGAAAGCCGACATAGAGCGAGCCGGACAGGCCGGCGATCGCGCCCATGAGGACCAGCGTCTGAAGCCGCACGAGCGCATTGGGAATGCCAGCGAGAAGAGCCGCTTCCGGGTTGCTCCCCACCGCCTGCACGCGATAGCCGAATCGGGTCCGGTGCAAGACGAAATGAAGGATGATGGTGAGCACCACGAAGACGATCGCGACCACCGGGACGACGCCGAAGATCTTCGCCGAGACAAGAGTGAAAAAGGACGTCGTCGGGTTCGGGGGATTGATCGCGCGCCCATTGTTGGTCACGAGCGCCAGCCCCTCGAACATGGAGAAGGTGCCGAGCGTCACGATGATGGACGGAAGCCTGAGGGTGATCGCGAGCAGCCCGTTCACGAGGCCGAGCAGGGCGCCAAAGGCTACTCCCGCGGCCATGGCGATCCACGGATTGACACCGGCAACCATCAGCAGAGCCGCGATGACGGCGGAGAAATTGAACATCCAGCCGACGGAAAGGTCGATCTCGCGGATCGCCAGCAGAAAAACCATGCCCAGCGACAGCATGCCCTGGAACGTGGTGTTGCCAAGCACGGTGAAGAGATTGATCGGATTAAGAAAGCGCGGTTTGGCGAAACCGATCACGGCGATCATGACGATCAGCGCGACGATGACGCCGGTCTCTTCCGGCAGTTGGAGCCATGACCGCGATCTGACCGGCGCCGGAACGCCGCGGGCCTCCCCAGGGCCAGCGCTCCAGACTGACTTCTCGGCCTCCGTCATTGCAGAGCGCCGCGTGTCTGGGGCGGCCTCTCACCCGTGTTGATCAGATGCAGGAGCGAATGGCTGTCGACACCGCTTCCAGCGACCTCGCCGGCCAGCCGGCCTCGATAAAAGACCAGGATCCGGTCACAGAGGCCGATCAACTCCGGCAGTTCGGTCGAGCTGAAAAGGATGATGCGCCCATCGGCGGACATCCCCCGTATCAACTCATAGATCTCGCGCTTCGCCCCGACGTCAACTCCGCGCGTGGGATCGTCGAGAAGAACCACCCGAGGCCCGATCTCGAGCCATTTGCCGATCACCACTTTCTGCTGATTGCCGCCCGACAGATGGTCGACGGACGTATCAGGCGAACGCGTCTTGATGCGAAGCTGGGCGATCTGGCGCGACGCCCGACGCCGGGCTTCGGGCAGGCTGAACAGCGGCGATGTGTTGAGCGCGCCGATGACGACCTGGCTGATATTGAACAGGATGCTCCGATCGAGCATCAGGCCGTTGCGCCTGCGGTCTGCGGGCACGAGACAGACGCCGCGCCGCGCGGCTTCGGTGGCGCTGCGCGGCAGTCCGCGCCCGTCCGGATAGATCACGTCGCCGGAACGCGCCTTGTGGGCTCCAAACAGAATATTGAGCAGAGCTCGAGACGCCCGCGCCTTCGAGCCCGGCGAGGCCCACCACCTCGCCGGAGCGGGCGGTGAACTGGACGTTTCTGAGTTCGCCGCCGGAGACGCTTCCGCACGATGAGCTCTTCCGGCTTGCCGGGCCGTCCGGGACGGTAGCGGGGGAGGAAACATCTCGTCCGGATGCGCGCCGATCATTCCATCGATGACTTCGGGCATGGTCAGTCCGGCGCGATCGCGGGTCGTCACGTCCTTGCCGTTCCGGGCGATCGTCACGCGATCCGAGATGGCGAAGACCTCCTCGAGGCGATGCGAAACGTAGAGCATCGTGACGCCGCGCTCGCGGAGCTGCCGCAGCACCGCGAAGAGGCGTTCGGTCTCGCGATCGTTGAGCGCCGAATTCGGTTCGTCGAGGATGAGGAGTCTCGGCGCTTCCAAGAAGGACGCGCGCGAGCTCGACAAGCTGCTGCTCGCCGATGCTGAGGCGGCTGACCGGCGCGTCCACGTCGACGTCGAGGCCCAAGCGCTCAACGACATCCCGGCTCATCTCGCGCATGGCGTCGGTCGAGACCAGCCCACGTCGCAACGGCTCTCGGTTGACGAACAGATTGGCGAGTACCGAGCGCTGCGGAAACAGCGAGAGCTCCTGATAGACGATGCCGACGCCGCGGCGACGCGCCGCGACAGGCGAATCCATCACCACCTCGCGCCCCTCGAAGCAGGATCTTGCCGGAATCGGGTTGGACGACCCCCGCCAGCACTTTCATCAGCGTCGATTTGCCTGCCCCGTTCTCGCCGACCAGAGCATGGATCATGCCGCGGTCGACCTCGAGGCTCAGGCCATCCAGGGCGGTGACGCCGCCATATCGCTTTCTCAGATTGAGAACGGAGACGAGAGGCGCCATGGACGAGGCTCGCGAAGCGAGGACGCTCGCGCGTCCCCGCCTTTCAGCGTCGGCGTCTCACTCGGACTCGGCTTCGATGGGCTGCATGCCCGGAGGAGTCGGAAACTCCGGTCACGCTCTTGGACCAGGGCTTGTAGAACTCAGCCGTCGCCTTGGGGTCAGCGGCAAGCTTCTGCGAGTTGCTCGAAGGTCACGCTTCGGCAGCCCGGGTCCCATGTCCACACTGTTTGCGGTGACGATCTGAGTTCCTGAGTTGTAGAAGCCGGTCGGAAGAGGCGTCTTGTTGCGGATCGAGTCGACGAGCAGCACGATCGGCAGGTAGCCTTGGACGAACGGGCTCTGACCGAGCGAAACATAGGCGTGACCGCCCTTGATCGCCGCGAGATTCTCCGCGGTCAGATCGTAGCCGCCGGCGACAAATTTGTCGCCATTCGCCGCGTTCAGCTTGCCGAGGCTTGCAATATCGGGCGCGCAGAGTCCGATCATCGCAACCGCGTCGGGATTGGCCGCGTAGAGCTGCTCCCAGTGATTGTAATTGTCGACCGCGCTGACCTTCACGTCGAAGGGGCCGAGCACGGTGAGGCCCGGCGCGGCTTTCAGCGATTCCTCGACGCCCTTGGCGCGGTTCTCGAGGACCGGGAAGCCAGGGAAGCAATTGCCGATGATCGACCTTGCCCTTGGCGGAGGCGCCGCCCAGCTTGTCGACGATCATCTTGCCGAGGATGCGTCCGCTTTGGGTGGATTTCTCGCCGACATAGGGGCCCTTGATGCTCTTGCTCAACATGTTGAACTGGACGACCGGCACGCCGCTCGCGACGATGTCGTTCATGCCCTTGGCCATCGCATCGCCGGGCATCGACGAGGCGACGCCGGCCGCGCCGGCATTGACAAGGCCTTGCGCGAGCTTGAGCTGGCCCTCCGGCGAACCGCCAGGGGATTCCTGGACCTTGAGGGTCACACCGAGATCGGCGGCGGCGGCCTTGGCGCCGTCCACGATCTGCTCGACGAACGGATTGCCTTGAGCGTGGGTGACAAAGCCGATCGTGATGTCGTCCGCTCGCGCGGCGAGCGCCGCGAAACCGAGCGTGACGGTTGCCGCGCACGGCCGAACCGATAACGTCACGCAATTTCGCACAGCTTCCTCCCCTTGCTGAACGTGCCAAGTCACGACGGCGAGGCTCTCTGAACCTCGGACTCGCGCGTCACGTCGAAGCCTGTTGCCGAGACGATAACGTTTCAATCGGACGACTGTCAATGACGCGGAATTGCCTCGCGGAAGGCTTCCACTCGAAATCTGACCGTGTACATAGGCTCACGGGGCAGCGCCTGTCCGGCACCTGGCGACCGCGCCTCTGTTCGATCTGCGGCGATGAAATCGTTTCCACGATTTCTCCGAATCGCCCTCGCCCGCTCAGTTCACGGCGGAGCGACCGCGCGACCGATGCGCGGCCATTCGTAGGCGGCCTCGACCAGCGCGTAGGTCTTCAGATTGTCGTCGCCCGTCGATTCCGGGTCCTTGCCGTCGCGCCAGGCCCGCACAATCGCCTCCTGTGTTCGAAGCACGCTCTCCTGAACGGTATGCCAGGGCTGCGAGGTCCAGGACAGCAGCGGCGATCCGAAATCGCGATCGCGAGTGCTCTGCCCGCCCGATGTGACACGTGCGACGAGTCCCGGACCGATCGGAGGCTGAGCCGCGCTCTCCTTCGATCGTCACTAACGTCTCCGGAAATGGATCGGGATCGATTCGCGACTCCATCGAGCACTCAACGACGCTGACCGCGCCGGAACAGTGGCGCATCATGATGGTCGCCGTGTCTTCGCCGACATTCTCCGGATTGCGGAGTTTGAGTCTCGCACGACACGCGTTCGACATCGCCCAGAAAGAAAGCGCGCAAGATCGAGCATGTGAATTCCGACATCGAGGATCGCATACCGCTTCGCTTGATGCAGATAGGGCTGGACGGCGTAGATGTCGTAGCCGGTGCGAAAGGCGATGCGCGCCCACGTCGGCTTACCGATCGCTCCGCTGTCGATCACGCCCTTCAGCTTGCGCATCGGCGATTGCCAGCGGAAGTTCTCATGGATCGCGAGCCGCACGCCCGCCTTTGCGCGACGGTCTCGACGATTTCGCGCGATTCGATCCCAGTCGGACGCCAGTGGCTTCTGCAGGATGATATCGACGCCGCGAGCCGCAGCGAGCTTGACCATCTGAAGATGGTTTCCATCCGCGTGACGATGTCGACAAAATCGACCTTCTCCTTTCCAGCAAAGCCCCGGCGTCGTGTAGAAGCGCGGGACGCCGAAGGTCTTGGCCGCTTCCTCGGCCTTCTCGCGTCGATGTCGCAGACGGCGACAAGCTCAATGTCTTCGGCCGCAAGATCGCGCCATCCGTTGAGATGATTCTGCGCGAAAAATCCGCACCCGATGACCGCGACACGCATTGGGACCTCGTTGATGAGCGACCAGACCGAGTGATCTCCGCTTCCCACCGGAGCGGCGCGCACAACGTCGCCCGTTTGCGCGCAGCAGGTGAAAACTTCTAATGCGGCCAGAAGCTGTGGCGCTGATCGCCGCCTGGCGATTGCCCGCTTACATGGGCAAAAAGCTCCCCAAGATCCGGCGCGGCGAGGCGAGAACTTCGGCGACAACCTGCTCGATCGCCTCGTTTGTCTCCGCCTGCATCTGTTCGAGACCGCCGCGGCGCAGAATCTTCTCGGTCGTCAGCCGGTCCGCGAAGATCAGCAATCGGGTCGCGCTTCAGCCAGGCGTCGAGTTCGCCCGCCGGCCGGTAGGTCGCCGGGTCGGAGCGCGAATGGCCGGAATAGCGATAGGTCTTCATTTCGACCAGCGACGGCCCCTCGCCGCGGCGGGCGCGTGCAACCGCTCCCGCCATGGCCTCGGCGACCTTGTCGACGTCCTGCCCGTCGGCGATGATCCCAGGCATGTTGTAGCTCGACGCGCGAACGGCGATGTCCTCGACCGGCGTTGTCAGATTGATGCGCGAATATTCCCCGTAGAGATTGTTCTCGCAGACGAAGATCACCGGCAGCTTCTGGATGGCCGCGAAATTCAGAAGCCTCATGAAAGGCGCCGATATTTGCCGTGCCGTCGCCGAAAATCGCGACCGCGACGCGGCCGTTCCTGCGCGCCCGCGCCGCCATCGCCGCGCCGCAGGCGATCGGCAGGCCGGCGCCGATGATCGCCGCCGTGGGCAGTAGCCCAACGCTCGGCTCGACGAGATGCATCGAGCCGCCGACGCCGCCCGCGCAGCCGATGGTGCGGCCGCAGATCTCGCCGATCACGCCGGCCGGCGTCACGCCGAGCGCAAGCGCATGGCCGTGGCCGCGATAGGTGCAGGTCACGATGTCGTCGGGATCGATCGCGCGTGCGATACCGACGGACACCGCTTCCTGGCCGTTCGCCAGATGGGTGCTGCCGCGAACGTGACCCTCGGCGAACAGCTTCTGGATGCGGTTCTCGACGCCGCGGATTTCGACCATCCGCTGAAGCTGGTCGAGCCGGTTCTTCAGCGCTTCGCGGCGCGCGAGAGGAGAATTGGAATTGGAGATGGTCATGCTGCGTTCCTCCACCAGGGCGCCGGCGCCTTGTTGGTCGAGACAAGGGCGGCGATCTGTTCGGTCACATAGGCGGGATTGGGCAGGTATCGTGGCTTCCAGTACGCCGCTATAGGGAATGGGCGCGTCGGGAAGCGTGATCCGATGCGGCGGCGCCTTCAGCTTGCCGAACGCCTCCGCAGCGACTGTCGAGGCCACGTCGGCGCCCCAGCCGGCGCTGGCGGTCGCCTCTTCGAGCGTCACCAGCCGACCGGTGCGCGCGACCGACTCGAGCACCGTCTTGCGATCCCACGGCCAGAGCGTGAGCAGGTCGATGACCTCGATGCTTGCGTCGCTGTTGGCGGCGGCTTCAAGCGCGACCCGCACCATGGCGCCGCAGGTCACGAGCGTCGCATCGTTTCCAGGCCGCACGATCTCGGCCTTGCCGAGCGGGATGCGATAGGCGGGATCGAACTCATGCTCCTCGCGCTCTGAGTAGAGAATGCGCGGCTCGAGCACGACGACCGGGTCAGGATCCTCGATCGCGGAGCGCAGGAGCCCATAGGTCGTGCGGGCGTTGCTGGTCACTGCGAGCTTGAGGCCAGGCGTGCCGCGCATCCAGTGATCGAGCATCTGCGAATGCTGGCAGCCGAAGCCCTGACCCGCCCCGGCCGAAGCGCGCACCACGAGGGGCGTCGTGAGCCTGCCGCGCGAGAGATAGCGCATGGTGGCCGCCTGCGTCGTGAGCTGATCGAGCGCCACGCCGAGGAATTCGATGAACATGATTTCGACGACGGGCTTCAGACCGCAGACCGCCGCGCCGACCGCCGCGCCCATGAAGGCCATCTCTGAGATCGGCGTGTCGATGACGCGCTCCGGTCCGTGCTTGGCGAGCAGACCTTCGGTGACCTTGAAGGGACCGCCCGCCTCCGCGACGTCCTCGCCCATGAGAATGACCGTCGGATCGTCGGTCATGGCGTCGTCCAACGCTCTCAGCACCGCCTGCCTGGTCCATATCTTGGCCATCTGACCTCCCTTGATTCCGTTCGTCCGTTTCCGATGTCTATTTGATGTCGAGCACAAGTGTCGGCGCGCCGGTCTTCACGTCGTCGCCGACCGCGATCAATATGTTCGATACGACGCCGGCCGCGGGCGCCGGAACCTCGACCTGGGCCTTGTCGGTCTCGACCACGAACAGCGTGTCTCCCTTGCCGACCGTCGCGCCGCGCTCGACTTTGATCTCCTTCACGACAACCTCGTCGACGGCGTCCCCGACCTTCGGCATTTTGAGCGTCGTCAGCATGGTTCCAGGCTCGCGTTGGCTTCGAGGAGAAATCAGTTGGAGGTTTGCAGCCAGTCAGGCGCGTCGGGGATGCCCTGGACAGATCCAGCCTCCGTCGACCACAATCGCCTGACCCGTCATATACGAGCTCTCGGGCCCGGCAAGGAAGCGCACGGCTTCGGCGATTTCATCGACCTGCAGCAAGCCGGCGCATCGGAACCCGGGCCACCATCCAGTCTTCCCGCAGCGAGCCGTCGCTCAGACCCTGCTCGATCAGTTTGGTCCGCGTGAAGCCCGGCGCCACGGCATTGACGCGGATTTTGGCGGAGGCGACCCTCGAGCGCCAGAGATCGCGTCAACCCCAGAATGCCGGCCTTGGCGGCACAATAAGGTCCACGGCCCGGCAGGCCCGACGAAGGCGGCGGTCGAGGCGATGGAGACGATCGCTCCGCCAGCCGCGCCCTTCACCATGCGGGGCACGGCCTCCGAGGCGCAGAGAAAGAAGCCGTTGAGATGAGTTGCGACAACCGCGGAGAAGTCGGCGAAGGAGATCTTGCCGATCAGCCCGACCCGCTGAATTCCTGCATTATTGACCAGAATGTCGATCCGTCCGGACTGTCTGTCGATCTCGCGGAACGCCGCGGCGACGCTTTCGGGGCTGGTCACGTCGGTTTCGAGATAGGTTACGCCCTCACGCCGCTCCTCGGGGCTGAGCTTGTCCAGCGCAAAGACGCGCGCGCCGTCCCGAGCGAGACGGGCGACAATCCCGTCGCCGATGCCGCGCGCGCCGCCGGTGACCGCGGCAACCTGTCCCGACAGAGACGCCATCGCGCGCGACCTCTCCGCTCAATACATCAGCCAGCCGCCGCTGACGTTGATCGTCGCGCCGGTGATGTAGTCGGCGTGATCGGACGCCAGGAACAGAACCGCGCCGGCAAGCTGGGAGGGGTGCGCCATGTAGCCGAGCGGGATCTGCGCGACGGTCGCCGCGAGCGCCGCGTCGTCCATTCCGCTGCGCATCATGGCCGTATCGGCTGCGCCGGGCGAGATGGCGTTCACCGTGATCTTGTCCTTGGCGAGCGAGCGAGCAAGTCCGCGCGTCATCGAGACAATCCCGCCCTTGGTCGCAGCGTAGGCGACCGAACCGCCGAAGCCGCCGCTCTGCCACCCCTGCGAGGTGAAGTTGATGATTCGACCGCCCTTGCCGATCCGGACCATCGCGCGCGCCGCCGCCTGGGCGAGAAAGAACGAGGCCTTCAGGTTGACGTCGTGCTGGATGTCCCAGTCCGCCTCGCTGACGTCGAAGACGCTGTTGCGGCGGATCAGCACCGCGGCGGTCTGGACCAGAACGTCGAGGCCGCCGAATTCGTCGACGACGCGGTCGACGAGGGCCTTGTGCCCGGCGACAGGCTTGAGATCATGGCCGATGGCGAGGTGCGGCCCGCCGTCCATCTCGGCCACGACCGCATCGGCCGCCGCCTGAGCGACATCGACCGCCGCGACCCGAGCGCCAGCGGCGGCGAAGGCGAGCGCCGTCTCCCGACCGATGCCGCCTGCGGCGCCGGTCAGCAGAACCGCCCTTCCCTTCAGGCCCGCCCCGAGATCGAACGCCATGTCCGTACCTCTTGCGCCGGTTATCGGCCGGCAGGCGGCGCAAGCGCCGTCTCTTCCGCGACGAAACAGGACTGCGCCTCGCGCATGAATTTCTTCCGATCCTCGACCAGCATGGACCGAAACGGCTCTGTCGCGAACGCCTTCTCCGCCGCCTCGATGCTGTCGAACCAGACCTCGCCGACGCCGTCCCAGGCGGCCTCGTGCCGGCGTCCAGCTTTGCACCTTACCGAAGCGCAATCCGCGGATTCCGGGCAGCTGCCGCACGATGTCGGCATGCGGTCCGGTCCAGTGAGCGAAGAATTCGTCGCGGTTCATGCCGCTCCTTGCGCCGCAAAAGACTTACGCGCTTGATCATCGGACGACTGGCTCCGTCCTCGGTACGGGCTGAAAGAGCTTCGAGCGTTATACCGTCATGGATACGCAGATAGGCCACTTTCGCGCCCTTGTTGGGACCGTCGTCAATGTCGACCGGTCCTTCGCGGGCTGACCGGGCGCGCGCCGCACGACACGGCGTGCGTCCATGCCGCCGCCGCGTCGTTGACGCGACAAGCAAAGGTGCACGATTGCCTGGATTGGCGGTCGCGTCCGAATTGACGACGCGGTCCTTCACCTGGTGATAGTCGAGAAGCTCGATCGACGACGCCACCGGGCAGATCGACGAAGGCGGCTCTGATCGACACCCCTGGATAGCCGACGACGCGACCGAGATAGGGACGGTCAAGGACGGTTGTCCAGCGCGCGGGCCTTGCCAAGAAAGCTCTCCCAGAAAGCGAGTGCCTTCTCCAGGCTCGCCACCGTCATGCCGACATGATGAACGCCGACAACCGACGATAGCGGAATCGATGCCAATGCTTCGACCACGGCCGCCGTCCTCAAATTCTGAAGATCCGTTCGGCGTTGCCGGAGAACATCTTGATCTGCTCCTCTCGGGTGAAAGCCGCGATGATCTCGGATATAGGCGTTGATCACGTCCGGGTAGGAGCTGAACATGCGGTCGACCGGCCAGTTCGTGCCGAAGACCACGCGATCGACTCCGAAGGCTTCGATGCCGCCCAACACATAGGGGCGGATCGACTGAACGGTCCAGAGCGGGTCGCCCATGCCCAGCCCGAGATCTTCATCACGACGTTCGGACGCCTTGGCCATTTCGTTCATGGCCGCACGCCATTCGGCGAAAGGAGGCTTCGTCGCGCTTCATCGGAACGGCGCAATGATCGACGCAGATGATCGTGTCGGGGAAAGCGCTAGCCAGATCGAGCAGATCGCCGGCAAGCTCGACCCGCGTGTCGATGCAGGACACGAGCTTGCGCGGCGCAAGCTCCGCAAAGCCGCGGCGCCAGGCCGGCATCGACAAGATAGCGGCCCTCGCCGAAATTGCGAACTCCGCGAACGTTCGCGTATCGCAGATGCCGGTCGAGCACTTGCGCCGCGTCCGGCCGCGCCAGATGGCACTCCGCAACGATGCCGTGCGGATAGCCGGTCTCGTCCGCGAACGCCTGCAGCCATTCCGTCTCCGCCACCGGGTCGGGCGTGTCTACGGCGGCCTGAACGTGGATGGCCTTCGGCACATTGGCGAAGCGGATCTCGGCTATGTAGTCCTTGATGCGATAGCGCTGCGCTTTCAATGGATCGGTGTCCGGCAGAAAGCCATGCACGGCGTCAGGCTCAAGCCAGCCGTAGCGCAGCTTCGGATGCTTCATGTCATGCAGATGGAAATGCGTGTCGACGAAGGGGAGTTCAGCCATAGGCCATGGCCCTCCGTTCTGCTTGGGCCGCTGCCCCGCCAACGCCCTTGGGAACGACCTCCTTGCCTCTCCCGTGGCCTTCGATCACCGCAATTCTCAAAGACATGCGCGTTCCTGCCCATCCGAGCCGCGGATGCCCGGCACTTGTAATATCGTTTCCATCCATACCAGCGGGTATGGCTCGTTTCAAGTCAGTCTCCGGATCGCGATAGCCCGTCGGGGCCTCGCACTCGCTTGCGGAAACGAAGTCTTTCCGCCGGGGTGGATTTCATGGAGTGTTTCCGCCCTTCCCCGTGCAATGCGTTCGTCAGGGAACGCTTGCATTGGCGTCACGGACCGGCTGCAAAAACGCGAAATTCCCAGTCCGCCGATGGTTCTCGAGAGAGTTGCTCAGTCTGCCGTGCTATTGGTTGCTATTCCGCCTCCGCGGCCAGCGAGGGACCCGGCGATTGAGCTTCCCGCGCTAGTTTCGCTCGTCGCTAAACAAGGCGCGCGGCCTCATCGAAATATCTTCCGATTACTCCAGCGACAAAACTGCTTGCACATCTCGGTAACGTTTCAATATAGTCTGCTGGTCAGGTCCTTCGAGGCGTTCATAAGCCTCTTGGGCGTCGCTCATGCGCGCGTCAGCGCGCGGAGAGGGAGTCGATGGCGTCGAGTGAGCGAAGAGCCGTCGTGACCGGCGCCGCGAGCGGCATCGGTCGGGCGGTGACTGAACGGCTGCTTCGTGAAGGGGTTGACGTCCTTGCGGTCGATGTCGATGAAGGCGCGTCTCAAGGATGTCGGTGCACTCGGGTGCGATGTTTTCGTCGCCGATCTCGCCGACGAGGCGCAGCGCGCAGAACTGGCCGATAGCCGCCCAGGGATTCGACTATCTGGTCAACGCCGCCGGCATCCTGTTCGTCAAGTCGATCTTCGAGGTGACCGTTCGAGGACTGGCGAACGGTTCAAACGGTCAATGCCGAATCCGTCTTCTTCCTCTGCCAGCAGATCGGCTCGCGCCTCAATCCTGGGGGCGCTGTGGTCAATCTCTCGTCGAGTTCGGCGAAGCTCGCGACCTCGGTCGACGTCGCGCCCTATGCGGCGTCCAAGACGACGATTCTGTCGATCACGCGCTCTTTCGCTTACGCTCTCGCCGACCGTCGCGATGCGGGTCAACGCGATCTGTCCCGGCATCGTCGATACGGAGATGCAGGAGCGGTTTCTCGAGGGCGTGGCGAAAAAGCGCGGGATCGCCCGCGACCGAGTTCGACGCTCGAGCGAAAGAAGGCGGTGCCGCTCGGGCGCGGCGCGAGCGCTGCGGAATGCGCCGGGCTCATCTGGTTCCTGTTGTCGGACGAAGCAGCCTATATGACCGGACAGGCGATCAATTTCACCGGCGGACTGGTCAACTGGTGAAGGGAAAAGGGAGGAGCGCTTGAAGAAGCCGATCAGTGTCCGCGCCAGCCGGGCTCGGCCATCCGGAAGGCCCCTACGAGCTTGACGACGGCCGCGTGATCTTCGCCAATTCCTACGCGAGCGAGATTGGCTGCTGGGATCCCAAGACGAACGCGAAGACGACCTACGCCTTCGTCGGCGGCGGTCCCAACGCCTGCATGCTGGGATCGGACGGCGCCGTCTATTCCACCCAGACGCCCAATGTCGGCGCCTGGATCGCGCCGGTCCATCGGCCTCCTTCCATTCAGAAGACGACCCCGAGACGGCAAGGTCGAGGTCCTGGTCAGCGAAGCCGACGGAAAGACATTCGACGGGCCGAACGATCTGACCTTCGGCCCTGACGGGCGTCTTTACTTCACCGATTCTGGGCGACTGGAACCAGGTCGAGAGAGCCGCATCCCGGCCGCATCGTCGTGGTTGAAAAGAATGGCGTCGCCAGGATCCTCGAGGAGCTCGACCACACCTATCCGAACGGCATCGTGGCCGAGCCGGACGGGTCGCTCGTATGGGTTGAATCCTACACGCTCAATGTGATCCGCCGGACGCCGGACGGCCGCAAGTCGGTGCTGTGCAAAATGCCTGAAGGCCATATCCCCGACGGGCTGAAGATCGACGCAAACGGCGACCTCTGGATCACCGCGGTCGCCGCGGGCGGAGTCGACCACTATTCCAAGGGATGGCCGGCACGTCGACTTCCTCGAGACCGGCGGCACCATTCTCAACTGCTGCTTCGGCAAGGGCGGCAAGATGTTCTGCTGCGACATGGGGCCATTCGACACGACCGGCGCGGCGATGACGGGCCGTCTGATCGAGGTCGATGTCGGAGTTGAGGGAATGCCGCTTGTTCCGCGGCGCTATCGGATAGGACCGTCCATGAAGATCGCCAAAGTCGAACCGATTCCGGTCAGCTATCCGGAGCCTAACGACTTCAATGCGCTGAGGCATCTCTGTCTGGTCAAGATCACGGCCGACGACGGACAGGTGGGCTGGGGCGAATCGATCACCCAGTTTCCCGGAGGCCAACTTCGCCGCCAAGGCCATCATCGAGGGCATGGCGCCCAATCTGATCGGCAAGGATCCCGTCCAGACCGAGACGCTGTGGCGGCAGAACAAGCAGCAGGCCTGGTGGTACGGCTATCATGGCGGCATCGCCTCCTACGCTGTCGCCGCGATCGACATCGCGCTCTGGGACCTCAAGGGAAAGGCGCTGGGCAGAAGCGTCGCTCGACCTGCTCGGCGGCCCCGTACACGACCGGCTTCCGGCCATCGCCTCGTGCCATGCCCACTTACGAATCGATCCCGAAATGGCGGAGGAGACGGCGGAATGGATCTCGACCGGACTGCAGGGGCTGAAGACCGGCTTCGGCAAACGCGGAAACGCCAATCTCGGCTACGAGCACGACCGCGACGTCGCCTATGTCAAGGCGATGCGCGAGGTGCTCGGGCCCAAACGGATGCTGATGATCGACAACGGCATCGCCATCAAATGGGACGTGACCGACGCTGTCCGTCGGGCCAGGGCGATGGAGGAATACGATCTCGCCTGGATCGAGGAGCCGCTCGGCGCCTGGGATCCGGAAGGGCTACGCCAATCTCCGCGCCAAGACGACGACACGCATCGCATACGGCGAGCGCGAGTGGACGCTCGAGCAGTTCGAGCGGGTGCTGGCGACGGGAACGGTCGACGTGATCGGCGTCGATCCCGGCCGCGCCGAGGGCATTACGGGTTTCAAGAAGGTGACCGAACGCTGCGAGTTCTACCGCCGGCAGGCGAACGCGCACGCCTGGTCGTCGGCGATCGTGACGGCGGCGAGCCTCGCCATCTCGTTCAATTCGCCGGCCTGCAAGCTGTTCGAGCTCAAGCCGCTGCGAAATCCGATGCAGGACGACCTCGTCACCCACCCGTTCGCGCATGTCGACGGCTGGATGTATCCGCCGACTGGACCCGGGCCTAGGGATCGACGTCATCGAGGATGTCGTGAACGGCTATCGCAGCGAAAAAGTGCTCGCGCAAGCTGAGCGCGCCCCCAACCGGAAGCCACCATCGCTCCGCCAAGCAAAGGCGCGAGCCTGATCAATCGCGTGTCTGGTCTACCAAAACGAGGGAGGAAACCATGAGAGCGTCATGATGAAGCGTTGGGCTAGCGATACCGCTCGGGTGCAGCGCGCTCGTCCTCGCCGCGGCGAGCTTTGCGCAGCAGCCGAGCGAAAGTCAGATTCCCACGACCGGCGAGAAGGTCGAGGGCGCGCCCAACATCGTCAAGCGCGACTGGGGCGAGTTCAAGCTCGCCCCGCGCATCGCCGAGAAGATCAAGAAGGGCGAGCCGATCAACTACGTCTTTTCCTATCAGGCCTCTGGCATCCCGTTGTTCTCGCCGCAATACAAGGCGGGCTTCGAGATGGGATGCAAGATGGGCAAGGCCATCTATCCGCTGAACTGCTCGGCGATCGCCCCGGTCCAGAACGATCCGAACATGCAGGTCAGCCAGATCGAGGCCAAGCTCGCCGCCGGCGAAGATCGACTGCATCGGCATCGAGCCGGTGAGCTCGGACGCCATGACCGCGATCACGAACAAGCTGATGGATCAGGGCATCCCGGTCTTCACCGCGGGCGTGACGTCGCGCGGGCATGAGTTCACCAACTTCACCCAGATTCCCGACGAGCGAAGGGAAATTCGCGGCGGAGACCGTGCTCAAATGGATCAAGGACAACAACAAGACCGACATCAAGGTCTTCGCTGTTTCCGGCGGCGATCCGACCCAGTTTTGGGCTCAGGGCCGAATGAAAGGCTTCGAGGAGACGATCAAGGCCGCGATCCCGGACGCGAAATTCGTGACGACCGCGGAGACCGGCCTCAACACCAGCTATGAGCCCGGCAAAGCCTTTGACGTCTACCGCTCGTTCCTCACCGCCAATCCCAACGTCCAGTTCATCGAGAACGTCGACATCGGCGCCGAGCACGCCGACCGCGCGATCAAGAGCCTTGGGACTTGATGGCAAGGTCTTCACGATCGGCTGGAACTCTTCGAAGGGCCAACTGAAAGCGATCGAAGAGGGAACCCAGGTCGCCGAGTTCGACCAGCGCTGGCCCGACCAGGCGGCCTTCGGCGCGGTCGCCTGCGCTCAATTCCTGAAGAATGGCGTGATCCTGCCCAACACGCAGACGCTCAAGGCCGTCCTGAAGCCGGACGTCGAGGAGGCGCGCAAGGAGCTCGACCGCACGATGAGTCAGCAGTAAGCGAAGCGCAGAGACCGGCCGGCGCGGACAGCCCGCCCTCGCGCCTTTTCTTTCCAAAGGAAGCGAATGAGCAGCGATGTGACGCAAGCGCGGGGTCAAAGCCCAACCTTCTCCAGCCTGGGCCAGGCCACGCTCAATATCGCGGCGCGCGTCGGCGGACTGTTCGCGGCGGTCATTGTCGTCGCGATCATCTTCCTTCTCATCAATCCGCAACTTCGCCAACCCCAATCTTGCGGTATCCATTCTGCGCGCCATGAGCTCGGTCGCGATCATGGCGATTGGGCTCACGCTCGTGATCGTGGTCGGCGAGATCGATCTGTCGTTCGGGGCGATGTACGGACTCGCCGCCAATTCTCTCGCCGTCATGTGGGTCGTTCACGGGATCCCGGTCTATCTGGCGATCCCGCTTGACTCTCGCCATCGCGGCGATGGTCGGATTGTTCAACGGCCTTCTCGTGACTAGCCTCAAGATTCCGTCGTTCATCGTCACGCTCGGCAGCTACAATCTTCTCTATGGCCTGTCGCTCTGGGTCAGCAATTCGGGGACCTTCAATCCGAACTATCCGCCATCGGGCAAGGATCTGCCGCAAGGCCAGCTCGATTTCTTCATCGGGCTGACCCAGAGCTTCGGGAAATATCAGCTGTCCGTCGAAGTCTTCTGGATGCTGGGCGTCGCGATCGTCGTCGGCTTTCTCCTTCACCGTTCGCTGTTCGGTTTCCGCCTCATGGCGATCGGCGGCAATCCCGAGGCGGCAAAGCTGGCGCGACTGCCGGTGAAGCGCTACAAGATCACCGCCTTCGTCCTCTGCTCGGTCCTCGCTGCGATCGCCGGGATTCTCGACTTCTCGTTCATTCAGACGAGCCAGCCGGATATCGGTCTTTCGCAGACCTTCCCCGTCTTCGCCGCCGTCATCATCGGCGGCGCGAGCCTCAGCGGCGGCAAGGGAACGATCATCGGGACGCTCGGCGGCGCGCTGCTTCTCGCCGAGCTTCAGATCGGCCTCGCGCTGCTGTCGCCGGGACCGCATGTTCAGCAGATTTTTCTCGGCGCCGTCACGATCATCGCGGTGGCGCTTGATCTGCTCCTCACCAACTGCGCACGAGCCGCGCATGACCGCCGCCAACGCCGGCATTCGGCTTCGCGGCCTGACGAAGCGGTATGGAAGCACGGTCGCGCTGAACGGACTCGATCTCGACGTTGCGCCAGGCGAAATCCTGGGCGTGGCGGGCCCGAACGGCGCGGGCAAATCGACGCTGGTTCGCATGATCGGCGGGGAGGAAAGCCCAACCTCGGGGAGCCTCACTCTCGACGGCCGGCCGTGGTCTCCGACCGAACAATGGAATGTCGTCTCGATCGTCCACCAGGAGCCGCAGCTTTTTCCCAATCTGACGGTTGCGGAGAACATGGTCGCGGGGCGCGAGGGCGGCGGCGCAGGCTGGCCGAAGCCGAGCCGCGGCGACCTTCAGGTCATGGACGCCCTGGGACTCGGCTCGGTTCGCGACAGCCGCCTCGGCGACTGCTCGCTCGCGATGCAGCAACGGACCGAGATCGCCCGCGCGGTCGCGCGCGACGCCAGGGTGTTCCTGTTCGACGAGCCCAATTCGGCGCTGACCGATGCGGAGTCCGACGAATTGTTCCGCGAGATGCGTAAGCTCGCGGAATCGGGCCGTGTCGTCCTGCTCATCAGCCATCGACTCGGCGACCTGGTGAGCATTGCGCCCGGGTGGCGGTGGTGCGCGACGGGCGCGTTCGGACGATCCTCTCTGGCGACGCGCTCACCGAGGAGAGCCTCGCGCGGCAACTCGTGACGGAAGGCGCCGAACGGCGGCTCGCCCGCTTCCTTGCGAGCCTTGTCGGAACAGGACGACGGAGGCGGCGCCGAGGTTCCTCGCGCGCCGCTGGTCCGGCGCCGCGCGTTCCACGACATCGACTTCTCCGCTCGCGCCGGACAGATCGTCGCGCTCATGGGCGTCGAAGGATCGGGCGCGCGCGAACTGCTTGCGGTCGTTCGCGGGCCTCGAGCACGCGACCGGCGAGATCGGAGATGCGGCGGAACCGCGATCTCGCGCCGCGTTCGCGCTTACGTTCCGGCGACAAGGGCGCTGAGCCTCTATTCGAATTTTTCCGTCGGCGAGAACCTGCTCGTGCGCCTCGGCGTTCCGGACATCGCGGGGCGCCTGTTCGCCCTGAAGAAGAAGCGCATGGAAGCGCTCGCGCAGGCGTCGGTGAAGCGCTTCCTCGTCAAGACTCCAACGACGACCGCGCCGATCCGCTCGCTCTCCGGCGGCAACCAGCAGAAGGTGGCGATCGCGCAGGCGCTCAATTGCTCGCCGGAACTGCTGCTGCTCGAAGAGCCCACGCGCGGCGTGGATATTCATTCGAAGAACGAGATCTATCATCTGCTGCGCGAGTTCGCCGCGTCGGGCAAGGTGGTGGTGATCTTCTGCACCGAGGTCCTCGAAATCTTCGAGGTCGCGGACTGCGCCCACGTGGTCGCGGAAGGCCGCCTTTCCCCGCGCCTGACCATCGCCGACTACCGCCATGTCGAGCAGCTCGCGACCGATGTCGCCAGGCTCGAACAGAGGCTGAGCGCCGCGAGCGCCGCCTGATCCGGCTTTAATGACCCGCGCACAAAGTTACGCGGGCCAGCGATCTCAAGGTCTTGCCTGCGCTTTTGCGCGACTCTGCAACCGCCCTGTCGAGGGCCCTGGCTCCGATCGGCCGGCGCGCCGAAAGGTCGAAGACGGGCGCCGGCCGGATCGTTTCGCTTTCCGCCTCGACGGGGCTGATAACAAGGCCAAACGAAACCTTCATTTCGCCAGGCGAAACGGAGCGTTTCGCACGGCGAGCCATAAGCCATTGAAATCTTTACGGGCGGCGAATCAGGTGTTTCGCGGGATCGTGTGTTTTCAAGGGCTTGGCGCCGTTTTCATTTCGCCGTTTTGACGCGTCGGTTCGTTTTCAAGGACTTTATCACCCCCTTTCCGTTTCGCCGTTTTCATGAATTGCCTATTTTCAATGACTTAGCTCTTTCCCTCCGTTTCGCCAGCTCCCCGGCCGCGAAGCGCCCAATTCAGTTCGGTTCACGCTCGCCGCATGGTTCTCGCTTCAGCAAAGCCCGAGGCCTTGGGATGGCGCGGGGCGCTCCGTTGATTTCTATATAACAGAAATCATATCGGCGCCTTTCCAACCGGTCAACGTTTTGTTCGGCGCGGGCCGCGCCGGCGGAGCAAGGACCGCGCCTTGCCGATCGCTTGCGGTCGTCCGTGGATCGAGCGCAAGCTACCGGGGCCAAGCCGACATGCCCCGGGACGGCCGACGGGTCAGCGCGAAGCCGGTTCAGCCCCAAGGACACGAAGAGCGCGAAGCGCGTTCTGCCGACCTTCGTGATCTTGGCGGCGTGCAGCCAGCTCGGAATAGCGCGTCGCCGCGCGCTCTCGGCCATCCAAGCAAGCCTGCCTAGACGCGATATTTCGCGATCGCGCTCTCGTCGAGCTTGAGGCCGAAGCCGGCCCCCTGCGGCACGGCGTAATAGCCGTTGTCGAACTTCGAACGGTTGGCGACCAGGGCGTAGAACAAGCGGATCGCGGTCGGGATGAAACGTTTCCATGTACGTTCCGTTCGCGACCGACGCGAGCAGGTGGACCGAGATCTGCGGCTCCTCGTGATGCCCCATCTGGACGGCGAAGCAGGCCGCGAGCGCCGCGACCCGGCGCCATTCGGTCGGGCCCCCTCCCCAGCTGGCGTCGAAATTGCAGACGTCGATCGCGCCGGCCATCATCAGATCCCGGCAGCCCGCGCGGCTGATCTCGCTCTGTCCAGCGCAAACCGGAATCCCGGTCTGGTTGCGGACGGCCGCCATGTCCAGCCGGTCGTTGTGCCAGTGAACCGGCTCCTCGAACCAGCGGACATTGAGATCGGCGATCTGCCGCGAGAAGGCGACCGCCTCGCGAAGGCTAAAGCCCTGATTGGCGTCGACGGTCAGCACGAAATCGTCGCCAACCGCCTTGCGCGCCACGCGGACACGCTCGGCGTCCTCCTTCGGCGTACGCCCGCCGACCTTGAACTTGCAGCCCGCGTAGCCGCTTGCGCGGATCTGCTCCATTTCCCGCCCGAAATCGGCGAGCTTCTTGTTCTCCTCGTAATAACCGGCGATACAGACGACCGGCAGCCGGTCCGCATAGCCTCCCCAGAGCCGGTAGAGCGGCGTGTCCAGCGCCTTGCCCACAGTGTCCCAGAGGGCGCTGTCGACGCAGGCCTGGGCGCACATGGCGAGCTTCCGGTCGCGCAGGATGTTGTTGCTCGGCGCGCGCATCGCCTCCCAGCAGCCCTCGATGTTGAACGCGTCCTTGCCCACGAGTCCTCGGCTGAATTTCATCGAGGATGATCTTGACCACTTCCGCTTGCGTCTCGAACTCGTCGCCGTTGTAGACCTCGCCGACGATCGCCTTCCGCGGTGTAGAGGCGGGTGATGATGGTGCAGCGATGGGTCATGAAATAGTTGCTGCCGCGGAAGGTGCGCGGCAGCGGCATGCTGAGGGGGATGCATTCGATCCGTTGGATCGTCAGCCTGGACATCGGCCCGCGTTGCCCTGCATATGGATAGAAACGTTTCCAGCCGCAGCCTAGGTTTCCGCCGCAGGGCGGTCAAGCGGACTCCGGCCGGCTATCGGTCGCGTCTCAGGGGCGGCGCCGGCTTAAGCTTTGGCAACGGTGGGCATTAGCGGCTGAGATTCTGGCGGATCGGCATGGGGATGGGGCGCGTGAAAAGTCCACGAGGGCAAAACCAGTACGATCCGCGACGTGGCGCGCCTGTCCGGCGTCTCGGTCGGAACCGTTTCACGCAGCCTCAACGCTCCCGACACCGTACGGCCGGACACGCTCGGCAAGGTGCGTGCGGCGATCAAGACCCTCGGTTTCCAGCCTGACGCGCGCGCGCAGACGATGCGCCGCCGCAAGACGATGACGGTCGGCTTCGTCGTCGACGACATCGCCAATCCCTGGCACGCCACCTGCTTCAAGGCGATCGATGCGGAAATGCGCGCCCGCGGCTATTCGCTCTATCTCATGAGCACCAACGGGCGCGCGAGCGACGAGGCGGCGGCGATCGACATGCTTCAGCACGGCCGCGCCGACGGCCTCATTCTCACCCTCAACAACGAGCAGGATCGCGCGAACCATCGCGAGGCTTGGGCGAGCTGCGCATCCCTTGCCGTGCTGCTCGACCGCGAGCTGCCGCTCGAGATCGACGCGGTTCTGACCGATCACGCGCCCGGTCTCAGGCAGGCCACGAGCTATCTCCTCGGGCTCGGCCATCGCCGCATCGCCATCATCACCGCAGGGCCCGACATTCGCCCGGGGCGCGAGCGGGTCCGCGGGTTTGTCGAGGCTTTCGAGGCGATCGGCCTGCCGCCGCCGCGCGATCTCATTCGCTCGCAGAGCCTGTCGGCCGATTTCGGGTTTCGCGAGGCGAGCGACCTTTTGCAGAGGCGGGAGCGGCCGACGGCGATCATCGCGGCCGGCAACCGGATTCTGGTCGGCGTGCTGCGCGCCATCCAGCAACAGGGCGTGTCGATCCCGCGCGATCTCTCGCTGATCGCCTGTGACAGATCCGATGTCGCGCTGCTCTATCCCGGGCCGATCACGCTGATCGACCGCCCGGTCGAGGAAATCGGACGGACCGCGGCCCAACTCCTGCTCGAGCGGCTTGGCGGCGAGGGCGATCGGCCCGCGCGGCGGATCGCCTTTCCGACCCAGCTCATCCTCGGCGGGTCATGTCTGCCCGCGAACCGGGAAGCCGCCGACGCGGTTTGAAGATCGTCCGCGAATGGGCGCGGATTGGCGCCGCGGCGTCAGCGGCGCCCCGGCCGTCGAGTTCCGAAGGGACATCATGAAGACGTGGGTCAGGCGCCGAGATAGGCCGCCTTCACCTGCGGATTTTCGAGCAGCGCCTTGCCGGTTCCGGTCAATGTCAGGCGCCCCTGCTCAATGACATAAGACCGGTCCGACAGTTCCAGCGCGGCGAACGCGTTCTGCTCGACCATCATGATGGTCGAGCCCTGAGCCTGGAGGCCCTTGATGACATCGAAGACCCGATCGACGATGTTGGGTGCGAGACCCAGCGAAGGCTCGTCGAACATGACGAGCTTGGGGCGCGACATGAGCGCTCGCGCGATCGCCAGCATCTGCTGCTCGCCGCCCGACAGCGTGCCGGCCATCTGCGCGCGGCGATCGTAGAGGATCGGGAAGCGATCGAAGAACCCGGCCATGTCAGCGGCGACCTCGCTCGAATCGCGCCGCAGATGGCAGCCCATCTGCAAATTCTCGATCACCGTCATGTGCGGAAAGACCCGCCGCCCTTCCGGACAATGGGCGATGCCGAGCTCGAGAACGCGGCGCGCCGGAGCGCCGGTGATATCCTCGCCGTCGAAGACAAGGCGCCCCGCAGCCGGCGCGACAAGTCCGGAGATTGCTTTCAGGGTCGTCGTCTTGCCGGCGCCGTTCGCGCCGATCAGCGACACCAGTTCGCCTCGACGAACCTCGAGCGTGAGCTCGCTCACCGCGGTGATCTTGCCATAGCGGCAGGTGAGGCCCTCAACCCTCAGCACGCGCGTGCCTTTCGCCGAGATAGGCGCGGATGACCTCCGGATGTCGCTGGATTTCCAAGGGCGGGCCGTCGGCGATGATGCGGCCCTGATTGAGGCACAGCACACGATCCGAAATGCGCATCACCATTTTCATGTCGTGCTCGACGAGGAGAACGGTGACGCCGCTCGCGCGGATGCGCCCGAGCGTCTCCATGAAGCTCGCCGTCTCGGTCAAGTTCATGCCGGCGACCGGCTCGTCCAAGAGCAGCAGCGCCGGTCTCGCGGCCAGCGCGACCGCGACCTCGAGCAGCCTGAGCTCGCCATAGGCCAGAGAGGAGGCGAACTCGTCCTTGCGGGATTCAATCCCGACGAAATTCAGGACGTCCCTGGCTCTTTGAACAAGGAGCCTTTCGTCGCGCGCAACCGACCGCAGGCCGAGGATGATCGCCAGCGGATGCTGCCGCGATTGCAGATGGAGGCCGATGAGAACGTTGTCGATCACGGTGCGCCCGGCGAAAACGCTGGTCTTCTGAAATGTGCGCACGACCCCGAGCGCGGCGATCGCGCTTGGCTTGAGGCCATTGAGGCGCTGGCCGCGGTAGACGATGTCGCCCGCGGCGGCCGGCAGATAGCCGGTGATGGCGTTGAAGGCCGAAGTCTTGCCCGCGCCGTTCGGACCGATCAGCGAGAGCACCTCCCCCTCCTTGACGTCGAAGCTCATGCCCTCAACAGCGTTCACGCCGCCGAAGCGGATCGACAATCGATCGACGAAAAGCGCCGCGCCCACGCGCCCGTTCATTGCACGGCCTGTCTCGCGCCGGCCCGCGGCGCTTCAGCGGGCCTGGCGTTCGCGCGAACGCGATCGTTCCACAAGCGGGCGAGCGCCGGGGCGATGCCGGTCGGCATGATCGAGACAATCACGATCAGCAGCACGCCATACGCGACCCACTGCAGCTCGGGCTGGATCTGCAATGAGCGCAAGCCCTCGGGCAGGAGTCCGAAAATCAGACCGCCGACGATCGGGCCGGCAAGCGTGCCCTTGCCGCCCACCACCACCATGATCACCATCGTCACGGTATAGATGAACAGGAATATGTTGGGATCGACGATCTGGATGTATTGCGCGTAGAGCGCGCCAGCCATTCCCGCGATCGCCGCCGACACCACCGCCGAAAGCACGAGATAGCGCGTGACCTCGATCCCGACCGACATGGCGAGCGGCTCGTTCTCCTTGAGCGCAATCATCGCCCGGCCGGCCTTTGAATGCACGAGCCGCGCGATCACGACATAAGAGACGATCGCCGCCGCGAGGACGAGATAATAGTTGGGGACCTTGCCGATGAAGGAGAACTCGAACACGCCGGGAATCGACAGGCTGAGCGGCGGGATGTTGTTGAGCGCCATCGGACCATTGGTCAGCTCGTCCCAGTTCAGCGCGACCAGCCTCACCACTTCCGCGAAGCTGATGGTGACAATCACGAAATAGGCGCCGCGCACTTTGAAGGAGATGCGGCCGATCGCCCAGCCGCAAAAGCCGGAGATCGCGATGGCCCAGAGCATCGCGAACCAGACAGGCTTGGGGTCGAGCGTCACCAGCCAGTCCGGCGCGAGGTGGACCGAGAAACCGAGCGAGACAAGCGACGACACATAGGCGCCGATGCCGAAGAACGCGACGTGGCCGAGGCTGAGCTGGCCGGTATAGCCGAGCAGCAGATTAAGGCTCATCGCCGCGATGGTGAAGATCCCGGTGATGATCAGCACATGCAGGACGTACAGGTTGCTGACCCAAAGGGGGATCGAGATGAAAAAGGCGAGAAGCGCCGCGGTCGCTGCGCGCCTCATCCGATCCGCTCCTTGCGGCTGAACAGCCCCGTCGGGCGGACGATGAGGACGAGAATGATGAGCAGGAAGCCCATGGCGTCGCGATAGCCGGACGAGACGTAGCCCGCACCCATCTCCTCGATGAACGCGAGAAGGAAGCCGCCGATTGTGGCGCCGGCGATGCTCCCCATTCCGCCAAGGATGACGACGGCGAAGGCCTTGAGCGCAGCGAGGTCGCCCATGCCGGGCGAGACGACGAAGACCGGACCGAGCAGGGCCCCGGCCGCCGCGGCCAAGCCGGAGCCGAGCGCGAAGGTCGACAGATAGACCCGGTCGATGTCGACGCCCATCAGCTTCGCGGCGTCGCTGTCCTGAAAGGTCGCGCGCATTGCGCGGCCGAGCCGGGTGCGGTCAACCAGCGCGTAGGTCCCGCCGATCAGGACGATCGCGACCGCAAACACGAACAGCCGGCTCCAGGCGACCGACAGGCCGCCGAGCACAAGCGGAGCGGCCGGAAAGGGAGTCTTGACCGACTTGGCGACGCCCGACCATGCGAACTGCTCGAGGTTCTGCATGGCGATCCAGGCGCCGATCATCACCAGCATCGTCGTGTCGATGTCCGCGCCGCGCAATTTGCGCAGTAGGGTAAACTCGATCGCCGCGCCGAGCCCGACGCCGAGCGCCATCGCGAGCGCCAGCGATACAAAAAAATTGACATGCAGCAGCATCACCAGGGCGAACATCATATAGGCGCCGAAGCTATAAAGCTCGCCGTGGGTGAAGTTCACCACCCGCATGATGCCGAAGATCAGGGTGAGCCCGATGCCCAGCAGGGCGTAGATGCCGCCGAGCATGAACGCGTTCACGCAGTGCTGGAAAAATTCCTCCACGGCCGGTGTCACCCGGAGCTGTTAAGCGGATTTCGCGTCGAGCGCCGCAAGCGCGCCGCGCGGTTCTCGTCCGGCCACCGCGGCGCGCTCGGCTCCCCGTGCGAACCTCTATTCCTTCACAACCTTGCCGCCTTCGATCTTGACAAGATAGACGCTGGGCACGCTCTGGCCGCTCTCCTTGCCGGCCGGCCCCTGCTTGATGAAAGCGATGTCGCCATTGACGCCCTTCACATGGACGCCCCACAGCGCCTTGGCGATCGACGCCGAGTCGGTTTTCCCGGCGTCCTTGATCGCCGCAGCGATGGTGTGGATGCCGTCCCATCCGCGGAAGCCTTCGGTCAGGCCGCCGACATCCAGCTTGGCGCCCTTCCAGGCCTCCATGAACGCCTTGGCGGCCTCGGGATTTTTCACCGCGTCCGGGAACCAGGGGGTGAAGAACACCAGATGGTAGGAGCCATTGGCCGCGTCGCCCGCCTGCTCGATGAGCTGGTCGGGGGATACGGAGCCGCCGGTCGTGATGATGCGGGCCGTCACCTGCTGGTCCTTGGCCTGCTTGAGGATCAGAGTCAGCTGCTTGACGTCGGTGGTGACAAAGATCGTATCGCCTCCGGAGGCCTTGATCTTGGCGAGTTGCGCCGAAAGATCGGTCGCATCCTCGCCCATGGTCTCCGAGGCGCCGATCGTCACGCCCTCGGCCTTCAGCATCTTGGTGAACTCCTGCATGGAGCCCTTGCCGAAATCGTCATTGGTGGCGAGGAAATCCGCCTTCTTGATGCCCATGGTCTTGACCAGCGGGGCGAAGGCCTTGGCCTCCATCTCCGAAGTGGGGCTGATGCGGAAGATATAAGGATTGCCCGAAGTGGTGATCTTGCCTGACGAAGACGTCTCCACCACCATCGGCACCTTGTATTCCATAAGCTTGGGCATGACGGCGAGGGTGAGCGACGAGCCCCACGCGCCCATCATGACCGGGACCTTGTCCTGAACGATCAAACGCTCCGCGGTGGCGGCCGCTTCGGTCGGGTTCGACTTGTTGTCCTCGATGACGAGCTGAAGCTGTTTTCCGTCGACTCCGCCCGCCTTGTTGATCGCCTCCGCGGCGAGCTTAGCGCCGTCGGCGACATAGTTGCCGTCGGCCGCGAAGGCGCCCGTCAGAGGCTGCGTGACGCCAATCTTGACCGCGTCCTGAGCGAACGCGCCGCCCGCCAGAACAAGCGCGCCGGCTGCGCAGAACAGCGCCTTGAGAACACTCCGTTCCATCAACCTTCTCCCTTCCTTTTCCTCGCCTTATGACTAAGCGCGGCGCAACGCCAAAGCCTTGCTTCTTCCGGTTCGGGCGCTCGACTCGTCGGCCTCCGGCAGGCGCCTGGAGCCGCGAAGTCACCCCATCATGCTATTCTTAGTACCACTATCATCCAGATCGTCCGACCGATCAATAGCAAATGGGGGCTGCTCGAAAGGGCTGCTCGGCGCGGGTTCACGCGCGGCGGCCGCGCGGCGCAACGCCCTTGAACAGGTCGTTGCGCAGCACGAAGCAGCTCTTGAGGTAATGGATATCGGCGACATAGATCGCGACGCCCTTGTCGTCGGTCACCGCGAGCTGGCAGTCGGCGGTCGGCTCGCCGAGCCCGATCTGGAGCAGGTCCGCGGTCTCCGGATCGGCGACTCCGATGGTGAAAGTCTGATAGGCGTGGGCGATGACCACGTCGTCCATCTCCACGATGCTCGGCAGCGCGGCCGAGCGGGCGAAGCGCTTGGCGTCTCGCAGGAACAGCCTCTGATCGAGATGCAGGCGGACCACCGAAAAGGGCTTGCCGCCGTTGTATTGAACGCTCCTGAGGAAGGTATAGGCCTTCGCGAGATTCCCTTCGCCGGGGATGAGAACTGGGGGCTCGGCGTCACGCTCGATGAACACGCGCTTCAGCACGTTGTTGCGGATCGACTCGACCAGGGAATCGAAGTCGCTCGCGAGGTTGAGCCAGCGGTTGTCAGCCGGTTTGCCGGATACGAAAGTGCCCCTGCCCTGCTGCGCCTGCAAAAGGCCCTCGGCGCGCAGGAGTTCGACCGCCTGACGGACGGTCACCCGCGCCACGCCGAACTCCGCCTCCAGTTCCTCGAGGGTCGAAATTCTCCCCCTTCAACCCAGCGGCCGGACTGCACGCGCTGCCGCATCACCGAGGCGACCTGAAGATAAAGCGGCACGCGGCTGCGGTCGTATATCGAGGAAAATTTCCCCATCAAATCATCCTCCACGCCGGCCGAATATTTTTCCGAAGAAATCCCTCACCCTCCCGAGCAAGGCCGCAGCGATCAGCGAACCCGCATTGAGTTCAGGCGCCGCGGGAAGCGGGTCAGCTCCGTCATTTCCTGCGGATAGGCGCGCCTCGAGATTCCGCGCGAAGGCGCCCGTGAGCCGGCCCGCCAGATCCTGAACCAAACCCCCGCGGCTGAATTGCGCAAGCATTCCGGTGAGCGTGTAGCCGACATCGACGTCGACGCGGGAGCCGCGCGGGTCGGGCGTGACCGAATAAGCGATCATCCCGCGCGTCGCCGAGTTGCTGCGGGCGTCCCGGCCTGAACCCACGATCGCGCCGCGATGCGCCGCCTCGTCGCGCGTGATGTGCGCCACGCCGCGGAACTCAGCCGAGATCGCGCCGACTTTCACCCTCATCTTGCCATTGACGGCGCCGTCCTTCCCATCGCCGTCAAGCGAGGCGCCGGGAAGGCAGGTCGCCACGTCTTCAATCCTGCCAAAGAAGGCCCATACCTTTTCGACCGGATGAGCGATGACGAAGGTCTGCCGGAATTCCGCCTGTGGCTTCCAGTCAGCTTCCACGCGCGGGGCGGCGCCCCGGGCGACTGGCGCGGCGCAAACGCCGGGGGGCGGAGCGGCCGCGGCGGGCGCCGTTCGCGTTTCGCCTGCGTGTCCCGATCCGGCGGGCCCCAATCGGTTGCGCTGGCCGCCCGGGACGGCCGCGACGCCGCGTGCGCGCCGGTCGGCGACGACGCTCGCGATCGCGCGCACGATTCCGACATAACCCGTACACCGGCAAAGATTGCCGCTCATCGCGACGCGGATATCGCGCTCACTGGGCGACTCCATGCGCAATACGACGTCGCGCGCCGAAACGATCATGCCGGGCGTGCAATAGCCGCACTGCAGCGCGTGGTGAGCCGTGAACGCCGCCCTCAGCTCGCGAGCGATTTCGTCCGCATCCAGGCCTTCGATGGTGGTGACCTCGGCGTTCTCGCAAGTGACCGCGAAGGTGATGCAGGAGCGTACCGGCGCGCCGTCGACGATGAGCGTGCAGGCGCCGCAGACGCCGTGCTCGCAGCCGATATGCGTGCCGGTGAGATTGTGCGTCTCGCGCAGAAGGTCGGCAAGATGGGTCCGCGGTTCGACTTCGGCGCTGAGCGCGCTACCGTTGACCGTCAGGCTGACCTTGCTCATTGGCGTGCGGCCTGCTCGACCGCGCGCCGCAGGGCGACGACGTGCGTCTGGCGGTCCAAGGAATCGCTGACGCCAGCCGAACTTGCGAGCGCGTCGGCGGCTCGGCTGTCGAAGCGCCAAGGATCGCCGTCGGCCAGGATAGTGCGGGCGTCGGCGACGACGATCGGGCGCGACTCGGTCGCTCCGATGACCGCCCGGCAGACGCCGCGATCGGGATCAACGACGAATGCGCCGATCGCATGCGCGAATTCGCCAGTCTTGCGGCAGAGCTTGTGATAGCCCCACCGCGCCGAGCGGCTGAGGCGGGGAACTTTCACCGACACGAGCAGTTCGCCCGGCAGGAGGTTCGCCTCGAGCGCGCCCAGCATGTAATCCTCGACGGGGATTGTTCGCAGGCCGTTCGGGCCGCGCAGCATCACCGTCGCGCCGAGCGCAGCGAGAATCGAAATCCAGTCCGCCGACGGGTCGGCGTGGGTCAGGCTCCCGCCAATCGTGCCCCGGTTCCTGACGGCGCGATAGGCTATGCCAGCCGCGACGCTCGGCAGCGCGCCGCAGGTGACATCCGGCGCGCGACCGTCCTCGATATCGGAATGGGTGACGCAGGAGCCGATCACGACGCAGTCGGCCTCCTCCCTGACCTGCCGAAGTTCTTCAATTGCCGTGATATCGACGAGAAGGTCGGGCTGGACAAGCCGCATGTTGAGCATGGGCCCGAGAGACTGACTGCCTGCCACGACTTTGGCCGAAAGTCCGTCCTCGGCGATGAGCGCGAGCGACGCTTCGACATCCTTCGGACGGGCGTAGTCGAAATTGACCGGCTTCACTCGCGCGCTTCCTCGAAGGCGGCATGCGCCCCGACACGCTTTGCCGCCGCGATCGCCTCAAGCACGCGGCGCGGCGTCATCGGCGAATGGAGGAGTTCGGCGCCGAGCGGCCGCAGGGCGTCGTTGACAGCGTTGCCGATCGCAGCCGGAGGCGCGATCGCGCCGCCCTCGCCCAGACCTTTCACGCCAAATTCCGTGTACGGCGACAGCGTCTCCATGTGGATGAGCCGCGGCGCGGGCGCTTCTGTCGGACCGGGCAGGAGATAGTCGGCGAAGGTCGACGCCAGCGGCTGACCGGAGGAATCGAAGTTCATCTCCTCGTAGAGAGCCGTGCCCACGCCCTGCGCATAGCCGCCGTAGATCTGACCGTCCACCACCATCGGATTGATCAGCTTGCCGCCGTCCTCGACGATGACGTAGTCGAGAATCTCGATGTCGCCGGTCTCGGGGTCGACGGCGACCGTCGCGATATGGGCGGCGTAGCTGAAGGTTCCCGAGTGTCGCGGACAGGCTTGTAGCCGATCGTCGCCTCGAGGCCGCGCGGGTCGATCGAAGCCGGAAGGTCCTGCGGGCGCCGATACCAAGTGTGTGCGATCTCCGCGAGGGTGACGCTGCCGGACGGCCCCTGGACCGCGCCGTCGCGCAGCATGACCGATTCGGCGTCGATCTGCAGGAGATGGGCCCCGATCGCTTTTGCGAGACGCGCCACTTCGCGTGACGCGGTCGCGACGGCGCCGCCGGCCATCACCGCACTGCGCGAGCCCCAGGTTCCGGTCGAATAGGGCGTGTATTCCGTGTCGCCATGGACGAGTTTGATCCTGGCGATCTCGATCCCGAGAATCTCATGCGCCACCTGGGCGAGCGTCGTCTCCATGCTCTGCCCGTGCGAGTGGAGGCCGACCCTGAGCTCAAGTCCTCCGTCAGGGGTCATGCGCGCGGTCGCCTGCTCATGTCCCGGCACCATGGGAATGCCCCAGCCGGCGTAGACCGAGGTGCCATGCGCGCCCTGCTCGCAATAAACAGCGAGACCGGCCCCGATGAGGCGCCCGTCCGGCTCCCCGCGCTTCTGACGCTCGCGGACGCCCTTAAGGTCAGCGGCGGCCAGAGCCCGGCGCAGCGCCTCGGGATAGTCGCCGCTGTCGAAATGCTTCTTCGTGATGTTGTCGAACGGCATGTGCTCGGGCCGGACGAGGTTCTTCATCCTGACCTCGAACGGTTCGGTCCCCGCCTCGCGCGCGACAAGGTCGAGCATGAGCTCGAGCGCGTAACAGACGCCGGTCCGCGCAACGCCCCGGTAGGGAAGGATCGGACATTTGTTGGTCGCGACCGACCAGGTGCGGCAGCGGTAGGATGGGAAATCGTAAGGGCCGGGCAGGATGCTCGCGACCTGCGCCGCCTCCAGGCAGGCCGAGAACGGATAGGACGAGTAAGCGCCCGAATCCACCGTCGCTTCGCAATCGACGCCACGCAGCGTTCCGTCGCGGTCGGCATAGACGGTGATGCGATAATGATGCTCGCGGCAATTGGCGCTGGCGGTCAGATGCTCTCGCCGGTCCTCAAGCCAGCGCACCGGATGGCCGCAGCGCATCGCGAGCCACCCGAGGCAGACATCCTCCGGCAGAAGAATGCCCTTGTAGCCGAACCCGCCCCCGACATCCGGCGAAACGATGCGCACCTGCGCGTGCGTCAGCCCCAGACATTCCGCAAGGCCGGTGCGAACGATATGCGGCATCTGGGCGCCGGTGTGGAGAACGAGCTGGTCCATGCGGCTATCCCAATAGGCGACAGTGCCGCGGCCTTCGATCGGGGCCATGCATTGCCGGGCGGTCGAAATCTCTCGCGTGACCTTGATCGGCGCGTCGAGCGCCGCCTCGATATTGATGTCGACGAGGGTCTCGAGGAACGTGTTGTCGCCCCAATGCTCGTGCAGGAGCGGCGCGCCCGGCGAGCGCGCCTTGAGCATGTCGTGGACGGCCGGCAGCTCCTCGAAATCGACCTCGACACTCGCGGCGACGTCTTCCGCCTCGGCGCGGGTCCGGCCGACGCACATGGCGATGAGTTCGCCGACCTGGCGCACCTTCTCAGTCGCGAGCACGGGCTGCTCGGACGCCTTGAACCCCGCAAGACCGGACACGGCGACGATCGGCTTCACGCCGGCGAGGTCCGCCGCGGCGAACGCCTTGCCGCGACTCTCCTCGGGAATGCGGACGGCGCGCAGTTTTGCGTGCGCGAGCGGCGAGCGGACGAAGGCGACGTCCTTCATCCCCGCAAGGCGGATGTCGCCGACATACTGGCCGCGCCCCCGCAGGAAGCGGTCATCCTCCTTACGCTGGACCGAGGCGCCTACGCCCTGATCGCTCATCTTGAGACCTTCTTCAGCGACGTTCGGCGTTGCACCAGTCATGAATGCTCAGCGCCATGACCTTGATCGCGGTCATGTAGTCCTCGATCGAGACCCATTCGTCGTCGGCGTGCATGACCGCTGTCGATCCGGGTCCGAAAATGACGGTCGGCGTCTTGCCGTAGAGGTTGAGGAAACGCGTGTCGGCCGCGCCCTGCCGTCCGCTGATCACCGGCTTTTTGCCGGTGACCTCGGTATAGCAACGCGAGACCGTCTCGACGATCGGATGGTTGCGCGGAATTTCCGACGCCTGCGCGTCGTAGCCGACGAAGCGCACGATGGGCGGGTGATCCTTCATCCACGGGTCGGCTTCGGCGGCCCTCACCACCTGTTCGACCAGGCTCCGCTTGACGCCCTCGTGATCCTCGCCGGGCACGGTGCCGATGCTGCCCTTGAGCAGGCAGTTCGCCGGAAAGGCGCTTGGATAGCCGCCGGCCTGGAAGCTGCCGACGATGCAGGGAAGCGAATCGATCGCGCTCGGGTAGAGGGGATGAGTGACCGTTGCGATCCGGGTCGCCTCAAGGTCAGCGACGGCTTTCGCGATTATATTGCCGAGGTCGATGCCGCTGACGCCAAGATAGCGCTGCTGGATGCCGGCCGGTTTCCCATGGATCTCGATCTCGAACCAGATCCGGCCGATACACGCCGGCTGCACCGCAAGATCGCTGGTCTCTCCGGAAATCCCCGCGTCGGCGTGATAGCCGCGGATGACGGTGTCGAGCGTCCCGTGACCGCTCACCTCCTCGTCGATGACCACGTTGATCATCACATCGCCCTTGGGCGTGAGCCCGAGCTTCTTCAGATACTCGACAGCAAGGATGTGGCTCGCGACGCCGCTCTTCATGTCGCAGGAGCCGCGGCCATAGATGCGGCCATTCCTGATTCTCGCCGACCACGGATCGTCGCTCCAGCCCTCGCCCTTGCCGACCGGAATGACGTCGGTATGGCCGTTCAACAGCAGCGACCGGCCGCCGCCCGCGCCCTTGAGCGTGCCCACGATGTTGGGGCGCCCCGCATATCCGCGGTCGACCGGTCGATAGCCCGGGTGCTTCTTCAATTCCTCCCAGTTGGTCTCCCACATGTCGACCGAAAGACCGATCGATTTCATGTGGTCGGCGACGAACTTCTGGATCGCCGCCTCGTCGCCGGTCACGCTCGGGATCGAAACCATCTTTTGCAAGAACGCGATGGCGCCTTCCTTGTTCGCATCGATTTCCGTCAAGGATCTTCTGTCGGTTGGCGTCTGTCATGGCCTCATCTCCTGATCCGGCGCCTCAAGCGGCCCTGAGCCTGGGTATGATGTCGCGCGCGATGGTTTCGACCTGATCCATCCGGTACTTGTAGGGCACGAAGATGATCTTCTGCACGCCGACCGCCAGGTGCTCGCGCAATTGCGCGACGCATTCGTCGGCCGTTCCGATGATCGCGCTGTCGCGAGAGCAGTCGCTGTGGGCCGGGAAGTCCCATTCCTTGTTCAGCCAGTCCATCATCTCCGCTTCGATCGCGGCGCGCGAGGAGCCGACCATGATCGGCAGTTGCGCGGCGTTGAGCATCGCGTCGGGATCCTTTCCGCCCTCGCGCGCGAATGCCCGCATTTTGTCCCAGGACTTCTTGAAGGCGTCCGGACGATAGAAATAGGTGAGCCAACCGTCGCCCGCGGTTCCGGCGCGGTTGAGGACCTTGTCGACATAGCCGCCGATGAGGATCGGCATCCGCGGCTTCTGGTAAGGCTTGGGATACATGACCGCGGCCGAGATATCGTGATGCATGTATTTGCCGCTGACCTTCTCCTCGGTGAAGAGGCGGTTGATGATCTCGAGATTCTCGTCCATGAGCTTGCCGCGCTTGTCGAACGGAATGCCGCAAGCGTCGAACTCCCGCTTGTACCAGCCCGACGCCAGGCCCATGATCATGCGGCCCTCGGAGAGCTGGTCCATGCTCGAGAGCTGTTTGGCGAGAACCACCGGATTGCGCAGCGGCAGAACGAGAATCCCGGTCCCGAGCCTGATGCGTTCGGTCCTGGCCGCGATGGCGGTCAGCACGGTCAGCGAATCGACGATCGGAAAGTTCGGCTCGACGCCGAGCAGCATGTGATCCCACACCCAGATGGAATCGTATCCGAGCCGCTCGACCCTGACGCCATACTCGACGAGCTCCCTGGCGTTCGGCATCTCGGGATAAGCGGTGAAATTGCGGGCGGCGATTCCGAACGTGTTGGCGAGGCTCTTCATGCTCTTATTCTCTCGATGTTGGTCGTCAGGAGGTGAAAAGGCGCTCCGGGTCGAGAAGCCTCAGCGTCTCAAGCTCGTGGTTCGAGGGCGGTTCGGTGACCGCAGACGCGGTCGTGAAAATCGAGAGAAAAGCCGGTATTGTCTTGAACCTCCTCGCGGCTGACGCCGGGATTGAGGGCGAGGACGGTCATTCGACGCGACCCGTCGTCAAAGCCGAACACCGCGAGCTCGGTTATGACGCGGAACATTCCCCCCGCGATGAGGCCGCTTTCGGCGCGGGTCCGGCGTCCGCGCAAGAAACCTGGGCTGGTTATGAAATCGACCTTCTCCACGAAGCGCCGCTTCTCATGCTTCATCGCGACGATCATGTTGGTCAGGCTCGAAATGTCGTTTCCGCCCCCGGTTCCCGGCAGGCGGGTCTTCGGCGCCGCCGGGTCGCCGATAAACGATGAGTTCAGATTGCCGTATTGATCGATCTGCGCGCCTCCCATGAAGCCGACGTCGACATAGCCGCGCTGGAGCAGCAGCAGCACTTCGGCGCTGCCGAGAACCATGTTGGCGCGCTTCGTGCACCGCTGATCATTGGTCGATGGCGGCAGCTTGCCGGGCTCGACAAAGGCGCCGATCACGCCCCCCTCGAACAGGATGGTGAGGCCCGGACAGCTCAGCCGCTGAGCGAGCGTGGCGGCGAGCAGCGGCACTCCCACGCCCGCGAACACGACCTGCCCGTCCTTGAGCTGGCGCGCGGCGAGAACCGCCAGCATTTCGGACGCCGTATGGCGCAGAACATCAGTCATTATAGATGCTCCGGCCGCGGGCGGTCGCCTCAAGGACCTCCTCCATCCCGATCAGCGCCAGGAATTCGGACCAGGACTTCGGCGCCAGAACATAGCGGTCGAGATACTCGCGCATGCCGCCCACCGGATCGGCGTTCACGCGCGCCACGTAGCTTTCCATGTGGCGCATCATCGGCTCGTAAAGGCCGTAACATTCATGGGGCGCGGCGCCGTAGGGCGTTTCGACCACGGCGTCCACGCAGAAGAACGGAATCTTCGTCTGATCGGGCGCGCGCCGAATCTGGTCGTTCGACACGATGCGCTCGGTTGTCAGGACGACGCTGTTGGCCGCCATCGCAAGATCAATGTCCATGAATTGCAACCCGTCGATCTGGGCGTTTCCATAGGGATCGCAGCGCTGGACATGGATGAGCGCGACGTCTGGATTGAGCGCCGGCACGAGCAGGAGCTTCTCGCCGGTGAACGGACAGTCAATCTCCTTGGCCTCCGGCCGGAGCCTCAGCACGTCGGAGCCGAGCATGGAGCGGATCGGCATAAATGGAACTCCCATCGCGCCGGCGCGAAAGCGCATGCCGATCGCCATATGGCTCCATTCCTGAAAGCGCTTCTCCCCACTTTCGACGTGATGGCGCATGACCTTCGACAGGCCCCAGAGAATCCCCTGAGCAAACCAGCTGGTCACAATCTCGTCGGCGACGCCGGAGCCGACGAGAAGATCGCCGTCGGTCGAAACGATCGAGCGCGCGACGCTGAGATGCTTGCGGCTCTGGCGGATGAGCTCCCACAGCATCGCCATTGGCGTGCGCGACATCGTCGAGCCGCCGACCCCGACCGTCATGCCGTCCTGCACGAAGGAGGCAGCGTCCGAGAGCGACATGACCTTCTCGCGAAGGCTGCGGTCGCGTTGCGCCAGATTTTCGCGCAGCCTCGCGTAGGGTTGCGCCTCGAAATCCCGTCACTCCCGCCCTCCTCTCGCGGGCCGCCGTGGGCCGCAGAGTCAATTGACGCCCGCCTCGCCATTGAACTCGGCGATGAGCCGATCCCATTCGGATGCGGAGCCCGCGACCTCGCGCCAGAAGCTTTGGTCCTTGCGGCGGTCGAAATCCTCGACCGATACGCCCTGCTGCTCGACCCAGGTGTAATAGCCAAGATTGAAGATGCGACGCCGTTCGGACGGCCCAAGCAGAAGCACGTTCTCGGTCGAAGCGTCGACGAGGCAGGTCTCCGCAACTTTCGCGGCGTCCTTCGCGCTAAAGCCGCCGACGAAGAACTTGCGCCGCGCGCCCTCGGCCTCGGTGCGGTAGAGGCGGGAGCTGTCGGTGGCGACCGTCACGATCGCGTCGTCAACGCCGTAACCCTTGGTCCGTGCGAGCTTGATCGAGGCGACGATATTGGCCCAGCCCGATATGCCGATCTCGCCGAAGGCCGCCGCGAGCGAGGGGTCGATGTCCTTTCGGGAGGCCAGGTGCGCCGCGCCCTCGGGCGAGTTGAAGGCGAGGTTGAGGCGATCGGTGTCCCGGTCCGAAACGGCGATCACGGCGTCGGTGTTCATCACGTTATGGATGAGCGGAATGTGCTTGTCGCCGATGCCCTGGATGTTGTGCTCGCCATAGCCGTTCTCGAGCATTGTCGGACATTCGAGCGCCTCGACCGCGGCGATCGCCGAGCCGTGACGCTCCTTGAGATAATCGCCGGCGGCGATCGTCCCGGCCGAGCCGGTGGCGGAGACGAAGGCCGCGAGCCGGAGGCCTCGGCGGCCCTGGGAGACCTGCTCGTACGCCGCGCCGCAGGCTTCGCCGGTGCAGACATAGTGAGCCATGTAGTTCGAGAAGGCCGAGAACTGGTTGAGGATGGCGTTGTCCGGCGAGAGGGCGAGCTCGCGGCACTTGTCATAGATCTCCTTGACGTTGCTCTCGGTCCCGACGGTGCGCACGATGTGGGACGGATCGCGCGCCCAATGTTCGAGCCATTCGAAACGCTCCCGGCTCATGCCTCCGGGCAGGACGGCGACCCCGTCGCAGCCGAGGATGCGAGAGACCGCGACGCCGCCGCGGCAATAGTTCCCGGTCGACGGCCAGACCGCGCGATGGCGCGCCGGATCGAAGCTGCCCGTGACCAGCCTGGTGACGAGACCGGCATAGGCCGGCAACACCTTGTGCGCGCCGATCATTGGAAAACGGGATCCGATCATCACGACGATCGGGGCGTCGACGCCGGTCAGCGCCTTCGGCAGAACGATGTGGTCCGGGACCGGAACCGTGTCTCGCCGATTGGGCGCGTTGCGCCAGTGGATACGCCAGAGATTGTCTGGATGTGGCGCGTCTGGATCGACGTCCGGCAGCCGCGCCGCGATGTGCCGTGGAATGGGCGCGCGCCAGGAGAGTTGCGCAAACGTAGGCAGCACGATCTTCTGCGCTCGCGCGCGGTCGATCGCGGAGTGGCGGATCGCTGGATCGACGACGGACGGAGCGTCGGCGAGCCCGTTGAAAGCGGCTTCGGTCATTCGGGCCCTCGCCCCTCCCTTCTCGATCCGCCGGCGGCAGGTGAGACTATCATACTAATCTTAGAATGATCAACGTCGTGTTGATCGACCTCGTGATCGGGTATACGGCGACCCAGTCGATGGCTAAATGGGCCCGCAGGAAGGACATGATCCTGCACCTTCACCGCGCTGGGCATTCGACCTACACGCGCCAGAAGCTACACGGAGTTTCCTTTCGCGTGATCGCCAAGTGGATGCGCCTCGCCGGCGTCGATCACATCCACGCCGGCACCGTCGTCGGCAAGCTCGAGGGCGATCGCGCGACCACCAGGGGCTACTTCGACATCTGCCGCGAGGACTTCAATCCGCAGCGGCTCGAGCATGGCGTGTTCTTCGATCAGCCGCGGGCTTCGCTCAACAAGCTGATGCCGGTCGCCTCCGGCGGAGTCCATGCCGGTCAGATGCATCAGCTCCTTGACCTTCTGGGCGAGGACGTGCTGCAGTTCGGCGGAGGCACGATCGGCCACCCGATGGGCATTCAGGCCGGGGCGACCGCCAATTGCGTCGCGCTCGAAGCGATGATCTTCGCCCGCAACGCCGGCCGGGACTATGTCCACGAAGGCCCGACCATTCTCGCCGAGGCCGCCAAGTCGTGCACGCCGCTGCGCCAGGCGCGCCCGCGGTCTCGTGAACCTCATTCCGCGCCCTTGGGCGCCGAAGGGCCGGCGTCCGCAAGCGCCCGGGAGACCCTCGCGGAGTATATTCCGCTGAGGCGCGAGCAGCCGCTCTTCGGCTCTTCGCGAACGCGCGTTCGCTCCGCAATGCGCGCTCGACAGGGCGCGCTTGCGCCACGCCAATCGGCTGTTCGCCGAGCGCGACCGGGAGCTGACCCTTCACGCGATCACAACCATCGAGGCGGAGGACATCCGCCACAGCCGCGTGTTCCGGCGCGGCGGGCAGAGCGCATGACGTGGCGGCGCGAGCGGCCCGCGCCTGACCGCCCCCTGACTGTGGGGTATGGCTGATCCTTCGGAACCGCGATCAAGTGCGGATTAAAAAGTCGCCGGCGTGGCCGTCTGATAGTGAAAAAGGTCGTGTCCCCGGTGGTGGTGTAGCTGAGGCGGAGTAAGCCTCTGGCGAAGCGCGCTTTCTATAGCGCCGTAGCGAGCGAGCGGCTTGCGGTGGTCACCGGCGATTCGCGGGTAGGATCGGGTTGCGAGACGCCAACGCAACCGAGGAACCACCGATGACCGATGAGATGATGAGCCTTCGCGCGCTTGTGGAGAAGGCCCCCGACGCCGACGTTTTGCGTGAGATGATCGGCTTCGCCGCCGAGCGGTTGATGGAGCTGGAGGTCGGCGCGCTGACCGGCGCGTCCTACGGAGCCAAGAGCCCCGACCGGCTCGCCCCGCGCAACGGCTATCGCGACCGCGACTGGGAGACGCGGGCCGGAGCGGTCGAGCTGCGCATCCCCAAGCTGCGCAAGGGCAGCTACTTCCCCGGCTTCCTCGAGCCGCGGCGGCTGGCCGAGAAGGCGCTGACGGCGGTCATCCAGGAGGCCTACGTCCATGGCGTCTCGACCCGGGCGGTCGACGACCTGGTCAGGGCGATGGGCGGAACCGGAATCTCGAAGAGCCAGGTCAGCCGCCGGTGCGAGGAGATCGACGGCAAGGTGAAGGCCTTCCTCGACCGGCCGATCGAGGCGATTGGCCCTACCTGTGGATCGACGCCACCTACGTGAAGGCGCGCGACCATGACCGCATCGTCTCGGCGGCGGTGATCATCGCCGTCGGCGTCAACGGGCGACGCGAGGTCTTGGGCATGGACATTGGCCCCTCTGAGGCCGAGACCTTCTGGACCGTGTTCCTGCGCAAGCTCCGGCGGCGCGGCCTTAGGGGCGTCAAGCTGGTGGTCTCCGACGCCCATGAAGGCATCAAGGCGGCGGTCGCCAAGGTGACCAACGCGAGCTGGCAACGTTGCCGCGTGCACTGTAAATGCCGATCTTATTTTCCTCACAAGCGCCGAAGTAAAATTCCCCAGTCTGGCGGGGACGGGGATCAGCCCTGCGTGAGATCGGCTCCTCCGTTTTTTGGCGGCCGGCCGCGTCGCCGCAGGGTCGGCGGGATGGGGGCGGTCTGAATGTTGGCTTTGGCCCTGATGTGTTCGGGCAAGAGATCGGCGTGCTCGCGCAGGCGATAGCTGGACCCCTCGATTTGCAGGACGACCGCGTGGTGAAGGAGGCGATCGAGGAGCGCGGTGGCGACCACGGAATTGCCGAAGATCTCGCCCCATTCCGCAAAGCCACGGTTTGAGGTGAGGATCATGGCGCCCTTTTCGTATCGGGCGTTGACGAGCTGGAAGAAGAGATTCCCGCCGCCAGGAACGACTGGGAGGTAGCCGATCTCGTCGACGATGAGCAAAGCGAAGCGACAGAAGTACCGGATCCTCTCGCGCAGTGCGCCGTCGCGTTCAGCTTTGGCGAGCGAGGCGACGATATCGGCGAGGGAGCTGAAGTAGACGCTGCGGCCCGCCTTCACCGCCTCGACGCCGAGCGCCAGGCTGAGATGGGTTTTTCCCGTGCCGGGCGGGCCGATCAGGTGAACTGACTCGGCGCGGTCGATGAACTGCAATTGCGCGAGCGCCATGACGCGGTTCTTGTCGAGCGACGGCTGGAAGAGGAAGTCGAAGCCTGCCAGCGTCTTGATGGCCGACAGCCTCGCCATCTGCACGGCGATCTTGACGCGGCGGTTCTCCCGCAACGTGAGCTCTTCGGTGAGCAGGATGTCGAGAGCGTCCAGTGCGGTGGTTTCCCCGCGCTCGATGCCCCGCAGCGTGACGTCGAGGATTTCGAGCGCGCGCGGCATCTTCAAGCCGACGAGGTTGCGCTTGACGCGATCTATGACAGCCGGGGCGCTCATCGGGCGCCTGCCAAGGCGGCCAGCCGGCGCCCGACAGCCTCATAGAAGTCGAGCGAGCGACGAGCGACGCGATCGCCGGCGCGCGTGATGAGTGGCGGACTGGCCTCAGGCGGCCGTCGGCGCGGCAAAGAGAGCATTTTCCGGTGCGCGGGATCGAGCCGCTTTTCGCCGCGCCCTTCGAGCGGGGCATGACAAGCGATGAGCGCGCTGTCCTCGAAGATGCGGATCGCGTCGGCGAGCACGTGGACGTCCAGAACGCGCCGGCGCGTGGTGTCCGGGACGCTGTACAGATTGCCGCCCACGCAGACCATGCCCTCATGCGACACGCGCCGCTCGAGCCTAAGGATTGTTTGATAAGGGCCGAGCGGCAGGGGCTTGAGCGCGCTTCTCTCTTCGGCGAACGCCTCGTTGACGACGCGCCGGGTCGTCGCATGCACCCGCGGATTGGCGACCGTTTCCAGCCAATGCCGGAGCTGGCCGTTTAGATCCTCGAGGTTGCGGAAGGATCCGGCGAGGAAGAAGTCTTCCCGGATATAGCGGAATGGCCTCTCGACCTTGCCTTTCGTCTTTGCCCGATACGGCCGGCAGGCGCGCGGCTGGAAGCCATAATGACAGGCGAGATCGAGGAGCGCGCGATTGTAGATCACGAGCCCGTCCAGATCCCCGCCGATGACCGCGGTCTTCATGCGGTCGTAGAGGATTTCGCGGGGAACGCCGCCGATCGCCTCCAGAGCGGCGATATGACAGCGCAGGACGGTCTGCAGGTCCTGATGCACGACGAAGCGCGCCCAAATCAATCGCGAGTAGCCGAGCACGAGCGAGAACAGCCAGACAATGCGTCTGACGCCGGGCTCGTCGGTAAATTCGACAACGAACTGCGCAAAGTCGACTTGCGCCTGTTCGCCGGGCGACGTCTCGAAGCGGACCTCGAATCCCGTCGTCCGCGGCGGCCGCAGATCGCGCAGCAGGTCGGTGATCGCCGTGTATCCGCCCTGATATCCACGCTCCTTGAGCTCGCGCCATAGACGGCGCCCGGTCAGGGTCGGGAACGCGACAACCCGCTCACGCAGATAAGGCTCGAACGGATCGATCAGACGCGGCCGGGGCGGCCTGACCTTGTAGACCGGCGCCGTCAAGCCCCTGGCGAGGTGCGAGCGCACGGTTTTGCGGTCGATTCCAAGTTGGCGAGCGATGGCGGACACCGAGACGCCTTGACGATGCAATTCCAGGATCATCACGAGTTCCCCGAGTTTGATCACCGCGCCCTCCTCCCGCCAACGGGAGCAGCATCAGTGAGTTGGTTCGCCGCCGAACCTTCCAGGGCATGCCCTGGAAGGCTCGGCATCACGAAAACTGGGGAATTTTCAAACGGCACTTTTGGAGAGTTTACGTCCGGCACTCACATGCACTTCATGCGCAACATTCTGGCCCACGCCGGAAAGAGCGGCCGGCGGGTCGTCTCGGCGCTCATCGCCACCGCTTTCGCCCAGGACGACGCCGTGGCCGCCCGCATGCAATGGCGCCGCGTCGCCGACCAGTTGCGCCCCAAGCTGCCCAAGCTCGCCGCGCTGATGGACGAAGCCGAGCCCGACGTGCTCGCCTACATGGGCGCACCGAGGTCGTCGGCATCTTCCCCAACGAGGCCGCGATCATTCGCCTGGTCGGCGCGATCCTGCTGGAGCAAAACGACGAATGGGCCGGCCGCAACCTCCAACTTATCGCTTGCGCGGGATCTGGTAAGACAGGAGGCATAGATGATCGTCTCGTGCGCGCGGGCTATTTCTCGAAGCAGTTCCCGACCCGCTTAGTCCGCCAACTCTTTCGAATGCGCAGATGGACGTCGTTGCTGCCCTGCTGTGGCCAATGGCGAGACCCGGAACTGCGTCGGACAATCAGGCGTCACTCTCTTCCTTCCCTTATTTTCCAGTAATGCTCGGATATTTCCTCAAGATGGCTGCGCATCGTTTGCCTGGCCGCGTCGGGATCCTTCTCCTTGATGGCTTCGAAGAGCTTGCGGTGCGACGAATAGGCGAGTTCGTCAATCCCGAGCCGACGTAGCGTCACGCTTCGCTGCTCGTTGAGCCACTCGACGATCGCCTCGTGCAGCGCGAGAAAGATCGGGTTCCGCGATATTGCCGCGATCGCGAGGTGGAACGCAACGTCGGTTTGTTGGAACCGAACGGGGTCGCCGATTGCCTGCTTATTGGCCTGGAGTGCACCCTCCAGGCCCAATACATCTGAGCGGGTAGCGACGCGCGCTGCTTCTTCCGCCAATGCACTTTCAAATAATGTTCGCGCCTGCTGAAAGTGGTACACTCCCTCAGGTTTGGAAAGCATCAGCCGCGCCGCTCCGGAGAGTTCGCCCAGCAGCGTTTTGGGAGTGGGGCTTGAAACGTGCGGCCGTTCTCCGTTCGCGACCTCAACCAGGCCCATTCGACTCAACGCGAAGAGCGCCTCGCGAATCGCCGGCCGACCGACTCCGAATTGCAACATCAAGTCGCGTTCCGATGGCAACGGCTCGCCGGGCTTGAGTTGCTCACTGTGAATGAGCTCTTCGAGGCGGGCAACCACTTCCTCGTAGAGCTTGCGCCGACGAATTGGCGCGGGACTGCTCGCTGCTGTTCTGCCCACGTGGGTTCCTGGGTTGTCGTTCCGCGGCCATAACGGATTCTTAGTTCCTTCCTCCGCTCGGGAGGCCAAAAAAGCGCTATTTTGCCTCTGGACGGTCCTCGTAGATTGTCAAAGGATCTATGGCGTGATAGGTATACCACAATAACCAGATACGACAATCCCGAGATTGGAGATTGCCAACTGGAGAAGGCAGCGCCCGCCGGATCCCCGCTCGGTCAAGTAGGCGCGGAAAATTTGCGGTAGAGGGAGGCGGACAAGGGAGGTCGGTATGACCGCCGGAGCATTCCAGGCTTTAACGAGCGTAGAACCGGAATTGATTGCCGAGGGTCTTGGTTTCCCCGAGGGCCCGGTCGCGATGCCTGACGGGTCATTTGTTTGCGTCGACAGTTATCGCGGCCAACTCACAAACCTGGGCGCCGACAGAATCGCTCGCCCTCTGGCCTGGACAGGTGGAGCGCCCAATTCCTGTGTAGTCGGCGACGACGGCGTTTTCTACGTATGTCAGAACGGAGGAACCACTGGCCCTTGGCGCGCCGCGGAAATGATTGAGCCTTCGATTCAGGTCGTGGCGCCCGGCGGCAAAGCCGAAGCCCTGATTACAGAAGTCGACGGCATCAAACTCAACGGCCCAAACGACCTGTGCTTTGCCGGCGACGGCAGTCTTATCTTCTCGGATCCGGGCACCTATAGCCCTGCAAATCCGGATCCCAGCTTCATATACCGGATCCTGCCGGAAGGCGTCGCCCAGGTTTTGGTCGCATTTCCGAAACCCGTTTTCCCGAATGGGGTAGCCGTTGAGGCCGACGGATCCATCCTCTGGGACGAAAGCTACACTGGCCATATCGGTCGTCGCCGGCCCGACGGCTCAATCGAGGATCTAGGGCGGCCGGTTGCTGGACCTAGCATTCCCGATGGACTGAAGGTTGGGGCGGACGGCCGCATCTACGTGGCCGACTTCCTGCGGGAAAGGAATGCACGTGCTCGCGCCCAATGGCAGTCTTTTGGACTTCATCTCATGCGGCGCAGCTCCGACCAATTGCGTGTTTGGCGGCGAGAACTTGTGGGTCACGGATGTTGGCCTGACGACATTGGGGACAGAAACCACATCCGAAGGGGCGGATTTGGCGCGTGCGCATCCCAGGGGGCGGCGCGCCAACGTACAGAGGACATATTGCCCGTCGTCCTCGCAGGTAGCCCGCGTCCGTAGGATAGTTGCGTCAGAGGGGTTCAGCGGCTGAGTCGCGACATGGCGTCGAGGTCGACTGCAGTCACAAGCCAGTTCGCTTTGGAAGTAAGTAGACATGAACCTAGACAGAGTTATTAACCTCGCTGACGTTCGCCGTCTCGCTAAGCGAAGGCTCCCACGCATGGCCTTCGATTTCATCGAAGGCGGTTGCGATGATGAGATCGGCCTGAGAAAGAACGAGGCCGCTTTCGAGACATATGAGGTGTTGCCTCGGTATCTCGTCGACGTTTCAAAGTTCGAGCTTGCGACAACGCTAGCAGGTCAAAAGTTCGCGTTGCCTCTTGGTATCGCGCCGACGGGCGCTGCCGGAATCTTTCGCCATGATGGCGATCGTGAACTCGCCCGCGCGGCCGCGGCAGCAAATGTGCCATTCGTTTTGTCGGCCAACAGCAATGGATCGCTCGAGGAGGCCGCAGCCGTCGCACCGGAGCACACCTGGTTCCAACTCTACGGTTTGAAGGACTGGTCCGTGACTGCCGACAAGGTGCGACGCGCGGCGGACGCGGGGATAAAGGCGCTCGTGTTATCCGTAGACGTCCCAGTCTCGGCCAACCGCGAGCGCAATCGTCGCAACGGGTTCTCCCTATCGTTGCGCGTGACGCCCCTAATGGCGCTGCAGGCGCTCACGCATCCTGGCTGGACATTGGAATACTTCCGCAACGGCGGTCTGCCGCCCTTGAAGAACTACAGCCCGTACGCGCCGCCAGGCGCTGACGCGATCACGATCAACAATGTTTTCGCCAAGTTGTTTCCAGCGCCGTCTCTTACTTGGTCGCTGCTCGATGACGTGCGACGCATCTGGCCTCGCAAGCTCTTCGTCAAGGGTCTGGTGCATCCGGAAGACGCGGTGCGAGCCGTGTCTGCGGGCGCCGACGGGATCATGGTCTCGAATCACGGCGCCCGCCAGTTGGACAGAGCGCCGGCGCCTATCGATGCCTTGCCCGCGATACGGGCTGCCGTCGGAAATCGTGCGGAGATCACCCTCGACGGCGGCGTCCGACGCGGCTCTGATATTGTCACCGCCCTTTGCCTCGGGGCAGATGCGGTCTTCATCGGTCGACCAGCGCTTTACGGCGCTGTGGTGGGCGGGTCCGCCGGAGTTCGGAAAGTTCTTGATATCCTTGCTTCTGAGCTCCAGATGGTGCTTGGGCAAATGGGCTGTCCGCGCACGACCGATCTTGGCCCGCACTTCATTCTGAGGCCGGGTCACAATGTTCCGGTTGCGGAGAGCGCTAAGACTGGAACAACCTCACCAGCCAATTCGTGAGGCCGCCCACCCCACGCCGCCCAGCCCCACAAAGACTCTCAGCAAGCCTAAACCGACTTGTATAGATGCTGTTGGTATGATAGGTACACCAAAAGAAATAGCGATGCGCTTTCTGATCTGCTGAGACAGATCAGACCGTATGCGGGGAGGGTTTTTGCGAAATGCTCGGCGTTCTACGACGGGCGCGCGGCTCTCGCCCGGCGATCCCTCCCCGGACTCCTCTCTCGGCGCGTCGTTGGATGGCGAAAGTTTTCAGCTGGGTTCCCGGCCGTGGGTGACGCGTCATTGCTGACGGTACGAGGCGTGACGAAACGGTTTGCCGGAACCCTCGCGCTCAATCGCCTCGACCTCGACATCTACGCCGGCGAAGTGCATGCGCTTCTGGGCGAGAACGGCGCCGGAAAATCGACCTTCATCAAGGTCCTTGCGGGCGTGCACCTGCCGGATGCGGGACAGATCGAACTAGAGGGAACCGCGCTGCACTTTGGGCGCGGCGTTCCCAACGGCGTGGCGTTCATTCATCAGGACCTCGCGCTGGTAGACACCATGTCTGTCATGGAAAACATCGGCCATGTCTCCGGTTTTCCGCGGCGCGCAGGACTGATCTCGTGGAGCGAACTCCGCCGCAAGTCCGAGCAAACCCTGCAAACCCTGGAAGCCGACATCGATCCCGCGATGTCGGTCGGGCGCTTGTCGCAGGCGCAAAAATCGATCGTGGCGATCGCCCGCGCCTTCGCAACGCCCCATGTGCGCCTTCTCGTCCTCGACGAGCCTACCGCGAGCCTGCCGGAGGAAGACGTCGCACGCGTCTTCCGGACACTGGAGCGCCTCAAACAGCAAGCGGTTGGGATGATCTTCGTCACCCACCGCTTGGACGAAGTGTTCCGGATCGCGGATCGCGTAAGCGTGATGCGCGACGGAAAGCGCGTCTTCACCACGACGACCCGGGATGCGGATCGCGAAAGCCTTGTGAAGGCGATCGTCGGTCGGCCGCCGGACGAGATGTTCGCGCACAATGCGACGCCTGCGCCGGGACGGGTGGTCGCCGAATATGAAGCTGTCGTCGCAGGCGCCGCCGGGCCGTGCACATTCTCGGCGCGCGCCGGCGAAACGGTGGCGCTGGTCGGCCTGGAAGGCGCCGGGCAATCCGATATTGGCCGGGTTCTCGTCGGCGACGTGCCTCTCGAAAGCGGAACCATTCGCCTCGACGGGGCCCTTTACGATCGTCCGAGCGCGCGGCGGGCGGTGGACCTCGGCGTGGGCTTCATATCGGCAAAGCGCGTCGAGGAAAGCCTGGCCGTCAATCAGTCGGTGCGCGAGAACCTGTTCGTCAATCCGACAATCCCCAACCGAGAGTCGCGCGGCTGGATCAATCCTGCCGAGGAGCGGCGGGACGCCAGCGGGCTGATGATGCGCTTCAATGTACGAGCCCCCGATTCGGAAGCGACGATGGCGGCGCTGAGCGGCGGGAACCAGCAGAAAGTCGTGCTCGCGCGATGGCTTGGCGCCAATCGAAAGCTGCTTGTGCTCGAAGAGCCGACCGCAGGCGTTGACGTCGGCGCGAAAGCGGAAATCTATCGGCTGTTGCTCGAGTTGCAGCAACGCGGGTCAGCGGTGTTGATGGTCTCCTCGGATTTCGAGGAAGTCTGCGGCGTCGCCAGCCGCGCCCTCATCTTCTATCGCGGCCGCATCATCGCCGAGTTGGAGGGCGCGAAGCTGACGATCGCAGGACTGATCCGCGCCGCTTTGGGCGACACCATGCAAGCGAGCGTGCAAAATGGCTAGCCAGCACGCAGACGCCGCCTCCCCGCGCGTGAGTTCGGCGCGCCCCTGGAACCTCTCCAGGCTGGTGACCTCCTACAGCCTGCTCATTCTGATCGTTCTCCTCACCGTCTTTTTCTCATTGCTGCTGCCGAGAACGTTCCCGACGGCGTTCAACATTCGCTCCATTCTCGGGACACAGTCCGTGATCGCGCTTCTGGCTCTGGCGGTGATGACGCCGCTCGCGGCGGGGCAATATGATCTCTCGGTCGGTTTCGTGCTCGGCATCACCGAAATGTTCGTGATCGGGCTCCAGACGAACAGCCATCTGGGGTGGCCCCTCGCCGTTCTTCTCGCCATCGCGCTTGGCGGCGCAATCGGGCTCATCAATGGACTCCTGGTCACACGCGCCAAGATCGATTCCTTCATCGCGACGCTGGCCTCCGGGACCTTCGCGTTTGGAATCACCAACTGGTACAGCAATGGCCAGCAGATCGCCGGCGTCGTGCCGGATACGTTTGCGAATATCGCAAATTTTTCGGTCGGCGGTTACGTGCCCTTGCCGGCCATCATCGTGCTCGTCGTCTCGACGATCATGTACATTATCCTGGAATATCTCCCGGTCGGGCGGCGGCTGTATGCGCTCGGCGCCAACCCACGCATGGCCGAACTGGTCGGAATTCACGCCCAGAAATATATCATCGGCAGCTTCATCGTCTCGGGCTTGTTGTCGGGCGTCGCCGGCGTGATCCTCGGCGCCCAGCTTCAGGCCGGGCAGCCGGACATCGGCTCGAGCTACATGCTGCCCGCCTTCGTCGGCGCTCTGCTGGGCGCAACGTCATTCACGCCAGGACGCGTAAACGTCCCGGGCACCATCGTTTCGGTGCTGCTGCTTGCCGTTGGCATAGCGGGACTCCAGCAGCTCGGCTCGCAGTTCTATGTCCAATACCTGTTCAACGGCGCCACGCTTGCGCTGGCGGTGGGCTTGGCCGGTTTTGCGTCGCGCCGCCGGGCCGCACAGCTGCGGCAAGCAAGCACCGCCCACGCCAGAGCCCCGGGGGATTACACGGCTAGAGGCGACCGATGAGAGTCAGCCGCAATTCACAATGCAGAAGGGAGATGAAACAGTGCGTAGCCTCATGAACCGAACCCTGTCGACCGCGATGATCGCGGGTCTTTCTGTCATTGGCGCCAGCGCGGCTCGAGCGGAGGATCCGCTTGCCACCGCACAGGCCATCGTGGCCGCTGCGACGGGCCCCACCGATCAGTGGTATGGGCCGACCTCGAGCCCAAAGCCGCCCGCAAATCAGACCGTCGTCTGCGTTGAGTATCTCGCCCAGGACATCACATCGGCGACCTGGTGCAGAGGCGTCACGGAGGCCTCCGATAAGCTGGGTTGGAAGTCCAGCGTCATTGACGGTCAGGGAACTGCGGACGGGATTCGTCGGGCGCTGCAACAGGCGATTGCGCTTCAGCCGAATGGCATCGTGCTTGCGAGCGTCGACGCGCAAAGCAATGTCGGCCTGATGAAGGAAGCGAACGCCGCGGGAATCAAGATTGTCGGCATTCACAGTGTGGCCAATCCTGGACCGGCGCCGGAGGTGGGTCTGTTCACCAACGTGACCTGCGAGCCCAAAAAGCAGGGGGCGCTTGGCGCCAGCTTGGCTATCGCCGACGCCAAGGGCGCTGCGCAGCTGGTCGCTGTCACCGACACCCAATATGCGATCGCTCGCGCCAAGGCGGACGCCGCGCAGGCGACCATCAAGGATTGCCCGACGTGCAAGATGCTCGCGTACGTCAGCACGCCGGTCGGGAGCGCCAATCAGAACATGCCGGGATACTTCACCTCCTGGATACAGAAGTACCCCGACCCCTTCTACGTTTACACGGTGACCGATGCCGGTTTCTTCGACCCGGGCGTGCCGGCGTTGCGCACCGGAGGCGTTCCGGCAAGCGGGCGGATCGCGCTGATCGGCTCAGACGGCAGCCCCGCCGCTTACCAGCGTATTCGCACAGGCACGTATGAGATCGGGACGATTCCGGAGCCCGCGGCGATGCAGGGCTGGCAGGCGATCGACGAACTGAACCGGGCCCTCAACAATGCGCCCCCAAGCGGCTTCCAGCAGCCGCTGCACATCATCACAAAGAACAACGTTGACCGCGACATCAACGCTGACGGCATCTATGAGCCGAAGGTCGACTACCGCGCCGCCTACGCGAAAATCTGGGGCCGCTGACCTGCCGCGTCCTTAGCCCGACATTCTCCAAGCAGGCGCTGGCGGCGATGGGTACAGCGCCGGCGCCTGGAAGCCCATTCGATGAGAGCGAACATGCCGGAGATTCTCGGCGAAGGTTGCTTCCTATATAGCGTCGACACCGAGTGGGGAACGCTCCCTGACGGGTGGTCTTTAGGCGATGTCGCGGCTGTCGGCGTCGACGCAAAGGACGACGTCTACATCTTCAATCGCGGCGACCATCCCATGATCGTATTCGACCGGGAGGGAAACCTTCTTCGCTCTTGGGGCGAAGGCCTCTTCAAGAATCCCCACGGGATTCACATCGGGCGCGACGGCTTCATCTATTGCACCGATGATGGCGACCACACCGTGCGAAAGTGCACGACCGACGGTCGGATCGTCCTGACCCTCGGAGTTCCGGGCCGTTCCGCCCCAGCGATGAGCGGACTGCCGTTCTGCCGTTGCACCCACACTGCTTTGTCGCCGGACGGCGACATCTACGTTTCCGACGGCTACGGGAACGCGCGAGTTCACAAATATGCACCCGATGGCCGGCATCTGTTTTCCTGGGGAGAATCCGGCACGGACCCGGGCTGCTTCAACCTCGTGCATAATATCTGCTGCGACTGTGACGGGCTAGTCTTCGTCGCGGACCGCGAGAACCACCGCATCCAACTCTTCAACGAGAAGGGCGGTTATGAGGGACAGTGGAATAACCTGCACCGTCCATGCGCGCTCTACATGGACGCAAAGCCGGACGCCCTCTGCTTCGTGGGAGAATTGGGTCCGTTCATGGGGCTCAACCGCGACCATCCCAGACTAGGACCTCGAATCAGCATTTTGTCTCATACCGGCGCGCTTTTGGCCCGGGTTGGAGACAACGGGCTGGGATTCGGGCCGATGAATTTCCTCGCGCCTCACGGGCTTGCTGCCGACTCCCGTGGCGATCTCTACGTGGGCGAAGTTGCAAACACGGCTTGGCCCCTGATCTATCCCGGCAGCCCTCGCCCGGCTGGGCTGCGCGTGCTTCGCAAGCTGGTGCGCTCCCTGGAGAGTGAACGTACGAGCGCCGTCATCGAGGGAAGGAATTCGTGACCTCACGGGCGATTCTTGCCGAGGTCGTGGTGAGACAGGAGGATATCGGACGCGCTCGTGAGTTCATTCTCGAGAACGCCTCCGCGACTCTCGAAAATGAGCTCGCATGTCTGAGAGTTCGACGTTCTCGGAGAGGCCCCAGAACCGTGCCGTTTCACCCTTTACGAGGTCTATCGGGACGCCGCAGGCTTCGATGTCCATCTGCAAAGCTCTCATTTCGAGAGTTTCAGCAAGGCCACGCGCGATCTCTTCGTTTTCCGATCTGTCCGGCAATTCGACGTTAAGAATGACACGGCGGCGCCCTATGGAGCCGCCTCCTCGAACATCCACCGGGGGAGGCATGACAAACACGATATGGGCGGCTGACGTGGCGGAGCCGGAGGGCCCCGTGTGGGCGCCGGACGGATCTCTGTGGATTGTCGAAATGGGAGCCGCGCGACGATGCGTAAGCAGGATCAGCCCGGATGGAAAATGCCGCCGCTCGATCGTCCAAACCGTGCGCCGCCCGAATGGCCTCGCAATCGACGGCAGCGAACGCCTTTGGATCGCCGAGGCTTATGAAGGGGCGATCATCTGTATCACATCTGATGGACGAGAGCTGAAGCGGATAGCGGGAGACGGTTCGCGGTTTCTGTGGCCGAACGACCTGGTCTTCGCGCCGAATGGGCTTCTCTATATGACGGACTCGGGGATTCTTGAGCGGGATTTCATCGGCGGCGCCGGCATACGGCCGGACTATCTCGACCTCGCATACGACGGAAAGGTGTTTGAAATTGATCCCGCCTCGGGTCGTGTGCTGCGACAGCTCGATCGCGGGCTGAAGTTTCCAAACGGAATCGCCCTTGGTCTCGACGGCGTGCTCTACGCCAACGAGACGCTCACCGGCGAGGTCTATCGCTATGACCTGTTGAAACATCGCCCGGAGCGCGAACAGTTCGGGAATGTCTTGCGTGGTGATCTGCCACCGGCGTTTCGCGGACCGGATGGTATGAAGTTCGGGACCGACGGCAGGCTCTATTGCACCGTATATGGACAGGGAGACGTGACTGTGCTCGGCCCGGATGGCTCCATTTCGGAACGGATCGCCACGCTTGGTGGCTTGCCGACGAATATCGCCTTCGCGCCTTCCGGTGGGTTTGCGGTCATCACCGAAGTTGCGGGATCGGCGGTCGAGCGCATGTCTGTATCCTGCGCCGGCGCTCCACTTCACTATCCGGTCTTTCCAATCTGAGCGCTGATCGGATCAACCGTGAGAAACGCAACGGGAGCTCACGAATTTTTCTCAATAGCCGCCTGACGCAAGTCGGCCAGAGTCGGAGGGCCCGCCTATGCGGGTGAAAGGGAGGAAGGCAATGACGTTTGATGACAGCATCATAAGGAAGAGCCTGCTGGCTGCGTGCGCGACAGCCATATTGACGTTTGGCTTCGCCGGGCAGACTGCGCTTGCCAACGACGTTCTGGAGCAGGCGAAGGCGGCGGTGGCCGCTGCCACGGGACCCCAGACCCAATGGCTCGGACCGACGTCGGGGCCCGCGGCGCCTGCCAACAAGCACATCGTCTATATTTCCTGCGGAGGTTTCAATGAGATCTGCGTTACCGTCGGAAAAGCGGTGACGGAGGCGGCCGGCAAAGTGGGCTGGAAGGTCACGACAATCGACGGAAAGGGAAGCGCCAGCGGTTGGCTCTCCGCCTGGAACCAGGCGCTTGCGCTCAACCCGGACGGGGTGATCTCCTTCACGAGCGCCGACGCCGTTCAGGGCCCGATCCAACAGGCCAACGCCAAGGGCATTCCAGTCGTCGGCGTGCTCTCCGCCGCGAAGCCTGGGCCGGATCCCAGTCTTGGCCTGTTCACCAATGTCTCGCAAGACCCGGCGGCGATCGGCAAAGCCGAGGCGCAGTACGCGATCACCAAAGAGAACGGCGCCGCCCGCGTGGTCATTCTTTACGACAAACTGTACGCGATCGCGCGCATCAAGGCCGAAGCGATGAAGGCCGAGATCGAGAAGTGCGCGAACTGCAAATTGCTCGACTTCGTATCCACGCCGGCTGCGCAGATTCAGCAGAACGCAGGTCAGCTTGTTTCAAGCTGGGTCACGAAATACGGGCCTGAGCCCATATGGATCGTTACGGTCGGCGACGTGTTCGCCGACTTTCTCGTGAGTCCTCTGCGGTCCGGCGGAATCGATCCATCGAAAGTGAAGATCATCGGCGCCGATGGAATGACCGCCGCCTATGGACGCATTCGCACGGGAGACTATCAGGTCGCGACCATTCCTCAGCCGATCACCGAGCTGGGATACCAAGCGGTCGATGAGATGGTGCGCGCCCTTCAGAAGCAGCCGGCCAGCGGATACGCGCCAAACGTCTACATCGTTGAGGGGAGCAACGTGAATCAGTACGGCGGGGACAAGAGCCAGTTCATTCCCGACAACAACTTCGCCGGAGAGTACGAGAAGATCTGGACCAAGAAGTGATGGCGGGACCGGGCGGCGCGTTCGCGCCGCCCGGGTTTGTCAAGAGAGTGCAAAGTTCCTCCACATGACCGAGTTCGTCCGCCGCGTCGCCGACTGCGCGAGAGGATGCGCTGGGATGGGTCGTCCGCGCCGTCTCGCGAAACGCCCTGCTGGTCGTTCTCGTCCTGCTGGTCGCGATCTTCAGCGCTCTGCTTCCGACGACATTTCCAACGGCCTTCAATTTCCGCACCATCTTGAGCGAGAAGTCCGTCGTCGCCCTCTTGGCGCTATCCGTTCTCGTACCCCTTTCGGCCAACCAATATGACCTCTCCGTCGGATACTTGCTCGGCATTGTCCACATTCTCGCGATCGGGCTTCAGGTGAAAAACGGGCTACAGTGGGAAGTAGCCGTCGTTCTGGCTATCGCGGCCGCGGTCCTCGTCGGCATCGTCAACGGTCTGCTCGTCACCCGCTTCAAGGTCGGCTCGTTCATCGCAACGCTCGGCACGGGCACAGTGACTTACGGGATCGGGCTCTGGTACACTGGCGGCGAGCAGGTCAATGGAGTTCTGCCCCCGGCGTTCCTGGCCATCGCTTCTGCGCCCTTCGGCGTACCGTTCCCGGCGATCGCAACGGCTGTTGTCGCGCTCGCAATGTGGTGGGTCTACAGCTACCTGCCGCTCGGGCGATATCTCTACGTCATCGGCGACAATCCTCGCGCCGCGGAGTTGATCAGCATACCGGTGCAGCGCTATCTTTTCCTGTGTTTCGTCGCCTCGGCGACGCTTGCGGGCGTCGCCGGCGTCGTGTTCGCCGCCGAACTGCGCGTTGGCCAAAGCGCGGTCGGCCCGGAATATCTGCTGCCGGCTTTCGCCGCGGTGCTCTTCGGAGCGACCTCGGTCGATCCCGGACGCGTCAACGTGTGGGGAACGATTCTCGCGGTCCTCGTGCTCGCGGCGGCCGTCTCCGGCCTGCAGCAACTTGGGGCGGAAGCTTATGTCGAGCCTTTGTTCAATGGCGGCATGCTGATTTTCGCCGTCGCTATTGCGGCCCGTGTCACAGCGCGGCGACAGGCGGGCGGCAAGTAGCGCGAGACGGTGTCGGGAAAGCGGATCAGGCTGCGGGCGCTTGAACGCCCGCCGACGCGGCCGCGATCAGCCGAGGCACGGAAATCTCATGATCCCTCAGGGTCAGGCTTATTCTCCCTCGGTCAAACACTAGGGCGCGATGGCAGACGCGCGCTACTTCCTCGAAGTCCGAAGATACGAGGAGAACTGACAGGCCGCTCGCCAGCGCCTCGCTGATCAGAGTATAGATTTCCGCCTTGCTCCCCACGTCGACTCCGATTGTCGGCTCCTCGAGGACCAGCACCCGGCGAGTGGCTTCGATCCAGCGAGAAAGGACGACCTTCTGCTGATTCCCGCCCGATAGCGTCAGCACCCTTCGTTCGCTGTCCATCGGTCGCACGGAGACCCGCTTCAGAACCGCCAACGAACGTGCGATCTCGCCACGGCGCCAGATCGGACGTATGCCGCCTTGCCCTACGAGCGCAGGATTCATGAAGAGGTTTTCGCGAACAGTGAGGCTGGGCGCGAGATTTTCCTCGCGCCGTTTGCTGGACACAAACCCAATTCCGGCGTCGGAGGGCGCCCTCGGTTTGGACAGATCGACAACCGTGCCGCCGAGCCGCACCCGGCCTGCCTCGGACGGCGCCGCCCCGAACAGCATCCGGCCGACCATGTCATGTCCCGCGCCGCGTAGCCCGACCAGCCCGAGGATTTCTCCACGTCCGAGTGTAAACGAAATCGGCCCGACATGACCGGCGGCCAGTCCCTCGACTTCCAGCGCCACCTCTTTGGACGCGGGCCGCGGCGGCGGCGACTGCTGCTCAAGTTCCCGGCCGACAATCGCCTGCACGAGCGCGCGCGGCGAGGTCTCGCTCACCGCACTCGTTGCGACCTTACGGCCATCCCGCAGGATGGTCACGCGATCGGCGACGCGAAACACCTCATCGAGACGGTGGGTCACGTAGATGACGCCGACCCCGTCCTGTTTCACGCGATGAAGCACGTCTAGGAGGCGGGCGACGTCGGGTTCGGGAAGCGCCGCGGTCGGCTCGTCAAGAACGAGAAAGTCGGTGCGGACCGCGAGCGCGCGCGCAATCGCAACAATCGACTTCTCCGCCGCGTTCAGGCTTCCGAGGCGAGCACCAGGCGAGACGCCGCCGCCCATGCGCTCCAGCACAGCCGCGGCCCTTCGATCAACCGCCGCCCAGTCGATCGCGCCGCGACGCATCGGATATCCCGCCACGAGACCGATGTTCTCGGCGACTGTCATCTCCTCCACAAGACCCAGGTCCTGATGAATGAAGACGATCGGCAGCCGCTCCTGAGCCGGATGCTCTGGCTTGCCGCGCCATAGCACGTCGCCCGATTCCTGCCGATAGACACCCGCCAGGATCTTGATCAGCGTGGATTTTCCGGCGCCATTCTCGCCGAGAAGCGCGTGAACCTCCGCGGCGTGAAAGTCGATGTCGATGGAGTCCAGCGCGGTAGTGCCGCCGAAGTGCTTCGAAAGCTTCCGAACGGAAAGGAGAGCGGGCTCAGACGATTGCCCGATCATGCCTTCGCCCTCTTGATCCGCTTCGCCGCTTGACCGGTATGGAAGCCGCGCATGGCGGCGATGCCGGAAGAGAGGGAGGCCTGTATCAGGCCGACGTCAACTCCGTAGGCGAGGCAGCGAAATCCCTTCGTCATCCAATCGCGCGCCATCTCGGGCGATGAGGGAAGGAAGCCGGCCGCTTTGCCGTGTTTGGCGCATGCGGCCACCATCCGGTCGACGGCCTTGGTGAAATCAGGATGATCGAACTGGCCGGTGATTCCCATCGAGTTGCTGAGGTCGAAGTGACCGAGCCAGCCGACGTCGATGCCGGGAACGGCCATGATCTTGTCGACGTTTGCGATGCCCGAAACGGTCTCGATTAGGGCGATCACGAGGGTGCGCGCGTTCTCTTCCGCCATTTTTTTCACGACATCGCCGCCGGAATATTCGTCATGGCCGATACCGAAGGCTAAGCCGCGTTTGCCTTCGGGGCGGTAGCGGCACCACTCCACGATAGACTTGGCCTGCCTGACACTCTCGACCATCGGAACCATGATCCCGTGCGCCCCCGCGTCGAGGACCGGCGCGATCAAGTGATAGCGCGCCGCGGGCACGCGCACGAGGGGAACGAGTGAAGCGCCGTGCGACGCAGCGATCATCGTCTTGATCGTCGAGATGGAGACGCCGCTGTGCTCCATGTCGAAGATGACAAATTCGGCGCCCGCCTGCGCCAGTGTTCCCGGCAGGCCGGGACTGAAGAACTCCATAGCCATCGTCCCGTAGGCGTAGCCGCCCTCAAGCAAGCGTGAGCGAACCGGATTTCCGCGAATGGCCAAGGTTTCCTCCCTGTCAAGCGCGATGCCCTCCCGGTCATCGCCACTTCTGAACACGATCACACATCGCCGGACCGGTCGCCGAGCGAGGTAAAGCAATCTTGCCTGACAAAACGTATTCTCGCCGGCAACGCGTCGTAAAGACCCGTTGTGACGCCGGCTTCCCAGAATTTCTCCAATTCCCGGATCCGGGCATGAACGTCGTATTCCGGGCCAGGCGGTTTCCGTTCTGTGCACGGACGAGAGGTACGGGGCCCGAGTTGAGGTCGGAGTCCTCCATCCGGTTCCTCGAACCGGCCGCCAGAGGCGTGATTTGTTTCAAAAACCGCCAATTCGTCTTAGGGTCTGTACCGAATTGAATTCGAGTGATTTGTCGTGATTTTCGAGTTGCGGCTGGAGGGCTTGGTTCGTGGCGGACAATTTTCGGCTGACGGACGAACAGTTTGCGGCGCTCGCGCCGCATCTTCCGATGGTCGGATATCGTCGGCCGGAGCGGCAGGATGATCGGCGCATCATCAGCGGGATCGTCGACCGGTTGCGTGAAGGCTGTCGATGGCGTGCGCTTCCGGGATGAAGTACGGGCCGTATACGACGGTGTTCAACCGGTACAATCGTTGGAGCCAGCGCGGGCTGTGGCAGCGTCTATTCGCCGCTCTCGTCGAATGCGCCGATCCTCGCGCGCTCACCATGATCGACAGTTCGGCGGTGAACGCGCGATCGTTCGGCGAGCGGCGCCCAAAAAGCGGGTTCCGAAGACCAAGCCATTGGCCGATCGCGCGGCGGCCGCACGACCAAGATCCATGCCATCGTCGACGAGGAAGGCCGACCGCGCGCCTTCCTGCTGACGGGTGGAAACGTCGCCGATATCAAGGGCGCCGAGCCTTTGCTCGCATCCGTCGAGGCGAGCAAGCACACCATCGCCGACAAGGGATACGACGCCGATCATTTGCGCTCCTTCCTCGACGGCCGCAGCACGACGGCGGTCATCCCCAACAAATCCAACCGGAAGCGTCACTTCCCTTTCGACGCAGGCGCTCTATCGGCTTCGCAACGTCATCGAGCGCACCTTCTGCCGCTTGAAGGATTTTCGCGCCATCGCAACCCGATACGACAAAACCGCCCGCAATTTCCTCGCCGGCCTCTGCCTGATCGCTGCACTCTGCTATTGGAGCAATTGATTCCAGACCCTAGGAGCGTTGCGGATCGCTGTTCCTGTCTCTTCGACCACGGACATGGGCGGCGACAAATCCGCAGAAGTGTTGCCGCCGTTTCGAGTCCCGCCATCGATTTGGCGTCGGATCGACGCGCTGGGCGCAGTTAACAAGCTAGCTTTAGCGCAAAGTATTTATTGTCTAAGCCTAAAGTGGTGCCGCAAGAGAGATTCGAACTCCCGACCCCATCATTACGAATGACGTGCTCTACCAGCTGAGCTATTGCGGCCCCGTCGAAGCGTCGCCGCGCGCAAGACGCGCGGCCTGGACGGCGCCGCTGTCTATGCCACTTTTCCCTGTCTTGGCAATATGCCTGAACGCGGCGCAAACGCGGCGCGAAGGCGCGGTCCCACTAGGAACTCCGCGCGAACTCGCCTAGAAGCTGGCCCGGCGGCGGCCGGGACGCCGCGGGATAGACGGGAAGGAGCAGCGTAGATGGCGGGACGATTGGCGGGGAAGGCGGCGTTGTTGACCGCGGCGGCGGCGGGCATCGGGCGCGCGACGGCGGAGGCCTTCGCCCGCGAGGGCGCGCGCGTCATCGCGACCGACATCGACGTCGCCGGCCTCGCCGGCCTCGACGCCGACACGCGCAAGCTCGACGTCCGCTCGAGCGAGGCGGTCGAAGCGCTCGCCCGCGAGATCGGACCGGTCGACGTTCTCTTCAACTGCGCCGGCTTCGTCCATCACGGAACTGTGCTCGACTGCTCGGACGCCGACTGGGACTTCTCGTTCGATCTCAACGTCAAGTCGATGCACCGGTTAATCCGCGCCTTTCTGCCGGGCATGCTGGAAAAGGGCCGGGGCTCGATCGTCAACGTCGCTTCCGGCGCCTCCTCGGTGCGCGGCATCCCCAACCGCTACGTCTACGGCGCCTCGAAGGCCGCGGTGATCGGCCTGACCAAGTCGGTGGCGGCCGACTTCATCCGCAAGGGGGTGCGCTGCAACGCCATCTGCCCCGGCACGATCGAAAGCCCCTCGCTCGAGGGCCGGATCGCGACCTTGAGCCGCTCGACCGGCGAGCCGATCGAGAAGGTGCGCCAGGCCTTCGTCGACCGGCAGCCGATGGGCCGGCTCGGCAAGGCCGAGGAGATCGCCGCGATCGCCGTCTACCTCGCCTCCGACGAGAGCGCCTTCGCCACCGGGCAGGCCTTCATCGTCGACGGCGGATTTGCGATGTAGGATTGTAGATTACAGCCACGCGCCGTCATTGAAATAAAACCAAGCAAAAGCGCTTCAATTGACTTCGTTTTATTTCGCGGAATCGGGACTTCTCAATAGGTTACGAGCAAAGAAATAAAAAAAATTTCCTCCCCTGCCACACTGTGGCTCGAATGTTACAGTCGCCTCTCTCCATTCCTTGATCGGCCGGCTCCGACGAGCGCAGCCTCGGATTCCGGCCATGGGAAGATAGGTAGCCCATGATTCTGATTTTTGCAAGAGATTGTCGACTCTCCCGCCTCGCGCTGGCGGTCACGGGCGCGCCGCTCGTCTGCACTTTTGATCCGACCGTTCAGCCATGACGCCTCCAAACCGGGCGAGAGGCGGAGGGGCCGCGCTGTTTGGCGGTCCGGCTTCACGACATGCGCTCGACCAGATGCGCGCGCGACGGCCCCGGCTCGAACGGATCGGCGAAATATTGCGTCTCGCGCGCGACCTTGCCGTCGCGAAACTCCATGATGCTCACCGTGTAGGACGGCGCGCCCGTCATAGGTCAGGATGAACTCGGTGACCCAGAGGTCGCCCGCGCCGACGATTCGCCGCACCGAGAAACGCTTCTGGTTTGGCTGCACCGTGCGCGACGCCTGGATGTTGCGCCGCCCGCGGATGCGCTCGCCCGATTGCGGATATTCGAGCACCGCGTCCTCGCGATAGATCTCATGCTCCGCCTCGAAGTCGTCGGCGTCGGACGCGGCCCAGTGGCGATCCAGAGCCGCCCGAATCGTCTGGGTCTCTCATGCCAAATCTCCCTGACCTTCGCCGTTGATGTTGCGCCATCGTAGCACGCGGCCTCGTCGTCATGGCCGGCCGGCCATGACGCCTTTGCGCGTCTTCTCGATGGTGTTCCGCTGCGCAAGAATATGGCAAGGTCGCCACGCTCAATGAGCGACAGACCCCGATGTCTATCAGCGTCTTTCTTTCGACCGTCACCGACGAGTTCCGGGCTTACCGGGATCAGCTCGTCCATGACCTGACGCGGCACAATGTCGCGGTGAAGGTGCAGGAGGACTTCAAGGACCTCGGCGGCGACACGCTCGACAAGCTCGACGTCTATATCGCCCATTGCGACGCGGTCGTGCATCTCGTGGGCGACATGAGCGGCGCCGCGGCGGACGAACGCCAGCAGCAGGCGCTCCTCGCCAAACATCCCGAGCTTCCGGCGAAACTGCCGCCGCTCGGCGAAGCGCTCAAGACCGGCATCCGTCTTCCCTACACGCAATGGGAGGCCTGGCTCGCCCTCTATCATGGCAAGCCGCTGATGATCGCGAAGGCGGCGCCGGGCGCGCCGCGCGGGCCGCGCTATACGCCGACCGACGCTTCGCGGCGGCGCAGGCCGACCATCTCGCGCGGCTGAGAGCGTTCAGCCGCTATCCCGGCGTGCGAGTTCGCAAGCCCGGACGATCTCGCCAAGCACATCGCCTATACGGCGATCCTCGATCTGCTGGTCGAGGACTACGCCGAGGAGGCGCGCGCGAGAGCGCGACGTCGCCGAGGGCTTCATCCACGAGATGGCGAAGCGGGTCGCCGGCGACAAGGCGCTCGATCTCGACGGCATGAAGCAGGCGGTGCGCAACGCGATCGAAATCTACGAAAAGGAGATCGCCGGACGGCCGGTTGAGACCAACCTCGACGACATCGTCGACCGCGCGCTCGCCCGCGCCAGGGAGCAGGTCGACAAGGGACAGTCGGCGCTCGCCCGCGCGACGCTCGACAAGGCGGCCCGGGAACTGGAGCGCGAAGAGGCGGAACGCCGGGAGCGCTTCGTCGCCAGCGTCACGGCGCTCAGAACCGAGGAGCGCAACTATGCGCTCGCGGCCTATGACGGCGAGGCGGCGGCGAAGGCGGTTGTCGCGCTGGCGCAGCGCGCTTCACGGCGCGAACGGGCAGGCGCTCGCGGAGTTTCTGAGTTCGGAGGCGCAGGCGCTTTACGAACACGGCCGCGACCGCGGCAGCAACGTGCATCTCGTCGCCGCGATCGCCCTGCGGCGCGAACAACTGGCGCTTGCCACCTCTGCCGACGAGAGAGCCGCGGCGCGAACCAATCTCGGCAACGCGCTTTGGACGCTCGGCGAGCGGGAGAGCGGGACGGCGCGGCTCGAGGAGGCGGTCGCCGCCTATCGCGCGGCGCTGGAGGAATGGACGCGCGAGCGGGTTCCGCTCGACTGGGCGATGACGCAGAACAATCTCGGCAATGCGCTCTCGAGCGCTCGGCGAGCGGGAGAGCGGGACGGCGCGGCTCGAGGAGGCGGTCGCCGCCTATCGCGCGGCGCTGGAGGAACGGACGCGCGAGCGGGTTCCGCTCGACTGGGCGACGACGCAGAACAATCTCGGCAATGCGCTTCAGACGCTCGGCGAGCGGGAGAGCGGGACGGCGCGGCTCGAGGAGGCGGTCGCCGCCTATCGCGCGGCGCTGGAGGAACGGACGCGCGAGCGGGTTCCGCTCGACTGGGCGACGACGCAGAACAATCTCGGCAATGCGCTTCGGACGCTCGGCGAGCGGGAGAGCGGGACGGCGCGGCTCGAGGAGGCGGTCGCCGCCTATCGCGCGGCGCTCGAGGAACGGACGCGCGAGCGGGTTCCGCTCGACTGGGCGACGACGCAGAACAATCTCGGCAATGCGCTTCGAGCGCTCGGCGAGCGGGAGAGCGGGACGGCGCGGCTCGAGGAAGCGGTCGCCGCCTATCGCGCGGCGCTGAAGGAACGGACGCGCGAGCGGGTTCCGCTCGACTGGGCGACGACGCAGAACAATCTCGGCAATGCGCTTTCGGACGCTCGGCGAGCGGGAGAGCGGGACGGCGCGGCTCGAGGAGGCGGTCGCCGCCTATCGCGCGGCGCTCAAGGAAAGGACGCGCGAGCGGGTTCCGCTCGACTGGGCGACGACGCAGAACAATCTCGGCAATGCGCTCTCGAGCGCTCGGCGAGCGGGAGAGCGGGACGGCGCGGCTCGAGGAGGCGGTCGCCGCCTATCGCGCGGCGCTGGAGGAACGGACGCGCGAGCGGGTTCCGCTCGACTGGGCGATGACGCAGAACAATCTCGGCAACGCGCTTCGGACGCTCGGCGAGCGGGAGAGCGGGACGGCGCGGCTCGAGGAGGCGGTCGCGGCCTATCGCGCGGCGCTGGAGGAAAGGACGCGCGAGCGGGTTCCGCTCGAATGGGCGGCGAGCTTCGGCAATCAGGGGGTCGCCATGATGCTGATCGCGGACCGCACCGAATGACGGCGCGATGGCGGAGACCGCCGTTGCAGCAGATCCAGACCGCGTATCGAGACGCTGCGCGACGGCGGCCACGAGCAATGGGCGGCTTACTATCGAGGCGCAACTGCCCAAGGCGCAGGCGATCCGCGACCGGCTCAAGGGCAAGTGAGAGCCGCTACCGCATCGCCTTGCGCGCCAGTTCGGCGCCTGCCGCGAGCGCGGCGAGCTTGGCGTAGGCGACATCCGCCGCCATCGGCGCCATGCCGCAATTGGTGCACGGATAGAGCCGCTCGGCGGGGACATAGCCGAGCGCGGCGCGGATGGTTGCAGCCACCTCCTCCGGCGTCTCGACCCTATTCGAGGCGACGTCGATGCAGCCGACCAGCACGTCCTTGCCCTTGAGCAGGCCGATCAGTTCGATCGGCACGTGCGAATTGCGACATTCGAGCGAGACCTGGCCGATCCGGCTCGCCGCAAGCGCGGGGAAAGTCTCTTCATATTGGCGCCAATGCTCGCCGAGCGTCGCCTTCCAGTCGATATTGGCCTTGATGCCGTAGCCGTAGCAGATGTGGACGGCGGTCAGGCATCCGAGGCCCTGCGCGGCCCGCTCGAGCGCCGCCACGCCCCACTCCCTGACCTCGCGCATGTAGACGTTGAAGGCGGGCTCGTCGAACTGGATCACGTCGACCCCAAGCGCCTCGAGTTCGCGCGCCTCCTCGTTGAGCGCCGCGGCGAAGGCGTGGGCGAGCGCGGGGCGGTCGCGGTAGTGCTCGTCGGCGATCGTGTCGGCGATGGTCATCGGGCCGGGCAAGGTGAACTTGAGCTTGCGCCGGGTGTGGGCGCGCGCCGCGCTCGCTTCGAGCCTGTGCACGGGGCCCTTGCGGCGAATGGGGCCGGTCACCGTCGGGACGTCGGCCTTGTAGCGGTCGGCCCGGATGCCGATCGTCGCGCGGCGATTGAAGTCGATGCCGTCGAGATTGGCGAGAAAACCGTGGACGAAATGGATGCGCGCCTGCTCGCCGTCGCTGACGATGTCGATGCCGGCGTCTTCCTGCCGCTTGACCGCGAGGATGGTGGCGTCGATCTTGCCCGCCGCGAGCGCTGTCGCCTTCGAGCCTCCATGCGGGCCAGAGCTTTTCGGGCTCCGCAAGCCAGAGAGGCTTGGGCAGGCTTCCCGCGACAGTGGTTTCGAACATCGGCTCTCCTCCGGCTACGCAACCTTGTAGTCGCGCGTGGCCTCCGGGTCGTCGGTCGCGTAAGGCAGGGCCATCAGTTCCTCCCAGGCTTCCTCGGGGATCGGAAACCGGGCCCAGTCGGCCGTCTGCTTGACCCGCTCGGGCCTGGTCACGCCGCAGATGGTCGAGGCGATCCGCGGGTCGCGCATCGAGAACTGCAGCGCCGCCGCCCCGAGCGGCAGCCCATGCAGCGTGCAGATCGCCTCGATCCTGCGGATCGGATCGAGCATCTCCTCCGAGGCTTCCTGATAGGCGTAGCGCGGATAGACGGTCGATCCCTTGGCGAGCACGCCGCTCGCGTAAGGCGCGGCATTGAGGACCGCGATCCCCCTCGACGCGGCGAGATCGAGCATCGCGTCGGCGCTGCGATTGGCGAGGGTGAAGCGATTGTGGGTGATCAGCGCGTCGAAATCCCAGTCCTTAAGCAGCGGCGTCATCATCGAGACCACGCCTGCGGCGAGCCCGACCGCCCTGGCCAGACCTTCCTCCTTGATGCGGAAGAGTTCGCCGAGCGCCCCGTCGCGGCTCACGGTCTCCTCGACGGAATGGGTATGTTCGGGGTCGTGCAGATGCAGAAGGTCGATACGCTCGAGGCCGAGCGCTTTGAGGCTCTGCTCGAGCGAGCGGCGCGCCCGGGCGGCGTCGAAGCGGTTGGTTTCCGGGTCGCGGTCGAGCTTGGTCGAGATGACGAAGCCCTCGGGCAAGCCGCCACGCTCGCGAATGACGGCGCCGATCCGCTCTTCGCTTCGGCCGAGACCATAGATGCGCGAAGTGTCGAGGAAGTTGGCCGGTCCGTCGAAAATGGCGTTGAGCGTCGCCTTGGCGCGCTGTTCGTCGACGCCGTAGCCATAGGTGTCGGGCATGTCGCCGAGGCCGGTGGTCCCGAAGCAGATCGGCGTGATCTTAAGGCCGGTGCGGCCGAGGGGCGCCTTGTCCATGACTCTCTCCCTCATCGCGATGTCTCCGCCGTTACGTTGGCGCCGCATCGGCTTAAGGCCATGCCGGGCCGCGGGCAAGACGCGCCGGGCGCGCCGCAAGGCGAACCACGCCTTCGCCTTGCGGAACGGCCGGGAGTGCGGCAAGCTCGCCGCGCAAGAAGCGCGGCGAAGATTATGATCGGAACCTCAGAGGCCCGGATGGGCGGCCCGCTCATGGTCGCTTTCCTGCTGCTGGCGGGCTGCGACGACGCGCCCGGCGAGTGGGCGGCGATCGTCTATCCGGATCGGACCGACCGGACGCAGTTCGTCGTCACGCCGCGCTTCAAGACCTTTTCCTATTGCCGGGACCAGGCGATCGAGCGGATGAAGGCGATCGAGATCAAAAGCGGCGGCGGCGACTACGAGTGCGGCTTTCGATGCGAACTCGGCGGCGATCCGCACCGGATGAATATCTGCAAGGAAGTCCGCAAGTAGCCGCGAGCGGCGCGTGCTTCCCCTCAACCGGGGCGCGCGTTGAACGCGGCGAACTCGGCCTCGTCGGCGAAGGATTTCTGCGCCCCGTGGCGAGTGACGGACAGGGCCGAATAGCGGGTCGCCTCGGCCAGCGCCGCATCCAGTGAAAGGCCCGCGGCGCAAAAGCGCGCAAAGGCGCCGATGAAGGCGTCGCCGGCGCCGGTGGTGTCGACCGCCTGAACCTTGATCGGCGCGATGCGCCGCGATCCCTTGCGATCAGCGATCAGCGAGCCACGCGCGCCGAGCGTCACGATCACCGTCTCGGCCCCCTTGCCGACGAGGCTTTGGGCGGCGGCGGAGACCTCGGCGTCCTGTTCGACCGGCATGCCGGTCAGAATGGCGAGCTCGGTCTCGTTGGGGATGAGGAAGCTCGCCTGGGTCACGACGCTCATATCGAGATTGGCCCTCGCGGGGGCCGGGTTCAGCGACGGTCTTCACGCCGTGCTTCCGGCCGAAGCGGATCGCCGCATAGGCGGTCTCGAGCTTGATCTCGAGTTGGAGCAGGATGAGATCGCAGCGCTTGAGGTCCTCGCTCGCGGCCTCGACATCGGCGGCGCCGAGATCCCCGTTGGCGCCGGCGACGATGAGGATCGCGTTGTCGCCCGATGCCGCGTCGACCAGGATCGTCGCGGTGCCGGTCGACTGGTTCGCGATGCGCCGGACATGCTTCGTGTCGATGCCCAGGCTCTCGAAATTCTTGAGCGCGCTCACGCCTAAGCCGTCGTCGCCGAGATTGGTGACCATCACCACGTCCGCGCCGAGCCTGGCCGCGGCGACCGCCTGATTGGCGCCCTTGCCGCCGAAACTGGTCTCGAACCGCTTGGCGAGAACCGTCTCGCCCCAGACCGGCATGCGCTCGACCGTGGTGGTCAGGTCCATGTTGGTCGAGCCGATGACTCCGATGCGCGGACGTTTGTTCCCCACTGTCGTTTCTCTCCCTTAGCGATCGCGGGCGAAGGCCAGCCGCCTCCCGCCCGGCCTCAGTTCGTCCTGGTGAAGCCGTCCGCGCTCCAGTCCTCGCTGCCGACGCCGTGATGGAGGAAGAAGAGGCCGTCGGGGTCGTATTTCTGCTTGATCCGCTTGAGCCGCGCGTAGTTCTCGCCCCAGAACGCTTCCTGCCAATTGGGTTCGAAGAAGTCGGTCTCCCACACGTACGAGCCGGCGCGGGGCAGGAGCTTGCGGAGTTCGTTCATCGACGCCTCGACGGGCGCAGCCTGGGACCGCGCCGCCGCCGCGTCTGGCTCATGACCGGGGACGCCGGGATAGGCGGGCTGTCCGAAGGCGCCGGTGATCGCCAGCGCGAAAGCGTCCGTGACCGCCGGATTCATCGCGGTGTCTTTTGCCGAGGCGATCGCCTCGGCGGTCGCGCCCGCAAGCCCCTTGTTGCAATGGAGCGCGACACCCAGATGATTCGCCGCCGCGAACAGCGCGTCGGCGAGGCTCTCGCGCTGATCTGGCCCCAGGAGCGACGCCGGCAGCCAGGCGGATTGGTAGGCGTACCAGACCGCGCCCGCTTCGCCGAGGTTGCCGGCCCAGAAGATGTTGTCAGCCGGCGCGCCGGGGCGATCATCGGAGAGGACGACGCCCGGAGCTTGCCTCAGCATGGCGGGGTCCCACATATACCCCGCTGGAAAGGCGATAATTTTAGGCGCCGAGGCGATCGTAAAGTCCTGCGGGGAAGCCGCCACCCAATCGAAGAAGGGGCGCCAGACTGCTTCCGCCTGTTGCTGATCGAGGCCCTGGAAGACCATCGAAATCTTGACGTAGCCGCGTCCGATCAGGATCTGCTCGCCCCAATGCGGATTGAAAAGCGCCTCCGCGTAGAATTCGACGATTCTGCCGATCAAGCGCCGGTACGCGTCGTCCGAGGCCGCCTTGAAAGTCGCGGACGCGGCGCCGAAGAATTCGGGCAGCGCGTGCGTGCGCACCGTGACGCGGGTGACGATTCCGAAGCCGGCGCCGCCGCCTTTCAGCGCCCAGAAAAGATCGGGATTCGAGCAGGCGTTGGCGATTCTGACCTCGCCGTCGGCGGTCACGACTTCCGCCTCGATAAGGCTCGCGCCGGCCAGTCCATAAGCCTTCGAGAAGCTGCCGAAGCCGCCGCCGAGGATGATTCCGGCGACGCCGACCGTCGTGCAGCCGCCACCCTGAACGTAACGCCCGCCCTTGGTCGTCACCTCGTTGTAGACATGGCCCCAGATGGCGCCAGCTTCGATCGACACGGCCGGCTGCGGCTCCGCGCGGCCCTCGCAACCGGCGCCGACGAACGCGTCGTGCGGCGTCGCGGCGTTCATGTGCCGCGTCCACACGAGCAGCGAGTCGGCGGCGTTGGATGATCCCTGATAGCTGTGGCCGCCGCCCTTCACCACCAGCCGCAGATTGTGGTCGCGTGCGAAATTGACCGCCGCGACGACGTCCGCGGTCGTCTTGACGGCGACGGCGTAGACGCTCGGCCGCGATGTCCATGCCCCGACCCAGCCGAGCGATTGGGTCAAGCCCACTTCGTCGCCGAGGTAGTAGGGATTCTTGAGTTCCTTGAAGACCTGGGCGCAGTCCGCGTCGAAGGTGGCGCCGACACAGGCGCTAAGCGGCGACTGCACTTTGATCAGCCGCCCCTCCACTTTGCGATTGAGCTCTTCCCACGCTGCGCCCGACGGCCAGGCCGGATCGCCGGGGCGGACGCGAGTCTTCGGCCGGGCCTGAGCCAACGCGCCCCGCACAAGGCCGCTCGTGAAGGGAAGGCCCGCGAGGAATTCAAGCAGGCGCCTTCGACTCAGCCGCTTCGCCATCGGTCACTCCCTGGACCCGGACGCTGGGCTCTTTAGCCAGTCGCGCACAGCTTTTTCAAGGCGCCGCGGCGCGTTCGATTTCGCTCAGGAGCGTCTCGGGCAATTCGATCTCGGTGGCGGCCGCGCGCCGCCCCGGAATATGAACGCCAAGCTTGGCAAGCCGGTCGAGCTGGACTTCTGAGGCGCTTCGGGAAGTCCGGCGCCAGGAGGGCGGGCGCGATGGCGATCACGAGAAGGCCGCTGCCTGGCGGGCGATTCCCCGAGGTGAACGAGGGCGCGTCGAGCGCCCAGTTCGCGCCCGTGAGCCCCGCGGCCATGACCTCGACCATCAGCGCGATATTGGCGCCGCGCGCGCCGCCAAAGGCGAGGAGCGCGCCGCGTAAGCGCCGCCCGCGGATCGGCGGTCGGCTCGCCATCGCCGTCCACCGCCCAGCCTTCAGGCAGCGCCTCGCCGCGTTCGGCATAATGTCTGAGCTGGACGAAGGCGGTCGCGCTGGACGCCTGGTCGATGAGCAGCGGCGGCCCTTGGTCGAGGGGCGCGGCGAAGGCGATCGGGTTCGTGCAATAGACGGGCTTCTTCGCTCCCGCGACTGTCATCAGCGCAGGCCCGCTGGTCGCGGCGAAAGCGACGAGGCCGGCCTCCGCCAAACGGCGCGGGTAATAGCCGAGTTCGCCGGTGGTGAAGCTTCCGTTCTGCGAAAACAGCGCAATCCCGAGGGTCTCCGCGCGGCGGAAAAGATCGTCGAAGGCCCGGTCGAAGCCGAGCTGCGCGATCCCGCCGCTTGCTTCGCAATGGATCGCGGCCGGGGCCGGCGAAGTCAGGACCGGCTCGGCGTCGCCCACGATCCGCCCCGCGCGCGAAGCGGAGAGATAGTCGACGAGATGGGAAAAGCCGCTCGAGCCTTTGCCGTGCGCGTTGGCGGAGACGGTCGCCCGGGCGAGCGCGAGCGCGGCTTCATCGCTCAAACCCGCGGCGCGGCCCGCCCGCACGGCGAGGCCGGTCGCCTCCTCGAGGCTCAGGCGCCGGGTCATGCGAACACCGGCTCCATCCGCTTCAGCGCCTCGACCGGCAGATGGCACTTGATGGTGTGGCCGTCGGCGACGGTTCGGGTCGGCGGCATTTCCCGCTCGCACAGATCGCCCCCGACCGCACGCTTGTGCCCGCAGCGGGTCTGGAACGGGCAGCCGCTCGGCGGCGACAGCGCCGAGGGGATCTCGCCCTCGAGCACCACGTGGCGTTTCTTCACCCTCAAGTCGGCGATTGGGATCGCGGACAGAAGCGCCTCGGTATAGGGGTGGAAGGGGGGGCTGAAGATCTGCTCGGTCGAGCCCATTTCGAGGATGTGGCCGAGATACATGACCACGACCCGGTCGGCGAGATAGCGCACCACCGAGAGGTCGTGGCTGATGAACACCATGGTCGTCTTCGATTCCCGCTGCAGGCTCATCAGCAGCTCGCTGATCGCGGCCTGCACCGAGACGTCGAGCGCCGACATCGGCTCGTCGGCGATGATCACGCGGGGCCGCCCGGCGAAGGCGCGCGCAACGCCAATGCGCTGCTTCTGCCCGCCCGACAATTGCCGCGGGCTGCGCCCGGCGAAGGCGCGCGGCAGCTTCACCAGATCGAGCAGACGCAGCATCATGTCGCGCCGCTCGGACATGTTCGCGCCGATGCGGAACCGCTCGAGCGTGCGCACGATCTGCGAGCCGACCGAATAGCTCGGATTGAGGGTGTCGAACGGATTCTGGAAGATCATCTGGATCGAGGCGACAGTCTTGACCGAACGCCTTTCGACCGGCTGGTCCTGGATCTCCTCGTCGTCGAAGACGGCCACGCCCTCGCTCGCCGTCTCGAGGCCGAGCAGGACCTTGGCGAGCGTCGATTTGCCGCAGCCCGATTCGCCGACGATCGCCAGCACCTCGGCCTCACGCGCCTCGAACGAGATGTCCTCGACCGCCTTGACGGCGCGGCTCTCTTTGCTGCGAAAGAGCGCGCTCGCCGCGACGCGATAGTGCTTCTTCAGCCGCTCGACCGCGAGCACCGGCGCCCCGATGGCCGTCGGCTCGAGCCGGGTCGCCGGCCGCGACGCTTGCGCCCAGTCGATCGTTTCGACCCTGAGGCATCGGCTCTCGTGGCCGGGCGCGGCGGCGACCCCGCAGCATCGGCACGTCGGCCTCGTCGCACAGGCCCGGGGCGAAATAGCCGCAGCGCGGCCCGAAATTGCAGCCGCTCGGGCGCTCGTGGGGCAGCGGCAACTGGCCGGGAATGGGAACAAGCGGATTGTCGTTCTTGTTGGTTCCCGGCATCGGGATCGAACGGAACAGGCCCTGGGTGTAGGGGTGACGCACGGCGCCGAACACGTCGCGGACCGCGCCTCTCTCGACCGCCTCGCCCGAATACATCACCGTCACTTCGTCGCAGGTCTCGAGGATGAGCCCGAGATTGTGCGAGATGAACAGCGTGGAGGCGCCGGTGCGGGCGGTGAGGTCCTTGACCAGCGCGACGATGCCCGCCTCCACCGTCACATCGAGCGCCGTCGTCGGCTCGTCGAGGATGAGCAGCTTCGGGTTCGACAGAAGCGCCATCGCGATAACCACGCGCTGCTGCTGGCCGCCGCTCAATTGATGCGGATAGGCGCGCATGACCCGCTCGGCGTCCGGCAGGCGCACGGCCTTGACCATATCGAGGGCGCGACGGCGGGCTTCGTCCGTCGAGACCCGGTCATGGATCAGCGGCACTTCCATCAATTGCCGGCCGACCAGCATGGTCGGATTGAGCGAGGCCATCGGCTCCTGATAGACCATCGCGATCTTGGAGCCCCGGATCGCGGCGAGCTCCGCGCCGGTCAGGCTCGCCATGTCGCGGCCCTCGAAGCGGATCGCGCCATTGGTGATGCGCCCGAGCCCAGGCAGATCGCGCATGATGGCAAGCGCGACGGTCGACTTGCCGCACCCCGATTCGCCGACCAGCCCCATCGCCTGCCCGGGCATGACCCGGCAGGAAAAGTCCATGACCGCCGGGATTTCCGCCGCGCGGGTGAAGAACGAGATGCCGAGACGGTCGATGTCGAGGAGCGGTTCGGCCATCTCTTGGTCCCTCAATCGCGCAGCGACTGCTCGCGGATCGCGTCGGCGAGCAGGTTCAGGCCCAGAACGAACGACATCAGCGCCAGCGCCGGCGGCAGGGCGGGGTGAACATAGATGCGCATGAAGCGGCTCGAACTCGTTGATCATCGTGCCCCAGTTCGGGCTCTCGGGCGGCATTCCCAATCCGAAATAGCCGAGCGCGCCGAGCAGGATGGTGGTGTAGCCGATGCGCAGGCACACGTCGACGATCAGCGGCCCGCGCGCGTTGGGCAGGATCTCCCACAGCATGACGTACCAAGGGCTTTCGCCGCGCGTCTGGGCGGCGAACACATATTCGCGCGTCTTGATGTCGAGGGTGAGGCTGCGCACGATGCGGAAGATGCCCGGCCCGGAGGCGAGCGCGACGGCGACGAAAATATTGAGCGTGCTCGGGCTCACGGAAATGAGCCTGAACGGGTCGGCGTTGAAGACGAAGGTCGCGAACAGCCACGCCCCCGCGAGAAGAGTGAGTGCGAGCCTCGCCGCGAGGGCGCCGGGCCTTGCGCGATAGCGGGCGATGAACGCCACGCTGAGCAGCACGATCGGAAAGGCGAAGAAGACCGCGGCCAGCACGTAAGGGATCGGCGTCTCCAGAATGCCCGGCGACACCAGGAGGTAGAAGAGGACGATGATCGGGAAAGCCAGCACCAGATTGGCCAGGAACGACAGCATGGCGTCGACGCGGCCGCCGAAATAGCCGGCCGGGAGCCCAAGCATGACGCCCGCCGACAGCGCGAGCAACGTCGCCAGCGGCGCGATGATCAGCACGATGCGGGCGCCGGCGATGACCCGGCCGAATACGTCGCGCGCCAGCTTGTCGCCGCCGAACAGATAGGGCAGGCCGGAATGCGGATCGATCGCGCCCGGCGGCGCATGCTGCAATTCCGCGATCTGGCCGAGCGGATCGAAGAGCTCGATGTGTCTGGCGAAAATCGCCGCGAACAGCCAGAAGCCGACGAGAAAGAGCCCGGCGAATCCGACGCCGCTCGCGACCACGTGGCCGTAAAGCCCGAGCCTTTTGCGAAAGACGAGACTCAAGCCGAGGATGAGCGCGAGACTCGCCCAGACGGGAATGAGCTGCTCGAGGACTTTCAGAACGATCTCAGCCGAACTCAGGAACTGCAAGCGCGCCCCACTAATGTACGCGGATGCGCGGATTGAGCCAGGCGTAGCCGATGTCGGAGATGAGCTGGGTCACGAGCACCACGATCACCGAAACGAGCGAACAGGCGAGCAGAAGATCGATGTCGTTGTTGCCGGCGGCGTCGACCAGAGCCTGGCCGAAGCCCTGATAGCGGAACATCACCTCGACGATCACGACGCCGGTCAGGAGCCACGGGAAGAGGAGCATGATCACGGTGAACGGCGCGATCAGCGCGTTGCGCAGCGCATGCTTGAGCACGACCGCGGGAAAACTGAGGCCCTTCAGCCGCGCGGTGCGGATATATTGAGCGTTCATCACCTCGATCATCGAGGCGCGGGTCATACGCGCGACATAGCCCACGCCCAAGATCGCGACCGTCGCGACCGGCAAGGCGAAGTTATAGAAAGTGAGGTGACCCTCGGTCGCGGCGGCCGCAGAGCCGTTGAGCCAGCCGAGCCAGGTGGCGAACACGACGGTGAGCACCACGCCCGACACGTATTCGGGCGTCGACGTGGTCGCGATCGACAGGACCGAAAGCACGCGATCGGTTCGCGACCCCTCGCGCATGCCCGCGACAACGCCGATCGCCAGTGCGATCGGGATCATGACCATGAGCACCCAGAACATGAGAATCCCGGTCGCCTCGACCGCGGGCCCGAGCTTGTCGACGACCCTGACCTTGAACTTGGTCGAACAGCCGAGATCGCCCTGCAGCACCCCGGAAAACCTGCGCGTCTTCGGCTCGTCGCAAAACGAAAAGCGCGGTGCCGCCAGGCCGGTCTTGGGGTCGATGCTCGGCTGTTGGGGCCAGATCCCGAGCCAGGCGGCGTAACGTTCGAGGAACGGGCGGCGGTAGCCGTTCTTGACCAGCCAGCTTTCCAGCTGCTGGTCGGAGGAGTGCATCTCGGTCTGGCTGATCGCGAGCTTGCGAAGGTTTGGCTCGAGATTGACCAGATAAAAGACGACGAAGGTGAGGCAGAGCATCGTGAGCAGCATCGCTCCGAGCCGGCGAGCCAGGAATGACGCCATCGGACTCTCCCTCGTGGCTCAGGACGCCGGCAGGCCTAATGCGAGCCGGCCGGCGCCTATGAGCTCTCGCGCCCAGAACCTCAGGCGTTGAGCCAGACGCGCTCGAGATGCGTCTCGTAGAGGGGATGCATGCCGTAATCCATCACCGCCTTGGTGCGGTGATTGTAGAGCGTCAACCAATAGGGCTGGATGATGATGCCGGAATCCTGGAGGATCTGCTCGAGATCCTTCATCACCACCTTGCGCTTGTTCGGATCCGGAATGGCCAGCGCCTTTTCGAGCTTGGCGTCGAATTCCGGGTTGGAATAGGCGGTCTCGTTCCAGGCTTCGCCCGTGCGGTAGGCGAGCGCGAGGACCTGAACGCCGAGCGGGCGCATGTTCCAGTCGGTGATCGAGTAGGGATATTTCGTCCAGTCGTTCCAGAAGGTCGAGCCGGGCAGCACGGTGCGCTTCACCTTGAAGCCGGCCTCGCGCAACTGCGCGGCGATCGCGTCGCCCGAGTTCTTGTAATATTCCTCGTCGCTGGTGATGAGCTCGTGCTCGAAGTCCATCTTGCCGGCGTCGGTCATCAGCTTCTTGGCGCCGGCAAGATCGCGCGGCTTCTTCGGCAGCTCCGCATATTCCGGGTGAATCGGCGCGACGTGGAAATTCTCGCCGACCGTGCCATGGTCTTCGATGCCGAGCTTGAGAATGGTCGCATTGTCGACCGCCATCTGCAGCGCGTTACGCACCCGCTGGTCGTCATAGGGCTTCTGCTTGACGTTGGTGCGCGCGACGATGGTCGCCGACGTCCGGACGTCGGAGCGCACGAGGCCGGACTTGTCCAGGATCGCCACATAGGCGGCGTCGGTCTTCATCGTGCAGTCGAGCTCCTGCAATTCGAAGGCGCTGACGGTGGCGGAAATGTCGGGGCCGTAGTCGATGAACTCGACGCCGTCGAGGTAGGCGTCGCCTCCCCACCACTTGCCGTGCGTCCGCCGCTTGAACGCGGCCTTCTTGCCGACTTCGAACGATACGAGTTCGAACGCCCCGGTCCCGATCGGATGCTTGACGAGGTCCTTGCCGTCCTTTTCGTAGTCGTGATGGACGATCAGTCCCGGATAATCGGTCATGCCGGGAATGATGGTGATGTCCGGCTTCTTGAGCGAAAGCTTGACGGTGTGATCGTCGACCTTGGCGATCGCGCCCTCGCGCGCCTTCTTGGTCGCCGGGTCGATGAGCGCGCCCATGCGCGCGGCCATCGAATTGCCCTCAGCCGACTGGTCGCACCAGCGGTTGATGTTGAAGATCACATCGTCGGCGTTGAAGGCGTCGCCGTTGTTCCAGGTCACGCCCTTGCGCACGTGCAGGACGTATTCGGTCGCATCCGCGTTGACGTCCCAGGATTTCGAGCAGCGCCGGCTCGAAGGTGAACTGGCGGGTGTAGGTGACGAGCGAATCGAGGAACTGGCGCGCGACGTTGCCCATCTCGGGCCAGTCGTAGCTGCGCGGGTCCTTCTGGTCCTTGACGAACATGCCGACCCTGAGCGTTCCGCCCTTCTTGGGCGTTTCGGCGAACGCGGGCGTCGGCGCCGCGAGGCCGAGCATGCCGTAGGCGGCCGCGGTCGAGGCGCCGAAAATGGTGGCGAGCGCCAGAAACTCGCGCCGGTCGATGGCGCCCGCCCTCGCTTCCGCCGCCCAGGCCTTGAGGCTCTTGCGCCAGAATCGGTTCTTGAGCGTTTCGCTGATCATTCCGTTCTCCCTGTCGTTTTGGGCGCGCAGCGCCGCGCGCCTTGTTGCTTGAAAAAGACGCTAACGCGATTGCCCAGCCCATGCAAATTGCAAACGCCGTGCCATCGCGAACCCGCTCCGCGCCTCACGCTTCCTCCACGGCGCGTCGTCGCGCGTGGGCGATCTCAAACGCTTTGGCGAGCGCTTCGCCGAGGCTCAAGCCGCGTCGCCGGCGAAGGTAGTTCTGAAAGTCGTAGATGGTGACGCCCGGCGAGACCTCGAATTCGAAGAAGACCGGTTCTCCATCGGTACGAATGCGAAAGTCGATCGAGAACAAGTCGCGGAGCCCGACGAGACGGGCAAGGCGGGCGCTGAAGGCGAGGATCCGCTCGACCGCCCGGCGCGACCGCGCGCTTCCTTCGTCGCGCAGATCGATCATGCGCGGGGTGAAGGCGGCGGCATGGCCCAAGCCGAAGCCGCCGCGCGCGCCCGCGGTGTCGCGGGCTCCCGACAGCGTCTCGTTGTCCTTCATGGTCAGAAACGCGCCGCAGGTCTCGCTCGCGGGATCCTTGACGATCCGCTCGACGCCGAGCTGATCGGCGAATTCGCCCCCCAGATCGATGAAACTCACCCGCACATCGTCGCCTTCGACGAAGGGCTGGATGAGCGCCCGGTCGCGGTAGCGCTCAAGGATGCGCCGCGCGCGATCCTCCGCTTCACGCCCGTCGCGGCACAGGCTGTCGGCGAAAATCCCGATCTTGGCGCCGAGCGTATTGGGTTTGACAAACAGGGGCCCGGCGGACTTCGGCCACTTCCCCAGCGAGGCGATTTCAGCGTCTCCTTCCATCAGCCTGGTCGGGGGCACGGGAAGGCCGGCGGCGGAGGCGAGCGCGAGACTGGCGAATTTGTCCTGGGCCACGTGCGCCGCGGCAGGCGGACTGCCGAAACGCGCGAAACCCCCGAGGCGGACGAGAGCCGGAACCGAGGACCCGCGAAAGAAGCGAACCCCGTCGTTGAGCGTCCATACGATCGTCGCGTCTCGCCTCGGGGCCAACGCCATGAGACGCCGAGGCAACTGGTCGAGTTCGACGAATTCGGCCTCGACCCCCCTCCCCGCGAGCGCGGCGGCGATTTCGCCGGCAAACAGCGGCAGGTCAGTGGACTGCGCCAGGTAGACGACGATTTCCCTAGCGATTTCAGGGGAGTAGCCGAAGGATTCGAGGCGCCTTCGCGCCGCGTCCTCGCTTTCGAAAGCGATCACCGCATTGGAAAGCGAGGAACCGGCGTTTGTCTGGCCCCGCCGCTCTCGGGCCCCGCGCCTGCCCAACGGCGCGCCGGCGGAGGGCGCCCCCGAGGATCCGTCCATCAGTCACCTCCCGCCGGGAGGATAGGCCGTCGCTTGCGACGCGACAAAGCCAATTATTTAGGCGTTCAAACCTGAATTCCGCGGGCTCGCCGACTGTGATATCGACGCCGCCTCGAAGCGATGGGGCAACGGGAGATCGTGGAACGTGAAAGTCGACGGACGCGCGTACCGGACGATCTGGCTGAGCGAAGACGGCTCGAGCGTCGACGTCATCGACCAGCGCTGGCTGCCGCACGCGTTCAGGATCGCGACGCTGAAGAGCCCAGCCGAAGCGGCGACCGCGATCCGCGACATGTGGGTGCGCGGCGCGCCGCTGATCGGCGCGACGGCGGCCTATGGGCTGGCGCTCGCCATGCGCGAGGATCCGAGCGACGCCGCGCTCGTGGCCGCGCGAGAGAAACTCGCCGAAACGAGGCCGACCGCGATCAACCTGCGCTGGGCGCTGGACGCAGTCCACGCGCGCCTCGCGCCCCTTGCGCCCAAGGCGCGCGCCGCCACGGCCTACGCCGAGGCCGAGCGAATCGCGGACGAGGACGTCGAGATCAATCGCGCGATCGGCGAACACGGGCTCACGATCCTTCGCCGGCTCGCCGCGGGCAAGAAGCCGGGCGAGCCCGTCAACATCCTCACCCATTGCAACGCCGGCTGGCTGGCGACGGTCGATTACGGCACCGCCACCGCGCCGATTTATCTGGCGACGGAAGCGGGCGTGAACGTCCATGTGTTCGTCGACGAGACCCGGCCCCGCAATCAGGGCGCTTCCCTCACCGCCTGGGAGCTCGCCCATCACGGCGTGGCGCACACACTGATCGTCGACAACGCCGGCGGCCATCTGATGCAGCATGGGCTGATCGATGCGGTGATCGTCGGCTCTGACCGGACGACGGCGGACGGCGACGTCTGCAACAAGATCGGCACCTACCTCAAGGCGCTGGCGGCGCGAGACAACGCCGTGCCGTTCTACGTCGCCCTGCCCTCGCCGACGATCGACTGGACGGTTCGCGAGGGCAAGGACATTCCGATCGAGGAGCGCGGCGCCGACGAAGTCAACTTCGTCCAGGGCCTGAGCGACGCCGGCGCGATCGCGCGCGTCAGGATCGCGCCGGAAGGGACGATCGCGGCCAATCCTGCGTTCGACGTGACTCCGGCTCGCCTTGTGACCGGGCTCATCACCGAGCGCGGCATCGCGGAGGCCTCGCCGCAGGGGCTGAAGGGGTTGTTCCCGGAGCGGGCGTGAGCGGTTGCAGCTGGTCACGCGCGAGCGGTCGTGTAGACTTGGCCGGGGGCATCTCATGATCCGTCCGCTTGCTGGCCTGAATGTGGTCGAATTCGAGGGGATCGGTCCCGGTCCTCTCGCCGGGCGCATGCTCGCCGATCTCGGCGCCGGCGTGATCGCGGTCGTCCGCCCCGACAAGGCCAAGCTTGGCGATCCCGGCCGTCCACTTTCCGACCAGCCCTTGCGGCGCGGCAAGCGGGTGGTCGCTCTCGATCTCAAGCGCCCCGAAGCCGTCGCCGAGGCGCTGACCATGGTCGAGACAGCCGACGCGCTGATCGAAGGCAATCGGCCGGGCGTGATGGAGCGGCTGAAACTCGGCCCCGCGGACTGCGCCAGGCGCAATCCGCGGCTTGTCTACGGACGGATGACCGGCTGGGGGCAGGATGGTCCGCTCGCCCACGCCGCGGGTCACGATCTCAATTACCTGGCGCTGAGCGGCGTGCTCTCGCTCGCCGCCCGCGGCCCCCATGCGCCGATTCCTCCGCCGACGGTTCTGGGCGACGGCGGCGGCGCGCTCGGCCTTGCGTTCGGGGTGGTCGCCGCCGTCTTCGCCGCCTCCCGCACCGGCAAGGGCTCGGTGGTCGACTGTTCGATTGTCGATGTTGCGGCGGCCTTAAGCGGTATCGCGCTCGCGGCCCGCGGAGCTGGAATGCTGGACGCGGCGACCCCGAGCCCGTTCCACGATTCGCCGTTCTACGATCTCTACGCCTGCGCCGACGGCCGATATGTCTCCATTGGCGCTCTCGAGCCGCAGTTCTACGCGCTTCTCATCGACAGGCTCGGTCTTGCGGACGTCGATCCGAAGGCGCAATACGACCGCGACGCTTGGCCGGCGCTGAAGGCGCGGCTGAGCGCGCTGTTCCTGAGCGAACCCAGCGGGCATTGGCGCGCGCTGCTCGAGGGGAGCGACGCGTGCTTCGCCCCTGCGCTCACTCTCGCCGAGGCCGCGGCGCATCCCCACAATGCGGCTCGCGGCCTCTATCGGCGGGGTCCGCGGCGGCGATCTGGAGGCCGCGAGCGCGCCGCGCTTTCTGCCGCTCGATTGACCCGAGCCCCCGCACGATTAAGAGGGACAACGATGCTCAATTGCGCGACGCCCGAGACGCTTGTCTTCCCTGACCCCGATCCGCCGAAACCGGGCGAGACGATTGAGGTTCGTCCAGGCGTGTTCTGGGCGCGCTTTCCCCTTCCGTTCCGGCTCGATCACGTCAACATCTACCTCATCGAGGACGGCGACGGGCTTGCGGTTATCGATGCGGGAATCGACGATGCGCAATCGCGCGCGGCGTGGGAGGCGCTGATCGCCGGGCCGCTTCGCGGCCGCAGACTGACGCGGATCATCGCCACCCATTTCCACCCCGACCATGTGGGCCTCGCCGGATGGCTCTGCGAGCGGTTCGGCCTGCAACTCGCGATGAGCGAGGCGGAATATCTGATCGCGCTCCATATCCGCCTCGACCCGCAAGGATTGAAATCGGAGCCGTATCGCAGCTTCTACCGGTCGCATGGGCTGACCGAGGAGAGCACGGAGCTGCTGCTTGGGAACGGACTGCAATATTTGAGGATGGTCTCGCCGCCGCCGAAGACGTTTCTGCGTCTCATCGCCGAGGAACGGGTGCGGATCGGCGGCCGCGAATTCGAGGTGATGACAGGCGCCGGCCATTCGCCCGAGCAGGTGATGCTCTACTCGAAAGCCGACAATTTCGTCCTTATCGGCGACCAGGTGCTGGCGAAGATCTCGCCCAACGTCAGCGTCGAGGCGATGGATCCGGAAGGCAATCCGCTCGGCGCCTACCTGCGCTCGCTCGAAAGGCTCAAAGCGACGTTGCCCGAGGACGTGCTGGTTCTGCCGGGACACAGGCTGCCATTCAAGGGTCTGCACGCGCGCGCCGACGAACTCATCGCCCACCACGAAGCGCGCTGCATGGCGGTCGTCGAGGCCTGCAGACGGGGGCCGCAGACAGTGGCGGAGCTCGTGCCGGTCATTTTCGGGCGAACGATCGACGATCCCCACCAGCTCGTCTTCGCGTTCGGCGAGGCGCTGGCGCATGTGAACAGTCTCGTCCGCGACGGACGCCTCCGCATCGCCAAGGCGGCGCAGGGCTTGGCGCTCGAGGCGGCGTGACCGCAGGCCTGTCTTCGCGCTCCGAGCCGGGGGAAGGATCGCTCCTCAGGGCCGGAACGCTGCGGCCTGAACGCGGGACGGCGCTTCCCTCAAAACCCCTCCAGCACGATCTTGCCGATCGCGCCGCCCGCCTTGAGGAACGTCATCGCGCGCATGAGATTGGCGGCGTCGATGCGCCCGTAGTTCTCCCGCATGGTCGAGCGGACGCGCCCCGCATCGACGAGGCCCGCGACCTCGTTCAGAAGCGCATGCTGCGCCTCCATGTCAGCGGTCTGAAGCAGAGGCCGGGTGAACATGAGTTCGTGATGAATGGAGACGCTCTTCGGCCGGAAGACGAACAGGTCCGCCGCTTCGCCGTTGATGAGCGCGATGCGTCCCTGCGGCGCGATCAGTTCGGCGAGATCGACGATCAGGTCGCCCATCGGCGCGGTCGCGAAGATGAAGGCTGGGCTGCCCAGGCCAAGCGCGGCGACCTGGGGCGTCAGCGCCTTCTTGTGGTCGATGACATGATGGGCGCCCATGTCCTTCGCCCATTGCACGGTCTCGGGCCTGGACGCGGTCGCGATGACCGAAAGGTCGGTCAGTTGCCGCGCCAGCTGGATCGCAATCGAGCCGACGCCGCCCGCGCCGCCGAGGATCAGGATCGCGCGCGTTGCGCCCGGAACGGGCTTCGCGACATCGAGCCGGTCGAACATCGCCTCCCAGGCGGTGATCGAAGTGAGCGGCAGGGCGGCGGCCGCGGCGAAGCCGAGGGTGCGTGGCTTCAGGCCCACGATCCGTTCGTCGACGAGATGAAACTCCATGTCCGCGCCCGGCCGTCCGACGCTGCCTGCGTAGAACACCTCGTCGCCCGGCTTGAACAGCCGCGCCTCGCGGCCGGTTTCGGCCACCACGCCCGCGGCGTCGTAACCGACCACCTTGATCGCTTCCCCCTCAGGCGTGCCGCCCGGGCCGGCGCCGCCCGCGACCTTGTAATCGACCGGATTCACCGAGACCGCGCGCACCTCGACCAGAAGATCGCGGCCCTCAGGCTTCGGCCGGGGCATGTCGAACGCCTCGAGATGGTCGAGCCTGGGGCTCGCCTTGCGATAGCCGATCGCCCGCATGAACCGCCCCTCCCCGTGACTCAAGACCAGAACCGCCCGCTCGCCAGCCGCGCGCCCTCGGCAAGCGCGGCGAGCTTCGCCCACACGATGTCCGGATCGACCGCCGCCTGGCCGACCCACGTGCCGTAGCCGCAATCGCTGCCGGCGATGACATTCTCGCGGCCGACCAGCTTGGCGTAATTCGAGATCCGGTTCGCGATCACTTCGGGATGTTCGATGAAGTTCGACTTCAACTCGATCACGCCTGGGATCAGCACCTTGCCTTCAGGCAGCTTCACCGTTTCGAACACCGCATATTCGTGAGCGTGGCGCGGATTGGCCGCTTCGAGCGACAGCATTGCGGGACGCGCCTTAAGCGCGATGTCGACGATGTCGGCGAGGGGCACGTCGCAATGATGCGGCCCCTCGTAGTTGCCCCAGCACAGATGCATTCGCATCCGGTCGGGAGGAATGTTCGCGAGCGCGCCGTTCAGCGCCTCGACATGTTCGGCGGCGCGCGTGCGGAACTCGGGCAACTCGAGATGGGCGTACTGGATGTGGCGGCCCATGCCCAGATCGGGACAGTCCACCTGGAGGTCGAAACCGGCGGCGACGATCGCCTCGTATTCGGGCTTCATCGCCTCCGCAATCGCGGCGAGATAGGCGCTCTGGCTCGGATAGTGGTCGTTGTGGAAGAAGAGCGAGATGACGCCAGGGGACGCGGCGGTCATGAACGCGCGTTGCGCGGGCCTGTCGCCCACGGCGGCCTTCAGGTTGTCGATGTCGCGGCGCGCGGCGTCGGGATCGGAAACGGCGATGAGGCCGTTGCATGCCGGGGTTTTGCGGCGCGACCGCCCGGGATCGCCAAAGACGCGCCTGGCCATATTGGGGAAGTCGACGAGGTCCTGATAGACGAACGTGTTGCCCGAGCCTCCGAATCCCGACAGGCGATCCTTGACATAGGTCGCGTAGCTCGGCTTCGACATTTCGCCGTCGGTGACAATGTCCACGCCTGCTTTTCGCTGTCTGTCGACGACCTCCTGCACGGCTGCGCGCGTGCGTTTCGCCAGCGCCGCGCTGTCGACCTCTTGGCCTTCCTCCTTGGCGTACATCATCTGAACGAGATCGTCGGGGCGCGGCAGGCTTCCGGTGTGGGTGGTGAGAAAACGGTCGAGGCTGAAAGGCATTTTTTGATCACCGATGATTCGGAATGTCCGCTCAATTCAGCCAACGCGGCTAGATCGGCTCCGGGCCGCGCGAGATGGCGGCGACGCCGGTCCGCGACACTTCGACGAGGCCGATCGGGCGCATGAGCTCGATGAAATCGTCGATCTTGCGCGGCGCCCCGGTCAATTCGAAGATGAAGCTCTCGGTGGTCGCGTCGATCACCTTGGCGCGGAAGGCGTCGGCGAGCCGCATCGACTCGACCCGGTTCTCCCCTTTGCCCCTGACCTTGATCATCGCCAGCTCCCGCTCGATGGCGCGCACGGTGAGCGTCAGATCGTTCACCGTATGGACAGGAACCAGACGTTCGAGCTGGTGGCGGATCTGCTCGATGATCTCAGGCGTCCCCGAAGTGACGATGGTGATGCGCGAGAGATGCGTCTCGTGGGCGACCTCGGCGACCGTCAGGCTCTCGATGTTGTAGCCGCGCCCCGAGAACATGCCGACGACGCGCGCCAGCACTCCGGGCTCGTTGTCGACCAGCACGGAGAGGGTGTGGGTCTCGACATTGGATTTCGCCGTCGCCGACGAATAGGGCGAGAGCGGTTGGAGGATGGTCTTGCTCATTTCGCGTGATGTTCCCTCGGTTCCGCGCGGCCTTGGCGAGCGCCACGCATGCTTTCCTTCAGGCGGCGACGGCGTTCGGCTCGCCCATGACCCATCGCCGGAAGAGCTCGACGTCGATATTGCCTCCCGACAAAACGAGACCGACCTTGCGTCCCGCGAGACGCTGCCGCTCCTTCACGGCCGCCGCGAGCGCCGCCGCGCCCGCGCCCTCGGCGAGATTGTGCGCATCCGTCCAATAGGCGCGGATCGCGGCGGCGATCTCGTCGTCACTGACCAGCGTGACCCGCGCCGCGCCCTTGAGGATGACTTCGAGCGCTTCTTCATCAGGAACGCGCGTCGCCATGCCGTCGGCAAGCGTATCGGCGCCGCTGGTGGTCACGACGCGCCCGGCGGCGAACGAAAGCGCGTAGGCTGGCGCTTCCGTCGATTGCACCCCGACGATCTCCGTTTTTAGCCCCAGGGCGTCTCGCGCCGCAATGCAGCCGCAGATTCCAGACCCCTGCCCGATCGGGACGTAAAGAACGTCGAGGTCGGAGCGTTCGCTCAGGAGCTCGAGCGCGTAGGTCGAGACGCCGAGCGCGAGATCGCGGTGGAAAGAGGGAACCATGTGGAGGCCGCGCGAGCCCGCGAGCCGCGTCGCCTCCTCTCGCGCCGCCTGAAAGTCGCGCCCGAATTCGACGAGGTCCGCGCCGAGAGCGCGCATGGCGGCGTTCTTCTCGCTTGAATTGCCGCGCGGAACGGCGATCGTCACATCGAGGCCGGCGCGCCGGCCGGCGAAGGCGAGGCTCGCCCCGTGATTGCCGCGCGTCGCCGAGATGATCCCGCGGATCTCCCGCTCGCGCTTGACGAGCGCGTCCACGTAAGTGAGGCCGCCGCGCACCTTGAAGGCGCCGGTCGGCAAGTGGTTCTCGTGCTTGACCACAACCTCGGCGCCGAGCCGCCTGTCAAGGAGCGGCCAATTCAGCGCCGGCGTCGGGCGCAAGGCGCGAAGCACGATGTCGTGCGCGCGGCGTATCTCATCCAGGCTGAACATCGCGAACGCCCTCACCCCAACCCCTCTTCCGATCGAAGAGGGGTTCAGACCAGCATCTTGCCCTTTTCGTCGATCACGTTCCCGAGCTCGATCCCGGCGTCGTCCTCGAGCTCGGCCATGAGCATTTCGTTATGCGCCTTGCCGGACGGAATCATCGGGAAGCAGTTCTCCTTCTGATCGACCAGGCAGTCGAAAATGACCGGCCCTGGCGTCTCGATCATTTCGATGATCGCCGCGTCGAGCTTGGCCGGCTCGGCGCAGCGGATCCCATGCGCGCCATAAGCCTCGGCGAGCTTGACGAAGTCGGGGAGCGAGTCGGTGTAGCTCTCCGAATAGCGCCCGCCATGCAGGAGCTCCTGCCATTGGCGCACCATGCCCATGTACTGGTTGTTGAGAATGAAGATCTTGACCGGCAGCCGGTACTGAACCGCCGTCGACATCTCCTGCATGTTCATGAGAATCGAGGCTTCGCCGGCGATGTCGACGACGAGCGACTTCGGATGGGCGAGCTGGGCGCCGATCGCGGCCGGCAGCCCATAGCCCATGGTCCCGAGGCCGCCCGAGGTCATCCACCGGTTCGGCTCCTCGAAGGCGAAATGCTGAGCGGCCCACATCTGGTGCTGGCCGACTTCGGTCGTGATGTAGACGTCGCGGCCCTTGGTCAGCTGATAAAGCCTCTTCACCGCATGCTGGGGCTTGATGATCCTGTCCGAATTGCGGAAGCCGAAGGAATTGCGCGCCCGCCAGCCGTCGATCGCGTCCCACCATTTGGCGAGCGCGGCCGGGTCGGCCCGATGAGAGCCGGCGCGCCACAGCCGGCTCATGTCCTCGAGCACATGGGCGCAGTCGCCGACGATGCCGAGATCGACCTTGACGTTCTTGTTGATCGAGGACGGGTCGATGTCGATGTGGATCTTCCTCGACTTCGGCGAGAACGCGTCGAGGCGCCCGGTGATGCGATCGTCGAAGCGCGCGCCGACGCAGATCATGAGATCGCAGTCATGCATGGCGTTGTTCGCCTCGAACGAGCCGTGCATGCCAAGCATGCCCAGCCATTGCCTGTCGGAGGCGGGATAGGCGCCGAGCCCCATCAGGGTCGAGGTGATCGGAAACCCGGTGGTGCGGACGAGCTCGCGCAACAGCGTGGAAGCGTGCGGGCCGGAATTGATGACGCCGCCGCCTGTGTAGAAGACCGGCTTCTTCGCCGCCGCCATCATCTCGACCGCATGGCCGACGCGCTGGACGTCGCCCTTGAGCCGCGGCTGGTAGGTCTTGTGCTGGATGTTCTTCTGGAAACTGTAGACCCCGCTCGCGAACTGCACGTCCTTGGGAATGTCGACCACCACCGGACCGGGACGGCCGCTCGAGGCGATGTAGAAGGCTTCGTGCAGGATGCGCGGCAGATCGTCGACCTTGCGCACGAGATAATTGTGCTTGGTGCAGCTGCGGGTGATGCCGGTCGTGTCGCATTCCTGAAACGCGTCGGAGCCGATGAGATGGGTCGGCACCTGGCCGGTGATGCAGACAAGCGGAATCGAGTCCATCAGCGCGTCGGTCAGCCCGGTGATGGCGTTGGTCGCGCCGGGTCCCGAAGTGACGAGGAGGACGCCGACCCTGCCGGTCGAACGCGCGTAGCCTTCCGCGGCGTGAGCCGCGCCCTGCTCGTGGCGGACAAGGATGTGGCGAAGCTTGTTCTGGTGGAAGATGGCGTCGTAGATCGGCAGAACCGCGCCGCCCGGATAGCCGAAGACCATCTCGACGCCCTGGTCCTTCAGCGCCTCGACGACCATTTCCGCGCCGGTCATGTGCTTGGCCATGTTCGCAACTCTCCGCCTTATCTCTCGTCAATCGGGAATCCGGGCAACAAAAAAGGCCCTCAAGAGGGCCTTCGGGTAGCGCCAAGCGAACGGATGCAGATCCTAAATCTGCCCGCTCCCCGGCGCCAAAGATACGATAAGCTTCGTCACGTGCCGTCTCGAATTGAAACCAGCGCCACCGTAAAGAAAGCCGCGGGGCGCGTCAAGCCATTGTGGGCGGGGTCGTTCACCCGCATAAGCCGGCCGCAGGCTAGGGCTGGCTTGGAGGAGGAAACGACACATGTCGGCAACCGCCAAGACCCTGGACGCCGGCATTCTCTCGATCGCCTATCTGGAATATGGAGACGCGTCCGGCTGGCCATGCATCATGGGCCACGGCTTCCCTTACGATGTCCACGCCTATTCGGACACGGCGCCCGTCCTGGCCGAGGCCGGGGCGCGCGTGATCGTTCCTTATCTCCGCGGCTACGGGCCGACGCGGTTCGTCAAGGCCGGAACGCCGCGCTCAGGCGAGCAGGCGGCGCTCGGCGCGGACCTTCTGGCGCTCATGGACGCACTTCGCATCGAGCGCGCCGTCCTCGGCGGATACGACTGGGGCGGGCGGGCCGCCTGCGTGGTCGCGGCGCTCTGGCCCGAGCGCGTCCTGGCGCTGGTCTCGGGCAATTCCTACAATATCCACGACATCGCGCGCGCGATGGAGCCGGCGAGCCCCTCGGAGGAAGCGGCCTTCTGGTACCAGTATTATTTCCATTCCGAGCGCGGGCGGCGCGGCCTTGACCGGAACCGGCGGGAGATCGCCCGCCTCCTGTGGCGGATGTGGTCGCCCACATGGGGCTTCGACGAGGCGACCTTCGAGCGGACCGCCAAGGCGTTCGACAATCCCGATTTCGTCGACGTGGTCATCCATTCCTACCGGCATCGCTACGGGCTTGCCGCCGGAGACAAGGCCTATGCGGCGATCGAGGCGAGGCTCGCCGCCCAGCCGCCGATCGCGGTCCCGGCGATCACCATCGACGGCGACGCCGACGGCGTGAACCCGGGCACGTCGCATCACGCGGGGAAATTCACCGGCCCCCATGAGCATCGCATATTCGCCGGCGCCGGCCACAACCTGCCCCAGGAGCAGCCCCGGACATGGGCGCGCGCGGTCCTCGACGCGCGAGCCATGGCGAAAGCTTAGAGAACGAAACGGCTGGTTACGGCCATGGACCTTGGCGCGGAAGGGACTGAGCATTGGCGCCCAGCTGGATCGCGACCGCGGTCATGGCGACCTGAGCCGCGGGCATCTTTGCGACCTGGAACGCTTGAGCCGCGCCTAGACCGGGCCGCCCGATGATTTCGCCCCTCGAAGGAGCCGGCGGAGGATACGGATCGCCGCGAGCAGGAACAGAACGACCAGCGCGATCGCGGCGACCGGCGCCGCCAGCGCCAGGAAGGAAATCAGCACGGCGCCGCCAAGCTCGGCGGTGGAAATGACGAAGTTCCCCAATCCGCCCGTCAGAACCGTCGAGTGGCCCCTGAGGATCCCGGTCAGCCCGCGGGTGAACCCGGCGACGCCGCCGCCGGCGATAATGGCCGCCGTCCATTTCACCATTGGCGGCATATCGGTCATGACAGCCGCCGACAGGATCGTCCCGGCGATGAACGCAGCGGGCGCGGTCGCGACATCGAGCAGGTTGTCGACGACAGGAATGTAATACGCCAGGACTTCAACGAAGGCCGCCACGCCGAGCATTATCAGGGCCGGCGGCGTGCCGAGCCAGGCGAAGCCATCGTCCAAATGGAGATACCCGGCATGGGCGGCGGCCCCGGCGATGAACATCGGCAAAAAGATGCGAAAGCCGGTCGCCGCGGCCAGGGCGACGCCCAGAACGATCGATAGCGCCAGGTCCTGCATGGGAGCGAAAGCCTATAACGGCTCAAACGGCGATCGGCGAGCGGCGCGACGCAGCGTCGCGTTGACGCGGGTCCGCGGACCTGGCCCTGGCTGGCTGCCTAGAATCCGAGAACGCTCGCGTTGACCGAGGCTTCGAGGCCGCCGTCGACCGGGAGGTTGACGCCGTTGATCCAGCGCGCCCCATCTGAGCAGAGGAAAAGATCGCTGGGGCGCGATGTCCGGCGCCGAGCCCGCGCGGCCGACGCGCGCGATGTCGTCGTTGACCCTGGGATCGCCGAAGATCTGGCGAAACTCCTTGAGGATGGGCGTCGTCACCGGACCGGGGCTCACCGCATTCACCCGCAATCCACGGTTCTTGAACAGCGGCTCATGCGCCGCCCGCATCGTCCATAGCAGCAGAAGCTCCTTCGACAAGGGATAGGCCTCCGTGTCCGGAACCTTGTGCGCGGCGATAAGGGGCGCAAGATCCGGGAACCCGGGCGCGTCCACGAACGATTTCGCGCGCTCGAGATTGGCGCGCCAGCCGTAGCCGGCGATCGAGGCGACATTGACGACGGCGCCGCCTTCGCGCAGCCGCGGCGCGACCGCTTCGCTCAATTCCCGCAGCCCGTAGAAATTGATCGCGAGCGTCTTTGCGACCCCGATCATGCCGGAGACGCCGGCGACATTGCACAAGGCGTCGAACCGCCTGGGCAGCGTCTCGACGATCTCGGCCACGCCCTGGGCCGAGCCGATGTCGGCCTTGATGAAGGCGTCGAGCGGGCGCACAGGCTCGTTGATGTCGACGCCGATGACGTCCGCGCCGAGAGCCTGAGCGAGTTCGCCGACGCGCGCGCCGATGCCGGACGAAATTCCGGTGACGACGATCGTCTTGCCAAGGAGCATTTTCAGCCTCCCGCCTCGTTCCTATCCGCGCCCGCGTCGTCGGCCCGCGCTCCGCGCGCGCCCGCGAGGCGCAGCCGGTAGCCGATCGGCAGGAGTCTCACCGACGTGCGGTCCTCGACCCAGCCCCAGATGCCGCGCGGGAACAGAAGCGCGAAGATGAGCGCGGTCGCGCCGAGCCCGACCAGATACCAGACGCCCATGGCGCCGAACCAGGCCTCGATGGCGAAGAAGATGACGGCGCCGAGAATCGACCCCTCGAAGGTGCCCAACCCTCCCACCAGCGCCATGAAGATCATGTAGGCCGTCCATAACGGGCTGAAATAGGCCTGCGGCTGGAAGGTGAGCGCCGTCGCCACCCAGAGCGCCCCCGCCATCGCCGCGCCGCAGGCGGCAAGGGTGAACACGAGCCGCTTGGCGCTCATGACGCGCACGCCGACCGATTCCGCCGCCTCCTCGTTGTCGCGGATCGCCTGGATCGCCGCGCCGAGCGGAGAGCGCAGCAGGCGGAACACGATCGCGAGCAGGCCGGTCATCGCGACCAGCGCGCACCAGTAGGTGAGCGCCCGGCGGGTTCCGCTCGCATAGGCGTTGAGCTCGATTAGCGAGGTGCCGGTCTCGCCGCGCACCAGCGTGTCGAGATTGACGAGAAGGTGCGCCAGCTCGGCCACCACCCACATGCCGATGGCGAATTCGCCGCCCTTCAGCCTCAGCATCAGAATCGAGAGCGGCCAGGCGAGCGCGCCGACGATCAGCGCGCCCAGAAACAGCGACGGATAGACGCCGACCCCCCAATTGGCGAGGCGGATCGCCGCATAGGCGCCAAGTCCGAAGAACGCCTGCTGGCCGATCGACACCAGGCCGCAGAACCCGACCAGCGCGTTCCACATCAGGGCGAGGATCACATAGATGAACAGCGTCGTGAGCTTGTCGACGGCGTTGGCGCTGAAGATCGCGGGCCCGATCGCGAGGACGGCGACGATGACCGCGGCCGTGACGATCGCGATGCGCGACTCGGGCGTCCAGCGTTCGACCGCGGCGGGGGCGCTTGCGCTCACGATTTGCGTCTCCCGAGGAGCGCCGTCCGGACGCGCTGGCCGAGGTCGCCGAAGAACAGGCGCGCGAACAGGACGGCGAGAAAGGTGAAGTGGCCGGCGATGAAGAAGCCTTGCGGATTGACGAGCGCGCCCAGACTCTGCGCAACGCCGAGCACGATCCCGCCCGCGAGCGTCCCCCACAGCGATCCGGCGCCGCCGATCACCGAGGCCTCGAAAGCGAAGATGAGCTGGGCCGCGCCGGCGTAAGGATCGAAGGTCGCGCGCATGCCGAGAAAGGCGCCGGCGACCGCGACGGTCGCGAGCGCGATCGCGGCGGCGATCGCATTGACGCGGCGCGCGTTGACGCCGACGAGGCCGACCGTGTCGGGATCCTCCGCGGTCGCGCGGATCGCGCGCCCGATCTGGGTGCGGTTGAGAAAGGTCTGGATGCCGCCGAGCAGAACGACCGCGACCGCCATGGTCAGCGCCGCGAGCTTGCCGATCGCGATCGTGTCGCTGAGCGACCAGCTGTCATAGGAGAGATCGCCGATATAGGGGGCGAGCGAACGGGTGTCGGCGCCGAAGCCCTCGAACAGGAGATTGTCGATGATGATCGAGAGCCCGAAGGTCGAGAGGACAGGCACCAGCAGCCCGCCGCGCGCGCTGCGCTCGAGCACCAGGCGCTGAAGCGCCCAGCCGACCAGCGCCATCGCCGGCGCGACCAGGATGAGGCCGAGAAACGGCTCGATGCCGAAGCGGTCGGCCAGAACGAACAGCGCATAGCCCGCCAGCACCGCGAGGCTGCCATGCGCGAGATTGATGACGCCCATGACCCCGAACATGAACGAGAGCCCGCAGGCGATCAGCGCGTAATAGCCGCCGAGCAGCACGCCCTGAATGATCTGGTTGAGGAAGATCAATGCGGCGGCGCCTTGCTGAGCGATGATCGTTTGAGGCCGAAATAGGCTTCCGTGACCTGTTCGCGGCTGAGCGCGCTGGTCGGTCCCTCGATCGCGATCGCGCCTTCCAGCATGCAGATGGTGCGGCTCGCGGTCGCCATGGCGCGCTTCAGGTCCTGCTCGACCAGCAGCATCGCGACGCCAGACGATTTCAGCGCCTCGAGCCGCGCGTAGAGGCGATCGACGATCAGAGGCGATAAGCCCAGCGACACCTCGTCGAGGAGCAGCAGGTCCGGGTTCATCATCAGGGCGCGGCCGATCGCGGTCGCCTGCTGCTCGCCGCCCGACAATGTGCCGGCAAGCGAGCGGCGGCGCTCCTTGAGATTGGGAAATGCCTCCATGACCGCGTCGAGCGTCCAGGGCCCCGTCCGCCCGGCATAGCGCGCGAGCTGGAGGTTTTCCTCGACCGTCAGGCGGGCGAACAGGCGCCGGCCTTCGGGAACGAGGGCCACGCCCAGCGCGGCGCGCGCGTGGGCGCTTTTTGCGCTGATGTCCTCGCCCTTGAAGGCGACGGCGCCGGCCGCGATCCGGTGCGCGCCGGCGATCGTGCGCAGAAGCGTGGTCTTGCCCGCCCCGTTCGCGCCGACAAGCGCGACCGTCTCGCCCCTGTCGATGGAAAGGCTCACCCCCCGCACGGCCTGGAGCTGGCCGTGGCGCGCTTCGAGCCGTTCGACCGAAAGCAGCGTCACACCACGCCTCCGCCGAGATAGGCCTCGATCACGCGCGGATCGGCCATCACGCTCTCAGGCGCGCCGTCCGCGATGATCCGCCCCGCGTCCATGCAGACGAGGCGCTCGGCAACTTTAAGCAGGATATGCACGATATGCTCGATCCACACGATCGCGATCCCGCGCGCTTTCAGTTCCAGAATGATGTCGACGAGCTCGTTGGCCTCGGCGTCGGTGAGGCCGCCGCCGATCTCATCGAGGAGCAGCACCGCCGGGCCGGTCGCGAGCGCGCGGGCAAGTTCGAGCCGCTTGCGGTCGATGAGGCCGAGCGTCTCGGCGCGCCGGTTGGCGACCCCCGACATGGCGGTGAGCGCAAGCGAGTCGATCGTCTGCTCATAGGCGCGCTCCCGCACGAGCCCGCCGCCATGGGAGGCTGCGGTGAAGACATTCTCGAACACCGTCATGCCGCTGAAGGGCCTCGGAATCTGATGCGTGCGCGCAAGCCCCCGCCGGCAGCGCTCGGCCGTCGGCGCGAAGGTCACGTCCTCGCCGAGAAAGCGCACCCGCCCGCCGGTCGGCGCATGCGCGCCGACGAGCAGGCTCAAGAGCGTCGTCTTGCCCGCCCCGTTCGGCCCGACCACGCCGACCGCCTCGCCGGCGCGGACGGAAAAGTCGACTCGATCGAGCACCAGAAGGGCGCCGAAGCTCTTCGTCAGGCCTTCCGCCTGAAGCAGAAGGTCGCCGGCGCGCGCGCCGGACATCCCGTCCCCCTGCAGGCGGTCAGCTGTTGAACGGCCTGAGCTTCGCCTGGACGGGAACCTTCGGGTCGGTCGCGTTCTCCGTCACCGGGTAGTCGAGCGGGAACCGCGAGCCCGCCTTCGCCTTCACCCATTGGGTGCCGATGATCGGCCCCGGCGAGACGTTCGGCACGGGGCCCGAGGTGAAGTCGATCGGGCCGTCGATGGTGACGGTCTTCAGGGTCGACATCGCCTTGGCGACGGAGGCCTTGGTCTGCGGATCGCTGCTCGCCGAAAGGGCGGCCGCGCCCGCGTCGAACAGCGCGAGCGTCGCGCCGAGCTGCTGGGTCCACATCTTGCCGGACGCCTTCTCGTAGCCGTCGGCGAGCTCGTCGCCGCCGATGCCGGTGAGGGAGGACTTGTAGGGGAAGGCCTTGTGCCAGTAGGCGGCGCTGGCGAGATTATAGCCGAGATTGCCGAGCGAGGTCACTTCGGAGGGGAACAGCCCGGTCTTGGCGATCTGGGCGATCTTGACCATTTTCGTGTAGCCCTGCTGGGCGGCCTGGCGCCAGAAGGCGGCGAAGTCGGGCGGGATCGGGAAGGTGTTGAAGATCTCGCATTTCTCGGCCTTGAACTTGGCGATCTGGGCGGAATAGTCGGTCGTGCCGTCCTCATAAGGACCCGGATCGATGATCGTGAAGCCCGCCTTGGCCAGCGCGGGGGCGAGATTCTCGCGGATCGCATTGCCGTCGGCGTCGTTGGGATAGAGCACGCCGACCTTCTTGTTGGTCGGGATCAGGTTCCATTGCGAGACATAGGCCTTGAAGAACTCGCCGCCGCCGAAGCCGAAATGATAGGTCCACTTGAACGGCGACGGCTGGCCGGGCTTGGCGCCGCGCCCGAAATACCAGGCCTCCCACGGCATGACCGTCGACATGCAGGGCACGCCCGCCGCCTCGCAGGCGTCGGCGACCGGGTTGATCACCTCGGGAGTCGAGATGACCAGCATCATGTCGATCTTGTCGGAATTGATGAGGGTCTTGGCCAATTGCCCGGCGCGCGACGGATCGGACTGGCTGTCGCGATCGAGGATCTCGACCCCATAGGTCCTGTCGCCAACCTTGAGCCCCGGGGCCAGCGCCTTGCGGGCGAGTTCGAGAATATAGCCGTCGGTCTCGCCGAATCCGGCGAGCTTGCCGGTCCGCGGGCTGACGAAGCCGACCTTGAGCGTCGCCTCGGGACCGGCCGCGAAAGCCCCGTACGGGCGAGCGGCCGCCGCAAGGCCCGCGGCGCCCGCGGTTATCATCAGGCCGCGGCGCGAGATGGGCGCGCCGCCGAAAGCGGGAATGGTTGGTCTGCCGTTCATTTCATTTCCTCCCTGGCACGCGCCCTCGCGAGAGGGACGCTTTATGGTTTCCGTGCTCGACTCGATCGGATATCGGCTCCGCGGCGAGGCCAAACAATCGCCCTCTGTATATCCGCTTCGCCCGCTCTACGTAAATCAAGCGGCGTCTTGCGCATCAATACCCCTTTAGTCGCGGCGGCGGGGGCCCGCCGATCCAATTGACGAAGACGCCCTGGAAGGACCAGTCTCCCGCGCCGAGCGGCGCGAGGAACGCGAATGGGTCGGGGTGAGTGGAAACGCGCGTTCGCGGCCGCGCTCGCCTTCGGCGCGCTCTCCCTCGCCTCCCCCGCCGCGGCCGTGAGCCGACCCGCTTATTGCGCCGGAGACGCTCCGCCGCGGGCGCCGGTTCCCGTCCCCAGCGCGTTCGAGGCGGACGTCGCGAGAACGTTCGGCGTCTCTGTCGACGCCGTGCGCCACGGCGGTTTCGTCCGCTGCGCCAGAGGCAAGCTTATGGCCTGCCTGGTCGGCGCCAACCTGAACTGCGGCAAGGCCAGCGCGCGCCGGTCGCTTCCCGGCGCCAGCGAATATTGCCGCGCCAACCCGAACGCGGACTTTATCCCGATGGCCGCGACCGGCCACGACACGATCTACGCTTGGCGGTGCGCGGGCGGGCGTGCGGTCGCCGGCGCCGCGGTCCGGGCGGTCGATCCCAACGGCTATGACGCGGGGAACTGGAAAGAGGTCGGCCGATAGGCTCGTTTGTCGCGGCGGCGCTTCCGAGATCCGGCTTCGCGATCTTGAGTTCCGTTGGCCCCAGGGGCTAACTGATGTTGGGAAATCAGGGTAATAGAGCGCCCGCCCGGACTCAAACGAGAGGATCTCGATTGCGGACTTGGGGCTTCCGCGCAAGCAGAAGAACTGGCCGATCAGGTCTCAAAGAGCATTGGACAAGGAGGAAAGCATGAAGTTTCGCCCGCTGCATGATCGCGTCGTCGTCAGGCGCCTCGACGCGGAAGAGAAGACCAAGGGCGGGATCATCATTCCCGACACCGCCAAGGAGAAGCCGCAGGAGGGCGAAGTGGTCGCCGCCGGACCGGGGGCCCGCGATGAAAACGGCAAGCTCATTCCCCTCGAGCTCAAGGCCGGCGACCGCATCCTGTTCGGCAAATGGTCGGGGACCGAAGTCAAGCTCGACGGCGAAGAGCTTCTCATCATGAAGGAGAGCGACGTGATGGGCATCGTCGAAGGCCACGGAGGCGCGGGCCGCGCAGCGCCCGCCCGCAAGAAGAGCTGACTTGCAGGCGGTCGCCGCGAGCGCCAGTCCGATGGACGCCTTTCTAATCGCCACCGAGGCGATGGTCGCCGAGAAGCCCAACATGGAGACCCCGCGCCCCATGCCGGGAGGCGGGATGAAAGGACGGCCCCGGCCGCCCTTTCATCAGCGCCGTCCAGACCTGCGCCCGCGGCGCCAGCGGAGGCTGGCCCGAGCGATCGGCCGCCAGTCGATCACTCGGGCAGTCCGGCCTTCCGCAAGCCCTCTTCCAGGCGAGCGAGATCTTCGTCTCGGCGAAACGGCTGCCACTCCTTGACCGTGTTGACCCGCAAGGAGGGATAGAGCTTCCGTAGCTGGTCCATCGCTTCCCTGGCCTCGGCAAGGCGCCCCGCGAGCGCGCTTGAGGCCGCAAGCTCGCGCAATCCGGGAAGATAAGTCGGACGGTGTTTCAGCGCCATCTCCGCATAAGCCATCGCCTCATCATTTCGCCCGGCAAGAAAATGAGCAAGCGCGATCCCGCCCTGGGCCCTGAAGATGTGGGGATCGAGCGGGCTCAGGCGCATGACCCACGTAAGCTGCTCGATCGCGGCGTCCAATTCTCCGCGAAAGGTTTTGACCCATCCGGCGGACAGGAGCGCGGAAGCCAGATTGGGATTGAGCGCCAGCGCGCGGTCGAGAAATGCTGCGCCGGCGTCGATGTCGTGCCCGACAAAGGCGAGCCCGTATCCTCCCGTCGCGAGCGCCACCGGGTCGTCCGGGCCCAGGTCGACTGCCAGGCGCGCCAGGCGCACGCCCTCCGCGATCTCGCCCGGGCGATCGATCAGCCAGGCGCTCGCCTTCCGCAATATGAAACAGAACGCGGCCATCCCGTAGGCGGACGCATATTCCCTGTCGAGCTCAATCGCCTTGTAGAACAACCGAAGCGACTCGTCGGTGGACGCTCTCGTCCATGGGTGCAAGTTCGCCATCCCGCGCAGATAGTAATCGTAGGCGTCGAGATTCTCCGGGGGTTTGCGCTGAGCGCGATCGATCTCGGCTCGCTGAATCCTCGGCGCGATCGCTCCTACGGCCATCGCCGTCACCTGGTCCTGAAGCTGGAAAATATTGTCCAGTTCGCCGTCGAAACGGTCGGCCCAGATGTGGCTTCCGGTCGACGCGTCGATGAGCTGGCCAGCGATGCGGACCCGGTTCGACGCCCTCCGGACGCTGCCTTCGAGAACGTATCGCACGCCGAGTTCGCGCCCGACCCGTTTCACGTCGATTGCCTTCCCCTTGTACGCGAAGCTCGAGTTGCGCGCGATCACAAAGAGCTGCTTGAAGCGGGAGAGAGCCGTAATGATGTCTTCCACAATGCCGTCGGTAAAATATTCCTGTTCCGGATCGCCGCTCATGTTCTGAAACGGAAGAACGGCGATGGAAGGCTTCTCAGGCAGCGCCGGGGCGGCGGGCGCCGCGATCGCGTGATGCTCTCGCGAGGGCACGAATTTTTTGGCCGACAGCTCGGTCTCGATCGCGAACACCTGAACCGGCTCCGCTATGTTCTTGAGCTGGACGCGCCCGAGATCCCTGAACGCAAGATCGGGCCGAGCCTTCACCTGGCGATAGGCGTCTTCCGACAAGCAGATGCCGCCCGGCTCCGCCACCCCCTGAAGTCGCGCGGCGATGTTCACGCTGTCGCCCATCAGATCGCCATCGGCCTCTTCGACCACATCGCCGACATGAATGCCGATCCGGAAGAGGATGCGGCGATCCCCCGGGACGCCGGCATTGCGCTCGATCAGCGCGTCTTGGACTTCGATGGCGCAGTAAACCGCATCGATCGCGCTTCGGAACTCGACAATCGTGCCGTCCCCGGTCCGCTTGACGATGCGGCCCTTGTGGACCGCCACGGTCGGATCGATCAGGTCGCTGCGCAGCGCCCGCAATCGCGCCAGAATGCGATCCTCGTCCACGCCGGCGAGCCGGCTGTACCCGACAACGTCGGAGGCAAGAATCGCCACGAGCTTCCGGGCTTCCGCCATCGCGCCCCTTCCTCCATGGAGCCTAGCACCAAGAGGACGACGAATCACGTTGCGCCGATCCGTTGGCGCCCGCCCGCCGAGGTTCCAAACCACTTCTGCGCGGCCAAGGCGCTTCAAGCCTTCAGAAGCGAGAAACGCGACGAGAGTCTTCGCCTCGAGCCGCGTGGTCCAGATCGGCATGACACTGTAGCCAGTCCCGAACGCCTCCTCCGCGCGGACCTGCATGCCACGAAATCCGATGTCCCTTCGCGTCGAACCCCGGACTTGATAAATCGTCTTGCGCCTTGTCCGCTTCGCGCCCCAAAGCGGTTGCATCCCCCAACGCAAACAGGTCTTAATCCAGGGCCCGTGGTCCGGGCGGAATTTTTGCGCGATTGTCTTGCGAAAAACCGAAGTCTGTGCTATATAATTCCCATTCGCTGGACCAGACCCCGCTCGGTGAGGTTCGAAGAGGCGAGGAGGACGGAGAGCCTGCGGGATTGTGATCTTTCGGCCACAGTGTGGACAGGGGAAGATTTTTTTTATTTTTTCCGCCGTAACCCATTGAAAAGGCCCAATTCGGATGAATAAAAGCAAATAAATGCAAGCCCTTTTGCTTGGCTTTATTTGCATTCGCTTGGTTTTGCTTGGAGCGACCGGCCCCTGGCCGGCCGGCTAGTGGAGTTTGACCCTCGGCCCGGCGCGCCGAGAGAGGCCGCGCGCCAGCGTGTCTAGCGCGGTCTTGGCCACTCCGTGCAGCGCCCGCTCATGCATCTTGTAGAGCGAGCGGTAGGCCCATCGGGCGAGGACGCCTTCGATGAACACGTTCCCGCCGACCGCGAGGTTCATGAGATTGCCGATCGCGCCCATCCGCCCGAACGACACCAGCGAGCCGAAGTCGCGATAGACGAACGGCTCGAGCGGCAGCCCCTGCAGGCGGCGCCTCAACTGCCTGGCGAGGTGGGAGGCTTCCTGGTGGGCGGTCTGGGCGCGCGGCGGCGCCGGGGCCTCGAACCCTGCCCGAGGGACCGCCGCGCAGTCGCCGATAGCGAAGATGTCCCCGTCGCTGGTCGTCCTCAAGGTCGCGTCCGTCACGAGTTGGCCGGCACGATTGACTTCGAGCCCGTCGAGACGGGCGAGCACGTCCGGCCCTCTCACCCCGGCCGCCCAAACGGCGAGTTCGGCGGGGATAAACTCGCCGCCCGCCAGCTCGATCCCGTCCGCGCGCACGGCCGACACGCGCGCGTTCGTGCGCACCTCGACGCCCATTTTGGTCAGGATCTTGAGGGTCGCGGTCGAGATTCGCTCCGGCAGCGCGGGCAAGATCCGGTTCGCTCCCTCGATCAGAACGATGCGGATGTCGCGGTCGGGGTCGACCTGATCGAGGCCATACGCCACCATCTCGCGCAGGCTCTCATGGAGCTCGGCCGCAAGCTCGGCGCCGGTCGCGCCCGCGCCGATGATCGCGACGTGCAATTGGCCGGCGCGGATCGGCCCGCTCTGGGCCTGGGCGCGCAAGCCGGCGTTGACCAGGCGATGGTGGAATCGCACCGCCTGCTCGGCGGTCTCCAGCGGAACGGCGAATTCCGCCGCGCCGGGCGTGCCGAAATCGTTGGTCACACTGCCGACGGCGATGATGAGCGTGTCGTAGGGAATGCTGCGGGGCGCCGCGATCTCGCGGCCCTCGGCGTCATGGGTCGCGCCGAGCTTGACCATCTTCGCCGTGCGGTCGAGGCCGATCATCTCGCCGAAATGATAGCGGAAATGATGCCAATGCGCCTGGGCGAGATAGTTCAGCTGGTGCTCGGAAGGGTCCATGCTGCCCGCCGCCACCGAGTGCAGCAGCGGCTTCCACAAATGGGTGCGGCCGCGCTCGACGAGAGCGACATCGGCAAGCCGGCGCTTGCCGAGGCTGTCGCCGAGACGGGTGACAAGCTCGAAGTCCCGCCGCGCCGCCGCCGACGACGACAATTCGGTGATCGCTGGCCGGCGGCGCCATGACGTCCGAAGCCCTCCCGCGCGCCCGCGCATTGGACAAAAAAGCCCGCCCGCCCTTCCAATCTCGCCGGCTTCGACGGGCATTGGTTAGCACGGCGGGGCGAAGAACCCCAACCGGCCGATGGGCGGAGCGGGCTACGCTAGCTCGACCCGCCCTGCAACTCGCGGCGATAAGGGTGGGCCGGGTATACGCCGAGAATGCGCAATTCGCGGGAGAAGAACTTGAGCTCCTCGAGCGCGCGGGCGAGCGGCGGGTCGTTCGGGTGTCCGTCGACGTCGGAGAGGAACTGGGTGGCGGTGAACTCGCCGCCTTCCATGTAGCTCTCGAGCTTGGTCATGTTGACCCCGTTGGTGGCGAAGCCGCCCAGCGCCTTGTAGAGCGCGGCCGGCACATTGCGGACGCGAAAGACAAAGGTCGTCACCACCGGCCCGTTGCCCCCGGGCGTCCAGCGTTCGTCCCTCGACAGCACCACAAAGCGGGTCGTGTTGTGGGTTTCGTCCTCGACGTCCGACGCCAGCGTCTTGAGGCCGTAAATCTGACCGGCGAGCTGCGTCGCCAGCGCAGCGCGGCTCTTGTCCGACCATTCCGCAATTTCGCGCGCGGCGCCGGCGGTGTCGCCGGCGACGACCGGCTGAAGCTTCAGGCGGCGGATGATGTTGCGGCACTGGCCGAGCGCATGGGTGTGGCTATGGACGCTCCGCAAGTCCTCGATGCGGGCGCCCGGAACCGCCAGCAACTGAAAGTGGATCGGCAGAAAGGTCTCGCCCACGATATGCAGCCCCGACGCCGGCAAGAGCGAATGGATGTCAGCGACCCGCCCGGCGATCGAGTTCTCGATCGGGATCATCGCCAGTTCGGAGCCGCCGTCCGTCACGGCCGCAAAAGCGTCTTCGAAAGTGGCGCAGGGGAGCGGGTCCAGATCGGGAAAATTGTCGACGCAGGCGATATGCGAGTTGGCCCCTGGCTCGCCCTGATAAGCGATGGTGTTCTTCATGCGTCCTTCCCAGGCGCGAGCATGACGCGCGCGCGTTCCAAGTCCTCGGGCGCGTCAACTCCGAGCGGCGCCGTGTCGACCAGCGCGACATCGACCCGCATGCCCTCTTCCAGCGCCCGCAATTGTTCGAGTTTCTCGCGGCGCTCCAGAGGCGACGGCGGAGCGGCGACAAATCGCCGGAGCGCGGCCCGGCGATAGGCGTAGAGACCGATGTGGTGCAGGAGCCGGCCCTCGCCCCACGGAGCGCGCGCGCGGGTGAAGTAGAGCGCCCTCAATCGGGTCGGATCGAGTTCGGTCGCGATCACCTTGACCACATTGGGATCATCCTTCTCCTGCTCGCGCGTGATCGGGGTCGCAAGCGTCGCGATGTCGGCGGCCGGCTCGGCGGCAAGCGGCGCGAGAGACGCGCGCACGAGCGAAGCTTCGATGGTCGGCAGATCGCCCTGAACGTTGATCACGACATCGTGGACGCCGTTCGGGTCGACGGCGCCCAGGGCCTCGAAAATGCGATCGGACCCGGATGGGTGATCGAACCTGGTCATGACGGCCTTGCCGCCCGCCGAGGCCACGGCCTCCATGACCCGCGAATCGTCCGCCGCCACCCAGACCGGCCCGACGTCCGCCTCCATAGCCCGGCGCCAGACATGAACGATCATTGGCGCGCCGTGAATGTCAGCGAGCGGCTTTCCCGGCAGGCGCGACGCGTTCATGCGCGCGGGGATGAGGACAACGGGACGGACCATTGGTTTTGGGGGCAAATTCAGGGCGCGAGGGCTTATACGTGTTGCCAAGGCGAGCGCAAAGCGGCTAATCAACTGTCCGCACGAACGCTCCCCCGTTCTCTCCAGCCGACGAAAGCCCCTCTGCTCATGGACCACGTCAATGTGAATCGGGTCTCGCTTTCGGCGCTGGGGGCGGTGCTGTTCGTCATGTTGCTCGTCGCGTTCAGCAATCTCGTCCTTTCTCCGCGCAATCCGGCGGTTCCTGGCTTCGCGCTGCCGACCGAAGCAGCGAGCCATCCCGCCGCCGAGGCGAAGGCCGCGCCGGAAGTCCCGTTGCCCGCGCTGCTCGCCAAGGCCGACGCCAAGAAGGGCGAACACGACGCCAAGGTCTGCGAGACCTGCCACAACTTCAAGGAGGGCGGGGGCGCCAAGATCGGGCCGGACCTCTGGGGCGTCGTCGGCCGCAAGGTCGCATCAGTCGCCGGCTTTGATTATTCCGGCGCGCTCAAAGGGGTGGGCGGCGACTGGTCCTACGAACAACTGAACAAGTGGATCGCCGATCCGAAGGCGATGGCGCCCGGAACCAAGATGACCTTCCCCGGCGAAAAAGACCCGCAACGGCGGGCCGACATTCTGGCCTATCTGCAGTCGCTCTCCGACAAGCCGGTGCCGTTCCCGAAATGAACGCAAGCGTCGCGGCCAACCGCGGCGCGCCGGCCGGCTGATGGCGTTCACAGGGTCTCGGTGACTTTCATCAGATGCGGCGGCCGGTCGGGATCACGGCCCCGGCGGCGGGCGACCGCCTCAGCGACCCGGTAAAATGCGTGAAGCGCGACGATGGGAGTCAAAAGCGGATGGCCGCCGTCGATCGCGGCCACGGTCGTCCAGCGTGCATGCGGCTCGACGTCGACGACAAGCGGCGCCGCGCCGAAGGCGGCGAGGCGATCGAGCGCGTCGAAGAACCCTGGACGAGCAGCATCCGGCGGCGCGAAGGCGAGGACCGGAAACCCAGGACCGACGACTCCCGCCGGCCCGTGCAGCACCTCGGCGGATGAGAACGCCTCGGCGTGAATGGCCGCGGTCTCCTTGAGCTTGAGCGCCGCCTCGGCGGCGATAGCGTGCGTCGCGCCACGCCCGAGGACGAACAGGGATGAGGATTCGGCCAGCGTCTCGATCGCGGTCGCGGCGGGCGGCGCGGCGGAGGAAGAGTCCAGAACTGAAGGCAGCCTGGCGAGCGCAGCCAGAAGCTCGTCGTCGCCGCTCCAGCGGGCGACAAGGGACGCGCCGGCGGCGAGCGAGGCGATCATCGACTTTGTCGCCGCCACCGAGCGCTCCAGGCCCGCATGCAGACGCAACATCGCGTCCGCGCCGCGGGCGAGCGGAGACGTCTCATCGTTGACGAAAGCGATCGTCGCCGCGCCCTGGTCCTTTGCCGCGCGCTGCATGGCGACAATGTCCGGGCTCCGACCCGACTGCGAGATGGCGATCGCGACCGCGCCCTCAAGCTTCAGCGGCGCATGGTAGAGCGAAGCGATCGAGGGACCGAGGGAGGCGCAAGCCAGCCCGACTTTCAGCTCGACGAGATGCTTGAGGTAGAGCGCCGCGTGATCGGAGCTGCCGCGCGCGACCGTGGCTACGAACGGCGGTTGGCGCGCCCGCAAATCCGCTGCGAGCCCGGCGATTGACGCAGCGTTCGCGGCCAATTGGCGGCGGACCACCGCGCCGGCCTCCATGATCTCCGCCGCCATGAACGTCTGGCCCACCGCGCCGCTCCTTTTGCCTGCCGCCGCGAGCGGGGAGAGAGCGTCAATTCGGTCAGGAAATCAAACCCGCCAGCCGCGGCCGCCGGCCCACGCGCCGAATGGAAACTCCCGTCCGTGTTCCGCCGCTTGCAGCCAATCTTCGCTGGAAAAACCAAATTCCCGCATCGGCGCGACCCCCTCGGCCCCTACGAAATAGGTATTTCAACGGAGCGGCTATGGGTCTTGACACCGGCGTCCGGTGCGTTATTGAACCGAGAGCGGGCGGGTTAGCATCCGTTAACCTAAAGCCGAAAGCGAGGTCGTTCAGTGCAACCCCTGCCCCGTTTCGTTGGTGATAAGCCGAAAGAAGAGCACGACACGTCGACTGTGATCACGCGTTCTGATGACCGCCAGGACGATCCGGAAGCGCAACGAGGCAGCGTCCGTCCGGCCGCGTTGCGAAAGGACCCTGGAAATCGGATCGTAGTCAAAAGTCCCAACCAAATCGATATATCGCTCGGCGCCCGCTTACGTGACAAACGACTCTCGGTCGGCTGGTCCCAGGAGCAACTCGCTCAGAAACTTCAAATAGATTCTAAGGATATTTCCGCCCACGAAACTGGCGCAAAACGGATTACCGCCGATCGCTTGCTTCGTCTATCCAAGGTTCTAGGCGTAAAGCCTGTATATTTTTTTGGCTTTGAGGACCACGAGCGGCCGGCGGCTCGACACGCAGCCCGTTTGACGTTGCCCGATCAGGGACTGCGTCTGCATCGGGCCTTCATCAGCGTCAAAAATCCCGCCCTGCGTGAGGCCATCGTCTCGCTCGTAACGGAACTCGCGAAAAACGACGACCCCTCTTAGCGCTTCATCAGACCCCTGCGCTCCCGGCAACCCGGAGCAACCGACGCGCCGACGATGGCGGTAAAGCTACGCAGCAAAAGCGAGTTCTCTCGTTTCGGGAGCCTCGATTCCGAGCTCCTCCCGGAAGGCGTTCAGAGCCGCGAGGAGTCCTTCGCCCGTGTCGAAGAGCCCCGCATAGCTCATCGTTGAGCCGATCCGGCGCGGCCTGCCGATGAGTTGCGGATTGCAGCCGACGGCTTTCAGCACCCTGTAGATGCGGGCGTCGAACACCGACACGATTTGGGTCAGACCGGCGGCGATGGCGACTTCGCCGATACCCGCGATCAATTCGCTGAGGACGAAGTTGACGCCATTGCGGCTGCGCTGAGGCTGGCCTTCCACCGACACCGCGCAGATCCGCGAACTCTCCCAGATCGTCGCGCTTTCGACGTATTCGCCCTCTTCGAGCAGGAAAGGAAATACGTCGCGCAACATGTTCGGCCCGGTGGTCGGCAACAATCGCAGCGAACCCCAATATTCGTTGGTTCTTGGGTCTACCGAGACGAGATACAACGGATTGGCGTCATCGAATGCGTCCCGTTCATATCCGTCCTTCACAGTAACTTCCCAACCGAGCCGCTGCGAGAAAGTGAGCGCTCTGTTGCGAAACATCGCGTCCATTTCTCTCGGAAACAACGCCGCCCGTGAACCTTCGATAAGCTTTAACATCGTGGCATCTCCCTTGCTACGAGACCACGAATGTTAACCCTAAATTTTAATGCTCGCAATTCCACATAAAGAGCGAGTTGACATTCCAGGAATCACTTGAACGACGAACCCTGAAGAGCCTTGGCGGGGATCACGCCAGTAGCAATCGCTACTCCGACCGCGTGGGTCAAATTGGCGCAATTCAACTTGTGCCGCGCCGTATCCAGATAACTCTTCACGCTACCAAACGATATGTTCAATATATCGGAAATATCCTGGTATGTCTTACCTCTTGCAGCCCAGATCAGGCATTGTTCTTCCCGTTTTGACAGTTTGACGGGAGGGCTGGTCAGTTTGAGATTGACGCTCGCGGCGGAATCGATGAGGACCGAGATCAACTGCAACTTGACCATATTGGTCTTTTTGAAATCGTCCCATTCCGGTCGCGAATGGTTGCTGGTGTACGACACCAACGAGTAGACGCCCCTCCGATTGCGCACCGGAATCGAAAGCCCGTTGACGCCGACACCGTGGCCTGCCGCATCGGCGAAAAACGCCTGAACCGCTGGATCGTCGCGCGCCAGTTCACCCCAGTCGAAAGGAAGAACCGCCTTGCTTCCGTGCGAAATGGTTGGGTCGATCAAGACATATTGCTTGAGAAAATACCGGGTTTGCCACTGAAACGGATAGGTTGTCGTGCCGCTCAGCAGACTGGCGTCAGAACTCTTGTCGGGGGCGAAGCGCAAATAAGCAATGTGGCTCACGCCGACATCGGCAGCGATCGCCTTCAGCGTTTCTTCGAGATCCTGCTCGTTATATCCAAGGATCGTGTCTGTGAGTCTTATCGCAGCCGATTCGATGGTGATGGTTCCCATAGGCGCTAGCCATAGACGTCATGAGCCAATTTCGAGGGCATCGGCCAAGGCTTCATCGCGGGCGTAGCCAACGATCGACGCGACCGCGGGGTCGATCTTTCCGGTAACTTTTGCGCAAAGATCAATCAGATCGATGCAAATCGCGATCAGGCGGCACGCTTCGGCACGCGTCAGGATGGCCTCTTCACCGTTTGCCTCCAGCGGCCTTGACCGCTCGTATAGCATCGTCGAGTCTCTGGACATTTCCGCCTCGCGCCGAAACCGCAGCTTTGTCCTGTCACTAATGTACCATAAGAATGCCCTGGCAATCAACAAATATGTGGAGGCGGAACAAAGAACAACCTTCCGCGTGTGGCATGACGGGTCGCCTTCCTTTCGTTTTCCAACGGAATCGTCCATGAAAAGCCCCGCACAGGCAGGCACATCGCGCCTCTCGGCTACGGCCGACGGCGACCCATCGCGGATGCAGGCGGGAGAGAACTGGGGCCTGACGTTCGCCGCAGACGGAGCGGAGCGATGAATGTTAATGACCTGGTTGCGATCGACGTGCACACGCACGCCGAGGTTTCGTGCCGTCAACCGGCCGACGCTTTCTGGCAGCCTTACGAGGTCGCCGCGAACAGATACTTCAAGGCCGGCAGACGTCCGACCATCGCGGAGACCATCGCCTATTATCGCGAACGCCGGATCGGCCTCGTGATGTTCACCGTCGACAGCGAGTTCGAGATCGGCGCGCGACGCATCTCGAATGACGAAGTCGCGGAGGCCGCCGCCGCCAATGCGGATATCATGATGGCCTTCGCCTCGATCGACCCGCACAAAGGCAAGATGGGTGTGCGCGAGGCCCGCGACCTCATCGAGGGGGGAGTCATAAAGGGGTTCAAGTTCCACCCGACGCTCCAGGGCTTCTTCCCCAACGACCGCATGGCCTACGGCCTCTATGAGGTCATCGCGGAGCACAGGCTGCCGGCCATTTTTCACAGCGGCCATTCCGGCATCGGAACAGGGATGCGAGGCGGCGGCGGGCTCCGTCTCAAATATTCAAACCCGATTCACGTGGACGACGTCGCCGTCGACTTTCCCGACATGACGATCATCATCGCCCATCCCTCTTGGCCTTGGCAGGACGAGGCGCTCTCGATCTGCCTGCACAAGCCCAACGTCTATATCGACCTCTCGGGCTGGAGCCCGAAATATTTCCCTCCCCAGCTCGTCAGTTACGCCAACAGCCAGCTCAAGACCAAGATGCTGTTCGGCTCGGACTTCCCGCTCATTCAGCCCGACCGATGGATCAAGGATTTTCGCGAGGCGGGGTTCAAGCCCGAGGTCCACGACCTCATCCTCAAGGAGAACGCCATCTCGGCGCTGAAGCTTGACGCGGCGGTTTAACCCTCGGCAATGACGGTCTTTCCATGGATCGATGGGGCTCGCGGCGAGGCGCTCGCCGCCGGCAAGCGACTGGAGGCGGTCGTCTACGGTCCGGCCCCAGCCGAAGCGCCGACCATCGTCATGCTGCACGAGGGGCTCGGCTGCGTCGCGCTCTGGCGGGATTTTCCGGCGAAACTCGCGGCGGCGACCGGATGGGGCGTCTTCGCCTATTCGCGCGCCGGCTATGGCGGATCCGACCCCGTCGACCTGCCCCGCCCGCTCGACTACATGAGCCGGGAGGCGCGAGCGAGCCTGCCCGCGGTCATCGCGGCGATCGGGTTCAGACGCGGCATCCTGCTTGGACACAGCGACGGCGCCTCGATCGCGGCGATCTACGCCGGCGAACATTCAGACGAGCGCATCCAGGGTCTGGTCCTGATGGCGCCCCACCTCTTCACCGAAGAACCAGGCCTCGCCTCGATCGCGGAGGCGCGGCGCGCCTATGAGACGGGCGGCTTACGCGCGAAGCTCGCCAAATATCACGCGCATGTGGACGTCGCCTTCCGCGGCTGGAACGACGCCTGGCTCGACCCCGGCTTCAAGGCCTGGAACATCGAGGACAAGGTCGGACGCTGGCGCGTCCCCGCGCTTCTCATCCAGGGCGCGGACGATCAATATGGCACGCTCGCCCAAATCCGCTCGATCGAGGCGCGCTCACCCGCGCCCGTCGAGAGGCTCATCCTCGAGGCCTGCCGCCATTCGCCGCAGATCGACCAGCCCGAGGCCACGCTCCGGGCGATCGCCGGCTTCTGCGCGAAACTCGTACGGGGAACGGGCTGACGGTTCTGCGTGACGGTCGCCATGGACCTCACCACAGCGGCTCGTAATAATAGGGGCCGGGATGGTAGGGCCCCGAAGGTCCCGGATAAAGCGGGGGCCCGGGGTAAGCCGAAGGCTCAGCCCCGTAAGGGTCGTAATAGCCGCCCGCCTCCGGCTCGGCTTCCGCGCGCATCGCTTCCCCCTCCTGGAGCACGACGACCGGCGTTCCGACCGGCGCGCGATTGTAGAGGTCGACGATGTCGTGATTGAAGAGGCGGATGCAGCCGCTCGACACTTTCTGTCCGATCGTGTCCGGCTCGTTGGTTCCGTGCAGGCGGAAGAAGGTGTCCTGGCCGTTGCGGTAGAGATAGAGCGCCCGCGCGCCGAGCGGATTGTTGATGCCGCCCGGAAGCCCGTTTCGTAGTGCGCGATAGATCGGCATCGGCGCATCATGTCGGGGGTCGGCGACCAGTGCGGCCATTCCGCTTTGCGCCCGATGACGGCGGTACCGCGGAAGTTGAGCGCTTCCTCGCGACCGACGCCGACCGCGTAGCGCATCGCCATACCGCCGGGCTCGACGAAATAGAGCCGCCGCTCGCCGATGTTGACGACGATCGTCCCCGGACGATAGGGGCCGGCGAAGGCGACCTGCTGGCGCAACAGGCTCGGATCGATTTTCGAGAGGTCGAGGCCCGGGATTTCGTGCCCGTGGTCGTTGAGCGGCCCGTAGGCGCCGGTGAAGGCGGCGTTTCCAAGCGGATAGAAACCGGGCCCGCCCCGGGTTGCGCACCCCCCGAGCAGGACGGCGATTCCGCCGAGAACGCCGCGCCGGTCGATATGCGTTTTCATTGTTGAAACATCCCAGCACCTCGTGGTGAAGATTTCTTTGCGGTCTCAGTTGCAATCCGGCTCTCAGGGCTTAGCCAGCTTGCACCCGCCAGCGCCGGCCGGACGGAATGCGTCGGCGGCCGAAATCTTGGCCACGACGGTCAGATAATCCCACGGGCCCTTCAATTCCGCCGGCGTCTTCACCCGCATCAGATACCGGTCGTACAGAACACGGCCGTCGGCGCGAATCGTTCCGTTCGCGGTGAAGATGTCGTGAATGGGCGCGTCCCGCATTGCTTTCATCACCGCGCCGGTCTCGTCGGTTTTCGTCTTCGCGACCGCCTCAAGATAATGGCGCATCGCGGAATAGAGGGCGACCTGATTGTCGTTGGGCATGCGGCCCCGGATTGCGTAGAATCGCTTGGCGAACGCGCGGCTCTCATCGTCGAGGTCCCAGTACCAGGACTGCATGAAGGTGAGATTGTGCGCGACGTCGAGGCCGATCGCGTTGACGTCGCTGAGATAGGTGATCGGCGTCGCCAGATATTGCTTGGGCGAGAGCTTGAATTCACTAGCCTGCTTGAGCGCGTTGGAGAGGTCGGCGCCGGTGATGGCGAACACGATGACCTTGGCGCTGGAGCCTTGGGCGGCGATCAGATAGGAGCTGAAATCCGCGGTGTTGAGGGGCGAGCGCACGGCGCCGACGACGGTCCCGCCGGCTTTGGCGATCGCGTCGCGCGCGTCCGCCTCGAGCGACGCGCCGAAGGCGTAGTCGGCGGTGATGAAGAAGAAACTGTCGAGCTTCTGCTTGATGAGGAGCCGCATCAGGGCCACGCCGTTCGACCAATTGTCGGCGTTCCACTGGATGCCGTTGGGCGAGCACGCCTTGCCGGTGAGGTCCGACGACGAGGCGGAAGTGAAAATGACGATCCGGTCGCGCGCCCTCGCCAGGCCCTGGATCGCGAGCGCCACGCCCGAATTGGTGATGTCGAAAATCGCGCGCGCGCCGCGTTCATCGTACCATTGCCGGGCGATGGCGAGGCCGACGTCGACCTTGTTCTGGTGGTCGGCGACCAGAAGGTCGATCGGCTTGCCGAGCACCGAGCCGCCGAAATCCTCAATCGCCATCCGCGCCATTTCGACCGAGCCGGGGCCGGCCAGATCGGCATAAGGGCCGGACTGGTCGTTCATAATTCCGATCGTGAAGGCGCCCGCGGCGCGCGCGGGACTAAGCGTCGCCGCAGCGACTCCCAAAAGGCCGGCGAAGCCGAGCAAAAGGCATACGGCGAGAATTCGCCGAATCATGGCGAGGCCCCCCAACAATAGCGGTCCTGCCCGAACCTCGCCGAACTTCCCGGACAAGGCAATGGCCGGCCGACGCCAACGCCGACGCCGACGCCGATTGGTCGAGGCGTTAGCAACGATTCGTCCATTCGACGCAAGAGCGGGACGTTCACATTCGCGATAGCGCGGTGGCCGCGGCCTTGCCCGGAACGGGGAAGCGGGCTCGCGAGCCTCCCCCGCCCGTTCCGCGTCTCCCCTACTCCGCTCCACGCGCGAGGCGCAGCACACCCGCCGAGCGTTGTGCCTCCGGTTCCGGGGAAAAGTCCATCAATTCGATCCGCTCGCTCCGCCGCGCGATGCGTGCGCTCGCCGCGCCGATGCCTGAGAGATCCTCCTGAGCGTGGCGGAAGTGCGTCTCGAGCTTGCCCGCGCGTTCGACGAGGAGCCTCACGTCGTTCAGGAGCTTGCCGACTTCAGCCTGGATCGCGTGCGCTTCGTCGCGCATGCGCGCATCCCGCAGGATCGCCTGCGCAACGCTGATCGCCATCATCATGAGAGTCGGCGACACGATGACCACGCGGGCGCGATGAGCCTTCTGCACCAGGTCGTCGAAATGCTCGACAAGATCGGAATAGATCGCCTCGGACGGCACGAACATGAGCGCCACATCCTGCGTTTCGCCGGGCACAAGATAGCGCTCGGCGATGTCCTTGACGTGCTTGCCGACGTCCGCGCGCACCCGCGCTTGCGCGCTTTTTCGCGCCTCATCGTCGCGCGCGGCGACGAGCGCGGTAAAGGCTTCGAGCGGAAACTTTGCGTCGACGGCGAGCGGGCGCGGGTCGCCGGGCAGGCGGATGACGCAGTCGGGGCGGGCGCGATTCGAGAGGGTGAACTGGAATTCGTAGGCGCCCGCCGGCAAGCCGTCGCGCACGATCGCCTCCATCCTCCCCTGGCCGAACGCGCCGCGGGCCTGCTTGTTGGCGAGAATGTCCTTGAGCGACACGACTTCGCGGGTCATTTCGCTCATGCGCGACTGCGCGGCGTCGATGACCGCGAGGCGCTCGTTGAGCTTGCCGAGGCTTTCGCCCGTCGTCTGCGCCTGGGAATCGAGCCCGGCGCCGAGACGCGCGCCCACCGAATCGAGCCGCTCGGCGACCACGCGGGCCAGGTCCGTCTGCCGCGACCCCAGCGATTCCGACATGCCGCCGATCCGCCCGCTAAGCTCCGCGCTCGAATGCGCGAGCTGGGCGAAGCGCGCCTCGATCGCCTCCTGCCGCTCATCGGCGATCTCGCGCTCGCGCCGCCGCTCGGCGCGGGCGCGCATGAGCGCGATCAGGGTCAGGCCCACGAGCAGAGCCAGGAGCGCCAAGGTCGCGGCAAGGGCCTCGGTGAGAGAGATTGGGACGCCGTCGACGACGGCGATGAGGGAGAATGGCTTCATCAACAGGGCGGGCGCGCACCAACGAATCGAACAAAATAAGAACACGTTTGACCGCGCTTGTCCAGGCGACTATCAGTCGCAGCCGCTTCCCCCGCAAAAAAAGCCCCCAATGGCCCTCAGACCGATCATCATTTTGCCCGACCCCAAGCTGCGGCTCGTCAGCAAGAAGATCGCGCGCGTCGACAACGATCTGCGCCGCTTCATCGACGACCTGATCGAGACCATGCATGAGGCGCCCGGCGTCGGGCTCGCCGGAATCCAGGTCGGCGAGCCCATCCGCGCGCTGGTGGTCGACGTCGCCAAGAAGGAGGAGGCGCCCGATCCGCAGGCGTTCATCAATCCCGAGATCCTGTGGTCGTCGGAGGAGCGCTCGACGTACGAGGAGGGCTGCCTGTCCATTCCGGAATATTACGCCGAGGTCGAGCGCCCGGCGTCGGTGCGCGTCCGCGCCCTCGACCGCGAGGGAAGGCCGCGCGAAATCCTGGCCGAGGGCCTGCTCGCGACCGTCCTGCAACACGAGATCGACCATCTCGACGGCGTTCTGTTCATCGATCACATCTCCAAGCTCAAGCGCGACCGGGTGATCAAAAAATTCCAGAAAGCCGCGAAGCGCGCCGGCGACGGTTCGCACGTGCTGTGAGCCCGATCCGCTTCGCGTTTGAATCGGCTGTTCGGTCCTGAAGGAGGCATGTTCATGCAGCGCGTTGCGCTTATCGGTCTTGGCGTCATGGGGGCCGGCATGGCCTCGAACTGGCTCGCCAAGGGTTTTGCGCTCTCGGTCTTCAACCGCACGCCAGCCAGAGCTGAGGCGCTGGCGCACAAGGGCGCCAGAGTCACGGCGACGCCGCGCGAGGCGGCTGGCGGCGCCGACTTCATCTTCGCCATGGTGGCCGACGACGACGCCTCGCGTTCCGTCTGGCTCGGGACCGACGGCGCGCTCGAGGGGGCGAAGCGAGGCGCCGTCATCATTGAATCGAGCACGCTCACGCCCGACTGGGTGCGGGAGCTGGCCCGCCACGCTAAGGCCAAGGGATGCGGCTTTCTCGACGCGCCGGTCGGCGGCAGCCGTCAGGCCGCCGCGTCCGGCGAACTCAGGTTCTTCGCCGGCGGCGAGCCCGCGACCTTCGAGGCCGCGCGCGCCGCGCTGTCTGCGGTCGGAAGCACGATGGACCTGCTCGGGCCAGTCGGGGCGGGCGCGACCTGGAAGCTTATCAACAACCAGCTCGTCGCCGCTCAGACCGCCGCGCTCGCCGAGGCGCTCGCGGTCGCCGGCAAGGCCGGCTTCGAGAAGGCGCGGATCTCCGAACTCATCCTTGCCGGCGCGGCGGCGAGCCCGATCGTCAAGGTGAAGCTCAAGCGCATGCTCGAACAGGATTTCGAGCCGACGGATTTCGCGCTCCGCCTCATGCTGAAGGACGCCCGCTACGCGACAGCCCTCGCCCGTTCGCTTGGCGCGCCCGCCGACGTGATCTCGGGTGCGGCGAAAGCCTTCGCGCGCGCCGAGGCCAAGGGCTTGGGCGCCAAGGACTTCGCCGCCGTGGCTGGCTGAGCGGGCGCTCTCAAACAGCCCGCCGCTGGGCGGGCGCCATTGTCTCTCACCGCTATGGGAAGCGACGACGGCGCCCGTCCCGGACGGCATTGCGGATTGGCGGCGTTGCTTGCGCCTGCGCCGCGCCCGGTGCTATCGCCTCTCGCTCGCGTCCTGTCCATTCAGCGCGCGTTGGAGGGGTGGCCGAGCGGCTGAAGGCGCACGCCTGGAAAGTGTGTATACGGGAAACCGTATCGCGGGTTCGAATCCCGCCCCCTCCGCCACCGAGCCCTGCGACATCAGGGGCTTAGCCACCTAAGTCTCTGAAATCTCTCATTGTCAGTCTGTGCAGACATGTGCTAGCCTATGCTGGCATTGGGCGAAGCTCAGACAGGACGACCTCCGGGCGCTGCTCAAGACGCCCGGTCGCCACGGCGACGGCCAAGGCTGTTTTTCAGGACGCTAGGAGACAACAAGGCATATTGGGTATTCACGTATCGCATCGGCGGCAAGGAGCGGGAGAAATCCATCGGCCCCTACCCCGAGGTGTCGCTCAGCGAGGCGCGCATCAAGCACGCGGCCCTGCGCGCCCGAGTGCTCAACGACAAGATCGATCCGGTCGGCGAGAAGCGCGCCGCCAAGGCCGCCCGCGCTCACGCCGCCAGCGTCCCTTCGTTCGGCGAGATGGCCGACCAGTACATCGCGTCGCACGAGGCTTCATGGAAAAACCCCAAGCACCGCGACCAGTGGGTGATGACGCTCGGCAAATACTGCTCGGCGATTCGTGAGCTGCCGGTCGACAAGCTGGACGCCTAAGCGGTGCTCAAGGTCTTGCAGCCGATCTGGACCACGACGCCAAAGACCGCATCGCGGCTCAGAGGCCGCATCGAGGCGGTGTTCGCCACCGCCCAAGTGCAGGGCTGCATTGACCCTGACCGACCAAACCCGGCGCGCTGGAAGGGCTGGCTCGCGCAGATGCTGCCCGACCCGAAGAAGCTCGGCCAGCGCGGCAACCACGCCTCGATGCCTTGGCCCGACGTGCCCGCCTTCTTCGGCAAGAGAAGTGGACCCGGTTTTTGGGACCGGAGGTTAAGTTGGAGAACGGCCGCTCCGTTTGATAGACGGAGCGAACGATGACGAAGAAGACGAGGCGGCGGATTGACGCCGGAGTGAAGGCGAAGATCGCGCTGGAGGCGTTGCGGGAGCGGGCGACGGTCACGGACCTTGCGCGGCTCTACGAGGTCCCTGCCAACCAGATTTACGCCTGGAAGAAGCGGCTTCAGGATCAGGCGGCGCGGGCCTTCGACCCTGGCTCCGGGCGGGACGCGGAAACGACGCATGAGCGGGAGATCGAGCGGTTGCACGCCAAGGCTTGTCCTCGGGCTTGACCCGAGGATCGGGCAGCTCACGGTCGAGCGGGATTTTTTAGCCAGGAGGTCCGGAAGATGAGCGCTCCGGACCGTAGAGCGATGCTCGACCGGGCCGACAAGTCGCTGTCGGTTCGGCGGCAATGCGCGCTTCTGAGCGTGGCGCGCTCGGGCGTCTATCGGGCGCGCGAGCCGGCCAACGACAACGACGGCGCGCTGATGCGCCGGATCGACGAACTGTTCACCGCCTGGCCCTTTCTCGGCTCGCGCCGGATGACGGCGATGCTGCGCGCCGAGGGCGTGTTCGTGAACCGCAAGCGCGCGCAGCGGCTTATGCGCCTGATGGGGATCGCGGCGCTCGGACCGAAGCCGAGAACGAGCACCCCCGCGCCGGGCCACAAGATTTATCCCTATCTCCTGCGCAACGTAGCGGTCGAGCGGGCGAACCACGTCTGGGCGGCCGACATCACCTACATTCCCATCGGGCGGGGCTTTCTCTATCTGGTGGCGATCATCGACTGGGCGTCGCGCGCGGTGCTTGCGTGGCGGCTGTCGAACACGATGGACGTTTCGTTCTGTCTGGCGGCGCTCGAGGAGGCTCGGGCGAAGTTCGGCAAGCCCGAGATTTTCAACACCGACCAAGGCTCGCAGTTCACTTCGGCGGCCTTCACCGGCGCGCTCGCCGAAGCGGGCGTCGCGATCTCCATGGACGGCCGCGGCCGCTGGATGGACACCATCTTCATCGAGCGGCTGTGGCGGTCGCTCAAGTACGAGGACGTCTATCTCAAAGGCTACGCCGACGGCCGCGATGCCGCGCGCGGCATCGCCGCTTGGATCGCCTTTTACAACGAGCGGCGCCCGCACCAGGCGCTGGCCGACCGCACGCCGATGGCGGTCTGGCGCGAGGCAATCGCCGGCGCCGGGGCGGTGGACATGATGGACAACCCATCCGCGTTGCCCACATGCCCACAGCAACAGAAACAGACCCAGAACTCTCGCTGCGTGATAGAAAGGAATCCCGGGCGGTCGCGCTCCAACTAACAAACCGCATCAACCGGTCCCGCTGCGCGGGTCCATTTCAGTCGTCTGTTTCGACCATCGTCACGACTGGCGTCCCTGCAACAGGGACGAAACTTGACGTCTCACAACGTCGGCGCCTCTAACGGCTTTGACCCAAAACGAACTTTGGCATGTGACGGACCGAAACGCAATCATGCGGTAGTATCGCCACGGCGAGGGGTCAGGTTAATGGCGAGATGGGCTTGATTTTGTAGCGTGGACGGTTGGGGTATGATTCATGGGCGGTCGGACTCGCGAGGAGGACGACCGTGGAGCCTGTTTTCGTCGAGAACCGCCTGGCGCTGCTGCTGGATCACTTCGGCCGCGTCCCTGACCCTCGCGAACCGGCCAAGGTCCGCTATCCTTTGCGGGAGGTGCTGTTTCTGGTCACCTGCGCCAGCGTGGCCGGATGCGACGACTACGACGAGATCGCCGATTGGGGCGAACTGAACCTGCCGTTCCTGAGGCGCTACTCCGAGTATTTCTTCGGGGTTCCGGGCGAGGACTGGCTGCGGGCGCTGCTCAACCGGATCGATCCGCAGCTGTTCGAAGCTTGCTTCATGAACTGGGCTCTGTCGCTTCGGCCCGATGCGGCCGACCTGATCGCGCTCGACGGCAAGAGCCTGCGGCGCAGCGGCGACAGCTGCGCGGGCAAATCGCCGTTGCATCGGGTCTCGGCATGGGCTTCCAGCCAGCAACTCGTTCTGGCCCAGGAGCCAGTCGACGCCAAAGAGAATGAGTGCGCCGCCATCCTGGCCATTCTGAAGCGGTTGACCATCAAGGCCGCCCTGGTCACCATCGACGCCATCGCCACCAATCCCGAGATCGCCAAGGCCGTCACCGACGCAAAGGCCGATTACCTCCTGGCGCTCAAGAGCAACCAGCCGACGTTGCATGCCGAAGTCGAGGCCTATTTCGCTGACGCGCCCCGCGGCGAGATGGAGACCGCAGAGACCATCGACAAGGATCACGGCCGCATCGAGACCCGCAAGACCAGCGTCAGCCGCAACGTTCGCTGGCTTCTCGCCAACGAGGACAGGCGCTATCCAGGCCATCCCCGCTTCCCCACCCTGACCAGCCTGGTCAGGACCGTCACCCGCACCGAGCACAGAGGCAGATCACCGAGCAGACGCGCTACTTCATCTCCTCGGCCGCCCTCACCGCCGACCGCGCCGCGCAGGCCGTGCGCGCCCACTGGGGCATCGAGAGCTTCCACTGGGTGCTCGATGTCGTCTTTCGAGAGGACCTCTCAAGGCTCCGGCGCGGCCACGGCGCTCACAACATAGCCCTCGTCCGCCGCTTCGCCTTCAACATCCTGCGCAAAGGCAAAGGCCAACGCTCAATCAAAACCGCCCGAAAGGCCGCAGGCTGGAGCCCAGATTTCCTCGCCTCCCTCCTCACCCCTTCCCCCCGTTAACTGGACCGTTGCCGTGGTAGTATCGTGGGGCAGATCGCTTTGATCGCCGGCTTCCGGTCGGCGAATGCCGCAAAACCCGAAAAGGAGAAATCTCGGAACTTGACGAACGCCTGACCTCGAAACCATCTTCAAGTCGGGTCAGCTCTCAATGGAAATCCCCAGTCAAATCTCGGCGGAAATCGATACGCTGGCAATCGCGGCCGGTGGCTGAACTCGGTTCTCGAGCTTTTCCACGACAAATCGGCTGCCGTCAATGTGCTGTACGATCTGATGATGAGCCGAGACCCCGCGCGAAGCCTTGCGCGCATTCTGCGCCGCGCACTCGCTCGACCGCGCGTTCGGAAAACCACCGCGGCAGTGCGTCGAGGTCGAGCAGCAGGGACGAAGCTTGGAAAGCGTGCTGTGCGAGATTTGGGAGAAGAAGCGGGAAGCGGAGGCGCAGGAGCGCGGAGAGAGCACGCAAGCGGGCGGACACGGGCGTCGGCGAACTCCTGGCAGCCGCCGCGTGACTGGCGTTGTCTGCCTTCTAACCCTCTTATCAGCTCGCTGCGACGAGGTTCTGCTCTCAGTCTGATTTCCATCCCCAGGTCCCGCGGAATGAAAGACCATAACCTGGGTCAGGCTCAAGGCTCGTCAATGACGCTGATATGCGCGGCAACGATCCGCCATCCTTCGGGAAACCTGATCCAGGTCTGCATTTGACGTCCGATCCTGCCCGGCGCGCCGTCGCGACGGAACAGCGTGGCTGTGATGGCGCAGTCACGGCCATAGGTCACGATCCGGGTCTTCTCGAGCCTCCGGGCGAGGCCGGTGGCCGGTCGCGCGGCGCGGAAGGCCTTGATCGCCTCGTAGCTACACAGATTTTCGGCGACGCCGTACCGGATCGCCTTGTCGCTCTCGAGAAAAAAGCGATCGAGCGTGGCCACGTCGTTCGAGACCAGGGCGCGTTCGTAGGCGGCGAACTGAGCCTCGATCTCCGCCTTCGTCTGAGGATCGTCGACGATCACCGAGCGCGTTTCCCGCTTTGCTCCGCCCAGGACGCGACCGGCGCACTGACGACATCGTCCCGCTCGAGCGTGCGCGCGACGCGCAGCGCCAGATCCTCGCGCCACGGAGGCGCGATCACCTGCACGCCAAGCGGCAGCCCGCCGCCCGCCGTCCAGACGGGAACGGCGACGACCGGCAGGCCGATGAAGGAGATCGGCTGGGTGAAGAGACCTATGTTCGGGCGCACCAGCATCTCCTGGCCGTCGAGCACAAACGTCTTCTGTCCGAGCCTTGGGGCGCGGCACGGGGTAGCCGGCGCGAGCAGGACATCGACCTCGCGGAACAAGGCTAGCGCCTCGGCCTGAAAGAACCGGCGGAATTTCTGCGCTTGGATGACCCAGGCGCCCGGCAGCATCGAGCCCGCGATCAGCCGGTCCCGCGCGTCGGGATCGAAATCGTGAGCGCGTGTCCGCAGCCGTTCGAGATGAAGCGCCGCGCCTTCCGCCATCGTGATGAGATAGGCAGCCGACCGCGCCACATCGGCGTGGGCGAGCTCAACGACGCGATCGGCCTTGAGCGCCCGGGCGACGGCGTCGAGCGCGGCGAAGGCGCCCGGTTCGCCGAAACGAGCGAAATAGCCGCCGAGCCTGGCGATTCTGAGCCCCTTCGCGCCGTCCTCGAGCGCCGGCGCGACGGGTATCGCGGGCTTCTCGGCCTGCGCCGGATCCCGGCCGTCGCGGCCGAGCATAGCGTCGTAGGAGAGCGCGAGATCGGTGACGGAGCGCGCGAGAGGCCCGACGTGATCGAGGCTGGCGACGAACGGGAACGCGCCGGAGCGTGAGAGCCGGCCATATGTCGGCTTGAGGCCGAACAGGCCGCAGAAGGCGCTCGGCACGCGGATCGAGCCGTTGGTGTCGGTGCCTAACGCGATCGGAACAAGGCCGCCAGCGACCGCTGCGCCCGATCCGCCGGACGATCCTCCGGTCATATGCTCAAGGTCATGCGGATTGCGCGACGGCCCATCATGCGTGTTCTGGCCGGTGAAGTCGTAGGCGTATTCGCCCATGTTCAGCGCGCCGACGAGGATAGCCCCGGCCGCCTCCAGACGCGCGATCAATGTCGCATCCTCTTTCGCCAGCGCGCGGCTGCGATTGATCCTGGAGCCGGCGCGCGTCGCCAGGCCCTCGATGTCGAACAGATTCTTGACCGCGAACGGGACGCCGGCGAGCGGCCCGAGGCTCTCGCCCCGCGCGCGGGCCAAGTCGATCGCGTCGGCTTTGGCAAGCGCACGCGCGCCTGTCACGTCGGTGAAGGCGCCGAGCGCGCTGTTGCGGACTTTGACCCGGCTCAGGGCTTCCTCGCGCGATCGCGCGCGCGCTGTGGGCGCCGCTTTTCACGGCCGCTGCGATCGCCTGCGCCGATCCGTCGAGAAGCTTCGCCGTCACGCCGTGAACACCGGCGCGGGCTCCTCCGCGTCGTCGAGCGCAATCGAAAGCAACTTTTCCGCCTGCTGAGCGGCGATCCTCAGATGCAACGCCGTCTCGGCGCGCAACTCCGGGAGCGAGCGCAAGGCCGAGCAACGGCGCCATCGGCGTCGATCAACGCCTCGGGATCAAAGGGTGCGGAACTCATGACGCGCACCAATCTGAACGAAGCAGGCAGCGCCGTCCATCCGGGGATCGCACTTCCGATCCCGACGACGTCAATGGCCCGCCATATGGCGGCCGATCGTCGTTCGATCGGCGCCGGCGGCCTGGGTCAGATACGCGACCTTGCCGCCGGACATGACGGCGATGCGGTCGGAAAGCTCAAGAATTTCGTCGAGATCCTCCGACACCAGCAGCACCGCCGCGCCGCGATTGCGCTGCTCAATGATCTGCGCGCGGATGTCGGCCACGGAGGCGAAGTCGAGGCCGAAGCAGGGGTTGGCGACGATCAGCACGTCCACGTCCTCCGAAAGCTCCCGCGCCAGCACGGCGCGCTGCACGTTGCCGCCCGAGAGATCGCGGATCTGCGTTTCGGTCGAGGGCGTCTTCACGTTGTAGCGGTCGATGAGGTCGCGCGCCTTGGCGCGCATCGGTCCGGTCGACAGCCAGAAGCCGAGCCGCGTCATCGGCGCCTTGTCGAACCGCCGGAACGCCATGTTCTCGGCGACCGACATCGTCGGCACGGTCGCGTTCTTCAGCGGCTCCTCCGGCAGGCCGAAGATCTTGAACTTGTCGAAATGGTCGCGCTTCGGCTCGAAGTCCTGGTCGCGAACGAGGATCTGCCCGAGCTTGATCGGCCGCTGGCCGGACAGGGCCTCGACCAGTTCGCTCTGCCCGTTGCCGGACACCCCGGCGATGCCGACGATCTCGCCCGCCGCGATCTTGAGGTCGAAGCCGCTCACCGCGTCGCGCCCCTCGTCGTTCTCGGCGAACAGCCCCGCGATCTCGAGCGTCGTCCCGCTCTTCGCCGAGACCGTGCGCGCCGCGGACGGGCGCACGACCGCGTCGCCGATCATCATCGCCGCCATTTCGCGGGTCGAGACCGCGCCGACCTTGCCCCCGCCGACGCGGGCGCCGCGCCTCAGCACGGTGAAGTCGTCGCAGAACGCCTCGACCTCGCGGAACTTGTGGCTGATCATCGCGACGGTGATTTCGCCGCGGTGGGCCATGTCGCGCAGGAGCCCGAGAATCTCGTCCGCCTCTCCCGGCGTCAGCACCGAGGTCGGCTCATCGAGGATGAGAAAGCGCTGGTCGAGATAGAGCAGTTTCAGGATCTCGAGCTTCTGCTTTTCTCCCGCCGCGAGGCCCGAGACCGGCCGGTCGAGCGGCACCCGGAACGGCATCCGGTCGAGAAAGCTTTCGAGACCCTTTCGCTCCTTGCGCCAGTCGATGAACGAGGGCGCGTCGGCGCGGCTGACGACGAGATTTTCGGCCGCGGTCAGCGCCGGAACGAGGGTGAAATGCTGGTAGACCATGCCAATGCCGAGCGCCTGCGCGTCGCGCGGATTGCGCACCGTCTCTTCTTTTCCGTTGAGCACGAGCTTGCCCTTGTCGGGGACGTAGAAGCCCATGATGCATTTGACGAGCGTCGATTTGCCGGCGCCGTTTTCGCCCAGAAGAGCGTGAAACGAGCCGGCCGGAACCTCGATCGACACGTCCTGAAGCGCGCGCAGCGCGCCGAACGACTTGCTCATGCCGATCGTTTCGAGCGAGGGCGCGCGCGCCGCTGTCGGGCTCATGGCATCGCCTCGATGAAGGCTGTCGAACGGCCGACGGCGCCGAATACGCCGCCCTGCATCTTGACCATCTTGAGCGCGGCCAGGTGATTGCCGTGGTCGGTCGCGCCGCAGCAGTCCTCGAGCAAAACGCATTCGAATCCGCGGTCGTTCGCTTCGCGCATCGTCGTGTGGACGCAAACATCCGTGGTGATGCCGGTCAGCGCGATATTGTCGATGCCCCGGGTCCGCAGCATGAGCTCGAGATCGGTGGCGCAGAACGAGCCCTTGCCCGGCTTGTCGATGATCGGCTCGCCCGGCAGCGGCTTCAGTTCGTCGATGATGTCCCAGCCTTTTTCGCCGCGCACGAGCACCTTGCCGCAGGGGCCGGGATCGCCGATGCCCGCGCCGATGCGCTGCGAACGCCACCGTTTGTTCGCCGGCAGGTCCGCAAGATCGGGACGGTGCCCCTCGCGCGTATGGATCACGAGATAGCCTTTGGCGCGGGCCGCGTCGAGCAGCGCCCGGATCGGTTCGATCGGCGCGCGGGTGAGCGACAGGTCGTAGCCCATTGCGTCGACATAGCCGCCCTTGCCGCAGAAATCCGTCTGCATGTCGATGACGATGATCGCCGTGTTGTCCGGCCGCCAGTCGCCATTGTAGGGCCAGGGATAGGGGTCGGCTTCGAACGTCGGCATGAGCTTACTCCGCGGCCTTCGCGAGCGCTTCGCCATAACGGCGGGTCGGCTTGGGGAAGCCATAGGCCGCGCCGTCCTTGTGGACGACCTCGTCCTCCCACGGCAGCCGATAGCGGCCGGCGACGAGGTCCTGCATGAACGTATAGGGACAATCGCCCGCGCCGCCCGCGACTGCGGTGAGGCCGCGATGGCCGAGCTGATAGATATTGTTCTCGACCGCCCAATATTTGCGCGCCTCGCGGATGAGATCGGGCCTCACTTCGGCGGTGATGATCTCGTCGGCGCGGCCGGTCGTCCCTTCGGCGAGGATCGAGCCGTCGAAATTGACGATCATGCCCTGCCCCATCGAGTCGAACGTGCCGTCCGACCCGCACATGCAGACGTTCGCGGTGGCCATCAGGTTCTGGAAACTGTTGGCCTGATTGGTGAAGCGCCAGGAGTCGCGGATCGGCGCGGTGTAGCCCGCGGTGCGGATCATGATCTCGGCTCCCTTATAGGCGCATTCGCGCGCCATCTCGGGGAACATGCCGTCGTGGCAGATGATCAGCGCCAGCTTCGCGCCCTTCGGCCCGTCGCACACCGGAACGCCGATGTCGCCCGGCTCCCACGGCTCGACCGGGGTCCAGGGATGCATCTTGCGATAGTAGAGCCGGAGATCGCCGGCGTCGTCGATGATGATTCCCGAATTGTAGGGGTTGCCGCCGGGATTGAACTCCATCAGCGAAAAACAGCCCCAGATGCGGTTCGCGCGGCAGGCCTGTTTGAACGCTGCGACCTCCGGCCCGTCGAGCGAGCACAGGATCGCGGGGTTCATGTCCATCGACAGGCCGTGCAGCGAATATTCGGGGAAGACGACGAGGTCCATGGTCGCCATGTTGCGGCGCGCCTTGCCGACCATCGCGACGATCGTCTCGGTCTGCGCCGCGAGATCCTTCGGCGTGACGACGACCGGCAATTGCAATTGCACGACGCCGATCACCACGCCGCTCGGAGATTTGTTGAGGCCGCCAAGCCCGCTCATCGTCGCTGTCCCTTGAGCATCGCGCGCTCCGCGCCCTTCCCGTCCGCCCGCCGTCCGCGGTCACTTCGCGATCGACAGTTCGCCCGGCATGTCGCGGGCCGAATGCTTGGCGCTCGACGTCGCGATCATGATGCCGAGCGTCAGGATGTAGGGCGCGGCGTTGAAGAAATAATAGCCCTGGGTGACGCCGATCGACTGCAGCGACGGGCCGATCGCGCCCGCCGCGCCGAAGAGAAGCGCCGCCGCGATACAGCGCAGCGGGTCCCAGCGGGCGAAAATGACCAGCGCCACCGCCATGAGGCCCTGCCCGGAGCTCAGGCCCTGGTTCCAGGAGCCCGGATAGGAAAGGGACAGGAACGCTCCGCCGACGCCGGCGGCGAAGCCGCCGACCGTCGTGGTCATGAGACGCACGAAATTGACCGAAATGCCCATGGCGCGCGCGGCCGCGGCGCTGTCGCCGACAGTCCGCACCACCAGGCCCCAGCGGGTGTTGCGCAACGCCCACGCCATCGCGAGCGCGAGCGCGATGCCGATGAAGAACAGCGGATTGACCTGGAGCGCGCTCTTCAGGCTCGGGCTCCCGCTCCAGAATCCGAGCGGGATCGAGGCGAGCCTCGGCGCCTCGGGCTGGATATAGGGCTTGCCGAAGAAGAAGGCGACGCCGACGCCGAACAGCATCATCGCGATCCCGACCGCGACGTCGTTCACGCGCGGCAGGCCGCAGATGGACCCGTGCATGGCCCCGAGCGCCGAGCCCGCGACGCCGGCCGCGAGAACGCCGATCCAGGGATTGCCGGTGTGATAGGAGGCGGCGTAGGCGACCATCGCGCCAAGCACCAGCGTGCCCTCGAGGCCGAGATTCACCCGGCCCGATTTTTCGGTGAGGCACTCGCCGAGCGAGACGAACATGAACGGCGTCGAGACCCGGATCGCGCCGCCGAGCATCGCGATCAGCACCGTGACGATAGGCGGGCTCGTTCATGTCCGGCTCCGCTCGCCGGGGGGCTTGAAGATGGAAAAGCGTCCGTAAAGCGTCTCCGAGGTCAGGAGCACGACGAAAATGAGGCCTTGGAGTACCAGGACCGTCGCGTCCGGCAGGCCCATCCGCCGCTGAATGAGGCCGCCCGAGGCGACCAGTCCGCCAAGCAGAATGGCGACCGGGGGAATGGCGAGCGGATTGTGCCGGGCGAGGAACGAGACGAGGATCCCTGTGAAGCCATAGCCGGCGGCGAGCGAAGCGTTGGCGCGCCCCTGGATCGCCGCGACCTCGAAAAATCCCGCAAGCCCCGCGCAGGCCCCCGCGATCGCGGAGCAGGCGACGATCAGCTGCCCGACCGGCAGCCCCTGCGCGAGGGCGGCGCGAAAGTTTCCTCCCGTCACCCGCGCCGCGAAGCCGAAGGTCGTGCGCGTCATGAGGACATAGAGGCCGATGCAGAGCGCAAGGCCGAACACGATTCCCCAGTGGACCTCGGTGCCGGGAATCGTTCCGACCATGTAGGCCTTGCCGAGCGGCTTGGTCGACGGCTTGTTGGGATCCGAGAGGTCGCGCAGCGCGCCTTCGACGAAGAAGTTCATGATCGCAATGCCGATATAGGTCAGAAGCAGCGACGAGATCGTCTCGTTGACCCCGCGCGCATAGCGCAGGAAGCCGGCGAGGCCGACCCAGAAGCCGCCGACTGCCATCCCGACCAGCGCCATGACGATCAGGGTCGGCATCGGCGGGACGTGGCCGAGCATCGGAATCGCCACCACCGCCGAAGCGAAGCCGCCGAGCACCAGCGCTCCTTCGCCGCCGATCATGATGAGGCCGATCCGCGCAGGGATCGCGACCGCGAGCGCGGTCAGGATCAGGGGCGCCGAGCGCTGCAGGGTGTTCTGCACCGAGAACGAGGTGCCGAAGCCGCCCCGCCAGACATAGGAGACGAAATCGACCGGCGACTTGCCGATCGCCATCAGAAAGATCGCGAACAGCGCGGCCGCGATCAGGAGCGCGACGAGCGGGATGACGACATATTCGGAATTGGCGCGAAACCGCACGGCGAAGTCAGAGCCCGCCGCCGGCGTTGCGGCGGGACTCGACGATGCCGCCCGGGGCGCCGGTCGCGAGAGGCGCGTTCGACACCGGCTCTTCCCCGCTTTTCAGGTCGTCGAGCCGACCACGCCCTCGAGAAGATAATCCATCTTGTCGAGGTAAGGATCGAGATTGCCATAAGTCTTGTCGATCACGACCTTGCCGGTCTTGTTGTCCTTGAGCGGGCCGACATAGATCGGCTTGCCGCCCTTGAGCCCCTCGATGGCGGCGAGCGCCGCCTTTTTCGCAGGCTCCGTCGCCGCCGCGCCGAACGGCGTGTTCTGGACATAGTCGACCTCGTATCCGCCGACGAGGAAGTTCGGCAGCGGCTTGCCCTCGGCGAGATCGGTGGCGTAGCCCTTGTAGATCGTGATCCACTTGTATTCCGCGCCGGTGATGAAGCCCTTGGGCGCGAGCGGCGCCTGGCTCGCGTTGTGGCCGCAGCTCATCACGCCGCGCTTTTCGGCCGTCTCGATCACCACTTTCGGCCCGTCGACATGGCAGGTGATGACGTCGCAGCCGGCGTCGACCAGGGCGTTGGCCGACTCGGCCTCTCTCACCGGCATCGACCAGTCGCCGGTGAAAATGACCCGCACCGTCGCCTTCGGGTTGACCGAGCGCGCCCCGAGCAGGACCGAATTGATGTTGCTGAGCACGCTCGCGATCGGCTTCGCCGCCACGAAGCCGATCTTGTTGGTCTTGGTGCACAGTCCCGCGGCGACGCCGTTCACATAGTGGGCCTGGTTGAGATAGCCGAAGTAGGAGCCGGCGTTCTTCGGATCGGTGTCCTTGTTCCACAGCGGCGCGGCATGGCGGAACTGGACGTCGGGATATTTTTTCGCGAGGTCGAGCACGAACGGCTTGTAATAACCGAACGACGTCGCCAGGATGAGGCCAGCGCCATCGAGATTGATCATCGATTCCATCGACTTCGAGACGGCGTCAGTCTCCGGAACGTTCTCTTCCTCGACGACCTTGACCCCCGGCACTTCCTTGAGCGACTTGATCGCGACCGCGTGCGCCTGGTTCCAGCCGAAATCGTCGCGCGCGCCGACGTAGACGACGCCGACCGTCAGATCCGCGGCCGCGAAAACGCGCTGAATCGCGCCGAGATTGAGCGTCGCGCCCGCAGCGCCGAGGGCCGCGGACTTCAGGAGATTGCGGCGAGTGAATTCCGTTGGTGACATCACGTCCTCATGCGTCGATGGGCTCGGGCGGGGCGGCCGCCAACCCGGATGTCGTTCGTTTTGCAAGCTCCATGCCGCGCTGTCCCGCTTGACGTTACTGGAGTTTGCCGCCTCATCTTTCGGCGCCTCGCCCGAATGTTAAGCGCAAAGCGCCCAGCTTTTCCGCCGCCCTTGAGCCTGGCTCAGGCAATCGCCGCCGGCCGGATTTGCCCGCCTTTTGCTTTCGTTGGATGCTGATGGCGCACGGCACGCGACGACGCCGGGCGAGGGACCTTGATTTGATGACCGAGACGATCGGAACGCTTGTCGCAGCTCACGCCGCGGGAAAGGCGCTGACGGCGACGATTGAAGAGACCTACGCCCGCATCGAGAGGCATGACGACCCGGCGCTCTTCATCGCCATCCGCGCGAAAGCGGAAGCTCTGGCGATTGCGCAGCGCGTGCAGGCGTCGGGTCCCGAGGGCAGGCCCCTCTATGGGGTTCCGTTCGTCGTCAAGGACAATATCGACGTCGCCGGGCTTCCGACGACGGCGGCTTGTCCCGCCTTCGCCTATAGTCCGGGGAAATCGGCGTTCACCGTCGAAAGGCTCGTTCGCGCCGGCGCGATCGTCATCGGCAAGACCAATCTCGACCAGTTCGCGACCGGCCTCGTCGGCGTCCGCTCGCCCTACGGAATTCCGCGCAACGCGATCAAGCCCGATCTGATACCGGGCGGATCGAGCTCGGGCTCGGCGACCGCGGTCGGCGCCGGCCTCGTCCCGTTCTCGCTCGGCACCGACACCGCGGGATCGGGGCGCGTGCCGGCGGCGCTCAACGGAATCGTAGGCCTCAAGCCCTCGCTCGGCGCTCTTTCCGCCTCGGGCGTGGTCCCGGCCTGCCGGACGCTCGACACGATCTCGGTCTTCGCCGGCAATGTCGCCGACGCGTTTGCGGTCTATGAGGCGGCTTGCGCTTTCGACGAGGAGGACGCCTACGCACGCTTGCTCCCTCCGCCCGCACTGTCGGCGCTGCCCAGCGGGATTCGGCTCGGCGTTCCTCGCGCCGATCAACTGCGGTTCTTCGACGACAAGGACGCGGCGGAAGCTTTCTCGCGAGACCTCGAGCTTGCCCGGTCGCTCGGCGCCCGGATCGTCGAATTCGACTTCGAGCCGTTCGCCGAGGTCGCTCGCGCCCTCTACGAGGGCGCCTGGGTCGCCGAGCGCTACGCCGCGGTGAGGGCGCTGATCGAGAGCAATCCCGACTCCCTGCATCCGGTCACGCGCACGATCATCGAGGGCGCGCGCAAGTTCGACGCGGTCGCGGCGTTCCAGGCCTTCTACCGGCTCGCGGACCAGAAGCGGAAGACGGCCCGGGTGTGGACGGAATTCGACGCGATGCTCGTTCCGACGACGCCCCGCCTCTACAGGATCGCCGAGGTCGAGGCCGATCCCATCCGCCTCAATTCCCGGCTCGGGACCTACACCAATTTCGTCAACCTGCTCGATCTCTGCGCGATCGCGGTTCCCTCGAGCTTTCGCGGCGACGGACTGCCGGCGAGCGTGACCCTGATCGCGCCCGCCGGCGCCGATGGCCTCATTGGCGGCGTCGCCGCCGCGATCGAGGCGCGGGGCGTCGCCTCCGTTTCCGCGCAGTCGGCGGCGAAAGCCCGCGCCGCAAACGATCGGATCGAACTCGCGGTCGTCGGCGCGCATCTCTCGGGCCTTCCGCTCAATCGCGAGCTCGTCGAGCTTGGCGCGGCCTTCTCGCGCGAAGTCGAAACGACGGCGGACTATCGCCTATTCGCGCTGCCCGGCTCCTCTCCGGCCAAACCGGGGCTTCTGCGGGTCGGCGACGGGGCGGGCGCCGCGATCAAGGCGGAGGTGTGGGCGCTCGACCCCGCGGCCTTCGGCGCCTTTGTCGCGAGGATCCCCTCGCCGCTCGGAATTGGCTCGATCCGGCTCAAGGATGGCGACTCGGTAAAGGGATTTCTGGTCGAGGCCGAGGCGATCAAGGGCGCCGAGGACATCACGAGGTTCGGCGGGTGGCGAGCCTACCTCAGCGCCAGCTGAGCTCTTATCGTACTGCGACGACAGGCTCGGCGGTTCAATGCAAATAAACCACGTCGTCGAGAAATACACACCGCGCGCAACGCGAATTGTCGCAGCGAGACCTCGGGCCCCCCCGATGGTCCTCGATGGCGGCGAGAGGACTGACGAACCGCTGCCTGTAGGGTCGGCGCTGGGCGGGGGACCTCTCGGCGATTGCTGGCGGCAGACCGCGCCGTTTCATTCCGCTGCTTGAACGCTCAGGTGGTGAGGGTCGATCTCGCTCGGCTCGGCCGGCGCCACATGCGCGAATTTGGCGAAGCCATAGAGCATCACGGCTATGCCGAAATAGCTCAGCGCCACCACCGGCGACTGCCCGATACCGAGATCTTCGGCGTGGATCAGGCCGAAGAAGGTCAGGATCGAGCCCGCGAGCGCGAAGGCCGCGGCCTTTTCGAGCTGGCGTTCGATAATGAATACAGTCACCGCGCCCAGGATAATGCCAGCGAGCGTCGCGCCCCCGCCGAGCGTCTCCAGACCTTTGTATAGGACGCCCGTATTGCCAAGCTTGTCGAAGCCTACCGTGGCCGCGTTGGTGCCCGCGGCGCCGAGCGCGCCGTCAATCATGGTTTTGCCCCAGGCGGCGATCTGCGGAATCATCGCCAGGATGATCGCCGGCGCATGGCTTCTCGGTGTCTCCTGGAAGGCCTGCGAGCCGATCAGCATGCCGATGTAGAGCAGGATCGGCAGGATGGCGACGACGGGGATCAGGCTCGACACCAGAGCCACGATGCCGAGCCAGGTCAGCACCAGCACCATCACGCCGGTCGCAGCGGAATAGCCGATCCGGCCGCCCATCGCCTTCCAGCCGGGATGGCCGATATAGACGGCGTTGATGAACGGATTGCCGAGCAGGCAGCCGATCAGGCTGATGATTCCATCGGCCGTCAGCACTTGTGTCGTCGGAAACGAGTTGCCGGCCGCCGAGGCGCTTTCGACATTGTCCATCGCCTCGACGAGATCGTAGATGCCGAACGGAATCGCGGTGACCAATATGATTCCGATGAACTTGAAGCCGGAGAAGACGTGGCCGACGGCGGGAACGGGAAATGAGAAGCCGAAATGCGAGAAGGCGTCGCCGACGCTGCCGACGCTGAGGCCGCCGTAGCCGAGACCGAAGATGTTCGATCCCCAGGCGATGATCGTGCCCGCAGCGATGGCGATGAGCCCGCCCGGCACGTCCTGGAAATAGCGCACGCCGCCGAACCAGTTCGCGAGGATGATGGCGAAACAGACCATGCCGATGAGCGGCGTCTCGAACACGAGCAGGCCCGGCCGCATCGAGATGAAGGTGATGGAAATGCCGGCGAGTGAGCCGAGCAGCGCCGCGCGCGGGGTGATTTTGCGGATGACTGGCGCGATGAAGCCGCCGGCCATCAGGACGAAGCTCTGGACGAACACCCAGGTGAGGCCCGCCTCCCACGCCTGGACCGGATCGTTGGTCCGCAGCAGGATCGGCAGCATGACGACAAATGTGACCACGAACATGTGGGGCACGCTGGTGCCCGACGGCAGGGCGCAGACATCGGTGCGCCCGGTCTTCTTGGCGAGCCTGGAGGCGAGCCAGGCGTAGTACATCGTGCTCAGGAACAGCATCAGCCCAAGCGCGGGGAGAATCCTGCCGAACACCAGCGAATCGGGCATCTTCAAGACAAAGCGGAGGAGCCCGGTGAGCACGAGAACGTTGACCAGAATGTTGGTCCCGAACCCGAAGAAAGCGTTCCAGTCACCGGGAACCCACCATTTCTCGAGCCCCGCCTTGGCGGTCATTGCATTCGCCATTGCCCCGCTCCTTTTGTTTGTCGCTCGCCTATTCAGCGCCCTTCCGGTCAGCCAAAGCCTTGACCACGTTCTCGGAACTTGACACCCAGCCGAATATGCCGCCTTGCGCCTTGATCATCTTGAGGCCCATGGCGTGGAACTCCGGGAAATAGGAGCCGCAGCAGTCTTCGAGCACGAGACAGTCGTAGCCGCGGTCGTTCGCCTCCCGCACTGTGGTGTTGACGCAGACCTCCGTCGTCACGCCGGTAACGACGAGTTGCTTGACGTCTCGGTGTTGCAGGATTGCGTGGAGATCGGTGGCGTGGAACGCCCCCTTGCCCGGCTTATCGATGATCGGCTCGCCCGGCTCCGGATAAAGCTCGGGAATGATGTCGTGGCCGGCTTCGCCGCGCACCAGAATGCGGCCCATCGGGCCGGCGTCGCCAATCGTCGTTTTGCTCTTGCCGCGAATTCTCTTGGCCGGCGGCAGATCGGAAAGGTCCGGCCGGTGGCCTTCCCGGGTGTGGAGAACAGGAAGGCCGGCCGCACGCCACGCCGCCAGAAGCTTGCGGTTCGGCTCGATGGCGCCCCGCAATTGCGAGACGTCGTTGCCGAGCATTTCGCCAAAGCCGCCCGGCTCGAGAAAATCGCGCTGCATGTCGATAATCAGAAGCGCGCAATGCTCGGGGGCGAGCGCGAAGCCGTAAGGTTCGGCCGCGAGGTCGATGGTTGTGTTCATCCGCTGACCCGGGCGTTTGGCGACATCTCAAGCAATTCCCCGGTCGACCCGACCACGGTTTGCGCCGGAGCGCCTCGACCCGAGCCCTTGCCGAAGGATCGGAAAGCAAGGACCGTGCCCTGCGCCTCGATGAGGATTGTCGCCTGAACGGCGGATGTCCTCAGTGGCGGATTTAGCGACTATCTTGGATCGCGGCATGAAGCTCGCATCGGCAGGGCGCCCGAATTGGGCTGCCGGAAGCCGGCCGGGACAACAATCTATTGACCCGGACCAGCGCGCGCTCTCGCCGCGTTTACCCGGTCAGTCTCATCAGGTGTCGATCCGGGCGCCGCGACAATAAGCTGTGGCTGCACAAGGATCGGGCTGCCAGGCTCAATTCATCGATTTTCAGCCAAAGCGGTCCTGCAGCCGCTGCCCGCAGGGAGCCTCGTCGACGGCGGGCTGATTGAAGTCTAGGCGTCGATGAAGAGCTTTCGGCCGAAGGACGGCTCGGACGATCCGCCAACCCCAGGGGGCGGGCGGAACCGCGAAGCGGATTTCCATGGCCAGAAGCGCTCCAACGAGACGCACGCTTCGACGACCGATCGGGAAGCTCGGGTTTATCGCAAGGGACCGGGCAAGGAAGCCAAGCTCCGCTTCATGGGGCATGCGCTGATGGAGAACCGGAACGGCCTTTTGGTCGACGCCTGTGTAACCCACGCCCACGGGCATGCGGAATGATCGCGGCGTTGCTCAGCATGCCGATTGGCCTCGATGCCGCACGCCTGCCGGTCGGCCTGCAGCTTGCCTCGTATCACGGGCGCGACGCAGACTTCATTCGCCTCGCGATTGCCTGCGAACGCGCGGCTTTGCCTGCGTGCCTTGGCCCCATATGTGCTCGCCCTTGCACTGTCGTTTAACGGCGGCGGCCGCCTGGTTCCAACGGGGGCCTCGAACCGGTGGCTTTCGGGAGCGCCGATCGGGAACTCTTCGCCTAGACTAGCAGAGACGTTGTAAAGGTTACGGGCCAACGGAATGCGGCTGTCATTGCTGCGCGCTTAGGCTCTGGCGGACGGCGCAATGGATAGCGGGGCGGGTCGAACGACGTCTGGATCGGTGCAAGCAGGCTAGCGTCGATCGGAGACGAGCGGGCGAGCAAGATCATGCGCCGCAAACATGCGATCGCGATGTCGTTGAACGATGCGCTGGCGCGTCATTCGGGCAGCTACTCGACGGCGAGCCGATGGGGCGTCGTTCGCCCGGACGAGCGCGGCAGGCGATGCTTTGCTGAGGCATGCGACCGCCAGGGCGGCGTTGTCGAGCGGCGAGTTCGACCTGCTGTGACGTTGGTTTGTCGCGCTCGGCGTTGCGATGCGGTGTGAGATCACTCGACGTTGCTCAAGAACCGCAGATGCTGCGGAGGGCGACGTCGGGCAGCTGCAGCTCGTGGCTGGTCTGGCGCCGCGGGTGAAGCGTCGCGAGCTACGGATCCTTGTCGGTCGACGGCACGTTAGTCGAGCGCCTGGCGCGTCGATGCGACGAGCTCTTGCGCGCTCCGAACGACGGCTCGGGCACGTCCGCCGTCGCCAGGCGGCGGGCGGAACTGCAACGGTTACGGATGAAGCGCTAACGAGCGACGCCTTCGACGGCGATCCGGAGGCGCGCTATCGCAAGGCCGGCCGGCGCAAGGATGCGAAGCTCTCTTTGAGCCGCAGGCGCTGATGAGAATCGCACGGCGTCGTGGTCTGACGCCTGTCTGACCAGCGTGAGCGCGAGCGGCGCACGCCGGAGCGCGATTCGGCGCTGCACAGATCGAGCCGTGCGACGACCGGCCGAGACCGGCTCCAGCGCCTCGACGCGACTGGCGGATCGCGCGGCGAGACATGCCAATGAGTTCCTGAGTTCGCGCGTCCGAACGGCGACGAAAACATAGGCCGGCCCTTCCTCGAGGGTGACGGTCGGCTCAGTCCGTTCCCGGCATCTCGTGAGCTTGTCGGCGCCGACGGTTCCGTCGAGCGGCTTCTCCGGAGCGCTCGGCGCGATGGGGCGCGTTGCAAGCCGTTCGCACCCATCGCCGCCGGCGCAATCGCGGCGAGGCGCTCGAGCGAGCCTCGGCAACGCGCAGTCGCGCCCACGAATCCGCGATAGCCTTCGCGGCGAAATTCGGGCGCTTCGATCTAGCCCGGCGAACGTGACGAACAGGATCAGCATCCGGACAGGGCCCTCGGTCCGGGGCGACGGGCGATCGCAGGCGCTGGCGTTCCCTGGCGAGAGCGATGCACGCCGGCGCGCGAGAATTGGCGTCGCGCTCGAGACCCGCGCCAGGCCATAACGACGAGACGTCGAAGGCGAGACCATCTGACTCGATCGTCTCGACCTCCGTCGCCGACAAAGGACACTTGCCCGCCATGGCGGCGATCCTGGCAGCCAGCAATACGATGACCACGGTGATATCGACCACCTTCGACTGCAATCGGGCGATGCCATCCTCGCGATCAACGAGCTCGCCTGCCTTCAGGGCTGCGCTGTAGACTGAGGTTTATGCGGGTTATCGAGCGACGGAAGGAGACGACAATGGTGCCCCTCGAATCCGAACCGCAGAAGGAGACCGTCGAACGCGTCATGCACGAGTACAAGCATGGCGAGCTTCGTTCGGAGACGAGCGGACAGAAGGTCAAGAGCCGCAAACAGGCGGTCGCGATTGCGCTGAGCGAAGCTGGCGCGTCCAATCAGCAGAGTCCGAAAGCGAACGAGGAGCGTCTTCGCCCGGACGAGGGCCAAAGAGCGCCGGGGCGCGACCGCGAAGGACGAGGCCGAGGGCCGGGCGTCTCACCGGCGCTCCAGACGTTGCCGCCCATTTATTCACGAAAGGCATCATGACTTTCGGCGCGGCTCTCTTCGACGCAGCCGATGGTCGACATGATTTGGCCCGAGGTGCGATACCCACCTTGGAAACAATCAAGGGTCGCGTTTTCCCGATCTGATCCCCTTATAGGCGCGGTCTCACATTAGCCTCTTGCAGATTTCCCTGGCCTGATGTAACTTGGCCAGCGACGATTTTGCGCTATCGGGTCGGGGCCGCGAGGCAGCGATTTTGACTGATTGACTCCCGGTTGCACGTAAAAAGTACAAGATCACGAGCCTCTCTCTATTGGCAGGAAATGACGACTGCGGAAGCGTTATATTGTCCACCGTGTGACGCTTGCGGCCCGGCTTGTTCTTGCCAGCTTCGTAGCCGAGTGGTCCGCCGGCTTTCGCGGTCCTCAGGCTGTCGATTTTTGTCGCGCAAAGGAGGTGCCTTCGCGATCCACCAGGACCAGATGACATATGATCAACTGCCAGACGTTCGCCGCGAAATACTGCCACCAAGCACGCGGAAGATCGCACTTGCGATCCCCTGCATAGATGGAATCCTGATGTGATAGCAATTAATTCGACTGCCGGCCCAACCAACCGGTCATGGGTTAGCGAACTGATACAGCTCAAGTTACTCGGAAAATCACCAGTCGGCGCATATCTGAGACTAAACCAACAGATATGGAACAATCTTCCTCTCAGAATTACATCCTCACTTCTGATGAGGCGTTATGGAGAGTTATTGCATAAGCTAGCCCGCGCATACGAGGGGCGGGCGCAGGCGCATAGTACATTCTTTCTTCGGAACCGACCACTGCTTGAGTTGCTCGAGAGCCTGATGGAGCGATCTATCAAGGGCGACGTGTTGAGAGTGGCTGTACTAGGTTGCAGCACCGGTGCCGAAGTCTATTCTGTGATATGGAAATTGCGGTCCGCGAGACCGGACTTGAAGTTGATCTTGCACGCGGTCGATATATCCAGCCAGGCTGTAGAGACTGCCCGGGCGGGTGTCTATCTGCGTGAATTGAGGCAGCCACAAGAAGCGAGCATCTTTGAACGCCTGTCGAATCGTGAGATCCAGGAGATATTCGAAAGAGATGGCGCTGCAATGACTGTCAGACCCTGGCTCAGGGGAGGAATCCAGTGGCGTGTCGCCGATGCGGGAGAGACATCAATAACAGGAATCCTGGGGCCACAGGATATTGTAATCGCCAACAACTTTCTGTGCCATATGGAGGATTCCGCAGCAGAATCCTGTCTGCGCAATATTGCCCGATTGGTAACTCCTGGTGGCTATTTGCTGGCATCCGGGGTTGACCTAGACGTTCGTACAAGGGTTGTGGACGATCTGGGATGGAAGCCTGTTCAGGAATTGCTCGAAGAGATCCACGAAGGAGATCCCTGCATGCGGCGTTTTTGGCCATGCTCCTACGTGGGGCTAGAACCCCTGAACAAGGCGCGAGGCGATTGGACACGGCGTTACGCGATCGCATTTCAAATTGGAGCTTCTGCCGGACGGAGCAGAGACTTTGCACGTGGAGGAGGAGGCGACATGCCCATGATTGAGCGCCCTCCCTCCACGAAAGTGCATGTGAACCGATACCGCCATGGCGCACTGGATCGCGTAGCTATGACCGGCCGCCTGCTCGTATCGGCGATACGTTCGACGTCAGCGCACGAAGTGATCCGCAGGGCAGTTATGCGTATAGAAAGCGCTGGCATACAATTATCCGGGTTCCCGTGGTCGCGCGTGCACGCGATCGGCTGCACGGTGCGCAACCGGCCGGTGCGGTGGCTCGGAAGGGCTGTTCCTATTGCTGCGGCCGCCTCTTGAAGACGCTAAGTCTAGCACAGGTCGGCGAACGGCTTTCGGTGCTATGTCTGGGCGCCCACTCGGACGACATCGAGATCGGCGCCGGTGGGACACTGCTGCGCTGGATCGCACAAGGCATGGCGCTTGACATCTCATGGTGCGTGTTGGGCGCGGTGGGTGAGCGTGAATACGAAGCGCGTGCGTCCGCCAGCGATTTCCTGGAGGGGGCCGCAAGTGCGAAGGTGGAGGTGCAGCCGTTCAGGAATAGCTTCTTTCCAATGCACGGCGCCGAGATCAAGGACTGGTTCGAAGAGCTCAAGGCACGCGTCACGCCCGACGTTATCTTGACGCATCGGCGGGATGACGCGCATCAAGACCATCGCGAAATGTCAAGGCATACATGGAACACCTTTCGTGATCACACAATCCTGGAATACGAGATTCCCAAATGGGATGGCGACATGGGTCAGCCGAATCTCTACGTGCCCTTGCCGAAACCAATAATGCAACGGAAGATCGACTTGCTGATGAAACATTTCGGCAGCCAACGAACCAGACATTGGTTCGATGAGGAGACGTTTCGCGGACTTGCGCGGCTGCGTGGAATGGAATGCCGGGCTCCGCAGGGTTACGCGGAGGCCTTCTTTGGGCGCAAACTTGCGCTGGGTTAAACGACTGCAACGCTCCAAATGTACGTGTGGCTCTACAATGTGTATAATCACCGCGAGTGTGACGTTCATAATGACTGTTGCTTCCTCGCGGCAAATCCAAAATATGGTCGGTGGTTGACGGTATGAATTCTGATCAGGTTATACGGAACGATCTCGACTCGATGGTGGAGGATCTCGCCGCTGAGTTATCAGCAATGTCCGGACGGACTCTTCTGATCGCGGGCGGTGCTGGATTCCTAGGCTATTATCTTGTCCAGACCCCGCTTCATTGGAACAGGCTCAATCGCGACGCGCCACCAATTGATGTGATAGTAGCGGACAACTTTGTCCGCGGTGTCCCCGAGTGGCTGACCGCGCTTCAGAACAGCGATCACCTTCGCCTGCTGAAGCACGACATCACGCGACCGCTGCCGGCGGATCTGGGAATCCAGCACTATTTTATTCACGCCGCGTCTATTGCGTCGCCTGCCTACTATCGGCAGTACCCGATCGAAACCATGGATGCGAATGTCAACGGTCTGTGGAACATTCTGAATTACAGCCTGGCGCAGAAGCAGGCAGGGACGCCGGTCGACGGCGTTTTATTCTATTCCAGCAGCGAAATTTATGGCGACCCCACGCCTGAGAATATTCCGACGCCGGAGACCTACCGCGGCAACGTGTCGTGCACGGGGCCGCGTGCGTGCTACGACGAGTCGAAGCGCTTCGGTGAAACCCTGTGTGTCAACTTTGCTCACCAGCACGGGGTTCCCGTCAAAATTGCGCGCCCCTTCAACAACTTCGGTCCTGGGTTGAAGATTACCGACCGGCGAGTCATTGCTGACTTTGCGCGCGACATACTGGCCGAACGCGACATTGTCATGCTCTCTGACGGCTCTGCGCGCAGGACGTTCTGTTACGTCGCGGATGCCGTGACCTGTTACTACAAGATTTTGGTCAAGGGTCGCCCAGGGGAGGCTTACAATGTAGGCGTTGAGACGCCGGAAATCTCCATGGCGGACCTGGCTCGAAAAATGGCTTCGCTGGGGAAGACACTTTTTGATTACCGGGGCGATGTCGTGCTTGGGCAGAGCGATGACAAGGACTATTTGGTCGACAACCCAAACCGCAGGTGCCCGATCATTACCAAGGCGCGCACCGACCTCGGGTACGATCCGCGCGTGACCCTCGATGAGGGACTGCAACGTGCGCTGATCTGGTACTCGGCAAACCGCAACGCCACGGACGCCTGATGAAACTCTCGATTGTCGGAACCGGTTACGTCGGGCTTGTTACCGGGGCATGCCTGGCGGACAAGGGCCACGAGGTGACGTGCGTGGATATCGACCCGGCGCGCGTTGAATCCCTCAATCGCGCGCAGTCTCCCATTTTCGAGGACGGATTGGACGAACTGCTGCGCAAAAATGTCGGCGGCAGGCTGAAAGCAACCGGCGATCTGGGCGCCGCCGTCGCGAATTCCGAACTCACCATGATAGCGGTGGGTACGCCGTTCGATGGCGAGACCATCGACCTTACAGCTGTATTGGCGGCGTCCCAAGACATCGGCGCCGCGCTAAAGCAAAAATCCGGCTACCACACTGTGGTCGTGAAGAGCACTGTAGTCCCGGGGACGACTGTTCGGAAGGTCCTGCCGGCATTGGAAGCCTCCTCTGGGAAGAAGGCTGGGGCAGACTTCGGCGTGGGAATGAACCCCGAGTTTCTGTCGGAAGGCGAGGCTGTACACGACTTCATGTTCCCAGATCGTATCGTGCTCGGGGGTATCGACGAGCGGACGATTGAAACAATCGACGAGGTTTACAAGGATTTTCCCGACGCCCCGCGGATTCGCGCCAATACCAGCACCGCTGAGCTGATCAAATATGCGTCCAACGCGTTGCTGGCGAACCTGATCTCGTTCTCTAACGAAATCGCCAATCTAGGATCTGCTCTGGGAGGGATCGACAGCGTCGATGTCATGCGCGGCGTACATTTAAGCCAGTATTTCCGTGGCCTAAACTCCGCCGGACTGCCGCCGATTACTGCTTTCCTCCAAGCCGGTTGCGGCTTCGGCGGCAGCTGCCTCCCCAAGGACGTGAAAGCGCTGATTGCGTACGGAAAGTCGGCGGGCGAGGCGATGCCGTTGCTCGAAGCGACTATTCGCGTCAACGAGGCGCAGCCAGGCAAGGTGGTCTCAATACTTCGGAGACACTGGCCGAGCCTAAAGGGTGTGCGAGTGACCATACTCGGGCTTTCGTTCAAGCCGGGGACCAGCGATGTGCGCGAGAGTCCGGCGTTTCCGATCATGAGTGAACTGTTGCGACAAGGCGCCGTGCTGAACGCGCACGACCCGGTGGCCCTCGAGGAGGCGCGCAAGGCTTTCCCAAGGCCTGAAGTGAACTATTGTGATGATCTGCACGCTGCGCTAGGCGGTGCAAACGCCGTCGTCGTCGTCACGCCCTGGCGTGAGTATCGCGATGTGCCAACGATTTTGCGCGACCGCGAGCGGCCGCCGGTCTTTGTCGATGCGCGCCGCGCGTTCGATAAAGATGTTGCCTTACGCTACGAAGGCGTCGGACTATAGACAACCGAATGGGATTCCTCGAGACAAAGCTCCAGGGCGCGCGCCGCTTGTCGAGAATTCTAATCAGCGTGATCGTTTCGCGCGAGCCCATTGCTGCGACAGATTTGCGACCACGGCTCGCGAAAATCGCCGCACAGGCGGAGGCAACATGATGTTTCTCGATTTGATTGCTCAGTCGTGATTTTTACCGAGACCAAGATTCCCGGCGTGTTCGTGATCGAGCTCGAGCAGCGGCGTGACGATCGGGGATTCTTCGCCAGGCAGTGGTGCGCCGATGAATTTGCGCGCGCCGGACTCGATCCGCGGGTTGCTCAGATCAACACGGCTCGCAGTGTGGCGGCGGGCACGCTGCGGGGCATTCACTATCAGAAGGCGCCACACGCCGAGGTCAAGCTTGTGCGTTGTACCCGCGGCTGCGTCTTCGACGTTGCCGTCGACCTGCGCGATCGGCAGCCCGACTTTCGGTCAGTGGTTCGGCACCGAACTCGACGACGAGTCCGGCCGCATGCTCTACATTCCTGAGGATTGTGGACACGGCTACCTGACGATGGCTCCAAATACGGATCTCGTGTACCACGCGTCGGTGCCGTATGCGCCCAACAGCGCAACCGGGGTGCGCTATGACGATCCGCAGTTCAACATCGTATGGCCGAGTGCGATCAATGTGATTTCGGAGCAGGACCGGAATTGGCCGAGCTTCTCGACGACGAGGTCCGCGCATGACACACGCAAATCGCGTATTGGTGACCGGCGCCACCGGCTTCGTGGGCAGTCATTGTCTGGCGCCGTTGGTTGAGCGTGGCTTTGACGTGCTTGGGCTGTATCGAGAACGCCCGCCGCAGGACCTCGCCGGTGTCAGGTGGGTGCGCGGCGATGTCATGGACCGCCCCACGATGCGCAGGTTGCTCGAGGACAACAAGCCGAAAGGCCTGTTGCATCTTGCGTGGTTCGTCGAACCGGGCAAGCTCATCACCGATTCGAGCAATCTCTCGTGGGTGTCGGCCAGTCTCGATCTGATACGCGCGTTTCGCGAATGCGGCGGCGAGCGTTGCACGATCAGCGGATCGTGCTACGAATACGACTGGCGGTTCGGCTACTGTGTCGAGGACGTGACACCATGCGAACCCGACACGCTGTATGGAGCAGCCAAGGATAGTTTGCGTCGTACATTTCTGACTTACTGCAATGTAACGGGTCTGTCGGGGTCCTGGGGACGCGCATTCTTTCATGTACGGACCGCGCGAAAATCCTTCGCGACTGGTGTCGTCCGTGATCATCTCGCTGCTGAAAGGCTCGCCCGCCAAGTCATCGCACGGCCTGCAGGTGCGGGACTATCTGCACATTCAGGATGTTGCGGACGGAATGGTGGCGCTGTTCGCCTCGCAAGCACGCGGCGCCTATAACATCGCCGCCGGCGACCGCCACAACGATCCGCGAGATCGTCGAGTTGTTGGGCAAGATTACCGGCCGCAGCGATCTGCTGCAGATCGGCGCAATACCGGCACGCGCCAACGATGCACCGCTGGTGCTGGGCGATGGTCGGCGCACATTGCAGGACGTCGGCTGGAAGCCGAGGCTCATGCTCGAGCCTGGACTGTCAGCCACGGTCGATTGGTGGCGAGCACAGTTGTGCAGCAGTGACCGATGAATTGGCTATGACAAATATTGCGATCTTGGGAACGGGGATGGCGGGCTTTGGCGCCGCGCATGCGGCGCACGAGGCCGGCGTGCGTCCAGTGATGTATGACATGCACGATCACATCGGCGGCCATACCGCCTCGTATGAATTTCCGGGCGGCTGGACGTTCGATGAAGGACCGCATGTGTCATTCACGGAGGATGCCCGCATTCGGGATCTGCTGGCGAGCAACGTTGACGGCAAGTACGAAGAATTCGCGACCCGGGTCAACAACTACTGGAAGGGCCACTGGATCAAGCATCCGGCACAGATCAATCTGCATGGTCTGCCGACCGACCTGGTCACCAAGATCCTGTTGGAATTCGTTGAAGTGGCGCAGCGAACCGAACCGCCCTCGACAGTCCGCAATTACGAGGACTGGCTGCGCGCGAGCTTTGGCAAGACATTCTCGGAAACGTTTCCGATGGAATACACGATCAAGTATCACACGACGACCGCGGCCAACATGAACACGGAGTGGATCGGACCGCGCCTCTATCGCCCGAAGCTTGAGGAAGTGTTCCGCGGCGCGCTGCAGCCCAGCTCGAGACGATGTGCACTACATCAGCGGCTTTCGCTATCCGACCCGCGGCGGGTTTGTCGGCCTATCTCGAGCCGTTCCGGAAAATTGCCGACATCAAGCTCGGACACAAGGTGGTGCGCATCGATCCGAAGGAGCGTCTGCTGCACTTCAAGAACGGCGTGACCGCCGCGTATGACCGCCTGGTTTCGTCGATTCCGCTTCCGGAACTGATACCGATGATTGTCGGGGCGCCCCGAGATATTCTCGAAGCGGCCGAACGGCTGGCCTGTACCGAAGCCGTGATCGTGAACTTGGGTATCGACCGATCGGATCTCGTCGATGCCCATTGGACGTATTTCTATGATCGCGACATTTTCTTCACTCGGCTCAGCACGCCGCATCTGCAATCCCCGCATAACGTCCCCCCGGGGTGCGGCAGCCTGCAAGCCGAGTGCTACTATTCGAAGAAATATCGACCGCTTGATCGGCGTCCGGAGGACTGTATCGAACCGGTGATCGCCGACCTCAAGCGGTGCGGGGTGCTGCGCGAGACCGACCGCATACTGTTCCGCCATGCCATGCACATTCCCTACGCGAATGTGATCTTCGACCTGGACTCGACACCGTCTGCGGCTGCGGTTCACGGATTTCTGGACGATATCGGTATCGGATACTGCGGTCGCTACGGCGATTGGGCCTACATCTGGACCGACCAATCCTTTGTTAGCGGCGAAAGAGCTCTCGAGAAAATCCTGGCCAAGCCGGAGTGAGGAGCTCTCGCATATGCGGAGATGGCGCGGCATGATGCGCGAACGAACGCGGGGAGCTACCCTGCGGGCGCATGGTTGTGTTGTCACGTGAAGCCATCGTTCGATCCGAAGTCATTAGCGCCTCACGAGAGTATCGAGCGACCGACGACCCTGCCGACAAGTAGGGCGAGCTGGCGATGTGTTGTAAGCGGCCTTATACCAAAGGCCCTTCCGGCTGATTTATGGGGGGATTCCCGAATCGCGGCGGGACTGATTGAAGGTGGCGTGGAGGATTCGCGCCATGCCATCAGCGGTGAGATTGCGAGAGGATTATTCGGCCGGGGAGCTTCGGGCGTTGGCCCGGCGGTCGAAGGACGTCAACCAGAGCCGACGGCTTCTGTCGTTGGCTGCGGTCCGGGATGGCATGGATCGAGGATCGGCGGCGACGATCGATGGCATGGATCGCCAGACCTTGCGCGACTGGGTCCATCGCTTCAACGCCTCGGGTCCGCAGGGCCTGATCGACAACTGTACCGAAGGTCCGAAGCCTCGCTTATCGGAAGAGCAACTAGCCCAGTTGGCGCAGATCGTCGAGGATGGCCCGGACCGCGAGAAAGATGGGGTCGTCCGGTGGCGGCGCATCGATCTCAAGCGCGTCATCGCCGAAAGGTTCGGGGTCGCGTTCCACGAACGCTATGTCGGGAAGCTACTGCAGAAACTCGGCTTCTCGCACATGAGCGCACGGCCGCGTCACCCGGCGCAGGACGAGCGGATCGTCGAGGCGTTTTTCCCGCGCGCGCTGAAGGCTCATCTTGAAGGCCTGCCGGAGACGACGCCGATCGAGATCTGGTTTGAGGACGAGGCCCGGATCGGCCAGAAGAACGGGCAGGTTCGGCAGTGGGCCAGGCGTGGAACGCGGCCAAGGCAGCCCGCCGATCAGCGCTATGACAACGCCTATCTGTTCGGCGCGATCTGCCCAGCGCGAGGGGTCGGGGCGGCGCTGGCGCCGCCCTACGCCGACGCCGATATGATGCAGCTGGACGGTTCTAAGAACCTCGCCATTTGGCGGAGTTTCTGATTCCTTCGCTGATGATGGAGCGGGGTGAGTCGATGCGCGGTGAGCCTGGGTTTTTCGACGTCGACGAGCGCCTGAGGCGGCTGAGCGATCTGGGCGATCAGTTGCTGGCCTTCACGGCGGCGGTCGATTTCGACATGTTCCGGCCCGAGCTGACGCGGGCGCTGGCCTACTCGGACGGTTCGCAGGGCGGCCGACCGCCGTTCGACCCTGTGATGATGTTCAGGATCCTGGTGATCCAGGCGGCGAACGCTCTCTCCGACGAGCGGACCGAGTTTCTGATCAATGATCGGCTGTCGTTCATGCGGTTTCTCGGGTTGGGCCTGTCCGACCGGGTGCCCGACGCCCACACGATCTGGCTGTTCCGCGAGACGCTGACCCAGGCCGAGGCGATCAAGCCGCTGTTCGACCGGTTCGACGCGGCGCTGCGCGAGGCCGGGTACGTCGCCATGGGCGGGCAGACTCGGGTCAAGCCCGAGGGCCGACGCTTCGCTGATCCCAGCGCCCAAGCAGCGCAACACCGAGGAGGAGAAGAAGGCGATCAAGGACGGGCGCATCCCCGAGGCCTGGAAAGCCAAGCCGGCGAAGCTCCGGCAGAAGGACCGCGACGCGCGCTGGACGGTCAAGTTCAGCAAGGCCAAGGCGAGGCGGACGGGACGGTTCCTCCGGTCGACATCGCCATCCCGACCTTCGGCTACCAGAACCATGTCTCGATCGACCGCGAGCATCGGCTGATCCGGCGCTGGGACGCAACCGACGCCGCCGCCTACGACGGCGCACGGCTGCGCGAGGGGCTGCTCGACAAGACCAACACCGCGAGCGCGGTGTGGGCCGACACGGCCTACCGCTCGAAGACGAACGAGGCGTTCCTCGAAAGGAACGGCTTCGTCAGCCGCATCCATCGCAAGAAGCCGCCGGTCGGCCGATGCCGGAGACCATGCGGCGCGCCAACGCCCTCAAGTCCAAAGTCCGCTCCGGCGTCGAGCCTGTCTTCGCGGTGCAGAAGGACAAGATGGACCTCTTCATCCGCACTGTCGGCATCGCCCGCGCCAGGCTGAAGATCGGCATGGCCAATCTCGTCTACAACTTCCGCAGGCTGGTCTACCTCGATCGCATCGCCGTCCGCCTGAGGGGCCGCTCCGGAAGCCGACAGGGCAGCGCCCTTCCGGCCCCCTACGCCGCAGCCAAAAAACCAGGCCCGCGACGCAAACACCCTCGACTCAAACCGTCTCCCCGCGAAATGACCCGTGGATAGAACCGTCCAGCTGGACGGTTCTAGTCTAAGAACCTGGCCATTTGGCGGAGATCTTCCGATTCCTTCGCTGATGATCGAGCGTGGCGAGTTGATGCGCGGTCAGCCTGGGTTTTTCGACGTCGACGAGCGCCTGAGGCGGCTGAGCGATCTGGGCGATCAGTTGCGGTAGTTGGCCTTCGGCGGCCGGCGTTGGATTTCGAGATGTTTCGCGACGACCGAGCTGGCGGCGCTGGCGCGGCCTGCGTCGGACGGCTCGCAGGGCGGTCGACCGCCGTACGACCCGGTGATGATGTTCAAGATCCTGGTGATCCAGGCCGCGAACACTCTGCTCGGACGAGCGCGCCGAGTTCCTGATCAACGACCGGCTGTCGTTCATGCGCTTCCTCGGGCTCGGGCTGGCGGACCGGGTGCCCGATGCCAACACGATCTGGCTGTTCCGCGAGCAGCTGACCCAGGCCGGGGCGATCGAGGCGCTGTTCGACCGCTTCGACGCGGCGCGATGCGCGAGGCGGCTATCTCGCCATGGGCGGGCAGATCGTCGATGCCACGCCTGTCGCCGCGCCGAAGCAGCGCAACACCGAGGCCGAGAAGAAGGACGATCAAGGACGGGCGCATCCCGGAGGACTGGAAGGACCAAGCCGGCGAAGCTCCGGCAGAAGGACCGCGACGCGCGCTGGACGCTGAAGTTCTCCAAGGCCAAGGCGCGGCCGCGACGGGACGGCTCCCGGCACGGTCGACATCGCCATCCCGACCTTCGGCTACAAGAACCATGTCTCGATCGACCGGAGGCATCGGCTTCATCCGCAGATGGAACGTCACCGACGCCGCCGCCTACGACGGGCGCATGCTGCGCGAGGGGCTGCTCGACAAGACAACACCGGCGCGCGACGTCTGGGCCGACACGCGCCTATCGCTCGAGGGCGAACGAGGCGTTCCTGGAACGCAACGGCTTCGTCAGCCGCATCCACCGCAGGAAGCCGCAGGGACGACCGATGCCCGAGACGATCCGCCGCGCCAACGCCGCCAAGTCGAACGTCCGCGCCCGCGTCGAGCATGTCTTCGCCCAGCAGAAGGACCAGATGGGCCTCTTCATCCGCACCATCGGCATCACGCGCGCCAAGGCTCAAGATCGGCATCGCCAACCTCGTCTACAACTTCCGCAGGCTGGTCTACCTCGATCGCATCGCCGCCGCCTGAGGGGCCGCTCCGGAAGCCGACAGGGCAGCGCCCTTCCGGCCCCCTACGCCGCAGCCAAAAAACCAGGCCCGCGACGCAAACACCCTCACTCAAACCGTCTCCCCGCGAAATGACCCGTGGATAGAACCGTCCAGCTGGACGGTTCTAAGAACCTCGCCATTTGGCGGAGTTTCTGATTCCTTCGCTGATGATGGAGCGGGGTGAGTTGATGCGCGGTGAGCCTGGGTTTTTCGACGTCGACGAGCGCCTGAGGCGGCTGAGCGATCTGGGCGATCAGTTGCTGGCCTTCACGGCGGCGGTGGACTCCGACATGTTCCGGCCCGAGCTGACGCGGGCGCTGGCCTACTCGGACGGTTCGCAGGGCGGACGACCGCCGTTCCGGGTCCCCGCAGTCGTCGGAGCGCCGCCCATGACAACGCCTGGCGAAGGTCTGCGCGAAACTATAGGCCTCCTCCTCACCCGTGCGGGTTGGGCTCGTTTCTCAGGAACTCCTCGAGCCAGTGGATATCGTATTGGCCGTTCTGGACGTCAGCGTTTCGAACGAGCGAGCGAAACAGCGGTAGCGTCGTCTCGACGCCATCGACGATGAATTCGTCGAGCGCCCGGCGGAATTCATCAGGGCCTCGGTTCGCGTCCGGCCGTGGACGATCAGCTTGCCGATCAAGGAGTTGTAATAGGGCGGGATCACATAGCCCTGATAGGCTGCCGAATCGACGCGGATCCCCAAGCCCCCGGGGGGATGAAAGTATGCGATCCGTCCGGGCGAGGGCTGAAATGTGCGCGCGCGCTCGGCGTTGATGCGGCATTCGATTGCGGCGCCGAGGAATCGTACGTCGTCTTGGGCGAAGGAGAGCGGCGAGCCGGCGGCAATCTTGATCTGTTCGTTGATGATGTCGATGCCGGTGATCATCTCGGTGACCGGGTGCTCGACTTGCACTCGCGTGTTCATTTCGATGAAGAAGAACTTGCCGTCCTCGTAGAGGAATTCGACCGTGCCTGCGCCGACGTAGCCTAATTCAGCCATCGCCCTGGCGACGATCCCGCCGATACTTTCGCGCTGTTCGGGATTGAGGGCAGGGGAGGGGCCCTCCTCCCAGAGTTTCTGGTGGCGACGCTGAAGGGAGCAATCGCGCTCGCCGAGGTGAATAGCGTGGCCTTGGGTGTCACCGAGCACCTGAACTTCGACGTGGCGGGGCTTGGAGAGATATTTCTCGAGGTAGACGGAATCGCTTCCGAAGGCGGCCTTCGCCTCGATCCTGGCTGCGCTCATCGCCCCGACGATATCCTCGGGTCCCCATGCCACTCTCATACCGCGCCCGCCTCCGCCCGCCGCGGCCTTGACGATGACTGGATAGCCGAGCTCCGCGGCGACCTTGAGCGCTTCGTCTTCGTCCTGCACCCCGCCCTCCGAGCCTGGGACGCAGGGTATCCCGAGACGCCGGGCCGTGACTTTGGCCTCGATCTTGTCGCCCATCAAGCGGATGTGTTCGGCCTTCGGGCCGATGAACGCGATCTCGTGCTCCTCGAGAATGTCGGCGAATTGGGCGTTCTCGGCGAGAAAACCGTAGCCTGGATGGACGGCGTCCGCCCCGGTGATCTCGCACGCCGCAACGATCGCGGGAATGTTGAGATAGCTGTCACGCGCCGGCGGCGGACCGATGCAGACGCTTTCGTCCGCGAGCTTGACATGCATCGCCTCCCGGTCGGCGGTCGAATAGACCGCGACGGTCGCGATGCCGAGCTCCTTGGCTGCGCGCATGACCCTGAGTGCGATTTCGCCACGGTTGGCGATCAGGATTTTATCGAACATCGAGGCGGGCTCTTGTCGCGGCGCTGTCGGCAGTTGTTGTCGAGCTTGCTTTCCGCTGGGTCTCCGGGCCTCCGCCCTCATGGCCGGGCTTGTCCCAGCCATCCGCGCCGCGCAGGTTCAGCGTCGGGTTCGGACTCGCTCTTCCTGGTAAGATCTGCCTATCGACAGAAAGTCTTCCATCTTTGCCATGTTCCCAGTTGGTTGATGCGCCGGACCAGGTGGATGGCCGCGTCAAGCGCGGCCATGACGCCTGCAGGCGCTGCCGATGCCGGACTGCTGTCATTCAATGATCATCAGCGGCTGGTCGTATTCCACCGGCGCGCCGTCGGCGACCAGAATACCGACGACCTTGCCGGCCCGCGGCGCGACGATGTCGTTAAAGGTCTTCATTGCTTCGACCAGCATGAGCTTGTCTCCAACCTTGACCGCCGATCCGACTTCGACGAACGGCTTGGCGTCGGGACTGGCCCGCAGATAGGCGGTGCCGACCATGGGCGATCTTACCGCGCCCGCAACATCAGCCGCCGGCGGCTCCGCCGCGGGCGGAGCGCCGGTGACGGCCTGCGCGGGGTTGGCGGCGATGGGCGCCGGTTGAGGAACCGCGGCCAGGTTCATGTGAGCTGACGGCGCCCGCTCGCGCGCCAGACGCACCTGCAGCTCTCCGAGGCTGATCTCGATCTCGCTCAGATCGTATCGCGACACGATTTTCGCGAGCTGGTCAACGGCTGCGATGTCGACAAGACTTTGCACAGACCCGTCGGTTCGCGCGCCGGACGGCTTCTTCATTTCTTTCCTCGCAATGGGAGGGGACGGGCCGGTCACGATTCGAACTTTTCTATATCCGGCGGCCCCCGGCAAGGAAAGTTCGATGAGGCGTCCGGCTCACCCGGGCCGCGCCCACACGCTGACGTCATGAACCGCGGCGCCGCCATGCGGGGCGACGCTGTCGTCGCCGACGAGGACGTTGATTCCCCATCCGTCAAGGAAAGCGGAGGGGGGCCAGATGCCTTCGCTGACCAGAACGCCCGGCTTCACCCCCTCGAATAGCCGGGCATGCAAGCGTGTTCTCCCGCGCTTGTTGCCCAGTTGCACGACATCGCCTTGCGCGAGCCCGAGCCTGGCCGCGTCGGACGGATTGATGAGCACCTCCGGCCGCTGCTCCCTCGCAAGCGAAGTCAGCGTCTGGGTGAAGGTCGAATTGAGGAAGTTCCGAGCGGGCGAGGTCGCCAGCTTGAACGGGTGATCCTCGTCGACTGCCTCGTTGACCGGCCAGTGGTCGGGCAGTTCTGGAATGGCGCGCCAAGGGCCCCGCATTCCGTCATTGCCGATCGGCAAGTTGGTCCACTCGGGCTTGAACCGGAATTTCCCATCTGCAAAACCAAAGCCGCTAAGAAAATGCGACTCCTCGAAGGGTGGTTGCAGGTCGAGCCAGCGCTCTCTTTCGAGCCTTTCGAGGTCGCCCAAGCCCGATTGCCGCAGCGTCCAATCGATGACCTCCCGCGGCGACATCGAGAATGCGGGATGCTTAGCTCCGACACGCGTTGCGAGTGCCGAGATCACCTCGTGATTCGAGCGGCAGCCATCCGGCGGATCGATCGCCTTAGGGGCGAACTGCAGGTGCTGGTGCCCTCCGGCGGTGTAGATGTCGTCGTGTTCAAGAAACATGGTGGCGGGAAGGACGATGTCGGCGTAGCGCGCGGTGTCGGTCATGAACTGCTCGTGCACGCAGGCGAACAGATCATCGCGCGAGAAACCGCGGCGCACCTTCTCCTGACATGGGGCGACGGCCAGCGGATTCGTGTTCTGAATGAGCATAGCGCGCACCGGGGGACCCTTTTTCAACGCCTCCCCTTCGCCAGTCAGGATTGCGCCGACCCGCGACTGGTCCAGCCGGCGAACGCTGGCGTCACGAGCGTCAAGACCCTCGATCATCGTTCTGTTAAGTTTATAGACGCCGCTGTTGTTGTGGAATGCGCCTCCTCCCTCGTGCGCCCAGGCGCCGGTGACCGCGGGAATGCAGAGCGCCGCGTGCATGTTGACGGCGCCGTTGCGCTGGCGCGAGAAGCCGAAACCAAGACGGAAGAAAGTTCGCTTCGTGCGCCCGATCAGCGCAGCGAATTCCTCGATCTGCGCGACGCTGAGGCCAGTGATCGCGCTCGCCCATGCCGGATCGCGGGTCCGCACGTGCGCCTCGAGGTCGCCGGGCGCGTCGGTGTAGCGTTCGAGATAGTCCCAGTCCGCCAGGCGATCCCGAAACAGGGTGTGCATCACTGCGCAGGCGAGGGCGCCGTCCGTGCCCGGCCGTAGGCACAAAGCGAGATCGGCCTGGCGCATTGTTTCGGTTTCATAGATGTCGATGGCGACGATCTTCGCGCCGCGCTCCTTGCGCGCGCGAATGGCGTGGGTCATGACGTTGACTTGGGTTACGACCGCGTTGGTGCCCCAGATGACGACGCAATCCGACTTAGCCATTTCCCGCGGATCGACGCCCGTCAACCGGCCGGTTCCGGCGACATATCCCGGCCAGGCGATCCCGACACAGATTGTCGCATGGTAGCGGGAATAGCGCTTGGCGTGCGTGAGGCGCTCGATTCCGTCGCGCATGACGAGACCCATCGTACCGGCATAGAAGTATGGCCATACGCCTTCGGGTCCCAGTTCGCGTTCGACTGAAAGAAAATTGTCCGCGACGCGGTCGAGCGCCTCGTCCCAGCCGATCGGCTCGAATTGCCCGCTTCCCTTGGGGCCTGTGCGGCGAAGCGGCTGGGTGAGCCGATCCGGATGATGGATGCGCTCCGAATAGCGAGCGACCTTGGCGCAGACGACGCCGGATGTGTAACTCTGGTCGCGCGCCCCGTGGATCCGGCCGATGCGCACGCCGCCGATCACCTCGACGTCGAGAGCGCAAACCGAGGGGCAGTCGTGCGGGCAGACTGAGTGACGCCGCGTAACCTCGGTGACCGCGTTCATGAGCCTTTCCGGGCCTCGGCCCGCAGCGGGCGGGCGCCGCATAGTAAGCAGGTTTGGGATAGCGAGCCAGTGCTTCAAATTTCGGGGGAGTTTTGGCCGAGGCCGCAATGCCGCTTTCGGCAATTCTGCTCAGGCTCCGATTGAGGCGCACGCGCGTCCGGCTGGACCGAACGGCGGGGAAAAGCCCAGCACCTTGTATTTGCAACCAGATACAACTACAAGGTTGCGCTGGTTCAACCTCTGAGTCGGCCCTTGAGAATCCGGTTGCTTCTCAGCGCTTGCGTGGCGTCGGTGGCGCTTGCGACGGCTTGGGCCGGGAGGGGCTTCCAAAACGAGGACGCCAAGGTCGAGGGCGTCCCGGTTGAAGGGCCCGAGGCGCACATCCACTACGCGCCGCGCGAAAACCTTGAAGGCGTTGACGCGCGCGAGATCGGACGCGCTCGCTTGTCCATCGACATGGCCGCGTACGTTCTCTCGGACCCACAAGTCATCGAGGCGCTGGTCAAGGCTGCGGAGCGCGGCGTCGTCATCCGCATCTATTTCGACAAGTCTCAATTCGCCGAGCACGGCCCTACGCGCGGCGGACTTACCGAGGCGCTGCTTGCCATTCCGAATGTCACGGCAAGGGTAAAGGGCGAGGGCGTCTTGATGCACCTGAAAGCGTACGCCGTCGACGGAGAGGTGTTGCGCACGGGTTCGGGCAACTTCTCCCGCTCGGGGCTCGCCGCTCAAGACAAGGACCTAGGCTCAGGACTTATTGATCACAGCCAAAAGACGACGGCTGCGGCGAGGCAGATTGCCGAGAAGTAAGTGTGGGCGCAACGGTCGTATCGGGTGTGGACGCGTCTCCAGTCCTTGAGTTTGCCGAACATGTTCTCGATTTGTGGCGCTGTTTGTAGAGGACGGCGTCGTGGGGGATCGGGGCTTTGCGGTTGGATTTTGAGGGGATGCAGGCGGCGATTTTGCGGTTCGCGAGCGCCTCACGGAACCAATCGGCGTCATAGCCCTTGTCGGCGAGAAGCTGCTTGGCTCTCGGCATGGCGGGCAGCATCAACGCCGCGCCCTTGAAGTCGCTCATCTGGCCTTCGCTGAGCAACATCACGAGCGGTCGGCCTTTGCCGTCGCAAACCGCGTGAAGTTTGGAGTTCAAGCCCCCTTTCGTGCGTCCGATACGTCGGGGAACAGGCCCTTTTTTAAAAGGCTGGCGGCGGTGCGATGCGCCTTCAGATGCGTGGCGTCGATCATGATCCGCTCGGGCTTGGCGCCCTTGCGCGCCAGTTCGGCGAAGATCTTGTTGAACACCCCTAGCCGGCTCCAGCGGATGAACCGGTTATAGATCGTCTTGTGCGGGCCATATTCCCCCGGGGCGTCACGCCAGCGAAGCCCATTCCTGATCACGAACACGATGGCGCTCACAATCCGCCGGTCATCCACCCGCGCGATGCCGTGCGACAGCGGAAAAAACCCCTCGATCCGGCGCATCTGCGCTTCAGAAAGCAAAAACAAATCAGACATGGCGAAGCCTCCTCGCCTCGCCTATGAATCAGCCAATCCAACCCTATGCAAGAAATTTAATAGGTCCTGAGCCTAGTCTTCATTGCCGATCGGGCGACCGTCGATGCGTTCGAAAACAACTTCGAGCGCATCTGGGCGCGCGCACAAAACGTTAGGGCGCTGGACGCAACTCGTTGAGGATCTGCTGCCCTGAACGCGCCTAACGCGAAGCGGCGCGCGGCCGCGGCGACCCTGACGGCGTGTAGCGCTCGTAGCGCTGATTGAATGCGTCGGCCACAGTTTCCGGCCGCTTGGTGGCCGGACCGTTTTGCGCAGCCAGGATCGACGACACCTGCCAGCGCCATGTGGACGGATCGTCCGTGCTAGTGCCGGTGGCCAGCTCGGTCACTCCGGCCGCATAGCTGACGCCGCCGCCGATTGCGGTCGCAACAAGTATGAGGGACTTCCGCACCGTCTCCTCCGAGGTCTTCGCTGCTATCTCCGCGCCGCGCTTCCCAACCCCATGCGACCGGCGCCGATTAATAAAAGGTAAACATAGATTTGTGGCTAAGCTAGGGCAATTCAGTCCGCAAGGCCATTTCCGACAGCGCATTGCTCGCCATCGCGCGAGTTATACGTCGACCTTGCGTCAAACCTTCATTGTCGAGGGCGGCGACAAGCGCACGCGCGGCGCCAAGTGAACGCTCGATTCTCAAGGCGACATAGCTGATTACGTGAGACTCCACCTGTAGCTGGCGATCGCTGAACAACTTGAAGAGAACCGCCTCGGTCAGTTCGATGTCCGGCGCCTCAAGGCGCACGATCGGCGCCAGCCGAAGTTGCGACAGAAGGTCAGGAGTGTTGAGTCCCCAGGCGTCCGGGACGATGCGGCAGGTCGCCAGAAGCCAGACGTCGTTCTGCAGCGCCAGATTGATCAGATGAAAGAACGGCTCTTCCGCGCGCCTTGAGCAATCCGCGTCTTCGATCAACACGGCATGCGCATGAGCGCAGGCTTCAACGCTTTGTTCGTCCAACGCATTGCCTGAAAGAGTGATGGCGCGCGCGGCGCGGGCCCAGATCGCCCCGAGGTGGCTCTTTCCCGCCCCCTCCGGCCCGACAAGAAAATCAACATCCGGCCCGCCCAGTTCGGCCAAAGTTCGATCACTCTCAGCGCGTCGCGATTGGACAGCGCCAGAGAAAGTCCTCGCGCGCGAAACTGGGCGAATGGGGCCAGCGAAACGTCAGCTGGCGAGGCGGAGACGTCATTGGCCCTCCGGCTCCGAGCGGCCGCGATAAAACGCGCTCGTCAGGTAGAGGGCGACGAGATGACGGGCGACAACTCCGGTCGCCGCCGCGGTTGGAACAGCGATCAGCAGTCCAAGGAAGCCGAACAATTGCCCGAAAGCCAGGAGCGCGAACATCAGCCAGACTGGGTGAAGCCCGATCAATTCGCCAACGAGCTTCGGCGACAGCACGTAGCCCTCAAGGAACTGGCCGGCTCCAACGACGCCGAGAGCCAAAAAGAACAGCTTGAGACTCGGCCATCCCTTGAAAAGGGCGATGCTGAGGGAAAGCACCAGCGCCGTCAGCGACCCGACATAGGGCACGAAGCTTAGGACGCCCGCGACAACGCCGATCAGGAAGCCATAATCGAGTCCGATCAAGGTCAAGCCCGCGCTGTACCAGACGCCCAGAAACAAGCAGACGATCGACTGGCCACGGATGAAACCAGCCAACGCATGGTTGATTTCGCGGGCAATCTTCCGCAAGCTTTCGCGGTGGTTGAGGGGCAACCAGCTATCGAGTTCGGCAATCATCCTCTCCCAGTCGACCAGAATATAAAAGGCCACGACCGGAGTGACGATCAGGAGCGAGATGAAGTTGAACAGCGCGGCTCCGCCAGACACCAGCCGGGTTAAGGCGTCGAGAAGCCATTGGGCGCTTTGCGTGACGAAGTCGCCAACCGATTTTTGAATTTGGGCGCTCGCCAGTTGTTGTTTGAGGCCGAGGGCCTCGAGCCATTGGCCGCCATATTTCTCAAGGAAGGCATTGCCCTGCGCTACGGCGAACGCCTGAAGCCGCACCGCGTAGCCCGGCAGGTGCTGAGCGAAGGCGATGAACTGGCTTCCCAGGACCGGGACGACAAGAATGAAAAAGAGGACGACGGCCAGGACGAAAATGGAGAGAATGAGGAGCGACGCGCCCAGTCGATTGAACCCGAACCGTTCAAGTTTGAGCGCGACGGGATCAAGCAGATAGCCGAGAACGATGCCGGCTGCGAACGGCGTGATCGTCGAGCCAAGCAAATAGACGATCAGGAGGAGGGCGGCCAGTCCGAGCCCCGAAGAGGACCTGGCGCTCAAGGCTCACGAGCCAACCTCATGCCGTTTCAGCAGCTCCGCCCGCCGGCTGCAGCAAATCCCATTTTCCGCCCCAGGGATCGACAAAGACCGCTACGAGCCCATAGGGCTCGCGACACGCTTTTCCAGGAAATTGACCCCGCGCTCGAGCAGATTCTCGTAATCCCCCAGAAATTGTCGGAGTGAAGAAAAAAGCCGGACTCGTTCCCCGGCCTGGTCGCCAACACGGGTCCTCTGACGCTCATCGCTTGGAACCGCGAGCACCAGGGCCGCGCCTAAGTCCTGTGACGGCGCGACGACAATCCAGCGTTTGGCAGGCGAGAGCGGGGTGTCTTCGAGAACCGCGAAACCGAGGACGCCGCTGAAGAAAGCGAGTCCCCATCTTCATAGTCCGGCACAAGAACCGTGACAGCGGCGACTCCGTAGCATGCGGCGCCCTTATCGGCTCATATGGTCCAGCCACTGGGCGATATAGAAGCCGCCCGAGGCCAGGGTCGTCGCGGCGACCATCCATTGTAGGGAAGTCTGCAGGATCGGCTCATCGAGGCCGTAGGCGCGGACCCCGAGAGCGAAGCCTGCGAGGGTGATCTGCGCGACCGTATTCAGCTTCGACACCCAGACCGGGCGAATCTCGACAGGCTTGTCGAGCAGCCAGGAGACCAGCACCGCCACGACGATCATCACGTCTCTGGACACAACGGTGATAGCAAGCCAAGCGGACAAACCGGCATAAATGGCAAGCGAAACATAGATCGAAATCAAGAGCGCCTTGTCCGCGAGGGGATGGAATAGGCGCCGAGTTTCCGTGCGCAGATTGAAGTTTTTGGCGATAAACCCGTCGATCGCATCCGATACGCCGGCCAGGATGAAAATCAGGAACGCTGGAAGGAACCGTTGCGATATGATCATCATGACAGCCAGAGGCGTCATCAACATTCGCGCCAGCGTAATGAAATTGGGTATATTGCCGAGGATGTTGCCAATATTCATCAAGTATTGACGCCCTGGCATCGCCCCGCGGACATCCCTCCCTTTGGCCTTGGCCGCGCGCGGATAACCACGGTAACACGAAGTCGCCAAGGTTGGGAAACCGAGCCCGGCTCGCGGCCCTTGCGTGTTTCGTAGCGGGCAATTACTCCGATCCTCGCCGACGCCCTGCGAGCCCGATGTCCGAAAGCCGAAAGTCTCTCACCTACTCCGAATCGGGGGTCGACATCGATGTCGGCAACCGGATTGTGGATCAATCCGCCCGTTCGCTCACGCAACTCGCCGTTCCGGGGCGGGCGCGGAGCTGGCGGGTTCGGCGGACTGTTCGATCTGAAGGCCGCGGGGTTTATCGACCCGATCCTGGTTGCCGCCAATGACGGCGTCGGCACAAAACTCAAGATCGCCATCGAGAGCGGCTTATACGATACGATCGGCGTCGACCTCGTGGCCATGTGCGTCAACGACATTGTCGTTCGCAGCGACGAGCCGCTGTTCTTCCTGGATTATTTTGCTTCGGGCAAGCTCGACGAGGAGATCGCCGCCGCGGTCGTGCAAGGCGTCGCGGGAAGGGTGCGCGCAATCGGGGTGCGCATTGATCGGTGGGGAGACGGCGGAGATGCCAGGCCTTTATGGACCGGGCGACTTCGACATCGCCGGCTTCGCTGTCGGCGCCGCCGAGCGCGGGACGCTCATGCCCGGAGCGGGCTGAAGCCGGGCGACCTTGTCTTCGGCCTGCCGTCGTGGGAATTCACTCGAACGGATTTTCGCTAGTACAGCGGATCGTCGCGCGGGGCCGGCCTCGCATGGGACGCTCCCCGCCCCGTTCGATCCGTTGCGCTCGCTCGCCGACGCGCTTCTGACGCCGACGCGCCTTTACGTACGCCCGTTGTTTCGGGCGCTTAAGCAGACGCGGGGGATACCGCGCTCGCCCACATTACCGGCGGGGGCTATCCGGACAATCTGCCGCGCGTGCTTGAGGACGAACTCGCGGTTGCGCTTGATCTCGACGCCTTCGCGCCGCAACCCGTCTTTTCCTGGCTTGCATCGATTGGCGGTCTCGACGAAGCCGAGATGCTGCGCACCTTCAATTGCGGGTTCGGGATGGCGGCGTTCGTTTCCGCCGACTGCGCTCCGGAAGCGCACGGGGCGCTGGCGGGCGCCGGGCTCTCGCCAGTTCTGATCGGGGAACTCATTCCCGCGAAGGGCCGACCCCTCGTCCTCCGTGGGAGGCTGAAGTTGTGACGCCGCGCGTGCCGACCGCGGTCCTTATCTCGGGCCGCGGCTCCAATATGGGCGCCTTGATCGAAGCGGCGCGATCGCCGGGCTTTTCGGCCGCGGTCGTGCTGGTTCTTTCGGACGATCCGGCCGCGCCCGGCCTTGCCCTCGCGCGCAAGCTCGGCGTCGCCGCCGAGGCGATCGACTTTCGAGGCTATGGGGGCAAGCCCTCGTTCGAGGCGGCGCTCGATGCGCGGCTCGTGGCCGCCGGCGTGGAAAT
>CAVULN010000018.1:0-44944 GCA_963742305.1 uncultured Alphaproteobacteria bacterium
GCGCCGAGGACCGCGCTTCGCAGGACGGGGGCGCGCAGATCAGGCTGGCCGGCCTGGACGAGTTCCCCGGTGCGCCCGACGTGCCGGAGACCGGAGCCACGTTCGAGGAGAACGCGCTGCTCAAGGCGCGTGCGATCGCGGATTACACCGGCCTGCCCGCGGTCGCCGACGACTCCGGGCTCTGCGTGGACGCGCTCAACGGCATGCCCGGCGTGCTGTCGGCCCGCTGGGCGGGCGGGCACGGCGACGACCAGGCCAACCTGGAACTGGTCCTGGCCCAGGTGGCCGACGTGCCCGATGCCCGGCTCGGCGCCCGGTTCGTCTGCGCCGCCGCGCTGGTCGCCCCCGGCGCTCTGCTGACTCCGGGGGGGACGACCCCCCCGAGCCCCCCCGGCGCCCGGGAGTGGGTCGTGACCGGCCAGGTGGAGGGCCGGCTGATCCGCTCACCGCGCGGTAGCGGCGGGTTCGGCTACGACCCGATCTTCCTGCCCGACGGGTTCGGCCAGACCACCGCCGAGATGACCGCGGAAGCCAAGGACGCGATCAGCCACCGCGGCCGGGCCTTCCGCGCGCTGACCCCGTTCATCACCGCGGCGTCCCGCGCGGCCTAGCCCCTCATCTGGCCCGTTCGGCCGCTGACGGTCCCGGGCGGTAGCGTTGAGTTTCCGCTCGCCGATACAGGGAGGCAGGTACATGGCCGACAACAGGCTCGCGCCGGGCGACCCGGCGCCCGAGTTCACCTTGCTGGACGCCGACGGCAAGGAGGTCTCGCTGTCCTCGTTCCGCGGCCAGCGGGTGATCGTGTACTTCTACCCGGCCGCGATGACGCCCGGCTGCACCAAGGAAGCCTGCGACTTCCGTGACAGCCTGGCCAGCCTGAACTCCGCGGGCATCACCGTCCTGGGCATCTCGCCCGACCAGCCGGCCAAGCTGGCCAGGTTCCGGGACAAAGAGGGCCTGACCTTCCCGCTGCTCTCCGATCCCGACCACGCGGTGCTCGAGGCCTACGGCGCCTGGGGCGAGAAGAAGCTTTACGGCAAGACCACCGTCGGCGTGATCAGGTCCACGTTCGTGGTCGACGCGAACGGCGCCATCGAGAAAGCCCTGTACGGCGTCAAGGCCACCGGCCACGTCGCCCGGCTGCGGGCCGAGGTCGGCGCCTAGGCGGTAGCGTTACAAACGGCCAGCCTCGCGCTGGCCCCAGCGGGCGTGGCGAAATGGCATACGCGGCAGGTTTAGGTCCTGTTGGTGGCGACACCGTGGGGGTTCAAATCCCCCCGCCCGCACTCCGGCCTCTCTGCTCCGCCGCAGGTCAGGGCTCATTAAGGCCGTGAAACTGGCGCGATGCAGGGCGGTTATACCTACGGCCATACCTGATCACGTCTCTGCGCCCCCGACGAGGGCCGCGAACCGGGCCGCCGTCTCCCGCTGGTCGCCCGGCAGCACGTGAGCGTAGATACCCAGCGTGACCGTCACGCTGGCGTGCCCGAGCCGCTCGCTGACCACCTTCACGTTCTCGCGGGCCCGCAGCAGGATCGTCGCGTGCGAGCGCCTCAAGTCGTGCAGCCGGATCACCGGCGGCGCGTCCTCGCCGAGCATCCGGGCGCAGCGCGCCTGCGTGTCGCGGAACACCCTGGAAAAGGTCTCCGGATGACGGAAGCCGCCCTCGATGTTGCCGAGCACGACCGAGCCGCGCCTGGCCAGGTGCAGGCCGATGGCACCGCGCTTGCTCTTCCCTGCCAGATAGGACTTTGACGGCTTACGCTGACCGGTCACTGAGAGCGGCTTCCGCTTATAGATCATCGGAACCGTAGAGATCTACAGTCGCATCCGCAACCTGGTCATTCTGTCGCTGACCTGCTGAAATATGCGTCAACGATGCGCATCAAGCGGCAGCGTTGAGCGTCATTGTAAGGCCAAAACAGGCTATGGACCGGAGGCTGGTAGCCGACCAACTGTCAGAGCGCAGTTGACACTGGGACTCACGGCTCCGGAGGCCGTCGCTTGCTCCAGTCTTTACCTGCGTACATTGCTAGATGAGACGTCGGCTGGTCCACGTCTGGTCCGCAGGCTCCAGACGACCCACTCGATGCAAACCAGCCTCATAGAGGCCGGTCAGCAGCCCGGCGCGCGGAGGTCCGGTCGCTGCATGCATGCTCGACGCCAGCGGGCGCAGCCGGTTGGCTCATGTGCTCAGTGCGGGACAGGCGCGATGACTCCCACCGAGGCCAGCCCGTCGAGGATCAGCTGCACGGCGATCGCAGCGATCAGGAAGCCGAAGACTTTCTCGGTGAGCAGCATGCGGCTTTCGTCGAGCTTCTCGCTCACCCGGTTCGCCCAGCGGAACACCACCACGTCCAGCAGCAAGACGAACACGAGAATGCCGAACTCCACGGCGAAGACGCTGAGTGACTTCGCCTCGGCGGAGATCGTCATCAGGCCGACGATGCCCACCGGGTTGAGCAGGTAGGGCACGGCTAGCGGAAACTGGGCAAGTTGCATCGGGTCTTTGCCGACGTCGCGGTGGCTGCTGTCAGTGGGTGGCGAGAGCACCATCCATACTGCAATCACGAGCAAGATCACGCCACCGGCGATCGACAGGGATCCGATCGTGAAGTGCAGCAAGACGCGCAACAGCTCGCCCAGCACCATGAGGAGCACCGCCACCGTCGCCGCTGTGGTCAGCATCTTGCGCAGCACGCGCTGCTTGACGGCCGGGTCCAGGGCAGCGGTGATTTCCAGGAACGGAACCAGGGCGATCTTCGGCCCGATACCGATCAGCAGTACCAGGAACGTGTCGATCGCACCGGCCGCGGTAATCGATGTCTGATCCATCCTCCAAGTGTGGCGGAGGTCGGCTTCCGGCGCGCCTGGATCAGGTATGGCTAGATTCGGCAACGCTCAGTAGCAGCTGATCCGTAGACTGTGTCACGCACGCCTACTACCTGCGCATTTTACGGCTGACCTGCCATGATGCCACTCACTGATGCGCAGTAGGCGGCGGCGTTGAGCGCCCTTGTGCGGCCAAAAAGCGGCCAGCAGTGGCCGGGGGGCGCAATGATATGCCGAGGAGGCAACTACCGACTGCTACCGTGCGGTAATCCGACCGGTGAGCCTGTCTGAGCAGCTACCGAAGGCTCGCCCGACACTGGGCAGTAGGCGGTGGCGTTGAGGGCCAGATGCGGACCGGATCTGGCGATAGGTAGAACGTTTGTGAGGTAGATATGGCAGATTCAAGTGCGTGGTTCGCCCTAGCTGGAGCTCTCGGCGGTGTTGTGTTGACTGGAGTACTGGGGCTTGTGACCGCCGGGCTCAACCACAAATGGGGAGAACAAACGCGCGTTGAGGCCTATCGTCAGCAACAACTCCAGACGATTACAGATCAGCGTCGCGAGGTAGGCTATAACTACCTAGTAGCAACGAATTCATACTGGCTGACCACGGAACAATTGTATTTCAAGGTCCTCAGCCGTGAGGAATTCGATCGGATTGAGCATATGAGGCCAGCAACCACGGCGCTGCATGATACGTACGCCTACCTAACCATCAGCTGTGGAACAGAGGTCAGGAACCTCGGGCATTCTTACAACGATGCCCTTTACGCTGCTCATAACGCGGCTGAGCAAGCGGATGAGGCCAAATGGGGCGAACTATATCCAAAGACCCTTCGCGCCCGCGCAATCCTCCGCGACGCCATAAGGGCTGAATTGGGCGTGAAAGATTTATGCTTTAGAAATGGCGAAAGGTTATGATCAGGCCTGACTTGTGACAAATTAGTGCGCAGCTGGTCGGCCGTGAATTTGGTCGAGGGCTACTCGGAGGTCGGCGGGCAGGGGGGCGGCGGCAGTGATGGTCTTGGCGGCGTACCAGGGTGCCCGGCCGCGGCGGTCGCGGGCGATGGCGGGGCTGTGCCCGGCCAGGTGGTACCAGATGACCACGATGCTCTTGGACCTGGCCTCTGGCCTGGCCCTCGCCGTGAGGCCCGCTGGGTCGGTCTCCAGGGTCAACGGCGCGCCGCAGGCGCGTCCGTGCGGAGCGCGGATACGGAGCACCGTTGGCTGGAGGGGGCCGACCCGGACAATGCGCGGCGTTGCGTCCCGATGCCTGTGACCTTCTGCCTGGCGCTCGGCATGCTGGCCGCAAGCGCGGTCGGCGCGGCCTCGGAGTCGGCAGGCCATTGAGCACAACGCCCCGCCAGGGTCAGCCCTGACGGGCGTGGTCTTGCGGCCCTGAGAGCCAGGCTTATCATCCGGGCCTCACGGGGCAGCCAGCGGCCAGCGTGGCCGCAGGGGCAGGCGTTTACGCGGCATCCTCCTGATCGCCGAGGATCTAGTCAGCATCGGGAGCGTGATGCGGAAGAACACGAAGCGGCGCGGAACGCCGTCGAGCGCCGCCGCCTCGAACGGCTGCTGCGGCAGCGACCGCAGGCCCGCCAAGAGCAGGATCATGATGAACGGCGTGTAGACCCAGACGTCGACGAGGACCACGGTGAACAGCGCGGTCGAGGGATCCGACGCCCATTTGAAATTGGCAAAGCCGAGAAGCTGGACGAAATAGGAGAGGACGCCGAAGTTCGGATTGGTCATCAGCTTCCACATCAGGGCGGCGATCGCCGGCGCGGTCATCAGCGGCAGAAGCAGAAGGATCGAGACGATGTTGTTGATGCGGGTCCGCTTCTGCAGGAGCATGGCGATGACGAGCCCGAGGACGAGCTCGATCCCGACCGTCAGCACCGTATATTCGAGCGACACCTGCACGGTGTGCCAGAATTCGCTGTCGGTGAAAAAGTCGATGTAGTTCTGGAACCAGATGAAGCCGCGCATCATCGGCAGGTTCAAACGGTAGCGCAGCAGCGAATAATAGACCGCGGTGACGAACGGAATGATGATGCCGATGCAGACGACGAGCGCCGGCAGGCTGAGCAGATAGGGCAGAAGGTTCGTCCGCCGGCGCCGTGCGGGAGCGCCGGCGCGGCCGGCTAGGGTCTCGGTCACGAGGCGAAATCTCAAGTTGCGATCCCTCGGGCGGTCCCGGGCGAAAGGCGGCTCATGGTGGCGACCGGACAAGCGATCCGTCCGGTGCGCAAGGGCCCCTTGCGCGCCGGACAGTCGGGGCCGCCGCTCAGCCGAGGCCGGCGTCCTTGAGCTGCTTGTCCATCGACGCCGCCAATTGGTCGAGGCCTTCATCGACCGGCACTTCCTTGGCCACCATCTTTTGCAGCGTCTCCGCCCATTGGGTGGTCAGGTCGAAGAACAGCGGCTGCGCGGTGAAGTAGATTCTTCGCGCCAGGCGCCGAAGCGTCGTACTGCTCGAGATAGCCGCTGTAGGACTTGTCGATGCGGTTGCGGAAATCGTCGTCCTTCCAAACCGACGACGCGGACCGGGTTGACGAAGTCCATCTTCCGCGCGCCGAACATGTCATGCTCGGTGCGACGAAGCCCATTGCATGAAATACCAGGTCGCGTCCTTCTGCTTGCCGAGCCGTATTCATGGCCAAGCGACCAGATCCAGACGTTCGGAGTCGGCGCCTTCGCCTCCGGGTTGGGGGCGAAGGCGTGGAAGCCGAGATTGCCCTTTTCCTTGTTGTCGCCGCCATTCATGAAATAGCCGAGAATGTCGGCGTCGTAGATGGTGGCGGAGGCGCCAGCGCCGAGGTCGGTGCCGACCTGATACCAGGTATAGGTCGACCAGTTCTTCGGCCCGAATCCTGGATCATCTTGACCCACATCTTGTGGTAGTCCTTGGATACCGGCGTGTTCATCGCCGCCTTCAGCTTGCCGCCGGCGACGTCGAAGTCCTTTTGGCCGTAGTTGGCGTAGCCGGACAGGAAGCCCGGATGGATCGTCGCCCAGGAGCGCGAGCCGCGCACGCCGATCCCATACGGTCCGCCCGCATCCTTGGTAAGCTTGGCCGCGGTCTCGAGAAGCTCGGGGAGGTTGTTGGCGGGCTTGACGCCGACCTTCTCGTAGAGCTTCCGGTTGTAGGTGGTCGAGTTCAGCTCGAAGCCCCAGGGAATGCACCATTGCTTGGCGTCGGGCGAGCCGAGCGCGCCGCCGGGGACGCCGTTCCATGCGGTCGAGGCGCGCAGGCCGGGCTGCACGTCCTCCCAGTCGTATTTCGGATTGGTCTTGGCCGGGTCCTTGATCCACTGGTTGAGGTCCTCGATCCAGCCTGCGGGCCCATAAGTCCAGGTCATGTAGGCGCCGGTCATGAAGGCGTCGTACTGGCTCGACTTCGACGACAGCGCCGCAGTCACCTTGTCAAAATAGACGTCCTCCGGGAAGATGTCGTAGGTGACATCCATGCCGGTCAGGCTCTTGAAGTTGGCGAGGTCCGCGATCATCGCGTCCGCGTAAGGATGCTTGTTGAGGAGAAGGTGGAGCTTCGTTCCCTGGAACTTCTTCCAGTCGAAGTCGGCCGCGAGCGCCCGGGTCGCGGCGCCGTTGAGGAGGACATTGGCGGTCGCCGCGCCAATTCCGAGCCTCGCCGCGCCGCTCATCAGTTCGCGCCGGCTCATGCGGCCGGCCTTGAACGCGTCAAAGAAATCTTTCGCCTTGTCGTGCATTGCTCGCTCCCTTCCTTTCTTCCTCATTGGGCTTGCGCCCTTAGTCCGCGAGCGCTCTCGCGGTGTTCTCGTCGGTGATCAGGCCATGCATGAGGCCGCTCGCCAGCACGCCCTTGATCGCGGGGACTTTCGCTCGCCCGCCGGCGACCGCGATCGTCGGCCGGCCCCGAATGTCGGGCGCCGACATCGAGAGCGCCCGCTCGGACAGACCGCTCTCGATCATCTCGCCGCGGCGCGAAAAAAAATGGCCGAGCAATTCTCCGACCGCGCCAAGCGCGCGTGCCTCCGCGAATTCGTGCCTCTCGACCAGGCCGGTCGACAGAATGGAGGCGCTGTCGTCGATCGAGCCGATCCCGACCAGGCGCAGCGTCGATTCTACCCCAAGCCGGAACACGTCCGCCACGCCCCGCTGCTCGACGAGGACTTTCCGGTCCTCCGGAGTGTTAGCCAGGAAGGGCAGCGGCAGCACATAAGCCGCCGCGTTGGTCTTCTCGGCCAGGCGATGGATCACGTCGAAGGGCGTCGTGACATAGCGGCGGGTCATGCCGCCGAGAAGGGAAACCAGCTTGAGAGCCGGGACGTCCATGCGCGGCAGGTGATTGACGCAGGCGGCGAGGGTGCGGCCGTGCCCCACTCCGATGATTGCGTGCTCGCCCCCTTCGATCGCCAGCCGCAGAAACCGGCCGCCGGACAGCCCCAGGGTCTTGAGCGGCAGCGGGGCGTCGTCGAGGTCGGGCGCGACGAGGCATTGCTTGAGGGAGAACTTTCGCCGCAGCGCCTCTTCAAGCTCGACGCATGCGGCGACCGGCGCGTCGATGGAGATGTGAACGAAGCCGAGACGGTTCGCACGGGCGATCAGGCGATGCGCCTTGACGCTTGGGACGCTGAGCCGCTTCGCCACTTCTCCCTGGGTCAGGCCCGCGCCGTGATAAAGCCACGCGGCCCGCGCGCACAATTCCCCATCGGGATCATCGGACAGAGCCGATACGGCGACGCGCATTTCGCTCCCTGTCATTTTTTTCTTGGCGTGATATTTTTTTCATGCTGCTATCGCGGTGTCAAGAGGCGCCCGCAGTGGGGCGGGCTCCTGTTCAGACGAGCCCGGCTCGGGGCTTGCAGAAGGGCGGAGACAATGACCAGGGATGAAAGGGCGCTGCGCGCGAATATCGTGGCCAAGGCGCGGTGGATGAACGCCAATGGGCTCAATCAGGGCACCTCGGGCAACATCTCCGCCCGCTACAAGGACGTCCTGCTCATCACCCCGTCCGCGACGCCCTATGACGACATGACGCCCGAGTCGATCGCCGCCATGCCGCTCGAAGGAGAATACGGCGCCTGGAGCGGACCGCTGAAGCCATCGACCGAGTGGCGCTTTCACTTCGACATCACCAAGGCGCGCCCCGACGTCGGCGCGATCGTCCACACCCATTCGACTTATGCGACGGTGCTCGGTATCGCGCGCAAGGAAATTCCGGCGTGCCATTACATGATCGCGGCGTTCGGCGGCACGACCATTCGCTGCTCGGGCTATGCTCGCTACGGCACGAAAGAGCTGTCGGAGCTCGCGCTCAAAGCGCTCGAAGGGCGCAACGGCTGCCTGCTCGCCAACCACGGCATGATCGCGCTCGGCTCGAATCTCGACAAGGCCATGTGGCTCGCGGTCGAACTGGAGACGATCGCGCGGCAATATTACCTCTCGCTCGCTCTCGGCGCCCCGTTCATCCTGACCGATGAGCAGATCGCGGAAACCACGCAGGGGTTCGCGACCTACGGCCTTCAGGACACCCCAGCGCGGGCAAGACCCAGGGCGCGCAAGGCGAATAGTTCGCCCAAGGCGCGTCGTTAGGGCGGGAACACCTGGAGACCGCGGCAAGCCAAGCCAATGGCGAAGCGCGATCCTTGCCCGCGCCGTAGCGGGATTTGCGCAAAGAGGGTCTTGACGAATTGCAAAGGAGCTGGCAGGGCTTTCTGCTAAACAGCAATCCTCTCGTTTCGATCGCCCATGCGGCGCGGCGATACAGCCTGATCGCCGCGCCGCGCGGGGAGTTTGCCGATGCCTGAACTGCCCGAGGTCGAGATCGTCCGGCGCGGTCTCATGCCGGCGATGCTCGGCGCCCGGATCGTCAAGGTCGAATTGCGCCGGAAGGACATCCGCTTTCCCTTCCCGCCCCGCTTTCGCGAGCGCCTCGGCGGGCGGCGCGTTGTCCGCATGGATCGCCGCGCCAAGTACCTTCTCTTCGAACTGGACAGCGGCGAGACCCTGATCGCGCATTTGGGAATGTCGGGTTCGTTCCGCATCGAAAAAGGCGCGGTTTCAACTCCCGGCGCTTTCCTCCGCGGTCGGTCAAAAGATCGCAAGCACGATCACGTCGTGATTGTCCTCGATAGCGGCTGGACGGTCACCTATAACGACCCGCGACGGTTTGGCTTCATGGATCTGGCTTCGAGCGGCGCGCTCGCGCGGCATCCGCGGCTGAGCGGCCTCGGCGCGGAGCCGCTCGCGCCCGAATTTGACGCTCACAGCCTGGCCAAGCTGTTCGCCGGTTCGCGCGCGCCGCTGAAATCGGCTCTGCTCGACCAGAGGCGGATCGCTGGCCTCGGCAACATCTATGTCTGCGAGGCTCTTTTTCGCGCCCGTCTGGCGCCGTCGACGCCGGCCAGCATTCTCGCGGACGCCCGCGGCGCCGCCACCCCGGCCGCGATCAAAGTCGCGAAAGCCATTCGCGATGTGCTCGACGAAGCGATCGAAGCCGGCGGCTCGACCTTGCGCGATCACCGGCAGGCGAATGGCGACATGGGATATTTTCAGCACGCCTTCAAAGTCTATGATCGCGAGGGATTGCCCTGCGTCAGGGAGCGTTGTCGCGGAATTGTCTTGAGGATCACGCAGTCCGGGCGTTCGACTTTCTACTGTCCGCGGTGCCAGCGCTGATCGCCGCGCCGGAAGGCCCGCGATCATTGACAAGGCAAAGCGCGCCTCCTATCTGACCTGCAATTCTGTACGGCTGCGCGAAAATGGGCGATTCTGGCCTTTTTCGCGCTTTTTATTGTTTTCGCCATCGTTCGCGACGCCCCGACTCCAACTGTTGCCGGGACGAAGAAGCGGCCAGCCGCCTTCGGGCGGGACGGGATGGGAAAGGTCGAAGATGCTCGGCGCGCTCAAGTTCGACTCCGCGATGAAGCGGGTCTTTGGCTCCTCCAACGATCGCCGGCTGAAGGGCTATCGCCCCAAGGTCGCCGCCATCAATGCGCTCGAGCCCGAATTCCAGGCGCTCACCGACGAACAGCTGCGGGCCAAGACCGAGGAGTTCCGGGCCGAATTCAAGGCCGGCAAGAAGCTGGACGACCTGATCGCGCCTGCGTTCGCCGCCGTCCGCGAAGCGGCGAAACGGACCCTCAAGCAACGCCATTTCGACGTCCAGTTGATCGGCGGCCTCGTGCTGCACGAAGGCGCGATCGCCGAAATGCGCACCGGCGAGGGCAAGACGCTGGTCGCCACCAGCGCCGTCTATCTCAATGCGCTTGCGGGCGAGGGCGTCCACGTCGTCACGGTCAACGACTACCTTGCCCGCCGCGACGCGGAGTGGATGGGGCAGATCTATCAGTTCCTCGGCATGACGGTTGGCGTCATCGTGCACGGCCTGGACGACGACCAGCGTCGCGAGGCCTATGCCGCCGACGTCACCTACGGCACCAACAACGAGTTCGGCTTCGACTATCTTCGCGACAACATGAAGTACGACATGTCGCAGATGGTGCAGCGCGGCCATGCTTTCGCGATCGTCGACGAGGTCGATTCGATCCTTGTCGACGAGGCCCGCACGCCGCTCATCATCTCGGGTCCGTCAGAGGATCGCTCGAACCTTTATGTCGCTGTCGATGCGATCATTCCCAAACTCGCTCGCGAAGACTACGAGCTTGATGAAAAGCAGCGAACCGTCAATCTGACCGAGACCGGCAACGAGCACGCGGAGGAGTTCCTGATCTCGGCCGGCGTGTTGAAGGAAGGATCGCTTTACGAGGCGTCCAACGCGACGCTCGTCCACCACATCAATCAGGCGCTCAGGGCCCACAAGCTGTTCCAGCGCGACAAGGATTACATCGTCCGCAATGACGAAGTGGTGATCGTCGACGAGTTCACCGGGCGCATGATGCCCGGGCGGCGCTACTCCGAGGGGTTGCATCAGGCGCTCGAGGCGAAGGAAGGCGTGACTGTCCAGCCCGAGAATGTGACGCTCGCCTCGATCACCTTTCAGAACTACTTCCGCCTCTACAAGAAGCTCGCGGGTATGACCGGCACCGCGGCGACCGAAGCCGACGAATTCGCGGAAATCTACAAGCTCGTCGTCGTCGAGATTCCGACCAACCTGCCGATCAAACGCGCCGACGAGGACGACGAGGTCTACCGGACGACCGAGGAAAAGATGCGCGCCGTGGTGCGCGAGATCGAAGAGGCCAACGCCAAGATGCAGCCGATGCTGGTCGGAACGACCTCGATCGAGAAGTCCGAGGTGCTGGCCGAGGTGCTGGAACGGCGCGGCTACAAGAAGATCGATTTCGCTCAACCCGACGCATTGAAGCCGCTCTACGCCGCGGCGCGCTCGGGCAAGCCGTCGAAGTCCTTCGCGGTGCTCAACGCGCGCTTCCACGAGCAGGAGGCCTTCATCATCGCCGAGGCGGGCGTGCCGGGCGCGATCACCGTCGCCACCAACATGGCGGGCCGCGGCACGGACATCCAGCTCGGCGGCAACGTCGAGATGCGCATCCGCCAGGAGCTCGACCCGAACGCTTCGCTGGAGGAACGGGCCGCGAGGGAGGCCGAAACCCGCGCCGAAGTCGCCGACTTCAAACAGAAGGCGATCGACGCCGGCGGGCTCTACATCATCGGCACCGAGCGGCACGAAAGCCGCCGCATCGACAATCAGTTGCGCGGCCGGGGAGGCCGGCAGGGGGATCCGGGCAGGTCGAAGTTCTTCCTGTCGCTGCAGGACGATCTCATGCGCATTTTCGGCGCCGAGCGCATGGATGCGATGCTCAAGCGCCTGGGCCTCAAGGAGGACGAAGCGATCGTCCACCCGTGGATCAACAAGGCTCTGGAGAAAGCGCAACAGAAAGTCGAGGCGCGCAATTTCGACATTCGCAAGAACATTCTCAAGTTCGACAACGTGATGAACGACCAGCGCAAGGTCATCTTCGAGGACCGGCGCCGGATGATGGCGCAGGAATCGCTCGAATCGACGATCGAGGACATGCGTACGGGCGTGATCGACGACGTCGTCGCCAAGCATATTCCGCACGACGCTTATCCTGAGGCCTGGGACATCGCCGGGCTGAAGACCGAGGTGCAAAACAAGCTGGGCCTCGATCTTCCGGTCGACGGCTGGGCCAAGGAGGAGGGCATCGCCGACGAAGAGGTTGCGGCCGAACTCCACGCCGCGGCCGAGGAGGCCTATGCGCAGCGCATTCAGCGCAATACCCCCGAGGCCATGCGCTACATCGAAAAGCAGGTGATCCTGCAATCGCTCGATCATTTGTGGCGCGAGCATCTCGTGACGCTCGACCATCTGCGTCAGGTCATCGGGTGGCGGGGCATGGCCCAACGCGATCCATTGAACGAATACAAATCCGAAGCGTTCGAACTGTTCCGGCAATTGATCGCCCAGTGGCACGAGGCCGTGATCGCGCAAATGTCGAGGGTGGAAGTGCGGTTCCAGCAGCCCGAGCCGCCGCCTCCTCCCATGCAATATCAGCACATCGATCCGAATTCGGGCGAGAATGAATACGCGCTCGCTTCCCTCTCGGCGGCGGAAGCGGGACTTCTCGCGGCTCCGTCCGGAGTGGCGGTCGCCGATCGTGACCCGAGGAATCCGGCGACATGGGGCCGGGTCGGCCGAAATGAGCCTTGTCCGTGCGGATCAGGCAAGAAATTCAAGCACTGCCACGGCCAGATTGCTTGACGAACTCAGCCTCGCTTGGGGCTTCGACCACCCGCGAAGAGGCGGTGGCGAGTCTCGAGGAGCGGTTCGAACTCCACGGAATTGAAAACCCCGCCCGCGAGGCGCGCATCAGTCTCTGCGCGGCCTCAGGTCTTTCGCAGGTCGATTTGATCGTCGACCCGCGAAAGCCGCTGGAATCCGCGGCGCAACGGATCGAGGAGTTCGCCGCGCGGCGGGCCGCCGGCGAGCCCTTGTCGAGGATTCTCGGCCGCCGCGAGTTCTGGGGTCTCACGTTCGCCATTTCGCCGCAGGTGCTCGACCCGCGGCCTGAAACGGAAACCGTCATCGAGACCGCGATCGGGATTTTTGGCGATCGCCGCAATGAGCGGTTGCGCATCCTCGATCTTGGGGTTGGCTCCGGCGCCCTCTTGTGCGCCCTCCTCGGCGAGTTTCCCGCGGCGCGCGGCGTCGGCGTCGACGTGTCCTCGGGCGCGGCGGAGCTGGCGCGCCGAAATGTCGAGGCTTGCGGCCTTTCCGGCAGGGCCGAGATCCGGGTCGGCTCCTGGATGCGAGACCTCGAAGGGCCATTCGACCTGATCGTCTCCAATCCGCCCTATATCGCCGCCGCCGACCTCCGGTGGTTGCCGCGCGAGGTCCGCGACTTCGACCCCTGGATCGCGCTCGACGGCGGGCTCGACGGACTTGCCGCCTATCGAGAGATCATGCCGGGATCGCGATCCCTGCTTGCTCCCGGGGGCTGGCTCATCGCCGAAGCCGGCGCGCGGCAGGCGGCGGACGTGATCGCAATCGCCAGGCGATGCGGTTTTGCCGAGGCCATCGCTTACAAGGACCTCGCGGGTTTCGACCGGGTCGTGGCCGCCCGGCCGTGACCCGGCTCGGGGTAGGCCTTTCGATCTGCGCCAGCGCCCGCGCGCCTGGCGCTCACGCGCGGGGCGAAGCGAACTCCCCGCCGCCGGCGCTAGGAAAACGCCCATTCAACGCCCATATTGGAGCGGGCGCCTGGTCCTTAGCGGTTGCAGAGCGGTCGCCGCATTAACCGCCTCAAATAGACCCGGCAAAACGTGCATTTTCAGGTGTGGCGGGCTAGGGTGACGGGCGCGCGAATCGCGCTGACCGTGGAACGATCGCAGCAAAGGTTTTGATGTTGGAAGAGGAAGGAAAAGACCTCGCGGAGGACGCCGGGACCAACGAGACATACGACGCCGATTCGATCAAGGTGCTGCGCGGGCTGGACGCCGTGCGCAAGCGGCCGGGCATGTACATCGGCGACACCGACGACGGCTCCGGCCTCCACCACATGATCTACGAGGTGGTCGACAACGCCATCGACGAGACGCTGGCCGGACATGCGAAGCTCGTGACCGTGACCCTCAACGCCGACGGCTCGTGCACCGTGACCGACGACGGGCGCGGCATTCCGACCGGCATTCATGACGAGGAGGGCGTCTCGGCCGCCGAAGTCATCATGACCCAGCTGCATGCGGGCGGCAAATTCGACCAGAATTCCTACAAGGTGTCGGGCGGCCTGCACGGCGTCGGCGTTTCCGTGGTCAATGCGCTGTCGACCCGGCTCGTTCTGCGCATCTGGCGCGACGGGCTCGAGCACGCAATCGAATTCGCCGGCGGCGACGCGGTCGCCCCCCTCAAGGTCATTGGACCGGCGCCCGTTGTCGATGGCAGGGTGAAGCGCGGCACCGAGGTCACCTTCACCCCCTCGCCCGAAACCTTCAGCATGGTCGAATTCGACTATGCGACCATCGAGCATCGTCTGCGCGAGCTTGCTTTCCTCAATTCGGGCGTCCGGGTCATACTGACTGATCTGCGCCATGCCGAGCCCAAGCGCGAGGAGCTGCACTACGACGGCGGCCTTGAGGCGTTCGTGCGGTATCTGGACCGCGCCAAGACCGCGCTGATCGAGAAGCCGATCCTCATCAAGGGCGAGCGCGCCGACATCGGCGTCGAAGTCGCTTTGTGGTGGAACGACAGCTATCACGAGAACGTGCTGCCGTTCACCAACAACATCCCGCAGCGCGACGGCGGCACGCATCTCGTGGGCTTCCGCAGCGCGCTGACCCGCCAGGTCGTCGGCTATGCCGAAAGCTCTGGCCTGCTCAAGAAAGAGCGAGTCGACCTGTCCGGCGACGACACCCGCGAGGGGCTGACCTGCGTGCTCAGCATCAAATGCCCGGACCCGAAATTCTCGTCCCAGACCAAGGACAAACTGGTCTCCTCCGAGGTGAGGCCGGTGGTCGAAGGGCTCGTGAACGAACTCCTCTCGCAATGGTTCGAGGAGCATCCGCAGGAGGCGCGGGTGGTCGTCGGCAAGGTGGTGGAGGCGGCGCAGGCGCGCGAGGCGGCGCGCAAGGCGCGCGAACTCACGCGCCGCAAGGGCGCGCTCGACATCGCAAGCCTGCCCGGCAAGCTCGCCGACTGCCAGGAGCGCGACCCGGCGAAGTCCGAGATCTTCCTCGTCGAGGGGGATTCGGCCGGCGGGACCGCCAAGCAGGGCCGCAACCGCGAGTTCCAGGCGGTGCTGCCGCTGCGCGGCAAGATCCTCAATGTCGAGCGCGCGCGCTTCGACAAGATGCTGTCCTCAGAGCAGATCGGCACGCTCATCACCGCGCTCGGCGCCGGCATCGGACGCGACGACTTCAACATCGAGAAGCTGCGCTACCACAAGATCATCATCATGACCGACGCGGATGTCGACGGCTCGCATATCCGCACCCTTCTCCTCACCTTCTTCTTCCGGCAGATGCGCGCGGTCATCGAGGCGGGACATCTGTTCATTGCGCAACCGCCCCTGTTCAAGGTCAAGCGCGGCCAGTCGGAGCAATATCTCAAGGACGAGCGGGCGCTCGAGGATTATCTGGTAGAGACGGGGCTCGAGGGCGCGACCCTGACCCTCGCGGGCGGCGAAGCGCGCGCCGGGGCCGACCTGCGCGCGCTGATCGAGGAGGCGCGCACCATGCGCCGGCTGCTCGACAATCTGCACTCGCGCTACAACCGGAGCCTGGTCGAGCAGGCGGCGCTCGCCGGCGCGCTGAAGCCTCTCGCAGACCCCGTCGATCCGGAGGCCGAGCCCCGCGCGCGCCTCATCGCCGAACGGATGAACGCCATCGCCGAGGAGACCGAGCGCAACTGGGCGACCCGGGTGGAAGCCGGCGGCTACGCGCTGACGCGCGAGGTTCGCGGCGTCCGGCAGGCCGCGATTCTCGATGCGGGCCTGCTCGCTTCGGCCGACGCGCGCCATCTCGACGAGCACGCGCGCCCGCTGAGCGAGGCCTTCGCCGAGCCGGCGACATTTACGCGCCGCGGCGACACGACGACCGTTTCCGGCCCCTCGGAGCTTCTCGAGGCGATCAACGCCGCCGGCCGCAAGGGCGTGACCTTCCAGCGCTACAAGGGTCTCGGCGAGATGAACAAGGACCAGCTCTGGGAGACGACGCTCGACCGCGAGGCCCGCACGCTCCTGCAGGTCAAGATCCGCCAGGTCGACGAGGCTGACGACATCTTCGTCAAGCTCATGGGCGACATCGTCGAGCCCAGGCGCGAATTCATCCAGGAAAACGCGCTCTCGGTGGCGAACCTGGACGTGTGAGCGGAGGCGGCCGCCGGGCGCACAAAGTCACGCGCGCCAGTGATTTGCGATTTGACCCGGTCGCTCGACCCTCATTCACCGGCCGATGCGCGACTTCGCCTGAAGGTCGCCGCCCCGCCAGACATAGGCCGCGAGCAGGGGCTCCTCATCCGTGCGCATGGCGTGGCTCATCCACGAGGGGTGGTGGATCCATTCTCCTGGCGGACGAAGCCGCCACCCGGATTGCGCGACACGCCAGAAGGCGCGGCCGGCGAGCGGCAGATAAAGCTCCTCCGCCTCATGGGAATGGTCCGGATATTCCGTGTCGCGACCGAGCAGGAGAACGCCGCAGGCGAGTTTGTCGCTGACGAAGGCGCCCCGCTCGCCGATCCATTCATTGAACCCGTAGTTCTCAAGGAATCGTTCGCCGAAATCGGCTGTGCCGTAGGTCTGTCGCCAGTCGAGGTCGTGAGCCTGCGCCTCGACCGCCTCGACCAGCCCGCGCGCAGCCGGCGCGGCAAGGCGCGACAGGCCCTGCAGGGCGGCGGCGACTGGAAGCGGGCGCCTGCCGACCGGCCGCGCGATCATCTCCCGCGGCCAGTCGTCGAGGAACGCCTGAGCCCGCGGTGCCGTCTCGAGGAGGACGCGCAGCGCATCGACGAGCGGGCGCAAGGGTTCGTGGCGCCGGCGGTTCATCGGCTCGCGGTGGGCGCGGCAGGCGGGGCGGCCGGATAGGTCAGCGCGCCGGCCGGCCCGAGACCCGCCGCCGGCGTCATGCGGGCCGGTTCGATGTGTCCTGGCCCGAGAATGTGCCAGACCTCCTCGCCCGCGGCGACGAGATAGTCCGCAATGATCCGGCGATGGCATCGCCACCAGACGGCCTCGGCGCACATGACCGCGGAGCGCGCGTCATGCCCCAACGCGCGCAATTTTTCGACGCCCGAATGGAATTCCTCGCTCATCGCGTAATCGGCGTAATTGTGAAAGCTCGCGTTCTCCCAGAAGGCGTTGGTCTCGGGCGAGATGTCGCGCTGCGGGCCCCTGAGCCCGCCGAGTTCGGGCAGATGCTCATAAGCAACGCCATGGGGGCTGAGCGAAGCGGGAAGGACGTCGCGGTTGAACTGCGGGTTGGTCCGCGAGCGCGGGACGGTCCTCACGTCGACGACGAGCTTGACGCCCGCCGCCCTGAGAAGGGCCACGAACTCTTCGATCGAACGGGTGGAATGCCCTATGGTGAAGAACGGGTTGGGCATTGAGTTGCTCGCCTCATCTCCGGTTCGTCTCAGGATCGTTCCTACCATAGCGCGCCGTCCTTGCTCGCCGGTTCGCGCCGGTCTTCAGTATTCCCCGGCGTTGCGCTGCGGGAGATCGATTGCGAGGCTCGCGGGAAATCGCCGGAATGGGGCCATCTTTGAGGGAACCTCTGGAAACGAACTCGTGAAAAGTTTTGCCGCCATCTCGGTTCTGGGGCTCATCGCCGGAGCGGCGGCCGGGTGTCAGACCCCGGAGCAATCGAGCATGCAGGCTTCCAACGTCTGCATGGCCGCAGGGCTTCATCCGGGAACGAAGGCCTACCAGCGGTGCTACGCGGCGAACTACGTGAACCTGCGCGCCAACTCGGAGCAGGCGCAGAACGCGGCGATCGCCGGCGCGGCGCTCGGCGTGGCGGGTGGAGCGCTCGCGGGCGCTGCGATCGCGAACTCGAACACTTATTATTGCGGCGGCTGGGGCCCGGTTGGGGCCCGCGCCCCTATTATTGGGGTCCCCGCTGCGGCTGGGGAGGCTGCTGGTGAGGGTCGGCGCGGCCCGTGCGCTTTGGGGCGACGGTGTTGATGCGGCCGGCCAAATAGTATACTAAATTAGGTACTGATTAGAGGAGGCCCTCAATGCGCCGGTCTCATCATCACCACGCTGTCTCGCTCTTGACGCCTTGCCCGCTTTCGCGTATACTCATTCGACGGAGGCCCTGATGCGCCCGTTCAGCCGCGGCCACGGCCGCTCGACCCGCGACGCGCGGCCCTACGGCTACGACCTGATGGCCGACGACGTCGTGGCGCTGATGGATGCGCTGAAAATCCCGAAGGCCGACATCGTCGGCTGGAGCGACGGCGGCATTCTCGGCATCGACCTTGCGATGCGCCACAAGGACCGCGTCGGCAAGGTGTTCGCCTTCGCCGCCAACACCGTGACCGCCGGCGTGGTCGAGGGCGTCGAGAAGAACCCGACCTTCGCCGCCTATATCGAGCGGGCCGGTCACGAATATGCCGAGCATTCCACGACGCCCAAGGAATACGACGCCTTCGTCGACCAGATCAGCAAGATGTGGGCGGACCAGCCGAACTGGACCGACGATCAGCTCAAGGCGATCGATACGCCCGTGCTCGTCGTCGACGGCGACCATGACGAGGCGATCAAGCGCGCCCACACGGAATATATCGCCGCCACGATCCCGCACGCCGGCCTCCTCATCCTGCCGAACGTGAGCCATTTCGCCTTCCTGCAGGACCCGAAAATGTTCAATTTCGCCATCCTGCATTTCCTCGGCGACGAATAGGCGGAGGGCAGGCTTCGGGTCTGGCGGGTCGGCTCTTCGCGGGCGACGGGCCCCTCACGGCTTCAGGTGCTCGATCTCGATGAAGGCGTAGTCGAACGGATTGGCGTTCACCACATTGTGCTCGACTCCCGCGCGGCGCGCGTAAGGGACGTGCCGTTTCAGCGCCGCCTTGCGCGAGCCGCCGCCGGGCTCCTCGAGCAGGAGTTCGCCGTCGGCGAGCGGAACGACGACATAATCGGCCTCGTGACGGTGCCACCCGGTTTCGGCGCCGGGAGCGAACCGCCATTCGGTGACCCGCACATGCGGCTCGAAAATATGGACATGGGGCGCGGCTTTCGGGCGTGGGGACATGTGAGGCTCCGTTCGCGGCCGACGGGCCGCGTCCTATCGCTTGGCGGGGCGTGGCGGCAAGCTGAACGCGGTTCGCTCCCGTCGACTCAACGAGCGTACAAGTTCGTCCTGGTCAGGGGAATGCGTTGGCGAATCTTGAGCTCCAATATCTCGCTCGCCCGTTTCCAAGGCGATCGTCTTGACCCATTGATTAGGCGCTTTGTAGGAAGGCCGGAAAGAGGGAGCGCTCGATGACAGCAAAGACCCCGGAAGAACGCATCGCTGATCTTGGCCTCGCGCTTCCTCCCCCGCCCGGCGCGGTCGCCAATTATGTTCCCTGGGCAGTCACCGGAAACCTGGTGATGACGTCAGGCAACCTGCCGTGGCGGGACGGCAAGCTCGCCTATGTCGGCAAGATCGGCCGCGAGATTTCCGGGGACGACGGCTACAAGTCGTGCCAGCTCTCCTGCCTGAACGCGATCGCGCAGATCAAACAGGCGGTCGGCGAGCTTGCGAAGGTCAAGCGCATCGTGCGGCTGGAAGGGGTGCTGGGCGTGGACGACGCCTTTAAGGAGCATCCCAAATGCCTCGACGGCGCGTCCGATCTGATCAACGCCGCGTTCGAAGAGAAGGGCCGCCACACGCGCATGATCTACACCAACCCGGTGATGCCGCTCGACTGCACGTCGCTGGTGGTCCTGTTCGCGGAGATCGAGTGACGTCGGACGTGAGGCTGCCGCCTCGATTCGGCTGCTGGTAAGGGCGGCGAGGCCGAAGGCCGACGGATCCGGAGGCGACCTCAAGCGCCATCCGTCCGGCTGGAGTTGGTCCGGCCCCTCCGGCGGCCGGCCGCAATGGGCCGACCCGATTTGGGTTTCCTTGCTCCCGCGCTCTTTCGCATTGAAACCCCTCGATTCAGGGGTTGGAAAAGCTTGGATTTCCTTGGATTCTCTCGTCCGAAATGAGCCTTTTCAATGGGTTACGCGGGATTTTCCGCGAAAAAAAATCGCGCGCCCCTGTCCCCCGGCGGGCGGCGGCGGAACGGGGAAGCGGCGCGCCGGAACGGGCGGAAGCGCCGCTCACGTGGAGAGGATCGATCATGGGGTGAGCTTAGCGCTGATTTCTGATTTTCGTGCAATCAATTGTCGCGCGACACGCTCTTGCAGAAATTGTAGCTCCAGACATCCGCCGCCGCCGTCCGCTTTCGGCCGCCTCGTTGGGGCCCGCGCCCGGCTCTTCCATCACGCCGATCGCTCACGCGGCCAGAGGCGCCGTGCGCAAAACGAGCGACGCGTCGCGCGGACAAGGAACGATGGCGTAGGCTCGGCTCGTGTCGCTGCTGAATTCAACGAGCGGCTTGGCTTTATCGAGCGGCTCGACAACGGCGCCGACTTGGCCTCAGACGAGCCCGTGCTCCGGCAAGTCGCGGAGAAGCGCGACGGCGGCGAGGAAATCCAGTCTGGGGTTGCCGAGTTCCGTCGTATCTATCATCGCAAATCCGCTGGCTGCGATTGACCTACTCAAGCAAACATATCAGGCCGCTAGTAAGTCCACGAATTGGTCTGGTTTTGACCAGTATGTGACGTCGGATAAGTCGTCTAGCAGCCGAAAGTCTTCCGGTCCCCAAACATCGACGGTGTCATCAAACAGGGACACAAATCTAATTGCCTGCGGACCGATCTTGAGATGATCAAGATCGTACCAAGAAGCCAGAACATGTTCCGCTATGCCACGAGCGGCAGCTCTACTGCCAGTTGCTAGGACGTAGACTAAAGCGCTTCGCTTTGGATGCCGAATATGGAAGTCGGGCCTCCAAATTCTCCCTGAACGGCCAACGATTTTCTCGCCTCGTTCGAAGGGTATTTCCTTTTCTTCAAGAAGATCTTGCACCTCATCGTTGATTGACTCCACCGCGCGAGTACGAAGAGTGAACCATAAATCAGATATTCGAACTGCGGCTTGGCCTAGTCGGACAACAGCCGACGGCAACTCATCAATGCCCTTGACGCGAGCAGTCAACATACCCTTGAATATTTCTACTCCTTGCGTGAGCGCTACGTCCTGCACAAGCTGTCGTTGTTTCGGTGACCGATTTTGGGATACAGTCTGCATGCGTAACCATCGCATTGACTCCCCTAGATCAGTTAATGTAAAATTGTCATCTGATTGACGAAAGAATACGTCAATAACATCGCCGTCTGGATAAAGGAATGGCGTTCTTATTCGAACATAATCTCCTATGTTCGAGCACTGAAATAGTTCACCAACATGCTGAGAAATCGTTTGACAGGGGTTGAGCATCAGAACAAATCCAATTGCCGGGCTGGAGGTTCCATCAACCTGCCTAAATGTACAAGGCGCGCCTCCTTACAAAACTGTTGCCAAACAGCAACGGGGTTTGAAGCGGACGCCGTAATATCCTCTGGAACGTACGCGTTTTTGTCTCGGACACGATCATCCCATATATGCTTGTGCTTCTCTCCCACGAACTCGTAGGAGGGATTATGGTGATCTTTTCCCAGATCAAGCCCATATACTCTGCCTACGGTTCGATGGATCAACGCAGATGTTAGTGTGCCAGCCAAGGCATTGTATGAGCCTCGAATAAAGAGGGGATATCCCTGCGTATTCGTGACCTCGGCACGAAACTCTACTGACGGGGAGTGATCTTCATCCTCACTCCAGCTGATGTCGGCGCTGATTGTTTTCGATTGGTCTGCCATCAGCACTTCGAATTCTGCTCGGTTCATATCTTCGCCGTATGAGAATGTTGCCGTCCATCTTGAAATCAGCGCAGAGGCCATCCCTCACATTTCCAAATGTGATTCTAGCACCGCCGACCGCTTTAAAACAGCGAGAGATCAGTCGTCCGGGCTGCCCCCTCCTCAAAACAAAAAGTACCTCTGCGCCATCGGCAGCTTGTCGGCCGGCTCGCAGATGAGAAGCTCGCCGTCCGCCCGTCACGTCGTAGGTCTCGGGGTCGATCTCGATCTTCGGCGTCGCGCCGTTGTGGATCATGCTTTTTTTGCCGATCTTGCCGCGCGTGTTCTCGACCGCGACCAGGCGCCTCTGCATCTTGAGCTTGCGCTCGAGGCCGCCTGCGAGCGCCGCGTCGGACACGAAGGTGAAGACGAGCCGTGCAGCGCGCGGCCGTGCGAGCGGAACATCGGCCGGTAGTGGACGGGCTGGGGGGTCGGGATCGAGGCGTTGGGGTCGCCCATCAGCGCCGCGGCGATCGCGCCGCCCTTGATGATGCAATCGGGCTTCACGCCGAAGAAGGCCGGCGTCCACAAGACGAGATCGGCGAGCTTGCCCTTCTCGACCGAGCCGATGTGCTTGGACACCCCGTGGGCGATCGCGGGATTGATGGTGTATTTGGCGATGTAGCGTTTTGCCCGCGCGTTGTCGTTGCGGGCCTGTCGCCCTCGAGCGCGCCGCGCTGGCGCTTCATCTTGTCCGCCGTCTGCCAGGTGCGGATGATGACCTCGCCGACCCGGCCCATCGCCTGGCTGTCGCTCGACATCATCGAGAGCGCGCCGAGATCGTGCAGAATGTCCTCGGCGGCGATCGTCTCCTTGCGGATGCGGCTTTCGGCGAAGGCGAGGTCCTCGGGAATGCTCGAATCGAGGTGATGGCAGACCATCAGCATGTCGAGATGCTCGTCGAGCGTGTTCTTCGTATAGGGCCGCGTCGGGTTGGTGGACGAGGGCAGCACGTTGGGCAGGCCCGCGACCTTCATGATGTCGGGCGCGTGGCCGCCGCCCGCGCCCTCGGTGTGGAAGGCGTGGATGGTGCGGCCCTTGAACGCCTTGATCGTGTCCTCGACGAAGCCCGATTCGTTCAGCGTATCGGTGTGGATCATCACCTGCACGTCGTGATCGTCGGCGACGGAGAGGCAGCAGTCGATCGCAGCCGGCGTCGTGCCCCAGTCCTCGTGCAGTTTGAGCGCGCAGGCGCCGGCCTTCACCTGCTCGACCAGCGCCGCGGGCTTGGAGGCGTTGCCCTTGCCGGCGAAGCCGAGGTTCATCGGATAAGCGTCGGCCGCCTCGATCATGCGCTGGATGTGCCAGGGGCCGGGCGTGCAGGTGGTGGCGAAGGTGCCGGTCGCGGGCCCCGTGCCGCCGCCCAGCATCGAGGTGACGCCCGACATCAGCGCCTCCTCGATCTGCTGGGGGCAGATGAAATGGATGTGCGAATCGAAGCCGCCGGCGGTGAGGATCTTGCCTTCGCCCGCGATCACCTCGGTGCCAGGCCCGACGATGATGGTGACGCCGGGCTGGATGTCGGGATTGCCGGCCTTGCCGATCGCCGCGATGAGCCCGTCCTTCAGGCCCACATCGGCTTTCACGATGCCCCAGTGATCGAGAATCACGGCGTTGGTGATGACCGTGTCGACGGCGCCGCGCGCGTTGGTCGTCTGCGCCTGCCCCATGCCGTCGCGGATCACCTTGCCGCCGCCGAACTTCACCTCCTCGCCGTAGGTGGTGAAGTCCTTCTCGACCTCGATGATGAGTTCGGTGTCGGCGAGGCGCACCCGGTCGCCGGTCGTCGGGCCGAACATCTCGGCGTAGTGGGCGCGGGGGAGGGAGGTCGGGGGCACGGCGTTGCGGGCAGGGGGCATGGGCGGTCTCACGGCACGGGGGAGAAGGCGGATGAATCGAGCGCGGCCTTATCGAACGTTGCCGTCGACGCACAGCCGAGTTCTCGGTTGATCTCAGCGAGGAAATAATCCGGAAAATCGGCCTTGCCGCTACGATAGGCGGTAAGCGCGCGCTCCGCAGCGCTGCGGTTCGAAATCTCGACGTCGTCTGCGGAAAGCACTTCCGCGATCAAGTGCGCCACTTCGCGCCGCTTCTTTCTGAAGCCGCGCACAAGCGTCCAAGCAAACTCAGCCAGCACGACCGGATTGACGACACAGGTTTCCCTTGCGCTCGCGGCTTCGAAGAAGCCGCGCGCACGCTCGTTCTGCTGCTGATCGTCTTCGACGAACAGCCGCAGCAGCACATTCGTGTCGAGGCCGATCATCCTTGACGGCTTCTTCGCTCGCGTTCCAACACGGCGGCCGTGATCGCTTCGTCGATCGTCTTGTCGAGATCGATGCCCGCCTCCCCAGCGTGAAACGAATTGGCGCGGGCGATATCAACGAGCCTTCGCCGCTTGCGCGCCTCAAGGCGGACTGAGCCGTCCGCCGCCCGCACGAAGCGCAGGCGGTCCCCAGCCGAGATGTCGAGCGCCTTGCGCAGGTCATTTGGCACGGTGATCTGGCCTTTGCTGGTCACGGTCGCTTCGCCGAAATCGTGTTCCGCCTGCTTGACGCTCACCACGTCCTCCTATTCCTTACTTCTAGAGAGGTAAGGACGCATCCAACGCAATGCAAGAGCAGATTCTCACACCTTCCCCATCACCTCCTGGCGGAAGCCATAGACCTCGCGCTTTCCCGCGATGGCGACGAGGCGCACGGAGCGGCTTTGGCCGGGCTCGAACCGGATCGCGGTTCCGGCCGGAATGTCGAGCCGAAAGCCTTTCGCCCTTTTGCGGTCGAACCTCAGCGCCGGGTTGGTCTCGAAGAAATGATAGTGCGAGCCGACCTGAATCGGCCGGTCGCCGGTATTGGACACGTCGAGCGTCAGCGTCTCGCGGCCCACGTTCATGACGATCTCGCCGACCTCGGAGAGAACCTCGCCGGGGATCTCCCTGTCCTCCGCGCCGCGGATCGGATGGTGAACGGTGACGAGCTTCGTCCCGTCGGGAAAGGTCGCCTCGACCTGAATGTCGTGGATCATCGAGGCGATCCCGTCCATCACCTGATCGGCGGAGACGACATGCGCGCCGGTCTCCATCAGCTCGGCGACCGAGCGCCCGTCGCGCGCGCCCTCGACGACGAAATCGGTGATGAGGGCGACCGCCTCGGGATGGTTGAGCTTGACGCCGCGCTCGAGCCGGCGGCGCGCCACCATCGCCGCCATCGCGATCAGAAGTTTGTCCCTTTCCCGCGGGGTCAGGTTCATCGGGCTCGCCCCTCCTCATTTCTAAGCATCGAGCAAGATCCGCGCCCCGGACTTCAGGGCCAGAGCCGCGGCTTGCGTCCGCCGAGCGCGACAATGGATGCGACAAGCGCTCCGCGCAATCGTTCCGACGAGGGGGCGATGAGCCGGGCGACGACGAGGCGCCCGAAGGCGCTGGCGCCGCCTTCGACGCCCGGGCCGGCCGCGGCGAGCGCCGCCCGCAAATCCGGCAGCCGCGCCTCGATATTGGGCGCCGAAGCGACGATGGTCGAGAGCGCCCGCGCTCCCGCGCCCGCTGCCTTGCGGTCGAGGACGGTGCCCGCATGATCAAGCCGCGTCTCGTCTGCGAAAACGAGCCGGCCAGCCCGGCGGACGCGCCATAAGTCCCTCAACGTCGCGCGGATCCGGCCTTCGCCCATCGCCAGGCGCCCGAACATGAGCGTCTCGGCGATGAGAAATTCGGCCTCGCTCGCCGCCTCGACCTCGAGGCGCCGCTCGAGCCGCGCGCCCTCGAATAGCAGCGTCTCCTGGGGCAGCCAGAAGAGGCGCGCGCCGGGAGCGAGGACAAGCCGGGTCGCAATCGTCGCGGCCGGACCCGGGCTGCGATAGATCCGTTCCGCCGATGGCGTCGCCGCCTCGACCTCGGCGCCTTCACTGAGCGCGAGAACTCACAGAATAGGAATCGCCGCCCGCGACGCCGCCCCCAGTGTTGACGATCGCCGCTTCGCACCGGCTCGACGAGCGAGGAAAGCGCCAGCGAAGCCCCCCGGTCTCGAACAGCCGCCGGGGCTCCGTGCGTGCGCCGGCGCGAGCGAACGATCCGCGCAATTGGGCTTCCGCCCGCTGGCGCGCCGGCTCTGCCTCGACCGGGGCTGGCGAATCCGTCACTCTCGGTCTTTCATGCCGGACTCTGCTCACCTTACGACGGGCGTGCTCGCCGCCGTTCTCGGCGCCGCCGTTCTTCATGCGTTGTGGAACTCGCTCGTCAAGAGCGCGCCCGACAAGTTTCTCTCCTCCGCCATCGTCGCGATCTGGTGCGGCGTCGCGGCTCTCGCGGCCGCGCTCGTCCTGCCGCGGCCGACGCCGGCGACCTACCCCTTCATCGTCGCTTCGGCGATCATCCATATCGTCTATTTTCTGCTGGTCGGCCTGCTCTATCGCACCGCCGATCTCTCGGTCGCCTATCCGATCATGCGCGGGCTGGCGCCCCTGATCGCGGCGCTGATCGCCTTCGCCGCGCTCGGCGAGCGGCCCGCGCCGATCGCCGAACTCGGCGTCGCGACGCTCGTCGCCGGCGTGCTCACCATGGGCGCGAGCGGCCTTGCGCATGGCCGGATCAACCGCCGGACGCTCATCGTCGCTCTCGTCAATTCCGCCGTCATTGCGGTCTATTCGGTGATCGACGGGCAGGGCGCGAGGCTGTCGGGAAATGGGGCGGCCTTCGCCTTCGCCTACAATTCCTGGGCGGACGCGCTGACCGCGATCGCCTATCTGCCGATCATCCTCAGTCTTCGCGGCCGCGGCGCGCTCGCCGCCTTCGCGAAGGACTGGCCGCGCGGAATCGTCGGCGGCCTCGCCGCCTTCGTCGGCTATGCGATCGTCGTCTGGGCGATGACCCGCGCGCCGATCGCGGCCGTCGCCGCCCTTCGCGAGACCTCCGTCGTGTTCGCGGCGATCATCGGCGTCGTGGCGCTCCGCGAGCCGTTCCACGCTCAGCGGGCGATCGCCGCGCTCGTCATTCTCGCCGGGATCATCCTCCTGCGGATCGCCTGATCGAACGCGTCCCCGCCTTGCGGGATCGAGCGGAGCGGCGCCGCTCACGGCGGCGGGCATTGGCGCTGAAGATCGATTTCCCCGCGCTCGCAGACCGGGTCCAGCACCGGCGCATACGGGGCGCTGACCCGGTAGAGTTCGTAATCCTCGAGCGTCCCGCCGGCGGCGCGCCGTTCGAGACGGCCGGCCGGCTCCACATCGCGAAAGCGCATCTTCAGGATCAGGTCGAAACGGCGGCCCGGCTCGCCGATCGCAAGCCCAGGCGCCATGAACAGGGATTCGGAGGGCGCGGGCTCGAAGATCCAGCGCATCCGTTGCTCGGGCTGCACGACCGGAATGGCCGGATCGCCGTAATAGGTCATGAGCGAAGTCAGCGCATAGCCCTGGGTCAGGACATAGGGGGCGGCGTCTTCGCGCGCTTTGGCGTCGAGATCGCGCGCGAGGCTGCGAAAGCCCTCGAGCCGCGCCAGCGGATTCAACGCCCCGAGCGGAACGGCGCTGGTCGCGGCCTCCGCAAAGGTCAGCGCGGCGATGGCGAGCCCGGCCGGCGCCGCCCATGGAGCCACTTTCGCAACCGTAACGGCAAAACGAGAACCACCCGTTCGGCGAACCTCGCCCACCCAGTCGGCGGCCAGGATCGCCAGCGCCGGATAGAGCGGCGCGAGCCAGTTGCCCTGCACCCGGGCGTGCAGCGAGTGCAAAAGGAAATAGGCCGCGGCCGGCGCGACCGTGCAGGCGAGAAGGCGCCGCGCCTCGTCGCGCGACCGCAGAGGAGCGCGCTTGCGCCAGGGGATCGCCCAAATGGCGGGGACGAGCGCGAGGGCGACCAGCGGATTGATGAGCCCGATCTGCGAAACCAGGAACTCGGCCAGGTAATAGGGGGCAAATCCGCCCGGGTCCGCGCGCCCGAGCTGCTTGGCGAAGGTCGCCCAGCCATGCGCGGCGTTCCAGGCGACGAAAGGCATGAAGATTAGGAGCGCAGCCGCGAGACCGGCGAAGAGCGCGGGCGAACGGAGCCAGCGCCGCAGAGACGGCGTCGCGATGAGCGCCAGCGCGACGCCGGCGGCGAAAAAGGCGGCGGTGAATTTCGATTGCAGCGCAAGGCCCAGCGCAATCCCGAGCGCGATCAGCCAGCGCGTCTCGCCGGTGCGCCAGAGCTGGACAAGCGCCGCGAGCCCGAGGGTCCAGAACACAACCAGCGGCGCGTCGGGGGCGACGAAAACCGCGCCGATGGCGACGAGCGGCATGGCGATCCACAGGAGCGCCGCGAGCGCCGCCTTGTCCCCGGAATCGAACAGACGCCAGGCGATGAAGGCGATCAGCGCCGGCATCGCGCCTATGCAAAGGAGCGACAGCGCCCGCACGCCGAGTTCCGAGTCGCCGAAGAGCGCGGTTGAGGCGCGGATGACGAGAGCGACCATCGGCGGGTGGTCGAGATATCCGAACGAGAGCGCGCGCGACCACGAGGTGTAATAGGCTTCGTCGAAGGTCAGCTCGAGCCGCCCGGCGGCAAACGCCTGCATCGCCAGGAGCGCGATCGAGCCAACGCAGGCGAACAGGCCGAGCACGGCCGCGCGGGGCAGCCCTGTTTCCATCGGCGCGGCGGGGGCCGCCGTGGGGTTTCCCCCCGCCTCGCTTCTTTCGCCCTCAATCGCCGCCATCGGTCCGCCGCCGGCGTCCGTCGCACGCGCGCGCGCCGCTCGTCAATCTTCGGCACATGTTCGAGAAATTGGCGCCGGGTGTTGCGCGGCGCACACAGGCGCCTGGCCGCCGAGGCGGTATAAGCTGCTCGACGGCGGCGCGGAACGAACGGCGCCGCAATCCGGTTTAAAGTCATGGCGATCGCGGTGGACAAGAAGAGCCCGAGAGACGCGGATCGCGACGATGCGGCGGACGCATCGCGGTTCTTTTCGCGCATCGGCTACCTTGTGCTGGCGCGTCGGCGCGCCGGTCGGGGTCGTGCTCCACCCGCTCGGCCTCTATGTCATGTTCGCGATCGGCGTGGGCCTGATTCTGATCGCCGCCGCTCTCGACGCCGAGCCCGGATTTCTCGAACGGTTCCTGAGGCCCTTTTTCGTCCCGGCGTTTCTCGCTCTTCTGGCCGGATTGGCCTGGGCCGCGCTGTCGATTCTATGGTCGCCCTATCCGGTCCCCGCCGGGCAGCGCCTTATCAAGCTCGGCGTGCTGCTCGCGGCGACGATGGCGGCGGTCGCAGCGCCGCGCGAGAACGCGAGCGCAACCGATCTCTACCTGTTCCCGATCGGCGTGCTCGCGGGCATGGCGGCAATCGTCGCGCGGGCGCTTGCCGAAGGAATGACCGGCGCGCCGGACGACGGCCGGCTTGCGGCGGGCGCGGTCGCCATCGCTGTCCTGCTTTTCCCGGCGATGGGGGGCCTTGCGGCTCGCGGACGCAACGGGCTCGCGCGCCTGCTCCTGATCCTCGCGTTGTGCTTCGCCTATATCGAGAGCTACGCTCCGGTCACGATCGCGCTGTTCGCCGGTTATCTCGCGCTTTCGTTCGCCATCTCGGACCTCTCGCGCACCGCGCGCGAACTGAGCTTGGGCGCGGCGGCGCTCATTCTTTTGTCGCCGCTCATCCCCGCGCTTGCGCCCACTGTCTCAGCCTGGATCTTCCATGCGAGGCTCTCGTCGCTGCCGGCGCCCTATCCGTCCCTCTCGGTCGCGGCGGACGTGTTCACACACGACAAGCTCAGGCTCATCACCGGCCACGGATTCGCCACCGTAAGCCGCGGAGTTCGCGACGGCATCCTGCCAGCCCGGACCCCACAGGCGCTCGCCTTCACGGTCTGGTATGAGCTTGGGATTCTCGGCGCGATCCTGGCGGCGGCGGGAGCGTGGTCCGCGTTCCGCGATCTCGCCCGCGCGCCGGCGCGGCTCGCGCCCTATATGGCGGCGGCCTTCTCGGCGATCATCGCGCTTGCGTTTCTCAATGTCGATTTCGCGGAGATGACGACGCTGACCCTGATCGGGGTTGCAATCATCTCGACCGACGTCGCGGCCCGCAGCCAGTACCGCACAAGCCGGCCTTCGGCGGCCAGGCTGGCCAATCTGTAAGGCCGGCGCCCGCACCTCAGCGCTTGCGGGCGAACGCCATCGGCCCGCTGCCGGCGCGCGGCCGCTTGTACTCGACCACGACGGCCCGGGTCCGGCCCGTGACGAGACTGGCCCTGCCACGCGTCTTCGCGGCCTGCTTCGCCGCCAGCGCCCTCACGTCGTCAACCGGCACGCCCATGAGCGACGCGGCGATTTCCGCCCGCTGGCCGGGGTCGGCCGCCAGGCTCTCCGCGGCGATCAGCGCCTCTTCGATTGTCGGGGTGTCGCGGCGAACGCGGCGAACGCCCCATTTCGTCTTCCAGGTGGCTGCCATGGATCCTGTCCACTCGTTGAGGGGCCAGACTAGCAGGATTGTTGCACCGCAGCAATCCGCTTCAGGTCTCAACATTCCTGTTAGGCGTTTGTTCCGGCGCACAGGTGGGGAGCGCCGCCGATCTTCGCAAGACGCCGCCTCCGGATTGGCCGCGCCCGAGCGGCACGAGCCCGGAAACCCGGGTCAATTTGCGGGATGGGCTTGACAGACGCCGCTCACGGCGGAACGATTGACCAAACGGTCAGGAATCATCCGCCCGTTCTCGGAAAGCCCTGGGGTCAGCCCATGACGATCGCCGCCAATCCGCCGGCCGCATCGGACATTCGCCCGGGACGCCTGGACGACGAGGCTCTCAGGGACAATTTCGCCGACCTGCACGCGCCGCTGACTGGCCACGAGGCGCGGGTGGAGGCCGAGCGCTGCTATTTCTGCTTCGACGCGCCCTGCCAGCTGGCCTGCCCGACCGGAATCGACATTCCGCTCTTCATCCGCCAGATCGCCGCGGGCAACCGGACCGGAGCGGCCAGGACAATTTTCGATTCCAACATCATGGGCGGCATGTGCGCCCGCGTCTGCCCGACCGAAACCCTCTGCGAGGAAGCCTGCGTGCGCAAGGCGGCGGAGGGGAAGCCGGTCGTGATCGGTCAGTTGCAGCGCTATGCGACCGAGCCTGCGATCGCCAACGGAAAGTCGCCCTATGCGCGCGGCAAGCCGTCAGGCAAGCGAGTTGCGATCGTCGGCGCCGGACCTGCTGGGCTGGCCTGCGCGCATGAACTCGCCCTCGCTGGCGTCGAGAGCGTGATCCTCGAGCCGCGCGAGAAAGCGGGGGGCCTCAACGAATATGGAATCGCCGCGTACAAGACCGTCGACGATTTCGCCGCGCGCGAAGTCGATTTCATTCTCTCGATCGGCGGCATCGAAATCAGGCGCGGGCAGGCGCTCGGCCGCGACGTCAGGCTCGAAGACCTGCGCCGGGACTACGACGCCGTGTTCCTCGGCATGGGGCTCGCCGCGACCAACAAGCTCGGCCTGCCGCAGGAGACCGAGCTTGAGAACGTCGTCGACGCCGTCGACTATATTGCGCGCCTCCGCCAGGCGAAGGACCTTTCAGCGCTGCCGGTCGGCCGGCGGGTCCTGGTGATCGGCGGCGGCATGACGGCGATCGACATCGCGGTGCAGTCGAAGAAGCTCGGCGCGGAAACCGTGACCATGGTCTACCGGCGGGGCCCGGAGCAAATGAAGGCGAGCCCTTATGAACGCGAGCTCGCGCAAACGAATGGAGTCGTGATCCGCTATTGGGCGCGGCCGGTCAAACTCGAAGGCCATGGCGGCGCGCTCAGCGGCGTCGTGTTCGAGAACGCGAGCGAGGGCGGTGACGCCTCGGCTGGCTCGGTCTTCCGCATCGAGGCCGACGTCCTGTTCACCGCGATCGGGCAGCGCGGGACGCCGCAGGCGCTCGACGGCGCCCAGATCGAGATGAAGGACAGCCGCATCGTCGTCGACGATCAGCGCCGCACCAGCCTTAAGGGCGTCTGGGCAGGCGGCGACTGCGTCTACGGCGGCGATGATCTGACGGTGAGCGCGGTCGAGGACGGCAAGCAGGCAGCCCGCTCGATCGCCGCCGCGATCGTCACCGGCGCCTGAGTCGAAGGAGCGAGGGTCTCATGGCCGATCTCAGCACCGAGTTCGTCGGCGTCAAATCGCCCAATCCGTTCTGGCTCGCCTCCGCTCCGCCGACCGACCGCAAGGTCAATGTCGAGCGCGCGTTCCGCGCCGGCTGGGGCGGGGTTGTTTGGAAGACGCTGGGCGAAGCCGGGCCCCCGGTCGTCAACGTATCGGGCGCGCGCTACGGCGCGATCCACGGGCCCGACCGTCGCCTGATCGCGATGAACAACATCGAGCTCATCACCGACCGCGACCTCGAGATCAACCTGCGCGAGATCAAGGAGGTCAAGCGCGCCTGGCCCGACCGGGCGCTGATCGTGTCGCTGATGGTGCCCTGCGACGAGAAGTCGTGGGAGTCCATTCTCGCCCGCGTCGAGGAGACCGAATGCGACGGGGTCGAGCTCAATTTCGGCTGCCCGCACGGCATGTCGGAGCGCGGCATGGGCTCGGCCGTCGGGCAGGTGCCCGAATACGTCGAGATGGTCGCGCGCTGGTGCAAGGCGCACAGCCGGATGCCGGTCATCGTCAAGCTCACGCCGAATATCACCGACATCCGTCAGCCGGCGCGGGCGTCGAAGCAGGGCGGCGCCGATGCGGTCTCGCTCATCAACACCATCAATTCGATCATGAACATCGATCTCGACCGGATGACGCCGGACGTGGTCATCGACGGCAAGGGCACGCACGGGGGCATGTGCGGCCCGGCGGTCAAGCCGATCGCGCTTTCGATGGTGTCGGAAATCGCCCGCGATCCCGCCTGCGCCGGCCTGCCGATCTCGGCGATCGGCGGCATCACCACATGGCGCGACGCGGCCGAGTTCATCGCGCTCGGATCGGGAACCGTGCAGATCTGCACCGCCGCGATGACCTACGGCTTCAAGGTCGTCCAGGAAATGATCACCGGGCTCTCGAACTTCATGGACGCCAAGGGCTACCGGACCATCGATGATTTCCGTGGGGCGGCGATCCCCTCGATCACCGACTGGCAATATCTCAATCTCAATTACGTCGCCAAGGCCGAGATCGACCAGAAGCTCTGCATCCAGTGCGGCCGCTGCCACATCGTGTGCGAGGACACCTCCCACCAGGCGATCTTCGCCCGCGTCAACGGCAAGCGTCAGTTCGTGGTCAACGAGGCCGAATGCGTCGGCTGCAATCTGTGCACGCTGGTCTGCCCGGTCGAGGACTGCATCACGCTCGTGCATAAAGTCGCCGGAGTCGATCCGCGCACCGGCCTCGACTATGCGCGCCCGGCGGCGAACTGGACGACGCACCCGAACAATCCGGCGGTGCACGCGAAGGCGGCGGAGTGAGCGATGGCGCATTGGCTGGTTGAATTTATCAACCAGTACAGTGCAACTGTTAAACCCTTATCTATTGGAACTTCATCGCTACGTAAACAGTATAATGTTCACATATACCTTTGGACAACTCGCTAAAGCGATCCTTCCGAAATGGGATAACTTTGGAAATATCGCGCGCCGCCGACGCCAATTCAAAGGGGGGCTATGGGCGCCGCCCACGCGGGCGGGACGGACAGATTTTGGCGCCTAACCCGTTGAAATCGCCCGAGGGGCGCCAGAGTTTGGCGCCCCATTCCTCGCCTCTGGCCGCGCGCGGCCGGCGCGGACCAGCGCGCCGCCTATTCGCCTTCGTGCGGCGCCTTCTCCTTGAGCTTCCCGAACACCGAATCGACGTCGACCCGCTCCTCGACAGGCTTGGGCTTTGGGGTCGGAACGCCGAACACTTCGAGCTGGCTTGCCGGGGGCGCGGCGGGGCGGGCGGTCGTGACTTCGGCCGGCACCAGGGTCTGGCTCCGATCCTCCTCGACCCTGGGGCGTTCCTTGGCGGCGCGATTGACCTCGAAGTCGAGGTCGATCTGCGAGCACAAGCCCAGCGTCACCGGGTCCATCGGTTGAAGATTGGCCGAGTTCCAGTGGGTGCGGTCGCGAATGGCGGAAAGCGTGTGCTTGGTCGTGCCCACGAGGCGCATGATTTGCGCGTCCTTGAGCTCGGAATGGTTGCGGAGCAGCCACAAGACAGCGTTCGGCCGGTCGTGCCGGCGGGAGAGCGGGGTGTAGCGCGCGCCGCGCGGCTTCTTGAACTCGGGCGTGCGGATCTTCGAGGTCGACAGATGAAGGCGATGGTCGGGGTCCTGCTCGGCGGCGGCGATCTCCTCGCGGGTGAGCTGCCCGGTCGAGATCGGATCGTAGCCCTTGATTCCGGTCGCCACTTCGCCGTCGGCGATCCCTTTGACCTCGAGCGGGTGGAGCTTGCAGAACTCGGCGATCTGGTCGAATGTCAGCGAGGTGTTCTCGACCAGCCAGACGGCGGTCGCCTTCGGCATCAACGGCGCGTCGCTCATGAATGCTCCTTGATGATCGTCTTCGCGCGCGCTCGCGGGCTTCGCCAACCGCCGCCTCAACCGATCAAACTTGAGAGGAAAGCAGTTCTATAGCATCGGGTCCACAAATTGCAATGTTTCTAGCGGCGTCAGCGTCGATCGGCGAAGCAAATTGCATCCCGGCCCTTGCCAATCGTTCCGACGGAAACCAAATCGCGGCTTCGTCGGGGCGCGGGCCCGCGGGAACAATGGGGACCCTTTCATGAAATACGCCATCCTCGCCGCGTCCGCCCTGGCGCTGGCGGCCGCAGGGCCAGCGCCGGCTGACGCCAAGGGCTGTCTCAAGGGCGCGCTGGTTGGCGGGGTCGCCGGCCATTACGCCGGACATCACGGGATCATCGGCGCCATCGGCGGGTGCGTCGTCGGCCGCCACCTCGCCAAGGAAAAGGCGAAGGAGCAGGCGCCACCGCCTGCTCAGGCCAAGCCCGCGCCCAAGCCCAACGGATAGCGGCGCCTTAGTTCGGCAGCCGTCAAGCCTTGTTGTTGAGCGCGCGCTCGGATTTGGGATCGAGCGGCCAGCGCGGCCGGCCCGGAGCGTCGAGCCCGTCGATCATTCCCAGCCTCAACCGCTCCACCCCCGCCCAGGCGATCATCGCGCCGTTGTCGGTGCAGAGCTTCTGCGGCGGCGCGACGAACGGCAGGCCGGCCTCGGCGCAGAAGCGCGTCAGCGCCTCGCGCAGCGCCCTGTTGGCCGCGACGCCTCCGGCGATCACCACCGCCCGGGGAGCTGCGCCGATTCGCCGGCGGAACATCTTCAGGCCGACCCGAATCCGGTCCTCGACCACGTCGACCACCGCCGCCTGGAACGAGGCGCAGAGATCGGCGACGTCGCGCGGCCGCAACGGGCTTACGGATTCCGCCGCAAGGCGCACCGCCGTTTTCAGTCCGGACAGCGAAAAATCGGCTTCCGGCCGGGCGAGCAGCGGCCTCGGCAGCGCGAATCGATCGGGATCGCCGCCTTCCGCCGCCGCCTCGACGGCTGGCCCGCCGGGAAAGGGCAGCCCCACGAGTTTGGCGGTCTTGTCGAACGCTTCGCCGATGGCGTCGTCCAGGGTCGCGCCGAGCCGGTCGTAGTCGCCGACGCCCTTGACCGCGAGGATCTGCGTATGCCCGCCCGAGGCGAGAAGCGCGAGAAAGGGGAAAGCGACGCTGTCGGTCAGGCGGGCGGTCAGCGCGTGCGCCTCGAGGTGGTTGACGGCGATGAAAGGCTTGCCGCACGCCAGCGCCACGCCCTTGCCCGCCATGAGGCCGACGAGCACGCCGCCGATGAGGCCGGGGCCGGCCGCGGCGGCCACGCCGTCGAGGTCCCGGGCCGCGACCCCCGCCACCTTGAGCGCGCGCGCGATGAGAAGGTCGACCACCTCGACATGGGCGCGCGCCGCGATCTCCGGCACCACGCCGCCGAAGGGGGCGTGCGCCGCGATCTGGCTCATCACCTCGTCGGCGAGGATTTCGCCCGTCCCGTCGGGCTTCAGCCGCACCACCGCCGCCGCCGTCTCGTCGCAGGTCGTCTCGATTCCAAGAACGCGCATGGTGAAAAGCCCATAGCGTGAAACGCGGGCCTGAGAAAACCCGCTTCGGCGCCGCGGCGGCCCTCGCCCCGCCGTGCTGTCGCCGCTTTTCAAGGCATGGTAAGGTTGGCGGCGGGAGCAAGAGTGCATGAGCAACCTGATCGGTCCAAACGAGGTTCGGGTCGTGATCCGGCCGGTGGAAGACCGCGGCGACGACTTCGGTCCCATTCCGGCCGAACTGTTCAAGAAGACGTTCGACGCGTTTCTGACGGCGCTGCTGGTGACCGATCGCGAACTTCAGCCCAAGGCGCGTTCGAGCGAGTTCCTGATCTCCCAACTGGCTCTGGCTCCTTACGAGTTCGGAATCCTGGAGAAGCGAAGAGCGCTTAGCCAGACGTCCCCGTCCGCGATCGAGTTCTTCCGGCGGTGCGCCGAGGGCATTTACCGCAGCGACTACCAGACGGTCGTTCGGCGCCCCAGGGTGACGAGGGCGTTCATCCGCATCGTCAAGGCGCTCGATCCGTCATTTCACGTGCTCGCGCAATTCAACGACGCCGAGTTGCCGATCGATGAGTTCTTTCGCCGCCAGGTTGATCGGGTCGGACTCAAGGATGACGCGGGGCGATCCGACAACTGGTTCCTGGGCAGCGCGATCATGTCGTTCGAGGGACGGCTGGACGAAATCGACTATCGAGGAGCGGTATGGGCCGGAGAATTGATGCTTCCGGCGGGAACGACCCACATCGAATGCGTTTTCGACAAGTCGCAGGGAGAAGACGCGTTGAATCCATTCGGAAATAAAAACGTTTGCATCACGGGAAGAGCAATCTACACTGGCGACAGTCAGCTTCCCGAGCGAATAGAAGTGCTGACGATCGAAGAAAGAAGCCACGTTCGCGCGGCGATCGACATCCGGGGCTCGCTCAGGCTCATGCCCTTACCGGACGAGGACAGCGATCTTGATTACGTCGAATAGCGACAAGCATTTCCTTCATTCAAGCGTCGTGCTCCGGCACGCGAATGGGGACTCAGGCGAGGCGGAGCAGCTCATCGAGACGATTCTCACGGAGGCGGCAGTCGCCAAGCGCCGCGTCTGGGTCAGCAGCGTGCTCTTGTCGGAGCTGAGACCCTCGACCTTCGTTCCGGGACAATTCGAGACCCTGTTCGAACTCACGCGCTATGTCCGGACGCTGGCGACCATGGTGACGCCGGACCCCAACGCGATGCTGCGCGTCGCCAGGCTCCGCGACGCCAAATGGCGAATGCCCGGAGAGGGGCCGGAGGCGAAGCCGCGAACCATGTCGCTTGGCGACGCCATGCAAGTCGCGTCGGCCTTGTGGGTCAAGGAGGCGATCGGCGTGCCCGATCTCGAGTTCCTCACCTTCGATGACTGGTGCTCCCACGACGCCAGGCCCAGCGCCCGCCTGTGCCTGCTGAATCTGAAGGACTATACGGTCGATGGGGTGGATCAGGATGTCAAGACGGAAATCCGAGTGACCCGCCTCGAACCGGTCATCCGCGTGCAGGCCAAGCCCCAGTCCGTTCCGGCGGGATAGGCGGCGCTGGAAAATGCGGCGCGGCGTCAATTCCGGCCCAATCGTTTCAATTCCGCGTTGATGACCGGCGCGAGAATGGTTTTGACCGCGAAGACGGAGCCCTTGCGGCTATAATGGCCATAGTCGATGGCCAGAAGGTCCTCCGGCAGGGTCTCGCCGATCAGCCGCCGGCAACCCTCCGGCCCGCATAGCTTCGCAGCCTGCGAAAGATAGCGGACGCCATCGCCCCAATCCTTGGCTGCGAGCGCCCGGTCGGTCTCGAGCGAGTCTGGGCCGGACGCCGACCCAGGAGAACTCCGCCGCCCTCCCGTGCTCGAGGACGTCGCGCCCGACCAGGATCGGCAGGACGGGGCTGAAGGCCGGGACCTCGCCCGCGACGATGACCGAGCGAACGCCATCGGCATGCAGACGGCGCGCGCCCGCGACCAGCGCATCGAGAAAGCCGGGATAGCGCCAGTTCGCCTCGTGGTCGTATTGAGCGTAATAGCCGCCGACGATGACGATGTCCGGCTTGATCCTCGCGATGGCGTCGAACACGTAGTCGTTGATCGCGCGGCAGCGAGGGGTGCCCGCCACCCCCTCGTCCATGGCGACATTCTCGACCAGGGGCACGCAAAAGACGGAGGCGAGCGCAAGCAGATTGGCCTTCCCGCCGTAGAGCTCCTGCAATCCGGCGAAGAGATGCGCGGCGTGCGAGTCGCCGACCACGAGAATCGTGGGCTTTGCGGGGTCAGCGACCGTTCCGCATTTGCGCCCCTCGAAAAAGGCCGCGGCGCGCTTGCGCTCGTCCTCGAGCGAATAGCGCGTCTCGTCGCGCTGGTAGAAGCAGCGCGTCAGCGGCTGGTTGTCCGCCCCGTTGGCGGTGTAGTCGAAAATACGATCCACCAGCGGAGGAAAGCGGGACGGAAAGCCTTTCGAGTCGTACGTCGCCTTTCCGACTATGCCGGTGAGGGCCAGCAGGCCTGCGAGGATCAGCGCGGTCGTGAACGGCCGCCGGCGAAATGGAATGCCGATCGGCTGCTCGATCAGCCGGTAGGTGAGCGCGGCGAGAATCACGGCGACGCCGGCAAGCGCGAAAAGGACCGGCGCGGTCGGGATCACGCCAGGCCAGATGCGGGCGAAGGCGAACAAAGGCCAGTGCCATAAGTAGAGTGGATAGGAAATCGCGCCGAAGAAACCGGCCACGCGGTTGCCGAGCGCGATTTCGCCGGGGAGCGAGCCCGGATTGGCGATGACCAGCGCCGAGCCGAGGCATGGAATCGCGGCCCGCCATCCAGGAAAGGGCGTCGCCTCGTTGAGGAACAGGAATGCGCCGAGCATGAGCGCTATTCCGAGCCCCGCCCCGATGTTGGCGATTCTCCGCGACGGATAGGGCAGCGCCTCGAGCCAGAAGACCTCGCGATAGGCGACGAGAGCCCCGAGCGCGAGCTCCCAGGCGCGGGTCCAGGGCAGATAGAAGGCCGCGATCGGATCGACTGGAGTGAGCGCGACGCTGAAGGCGAATGAGGCCAGGAACACACCTGAGATGACGATGAGGACGAGCCGCCGCTCGAGGCTGAACAATGCGAGCAGAAGAACGGACCAGACGAGATAGAATTGCTCCTCGATGCTGAGCGACCATAAGTGCAGGAGCGGCTCGGTCTTTGCGTCGGGGCCGAAATAGCCTCCCACTCCGGCGAGCCGCATGAACCAGAAATTCGCGGTGAAGTACGAGTTGCCGAGCAGGCTGCCGCCGATGCCGCGAAATTCCGCCGGCGCCGCCATGAACCATCCGACGATCCAGATGAAACTGACGCTGAGGAGCAGCGCGGGCAGAATGCGTTTGGCGCGCCTGGCGTAAAACATCGCAAGCGAGAACCGTCCGGCCGCGCACTGGCTGAGAATGATCCGCGAGATCAGGAAGCCCGAGATGACGAAGAAGATGTCGACGCCCGCGAAGCCCCCGGGGAGCCAGGCCCGGTCGGCATGGAAGACGACCACGCCGAGCACGGCGAGCGCGCGCAACCCGTTGATGTCGTCTCTGAAATCGAGCCTCATTGCAGCGCGCGCCGCGATGAGGTCAGGCGTGTCGAGGGCTTTGTCCAACAAAAGGTCCTGTCGGCCGCCGGCAAGCCCGGCTATTCGCGGCGACGGCGTAAAGCGCCCGGCGGCAATCGGCAAGCGGCGCCGTCCGGCTTTGACCAGGTCCCGCGCGGCCACATAATGAGGCAGCTCATGCAAGCAAAGCGGTCCGATAGACCCTCATCCCCGCCCTTCTCCCGTGGGAGAGGCGAACCGCGCCCCCGGGTGGCGCTGTTCCGCGAGCGCCAGGACGCGGCCGCGAGCGCCGCGCGTCTCCGCAGGCTCGGCTTTTCCGTCGCGTCAATGCCCGTGATCGAGATCCGGGCGACGGCTGTCAGGCCGCGGGAAGCCCGCTATGACGCCGTTGTCGCGACCAGCGGCAAGGCGTTTCACGGCGACGGGCTGCCTGACACCTCGTCGCCGCTCTATGTTGTCGGCGTCCGGACGGGGCGCGGGGCGCAAGCGCGCGGCTGGCGGCTCGCCGCCCCGCCGGCGCCGGACGCCGAGGCACTGATCGCGATGCTGAAGGGCGCGCTCGAGGCCGGGGCCAGCGTGCTCTACCTTGCCGGGCGCGACCGCAAGGGGGTCATCGAGACGGCGCTGGGCGGCGCGTTTGTCCTCGAAGTCATCGAAGCCTATGCGGCGGAGGCGCGCGCGGCCTTGAGTCCGCGGGAGGCGGCGGCCCTTGCCACCTGTGTCGCGGCCCTCCACTACTCGCGCCGGTCGGCCAGCCTCGCGGCGGCCCTGGCGAAGGCCGCGGGCGGGGCGGCGTCGTTGCTTGAGCTGACTCACGTCTGCCTGTCGCGCGACGTTGCGGAGCCATTGGAGGCGATCGGCGCAACTCACGTCGCGATCGCCGAAACGCCCGACGAAGCGGCGCTTTTTCGAAGGTTGCGCGAGACGCTCGGCGGGTTTGCTTCCCTCGGGTCGTCCCGTATATAGGGCCCGCGAACTCGAGGACCGGCCAGGCGATGATCGATGAAGAAGCCAAAGGCGATTTCGGCCGCTTCCGCTGGCGCCTCTGGCGATCGCGGCGCACGGCCAGACCCTCGCGTCATCGAGGGCGAAATCGCGGCGGCCGGACAACGAGCGAAAACGAGCGCTCGCCGGACCCGCCATCCGAAAGCGGAGCGGGAACCGCGTCTCGCCCCCGCGGCCGCTCCGCGCTCCGGCGGCCATGGTTTTCTGGGCGGCGCGCTCGCCGAACTCGTCGTTTCCGCGCTCGCCCTCGGCGCCGGCTATGCCCCTCCTGGTCCCAAGGGCTCGACACGCCGGAGATCGCCAATCGCCTGAACGCGATTGAAGCGCAGGCCGAGCGGCAGAACGCGGCGCTGGCCGCCGACTTGAGCCGCAACCGCGACGCCGTCGCCGGCCTCGAGAAGCGGGTCACGGCGCTGGAGGCGGCCGGCGCGGGAACAGCGCCGCCGGCGAGCGATTCGAGTGAGCGCTTGGCGGCGCACGAGAAGGACTTGCAAGCCGGCATCGATGCGGAGCGCGGCGCGACTTCAGACCTCACCGCGCGGGTCGCGGAGCTGGAAGACCGGCGCCCAGAAGACCAGCGCGGCGAGCGCCGATCTCGCCGCGCTCGGCGCCCGCGTCGGCAAGATCGAGACTGCGCTCGCCGCGCCGAAGACTGAACCACGGTCCCCCGCCGACACCGCCGCCGCGATCGCGATCATCGCGGAGGCCGCGAAGAGAGGCTTCGCGACGGCGAGCCCCTGGGTCCCGACGTCGCGGCCCTGCAGCATCTCGGCGTCGACGCCGCCGCGCTGGCGCCGCTGCAAGCCGTGGCCGCCGGAGCGCCCGCCAACGCCGCGCTCGCCGCCTCGTTCAGCGCGGTTGCGCCGCGTATACTGGCCGCGGCGTCGCGGAAGGACACTGGCGGCGTTGTCGATCGCTTTCTCGTTCATCTTCACAGTCTTGTGCAGGTGCGCGATCTGAACGAGACCGCAGGCGACGATCCGCCCGCGCTGGCGTCCCAGATCGAGGCGATGAGCCGGCGCGGCGATATCGGGGGCGCGCTCGCCTCGTTCAACAAGCTCCCCGAGGCCGCGCGTCAGGCGGCCGGCGACTGGCCGGCGCTGGCCCGCGCGAGGCAGGCGGCCGACGCGGCGCTGCAGTCGATCCGCGAGGCGGCGATCGGGCAGCTCGCGAGCGGTCCAAAGCCGTGAGATTGGGGCCGCGCGTGGGCCAAGCGGCTTGCGTGGCGTGGCGTTTTGGAGCGGAGTTCCCATGGTTCGCTTGCTGATTTTCCTCGCGGCGCTGGCGCTCGTCGCTCTGGGGCTGACGTGGTTCGCGAACAATCCCGGCGTCGTCGACGTGACCTGGCGGGGCCAGGAATACGAGGTCTCGCTTCTGTTCGCGCTCGGCGCCGTGGTGGCGCTGGCGATCGCGCTGGCGATCGTGTGGGGGGTGCTGCGCTTCGTTTTCCGCGTCCCGTCGCTGGTCTCGGTCGGCGCCCGGTCGCGCAGACGCGAGAAAGGGTTCCAGGCTCTGTCGCGCGGCATGATCGCCGTCGGCGCGGGCGACGCGCGATCCGCAGCCAAGCATTCGGCGGATGCGAGCCGTCTCATCGGGACGAGCCGATGGCCAAGCTCCTGCAGGCGCAATCCGCGCAGCTCTTGGGCGACACCGCGGGCTCGGTCGCGGCCTACAATGCGATGCTGCAGCATCACGAGACGCATGGCCTTGGCCTGCGCGGGCTGCATCTCGAGGCCCGGCGCGCCGGCAATCATGAGGCGGCGCTGCAATATGCGACGCGCGCCGATGCGCGCCACCCGCCGCCTGGGCCGGTCAAGCGGTGCTTGACGATCGCACGCGGCGCGGCGACTGGGCGGGAGCGCTGGCGACCGTCGACTCGAACGCCGCCGCCCGGCTCATCGACAAGCCGACCGCGAACCGCTGGCGCGCGGTCATCAAGACCGCAATGGCGGAAGCGGCGATGGAGCGCGATCCGAAGGTCGCGCTCGCGCTGGCGCAGGAGGCTTGCCGGCTCGCGCCGACGCTCGTGCCCGCGGCTGCGATTTCCGGCCGGCTGACCGCGCAGGCCGGCGACTATCGCCGCGCCAGCCGGATGCTCGAGGCAGCTTACGCGCAGACGCCTCACCCCGACCTCGCCGCCGCCTATCTGCGCGTGCGCCACGGGTGATTCGTCCGCGGACCGGCTGGCGCGGGCCCGCGTGCTGGTTCGGATCGCGCCGGGCGATCCCGAATCGCTCTTAAGCCTCGGGCGCGCGGCGCTGGAGGCGCATGACGCCGCCGCCGCCCGCGCCGCGATCGCCCCGCTCATCGCATCGGAGTCCGCCCCACGGCCGTCCGACACGGCGCGTCTGCCTCATGATGGCCGACATCGAGGAGGCGGACGGAAATCATGGCGCCGTGCGCGAGTGGCTCGGCCGCGCCGCGCGCGCCCCCCACGACAAGGCTTGGGTGGCGGGGACGGGGTTATCAGCGACCGCTGGGGCTGTCTCGCCATCGGGAGCGCTCGACGGATTCGTCTGGCGCACACCCGACGAGCGGATCGCCGCCCCGGCGGAGGAGGCGCGAGCGCCCACGCCCGTCCCCGCCGCCACATCCTCCGGGGCGATCGCTGCGCCCCCTCCCGCGCCCGCGCTCACGCCCGAACCGGTTGAGCCGCGCCGGCGCCCGCGCCGACCCTCGTTCCCCCGCCGCGAACCGGCGTCATCATCGATCCCGCATCGATGGCCCCTGACGATCCGGGCCCCGGGCAACACGAGGCCAAGCGGCGCGGCTTCCGGCTCTACGCCAATGAATGAGATCGGCCCTGCGGACAGAAAGGAAGCCATGAGGGTAACTGCCATCCTTCCCCGTCCTGGGGAGCGGAGCCGTAGGCGACACGTCTCGAAGGATGTTCCAGAGCGCGCGAGCGGCGCCGCTCGCTGGAGCATCCTTCGAGACGCCCGCGTTGCGGGTTCAGGATGAGGTCCTGGGATGCGGACCAAGCCACAAGGCTTTTCCGGGGACTGCCGCATGTCGCTGACCCCGGTCGTCATCGTCGGCGCCGGCCACGCCGAAGTTCAGGCGGCGGTGTCCTTGCGCGAAGAGGGGTTTGACGGCGGGATCGTCCTTCTTTCGGCCGAGAAGGATGGCGCCTTATCAGCGCCCCCCGCTGTCGAAGGCGTTTCTCAAGGGCGAGATGGAGATCCATGGGCTGCCCTTGAGGGCCGAGGCGCATTTCCGCGAGCGGCGCATCGACTTGCGGCTTGGCGTCAGCGCGACGCGGATCGACCGCGCTTCACGCAAGGTTGAACTCAGCGACGGCGGGACGATTGCCTATGGGCATCTCATCCTCGCCACCGGGGCGAGGCAGCGCCGGCTCGATGCGCCGGGATCGATCTCGAGGGCGTGTTCGCGCTCCGCGACATCGCTGACGCGACCCAAATCCGCGAGCGTCTTCAAGCCAAGCCCAGGGCCGTGATCGTCGGGGCCGGGTTCATCGGGCTCGAAATCGCCGCGACCGCCCTAGTCTCGGGGCCGAAGCGACGGTCGTCGAGATCGCCCGCCCGATGGGGCGGGCCGTCTCGCCCTTCATGTCGGATTTTTTCCTGAAAGAGCATGGCGCGTTCGGCGCGCGCTTCAAACTCGGCGTCGGCGTCGCGGCGATCACCGGCCGCGAAAAGGCCGAAACGGTCGTCCTCACCGACGGCGAGAGCTTGAGCGCGGATATGGTCGTCGTCGGGATCGGCGTCGTTGCCAAGGATGCGCTCGCGAGGGCGTGCGGCCTCGAATGCTTGAACGGAATCGTGGTGACGAGGTCCTCAAAACTTCGGATCCGGCGATTTCGGCGATCGGCGACTGCGCTGACTTTCCCAACGCCTGGCTCGGTTTCCGCACCCGGCTCAGTTGGTGCAGAACGCCGTCGATCAGGGGCGCGCGGTCGCCGCCCGTCTAACGGGCAAGCCCAGGCCCTACAAGGATCTGGCCTGGTTCTGGAGCGATCAGGGCGACCTGAAGCTGATGATCGCGGGCCTCGCGCATGGCGTCGATGCGTGGGTCGTGCGCGGCGACCCGGCGACGCGGGCGTTCTCGACCTTCGGCTTCCGCGACGGCAAACTCGCGGTCGTCGAATTGGTCAATCGCGCCGGCGACCACGCGGCCGCCAAGCGGATCATCGGCGCGGGGAAGGCGCTGACGCCGGAGGAGGCGGCCGATCCGGCCTTCGACCTCAGGCGCCTGGCGAAGCGGTAGGCGGTCAGCACGTCGACGGCCGCATAGGGGGTTCGGGTTCTTGAACAAAATCACGCCGCCGGCGATCGCCTTTGAATCCCTCGACAGCATGGAAGGCTTGATCGCCATCGATCCGGCGGACCGCCGTCGCGGTTCGACTTCTGGCCGGGCGAAGCTGATCCGCGCGGTCTATCCCGGCCTGCTGGTCGCCGGAACCATCGCATTGGCCTCGACGTGGCTTGCGCAGCATTACACCGCGCCGGTGATGCTGTTCGCGCTTCTGTTCGGCATGGCGTTCCACTTCCTGCACGAGGAAGGCCGCTGCGTCGCCGGCATCGAATTCGCGTCGCGCTCGGTGCTGAGGCTCGGCGTCGGCCTGCTTGGCGTGCGCATCACCCTTGGCCAGAT
>CAVULN010000019.1:0-60401 GCA_963742305.1 uncultured Alphaproteobacteria bacterium
ACCCCCGTCAACGGCGTGTGCGACTCCTCGAACGGAGCAAGCCTGAGCAGCGCCCCGACCGCGAACCTCTGCGCCGCCGGCACGGCGTCGACCGTCGGCGGCAGCGGCCCGTGGTCGTGGACCTGCGCCGGGAGCAACGGCGGAGCCACCGCGACCTGCTCGGCGCAGCTCGCAGCCGCGCCGCCGGTGAACGGCGCATGCGGCGGCGCGAACGGGGTGGCGACGAGCACCGCCCCGACCGCGAATCTCTGCACCGCCGGCACGGCGTCGTCGGTCGGCGGCGCCGGCCCATGGTCGTGGAGCTGCGGCGGCAGCGGCGGCGGGACAACGGCGACCTGCTCGGCGCCGCTGCAATCCGCCTCCGGCGGAAGCGGTTCGACGGGCTCGACCGGCTCGACCGGCTCAACCGGCGGCGTCGACGCGGACCCGACGAGCGGGGTGCTTCCGGCTTATGACGACGCCTATCTGAACTGGAAGAACGCGGGGCTGCAATCGGTCGGCGGCATTCCGAACCGGACCACGGTCTGCGCGACGGTCAATCCGCTCGGCGGAGGGAAGGACGACTTCGCCAACATCCAGAACGCGATCAACAAATGTCCGGCGGGCCAGGTCGTTCAGCTTGGAGCGGGCGCGTTCACCGTTCGCATGGCCGATCTGCCGATCCAGGTCTCGACGGGGATCGTGTTGCGCGGGACGGGCGCCTGCACCGGCTCCAGCTCGCCCTATTGCCAGACCTCGATCACCGTGTCCGACGGCGTTCTCGCCTACACGGGGGGCATGTGCGGGACCAGTGCGTCGAGCAAGGGCGCCTGCCCGAACGGCGGGCCGGCGGCGATTTTGATCGCTCCCGTCTCCCCCGACTACAATTACAGCTGGGCCAAGTGCGGCAACACCGGCTATACGACCGGCACGGGCTGCGGAGCCGCCGCGCTGGCCACGGACGCCGCGCAGGGGCAGACGACGGTCCAGGTCGCCAGCACGAGCGGTTTCTCGGTCGGAATGTGGGTTCTGATCGACGAGGCCTCGGGCGCCGGCTGGGTCGCCGATCCGCTGAACGCGGCGACCGGATACGGAAGCGTGTGGGCCGCGTCGGATTGGCTCAGCTCGTCCGGCAGCCCTGCGACAGGGCGAATCCTGTGGCCGAAGGCCAAGAGCGGCGGCGGCTGGGATTTTGGCTCGGATCTTCCGACCCAAACCGGTTCCGAGGGTTGCTGGCATTCCTACTGCGACAGGCCGACCTCGGAGTTGCACAAGATCGCCTCGATCGGCGCCGGCCCCTGCCCGGGGACCGCATGCACCCTCACGTTCGACGATCCGCTCACGGTCGCCTTCCGGCAGAGCGGCGGCCATAACGCCCAGGTCTATCGCGGTCCCTACGCCAATCAGACGGGGACCGGCTCCCCCATTTCCTTCCTTCAATATGCCGGGGTCGAGAACATTTCGGTTCTCCGCGCCGCCAATGGGGGCATAGAAATGGAATTCTGCGTCTACTGCTGGGTGAAGAATACCGAGGTCGGCGATTGGTACGGCGGCGGAATAAACATACGAGTACTCCGTTCGCAGCGAGTTCAATACGGACTATATCCATCATTGCTGGGACTCGGTCAACAGCGGCGGCGAATATCCCATCATGCTCGATCAAGCCTCGACCGAGATCCTTGTCACGAACAGCATCACCAACTTCGCCGGCAAGGGAATGGTCGCCCAGGCTGGCGGCGCGGGTTCGGTGGTTTCCTATATCTTATATGGATGACACGATGTATGACGCAGAATCAGGCATCGGCGACTACTGGGTCGATATGGGGGTCAACGCCAGCCACTACTCGGGACCGCACCACGTGCTGTTCGAGGGGAACTGGGGCGACAACCTCGACAGCGACCATACCCATGGCAACTCAATGTACATTACGTTTTTCCGCAACCAGGGCACTGGCCTGCGGACTCCTTTTACCGATCCGTCGCTGACCAAGGCGGTGAATGATTATCAGGGAATCGGCTATTCATGCGGGTCCGGAGCGTCGAGTTGCAAGTCAAGCGCGCCCGGTCCTTTGCGCGCCGCTGGACCCTCGGCCTACAATTACTGGTTCGGCTTTGTCGGCAACGTTCTTGGATTGGCCACGCAGACCACTGCGGCGAGTGGATGGACTTATCAGGGAGACTGGAACGGCAACCGTATGTGGATGATCGGGTGGAACGACGGGCCCGGCGGCCAGGATCCCGCATCTTGACGGGCGCGGCCGGTTCCTACATCTTCCGGCATGGCAACTACGACTATGTCAATGGCTCGATAGCCGACTGGACTTCCGGATACTCGCACACGCTGCCGAATTCCTTCTATTCGAGCAGCAAGCCGTCGTTCTTCAGCGCCTCGGGGGCCAAGTGCACCTACCCCTGGCCCTGGGTCACGCCAACCGGATCGACCCCGGTCCAGCCGCCGACCGGGACCGGGTGCGCCGCGACCGACGGCCTCCCCGCCAAGGCCCGCTGGGCCGCCGGCACGCCCTTCGTCCAGCCTTGAGCCGCCGGAGTGCAGGCCTGAGCGTGCGGGGCGCCTGACCGGAGCCCCGGCGCCGCTGACGGCGACGGGGCAAGCCGCGGCTCATTCCTCGACCTTTCGCCGCAGGCTGAGCGCGTAGAGCGCGCTGCCGCTCAGGGCGGCGGCGCTCATGATCGCCCCGAGAGCCGTCGGCGAAGCATCGCGGTAGAGCGCCGCGGCCGCGAGGCCGCCGAGCGCGCCGAACAGCATCTGGGTCGTGGTGACGATCGCGGAGGCGAGTCCGGCGATCTCGGGGAGCGGATGGATCGCCTCGTGGACAGCGTTGGGAAATACAAGACCGAACGCCAGGATGTAGATCATCACGGGAGCGGCGACGGCGAGCGCCGAGCCAAAGCCCGCAAGGCCGATCGCGAGCAACGCGAGCGCCGCCAGGCATTCGAGCGCGAGGGCCGCGTCGAACACGGTCTTCGGGCTCACATGGCGGCTGATGAGCCACGCGTTGAGGGTCGAGCCGGCGATCACCCCTGAGGCCGTGATGGCGAAGAGGCCCGCAAACCCGGCTTTCGACACCCGATACCCTTGCATGAACAGGAGCGGCGAAACGTTGACGTAAGCAAAGAGCCCCGCGAACAGGAGGCCTCCGAGCAGTGAAAAGCCGGCGCAGGAGGGATTGGTCAGCGCCCGCCGGTATCCGGCGACCACCGTCGCCGGCCTCAGGCTGCGGCGGTTCTCGAGCGCATGCAATTCCCCGAACAAAACGAAGGCGATGAGCGTGACGAACACGGAGACGCCGGTCAGCACGGCGAAGATCAAGCGCCAGGAACCGAAGAACAGAATCGCCGCGCCGAGCGAGGGTGCGATGAGCGGCGCGACGCCGAACACAATCGAGACCGCCGCGAGCTCAAGCCGCGCCTTCCGACCCTCGAACAGATCGCGGATGATCGCCCGCGGCAGGATGCCGAGCCCTCCGGCGGCCGCCCCTTGCACCAGGCGAAAGGCGAGCAGCACGCGGATCGAGGGCGCGAGGGCCGCGCCCGCCGAGCTTAGCGTGAACAGGACGAGGCCGGCGCCCATGACCACCTTGCGGCCGAAGCGATCGGCGAGCGGACCGACCAGGATCGGCGCGCTCGAGAAGCCGGCGATGAAGATGGCGATCGCCGCCGCCGCTTCCGTCTGCGGCGCGCGAAGATCGGCCTCGATCAGCGGCAGGCCCGGCAGCGCCATGTCGATCGCCAGCGGCGGCAGGGCGGTCAGCACGGCGAGAAACAGCGTGAGCCCGACCCCGCGAATGGCGAAGCGGGTCATCCAGGCCGTCGAGCGGCCCCGCGCAAGGCCCGTGGCGATTTCAGCCGAGGGAACGCCCCCGCCCGAAGACGGCGCCTGCGCTTTTCTCGCTGTCACTCGGGCTTTTTTCTGTCGGTCGCCGGCGGGGCGCCGGCCTTTGCGCCGGATGAGCGCGCCTCGAGCCGCGTGAGGATGGCGTCCGACAGGCCCATTCCCACAAGCGCGCCAGCGGTGGCCAGCGCCCCAGCGAAGAATGCGCTTCCGATGACCGCGCTGAGGACAGGCGCCATCGGCAGGAAGAAGCCGATCACGGCTGAGCCGAGAGAGGTCAGGATGAGGAGCATGGCCTTCGCGATGAGACTGACCGGGCCGCTCAACGCCGCAACGCGCAGGCTTACGAACCAGAGAAGCGCGAAGGCGATGATGATCGCGGCGGCCGGAATGGAAGGCCTCCTTGTTTTCGCTGCCGTTCTAATTAGCGCCGCGACGGCGAATGAATGCGCGCGGCGGGCGACGGGCCCGACGCGAGGTCAGGCGGCGGGCGCGCCGGGCGCGGTTTCGGGCTTGAGCTTGTCCTGCGTCCTGAGGTCAAAGTCGCTCGCGTCATGACGCTCGTGCAACTGGCTGGAGGGATCCCCGCTGGTCCGGTTGACGATCCGTCCCCGCTTGACGGCCGGCCGGGCGGCGATCAGGTCCGCCCAGCGCCCGACGTTCTTGTAGCCCTGCACGTCCAGGAACTCGGCCGCGCCGTAAGAGTTGGCTCTCATCAGGCCGCCATACCACGGCCAGATGGCCATATCCGCGATCGTGTAGCTCTTGCCCGCCACGTACTCGGCCTCCGCCAGGCGCCGGTCGAGGACGTCGAGCTGACGCTTCACCTCCATTGCGTAGCGGTCGATCGCATATTCGATCTTGACCGGCGCGTAGGCGTAGAAGTGGCCAAATCCGCCGCCAAGATAAGGCGTCGCCCCCATCTGCCAGAAGAGCCAGGACAGGCATTCGGCGCGGTCGGTCGGGTTGGTCGGCAGGAAGGCGCCGAACTTCTCGGCGAGATAGACGAGGATCGCGCCGGATTCGAAGATGCGAATCGGCTTCTTGCCGCTGCGATCCACCATCACTGGAATCTTGGAATTGGGATTGACCGCGACGAAGCCGCTGCCGAACTGCTGACCCTCGCCGATCCGGATCAGCCAGGCGTCGTACTCGGCGCCCTTTTTGCCCAGCGCCAGCAATTCCTCGAGCATGATCGTGACCTTCTGGCCGTTCGGGGTCGCGAGCGAATAGAGCTGGAGGGGGTGACGGCCGACCGGCAGCTCCTTGTCATGGGTCGCGCCGGCGACCGGACGGTTGATGTTGGCGAACTGGCCGCCGTTCGGCTTGTCCCAGGTCCAGACCTTCGGCGGTGCGTAATCGGACGAACTGCTCATTTTCCAAGGGGCTCCAGATTTCAAAGGCTTCGGCCGGCCGGCGGCGAGTCGCCCATGCGAGTTCTGCGGGGAGGGAATCGAATAATAGCCGGGCTGGACATGGTCCAGATTGAAGGCGTCGCGGAAGGCCGGAATCGCGCCTGGGCGGGCGAGGCCGCGCTCACATTCGCGTGATCGGCAGCCGAGGCAGGGAAGCGGCGAAGGCTGGGCTGCCCGGACGATACTAAAGCCCTTGCTTATCTATTCGCACCGTGATACTAAGGCATATGCTTAACTATGGCGCTCCGCTCGATCTGGCGTTCCAGGCCCTGGCCGACCCGACCCGCCGGGCGATGGTCGAGCGGCTTGCGCGGGGTCCAGCCTCGGTCAGCGAACTCAAGGCGCCGTTCGTCATGTCGCTGCCGGCGGTGATGCAGCATCTCGCGGTCCTGGAGACCTCGGGGCTGGTGGTCACCCGAAAGTCGGGACGGGTGCGCACTTGCCGCATCAATCCGACGGCGCTGGCCGAAGCCGAGCGATGGATCGAAGGGCTGCGCCTCGAATGGGAGCGCCGCCTCGACCGGCTCGGCGACTATCTTCAAACCCTGAACCGCGAAGGAAAGAACGATGAGCAAGGTCAATAAGATAAAGGCTGCGTTTCAGCCCGCGCCGGTCCGCGTGTCGCGCGCCTTCTCAGCGCCGCGCGAAACGGTCTTCAAGGCCTGGAGCTCCGCCGACGCCGTCAAACGGTGGTTCTGCCCGGACGGCTATTCGGTTCCCGAAGCGACGGTTGAGATGCGGATCGGGGGCGCGTTCGAGGTCTGCATGCGCTCACCCGAAGGCGTGGACCATTGGACCAGGGGGACGTTCACCGAGGTCAGGGCGCCCGAGCGCCTCGTGATCGACCATCAGGTGATCGACCCGTGCGGCGGCGGGCCGCTGTTCAGCGCCGTGACCGAGGTGGCCTTGATCGACAAAGGCTGCGGCCAAACGCTGATGGAGGTGATCCAGACCTATACGCTCGCCGATCCGGCTGAGGCCGAACGAATGATCAAGGGCGCGCCGGAGGGCTGGCGCCAGACGCTCGACAAGCTCGAGGTGGAAGTGAGGCGGATGCAGGCGCCCGGCGGCGAACGGTCCGTCGTGCACGGGGCCTTCCATCTGGAGCGGACGTATGAGGCGACGACGGAGCAGGTGTACAAGGCGCTGTCGGACGAAGCGGCCAAGAACCGCTGGTTTCATGGGCCTCAAGGGTGGCGGCCGATCGAGCGCTCCATGGACTTCCGGGTCGGCGGCCGCGAGCGGGTCAAGGGCGGCTTCGAAGGCGGGCGTGACGACGACGTTCGACGCCATCTACCACGACATCGTGCCGCGCGAGCGGATCGTCTACACATACGAGATGCGCCTCGACGAGCGGAAGATATCCGTTTCCCTCGCCACCCTGCAGATCAAGCCAGCCGGCCAGGGACGGACGACGCTCCTCGTCGACGAGCAGGGCGCGTTCCTCGACGGCTACGACGACGCAGGCTCGCGAGAGCGCGGGACGGGGGACTTGCTCGACAAGCTCGGCGCGTCGCTTCGGGCGTGAGGCGCCTCACTCGTCGTTCGAGGCGTTCAGCTCCTCCCAGCCGAGGTATTTCAACTCGCGGCCGGTGCGGAAGCGGACGCCCGCGCCGCCGCCGAGTTCGGGAACGAACGCGACGCCGGCCAATTCGAGCGCAGCCTGCATCTTGGCGACCGCCCAGGCGGGAACGTTGTGGGCGGCGCCGCTCTCGAACTCTTCGACGGTGGAAAGGGGAAGTCCGGCGGTCGCGGCAAACTTGGTCTGCGACCAACCGATCAGAGCCCGTCCGGCTCTGACCTGAGCAGCTTCGATTGTCATCCAAACAGCATATCAGTTCCGTCGAATTGGCGCAACCTACGCCAGTGGGCTCCTCAGGTCATTCCGCCGCAGTAGCGGGCGTCGGCCTGAGCGGGACGGCGGCGGCGCCGCGAATGCTGTCGCCAAGCGCCTTGCGCGCGAGCGCCGCCTCGCCGCCGGAAGTCGCATGATAGAGCTGAAGCTGCTCGAATTCGTCGTCGCGCGGCGGTTCGATGGCGAGATCGCTGTAAGTCGTCCGATCGGGCGCCTCGAGAACCTCCTTCATGATCTGGCGGGTTTTGAGGAAGAAGCTGAGATATTTGACCGCCTTGATCGCGGTCCCGCCCCAGTAGCGCGGATAGAAGAGAAGCGGGGATTCGAGCTTGAGCCCGTGGCGCCGGTCGCGACGGTATTTCAGGCGAAAGGCACCGCCCTCGAGCGGGTGAACGCCCTCGTGAGTGATCATCAACTTGAACCAGCCGATCGTACTCAAGATCGGCTTCGGACGGCCATTGGGGATCTGCGCCGCGCGCTTCAGGATGGTGCGGATATGGTCGTAGGTATAGAAGGACCGCCACGCCTCTCGGTAGGCTTCCTCCCATTCGGCGTCGGTCATTTTCGCGTGATGCGACACCCGATGATTGAGGTCGTATTTGTTGATGTCGGGGTCCATCCAGACCCCTTTCTTCAACATGACCTTATGATCCTCGGAGCCCGGGAGCGGGGTCAGAAAGAAGAACTCGAGGATGTCGAGCGGCAGTTCGCGCTTGATGATCTCGACGTCGCGCAGGATCAATTCTTTGGTGTCGGCCGGAAAGCCGAGAATGTAGCCGGCGTAGGTCAAGGCCCCGTGCGTGCGCCACTTCTGCAGCATCACGCGATATTCAGTGATCTTGTTCTGGCGCTTCTTGGCGGCGATGAGGTTCTCGGGATTGATGTTTTCGAGCCCGATGAACACGCGGCGGACGCCCGCCGCGGTCGCCTTCTCGATGAAATTCGGGATCTTGTGGCAGAGCGTGTCCACCTGGATGGTGAAGCCGACGTGGATGCCCTCCTTCTTCAGCTCGATCACCCGGTCGAGCAGGATCTCCCAGTCGCTGTTGCGGGCGAAATTGTCGTCGGTGATGAAGAACCGGTCGATCCCCTGAGCCTTGTTGGCGCGGATGATCTGTTCGAGATCGTCGGGGGTGCGGAAGCGGCTCTTGCGCCCCTGGACGTTGATGATGGTGCAGAACGAGCATTGATAGGGGCAGCCGCGGCCGAGATCGATGCTCGAATATTTCCCTGAAGTGCGCTCGATGTGCTTGCGCGGCAGGATCGGCGCCGGCTCGCCGCTCAGGGACGGCAGCTTGTCCATGAAATCGTAGAGCGGCTTCAGCGTTCCGTTCCACGCGTCGAGAAGCACCTCGTCGAGCCGATGCTCTTCCGCTTCGCCGGCGAACAGCGAGACGCCCATCGCCTGCGCGGCCTTCAGCTCTTCCGGGATTTCCGGCAGCATCGCGATGCAGCCCGAGACATGGAAGCCGCCGATGCACACCGGCAGGCCCGCGGCGCGAAACTGGCGCGCGAGATCCATCGCCCGCGGATACTGGTTCGATTGCACCCCGACGATGCCGACGAGAGCCCGCCCGCCCGTTCGTTTAAGGTCGTGAATGATGCGGCTCGGCACCACCCGCCGGTTGGTTTCGTCGTAAGTTTCGATTTCGATCGTCACGCCGGCTCCCAGAACCTCGCGGCGGCGAGCGTCCTCAGCAAGGCTGAACGTACAGGCGAGGGTATTGGAGGGCATGACGGAACGGAACCACTGAATGGGATAGCCGTCGTCGTCGTAATGAGTGGGCTTGATCAGAACGAAGGTGAATAACGAATCCCGCGCGTGCAAGTTAGGCAGGCGCGAATCCGGCTCGGCGCCGATGAAGTTCGCCCACGCCCGCATGAATGGACCGCCCCGCAAGAGAATCGCAAAGCGCTAGCACGGGACGTCCGCCCGGGCAAATCCCCCAGCGGCAGAAGTTGCGGCAGAAGCCAGTCACATTGGGGGGACGAGCCCGTCCTTGCCGACCAGCACCAAGGCGGCGTCGATCGAGCCATCCCCCTGCTTTGGTCCCCGCGCGATGATGTTCGCGCCGGGCTTGAGGTCGGTCTTCTCGCCGGGCGCAAGGGCGACGATCGGCGTCTTGGGATCGACGACGATGGTCTGCTCGCCGCCCTTATACGTCACCGTGAGCTTGGGGCCGCTTGTCGCGTCGACGCGCGCCGCGATGTTACCGTTGGTCATCGAGCTTTTCGGCGCAAGATCGAACGGGCGGAAGCCCTCGCCGGACCCTCGCATGGCCTCGGGAAAGATGTGCACTTCCATCGCCTTGAGCTCGCCGCCCTCGCCGGGCAGCGCAGCGACGCCGACGAAGCTCTGAGGCTTGACGTCGGCAAGCGTGGCCGGAACAACGAGGACAAACCGCGTTTTCGGGGTGAGACGGACCGTCTGGTCCTCGCCGGCGCGGGTGCGCACGTCGAGGGTCGAGCCGTCGGCGCTCACCGTCTTGACGGTCGCGCGCGCGGTCGCGACCGACGGGTTCTGGGCGAGAGCGGGCGCGACAGCGAGGGCGAATGCCGCGGCAAGAGCAAATCTTAACGACGGCATCACGGGTCTCCCAGGTGTCGGCCGGCGGCGTCGGACGATTCGAAAGCGCCACGGCGCCGCTCAGGTTTAGAGAATGGCGATGGAGTTTCCAAGCCGGAACGCGCGCCCCGAAGCCGGCGGCGGTAAAAGGTCCGTGAGCCGCGCCAGCGCGGGAATGGCCGGTCCTTTAAGTCCAATCCCGCCATCGAAAGAAGCGCACCGCACGCGGTTTGACGGCTGCTCTCACAGCCGAATAGGTTCCCTTCGTGCGCCATTGAGCAGGCTAACGATCTCCGTGGGGGCTCAACAGGCGGCGCTTTTCGTTTTCCCGTCAAGAGGAGCGTGTTCGATGCGGCTCGCTGCCCTCCTTATTGTCGCGGCGCTCACGCTCGCGGGTTGCGACGCCAACCAGACGCCCAACGCCTCTGCTCGGACCGGCTTCGGCGCCGGCTCCGCCGACGATTACAATCCCATCAAATACGCGCAGACAAGCGGCTTCTACGCCGGACGTTAGGCAATAACGCAGGACCTCAGACCTTCACCTCGCTCCCGTCCTGGCTCCAGCGGGTATGAAAACTGCCTTCCTTGTCGAGGCGGCGATACGTGTGCGCGCCGAAATAGTCGCGCAGGCCTTGCAGCAGGTTCGCCGGGCCGCGTCCGCGCCTGAGCCCATCGTAATAGGCGAGCGAGGAGGAGAAGGCCGGAGTCGGCACGCCATTGGCGACCGCCAGCGCGATCACCTGCCGCCATGCGCTCTCGGCCTTCCGCACCGCCTGCAGGAAATAGTCATCGAGCAGCAGGTTGGCGAGCTTCCCGTCGCGCCCATAGGCTTCCTTGATGCGATCGAGAAAACGGGCGCGGATGATGCAGCCGCCGCGCCAGATGGTCGCCATGTCGCCGAGCTTGAGGTCCCATTTGAACTGGCCGGAAGCGACCGACATCTGTTCGAACCCCTGCGCATAGGCGATGATCTTCGAGGCGTAGAGCGCGTCGCGGATGGCGTCGATCTCCGCCTTTTCGGGCTTGCGCGTCTGACCCGCGGGATGGGGCGTCTCCTTCTCCAACGCCAGGCGCATCGCGCGGTTGGCGGAGAGCACGCGAGCGAACACCGCCTCGGTGATCGCGGTCAGCGGCACGCCGAGCTCGAGCGCGTTCTCAGCCGTCCAGCGGCCGGTGCCCTTTTGCTCGGCCTGATCGACGATGACGTCGACCAGCGGCTTGCCGGTGCTGGCGTCGGTCTTGCGCAGGACGGCGGCGGTGATCTCGATCAGATAGGAGTCGAGGTCGCCCTGTTTCCAGGTCTGGAAGATGTCGCCCATCGCCGGCGCGTCGAGGCCATAGACGCTCTTCATCAGGTCGTAGGCCTCGGCGATCAGCTGCATGTCGGCGTATTCGATGCCGTTGTGCACCATCTTGACGTAGTGGCCCGCGCCCTGCGGGCCGATATAGGCGCAGCAGGGAACGCCATCGACCTGGGCCGCCATTTTGGTCAGCATCGGCGCGATCCGGTCCCAGGCTTCGCGGTCGCCGCCCGGCATCATGCTCGGGCCTTCGAGCGCGCCTTCCTCGCCGCCGGAGACGCCCATGCCGACGAAGCGGATCTTCTTGTCCTCGCAGGTCTTGTAGCGTCGCGCCGTATCGGTGAACAGCGAATTGCCGCCGTCGATGATGATGTCGCCTTCATCGAGATGGGGCGTGAGCTCGTCGATCACCTGGTCGACCGGCGCGCCCGCCTTGACCATGATGAGGATCGGGCGCGGCTTCTTGATGCCGGCGATAAACTCGGGAAGCGTCTTGGCGGGAATGAACCGGCCTTCGCCGCCGTGCTGGGCGATAAGTGCGTCGGTCCGTTCGTGGTTGCGGTTGAAGACGGCGACGCCGAACCCATGCCGCGCCGCGTTTCGCGCCAGGTTCGCGCCCATGACGGCCAGTCCCAGGACGCCGATATCCGCTTGACCCGCCATCGATTCCTCTCTCGCTCCCCCGTTGGGTCGCCCGTCTTAGCCCTGCGGGCAGGGGCGGGCAAATGCCGGGCGGCGGTTGACGGCGGGCCAAGGAAGCGCCTTTGCTGCGATGTCCCGTGGAGTGAAGGTCTTGTCCCATCCGCCGGCGGACGGGTTGTGGGTCCGCGTCTATTATGAAGACACCGACTTTTCCGGCCGGGTCTATCACGCGTCCTATCTGCGCTTCTTCGAGCGCGGCCGCACCGAGTGGCTGCGAGCCCGCGGTTTTGCGCATCGCGATCTGATGGAGAACGAGGGCCTCGCCTTCGCAGTGCGCTCGCTCACGATCGAGTACATTCAGCCGGCGATGATGGACGACCTGTTGCGGGTGGAAACCGGCGTCGCGGCCGCGCGAGGCGCGTCGATCAAATTTCAGCAGCGCATTTTTCGCGGCGAGGAGCAGCTCGTCACCGCGGCCGTTCTGGTCGCGGCGATCCGCGACGGCCGCCCGGCGCGCATTCCGCCCGATCTGCGCCGCGCCCTTGGGCCGCGGGGGACATGAAGACGATCGTCGTCACCGGAGCCTCGCGCGGGCTCGGCTTGGCCATCGCAACCAGGCTCGCCGCGGACGGATACAGGATCGTCGGCATGAGCCGGACGAAGAGCGAGGCCTATCGGGACTTGATGTCAAGATTGCCCGGGCAAGTCGAATTTCAGTCCTTCGACCTTTCCGACGTGGATGCCATCGCCGGCGTCGCGCGCGAAGCCGCCCGGAGATCGGGACCCATCTACGGATTGGTCAACAATGCGGGCGTCGAGCTCAGCGGCGTGCTGGCGACCGCGGGCGACGCGGATATCGAGCGGGTCATCAGGACCAATCTTCTCGGGCCGATCACGCTGACCCGGCACGTCATGCGCTCGATGCTCGCGAAAGGCGAGGGGCGGATTGTTTGTGTTTCGTCGATCGTCGCGAGGACAGGCTTTCACGGGCTCTCGGTCTATTCGGCGACGAAGGCAGGGCTTGAGGGGTTCACCCGATCGCTTTCGCGCGAGGCCGGCAAACGGGGCGTCACCGTCAATTGCGTCGCGCCGGGGTATATGGAAACCGAAATGACGGCCGGGCTGCCGGTTGACGCGCTCGAATCCGCGAGGCGGCGGGCGCCGCTCGGCCTGCCGCGGCCGGACCATGTCGCGGCGGCGGTGTCGTATCTCATGACGCCGGAAGCCTGCACGGTGACTGGAACCGTGCTCACCGTCGATGGCGGCGGATCCGCTTGAGCGCCGCCGGGACTCGCAAGGCGCTCAGGGGAGAAGAATGTCCGGGTTCTCCTGAACGAAGATACGACCCGACTCGTAGCCGATATCGAACAGACGTTCGAGGTTTGAGCGCGACCAATCGAGCACGTAGGGCTGCTGCTCCGGGGGTATGTAAAACTTGACGATGTAGGGCTTCTCGACGTCGGGAAACTTACCGCCAGCCTTAGCCTTCGCTCTCAGCATCCACTCGTCCCGCGGTATAAAATCCGTGTTCCCGGTCTTGACCCATTCCTTGAAAATAGAGATTTCCTTTTCCGCGTTGCCCACAATCGGCAGAATTATCGATTGGGCATAGGCGTCCATTAAATTCCTCGCTGGATGGATCACGTCGTCGCCCAGCACGTCGAACAGGATGAAGCGGTACGCATCGCGATCCAGCGCGTCTACATATGGTATGTCGAGATAGCGAGGGTCGATAGCCAATCGAATCAAATTCAAACCGGTGAAAGCAGCGCCCTCATAGTAGAACGATCCGTCGATCTCGTAGGGAGCATAGAGGTAAGGGAAGGAAAAGGCCGCCCGGACATGCCGGACGTCGATCTCCGGCCCCTCGAACTCGACAATCTCATGGGTGTCGATTCGATATGCGTTCAAGAACGTGCGCGGCGAAACGACGTCTTTCAACCTCCTGAAATCAACGACGTCCTCGATGAAAGGGACGTGGGCGCAGATCCCCCGATCGAAGAATTCCGGGGCGCCCGGCGTCATCATCGAGCCAGCCAGCAGCAGGAGGTCCGCCTCGAGCTTCTCCGCCGGGCTCATACCATATTGATGTTCCGCGTATTGAACTGGCGTCAGCTTCCGCCAGGCGTTTCGGAACACTTCGGCCAGGGGGCCGTTCTTGAAGAAAATTTTGTAATTGATCGGAAGGAGTGAATAAATCTCATCGGATACGCCGAAGTTGATCGTGTTCCGGAGCGCCTCGGCCGGCGTCAAACCTTTGGGGGCCAGATAGCAGAGGCCAACGACCGCGCCCGCGCCCGACATGCTGATCGCGTCAAATGTGAGGCCATAGTCGTGAAGCGCCAGCAGCGCGCCGGACATGAGCGTGAGGTTCGGCGCGCCGCCGCCCAGCACCAAAACCCTCTTTCCAGCCATGACTCGAGCCCCGCATGTTCACGCGCCAGAATGCTCAAGGCCGGTGTCGACCGGCCTATGAGCGGGCGCGCGGTTTGTTCTTTTTGGATCGCTCGCCCCTGCAACGGGTTCCGGCCGCCGCCTTCCGCGCCTTTCGCCCTCCTTGAGCCGGCGAGCCCTGCAAAAGCGCCTTGGCCTTGACATGATCCGGCGTGCCAAATCCTTCAGTAAACTGTCGGTAGATCGATCGCAGCAGCGCTAGCGCTTCCTGTCCGCCTCCGAGTCCTCGCTTGAACTCAACGAGATCGCAGGCCGTCCGAAGCTGCCAGGAGCTCGCGCCCTGCAAGCGGGCCGCCGCAAGGCTCTCCTTGAGCAGGGTTTCGATTTCGTCAGCCGCGCCGCGCCCCGACTTCAAGAGAATCTGGGCCTTGAGCCGAAGGACCTCGGCAATCGCCCACCGCTCGCCCGTCTCCTCGGAAATCGCAATCGCCTGATCGACCGCATGCAGGGCCGCATCGTTGCGCCCTGCCGCGGCATGCGCTTCCCCTTCGAGGGCGACGAAGATCGGCAGCCACAAGCGCGACCCCGTCTTGCGCCAGGCGGCGAGGCCGGCGCGAATCCCTTCGACGCCTTTGTCAGGATCGTCATGAGCGGCGGCCCAACCGCGCAGGATTTGGCCGCCCGCCTCCCAAAACGGGAACCCATGCTCGGCGCAGACCGAAATCACCGTTTGCGCATAGGCGCCGGCGTTCTCCGCGCTGCGCCGCATGACATCGATCATGCCTTGCGCGTGGCAAATGGTGTAGGCAAGGGTGTACGGGTGGGACAAGGCTTCCGCGTGCTTGACCGCCCGATCGGCGACGTCAGCCGCCTGATCGACATAGCCAAGCTGCCAGAGCGCCCAGCTAAGGTAACAAAGCGCGGTGGCGCCGATCTCCTGACCATACTGATAGATATTGGCGGACTCGAAGCCCCGCTCGAAAAGCGCGCGCGCTTCCTCGAGGTGCCGCCGGCCCGCTTCGAATTCACCCATGGTGACGTAGGTCGTTCCGAGCGTTCGATGAGCGAGGCAAAGCGCGGAGGGAACGCGGTGGCGCTCCGCTTCGGCCAGCAATTCGGCCGCCGCCACCCGCTGCCTGGCGACCTCGCCGCCGACGTAATAGCTCGCCCACAGCCCGTAAAGCACGGCGAATTTTTGTGCGGGCTCGGTCCAGTCGTCGAACAGCGCCCTGGCCCGCAAATAGGTCTTGAGCGTTTCAGGCGCCGCATATCCGAGGCCCCCGATCATCGCCTGACCAAGCAGCACTTCCAGGTCCAGCGCAGTCCTGCGCTGCGCGGAGTCGGCGACCGGCTCGAGCAGTTCGAGGGCGTGCATCAAATGCCCGATGGCTTCCGCGTGCGCCGACCTTTCGATTGCAAGCTGACCCGCCCTGCGCAAGTAGTCGATCGCCTGTTTGGGCCGCCCAGCCTGTTCGAGGTGATGCGCCATCAGTTCCGGCTGCGTTTCGAGGATCTGAGGGAACTGCGCACTCAGGGCGTCGGCGATGTCGCCATGGAGCCGCTGCCGCTTGCTTCGCAACAGGCTGCCGTAAGCCGTGTCCTGGATCAGAGCGTGCTTGAACACATACGTGGATTCCGGCGGCTCACCGAGGGCGTTGATGAGATTCGCCTCCGTCAGTTGCGCGAGCGCGGAATCGAGCGCGCCCGCCGTCATCGGCGTGACCGCGGCAAGCAGACGATAGGGGAATTCGCGACCGATGGCGGCGCCGATCTGCGCGACTTCCTTGATCGGCGCGAGCCTGTCGAGACGCGCCATCAGCGAGTCATGCAGGGTCACCGGAATCGAGGGAACCGCAACCGGCTGAAGCACGTAATTCTCGCCCGCGTCATCGAGCATGCCGGTTTCGAGGATCGCCTTGGTCATTTCCTCGACAAACAGAGGAACTCCGTCGGTCTTGGTGACGATAATCTCCAAAACGTCGGCTGGAAGGCGCTTGCCGCCTGTCAGATCAGCGAGCATCGCGCCAACCTCATCCTTGCTCAGCCTCTCGAGCCGCAACATCGTCACATGGGATCGGTCCAGCCATGGGGCGAAGAAATCCGGACGGAAAGTGATCAGTCCGAAGAACGGGAGAGGCCTCATGGCCTCGATCGTCCGATTGAGCAGTTCGAGCGTCGTCGGGTCGATCCAGTGGGCGTCCTCGAGGACGAACAGCACCAGCCTGCGGGGCGTATAGCTGATGACCAGCCGAATCAGCGCCTCGATCGTGAGATCCTTCTGCCGTTGCGGCGTCAAATCGAGCGCCGGGTAGCGTCCGGCGCTCGGAATGGACATAAGCGCGGCGATGAGCGCCGCGTCCGCCAACGCCGACTGCCCCAATCCAGAGAGCCACCTCTCCAGCTTCTCGAGTCTGACCGGGGCGCTGTCTTCGCGCTCGAAGCGCGCGGCGCGCTCGAGGTTGCGGATGACCGGATAGAATGGGCTGTTGGCGTGATGCGACGAGCATTGCCAGCGGATCGTAATGGGCTCGTCCCTGGCGACGCTGTTGACCAAAGCGAGGCTCATTCGCGACTTGCCGATGCCCGGCTCGCCGCAGACCAGAGCAAACTGGCCCTCGCCTTTTTTTGCCCGTTCCCACAAATCCACGAGCAGAGCCAGTTCGCGCTGGCGGCCGACGAACTCGGTCAGTCTTGAGCCGCTTTTCGCGTCAAACCGGCTCTCGACGGCTCTCTCGCCGGTGATCACGAACGCGTTGACCGGCTCGGAAAACCCCTTCGCGCTGTGAGGCGCCAGTCGCTCGCAAACAAACCCTCCCCCCAGCAGCCGGCGGGTGACCGTTGAAACGACGACCGTGTTCGGAGCCGCCAGTTCCTGAAGGCGAGCCGCCAGATTGGGAGTTTCTCCGGTCGCCGCGACCTCGTCCGCCAGTCCGGTCGCCACGCTTCCGACAACGACGACTCCGGTCGCAACTCCGACCCGGACCTTGAGGGCCTCGCCCGAAGGCAACAGAAGCCGTCCCACCTTGGCGACCAGATCGAGCCCGGCGCGAACAGCGTTCTCAGCCTCGTCCTCATGCGCCGCCGGATATCCGAAATAGGCGAGCAGTCCGTCTCCCAGGAACTTGGCGACGTACCCGCCATATGAGGCGATGACCCCGGTCGAAGTCGCCTGGAACCGGCGGATGACCGCGCTCAGGTCTTCCGGGTCGAGGCGAACGGCGAGCGCCGTCGAACCGACGAGGTCGCAAAAAACCACCGTGAGCTGACGCCTTTCGGCGTCTGGGCGCGGCGCGGGCGCCCGCAAGCGGGCTGTGGCCAAATGCGCTTTGACGGCCGTCGTTGACAGCGCTCTCAGGATGCGTTTGCGATCTCCGAGGGAAACTCCCAACCGCTCGTAATCCGCGTCGCTGAGATCCGGCAAGACGTCCAGATCGACGGCGTTCTCCACGAAGGCGCCCGCATATTGGCCCATCCCAAGCCGCTCAAGCCATACCGAAATCTCGCTCACGAAAACAGGTTCCCGTACTGCCCTACGATCGAATCGCAATTCTCCCCGAAGGCTTCACTCTCGCGTCACGGACTCCCGATGGCGCCCGATCCAGGATCGGTCGCCCACCCACGACGCTAGGCGCCGATGAGTTCATGGTTGATCACGCTCTGGATGAAGGAAGCGTCGTCAACCACCGCGAAATGCGCGCCCTCCCGGATATGGACCTCGAGCCGCGAGTCGGTGAAATATCCCCAGCCGAGCGCGTGGCGCCGAGAGACATACGGATCGTTGTCGGCAGCAAAACACGTGATGGGAATATTCCACGCGGGCTCGCTTTCATACTCATAGCTGCTTGCCATCCTGAACTCCGCGCGGATGACCGGGAGCATCATACTGCGCAGCTCTGGATTGTCGAGCAGCTGGTCGGTAGCCTGGATGTTGAAGTGGCGGACTATCCGGCCGAACACGTCGTCGCTTTGCGCGAACGACGGTACATTGAGTCGAAACTCCGCAAGCGCCATGAGATCCCGGGTCAGCCGTTCCTCGAATGGGCCGAGGTCGGCGATTTGATCCGGCGGCCGCGCTCCCGAAACAAACAGGTGGCATGGCCGATAATTGGTCGAATGGATGAGCCGGCGGGCGGTTTCGTACATGGTCAGCCCGCCGAGACAGTGACCAAAGAACGCGAAAGGACGATCGAGGTACTCCTGCATCTTTGGAACGAGTTCATCCACGAACTCGTTGATGTCGGAGATGGGTCTTTCCTCGATGCGGCTCAGCCTCCCCGGGGGTTCGATCGCCACCACTTCGATCGCTTTGTCGAGGGAAGCCGGCCAGGTGCGGTAGACCGCCGATCCGCCGCCGGCGAAAGGAAAGCAGAACAGGCGAAAACGCGCGCTGCGCCTGGGCTCAGCCACGATCAGCCAGCTCCCTGGCGACGCGGGGTCCGGCTTCTGCTCCGCGCTGTCCGCGGCTCCATCAGCCCCCACAGTCCACCCGGCTGAAAGATCGTCGGCCAGCTGACGGACGCTCGGTCCCTGAATGAGTTTTGCGGCGGACAATTTCACTCCGAGTCCGACTTCCAGCCGATTGAGAAGAGTGACGGACATCAGCGAATCGAGACCGAGGTCGCGCAACGGACGCTCCGGATCGATGGGACTCGCCAATCCGAGCGTCTTCATGGCCTGATCGAGCACAAAGACAGTCAGGATTTCGCGCCGCCGAGCCGGCGTCGCCTCTTTGAGCTTGAGCCGCAACGCCGCCGGATCCGCGCCGACCCCTCGGTTCCGATCCGGGGCGGCTTCCTTCCGCAATTCGCTGTAGAGGCGAGGCGCGATCGCAAACTGCTCGAGAAACACCGGCCACTGAGTGATCGTCACCGCGGCATGGGAAAGATTGGCGCCGACGATCGCCTCAAGCGCGTCGACTCCCAAGGCCGCCGGAATGTATTCGGTGCCGCGGGCGCGCCAGATCTGGCGCCCTTTTTCGCCGGACTCCGTCGCGAGGCCCGACTGAGCCCAAGGTCCGAAGTTCAACGCGAGCGCCGGCAGGCCCTCGGCGCGCCGGCGCGCGACAAGCGCGTCCAGAAAGGCGTTCGCCGCGGAATAATTGGCTTGGCCCGCCGATCCGGTCAGGCTCAGGATTGACGAAAAGACCACGAAGCATTCCAGCTTGCAGTCGCGCGACAATTCGCTGAGCAAGAAGCCTCCGAGCACCTTTGGCGCCATGACCCGCCAGAGCTTCTCCCAGCTCATCCGAAGCAGGATGCCGTCGTCCAGAAGTCCAGCGCAGTGAAAGATCCCCCTGAGCTCCCGAGGCGATCTGGCGACCTCCAACAATCGCCGGACATCGGCTTCTTTCGTGATGTCCGCGGCGATAATTCTCACTTCCGCTCCGAGCGCCGAGAGCTCGGCCGCGACCAGGGCGGCATTCGGGTCCTCGAGCCCGCGCCGGCTCGCCAGCACCAGCTGCGTCGCCCCGCGACGCGAGACGAGCCACCTCGCCGTTTCAATCCCGAGCGCTCCCATTCCGCCGGTGATCAGATAGGTCCCCCCGGCGTCGGGTTTCGCCTCGGTCCTCGGCGGCGGCTTGAGCCGGACGAGGCGAGCGGCGAACCGACCGCCCTTGCGCAAGGCGATTTGGTCCTCACCGTCGTTGTCGAGGATTTCCCTCAGCAATCTCGCCGCCTCCTCCGAGGGCGAAGCTTCCGCTCCGAGATCGACGAGGCCGCCCCAAGACTGGGGATGTTCGAGAGCCGCGCTTCGCCCGAAGCCCCACAGGGCGGCGCTCGTGGCATTGGACGGCGGATCCTCGGACGACACGGACATCGCATTGCGGGTGACGAGCCAAAGTCGCGGGGTCGCCGCCCAGGCTTGCCGGGGCTCGACCAGAGCCTGCAAGAGAACGAGAGCGCTTCCCAGAACCTGTCTTTGCGCGTGCTCCAGTCGATCGGCCGCTATCGCCCCTGCCGGGACGTCCAAAGCCCAGAGATTGACGACTCCGCGCATTCGCCGGTTCGATGAGGCTGCCGCCTCGGCCGCCAATTCCTTGCAGGCCCGCATGACGTCGGCGCCGTCCCCGTCCGCGGCCGCGAGATCGTCGGCGAAGACGACGCGGCACGTGTCGCCGCGCTTGCGAAGAAGGTCGGCGAGCCGGGCGCCAACGCCGTTCCGGTCCGCGAGGATGAGCCAGCCTTGAGGGTCTCCGGCGCGAGCTTCGGGACGCGGCGGAAGCACCGGGACGTCGGCCCATCTCGCCTCATAGAGCCAGTCGACTTTCCCGGATTCGGATCTGGACCCAAATGTTTCGGGGGGAATGAACTTCAAGGACAGTCCCCGGATCCAAGCGATGAGGCTTCCGTCGTTCGCGTGGATGGCGATGTCCGCGTCGAATCGTTTGTCCGCGCTTTCGTGGCCCGGGCGGCGGACCGAATGGACCCACACTTCGCGAGGTCCCGACTTCAGGCCGTCGAAGCGTTCGACGTCGATCGGCAGGTAACAACCCCGCGGCGGGTCCGGCGCGGCGTCAAAGTCGGGACGCGGCTCGACGAGCGCCGCATAGGTATGGAGACAGGCGTCGAGCAGCGCCGGATGAAGGAAGGAAGACGGTTCGCCGAGCTGATCGGGCATGACGATGCGCGCGAGAACCTCGCCCTCGCCGCAAAGGAGCGTTTCGATCCCGCGAAACGAGGGACCGTATTCCAGTCCCAACCCCCTCAACGCCCGGTAATAACGATCAGGGGCGATGGACCTTGTGCAGCGCTTCCTCGCCTCGCCAAGATCAAAGGCGGGCTGCTTGTCGCGAGGGGCCGGGGAATCTTTCCGCGCGAGGCAGACGACATGGGTGCGCCACCCCTCATCCATCTTATCGTCGATGCTCGCCAATCGACATTCCGCCGTCGCCGCGTCAATCGGAGTCAGAATGGTTTGCACGATCCGCTCGCCCGCTTCGGGCAGGATTAGCGCGTCGCGGTACTGAAGATTATCAAGCGCGACCGCGTCGGTCCCGAAGTGCCGCCGGGCCGCGTCGCCAAGCGCCGAAATCGCTCCGGTCATCGGCAGGACGGGCAAGCCATAAATCCGGTGGTCGTCAAGATAGGGGAGGAGGTTCAGGCCGTAGCGGGCTTCGAACTGGCTCTCCGGTAAAGCGGATCGGAGGCGTTCGCCGGCCAGCTCTCCCGCATCGGCGCGCTGCGGTCTCGAGAAGGCCGTCCTGTCGCCATCCAGCCAGAAACGCTGGCGCTCGAACGGATAGGTCGGCAGAGAGATCCGGCTTCGGCGATAGGGGCGATTGAAGCCGTCCCAGTCGATCCCATAGCCCCGATGATAAAGCTCGCCGAGACTCGTCATCAGCCGGGTCCAGTCGTCGCCTCGGCGACTGTCGAGCGAACCGAGCCAGGTCAGAGCGTCGCCTCGAACGCACTGTCGCCCGAGCGCGATGAGCGCTCCGCCCGGGCCGATCTCGATAAAATCGGTGACCCCGAGTTCGGCGAGCGTCTTGACGCCGTCGGCGAACCGGACGGGCTTGAGTCCATGGTCGCGCCAATATTGGCCGTCCACCGGGGCGGCGAGCGGGCCGCCGGTCATCGTCGAGATCCAGGCGATGCTCGGCGCGCTTGCCGGAACCGCGGCCACTCTGGCGGCGAAGGCGTCGATCGCCGGCTCAAGCAACGGGGAGTGGAACGCGTGCGAGACCGTCAGTCGCTGACACCGAACGCCGGCCTTTGCGAAGCTCGCCATGATGGCCGCAACGACACCACGGTCCCCCGAGATCACGATATTCTCGGGCGCGTTCACCGCGGCGATCGCGATGCGCTTCGAATCGCATTGCCCGATCGCCCTGGCGACGGTCGCTTCGTCGGCGAAGATCGCGGCCATGGCGCCCTCGCGGGGAAGGGTCTGCATCAGTCGCGCGCGCTCCGCGGTGAGCCTCAGGCAATCTTCGAGCGCGTAGACGCCTGCGCAATAGGCCGCGGCGAATTCGCCTACGCTATGGCCAAGCACGGCGTCGGGAACGACGCCCCATGAGCGCAACAGGTCGATGAGCGCGGCCTGCACAGCAAAGATGGCGGGTTGGGTGAACGCCGTTTCGTGGATCAGGGAACCGGCGTCGCCTTCCCCGACGAGCGCCTCGAGGAGCGGCCGCGGCAGGGACGAGCCCAGCGCCTCCGCGCAGCGATCGATGGTGGCGCGAAAGACCGGGTGCAAGCGATAGAGTTCCTGCCCCATGCCGGCATATTGCGAGCCCTGGCCCGAGAACAGGAAGGCCAGGCGCCGGCCCTTCTCCGCGCCCTCCCGGCTGGTCTCGATTTCCTCCGCCAGTGCGCGGCGCAATTCCTGAAGCGAACCGGCCAGAACGCAGGCGCGCTCGGAAAAGTGGGTCCGGCCGCTGGTCAGGGTGAAGGACAGATCCTGCGGGTTGAGTTCGGGACGTTGAGCGATGAACGCGCGGCATCGTTCGATCGAGGCGTTCAGCGCCGAACGGGTCTTGCCGGAAAACGGGAAAGGCAGGAGCGGCGGTCCGTCCGACGCGTCGGCGTCAGAGCGCGGGGCTTCCTCGAGCACCACGAATGCGTTGGTGCCCCCAAGCCCGAGCGAATTCACCGCGGCGAACCGCGGCGCGCCTTCCCGGCGCCAGTCGCGGCGGGACGCGTTGACGAAAAACGGACTGTCCTCGAAATCGATCTTCGGATTGGGCCGCTCGAAATGCAGGCTCGCGGGAATGACGCCGTTCTTCAGGGCAAGCGCCGCCTTGATCAGGGCGGCGATCCCCGCGGTCTGCTCGAGATGGCCGATGTTGGTCTTGACCGACCCGATCGCGCAGAAGCCACGGCAATTCGTTTGCGTCCGGAACGCCCTGGCGAGGGCGTCGATTTCCAGCGGGTCGCCGACGATGGTGCCGGCGCCGTGGCATTCGACATAGCCGATCTCGTCCGGCTTGACGCCCGCCATCGCCATCGCCTCGACCATCGCTCTCGCCTGCGCGCCGACGCTGGAGGCGGTGTAGCTGACCTTCCGCCCACCGTCGTTGTTGATCGCCGAGCCACGGATCGTCGCGTAGATGGCGTCGCGATCGGCAATCGCCTGCGAAAGGTTCTTGAGAAGGACGAGGCCAACGCCGCTGCCGAAGATCGTGCCCTCGGCGCGGGCGTCGAACGCCCGGCAATGTCCGTCCGGCGACAGGATCCCGGCCTTAACGCTCATGTGGCCCGCGCGCTGAGGGACGCGGATCGTCGCCGCGCCTCCAAGCGCCATGTCGCATTCGCCGGCGAGAATCGCCTGGCAGGCGAGATGGACCGCGACCAGTGAGCTGGAGCAGGCCGTCTGGACGTTGATGCTCGGTCCGGTCAGATTCAATTTGTACGAAATGCGGGTCGCGGGAAAATCCTTGTCGTTGCCGATATGCGCGACGCCCCCGGTCGTCCCCGGCAGGTCGCCCGAAACCCGAAGCCGGTCGATAAGGTAGCTCGAGACCACTCCGCCGGTCGCCGCATAGACGCCGACCGGCCCCGTCGCGTCGCCAGGACGGTATCCGGCGTCCTCGAAGGCTTCCCACGCGGTCTCGAGAAGCAGCCGCTGCTGCGGGTCCATGAGACGGGCTTCGTGGGGCGAATATTCGAAGAAGGCCGCGTCGAACAGGTCGCAGTCCGCGAGCAGGGGCGCGGCCTTCACATAAGCCGGATCGCGAAACGTTTCGGCTGGGACTCCCGCCTCGAGGAGGGCGTCGTCGGCGAGGGCCGCGATCGACTCAACGCCGTCGCAGAGGTTGCGCCAGAAGGCCCGATGATCCGCGGCGCCGGGAAATCGGCATCCGACCCCGATGATCGCGACGCCTTGCGGATTCAGCCCGTTCGTCATCTACGCGCCCTGGCGGGCGCGCCTTTCGCGCGCGCGCCGCGCGGCCTCGACGAGATCTCCGTCGGCCCCGGGCGCCTGCGGCAGATAGGCCTTGACATAGGCGTCGACGAGATCGTCGACCGAGCGGACGCTGGTGATCGGCACAATCCTGGAAAAGGGATCAACGTCGAGCGCGGTCTCGAGTTCGGCGACCACGATCGCCAGATCGAGCGAGCTCAAGCCGAGAACGCCGTTCAGAGTGTCCGCGCCGCGGATCGCAGGAATGGCGCCGCCGCGCTCCTCAAGCAGCATGCGTATCTTTTGGCAGATGACGGCTTCGAGCTCCGCCCGCGTCGGCCCGTTCGCCATTCTCATCCCTCTCTCGCGCGCGGGCTTCAGTCTGCCGCGGCGCTGCTGCGCGATTTCTTAAAGCGCTCGCCGTGATGCGCTTCGGCGACGATCTCGATCAGCGCCGGCGTCTTGTAGCGGTCGAGCCTGTCCCGGCAAAATGCGCGCAGGCGCCGTTTGAACGCGTCCGGGTCCTCGGGCTTCATGAGCGTGATCTTTGCCGCGACCACCTGCCCGGTCACCGGATTCGCTCTTGCGCTGACCGTTGCGTCGACGACGTTGCCCAGTTGCAGCAGGACATTCTCGACCTCTGCGGGATGGACCTTCTCGCCCGCGACATTGATCAGTTCCGACTTGCGGCCGACGATCCGGATGAAATCGCCGTCGACCTCCACGAGATCCTGGGTGTTGAACCAGCCGTCCGAAATCGAAGGGCGACGGCGCGTTGAGATAGCCCAGCATCGCCGTCTCGGAGCGGATCCAGAGCACGCCATCCGCAATTCTGTGTTCGAAACCAGCCTGGCCGAGCTTGAGCCAGAGCGAAGCCGAGTCGCGGGAGACTGTCGGCAGAATGCCGAGCTCCGACAGCCCATAAGTCTGCTTCAGGCGGACCCACGGCAGGCTGTCGCGCACGGCGGCCAGCGTACTGAGCGGCATGGGCTCCGTTCCATAGGTGACGAGCTTGAGCGATTTCAGATCGCGGCGGTGAATCGCGCCGGAGATCATCAGCATTCGGAGAAAGGTCGGCGTGGTCGGCAGCAGCTCGATTCGGCGCGCCTCGATCGTCGCGCAGATCGTGTCCGGCTTGCGATCGGGCGCGGCGACGATGAGGCCGCCGTGGCTCAGCGCATGCAGGAGCGTGTTGACGCCCCCGATATGGTCCATGAGGAGGAAGGCCAGGGTTCGATAGGCCGGGCGCTCCGCCTTGAACTTTTCCAGGATCCGGCTGAAATCGAGCGCTGAGGCCTTGGCCTCGCCGGTCGAGCCGGAACTGAACAGGATCAAACCCGGAGCGCGGCGCTCAACAAGGGCGCGCAGCAGCGGATGGGAGACCCGGCGGTCATAGGAGACGAGCCGCCACTGGTCGTCGCTGTCGAACTGAATGGCGTATCCGACCTCGGCCGTTTGCATCATACGCTCCCAGCCGCGAGCGCTCGCGAGGGTCAGGGGCACGATGATATTGCCGTTCATCAGACACGCGAGCAGCGCCGCCAAGGCGTTTGGCGAATAGTCGCCGCAGATCGCCACCACGTCGCCCTGAGCAATTCCATTGCGCCCGAGTTCGGCGCGCCAGGCCTCGATGGCCCGATCGAGTTCAAGATAGGACCAGCTCGCGTCGCGCCATACGAGCGCCGGACGGCTCCCCCAATCGCGCAAGCGTTGAGCCAACCAGTGCCGATCCATGGCGCCCTCGCTCATGCGCTGAGGCATGTCCACGGCGTTACGACAAGCAATTCCGCGCACCTGCGCGCCAGGCCCACAACGTGATCAGGGCGCTGGTCATGGGGGCTCCGGCCGCTAGCGCCGGCGCCCCGGAGGCGCTTCGCGCGACCATCTCTTGCGGCGCATCGCCTCGGCGACCCGCGCGAGCTTCACGTCGTGGATCACCGCGTCGATGGCGGCTTCGGCCTTCGACGTTTCGTAGGCCAATTCCTTCCTCAGTCTGTCCAGGTGTTCGGGAGACGCCTTCGCCAAGTCGGAGGATTCGCCCTCATTGAACGCCGCCCGCATTTTTTTCAGCTTTTCTTCCTTGCCCGCTTCAAGCGTGGCTCTGAGCTCCCTGAGATTGATTGCATCCGGCGCATCCTGCTCGTCGCAACGCTCGTGCGGCGGCGGGCACGGATCGCAATGAGACCGGGGCGGCGCGCAGGGCTCGCAGGAGGACCAGGGCGGCGGGCACGGGTCGCAGTCGTAAGGAGAAGGCGCCCAGGAATGGCGCCAGTCTCTTTGCGCATAGTGCGCGGCGTCGGCCATTTCCCTCCATAGTCGCCTGCGAAATCCGGCCGCCCCCGCCGCGAAACGCATCATGGCTTCGAAGAACCCGGCGTCCGGCATTGGCGGCGCCGACCAGAAATGGGGCCAATGATGGCGCGGCGGTCCGCAATAGGGATCCCAATAGGGGGGCGCTGGCCAGCAGTAAGGGTCGGGTTCGCAGCACCGCCAATCACCGCAGCACTCCGGCCTCGCTCGATGTCCGCCAGGCCGTTCGGAAGCCGTCGAGGATTGACTGTGATTCGTCCGCTCGGATTGAGACGGATCTGGGCGCGCGTCCTCCGGCATGAGCGATCCTCCTCCATCAAATCAACAATCAAGACGTACAAACGGTGTCGCAGAACAATCAAAACGATCCAGAACCGGCCGCCCTCCATGCAGGCTTGAGCCGTTAGGTTTCACTGTCGCCCAACTCTCGCATCCTTTCAACAAAAATCCCATCCGCCGCCTGGCGGAACGCTTCGCCAAAGCCCGGTCGTTCAACAGCCGGCGACCGCTTCAGACGTGGGTGTCCCAAGTCAGGCATTTCAGAGCGTCGAAACACTCGAGCGCGGCGAGCGCGCCCGCGTAGCCGCCGGCGAGCTCGAGCCGGCACACCCTCCATCGGCGCGCGACCCCTTCGTCGCCGCGCCACGAAACAAGGCGCGCCGATCCGTCGGAGTCGAGGGCGCACGCCAATCCGCTGAAGCCCGTCTCCAGATTTTCGCCGAGCGCCTTGGTCACCGCCTCCCGATGCGTCCACAAAGCGAAGAACGCCCGCTCGAACGCCGCCCCGGGGAGGCGCGCCAGCGCGTCGTTCTCCGCTGCCGTGAACCATCGGCGGGCAATGCGCCACGCGTCAGGCAGAGGCCGCAGCCGCTCGACGTCGACGCCGACCGGGGACCTCAGAGAGACCGCAATGAGACACATGCGGCCACTGTGAGACAGGCTGAAATGCAAGTCTCCGCCGTCGGGCCTCCGCTTGAGGCGCGGCTTCCCGGAGCTGGGCGCCTCAAAGACGAGTTCGCCGGGCTCGCGACCCGTGTAGAGCGAGAGGATCCGGCGCAGAACCCCATGCGAACGGACATAGAGACGGCGATCGGGATCGAACGCGAAAGCCGCGGCGCGAGCGCGCTCCTCGGGCTGAAGAAGCTTCGCCGACTCGTCGCTGTCGCCGCCGTCCTCCAGAAGCGCGCTCCAGACATGGACCTCGCCATTCTCGAGGCCGGCGCGACACGCGGAAGCGCGCGCCCGATCGTTCGGCCGGCTAGCGGACATAGTCCCGCCGATAGCGGCGTCCGAGGCTGGTCAGCACCTGGTAGCCAATCGTCCCGCTGCGAGCCGCGAAGTCGTCGAGGTCGATCGTTCGCCCGAACAACTCGGCCCGGTCGCCGGGCCGGACGGCCTCTTCGGACGCGTCTGTCACGTCGGCGACTGCGAGGTCCATCGACACCCGGCCGACCAGCGGGCAGCGGCGCCCTGCGATCGCGACTTCGGCGCCCGCTTTTCCATCGGTCGCGCCGGCGCCGCGCGGCAGGCCGTCGGCGTAGCCGACCGGCAGGGTCGCGAGCCGGGTCGGGCGTTTCGCAGTCCACTGGGCGTTGTAGCCGCAGGTTGCGCCCGCCTCGATCCACCGCGTCTGCTGGATGGCGACCGTTAGCGTGACTATTGGGCGCATCGGATTGGGCCGCCCGGGCGTCGGGTTGCCGCCATAGAGCGCGTAGCCCGGCCGGGCGAGGTCGTAGGCCGGGCGAGTGGGCAGGAAGAGGCCAGAGGAGTTGGCCAGCGAGGCTGGGAGGTTCGGAAACGACGCGCGAGCGGCGGCGAAAAGCGCGATCTGCCGCTCGTTCAGGGGGGAACCGGGTATTTCCGACGAGACGAAGTGACTCATCAGAAGGTCAGCGCCGCTCGACGCGCCATGAGCCTCCGTCGCGCCCTTAAGGCGAGCGAGGGATTCGAAACCGAGCCGGTTCATGCCGGTGTCGAGGTGAAGCGCGCAAGGCGCGGGTCTCCCGCGCTGAGCGGCGAAGGCGGACCAGCGCTCAAGCTCCGCTTCGCAGCCGATCACCGGCGCGAGCCCGTGGGCCGCATAGTCATCCGGCTTGGCCCCGCTCTCGAGGCCGTTCAGCACATAGATCCGCGCTTCCGCCGGCAAGGCCCGGCGCGCCGCAAGCCCTTCGCTCAGATGAGCGACGAAGAAGACGCGCGCCCCCGCGGCGAACAGCGCCGGACCCGCTTCGGAGAGTCCGATCCCGTAAGCGTCGGCCTTGACGACGGCCGCGCATCGCCCCGGCGCCGAGCGGCGCGCGAGTTCGCGCCAGTTCTCGGCCAGCGCCCCAAGGTCGATCGCGAGGCGCCCTGGCGCGCCCGCGCGAGCCCGGCCGTCCGTCATTCGAGACCCTTCTCCATCACCGCCGTGGTCGGCGCCTCGAATCCCGCATGCGCCTCGACCCTGATCCGGACGAAGCCGCAACGCTCGAACAGACGCTGGTTCTCCGGCAGCTCGAGCCGCGCCTTGAGGGTTATCCGCCTGACGCCGCGTCGCCTCGCCTCTCTTTCGCAGGCGCCGATCAGCGCCCCCGCCAGCCTCCGGCCGCGCGCTTTCGGCGCGACCGACACCCGCGCGACATGGAGCGCGTCGCCCTCGATGCGCCAGAGCGCGGCCGCAATGAGCGCCCCGGCCTCGAAGATTCCGAACCCGCCGCCCTCCGCAATTCTGCCCGCGATCGTTTCGCCGGTCTCGCGCAGGGCCGATGACGGCGGGCTGGTGGGACGGCTCTGGGCGGCGAAAGCGGTCCGGATGAGTTGGGCTGCTTCTTCCACGTCCGCCATCGTCAGAGGGCGCAGGGCGTCCTGGCGGGCCTCTTCAGCGCCGGCGGGCGTTGCCTCGCGAATCTCCATCGCCAGATGTAAGACGGCCGCGCGGGCGGAAGGCAAGAGCCCGCGCGGACCGCAGCCCGACGGCCGCCTTTCATGGACGAAGTTTAACCGGCCTTTCAGGCTCCGTAATACCCGCCGCCTCGTTTTCGCCGCGGTCGCTGGCGAAGAGCGGCTGGCTACGGTAAATCGCGGTGGCCGACGCAGGAGGCGGACGATTCGATGACCATCGCGTTGACCCGCAGGGCGGCGCTGAAAGCCGGCGCGAGCGGGGCGGCCGCGGCGCTCCTTTGCCGCCCGTTCGTTGCGCTTGCCGACAACTCGGTCGAGACCCATGGGCTTTCCTCGTTCGGCGATCTCGCCTTGCCGCCGGACTTCCCGCATTTCTCCTATGTCGATCCAAATGCGCCGACCGGGGGACTGCTCTCCCTGCAGATCACCGGGACCAGCGGCAACCAGAACTTCGACACCTTCGACACCCTCAACATCTATAGCTGGAAGGGCAACGGCGCGGCGGGCATGTCGGCCACCTTCGACACGCTGATGACCGCCAATGGCGATGAACCCGATTCGGTCTACGGCCTGCTGGCGAAATCGGTGCGCGTCTCCGCCGACAAGCTCGACTATCGCTTTCGCCTGCGTCCGGAGGCGCGCTTCGCTGACGGCTCGAAAGTGACCGCCGCCGACGTCGCCTTCTCGCTCAATGTGCTGAAGGAGAAGGGCCACCCGATCTACGCCATGCTGCTCAAGGAAGTGGAGAAGGCCGAGGCGGAAGGCGACGAGGTCGCGCATGTGCGTTTTGTCGAGGGCCGCAGCCGCGACGCCCATCTCATCGTGGTGGGCATGCCGGTGTTCTCGGCCGCGTGGTGGAAGGGCCGCGACTTCACCGCCGCCACCCTCGATGCGCCGCTGGGATCGGGCCCCTACCGGGTCAAGACCTTCGAGCAGGGCCGGTTCATCGAATATGCGCGCGACCCCAACTACTGGGGCGCGAAACTGCCGGTCAATCTGGGGCAGAACAATTTCGATCGGCTGCGTTTCGAATATTATCGCGAGCGGCAGGTCGCCTTCGAGGCGTTCAAGGCCGGCGCGATCAACTATCACGAGGAATACACCTCGCGCTTCTGGGCGACTTCCTATGACTTTCCCGCCGCCAAGGACGGGCGGGTGAAGAAGGAGACGCTCCACGACGGCGCGCCGTCGCGCACGCAAGGCTGGTATCTCAACACCCGGCGCGACCAGTTCAGGGACCCGCGGGTGCGCGAGGCGATCGGGCTCTGCTTCGACTTCGAGTGGACCAACAAGAACATCATGTATTCCGCCTACAAGCGGATCGTCTCCTACTTTCCCAACACCGACATGGAGGCGAAGGGCAAGCCGGGCGCGGACGAGCTCAAGCTCCTCGAGCCGTTCCGGGACAAGCTCGCTCCCGTCGTGTTCGACGAGCCCTACATCCCGCCGGAGAGCGACGGCTCGGGGTCCGACCGCAAGCTCCTCAAGCAGGCCTATGACCTTCTGCTCTCGGCCGGGTGCAAGCGCGACGGCTCGATCATGAAGCTGCCGAACGGCAAGCCGCTGACCATCGAATTCCTCGATTCCTCGAGCGCGCTCCAGCCGCATACCCTGCCGTTCATCCAGAACCTCGCCAAGCTCGGGATTAAGGCCAATTACCGCATCGTCGATGCGGCGCAGTACAAGAGCCGCACCGACGCCTTCGATTTCGACGTGGTGACCACGGCGTCCGGGGGCACGTTCACGCCCGGCGTCGACCTCCGCAACGTCTATACGTCGCAGTCCGCCAAGCAGAACGCCTCGCGTAACCTCGCCGGCGTCTCCGACCCGGTCGTGGACGCCCTCGTCGAGGCGATCGCGACCGCAAAATCGCGCGATGAACTCAACACCGCCTGTCGGGCGCTCGACCGGACCTTGCGCGCCGGCCACTATTGGGTTCCGATGTGGTATCGCAACACGGCGTGGGTCGCTCACTGGGATGTCTTTTCGCGTCCCGACCGCCAGCCGAGGCTCGGCGTCGGCGCGCCCGGGACGTGGTGGTGGGACCAAGCGAAGGCCAAGTCCATTGGATTGGGATAGGCGCTTGCCGCTCCGCCTCGCCAAGACAGGCTGACGGGGCATGCTCGCCTACATCCTGCGGCGGCTTCTCCTGATGATCCCGACCATCCTCGGCATCATGGCGGTCTCGTTCGCGATCGTGCAATTCGTGCCCGGAGGCCCGGTCGAGCGCGCGATCGCGCAACTGCAGGGGACGGACCAGAGCTCGACCGCCGGTTTCGGAGGCGGCGGCGGCCAGATCGGCGCGAGCGCGCAGGCGGGCGGCGACATCTCCTCGCGCTATCGCGGATCGCAGGGGCTCGACCCGAAATTCATCAAGGAGCTGGAAAAGCAATACGGCTTCGACAAGCCGGCGCTCGAGCGGTTCTGGATTCTGGTGCGCGACTATTCGACCTTCAATTTCGGCAAGAGCTACTACCGCGATACGCCGGTGCTCACCCTGATCAAGGAAAAGCTGCCGGTCTCGATCTCGCTCGGGCTGTGGATGACGTTCATCTCCTACGCGATCTCGATTCCGCTCGGCGTGCGCAAGGCGGTGAGGGACGGCTCGCGCTTCGACACCGTCACCTCCGCCCTCGTCATCTTCGGCTACGCGATTCCGAGCTTCCTGTTCGCGGTCCTTCTGGTCGTCCTGTTTTGCGGCGGATCGTTCTGGCAGATCTTCCCGCTGCGCGGCCTCGTTTCCGACAATTTCGCCGACCTCTCCTGGCCGCACAAGATTCTCGACTACCTCTGGCACATCACGCTGCCGGTGACCTCTCTGGTGCTGGGCTCGTTCGCGACCTCGACGCTGCTCACCAAGAATTCCTTCCTCGACGAGATCAAGAAGGCTTACGTGCAGACCGCGCGGATGAAGGGCCTGACCGAGCGGCGGGTGCTCTACGGGCACGTGTTCCGCAACGCGATGCTGATCGTGATCGCGGGCTTCCCGGGCGCCTTCATCGGCGCGTTCTTCACCGGCTCGCTCCTGATCGAGCAGGTGTTCTCGCTCGACGGCCTCGGCTATCTTTCCTACGATTCGCTGATCCAGCGCGACTATCCGGTGGTGCTCGCCAATCTCTACATCTTCGCGCTGATCGGCCTCGTGGTGAATCTGATCTCCGACCTCACCTATACCTGGATCGATCCGCGCATCGATTTCGAAACCCGCGAGGTTTAGAGCTTGGTCGATACGGACCGCTTCGCTCCGGACACCGACACGCGGCCGCAAGGGGGGGAAGCAACCCTCATTCCGCTCGACGAAAAGACGGACACCTGGGAGCAGGCGAAAGACCGTGCGCGCCTGGAGCGCCGTCCCTGGCTCTCGCCGATCAACCACCGCCGGCTCGACAATTTCCGTCGCAACCGGCGCGGCGCATGGTCGTTCTGGATCTTTCTCGTGCTGTTCGTCGCGTCGCTGTTCGCCGAGTTCATCGCCAACGACCGGCCGCTGATCGTCTCCTACAAGGGCGAGCTTCTGTTCCCGGTGTTCTTTGACTATCCCGAGGACAAGTTCGGCGGCTTCGAGGCGCACGCCGATTATCGTGGCGCCTTCGTCGCCGACGAGATCAAGGCGCATGGCTGGATGATCTGGCCGCCGATCCGCTTCGCCAACTCGACCACGATTCTCAACCCGCCGACGCCGCTGCCGACGCCCCCGACCTGGATGCTGAGCGAGGCTCAGTGCCGCGCTGCGCTCGAGAAGCAGAAGGTCAAGGACGCCGCGACCGCGCCCCGTCCGTGCAGCAGGCTGGAGCCGCTCTGGCTCGGCTCCGATCAGGACGGGCACGACATCGTGGCCCGCCTCATCTACGGCTTTCGCATCTCGATTCTGTTCGGGCTCACGCTGGCCGGCGTCTCATCGGTCATCGGCGTGTTCGCGGGCGCGGTGCAGGGCTATTTCGGCGGCTGGCTCGATCTTGCCATGCAGCGGGTGATCGAGATCTGGTCGTCGCTGCCGCACCTCTACATTCTCATTATCCTGTCCGCGATTCTGGCGCCGAGTTTCTTTGTCCTGCTCACGATCCTGCTTCTGTTCTCCTGGGTGAGCCTCGTTCACCTCGTGCGCGCCGAGTTCCTGCGCGCGCGCAACTTCGAATATGTCAACGCCGCGCGCGCGCTGGGGCTCTCCAACGCCAAGATCATTGTCAAGCACGTGCTGCCGAACGCGATGGTGGCGACGCTGACCTTCCTGCCGTTCATCGTCAATTCCTCCATCTCGACGCTGACCTCGCTCGACTTTCTCGGCCTCGGCATGCCGCCGGGTTCGCCTTCGCTGGGCGAGCTCCTGCTTCAGGGCAAGTCGAACTTGTCGGCGCCCTGGATCGGGCTCTCCGCCTTCGCGGTCACCGCGCTCATGCTCTCCCTGCTCATCTTCATCGGCGAAGCGGTGCGCGACGCCTTCGATCCGCGGAAGACCTTCACGTGAGCGACGCCGCGCGGCTCCTCGAGGTGCGCGACCTCTCGATCGCCTTCTCGCAGGGCGGGGTGCGGCGCACGGTCGTCGACCGGGTTTCCTTCCGCCTGAACGGGGGCCGGGCGCTGGCGCTGGTCGGCGAATCGGGCTCCGGCAAGACCGTCACCGCCCAGGCGCTGGTGCGCCTCCTGCCCCAGCCGGCGGCCAGTTATCCGACCGGCGAAATTCTCTTCCGCGGCCGCGACGTGCTGAAAATGTCGGACGACGAATTGCGCAAGATGCGCGGCTCGGCCGTCACCATGGTGTTTCAGGAGCCGATGACCTCGCTCAATCCGCTCCACACGATCGAGCGGCAACTTGGCGAGATCATCGCGCTTCACCATGGGCGCGCCGCCGTCACCTCGAAGCGGATCGTCGAGCTTCTGACCGAGGTCGGCATCGCCGATCCTGCCCAGAGGCTCGGCGCCTATCCCCACCAGCTGTCGGGGGGGCAGCGCCAGCGGGTGATGATCGCCATGGCTCTCGCCAATCGCCCCGATCTTTTGATCGCCGACGAGCCGACGACCGCGCTCGACGTCACGGTGCAGGCGCAGATTCTGAAGCTGCTCAAGGATCTGCAGGAGCGGCTCGGCATGGCGATGCTGTTCATCACCCATGACCTCAACATCGTCCGGCGCATCGCCGACGACGTGATCGTGATGAAAGAGGGGGTCATCGTCGAAGCGGGGGAAACCGCCAACGTGTTCGCCGATCCCCGTCATCCTTATACGCGCGCGCTGCTGGCGGCCGAGCCCAAGGGCGATCCGCCTCCCGCCGACAGCGCGGCGCCGACGGTTGCGAGCGCCGACAATCTCCGGGTCTGGTTCCCGATCCGAAAGGGATTCCTCCGCCGCACGGTCGCTCACGTCAAAGCGGTCGACGGCGTGTCGCTCGCCGTGCGCGAGGGGCAGACCCTCGGCGTTGTCGGCGAGTCCGGCTCCGGCAAGACCACGCTCGGTCTCGCCATTCTGAGGCTCATCCGGTCCGAGGGCCCGATCGTCTATTGCGGGCGCGCCATCGACGGCCTGAACTCAAAAGCGATGCGGCCGCTCAGGCGCGAAATGCAGATCGTCTTCCAGGATCCGTACGGATCGCTCTCGCCCCGCATGTCGGTGGCCGAGATCGTCGAGGAGGGGCTGATCGCTCAGGGAACGAAGATGGGCGCCTCGGAGCGTCGCCGCGTGGTGGAGCAGGCGCTGGCCGACACCGGGCTCGATCCCTCGACCCTCGACCGCTATCCGCACGAGTTCTCCGGCGGCCAGCGCCAGCGCATCGCCATCGCCCGCGCGATGGCGCTCGACCCGCGCTTCGTGGTGCTCGACGAGCCGACCTCGGCCCTGGACATGTCGATCCAGGCGCAGATCGTCGACCTGTTGCGCGAATTGCAGCGGCGGCGCAAGCTGGCCTACCTGTTCATTTCCCACGATCTGAGGGTCGTGCGGGCGCTGGCGAGCGAGATCATCGTGATGCGCCGCGGCAAGGTGATCGAGAGCGGGGAGGCGCGCGCGGTCTTCGCCGCGCCGCAGAACGACTATACCCGCGCTTTGTTCGCCGCCGCCTTCGCCAATCAGGCGACGCTGTCGCATGTCGTGAGCCAGTGAGGGCCGCATGACCCGCGCGATCCTGATCGTCCTCGATTCCGTCGGCTGCGGCGGCGCCGAGGATGCGGGGGCTTACGGCGATGAGGGCACGGATACGCTCGGCCACATCGCCGAGGCTTGCGCCAAAGGCAAAGGCGACCGCGACGGCTTGCGGCGCGGCCCATTGAAGCTGCCGCGCCTCGGGCGCCTGGGCCTCGGCCAGGCGATGGAGGCTTCGACCGGCCGCGCGCCGCCGGGTTTCTCGCTCCCCGAGCCCAGCGGCGAGTGGGGCTATGGAATCGAGACTTCGCGCGGCAAGGACACCCCGTCCGGCCATTGGGAGCTCGCCGGCGCCCCCGTCAATTTCGACTGGGGCTATTTCCCGGAAACGATCCCCGCCTTCCCCGAATGGCTCACGGAAGCGATGATCGCGGAAGGCAAGCTCGCCGGCATTCTCGCCAATCGCCACGCTTCGGGCACGGCGGTGATCGAAGATTATGGCGAGGAGCACTTAAGGACGGGGAAGCCCATCTGCTACACCTCGGCCGATTCCGTGCTCCAGATCGCCGCGCACGAGGAGGCCTTCGGTCTCGAGCGCCTCTACGAGCTCTGCCGCATAGCGCGGACGCTTTGCGACAAGCTGAGGATCGGCCGCGTCATCGCACGGCCTTTCGTCGGCGCGAGCGCCCGGGATTTTGTCCGCACCGCCAATCGCAAGGATTTCGCGCTGCCCCCGCCCGACGGCAACCTGCTGCAGCGGGCCGCGCACGCGGGTCGCGCGATCGTCTCGATCGGCAAGATCGGCGACATCTTCGCCCATCACGACACCGGGACTGAACGCAAGGGCAAGGACAACGACGGCAACATCGACCTTTTGCTCGATGCGCTGCCGACGGCCTCAGAGGGCGGGCTCATCTTCGTCAATCTGGTCGATTTCGACACTGAATGGGGCCATCGCCGCGACGTCCCCGGCTACGCCGCCTGTCTCGAAGCCTTCGACCGGCGACTCGGCGAGATCGAAGCGGCGATGCGCCCATCCGATTATTGCGTCATCACCGCCGACCACGGCAACGATCCGACCTTCAGAGGGTTCGATCATACCCGCGAGCACGTGCCGATCCTAGCGTTCGGCGCCGGCGCAAAACCCGGGCCGATCGGCGCGCGCGCGACGCTCGCCGATGTCGCCGAGACCATCGCCGCGAGGCTCGGTCTGCCGCCCGGACCGCACGGCCGTGCCTGGGCGCCGTGAGCGTCGCCCTCGACGAGCGGCTCGGGCGCGATGCGTTCCTTGTCGGCGACTGGGCTTGAGCCCATGCTCATTCCGGTCCCGCCGCGCAACGGCGTGGCGCTATGAGATCTGCGGTGGGTGGAAGTCCGGATTGCGCCCCAGTCCGGAAACCGCCATAACGCCTCGTCATCATCCGGCTCGCAAGAGCAGGATAATCGCGGCGTCGCCGATTGAGTGGTTTCGCCAGATTGACGGAGGCCATCATGTCCGACGCATTTGACGATCGCGAGAATGCGTTCGAAAAGCAGTTCGCCCACGACGAGGACCTGCGCTTCAAGGCGGTCGCGCGCCGCAACAAGGCGGTGGCCCTCTGGGCCGCCGAGGCGAAAGGACTTTCCGGGGCGGACGCCGAGAAATATGCGAGCGACTTTGTCGGCGCGCAGATCGGCAAGAGCGACAGCGACGTGGAAGCCGCTCTCAAGGCGGAGCTGGAAGGCGGCGGCGTCGACCTCTCCGATCATCGCCTGCGCAGGAAGATGGACGAGGCGATGGCCGCGGCGATCGCCTCGGTCAGGATGGGCAGGTAGGAGAAGGAGCGGCGGTCATCCGCCAGCGGGACGCGCGAGCGGCGCGAAGGCGGCTGACACGGTCTCGTAGACTTCGCGCTTGAACGGCACGACGAGCTCGGGCAGACGCTCGAAGCGCTCCCACCGCCATTCGTCGAACTCAGCGTCATGGGCGCCGCCGGCCGGGCGGCGCACGTCGATCTCGCTGTCCTCTCCGACGAAGCGAAACAGGAACCATTTCTGCCTCTGGCCGCGAAAGCGCCTGATCCAGCCTCTGCGCGCCCCTTCGGGCAAATCGTAGGTCAGCCAGTCCGGCAGCTCCGCGATCAGTTCGATCGAGCGCACGCTGGTTTCTTCCCAGAGCTCGCGCCTGGCGGCGTCGAGCGGCTGTTCGCAGGCGTCGATTCCCCCTTGCGGCATCTGCCAGGACCGCGCGTCAAGGACTTCCGCAGCGCGCTTGCGTTTGCGATGGCCGATGAACGCGCAGCCGGCATTGTTGACCAGCGCGACGCCGACGCAGGGCCGATAGGGCAGATCGCCGGTCCTGGCCACTGGCGCTTAGGGGTTCGGCGGCGCGGGCGAACCCGGCGGCGCCTCGCCGGGGCGAGCGTCGGGTCCAGGCTTCGCGCCAAGCGCCCGGGCGACATCGATGATGAGCGCCCTGGGCGGACCGCCGGTCCCGCGCATGATCCTGACTCCGCTCGCCGCTTCCACCTGCTCAGCCGAGGCGACCGGCGGGCTCACGGCTTCGTGCGCGACGGGCGGAAACTCTCGCGTCGCGGGCTTCGGCCGCGGAGGCGCAGCTTCGACCCTCGCCACCGCGAATGGCTCGCCGGCAGGGGGGGTATCAGGGCCAAGCCGCGCATCGCGGCCCGCGAGCGCGGTGAGCCCGACCGCCAGCGCCAAAGCCGCAAGCCCCGCGACCGCAGCTCCGCTCGCCGGAAACCGGCCGAACGCCGGCGCGGCTAGGGCGCCGGGGGAGAGGCCGAGCGGTTCATTCAGTTCGTCCCACACGTTTCCTCGTCGTCTCTTGCACCCGATTTGCCAAGATCGCGGGTCGACCTTGCGCCAGACTAGAGCCGGTCACGCTCCCGTCACCCGCCAGATTGCGTTGCCGACGTCGTCGGCGACGAGAAGCGAGCCGTCCGGACCCAGAGCGACGCCGACCGGCCGACCGTATGAGGATCGCTCGTCGGCCGCCAGAAACCCCGAAAGTATGTCGCGCTTGGGGCCGGCGGGGCGTCCATTCTCGAAGGGCACGAAGATCACCCTGTAGCCGCTGAGCGTGCTCCGGTTCCAGGAGCCATGCTGGCCGATGACCATGCCCTCGGGGAAGCCGGGAAGCCTGCCGGCCGGCAGCCAGCACAGGCCGAGCGAGGCGGTGTGGCCGCCCAGCGCATAGTCGGGTTGGATCGCCCTTGCGACCGCCTCCTTGTCCTGCGGCACGCGGTCATCCACCGTCTTCCCCCAATAGCAATAGGGCCAGCCGTAGAAGCCGCCGTCCCGGACGGAAGTGAGGTAGTCGGGAGGCGTCTCGTCGCCGAGTCCGTCGCGCTCGTTGACCACCGTCCACAGGGCGCCGGTATGCGGCTCCCACGCGAGGCCCACCGGATTGCGCAAGCCGGAAGCGAAGATCCGGCTCTTGCCGCTCGCAAGATCAAGTTCGTGGATGGCGGCCCGGCCCTGTTCGACGTCCATCCCCTTGTTGGCGATGTTGGTGAGCGAGCCGACCCCGATATAGAGCTTGGTCCGGTCGGGGGACGCGAGCAGGCTGCGGGTCCAGTGCCCGCCGCCGTTGAACATTGTGAGCCTCCGCCCGGGCTCCGTTATGCGGCTTGCGCCCGACTTGTACGGAAACGCGACGACGCCATCCGTATTGCCGACGTAGAACGTGTCGGCGAGCAGCGCCATCCCGAACGGCTGGTTCAGCCGGTCGAGAAACACGTTCTGGATCTCCGCGACGCCGTCGCCATCTGCATCGCGCAAAAGCGTGATGCGGTTGGGACTGTCTCCGACAGCCGCGGCCCGCTTCATGGTGCTGAACATGGCGTAGTCGAAGACCGACGTTATCGGCTCCGGCAGGGTCAGCGCCTCCGCCGTGAGCACGTCGCCGTTCGGCAGGACACAGATCCACCGGGGGTGCTTGAGACCGGTTGCAAACGCATTGACCTTGAGCCCGGGAGCGGCGCGAGGCGTCTGGCCCGCTTCCCAACCCCTTGCGGTCGGCATCTTCAAAGTCGGAATGGCGCCCTGCGGCTTGGCCGCCGGGATCGTGGGGGCGCCGCCAAAAGCGGGGTCAACCTTCCGCCCGTCCTGCCTTCGCGCAGCAATAGCCGCGGCGCCGATCAGCTCGACCACTCGTGAGAAAGCGTCCGACAAAGCCATTGCGATAGTCTCTCGAACTAGAAGTCGTTGTCCACGGTTTCTTCCTCCTTCGCCTCGTAGCGGATGATGAGCGGCGCCTGGGCGACAGCGAACAGGAGGGTGAGCGGCAGGAAGCCGAAGGTCTTGAACTTGACCCAGAGGTCGGTGGTCTGGGTGCGCCAGACGATTTCGTTGAGGACGGCCAGGCCCAGGAAAAAGAACGCCCAGCGCCAGGTGAGCTTGCGCCAGCCTTCCTCGGTCACGTGGATCGCGCCGTCGAACAGGATCTTGAGCAGCGGCTTCTTGAGCCAGAGGCCGACGAACAAGGCCGCGCCGAACAGAAGATATAGCGCGGTCGGCTTGATCTTGATCAGCGTCTCGTCATGCAGGATGAGGGTCAGCGAACCGAAGATGAGGACGATGACCGCGGTCACGAGCGGCATGATCGGAATGCGCCTCAGCATCGCGTAAGAGACGCCGAGCGTGACCAGAACGCTCGCCATCAGGATGCCGGTTGCGGCGAAGATGCCGACCCTCGAATAGACGATGAAGAAGAGCGCGAGCGGTCCGAGTTCGAGCGCGAACTTGACCATGGGATTGAGCGCCTTCCGCCGTGGGGCAGTGGCGGTTTCGGTCTCGGGCGTCCGATTCATTGCCGTCATGCCGCCTCTCGCTCGATTCCTGCGATCGCGTCGGCGAAATCGCGGGCGGCGAAGGGCTCGAGATCGTCGATCCCCTCGCCAACGCCGATGAAATGGACGGGGAGCGCGAACTTCTCGGCGATCGCCACCAGAATGCCGCCGCGCGCGGTGCCGTCGAGCTTGGTCATCACGAGACCGGTCACTCCCGCGGTGCGGCCGAAAATCTCGACCTGGTTCAGCGCGTTCTGCCCGACGGTAGCGTCGAGCACCAGCAGCACCGCGTGCGGCGCGCCCGCGTCGACCTTGCGCATCACCCGGATGATCTTTTCGAGTTCGCTCATCAGCTCCGCGCGGTTCTGCAATCGCCCGGCGGTGTCCATCATGACGATGTCGATATTGAGCTTGCGGGCTTCGGTGAGCGCGTCGAAGGCGAGCCCGGCGGCGTCCGCGCCCTGGTCGCGCTCGACAATGGCGGAGAAGGTGCGCCGCCCCCAGACGCGCAACTGCTCGATCGCGGCGGCGCGGAAGGTGTCGCCCGCGGCGAGCATGACCGCCTTTCCTTCGGCGCGGAATTTGGCGGCGAGCTTGCCGATGGTCGTCGTCTTGCCCGAGCCGTTGACGCCGACCACCAGGATCACGAACGGGCGCTTCGTCGCGTCGATCGCGAGCGGACGGGCGACCGGATCGAGCGCGCGCTCGACTTCGTCGGCGAGGATCCGCTTGACCTCGTCCGGGTTGATCCCGCGCTCGTAGCGCCCGCGGCCGACCGCCTCGCGAATGCGGGAAGCAGCGGCAAGGCCGAGGTCGGCCTGAATGAGAACGTCCTCGAGATCGTCGAGCGAGGTCGCGTCGAGCTTGCGCTTGGTGAAGATGTCGGCGACGCCCCGCGCGATGTTTGTCGAGGAGCGCGAAAGCCCCAGGCGAAGGCGCTGAAGCCAGCTTCGCTTCGGCTCCGGCGCGCCGGACGTTGGACCGGGAGGGGCCGCGACACCGGACGGAGGATAAAATGCGTCCGCGGGTGGCGGCGACGAATCTTCGGGCGGACTGGCGGGCGCAGTCGCCGTCCCGCCGCCTCCGAACCAGCGGTGCACGAGACTCGCCTTTTTCTCCTCGTTCTCCGCCAACCACAAACCTCCTGAATGCCGCTATGCGCGCGCAGCCGGCGCTGGCATATCACTCAACCGATGACGCCGGAAGAAACAAGAGCGCGACTCCTCTACCGCGACGGGATGATGCTCGTCCTCGACAAGCCCGCCGGAATCGCTGTCCACGCCGGACCCAAGGGCGGCGCGAGCCTCGAGGACGACTTCGACGCGCTCCGCTTCGGCCTGCCGCGCAAGCCCGCCCTCGCCCATCGGCTCGATCGCGACACCGCGGGCTGCCTCGTGCTCGGGCGCCATCACAAGGCGCTCGAGACATTGGGGCTCCTGTTCAAGCAGGGCAAGATCGCCAAGACCTATTGGGCGATCGTCGCGGGCGCGCCCGAAGGCGAACAAGGGACGATCGATCTCCCCCTCGGCCGGCTTGACGACAAGCGCGGCTGGTGGATGAAGGTCGATCCCAAAGGCCAGATGGCGGTGACGCTCTGGCGCGTCAAGGGGCGAGGGGAATGGCGCGGCGCGCCGATCGCCTGGCTCGAGCTTGAGCCCAGGACCGGCCGCACCCACCAGTTGCGCGTCCATTGCGCTTCGCAAGGCTGGCCCATTCTTGGCGACGCGATCTATGGCGAGCGCGGCGATGCGCCGCTGCAGTTGCTCGCCCGCAAGGTCGTGGTGCCGCTCCAGAAGTCGAAACCGCCGATCGAGGTCGAAGCCCCCGCCCCGCCTCACATGCTGGAGACGCTCGCGGCCTGCGGCTTTGCGGGGGATTTGTCATGACACGCCCTCTGACCTTGCGGGCGCGGCGCCCCGCGCCCCGAAGGCTGGCGAAAATGGCGCGCAGCCGCCAGCGAGGCCAGCTCTTACTGGCGCTTCGCGAAGGCGCCGGCGATGTCGCCCATTGTCGGCAGGTCGGCGAAGGCGTCGAACCGTCCGTGCTCGGCGATGTCCTTCGCCGCCCGGATGAAGCCGCCCCAGGCGGCGCGGGCGAGCGCGCCGCCGACGCTGATCCTTCTCACGCCGAGGTCCTCGAGCTGGCTTTTGGTGAAGCCGGGCCAGCCGGCGAGCACGTTGACCGGCAGCTTGCCGGCGACGCGGACCACCTCCTTGACCTCCGCCGCCGTCTTGACCATCGGCGCATAGAGCACGTCGGCGCCTGCTTCCGCGTAGGCCGCGAGGCGGCGCAAGGCCTCGGGGAGTCCGCCCGCCTGGCGCAGGATCGCCTCGCTCCGCGCGGTCAGCAGCACTGTCTCGCCGCTGGCGTCGACCGCCGCCCGCGCAGCGCGCAATCGCTCGACCGCTTCGCTCAGCCCATAGAGGGGCGCGCGCGGATCGCCGGTGTAATCCTCGATCGAAAAGCCGGAGACGCCGGCCCCGATGCAGAGCCTCGCGCTCTCGCCCACACCTTCCGGGTCACTGGCGAAGCCAGCCTCGAAATCGGCGTTGAGCGGCAGGTCGGTCGCCTGCGCCAGGTCGCGGAGGTGGCTCAGCACATAGGCCCGGTCGACCGCGCCGTCGCCCTTCCCCGCCGCGAAAGCCATGCCGGCGCTGGTCGAGGCCAGCGCCTTGAAGCCGAGGGAAGCGAGATATTTGGCCGAGCCGATGTCGAACGGATTGGGAATCACAAAGCAGCCCGGCGCCGCGTGCAATTCGGCGAAGCGCGCGCGCTTTTCGGCGATTGTCGGCATCATTCCTTCCCCTTCGGCATGAGGTCCGAGAGCCTCATCTTCTGACGGCCTCGGTCATCGAAATTGTCCGGCTCGAGCCAGCGCTCAAAGGCGGCCTTGCGCGCCGGCCAGTCGCTGTCGAGCATGGCGAACCAGGCGGTGTCGCGGTTGCGGCCCTTGACGATCATGTGCTGGCGGAAGATTCCCTCGAAAGTGAATCCAAACCGTTCCGCCGCGCGACGCGAAGGCGCGTTGAGCGAATGGCATTTCCACTCGTAGCGGCGATAGCCGAGCTCGTCGAACACGTATCTGGCGAACAGATATTGCGCCTCGGTCGCGCCAGCGGTGCGCTGCATCGCCGGCGTGTACATGACGTTGCCGACCTCGATGACGCGATTGGGGGCGTCGACGCGCATCAACGTCTGGTAGCCGACCGCGCGCCCCGTGGCGTTGTCCACCACAGCGAAGAACAGCGGGTCGTCAGAGCGCGCCTTGACCTCGATCGCGGCGCGAAATTCCTCGAGGCTGCGATAGGGACCGTCGAACAGATAGGTCCATACGGATTCCCGCGCCGCGTCGCCGTTCGACCCTTCGTAGAGCGCCTGGGCGTGCTTGTCGGCGTTGAGCGGCGTGAGCGTGATCCACCGCCCTTCGAGGGTGACCCGCTCGGGGCGCCGCGCGGGGTGCGAGTCGACGAGAGGGCCGATGGGCTGGGCGGCGGGCATGCCTTGTCTCTTCGGGCGTTTCGGGTGCGGCGTCGTGACGAAAGCTGTCAGGCTTCAGCGCGCCTTGACGTCAGTTTGCGCGAAATCGTCGCCTTTGAACAGCAATATGGCGTTGTGAGCCTTCGCGCAGGCATAAGAGAGGCAGTCGGCGAAGTTGAGCCGGGCCGGATGCCGGCCTTTTCCATATTGTTCGAAGCAAGCGACGGCGGCGGCGCCCATGGCGGAATCGATGGGCGCTTCCTCGATATCGGCGTTTCCGAGGAAGGCTTCGAACCTCTTCTCGGCATCGCCTGGCGATAAATCCAGACGTCGGCTTAACACGATGCAGGCCTCAAGGCGCACAGCTGGCGACGTCACCCTGTGTTTGGCGTCCGCAATCGCATCGATGAACGCGTCGCGATCCGGCTCGTTGGTCAGGATCGCGACGAAAACGGACGTGTCAATAAAGATTACTGGCCCCAAAGATCGTCGATCTCTTCCTTCGTGACTTCCCTCGGATTGGGGCCCGCCATGGCGACCGTTTCATCGGCTAGCTGTCTCAGCCGCTCGACGAGCGGCCGCTTGTCGCGCTCGCGCTTGAGTTCGCTGCGCAGCGCGTGGGCGATCGCCTCGGTCATGTTGGTCTTGCGCAGGCTGGCAAGCTCGCGCGCGAGCTCGCCAACCTTGGGATCGCGGATGCTGATGCCCATGGCGGCCTCGTCTATACACTAAACGAACAATGTATATACGAGGGCCGCCCGCCGTCAATGCAAGCCGGTCAATGATTGTCGCGCGGCACGCCCATCGTCTGCGCCAGGCGCTGATACTTGACCGCGGGCTTGAGCACCATGCCCTCGTCGAACTGCGCCACCATGTCGCGCTGGATCTGCTGCCAGGGCGTCTGGCTCTTGGGGAAGTGGAACCCGCCATCAGCCGCGAGCGCGGCGCGGCGCTCGTTCAGTTCGGCCTCCGGGATCAGGATGTTGGCCGAGCGCTTCTTGAGATCGATCCGCACGCGGTCGCCCGTCTTGATGAGCGCCAGCCCGCCTCCCGCCGCGGCCTCCGGCGAAGCGTTGAGGATCGAGGGCGAGCCCGAGGTGCCCGACTGCCGGCCGTCGCCGACGCAGGGCAGCGCGTGCACGCCTTTTTTGATCAGCGCGGCCGGGGGCTGCATGTTCACCACTTCCGCCCCGCCCGGGTAGCCGATCGGCCCTGTGCCGCGAATGAACAGAATGCTGTGCTCGTCGATCTTGAGCTTCGGATCGTCGATGCGGTGGTGATAGTCCTCCGGCCCGTCGAACACGATCGCCCGTCCCTCGAACGCGTCGAGGTCTTTCGGGTTCGAGAGGAAACGGGCGCGGAACTCCGCGTCGATGACGCTCGTCTTCATGATCGCGTCGTTGAACAGGTTGCCGCTCAGCACGATGAACCCGGCGTCCTTCTTCAAGGGCTTGTCGATCGGCGTGATCACGTCGGGATCGTCTGAATGGATCTTCGCGCAGTTCTCGCCCATCGTCTTGCCGTTCACGGTCAGCGCCTTCTCGTGGATGAGCTTGCGCTTCATGAGCTCGTTGACCACGGCGGGAACGCCGCCCGCGCGGTGATATTCCTCGCCGAGATATTTGCCGGCCGGCTGCATGTTGACCAGCAGCGGCACCTTGTGCCCGATCGTCTCCCAGTCCTCGATCGTGAGCGGGACGCCGATGTGGCGGGCGATGGCGTTGATGTGGATCGGCGCGTTGGTCGAGCCGCCGATCGCGCTGTTGACGACGATCGTGTTCTCGAACGCCTCGCGCGTCAGGATGTCCGACGGCTTGAGATCCTCCCACACCATCTCGACGATCCGCTTGCCCGTCTCATAGGCGATCTGGCCGCGCTCGCGGTGGGGGGCGGGAATCGCCGCGCAGCCGGGCAGGCTCATGCCGAGCGCCTCGGCGAGCGAGTTCATGGTCGAGGCCGTGCCCATCGTGTTGCAATGGCCGACCGAGGGCGCCGAGGAGGTGACGAGCGCCATGAATTCCTCGTAGTCGATCTTGCCCTCGGCGAGGTCGGAGCGCGCCTGCCAGACCACGGTGCCCGAGCCGCTGCGCTGGCCGTGATGCCAGCCGTTGAGCATCGGACCGCCCGAAAGAACGATCGCGGGAATGTTGACCGTCGCCGCCGCCATGATGCAGGCCGGCGTCGTCTTGTCGCAGCCGGTCGTCAGCACGACGCCGTCGATGAAATAGCCCATCAGGATTTCAACCAGGCCGAGATAGGCGAGGTTGCGGTCGAGCGCCGCGGTCGGGCGCTTCCCCGTCTCCTGAATCGGATGCACCGGAAATTCGAACGCCAGGCCCCCCGCCGCGGTGATCCCGTCGCGCACCCGCTTGGCCAGTTCGAGGTGATGGCGATTGCAGGGCGAAAGGTCGGAGCCGGTCTGGGCGATGCCGATGATCGGCTTGCCGGAGCGCAGTTCGCCGGGAGTGAGGCCGAAATTGAGGTACCGCTCGATATAGAGCGCGGTCATTCCCGGGTTGTCCGGATTGTCGAACCATTGCCGGGAGCGCAACGGGCGCTTGCCGCCGCCGTTCGACTTGGTCTTGGATTTGTCGGCCATCGTCCTTCCTCCCGGTTCGTCAGGCGCTCTGACATGCCAGTATGGGATGGCGGAGAGTGCGAATCAACGTCTCGAACCGGCGTGCCCTATCCGGCGAGCGGCGAGACGCCGAACAGCCACAGGTGCAGGCCGCCGAGCAGGACCCCATAGGCGACCAGGCCGGCCACGACCGCGCCGGCGGTGGCGCGGATCTCGGGCGTGGGATAGACGACGCCGTCGCGCCGGTCGCGGGCGTACGAGTGCGCGAGATCGGCGATCGACCAGACCAGGAAGGCGCCGAACAGGACAAGGTCCGCCGCCGAGCCGTTGGCGAGAAGGTGGCCGGCGCTCCACAACGCCACCGACCACAGCATCGGATGATGGATCGCAGCGGTGATATGGCTTCGCTTGAAGAGATAGCTCGCCAGCGAAATGAACGCGATCAGCATAAGCAGCATCGTGATATGCCGGCCCCAGGGCGGGGGCGTCCAGAGCTGCGGCGCGTCATGGCGCGCCCTTGCGAATCCCCAGACGATCAGCACGAAGCCGATCGCGGAAAGCGCCGAATAGATCCCCTTCCAGGGGCCCTCGCCGAGCCGCGCGATCGCTCTCTCGCGGCCCCGCTCGGAGACGATGCGGGTCGAGTGAAGGCCGAGAAAGATCACGAGGCCGAGGATCAGAATTGTCATGCGCAATGCCGCTGAGGGGGAGCCGTTCGCGCCCGAACGTTAAGCCAAAGCGCGGCCAAGGCAAGACGAAGCCGCCCCTTGCGCCGGCGCCGCCGGCGGCGCAAGAAAAGAAGTCGCTCGAAAAGAGATCGCTCGGAGGGGACGTCCGCAATGACCTGGTCCGCCGCTCAATATGTCAAGTTCGAGGACGAACGTACCCGGCCCGCGCGTGACCTCGTTCAGCGAATTCCGCTCGCGCACGTCGAGAACGCCGTCGACCTTGGCTGCGGTCCGGGCAATTCGACCGAAGCTCTGCGCCAGCGCTATCCGGGCGCGCGCATCGTCGGCGTCGACAGTTCCGCGGACATGATCGCGGAGGCGAGGGAGCGCTCGCTTGAAATGACGTTCGAGTTCGAGACTGTCGACATTCGCGACTGGCGGCCCGACGGGCCGCTCGACGTGATCCTCGCCAACGCCGTCCTGCAATGGCTTCCCGGGCACGAGACCCTGATTCCGGAGCTCATCGGCAAGCTCAAGCCGGGCGGCGTTCTGGCGGTGCAGATGCCGGACAATGCCGACGAGCCCTCGCATCGCCTAATGCGCGAGATCGCCGAAGCGGCGCCGTGGGCGGAAAAGCTCGCATCCGCTTTCGCCGAGCGCGCCGACATCCGCGCCGCCGAATGGTATTTCCGCCTGGCCCGGGCGCACGCGCGCCGGATCGACGTCTGGCGCACCACCTATTATCACCCGCTTGCCGGGGGGGCGCACGCAATCGTCGAATGGGTGAAGGGCAGCGGGCTACGACCGTTCCTCGATCCTCTCGACGAGGAGCATCGCATCGAGTTTCTCGCCCGCTATGAAGCGGCGATTTCCGAGGCGTACCCCATGGAAGGGGACGGGACCGTGATCCTGCCCTTTCCCAGGCTCTTCTTCGTCGCCTTGCGTTGAACCGCGAAGTTGCGCGCCGCCGTTCGGCGGATAGCGTGAAGGCGCCGAAGAGCGGGAGCCGAGCGCAAAAGGGAGGAGGAAGCCCATGCCCAAATATCTGTTCGAAGCGCGCTATAGCGCCGAAGGCGCGATCGGCCTCGCGAAGGAGGGCGGCTCGGGCCGCCGCGACGCAGTCAAGACGCATCTCGAGGCCATCGGCGGCAAGCTGGAATCGATGTATTTCGCTTTCGGCGACGTCGATTGCTTCGTCATCGTCGACCTGCCCGACAACGTGAGCGCGGCGGCTCTCTCGCTCGCCGTGAATGAGAGCGGGCTGATCGCGACCAAGACGATCGTGCTGTTGACCGTCGAGGACATGGATAAGGCGGGTAAGACGAAGGTCCATTTCCGGGGCCCGGGCAGGAAAGCTCCGGCCTGACCCGCTTTCACTGCGCCGGCCCTTCGTGCTATGGGGCGATGCGTTCCGGCTAGGTCTTATGGTGGAGACCCACGCAGGACGCACCCGGATTGCTTGGGTTTTTGTAGGATTTCGCGGGGCTCAAGCCGAAAGCGGCGACTGGCTTTTCGGCCGTCCTGCTTAGCGCCCGTAGCTCAACTGGATAGAGTATCGGTCTTCGAAACCGAGGGTTGGGGGTTCAAACCTCTCCGGGCGCGCCAATTGAGCCTATGATTTTCATTGAGCCTTGCGTCACAAACTTCAAAAGGCGATTTCGGCGCGGCCGCCCATCGAGGTGGCTTTTGTCGGACACTTCGGATGAATGGCGGTGGACGCAGTCGCCGGAACCCGGTCGCCGAGGGACCGGAATTCCCCGCTAGCTGTGAGCTCTCAATAGGTTGTCCATCCGGCCCGGACCGAGGAAGCTGAAGTTGCTGAAGCTTTGGCGATTCCCGGAGGACCGGATGAACATTCATAAGAATGCCCGACTGACGCCACTTGGTCGAGAGCATTTGGTCGCGGCGATGCAGAGCGGGCAGACGCCGGAGGCCGCCGCACGAGCCGCAGGCGTCTGCCCGCGAACGGCGCGCAAGTGGCTGGCGCGGTTCGAGGCGGAAGGCGCCGCCGGCCTGATCGACCGCTCGTCGCGCCCGCACAGGCTGCATCGCCCGACCCGCCCCGAGCGCGTCGCCGAGATCGTCGCGCTGCGCCGCCAGCGCCTGTGCGGCAAGCACATTGCGAAACAGGCGGGCGTCTCTCCAGCGACTGTCAGCCGGGTGCTGCGGGCGGCGGGGCTGAGCCGCATAAAGAATCTCGATCCGGTCGAGCCGGTGCGGCGCTACGAGCGCGACAGTCCGGGGAACTCATCCACATGGACATCAAGAAGCTCGGCCGTATCGATGGCGTCGGCCACCGCATCACGGGCGAGCGCACCGGTCAAAGCAATCGCCGGGGCGCGGCCAGGGCCTCGGTTGGGAGTTCGCCCATGTCGTCATCGACGATGCCTCGCGCATCGCCTTCGCTCAGATGAAGCCGGATGAAAAAGCCGTCAGCGCGGTCGCCGTGCTCAAAGCGGCGGTGGCCTATTACCAAGGCCTTGGCGTCACGGTCGCTCGCGTCATGACCGACAATGGCGGGAGTGTCAGGAATTTGTGCGTGGGGCCATAATCGCACCGATGGAGGGCGAGAATGGCGATCAAGAAGGACACACTGGACGATCTTCTGGCGGGCCGCGACCCGAGAGCGGTGTTTTCGAAGGACGGGCTATTCGATGAGCTGAAGAAGGCTCTGGCGGAACGGGTTCTGAACGCCGAGTTGGACGATCACCTTGACACGGAAGCCGCCGAGGGGTCGCGCAATCGTCGCAACGGCTATTCGAAGAAGACGGTCCTGACGGAGACGGCGAAGATCGACGTCCGCATTCCGCGCGATCGGGAGGGGACCTTCGATCCGAAGCTGATCCAGCGCTATCAGCGCCGGTTTCCCGGCTTCGACGACAGGATCGTGTCGATGTATGCGCGCGGCATGACGGTCCGGGAGATTCGAGGGCCATCTTCTGGAGTTCTATGGGCTGGAGGTGTCGCCGGACCTGATTTCGACCGTCACCGACGCCGTGTTGGAAACTGTCGCCGAATGGCAGAGCCGGCCTCTGGAAACGAGCTATCCGCTGGTTTTCTTCGACGCCATCCGGGTCAAGATCCGCGACGAGGGGCTGGTCCGCAACAAGGCCGTCTACCTCGCGCTCGGCGTCGCCGCGGACGGAACGAAGGACATTCTGGGGCTATGGATCGAGACGACCGAGGGCGCCAAGTTCTGGCTCAAAGTCATGAACGACCTGAAGGCCCGCGGGGTCGAGGACATCCTGATCGCCGTGGTCGACGGCCTGAAGGGCTTTCCAGAGGCGATCGAGGCGGTCTTTCCCCAGGCCGCGATCCAGACCTGCATCGTTCACCTGATCCGCAATTCGCTCGACTTCGTGTCGTGGAAAGACCGCAAGCCGGTCGTCGCCGAGCTGCGGAAAATCTACCGCGCCGCCGACGCTGAGGCCGGCCGCAGGGCGCTCGAGGCCTTCGAGGAGGGCGCCTGGGGCCGCAAATACGCGGCGATCGGCCAGATCTGGCGGCGGCAATGGGAGCAGATCATCCCGTTCTTCGCCTTCGCTCCGGCCGTCCGAAAAATCATCTACACCACGAATGCGATCGAAGCCTTGAACGCCAAGCTGCGGCGGGCGGTGCGGGCGAGGGGCCATTTCCCCAGCGATGAGGCGGCGACGAAACTCATCTTTCTCGTCTTGCGCCAGGTCGCTCGGCAATGGAAAATGCCGCCTCGCGAATGGGCCGAGGCTAAGACCCAGTTCGCCATCATGTTCGGCGAGCGCTTCGTCAGAACCTGATGGAAACCCGGCCCCACGCACAAGATTCCCGACAGTCCCGACGCGCTGGCGAACCTATCAGAGCCGCATCGATCCCGCCCGCCTCGTCTTTATCGACGAGACCCTCGGGTCGAGCCCGAGGGCAGGCTCTGGGCCAAAACCAACATGACCCGCCTCTACGGCTGGGCGCCGAAGGGAGAGCGCCTCATCGACAAGATCCCGCACGGCCACTGGGAGACCGCGACCTTCCTCGCCGCTTTGCGCTCAGACCGCATCGACGCGCCCTGCCTGTTCGACGGCCCCATCAACGGCGAGCGCTTTCGCGCCTATGTCGAACAGGTCCTCGTCCCGACGCTAAAGGCCGGCGATGTCGTGATCCTCGACAATCTCGGCTCGCACAAAGGCAAGGCCGTGCGGAAGGCGATCCGCGACGTCGGAGCTCGCCTCGTCTTCCTGCCGAAATACTCCCTCGACCTCAACCCGATCGAACAGCTCTTCGCCAAGTTCAAAACCCTGCTGCGAAAACTCGGAGCGCGAACCTACGAGGCCATCTCCGCCGCCTGCGGCGAAATCCTCAAACGCTTTCCCCCAAGCGAATGCGCCGCCTACCTCAGAAACGCAGGCTATGCGTAAAACCAAAAGCAAATCGCTCTAGTTGCTCTTCCGATAAGCGAGGCTTCGGACCTTCGGTCCAGTTGTCGATCAGGCCCTGCGGACCCGAGGCGTTGAAGCGATGGACCCAGTCGCGCAAGGTCTGGCGATCCATGCCATCGATCGTCGCCGCCGATCCTCGATCCATGCCATCCCGGACCGCAGCCAACGACAGAAGCCGTCGGCTCTGGTTGACGTCCTTCGACCGCCGGGCCAACGCCCGAAGCTCCCCGGCCGAATAATCCTCTCGCAATCTCACCGCTGATGGCATGGCGCGAATCCTCCACGCCACCTTCAATCAGTCACCGCCGCGATTTGGGAATCCCCCCATGAGTCAGCCGGAAGGGCCTTTGGTAATTAAAGCGATTTGCTTTTGGTTTTACGCATAGCCTGCGTTTCTGAGGTAGGCGGCGCATTCGCTTGGGGGAAAGCGTTTGAGGATTTCGCCGCAGGCGGCGGAGATGGCCTCGTAGGTTCGCGCTCCGACTTTTCGCAGCAGGGTTTTGAACTTGGCGAAGAGCTGTTCGATCGGGTTGAGGTCGGGGGAGTATTTCGGCAGGAAGACGAGGCGAGCTCCGACGTCGCGGATCGCCTTCCGCACGGCCTTGCCTTTGTGCGAGCCGAGATTGTCGAGGATCACGACATCGCCGGCCTTTAGCGTCGGGACGAGGACCTGTTCGACATAGGCGCGAAAGCGCTCGCCGTTGATGGGGCCGTCGAACAGGCAGGGCGCGTCGATGCGGTCTGAGCGCAAAGCGGCGAGGAAGGTCGCGGTCTCCCAGTGGCCGTGCGGGATCTTGTCGATGAGGCGCTCTCCCTTCGGCGCCCAGCCGTAGAGGCGGGTCATGTTGGTTTTGGCCCAGAGCCTGCCCTCGGGCTCGACCCGAGGGTCTCGTCGATAAAGACGAGGCGGGCGGGATCGATGCGGCTCTGATAGGTTCGCCAGCGCGTCCGATGCCGGCGGATGTCCGCCCGGTCTTGTTCGCGCGCGACGAGCGTCTTTTTTTGAGCGTGACGCCGATCCGGCGGAAGAACCGGCTCATCATCGAGGTGTCGGCCTTGACGCCCTTCTCGGAGCGAAGCCGGTCGCACAGCTTTTGAAGCGTGAGGTCCGACTTCTCGGCGCGCGCGGCCTCGAGGAACTCCCGGTGCGGCATCAAGGCCGAAGGACGATGGCCGCCGTGTCCCACCGGTCCGCGCAAGCCGTCGCGTCGGTCGCGCTCAAGCCACTTGATCGCCGTCGACTCGCTCACCTCGTAACGGCGCGCCGCGGCGCGGCAGCTCATCCCGCCCTTCCTAACCGCATCGATCACCCGGTTGCGCAAATCTTGAGAAAAAGCCTTCGGCATCTCCTGCTGACCTCCACCCAGCCAGGAGTTTGAATCACAACGAAGGCGATTCGGGAATCTAGAGGCTTCTGTGAGGTCCGCGGCGCAACATTGCGTACGCACGGTAGCGGACCTCATTGAAGCCGGATTGAACGAGGCCGCGGGGAGGTGCTGGCGACGCTATGGGCTTTGTGTAAGGCGCGAGCGCGCTTTCATCGCTTGGGCTTGCCACGCAAGGCGAACATGATGGGTTTGGCGAGCGGTCGACAGCGAAAGAGGGCTTGCGTGCGCTGGAAGTGCGCGCGAGTAGCGTCTGATGAGCGCTGCGAGTTCGGGAGGGCTCAAGTCGTTTCGATCGCCTCCATTGTTGGCGTCATGGAATGGGCGCGAACCGTGATTGTGGGCGGGATCGTCACAGCGGCGCTCATGAAGTATCGCACCAAAACGGCGACGTCTTGGACCTAGGCCATTCGCCGCTACGGGGAACGTCGGCGACGAACCTCATGGCCCCGCCGCATTCCGGACATGGCGGAGGATCGATCCTGTTGTCCGGTTCGCGCGAGGCCGGTTCTTCCTTTCCGTGCGCTGTGGGCTCGACCTGGTTTGGCAGGAGCGAGCGACAGAGGGCCAGCCTTTCCGTTCGATGGCCATTGGCGAGGAATCCGAAGTGACGAATGCGATGGAAGCCGTCGGGCAAGGCGTGGAGCAGGAAGCGCCGGATGAACTCGTCGGGGTTCAAACTCATGGTCTTTACGGCGCCGTCGTCGCGATAGTCCTTCCAGGTGAACCTGACATGGTCGTCGTCGCAGGCTTGGATGCGGCTGTTGGCGATGGCGACGCGATGGGTGTAGCGGCCGAGATAGGCGAGAACTTGCGCGGGTCCGCCGAAGGGCTTCTTGGCGTAGACGATCCAATCGAGGCGACGCACGGCGGCCAGATGCGCAGCGAACGCGGCGGAATCGGCCAGATAGGCGAGATTGCTGAAGAATCGGAGGCCCTTCGCGTCGAAGGCGGCTTGCACGCGTTCGAGGAACAGGCGGCGGAACAGCCGGGAAAGCGGCTTGACCGCCAGAAAGAAGTTCGCGCGCCCCGCGATCCATCGGGAGCCATCGATGGAAAGTCCGCCGCCGGGGACGACGCAATGGACGTGAGGGTGGTGCGTCAACGCCTGCCCCCAAGTGTGCAGGATGGCCAGGCCGCCGATCCGCGCTCCGAGCCTGCGGTGATTGGCGGCCAGCGTGGTCAAGGCCTCAATGACGGTTTTGAACAGGATCGCATACACAGCGCCCTTGTTCTGGAAGGCGATGGCCGCGATTGGCGCGGGCAGCGTGAACACGACGTGGAAATAGGGAACCGGCAACAGTTCGGCCTGCCGATCGGCCAGCCATTGCGTCCGTGCGGGCCCCTGACACTTTGGACAATGCCGATTGCGGCACGAGTTGTAGGCGATGCGCGTCGCGCCGCAATCGTCGCAAGCCTCGACATGGCCGCCGAGCGCCGCCGTTCGGCACGCCGTGATCGCGCTCATGACGCGCCGCTCGGTCCGCCCCACATGTCCGGCGCGGTCGCGAAGATAGGCCTCGCCATGACGACGCAGGATATCCGCGACTTCGATTGTCGGTCGGTCGAAGGAAGCCCCGGCGCGGGCCATCGCCGGCGCCGTGCGCGCCCGTCTATCCCGGCGGCATGACCTCCAACGACAATCGGTCGAGCGGGCTCCGCGTCGCCCGGATCGTGTGGGTCGCGACTTGCGTATAGCGCGCCGTCGACGACAGATTGTTATGACCGAGCAGAACCTGAATGATCCGGATGTCGGTTCCGCTTTCCAAGAGATGCGTCGCGAAGCTATGGCGCAACGTGTGCAACGTGACCCGCTTGGTCAAACCGGCGGCCTTGACCGCCGATCGGCAGGCGGCGTGCAAAACCGTCGGATCGATGGGACGATCGTCATTCCGCCCGGGAAACAGGAAGATCGCCGGTCGCGCTAGCCTCCAATAGGCGCGCAGGATGCCGAGCAACTGCGGCGACAGCATCACATTGCGGTCTTTGCCGCCCTTGCCATGACGGACCAGGATCACGCCCCGTGCGCTGTCGATGTCCGCCACCCTCAGCCCCGCGACTTCCGAGGCCCTGAGCCCGGCCGCATAGGCCGTGGTCAGCGCCGCCCGGCTCTTCAGGCTCGATACGGATTCCAGAAACAGCACCACCTCGTCGGCGCTTAACACAACCGGCAGTTTACGCGGCGCGCGCGCATAGGGGATACGCTCGGGAACGTCTGCGTCGCCGAGCGTGACGCCATAGAAGAACCGCAAGGCGCAAACGATCTGGTTGAGACCGGGCCACGAGACGCCCGTCGAGACCAGGTGAACCTGGAAAGCGCGAACGTCTTCCAGACCCAGCCGCTCGGGCGACTTGCCAAAATATCGGCTGAACTTCGAAACCGCGCTGATGTAGGATCGCTGCGTCGCCGGCGACATGTTGCGGACCGCCATGTCCTCAATCATGCGGCGACGAAGAGGGCTCAACTCGGCCATCGGTAACTCCTGTCTGAGGGATGGGCTTCAACATCCACATCCTCTCAGGCAGGAGACCCTCACAAAATCTCGATGTGCGCGCCGCGGTAGCGGCTTCGTTCAATCCCCAACCCAATTCAAGCCAAAATCAGACTGCTCTAGAATATTCCGTCAGAGGCAAACCACCTTTGGCGAGCGGGACGGCGCGTCTCTGGCGCCGCCCACTCTCCGCTGCGGTCCCTACTTCACTTCTTCTGCCCCTTCACATAGGCGATATAGCCTTCGACGTCCTTCGCCGGCTCCGCATAGGCGTCGCCCAGCGCCTTGGCGACCGCTGCCGTATAGGTCTTCGCCCATTCGGGTAAATGGTAGTCGATGACCTTGAGGAACTCGAGGCTGCAGGCGAGGCGGATGTCGGCGACCGACGGGTGATCGCCGCCGATAAAGGTCTTGCCGTCGAGGAAGAACTTATGCAGCGCGCCGAGCGTTTCGCCGACCGCCCCGACCGCCGACTGTTGCGCCTTCTCTTTCTCGGCGGCTGTGGCGTCGCTCGCGCCGACTTCGCCCGGATATTGCGGGAAGCCCAGCGCACCATAGGTCGACCGCACGATATAAGGGTAGAGCGTGCCGACGATATAAAACATCGCGCTGTCCACCATCGCCCGCTTTTCCGGCTCGGTCGGATAGAACCTGTCGAGATGATGCTTGTTGCAGAGATACTGCATGATCGCGCAGCTTTCCCACATTACCCCCTTCGGCAGGCCCGGCGCCTCCATCATCGGCGTCAGATGGGCCGGGTTTTTCGCCGAGAATTCGGGCGACCGCGTCTTGCCGTAGACGTCGTCCTCGGTGAAGTCGAGCTTCGCCGCCCGGATGAAGACACGCGCGGTCATGTTGTTGACGCTTGGCTTGATGACGTGGAGCTTGATTGCGGACATGGGGCTTCCTCCTATTTGCTTTCGATGAGTTCAGGCGCGTGGCTGCGCTGGTATGGGTCCTTGGGCGAGCGGTCCGCGGATAGACTTCTTGGTCGACGACTTGACGAGGCTCTCGATCGCGTCGGCGATGTGAACCTCCATGATTGCGCGGTCGCCGCGCTGGACCCGCAGATTGTGGGCCGCGAACAGCACGTCGGAACGCGTGAAGCCTTCGGGGGCGTCGAACTTCCAGCACGAAAGCTCGATCAAGAGCCCGAGCGGGTCCTCGAAATAGATGGCGTCGAAAATCATCCGGTCGCGCACGCCAGTGTTCGGAACGCCCCGCGCGCCGAGCCGCTCGACCGCCTGCATGAATACGGCGCGCGACACGTTGAACGCCATGTGATGGACGCAGCCGGTGTCGGTCGGGGTGCGGCGCTTGACCGGCTTGCGGTCCTCCTTGGTGAACACGGTGATGAGCCGCCCGTCGCCGGGATCGAAATAGATATGGCTTTCGCCGGCGTTATCGAGATTGGGCTGCTCGAAGATGAAGGGCATGCCGAGCACGCCCTCCCAGAAATCGATCGAGGTCTGCCGGTCGGCGCCGACCAGCGTGACATGATGCAGACCCTGGGTCTGAAGCTTTTGCATGCTTTTGCTCCTCCTCAGACTTTCTCGACAAGCCTGGACTTGTATTCGCTTCGCGGAAGGCCGCCCGCCGGGACAAGCTCGATCTCGGTGGTCACCAGCAGCTTATCACGCAGGCGTGCGCGGATACGGTCGGCGAGGCCCTCGACCTCGGCGCCCGGAGCAAGTTCAACCCTGACCGGCAGCGGCGGCTCCTGCCGCACGCCCTCCGAACGCGGACGGATCATGATCAGCCCGGCGACCGCCGGCTGAAACTCGTTGACGACCTCGCGCACCGCCGAGGGAAACACGTTGACGCCGCGCACGATCAGCATGTCGTCGGTGCGTCCGATGCAGCGCACCCGCGGGCTCGTGCGCCCGCACGGACAGGGCCCCATGCTCAAGCGCACATGATCGCGGGTGCGGAAGCGCAAGAGCGGCGCCGAGCGGTTGATGAGGTGAGTCAGCACAAGCTCGCCCTCGGCGCCGTCGACAAGGGACGCCGCCACGCCGGTTTTCGGGTCGATCAGCTCGAAATGCACGAACCCCCGGCCGCTGAAATGCATGCCGGCCTTCTGCTCGCACTCGCCCCAGAGGGAGACGGAAATGTCGCCGATGCCCATCGCCTCGGTGACGCTCGCGCCCCAGGCCGCCTCGAGCCTCGCGCGCATGGCGGGCTCCCCACCGCCCGGCTCGCCCGCGACCATCACCCGCTTGACGCTCGACTTCGCAAGGTCCTTGCCACGCGCCTGCGCCCATTCGGCAAGATGGAGCGAGTAGGACGGCGTCATCGCGATGACGGTCGGCTCGAGCAGCTCGACTGCCGCGATCAGCCGCTCGGTGTTGGCCGATCCGATCGGAATATGGCAGAGGCCGAGCCGATCGAAGGCGCCGAGCGCCGCGCCGGCGACGAACGGGCCCGCGTTATAGGTCGAGACGATGCGCTCGCCGCGCTTTAGGCCCGAGGCCGCGTAGGAGCGCGCGGAAGTCCGCACCCAGACCTCGAGATCGGCGGCGGTCAGCGGGATATAGCTCGGCGTTCCGGTGGTGCCGCTGGTCGAATAGATGCGGACGATCTCCTCGGGCGACGCGGTCAAGTGCGTCCCGATCGGCTCGTCGGCCGAGCGCGAGCGCCTCAGTTCGTCCTTTTCGGTCAGTGGCGCGCCTTCGATCGCCTCAAGCCCGCCGACCGCGCCGTGTGTGGCGAAACCGGCGCGCTCGAGCTTCTCGCGATAGAAGCGCGAGCGCGCGAACAGATATTCGATCTGCCTGAGATAGAGAGGCGCGTCGGACCGCGCCTGATCCCCCCAGGGCGCCTGCTCGATTTCCGGCTCGACCAGCATCAGGCGGCTCCGTCCGCGTCCGCGGTGTGACGGATCGCCTCCTCGGCCCTGGAGGCCATCATAAAGCCGATCGGGCTCTCGGCCTCCTCGATGCAATGAGCGATGAGGCCTGCGGTGCGAGCGAGGATCGGGACGGCGCGAATGAGGCCGGGCGGAACCTCGACATCCCGCAGTGCCGCCGCGATGGCCATCGACACGTTCATCGGCAGCGGCTTGCCCCAGGCCTCCGCCGCCGCTTTCGTGAGCGCGAGCGCCGCCGCTATCGAGCGCCCGGCGACGCCGCGCTCCCGCGCGAGCGCGATCATGCGCTCGGCGCGCGGATCGAGGGGCTTGTGCAGCGGATGGCCATAGCCGGGGAGCGGCTGACGCCGCTCGCGATATTCGCGCGCGACATCGAGCGCGGCTATCTCCAGACGCCCCGCAGGCGTCGACGCGAGCGAGCACGTCCTCGATCACCTTCCGGCAAAGGTCCGCGGTTCCGAGGATGACCGAGCCGCAGCCGAGCACGCCGGCCGCAATCGCGCCCTGGAGCGCCGCCGGATCGGCGTCATATGTCATGCGCGCCGCCTGGACCGACGGGGTCAGCCCATGCTCGGCGAGAGCAACCAGGCTCAGGTCGAGAAAGAAGCGCTGCTCATCGTTCGGCGCGCGGCCGGTCGCCAGCAGAAAGACATATTCGGTGAAGGACGCCCGCCCCATGAGGTCGCTCACGAGATCGCGGCCACGCACCATGATCCGGTCGCTCGACGCCGCGGCGATCGCGGTTCGGGCCGCCCCCGGCTTGCCGATCAGCATGGCGTCCTCCTCACGCCCGCCTCCGCTTCCTGTGGGCGGCGAATGGGTGTAAGATAATTGTAGGACAATATCAGAGGCGCCGTCCGTGTCAAACGCCGCCGTCAGGAAGACTCGAAGGACGGGCCCCACGCTCGCAGCGCCCAGGCAGGCGCGCGCGGCCCCACACGCGCCCGCCCACGGCGCGACTGTGGCGTTCATCGTCGAGCGATTGCGTGACGACATTTTGGCTGGGCGCCTCGAGCCTGGATCGCGGCTCGTAGAGTGCGACTTGACCGCCCGCTTCGCGGTCAGCCGCGGGCCGGTGCGGGAGGCGTTGAGGCGGCTCAGCGCCGACGGGCTGATCGAGCATCGGCCGCATCGCGGCGCGGTAGTCCGGCGCCTGACGGAACGGGAGATCCGCGAACTGTTCCTGATCCGGATCGAAATGGAGGCGCTGGCCGCCCGGCTCGCCGCCGCGGCCGACGCGCCAAACAGGCGCGAGCGCTTTGTCGCCTCGATCGAGCCGATCTATTCCGATGGCTCCCGCAACCCTTGCGATTATCTCAAGGAGAACGCCGCCTTTCACGACGCGGTGATGGCGCTCGCCGACAATCGCGAGCTGCGAGCGCTCGCGGCGCGGCTGCAACTGCCGCTCATCATGGCCCAGGTCGGGTACGTGCTGACCGCTCCGGTGCTGGAGGCTTCGGTGCGGGAGCATCGTGGAATCGCTGACGCGATTCTTGGGCGCGATCCGGCTGCGGCGTCGGCGCGGATGCGCGCGCATCTCGAACGCGCGTACGCGCTGGCGCTTCGAGGGCGGGACGGCTGAGCGATCGATGGCAGCCCTCATCCGCCGGAGGGCCGACGGCTTTGGCCTCGTCCAACCTTCATGTCCTATCATCGCGAGTTGTACGCTAGACCGGTCTGCATTTGGGCGAACGCATATCCTGAATTCCTAAGATAGTTTGTGCATTCTTGGGGCGAGATGGCGGTGAGGGTGGTGGCGATCGCGTTTGAGACGGCGTCGAAGGTTCGCGCGTCGGCTTTGCGTAGCAGGGTTTTGAGTTTGGCGAACACCTGCTCGATCGGGTTGAGATCGGGCGAGTATTTGGGCAGGAACACAAGGCGCGCGCCGGCGGCGCGGATGGCGCGTCGCACCGGCTTTCCTTTGTGCGATCCGAGGTTGTCGAGCCCGACGATGTCGCCCGGCTTGAGGGTCGGAACGAGGACCTGTTCGACGTAGGCCAGAAAGCGCTGGCCGTTGATGGGGCCGTCGAACAGGCACGGCGCGTCGAGGCGGTCGTTGCGCAGAGCGGCGAGGAACGTCGCCGTCTTCCAATGGCCGTGCGGGACCTTGGCGACGAGCCGTCGGCCGAGTGGCGCCCAGCCGTAGAGGCGAGTCATGTTGGTCTTGGTCCAGGTCTCGTCGATGAAGACGAGCCCGCGCAGGATCGACGCGCCGCTGATGGTTTCGCCAGCGCAGCCGATGGCGCTTCACGTCCGGACGGTCTTGTTCGCGCGCGACGAGGGTCTTTTTTTGAGCGTGACGCCGAGACGGCGGAAGAAACGGCTCGTCAGCGAGGTGTCGGCCGGAACGCCACGCTCGGCCAGCAGCCGATCGCAAAGCGCCTGCAGCGTGATGTCGGATTTCTCGACCCGCAAGCCTTCGAGGAAGGCGCGGTGCGGCTCCAATCTCACGCGCTTGTAGCCGCCAATTCGCGCGGCCGTGCGAGAGCCGCTTCGCTCGAAGCGCTCCACCCATTTGATCGCCGACGACAAGCTGACCCCAAACCGCGCCGCCGCTGCCCGGCGGCTCATCGCCTCAATCACAACCGCGTCAATCATCCGGTCGCGCAAATCCTGCGAATAA
>CAVULN010000020.1:0-41511 GCA_963742305.1 uncultured Alphaproteobacteria bacterium
GGCCCTCGCCGGGCGGATGAGACCGACTTCCGCCGTGTCCTGACGGGCTGCCGTTGGCGCTCGTCTTGCCGGTCACGGACGGGCGGGCAGGATGGGATCGATCGGTCGGTCCGGCCGATCGCCCGGGAGGAAACCCATGCTTCTGCCGACGACGCTGGTCGGCTCGTACGCGCAGCCGGAATGGCTGATCGACCGGGCCAAGCTCGCGGGCCGTTTTCCGCCCCGCGTGCGGGCGAAGGAGCTCTGGCGCATCCCGGAGCCCTACCTCGCCGAAGCGCAGGACGATGCGACCGTGCTCGCGATCAGGGCGCAGGAGGAGGCGGGGCTCGACATCGTCACCGACGGCGAAATTCGCCGCGAAAGCTATTCGAACCGGTTCGCGACCGCGCTCGAAGGCATCGACATCGATCAGCCGGGCGTGGCGCTCGACCGCTCGGGCCATCCCAATCCGGTTCCGCGCATCGTAGGGCCGATCCGCCGCAAGCGGCCGGTCGAAGTCGACGACCTCAAGTTCCTGCGCGCGCATACGACGCGCAAGGTCAAGATGACCGTGCCCGGCCCATTCACCATGAGCCAGCAGGCGCAGAACGACTACTACCCGAGCCCCGCCGAGGCGGCGATGGCCTATGCGGACGCGGTCAACGAGGAGATCAAGGACCTGTTCGCCGCCGGGGCGGACATTGTCCAGATCGACGAGCCCTATATGCAGGCGAGGCCGGGTCCGGCCCGGGACTATGGCCTTGCCGCGGTGAACCGGGCGCTTCAAGACGTGAACGGGGTAACCGCGGTGCATATCTGCTTCGGCTACGCGGCGATCATCCACGAGCGTCCGAGCGCCTATTCGTTCTTGCCTGAGCTCAAGCGGCTGCCGTTGCCGGCAGATCTCGATCGAGACCGCGCAATCCAATCTCGACTGCGCCGTGCTCAAGGAATTGCCGGACAAGACGATCATCCTCGGCGTGCTCGATCTGTCGACGCCTGAGATCGAAGCGCCGGAAGCGGTCGCGGCGCGCATCCGCCGCGCGCTCCTCCATCGCAGGCCGGAGGACATCATCGTCGCCCCGGACTGCGGCCTCAAATACCTGCCGCGCGACGCGGCCTTCGGCAAAATGAAGGCGATGGTCGACGGGGCGCGCATCGTGCGAGCGGAACTGGCGCGGCAATAAGGCGGCGGGCCGGGTGTGACGCCTTCGCGGGGTTCGCCGGCTGACAGGCGCGGACAGGGCTGGCGCGACAATGGGGCTTTGGGCGAAAGCTCGCGGGCGCTTCAGATCTGCGGGCCCATCTGCCAGTTGAAATGCTCGGCGTTGTAGATGTGATTGTGCAGGTTGGCGATCCACTGGCGGCCGGCGGCGGTCAGGCTCAGATACTTCATGCCTTCCTCGACATGGGCCGAGACCGTGGTCCAGTAAAAGCCCGGAAACTTCTCGACCAGGTCGGCGGGGGAGGCATAGCCAAGCTGCCGGTTGCTGCCCATTTCCTCGAACTCGTAAAAGAGCGCGTTGGCCTTTCGCGGATACAGGGGATCGCCGAGCTGCCCGATCAGATCAGCGGCCTGAACCAGCCTCGGTTCGAGCGCCGTCTGATCCGAATCGCCGTTCGGGCTCGGCGGGAACCGGGTGAGCTCGATCGCCGCCGCGACGCGGGCGGCGTCGATCGTCGTCGATTTCCCAAGCCGCTCGTAGACGAACAGCTTCGACCGGTCGACATGATAGGCGGCGAGCGACGCGTCGGACGCGCCGCGCGGGAGCGTGACCGTTCGTCCGCTCTTGTCGATGACGAACTCGCTCTTGGTGTCGCCGCTCAGGATGCCGCGGACGAAGCCGATGTCGTGCAAGAGACAGGCGACGATGAGGTGCACGTAATCCTCGGGCTCGACCCGATGCGCCAGCGTCCGCCCTCGCAGGATGTCGCGGCCGACCGTGGTCACGAGCATGGTGTGTTCGTAGTTGTGATAGAGCGCGTCGCTCCTGGCGATGCACTCGATCGTCGTTCGCGCGAGCGCGCCCAGGCGCTCGGCTTCGTCGCTTTCAGCCGAGCCAAAAATCTCGCGGAAGTCTTTCGCCAGAAACTTGCCAAGCTTCTTGGCCGCAACCGAGGCAATCGCATCCATCTCGTCGGTTCCCGAAGCCTCCGGCCTGGCGCGGCCTAACGTTCGTGGCCGGTCGGTAGAATAAAGCAGGCTCAGCATCCGCGCCAGCGACAGATTTGCGGGTCAGGCTTGTCGCGCGCGCGGGCGCCGTCAATCGAGATAGGCGACGACGCCCGTTTCGAGATCGTAAATCGCGGCTGCAATCTTGACCTTTCCCCCTGTGACGAGCCCGGCGATGAGCGAGCTTGCCTGGGTCAGCCGGCCAGCGGTCCGTCTGGCGCTCTCCTTGGCCGCGTTGTTGGTGAAATCGCCGGGATTGTTGCGGACGGCGAGCGCTGCGGGCACGATCGGCTCGATCATCGGGCCGATGGCGCCGGGGTAGGTGGCGTTCTCGGTCACGACGTCGCAGGCCGCCTTCACCGCGCCGCAGGCGGTATGAGCGAGAACGACAATGAGCGGAGACCCGAGCACGGCGGCGCCGTATTCGACGGTGCCGAGCGCAGCGGTGTCGACGAGATTGCCGGCGTTGCGAACCACGAACAGCTCGCCAACACCGTATCCGCCGAAGATCAGCTCCGGCGGCACGCGGCTGTCCGCGCAAGAGACAATGGTCGACCAGGGCGCCTGGTGGGCGGCCACGGCGGCGCGGCCCGCTGCGAGATCGACGGCGCAAAGCTCGGGACGGCTCACGTAGCGCTCATTGCCCGACTTGAGCGCGGCGAGCGCTTCACTGGGGGAAAGCGCGGTCGGCGCGCCTCCCGCCGCCCGCGCCGCGGGCGGGGCGCTCCCGACCGTGAGCGCGACCGCGCCCGCCGCGCCGGACTTCAAGAAATCCCGCCGGGCGATCCCCGGCTTGCTGCAAGCGACGCACATCGCGTTGTCTCCCTGCCCCGGCCGCGCAACCGCCTCCAGTAGATCGGCCATCCGTTCGAATTGCGTTAACGCCGCGCCCCTCGGGCAATCGTCAGGCGAAGCGGCTGCGGCGCCAAAGCCGCTATTGCACGAGCTTGGCTCTCAGGCGCCCATATTCCTGGTCCGTGATCGAGCCCGTAGCCTTCAGCCTGTCGAGTTTGGCGATCTCGTCGGCCGCGCTGAAGCCGACGACCTTGCGCAGTTCGTCCCGGGCCTCGTTCGCTTGCGCCTGATTCCGCTCGGCCATGCCCCTTCCCTGGGTGAGGAGATAGGCGAACACGCCGATGTAGGAAAACAGGATGAAGGCGATCACCCACAGCACCTTGGCGAAGCCGGACACGTCATGCCGGCGGAACAGATCGCCCGACACGACGATGAGCAGCCAGAACCACAATATGAACATGAATATTGAAAAGGCGTCGAGAAGAAAGTTGCTGAATGTGAACCCGCCCGAAAAAAACATTGCCGTTCCCCTCCCGTGCAAACGCTACAATCAGCTTATCTCAGTCAGGACGCGATGCACAGGGCTCACGCCCAACGGCGTGGTCGAGGTCTCGGACCCGCAAGGAGCGCGGGCGAAGCCCTGAGTCGCTTCAACCGGCGGGCGGAGAGTTCATCCGCCCCGCGCAATCTCCACCTTGTCGGGATAAAATGCGAGATGGGATGCGATCTCGGCGACGCCTGATTTCGGATGCTCGTAAGTCCACACCGCGTTGTCATCGCGGGCGTTGCCGTCGGCGATCGAGTAATAGTTCGCCTCGCCCTTGTACGGGCAGGTCGTGATGCGGCTCGTGCGCTCGAGCGCGCTCATGTCCATGTCGGCGCGCGGCATGTAGACGACGGGGGGATAGTTCGCCTCCTTAAGTTCGAGCGCGTGGCGGCTGTCGCCGATCGCGCGCCCGCGCCACATCACCCGCACCCGCTCATCGATCGGCTCGATCGTGATCGGGTGGTCCTTGGTTCCGGCCAAAGTCATCGTCGCCTCCTCGGGCGGATACGAGTTTGCCTAAGCCTCCGATGTAAGCATCGAGAAGGCTGTCCGCTACGCGTGCCCCACCACCGCCTTCGCGCTGTAGGGCTCCTCGAGCCTGGCGATGGTGCGCGCGTCGAGCTTGAGTTCGGTCGCCGCGACCGCGTCGGCGAGGTGGTGCGCCTTCGAGGCGCCGATGATCGGCGCGGTGACGAACGGCTTCGACAGCACCCAGGCGAGCGCGACCACCGCGGGCTTCGTTCCGAGCTTCTCGGCCGTCTCGACCACCCGCTTGCGGATCGCTTCGTCCTGCCGCGAGCCTAAGCCCAGCGTGACGCTGAACGGATCGGTGCGGCCGCGCACGGTCGAAGCGTTGGCTCCCACGCCCGAGCCCGCGAGATAGCCGCGCGCCATCGGCGACCAGGGAATGACCGCGATGCCGTCATGGGCGCAGAGCGGCATCATCTCGCGCTCTTCCTCGCGATAGACGAGGTTGTAGTAGTTCTGCATCGAGACGAATTCGGCGTGCCCCTTGGCGCGGGCGATGTCGAGCATGCGCGCGAACTGCCAGGCGTACATCGACGAAGCGCCGATATAGAGCGCCTTGCCGGCGCGCACCACGTCGTTCAGCGCCTCCAGCGTCTCCTCCATCGGGGTCAGGGGATCGAAGCGGTGGATCTGGTAGAGGTCGACATAGTCGGTTCCCAGGCGCTTCAGCGACGCGTCGATCGCCTCCATGATATGCTTGCGCGACAGGCCCTTGGCGTTGGCCCCCTGCCCCATTGCGCCGTGCACCTTGGTCGCGATCACCACCTCGGGGCGTCTGGCGTATTCCTTGAGCGCGCGGCCGAGGATTTCCTCGCTCACGCCCTGCGAATAGACGTCCGCCGTGTCGAAGAACGTGACGCCCTTCTCCAGCGCCTCGCGGATGAAGGGACGCGAAGCCTCCTCCTCCAGCACCCAGTCGCGCCATTTCGTTGAACCATAGGTCATGCAGCCAAGACAGATCTTGGACACCTGCATGCCGGTCTTGCCAAACTTCACGGTTTGCATGGGGAGCCTGGTCCTCTCGTTTGATATCGGCCTCGATGATAGGACCATTCGCGGGCCGGCGGCAAAGCAGACGTCTGAATCGGGAGATCAACCAAACGTGAACGCAAAGCGGGGCTCGTCTCGGCAAATGCAGGCCGGCGCCTGGGATTTCTGGATCGATCGCGGCGGCACCTTCACCGACGTGATCGGCCGCGACCCGCGCGGGCGGCTCCATCCGATGAAGCTTCTCGCCGAGAGCCCGGCCTATCCGGACGCGGCGGTCGAGGCGATCCGCCGTCTGCTCGGGCTCGTTTCCGGCGCGCCCATCCCGGAAGGCGCGATCGGCGCGGTCAAGATGGGAACGACGGTCGCCACCAATGCGCTCCTCGAACGGCGCGGCGAGCGCACACTCCTCGTCACCACGCGCGGCTTCCGCGACGCGCTCGAAATCGGCTATCAGGCGCGCCCGCGCATTTTCGCGCGCAAGATCGTCAAGTTCGAGCAGCTCTATTCGGACGTGGTCGAGATCGACGAGCGCGTGCTCGCCGACGGCGCGATCGAGCGCGCCCCCGATCCCGACGCCGTGCGCGCCGCGCTCACGCATGCACGGGCCCGGGGCTACGACGCTGTCGCGATCGTGTTCATGCACGCCTGGCGCTATCCCGCGCACGAGCGCATGGTCGGCGCGATCGCCCGCGAGCTGGGCTTTGCCCAAGTCTCGGAAAGCCATGTCGTCTCCCCGCTCATCAAGCTCGTCTCGCGCGGCGATACGACGGTCGTGGACGCCTACCTTTCGCCGATCCTTTCGCGCTATGTCGGCGAGGTGTCGCGCGCTCTCGACATTCAGCGCACCGGCGCGCGCGTCATGTTCATGATGTCGTCGGGCGGCCTCACCTCCGCGACGTTGTTCGCAGGCAAGGACGCGATCCTGTCGGGCCCCGCCGGCGGCGTGGTGGCGATGGCGCGAACCGGCGCGAGCGCGGGGTTCAGGCGCGTCATCGGCTTTGACATGGGGGGCACCTCGACCGACGTCGCCCATTTCGACGGGGAGTTCGAGCGCGCCTTCGAGACCGAGGTCGCGGGCGTGCGCATGCGGGCGCCGATGATGAAGATCCATACCGTCGCGGCCGGCGGCGGCTCGATCCTCTCCTTCGACGGCGCCCGTTTTCGCGTCGGCCCCGCTTCCGCCGGCGCCGATCCGGGCCCCGCCTCATACGGCCGCGGCGGCCCGCTGACCGTCACCGACGCCAACCTGATGACCGGCAAGCTTATCCCCGATCTCTTCCCGAAAGTGTTCGGCCCGCGCGGCGACGGGCCGCTCGACGAGAAAGTCGTGCGCGAGCTTTTTGCAGCCCTGGCGCTCGAGATTGGCGATGGGCGGAGCGAGGAGGCGGTGGCCGACGGATTCCTCGCCATTGCGGTTGCGAAAATGGCCGAAGCGATCAAGACGATTTCGGTCGCGCGCGGCCACGACGTGACGCGCTACGCCCTCAACTGCTTCGGCGGCGCGGGCGGCCAGCACGCCTGCGACGTCGCCGACGCGCTCGCGATTTCGAGCGTCCTTATCCATCCGTTCTCGTCGCTGCTCTCGGCCTATGGCATGGGGCTTGCCGACATCGCCGCACAGCGCGCGCAAGGGGTCGAGGAGCCGCTTGCGCTGAGCGCGCTTCTGCGCCTCCGCGCCATCGCCGATCGGCTTGCGGACGAGGCGACGGCCGAGGTCGAGGCGCAGGGGGTGGCGCGAGAGGCGATCAAGGTCCATCGCCGCGCACAGCTGCGATATTCGGGGTCCGATACGACGATTGAAGTTCCGCTCTCGACGCCTGCCGCGATGCGGCGCGCTTTCGAGCGCGCGCACAAGCGCCGGTTCGGCTTCGTCGACCGCCTGAAGGAGATCGCCATCGAGGCGGTCATGACCGAGGCGGTCGGCGGGGCGGCGCGGCTTCAGGAGCGAACTCGCCCTGCGGCGTCATCGCCGCCGTCCGTTCCCGCCCGCGCGGCGCGATTCTTTTCGCATGGGCGCTGGCGCGAGGCGAAAGTCCTTCTCCGCCACGCGCTGCCGGCCGGCGGCGAAGTCGACGGGCCTGCGCTCATCATCGAGCCGCACCAGACGATCGTCGTCGAACAGGGCTGGCGCGCACGGATCACTCCAAAAGACCATGTGCTGATGACCCGGGTCGAGCCGATGCCCGTGCGCCAGGCGATTGGCGCCAAAGCAGATCCCGTCATGCTCGAGATCTTCAACCATCTGTTCATGTCGATCGCCGAGCAGATGGGCGTCACGCTGCAGAACACCGCGTACTCGGTCAATATCAAGGAGCGGCTCGACTTTTCCTGCGCCGTGTTCGACCGCGATGGCCTCCTCGTCGCCAACGCCCCGCACATGCCGGTGCATCTGGGATCGATGGATCGTTCGGTCGAGACGATCATTCGCGACAATAAGGGGCGTATTCGTCCCGGCGACGTGTTCGCGCTCAACGCGCCCTACAACGGCGGCACCCACTTGCCGGACATCACCGTCTGCACGCCGGTGTTCGACGAGCATGAGCAGACGATTCTGTTCTGGACCGCCTCGAGAGGCCATCACGCCGATATCGGCGGAACGGCGCCCGGATCGATGTCGCCGCTTGCGACTCGAATCGAGGAGGAGGGCGTCTATATCGACAACTTTCTCCTCGTCGAGCGCGGACGCTTCCGCGAGCGCGAACTCTATGACCTGCTCGGAAGCGGCCGCTATCCGGCGCGCAACCCGCTGCAGAACGTGAACGACCTCAAGGCCCAGATCGCCGCCAATGAGAAGGGCGCGCGCGAGCTCAGACGGATGGTCGAGATGTTCTCGCTTCGGACGGTCGAGGCCTATATGGGCCACGTTCAGGACAACGCCGACGAGAGCGTGCGCCGGGTGATCGACAGGCTCGCCGACGGCGAGGCGACCTCGATTTCGGACCAGGGCGCGATCATCAAGGTCAGGATCAGCGTCGACAAGGCGAGGCGCGAGGCGACAGTCGATTTCACCGGGACTTCGCCACAGCAGCCGTCGAACTTCAACGCGCCGGAGCCGGTCACGCGCGCCGCGGTGCTTTACGTATTCCGGGTCATGGTCGACGACGACATCCCGATGAACGCCGGATGCCTGAGGCCGATCCGCATCATTCTGCCCGAGGGCTCGATGCTCTCGCCGAAATATCCGGCGGCGGTGGTGGCGGGCAATGTCGAAGTGTCGCAGGCGGTGACCGACACCCTGTTCGCTGCGCTTCGGGCGCTCGGCTCGGCGCAGGGCACGATGAACAACCTCACTTTCGGCGACGCGCGCTACCAGTATTACGAGACGATCTGCTCGGGCGCGCCGGCTGGCCCCGGTTTCGACGGCGCGGCGGCGGTGCATACGCACATGACCAATTCACGCCTGACCGACCCGGAAGTGCTGGAGAGCCGCTTTCCGGTCGTGCTGGAGGATTTCCACATCCGCCGCGGCTCCGGCGGCAAAGGCCAATGGCGCGCCGGCGACGGCACGTTGAGGCGCATCCGGTTCCTGAAGCCGATGAGCGCGGCGATCCTGAGCGGCCATCGCGCCGTCGCCAATCCGGGAATGATGGGCGGGAGCGAGGGCGAGCTTGGCGTCAACTCGGTCCGCCGCAATGACGGCCGGATCGAGATCCTGCCCGGCTGCGCCGAAACGAAGCTCGACGCGGGCGAGGCGGTTGAGATCGTGACGCCGACGGGAGGAGGGTGGGGCAAGCCGTAGGCGAGGTCAGCCGCCGCCCGAGGCTTTCGAAACTTCCGGCGGAACCCGGCCGTGGGCAAGGACAAGCGAAGTTCCCTGCAAGCCGCCATATGGCGCGCTCGACGCGCGCCGCCCCGCGCGTCTCGACCTTGTAGTCAACGACGAGGGCCGTCTTGTCCGCGGGATCGAAGAACCACTTCGCCGTCACCTCGATCGCCTTGCCCGGGTCCGTTTCCGCGCCCGAATCGTCGGCGGCGATAATGATCGACGTCGGATTGAGGTTGACGAGTCGGCCTGCGTGGAAGGCATAGAAATCGATGGCGGTGGAGCTATAGCCCTGGAACATTCCTCCGCTCTCGATCGCCATGCTGTCGTCGCCGCCGATCTCGACGGGAGAAATGTCTCCAACGGCGCCGAACGTCCCGGTCGTCACGAATTTGCGATAGGCGCGGACGGTCTTGAAGCCGCCATCGACCCGCCGGAGCACATAGGCGGACAGCGGCGCTCCGCAACCATGGCACGCCTGGCCGGGTTCGCCCGCCTGGACGACCAGGACGTCCGCGGTCGCGTAGCGCAAAACTTTGAGCGGATAGATGCAGTCTTTGCCTGTCGCTTCGAATGTCGCCTTGCCGAACGCCGCCGCGACCGCCGCAGCCAGGCGCGGCTCGGCCTCGACCGGCCCTTTCGCGGCGACGCAAAGGGCGGGAGGCTGGCCGGCGAAGGCGAAGGACGCGCCGAGCGCGAGCGCGGCCAGTACGAAGAGACTTCTCATGCCGCCGGCTCACCCGGTCTTCGGCGGGGTGGTGAAGAACCAGGGATGACCCTCGGGGTCGTTCGCCCAGTAGTTGCGCCCGTATCCGGCATCCTTGGGCGGATGGACGATCTCCGCGCCCGCTGCTTTGGCGGCTTCGTAGTGCTTGTCGACATCGTCGAGATAGATGAACACGCCCATCGTTGCGCCGCCGGCCGCCTTCGGCGTCGTTAGGCTGTGCTGACTCCCGCCCTGGCCCATCATCACGAGCTGGCCCTGAAACGACGCCTCGCCATGCACGCCGCCGCTCGGCGTCTCGTGGCGCATCTCCTCCTTGAAGCCGAAGGCGCGCTTGAGGAACTCGAGCGCGGCGGGGACGTCGCGATAGAAGAGGTAGGGGACGATCTGCGGCGGTCTGGGCGTGATCGACATGGGTCCAGTCTCCCTGGTCACTATGCGCTGCCGATTGTAGCGCATTGCTCACGTCTCCACGATGCCGCCGAGATCGCCGGCCTGCGCGCCGCTTTCGCGCCCGTGCGGCAGCGCGAGATAGTCGGCCGAGCGCATTTCGATGAGGCGTGAGGCGGCGCGCCTGAATTCGAACGCCTCCTCGCCCTCGGTCTTCGTATAGAGCGCGTCCGGTTCGCCCGACGCGGAGGCGATCAGCTTGACCCGCATGTCGTAGAGGGCGTCGATCAGGGTGATGAAGCGCCTGGCCTCGTTGCGCTCGCTCGCGGCGATGATGGGAATGTGATCGAGGATGACGGTGTGGAAGCGCTGGGCGATCTTGAGATAGTCGGTCGAGCCGAGAGGGCGCCGGCAGAGCGAATCGAAATCGAACCGGGCGACCCCATCGATCGCCTGCGGCACGTCGAGATGGCGCCCGAGCAACTCGATCCGCGCCTGCTCGCCCCGCTCGTGGCCGGTCAGCGCGAGAAAGGCGGCGTCGAGCGCCGCGTCGGCCTTCGGGCCGAGCGGCGTGATATAGACCGGGGCGCGGTTCAGCTTCTCGAGCCGATAGTCGGCGCGGGCGTCGAGTTCGACTGCGTCGAGCCGCTCTTTCAGGAGGGCGATGAACGGCAGGAACAGGGCGCGGTTGAGCCCGTCCTTGTAGAGGTCGTCCGGCGCGACGTTCGAGGTTGCGACCACCACCACGCCGTGGGCGAACAGAGCCGTGAACAGCCGGCCCAGGATCATCGCGTCGGCGATGTCGCGGACCGCCAGTTCGTCGAAGCAGAGGAGCGATTCCTCGCGCGCGAGTTCGGCGGCGACCGGCGCGATCGGGTCGTCGCCCGCGACCTCGCCGCGCTTGATCGCGAGGCGCCGCTCATGCAGGCGGGCGTGGACGTCGGCCATGAAGGCGTGAAAATGCGCCCGGCGCTTCGAGGGCGTGGGGACCGCCTCGAAGAACAGGTCCATGAGCATGGTCTTGCCGCGCCCGACAGCTCCATGGATGTAAAGGCCGCGCGGCGGCTCGGCGGCTTTGAGCCCGATCAATCGGGCGAAAGCGCCCGGCTTCGCTTCCGCCCTGTAGCCTTTCAGTTGCAGCGCGAGCGCGTCGAGACGGTCGGCGAGCTCCGCCTGCGCCGGGTCATATTGGAAGTGTCGGTCGTGAACGAGCGCGCGGTAGCGCCCGGCGATGCTGTTCACTTCGACGCGCGCCCCCGATCGATCAGCGCCATGGCGACAGTATCGTGAAATTCCCCGTCCACCAACACCGCGTGGCGAAGCACGCCTTCCCTGACAAAACCGATCGTCTCATAGAGCCGCTGGGCGCGCAGGTTGTCGGAGCGGACGCTCAGCTCCACGCGAACGAAACCGGCCGCAAACGCCTGCGTCAGCGTGCGATCCATAAGTCGAGCGCCGATACCGCGGCCGCGATAGTCCGGAACAAGTCCCATGCCCAGCGTTCCCCTGTGGGAATGGGCGGGAAAGGGATGTCTTTGAATATCGCACCAGCCAACGACCTCACCGTTCGCGACGGCCACGAACATTGGGTCGCCCTTCTTCATGAGGCCAAGTACAAAGTCGCGTGTTTGGGCGAGCGGGAAGGCTTCCAGGAGCGTGAGATATCTTCGTTCGCGGGCGACCATGTCCACGGCGCGGCGGTAACCTTCGATGTGCTCCGGCGCGATCGGAACGACATCGGCGCTCGCCAGCGAGGAGATCATCAGCGCGCTTCCCGGCAAGGAGGGCTAATGCGCCTCCTCCCAGTTCTGCGCCGCATGCGCGTCGACCTTCAGCGGCGCGTGCAGCTTGACCGCCGGCTCCGGCGCCTCGACCATCACCCTCGCGACAACCGGCAGCGTCGCCTCGACTTCGTCATCCGGCGCCTCGAACACCAGTTCGTCGTGGACGGTGAGCAGCATTTGCGCGCTCAGGCCCGCCTTCTCAAGCGCGTCGTCCATCCGCACCATCGCGCGCCGGATGATGTCGGCCGCCGTCCCCTGGAGGGGCGCGTTGATGGCGGCGCGCTCGTTGAACGCGCGCTCGGAAGGATTGGAAGCGTTGATGCGCGGATAGTGGCACTTGCGGCCGAACAGCGTGGTCACATAGCCGTTGGCGCGCGCGGTTTTCTTGGTCGCCTCCATATAGTCGCGGATGCCGGGGAAGCGCTCGAAATATTTCCTGATGTAGTCGCCGGCCTCGTTGCGGGCGATGCCGAGCTGGTTGGCGAGACCAAAGGCCGAGATGCCGTAGATGATGCCGAAATTGATCGCTTTCGCGCGCCGGCGGACCTCGCTCGGCATGCCTGCGATCGGGACGCCGAACATTTCGGAGGCCGTCATGGCGTGGATGTCGAGTTCGTCCGCGAAGGCCTGCTTGAGCGCCGGAATGTCGGCGAGATGGGCGAGGAGGTCGCAGTTCGATCTGGCTGTAATCGGCGGAGATCAGCTTGCGCCCTTCCGGCGCGACGAAGGCGCGGCGGATCTTGCGCCCTTCCTCGGTGCGGATCGGAATGTTCTGCAGGTTCGGCTCCGACGACGACAGGCGCCCGGTCGTGGTCGAGGCGAGCGCGTAGGCCGTGTGGACGCGGCCGGTTCGCGGATTGACGAAGCCCGGCAGCGCGTCGGTGTAGGTCGACTTGAGCTTGGCGATCTGCCGCCATTCGAGCACGCGGGCGGGCAGTTGGTGGCCTTCGGCGGCGAGGTCCTCGAGCACGCTCGCGGTCGTGGACCAGGCGCCGGTCGCGGTCTTCTTGCCGCCGGGCAGGCCCATCTGGCCGAACAGGATGTCGCCGAGCTGCTTCGGCGAGCCGGGGTTGAAAGGCGCGCCGACAATTTCGTTGATCTCGGCCTCGAGCGCGCCCATGCGCTGCGAAAACTCGCCCGTCATGCGCGAGAGAATGTTGCGGTCGATCGCGATCCCGCGCCGCTCCATGCGCGCCAGAACTTCGACCAGCGGGCGCTCGAGCCGCTCGTAGACGGTGGTCATTTTCTCGGCGACGAGGCGCGGCTGCAGGACGCGCCTGAGGCGCAAGGCGATATCGGCCTTTTCCGCTCCGTACTCGCACGCCTTCTCGATCGTCGCGCGGGCGAAGCCGAGAAAATTGCGGCCCGAACCCGCGACCTCGCTCAAAGGAATGGGCTTGTGCCCGAGAAAGCGTTCGGACAGCGTGTCAAGGCTGTGGTCGTCGCCGGTGGCGCCCGCGTCGAGCGTGTAGGAAAGCAGCATCGCGTCGTCGATCGGCTTAACGTGAACGCCGCGCATCGCGAGCCCATGCATGTCGAACTTGAGGCCGTGTCCGATCTTGAGGACGCCCGGCGATTCCAGCAATGGCTTCAGAAGCGCGATCGCTTCCGCTTCCGTCATCTGGCCGGGCGCGAGGCCGCCGCCGTCAAAAAGATCGTCGGAGCCTGTCTTGTGGCCGATGGGGATGTAGCAAGCCTCTCCAGGCTTGATCGCTAGCGAAAGGCCAATGAGCTCGCCTTGCAGCGGATCGGCTGACGACATCTCGGCGTCGATCGCGACGACGCCCTCGTCCTCGGCGCGCGCGATCCATGGCTCAAGCTCGACCGCTGTGCGCACGATCTTGTAGGCGGCGCGGTCGATCGGGGCGCGGGCCTCCTTCGCCCGCGCGGCGGCGAGATCCGCGGGCGCAGTCCCCTGCGGGGCGGCCTTTGGCTCGCGCGGCGCGGGCGCGGGGCCCGGCGAAGCGGAGGGCGCGCGCTGCGCGGGCGATTCGCCCTCTCGCTGCAAAAGCGCCACGCCCTCGCCGCCCGGCCACGCCGCGGGGCCGACGAAGCGTGGGTCGGGTTCGATCGAGGCGACGTCGACGGCGCAGATCTCGGCGACGCGGCGGGTGAGGGTGGTCAGCTCCATCGCCTTGCAGAAGGCGACGAGCCGCTTGCCGTCGAGCTGAGGCGTCGCCAGCGCCTCGAGCGGCGTCTCGACCGGCACGTTCCGGTCCAAAGTGACGAGCTCTTTCGAGATTCGGATGCGCTTGACGCTCTCGGGGTCGGTCAGCGCTTCGCGGCGCTTCGGCTGCTTGATCTCGCTTGCCCGCTTAAGCAGCGTTTCGAGGTCGCCGTATTCGGTGATGAGCTGGGCTGCGGTCTTGAGCCCGATGCCCGGCGCGCCCGGCACGTTGTCGGTCGAATCGCCGGCGAGCGCCTGGACGTCGATCACCCTGTCGGGCCCGACGCCGAAATATTCGACCACCTCGGCCGGCCCGAAGCGCCGCTCCTCGCGAGAGCCTGCGACCCCGGCCTGGCCTGACGCCGGGTCGTACATCGAGACCCCCGAATCGACGAGCTGCATGAGGTCCTTGTCGGCTGAGACGATGAGCACGTCGGCGCCGGCCTCGCGCGCCTGACGGGCGTAGGTGGCGATGATGTCGTCGGCCTCGTAGCGGCTCTGCTCGATGGGAACCATGCCGAAGGCCGAGACGGTCGCGCGCATGAGCGGGAACTGCGGCACGAGCTCGTCGGGCGGATCCTTCCGGTGGGCCTTGTAGGCGGGGTAGATGTCGCGCCGGAACGAGTTCTCCGTCTTGTCGAAGATCATCGCGAGGTGGGTCGGCTTGTGGCCGGCGGCCCCCTCCCGGATGAACTGCAGGACCTTGGTGGCGAACAGCCTGACCGCCCCGGTCGGCAGGCGGTCGGTCCGGTAATTGTACTTCTGATCCTGGCGGATCGACTGATAATAGGCGCGGAAGACGAACGACGAGCCGTCGATGAGAAAAACATGGTCGCCGGGACCGACCGGACGGTGGGGCTGGGTCATGGGCCTTCACATAAGCGAAGCGGCCTCGAATCGCCATCGCGGCGGCTCATCCGCCGGAATTCGCCCCGTTCATCGAACAGTCATTTTTCCGGCTGCAGTTTTCGCTTCCCGGAGCTCGTCGATTCGGGAACTGGGCCGGAAAGGCGCGAATGACTGTTCGCAGCGGCTTGGCCGCCGTCGCGGCGATGGCGATTGCGATCGGCGCAGGCGTGGAACTGCGCAGCGCGGAGTCGTTCACCATTCCGGACGCGTGCGTGCTCGGCGCGGCGGATTGCGCCGAGGTTTGCCGCAGCCTCGACGATCAGCGCCGCGCTCCCGGCGACTTCATCGCGCTGGCGGCCTATCAGCTCGGTCCCGAGCGGCCAATTCTCCTGCCGCCCGCAAACCTTACGATGCCCGCGCCCGACGATCCGCACAATGTCTACGCGGGCGCCGGCCCCGATCTTTTCAGTCCCGCTGTCGCGGGGCAACCGTCGCGGGTCTATTCGCCCAACCTGGTGACCGGCAAGGTCGACGTAATCGATCCCGAGACGTTCCAGGTGATCGACCATCTCGCCGCGATGCCGAGCCCGGAGCATATCGTTCCGTCCTGGGACCTCCAGACCTTGTGGGTTTCGGCGGATGTGAGCGCCCGAGGGGGCCACGGCGGCGTGGCGCCGCTCGATCCGAGGACGGGCAAGCTCGGCAAGGCGATCGACGTCCCCAATTCCTACAACATCTATTTCACCCCCGACGGCGCCTCCGCGATCATCGTCGCCGAGGCGATGCGGCGGCTCGAGTTCCGCGATCCTCACACGATGGCGCTGCAGGGCTACATCCTCACGCCCCAATGCGCCGGCATCAATCATGCGGACTTCGCTCCCGACGGCAGTTATGCGATCTTCACCTGCGAATTCAACGATTCGCTCGCCAAGATCGATCTCGTCCACCACAAGCTGGTCGAGACCCTGCCGCTCACGCCCGGCCATATGCCGCAGGACATAAGGGTCGCGCCGGACGGCAAGCTCTTCTTCATAGCCGACCTCATCGGCGACGGGGTCATGGTGATCGACGGCAATTCGTTCGGACAGGTCGGCTTCATCAAGACCGGTATCGGCGCGCACGGCCTTTACCCGAGCCGCGACGGAACGAAGCTCTATGTGTCGAATCGCGGCACGCACAGCCTCGGCGGGGCGCGAAAGGGTCCGGGCAGCGTGTCGGTGATCGACTTCAAGACCCGCGAGGTCGTCGCCAACTGGACGGTTCCCGGCGGCGGCAGCCCGGACATGGGGAACCTGTCGGCCGACGGCAAATGGCTGTGGCTGTCGGGCCGCTATGACGGCGCGGTCTACGCCTTCAACACCGGCGACGGCTCGGTGAAGACGATTCCGGTCGGCGGCATGCCCCACGGGCTCACCGTCTGGCCGCAGCCGGGGCGCTACTCGCTCGGCCACACGGGAAACATGCGGTAGATTTTCAGCAATCGCTCAAGCTTCCCGGGGTCCGACCTTGCCGCTCTCGCCTGAATGGGCTGCCTTCTTCTCGGCGGAGCTCGCCGCGCTGGCGGCGCTGACCGGCTTCGTGGTGGTCGCGATCTCGATCAACCTTGAGCGCATTCTCTCCTACCCCAGTTTGCCGACCCGGGCCGGGGAGGCGCTGATCGGGCCGGTCGGCGCGATCACCGCGACAAGCCTCGTGCTCATCCCCGGCCAGCCCGCGGCGCTGTTGGGGATCGAAGTCATTGCGGTCGGGCTCGTGATCGTCATCGCGCCGGTCGTCTTCCAGTCCCGCGCCTGGAGCCTGCGCAAGGAGGCGACCGCGCGCGAGCGGATCACCCGCGCGGCGACCAACCAGGGCTTCAACCTGACCTTCTTGATCGGGGGCGCGCTCCTCTTCGCCGGCGCCCCCGCCGGCCTCTACTGGATCGCCGCCGGAGACATCCTCTGCATCATCGCGATCGTGCTCAGCGCCTGGGTGCTGATGGTGGAGATTTTGCGATGAGCGGCGCCGCTCAGCCTATTTCATCTGCTCGAGGAGATGCGTCGCGCTGGAAATGTCGGCTTCCCCGGGCTTAGGCTCGATGTTGAGCTGCTTGACCACCCCGTCCTCGACCAGCATCGCATAGCGCTTGGAGCGAACGCCCAAGCCTCCGGCGGACGCGTCGAAGTCGAGGCCGAGCGCCTTGGCGAAGTCGCCTGAGCCGTCGGCGAGAAAATCGATGTGCCCTTTGGCGCCGGTCGCGTCCGACCAGGCCGAGAGCACGTAATGGTCGTTGACCGCCGTCATGGCGATCGCGTCGACGCCCTTGGCCTTGAACGCCGCCTCGCTGACGATGAAGCCGGGCAGGTGGTTCTTGTGGCAGGTCGGGGTGAAGGCGCCCGGCAGGCCGAACAGCACGATCGTCTTACCGGCGAAATAGTCCTTCGTCTCCACCGGCTTTGGCCCGTCGGAGGTCAAAAGTCGCACAGAGGCGTTGGGCAGGCGGTCGCCGATTTTGATGGTCATGGGAGCGCAGTCCTTGAAGGTGCAGGGCGGATCGCGCCGCAGGCCGCGGGCGCGGGTGCTGAGACTAGACGATGGCCGCTTGACCCGTAAAGCGGGGAGCCAGGCAGGCTTTCGTTGGCGAGCGGGCGCAACCCCCGCCTCGCGCGGCTCCCAAGCCCGCGCACAATGTCGCCCGCGCCAATGATGTCATGGACTTAACCGCTCTTTGGGCAACTTTTTCCGCGTCTTCGCCGCCACGAGAGCGACGACCGGACGCAAGGCGTTTTAGGTTTTGGCGGAGCCTGGGCGGAGGGGACGAAAGAACCGGTCAATTCGCTCCAACGAGCAGACGGTAGCGGAACTGGTCGACGATGACGGCCAGGATCAGCAGCACGCCCAGCAGCACCATCTGCATGTACGAGCCGATCTGCATAAGGTCCATGCCGTTCTGAATGAGCACGATGAAGAACGCTCCGAGCACCACGCCCTCGACGCGACCGATGCCGCCGCGAAGCGACACTCCGCCGATGACGCAGGCGGCGATCGACTGGAGGGCGATGGCTCCGCCGAGATTCGCCTCGCCGGATTCGACCCGCGCGGTCAACAGCAGGCCGTCAATCGATGCGAGAAGGGCGCTCGATGCGTAGGCGGTGAGCAGGGTCGCCGTGGTGTTGATGCCGGAGAGCTTCGCGGCCTTCACATTGCCGCCCACTGCGTAGAGATGCCGCCCGAAGCGACTTCCATAAAGAAAGATCGCAACTATGGCGATGGCCGCGATCGCGATGGCGACCGTCACCGGCACTCCGAAAATACGGCCGAACCCGAAGGTGTCTCCAAAGGCGTGAGGGAAGCCGGTGACCGGCACGCCGCCCGTGAGAAACAGCGCAACGCCCGCGCTGACCGACTGGACGCCGAGGGTCATGATGAAAGGCGACACGCCGAAGACGGCGACCCCAGTTCCATTGATGAGGCCAATCAAAAGCGCGACCGCCATCGCGCCCAGGCAACCGGCCGCGATGATGATGACGACGGAGCCGGGAGCGACCGCCATGACCGAGATCATGATCAACGCCGAGATGACCGAGGTTAGAGCGATCGTCGTTCCAACCGCGAGATCAAACCCGCCAGTGAGCAAAACAATCATCTGACCCAGCGAAACGAGCACCAGATAGACCGATTGCCGCGCGACATTGATGATGTTCTGGGCTGTGAGGAACTGAGCCGAGGCGAGGGTAAACACCACGAGGGCGGCGACGAGAAAGAACGGCAGCACACCCACGCGCATGAGCAAAAACTTCGCCGCGTAGGCGGCGCGAAGGGGCGTGCGGACCTGGGTGGTCTCGGCCGTCACGCGACCGCCTTTCTCCGCTCGAAGAAGTGCGGGAGAACCGCGGCCTCGTTGATCTCCTCGCCTTCCAGTTCGGCGCTGATCTGCCCCGCGGAAAAAATCAGGAGCCGGTGCGAAAGGCTCATTGCTTCCTGAAGGTCGGAAGAGATCAAAACGACAGCCTTCCCGCTTTCCGCAAGCGATTTGATCACGCGGTAGAGCTGCGCTCGCGTGCCCATGTCGACCCCGACCGTCGGCTCGTCGAACACGTAGATTGCATAGTCGCGGCCGAACCCTTTGCCAAACAGCACCTTCTGCTGGTTCCCGCCCGAAAGATGAGAGACGAGCCGGCGCAGCATGGAGCGATCGAGCCCGACGGTCCTGGCGATCTCCGCGATCGCATCGACGGCTCGCCGACCTCGCAGCCTCGTGCGTCCAAGCATGCCAAGCGCGATATTGTCGGACGCGGTCGCCGCCAGGACCAGCCCTTCGGTCTTCCTGTCGGGCGGAAGGTAATGCAGGCCGGCCGCGATGATCTCGTCCGTCCGCGCGCCCGTCATGTCCTTGCCGTGAAGAGCAACCCTGCCCCCGAGCGTCCGGTTAAGTCCCATCACCGTTCGCCAGATCCGGGACTTGCCCGATCCGACGAGGCCGGCGAAGCCCGTCACCTCGCCGGCGCGGATCGCGAAGCTGACGCCGGCGACGCCCGCGGCGCGCAACCCCTCGACCCGGAGAACCTCCGGTCCGCCGGGACGGGCGATTTTCGGGATAGATCGCCCCCATCACGCGACCCGTCATCATGGCAAGCAGCTCTTCCTCCGACAGGCCGACGGCGGGCACGGTGCTCAGACGACGTCCGTCGCGAAGGACCGTGACGCGGTCCGCGACGCGCTCGAACTCGTGGATCCGGTGGGAGATGTAGATGATGCCGACGCCTCTCGCCTTCAGCCGCGCAATGAGACCGAACAGAACGTCCGTCTCGCGATCGGTCAGCGATGCGGTCGGCTCGTCCAGGATGAGGACTCGCAGGTCCCCGCGCATTGCCTTGGCGATCTCGACGAGTTGCTGCTCGCCGCGGGACAATTGCGAGACCGTCCGGTCGAGATCGATGTCGCGTTCAAGCGCATTGAACAGCTCCCGCGCCCTCCGGCGCCCCGCGCCCCGCCGCAAGAACCCGGCGATCGCCGGCTCTTCGCCAAGGACCAGATTCTGGAGAATGCTTTGGGTAGGGACCAGAGAGAATTCCTGAAACACCGCTGAAACGCCAAGCCGCCGCGCATTGCGCACGGTGAAAACAGTCACCGGCTCCCCCGCAATTTCGACCGAGCCGCTGGTTGGCGCCGTGGCCCCCGCAAGAATTGAGATGAGAGTGGATTTCCCCGCGCCGTTTTCGCCGAACAACACATGGACTTCGCCTGCTTCGAGGGAAAAGTCCACGTGATCCAGCGCGACTACGCCCGGATAGTGTTTGGTGAGGCCGCGCGCCTCGACAATCGGTCTCTTGAGGTCGGCCATATCTTGCGGAAGCAAAAGGACGCCGGCAAATTCGCCGGCGTCCTTGATGACAGGCGCCGTCAGTTCACTTTGAACACGGCTTTGAAGTCGTTCGGCGGCAGAATGTTGTCGTGCGGCACGGTCTTCAGGTTCGACTTGTCGACCACGAAGATCTTCGGTCCCACGTGCTTGACGAAGTCCTTGCCTTCGAGGATGCGCGTCGCCTGGTCGATCGCGATGCGGCCCTGGATGACCATGGAATCGGCTGGCGCGGCGGTAATGAAGCCGCGCTCGATTCCGTCGTAGACGCCGGGGGTCATGTAGAACGCAAGGAGCCCGATCTTGTCGATGAGGCCGCGCTCGCGCAAGAGGCCGATCGAGGCTTCGGCGGTGACTGCGGTCCCCGCGATGTACTTCATGTCGGGATTGGCTTGCAGCACATCCTCGACGAGCTTGAGCTGCACTTCCTTGCCGGTGTCGCCATACTTGGGCGGGAGCACTTCGACCGCCGTTCCCTTCACCGCGTCCATGAAGCCCTTGTTGGCGGCCTCGACCCAGCCGGCGCCGGCGGGACCGGGGAACCAGCCGACCTTGACCGGCGGCGACCCTGCCGGATGCTTCTCGGCGAGGTATTCGCCGGTGGTATGGCCCATCGTGTAGAAGGAGACGAGCGACTTCGCCGAGATGTCCGGGGAATTGATGCCGTTGATCACGTCAATGACCGGAATGTTCTTCGCGTGCAGCTCCTTGACGAGATTGTTGAGCCCGTCGGCGGAGATCGCGCCGATGACGACCGCCTGAGCGCCGTTGGCGACGCAGTCCTCGATCTGGGAAATCTGCTTGTTGAGTTCCGTATAGCCGCCCGCTTCGACGAGGTTCATCGAAACGCCGAGGCGCTTGGCCTCCTCGACAACGCCGTAGTCGACGCCGAGCCAGTAGGCGTCCTTCATATGCGGGAACGAGACGCAGATCTTCCAGGGCTTCGACGCCTTGTCGAGCGGCGTGTACTCGACCGGCGAGACCTTGCCGTTCGGATCGAAAGGCGGAGTGACCTGCTCGGCCTTGTACGGGAACCAGTCGGCCGCTGACGCGGGCGCGGCCGTCGCGAGCGCCGCGGCGCCCGCGAAAACTGCAAATGCAAGGGCTTTCATATCGTTTCCTCCTCAGTCGCGTTCCTGGTTGCTTTAAGCGCCCCTTATCGCCTCCGGGGCGCCCGGCCTTCAGGATAGACTCTCCTTCACCTGGCCCGCTACGGCTTTTCGCTCCGCCCGGGCTTTCAGGGCGGTTTCCATGTCAACCTTGACGAAACGCGTCGGCTGGTGGGGCTGCAACTGGCCGATCAGGTCCATGTCGGCCGAGATCACGGTTCCCAGCATGAAATACCCGCCGCCCGACACGGCGTCGCGGTGAAGGACGATGGGTTCCGTGCCTCCGGGAACCTGGATGGATCCGTAGGGATAGCAGCTGTCGACAATGTTGGACGGGTCGGAGCCCGCGCCGAACGGCTGTTTCCTCGGGACGAAGGAGAGCGCGCGGCCGCCGCGGAAGCGATATCCGATGCGGTCGGCCTCGGGCGCGACCTTCCACACGTCCTCGAAAAAGGTCCTGCCCGCCTCTTCGGTCAGTCGATGCCAGTAGAGGCCGGGAAGCACGCGCAGTTCCGGCGTTCCGGTGACCTCGAGGCGCAGTTTGGGAGGCACGCTGCGGCCCGGTTTGGCGCCACGCGGCTGGGCTCCGACCTCGACGCGGTCGCCCGCTTTCAAAGCGCGGCCCTCGAAGCCGCCGAGCGCGCCCAGCGGATAGGTGGAGCGCGAGCCGAGCACGACGGGCACGTCGACGCCGCCGGCGACGGCGATATAGGCGCGCGCGCCCGACTTGAGGAAGCCGAACGACAGCGTCTGCCCCGACTTCACCGCGAACGACGTCCAGTTGGGCTGCTCGACGCCGTCGACTTTCGGCGGCATGTGCGCGCCGCACACGGCCACCACCGCGTCGCGGTCGAAGCGGATCTGCGGGCCCTGAAACACCGCCTCGAGCCCCGCCGCCCCCTCCGGGTTGCCGACCAGCAGGTTCGCGGCGGCCAGCGAAAACTTGTCCATGGCCCCGGATTCCGGAATGCCGAGATGGTAGTAGCCTGGCCGCCCCAGATCCTGAACGGTGGTGGACAACCCTGGCTTCAGGATCTCAAGCGCCATGAAGCACCCCCAGGAGTTTCTCGTTGGTCGCCGCCGGGCTTTTGTGAAACTCGTCGAGCGAAAACGTCACCGGCCGCATCGTCGGCTCGAACCGCCCGGCGTTCACGAGTTCGACCGCCGCGTCATAGCCGTCGCGCTCCACCGGCTTGAACTTCACGATGTCGCCCGGCTTGAAGAAGATCATGAAGTCTCTGAGGTACGACACCTCCTGCTTGGGATCGTATATGGGCATCGGCGTGATGCCGAACAGCTGATACCCGCCGGCCCCGCGAACGGAATAGATGCACCCGAAACACCCGCCGTGGCCGACGGTCAGCTTCGGCGTGTCCGTCCTCGGCCGCAGGTATTTCGGGACTTCGATCTGCTTCTCGCGCTCGACCATTTGGTACATGAACGGCAGCCCGGCGACGAAGCCGACCATCGAGACGAACCACGGCGCGCCCGAATGCGCCCGGACGAAATCCGCGACGCCGCCATAGCCGTTGATGCGGGCGGCGTATTCGAGGTCGGTTCCGGTCGGGTCCTGATGGCGCTCGCGAAAGCGCATCAGCGTTTCGTGGGTCCAGGGATCGTTGTAGTAGACCGGAACCTCGATGATGCGGCTCGACAGCGTGTGCTCGCTCTTCGCCGCGGCCTGCTCGAGACGCTTGAGTTCGGCCAGCATGTCGTCTGGGCTGATGAGGTCCGGGTCGAAGCGGATTTGGTAGGATGCGTTCGCCGGGCAGATTTCCGTCACCCCCTTGATCCGGCTGTCGCGCACCGCGTTCGTCATCGACAGGGATTTGAAGAAGGCGTCGAGCGACATCTCCTCGTCGACCTCGGCGAAGATATGATCGTCGCCCCCGAACGAATATCTGGCCATCCCCATCCTTCCTCCTGCCTCTCACGCGGCCCGACTGATCGCCGGCAGGTGCAAAGGCAGCCAATCCTCGAGCCAGCGCGTATGGACGGCCCCGTTGCGAATGTCTTCGTCGTCGAGAAGCGCGAGATGAAGCCCGCGGGTCGTCGCCACGCCTTCGATCAACAGGTCCTTGAGAGCGGTTCGCAGGCGGTCCAGCGCCTCCTCCCGGGTGTCGCCGGCGACGATCAATTTGCCGAGCAGGCTATCGTAAAAGGGCGGCACGACATAGCCCTCGTAGAGCATCGTATCGAAGCGCACGCCCTCGCCCTCGGGCGCGCGAAAGCGAGCGACGCGGCCAGGCGCGGGCATGAACTGTCTCGCGGGGTCCTCGGCGTTGATGCGAACCTCGATGGCGTGGCCGCGACAGGCGATGTCGGACTGGCGATAGGCGAGCGGCTCTCCGCCCGCGATACGCAGCATCGCCTGGACGAGGTCGACGCCGGTCGTCATTTCCGTCACCGGGTGCTCGACCTGGATGCGGGTGTTCATCTCGATGAAATAGAATTCGCCGGTCGCCTCGTCATAAAGATATTCCAATGTGCCGGCGCCGCGATAACCGACGCTTTGCGCAAGCCGTTGAGCGGAGGCGCAGAGCGCTTCGCGGCGGTCGGGCGAAAGGGCGATCGCGGGCGCCTCCTCCCAGACCTTTTGACGGCGCCGCTGCAGCGAGCATTCGCGCTCGTAGAGATGGATCGCGGCCTCTCCGTCGCCGAGCACCTGAACCTCGACGTGACGGGCGCGCGGGAGGAAACGCTCGAGATAAAGGCCCCCGTCCCCGAACGCCGCCAGCGCCTCCGCGCTCGCCTGGGGGATCTGGGCCTCGAGCCTCCGCCGCGGATGCGGCGATGCGGATTCCCCGCCCCCCTCCTCCGGCCGCCGCCTTGATCATGAGAGGATAGCCGATGGCTTCGGCCGCCTCGCGGGCGGCGGCTGCGTCCTCGATGCGCCCCCCGGAGCCCGGCGCCGTGGGCACGCCCGCGCGCGCCGCGACCTCGCGCGCCACGGCCTTGTCGCCCATGGCGCGGATCGTGTCGGGCCTCGGGCCGACGAATGCGAGCCCCGCGCTTTCGACCATCGCGGCGAAGTCCGCGTTCTCCGACAGAAAGCCGTAGCCGGGATGAACGGCGTCGGCGCCGCTCGCTGCGGCGGCCGCGACGAGGGCCTCCTTGTTCAGGTAGGATTTCGCCGCCTGCGGCGGCCCGACTTCCACGACTTCGTCCGCCAGCCGCGCGGCCAGCATATCCCGGTCGGCGGAGCTGACGGCTTGCACGGTTCGCACGCCGAGGGCCTTCGCGGCGCGGATGATGCGGACGGCGATTTCCCCGCGATTGGCGACGAACAGCGTCCGGATCGGCATCGCAGCCCTCAGACGTCGAGGTCGTAGAGCGGCTGGCCGGCCATCACGGGATCGTCGTTCTCCACATGAAACGCAAGCAGCCGCCCGGCCGCTTCCGCCACCACCGGCGTGAACGTCTTCATCACTTCGATGAGGCCAACCGTCTCGCCGACCGCGACAGTGTCGCCCTCTCCCTTGAACGGCGGCTGATCCGGCGCCGGCTTGCGAAAGAAGGTGCCCGGCACCGGGGCCTCGAATGTCTTCATCGCCATGCGCCTTGCCCCCCGCAGGAAGATCAGTGTTTCTTGGAGCGCGGGGAGATGAAGCCCTCGCTCGCCAAACGATCATGGACGGCCTGCGCGACAAGATGGGCGCCAGGGGTGTCCGAATGGACGCAGATCGTATCCGCTCCAACCTTGATGTCTTTTCCGCCGACCGACGACGTCACGCCCTCGCGGAGCGCCCGGACGGCGCGGTTCGCCGCCTCGCCCGGATCGACAGCCTCATGTTCGCGGGTGATGATGAGTTTGCCGTCGTCGGCATAGTCCAGATCGACATAATATTCGGCGAGAAACCGATGACCGCGAGCTTTGTAGACCCGCTCGTGCTCGGTCGCGATCATGCCGAGCAGAGGCGCTTTGAATATGTCGGCTGCGTCGCAGACGGCATGCGCCATTTCCGGATCCCGGGCGGCCATGCCGTAGAGCGACCCATGCGGCTTGATGTGGTTCAGCGGCATGCCTTCGGCCTCGAGAAACCCCTTGAGCGCGCCGATCTGGTAGATGAGGCAGTTGGCGAGCTCGTCGCGGCCGATCTTCATCTCGCGGCGGCCGAAGCCCTGCCGGTCCGGCAGCGAGGGATGGGCGCCGACCTCGACCCCGTGCGCCTTGGCGAGCCGCACCGTGGCGCGCATGTGATTGAAATCGGAGGCGTGAAACCCGCACGCGACATTGGCGATGTGGATGGCCGGCATGATGTGGGCGTCGTCGCCCAGGCGCCAGATGCCGAAGCTCTCGCCCATGTCGCAGTTCAGGAGCGTCATCAACCTCTCCGAATTTGCGAATGACGGTTGCAAACGCGCGGAGCCTTGTAAAGTCCGGAAATCATCCAAGACTCTCGCGGACAATACAGAGGATCGCTGGATCGGAGATTCAGATGTCATCGAGGCGGCCAGGCGGCCGAGCCCGGTCTTCTGTCCGGGGCGACCCGCAGCCGTGCGGAGGGCCTTTAAATCGGCGCTCGCCTCGCTTCTGGATGACCCTCTGCCCGGGTCGTTCTCTGGCGATCGGCGGGAAGCGCGCCGCCCCGTCTAGACGACGCCGAGCAGTGCAAGGATCAGGACAATGATGAGGATCGTTCCCAGTCCGCCGACAGGATAGTAGCCCCAGCCCGCGCTGTAGGGCCATGAGGGTAGCGCGCCGATTACCAGAAGAATGAGAATGATGAGGATGAGAAGACGCATTCTTGCCTCTGCTTCGCCGCGCCGAATGCGCGATGTCTCCTCAACGCTCGTGGCCTCGGGAACGTTCCCTTGGGGTGTTCTGGTAAAGATCCGCGCGATGGCAATGCGCCGATACGTGACGCGTGCTCGGGGCCAGAGTCGACCTCACGGCCGTCGAAGATACGCACACGTATGAGGCGCGTCAGCTCGCCGCGAGTTTCGCTTCAATCGATGACTTTGCCGGCCTGGGGAAATCCAACTCTTTCATTCGCGCCAACATTCATCCGCTGGCCCGAGGCGATCGCCGCGACCAATTTGACAGCAGTGACGACTGTTCCGGCCCCTTCCCAGAACTCCGCGCTCTCCGGCGTCACGCGAAGGATTGCTATGCGCCGATCGTCCTTGTCGGGCCAGAACGCCTTGTCGTAGATCGACCAGATCTCCTTGACCCGCTCGCGGTCGTCGATGATCTCCGCATGCCCGGTAATCGACACGTATTTTTGCTGCTTGTTGTCCGCCAGCGCGAGGCAAATCGACCCGTCGCGGCGGATCTCGTCAGCTTTGGGAGCGTCGAAGTCGGTGAGGAAATAGAGGGCGTCCTCCTCGCGGACCGGGCGCATCGCCATTGGCCGGGCCCGCATATGTTCGCCCTCGCGGGTGACCACCATCGCAACCGGAATGTCGTTGATCAGAGTCCAGACACGATCGATGTCTGCCGCGTTATCGGACATGGCCGCTCTTTCCGCTCGTCTTCCGCATTTGACCGGAACGGAGGCTTTGAGCCTGTTCCGCTCATTCTCGGCCTCAGCTCCTGCTGGCCGTCCACGGGCCGCTGTACTTGAATTCGGGCGCCGACTTGAGCTGGTCCTCGGTCCCGTTCATGGTCGCCCGCCAGACCTTGTTCGAGGCGTCGTAGGAGACCGTGAGCGAGGACGGATCGACCGCGACATAGCGAGCCCTTATTCCAAGGAAACCGCCGATCGACAGAACGTAGCCGGTCACCTGTTTTGAGCTATCGAAGGCGATGTCCTGTACCTTGCCGATCTTGTCGTTCTGGCTGTTATAGACATCGAGTCCGACGACGTTCGAACTCAACATGTCCGTATTCCGCACCCGGGCGAAGGTGGGTGCTTGCTTCGCGGCTTGGTCGGCGTTCGCCGGAGCGGCCGGGGACGGATTCGCCGCCACCGCGCCCGCCCGAGTCGCAGATGAGTTCGCCTCGTCGTCGACGGCGGGGGTTCCGTTTCCGGGACTCTTCGACGACGCATTCTGCGCCACGGCGGTCGTGCCGGCAATGGCGCCAAGCGCCGCCGCTACAAGCAAGAATTTGCGCATATATTGTCTCCTTGAGCCCGACTGTCGCTTCTGAACGTCAAAGGCTCAGAGAGTGTTCCAAAATTCGGCCGCCAAGCGGCTGGACCGCTGCGGCTTCGAGCGCATCGGTCCCGGGTCTCGCAATCCTCATGGGAGCCCTCCTGACGCTCTCGGGCGGCAGCGTCGCCACAGCTTCCGGAAAGAAGCGGCTCAAAGACCTCCCGGACTTTCCTTTAGTTCGACGGCGCCGGCCTTTCCGATTTTCTCGCGGCGAGCCGCGCCCCTTTAGGCCCTTACGGGTTCTCGCGCGCGCGCCAGCGTGATGGCGAGATCGATCGCCTCGATCAGGCTCGTTGCGCTCGCGACGCCGCGGCCCGCGATGTCGAAGGCCGTGCCGTGGTCGACCGAAGTCCGGATGATGGGAAGGCCGAGCGTCACGTTGACGCCGCTGAGCGACTCCCAGCGGCCTGTCGCCTCATCGACCGAGAAGCCAAGCAGCTTCACGGGGATGTGGCCCTGGTCGTGATACATGGCGACCACGGCGTCGTACTGCCGGGCGTGGAGCTTCACGAACACCGTGTCGCCCGGCACCGGCCCATGAACATCGTAGCCTTGCTCGCTGAGGCGCCGGATGGTCGGCTCCACGATGTCGATATCCTGCCGTCCGAACAGCCCGCCTTCGCCCGCGTGCGGATTGAGCGCCGCGACCGCGATCCGACGGCGAGGCGCGCCGAGCGCGCGGAGCGCCTCGTCCGTGAGCGCGACGACGCGGCTGAGCCGTTCCGGAGTCACGCGCCGGGGCACGTCCTCGAGCGCGGTATGCGTGGTCATGTGGCTGACCCGCATGGCGCCGTGCGCGAGCAGCATCACGCTGTCGCGGGCGCCCGTGAGATCCGCCAGCAGTTCGGTGTGCCCGCTATAGTGGTGTCCGGCGAAATTGAGCGCCTCCTTGCTGATCGGGCCGGTGCAGATCGCATCGACCACGCCCGCAAGCGCGAGGCGCACCGCGGCGGCGATCGCGTCATAGGCGATGTGGCCGCCCTCGGCGGTCGACCGGCCCGGAGGAACAAGCTGGCCAGCGGGATCGATATCGAGGAAGCCGATCGGAGGCAGGTCCTCTCCCGGCCCGCCGGACGAGACAGGCGTCGCGGCATCTTCCAGAGAAAGCTGGTTGAGCGCGGCCTTATGCGCGGCGCTGGCGCCGATGAGAAGAAGGGACAATTCGCCGTCGGCGACGCGGGAACGCAACGCCACGCTTGCGCGGGCCATGATCTCCGGACCGATCCCAGCCGGATCTCCCGACGTCACCGCAATCCTTGGACGGGCCACTGCCGGTCTCCTCGCTCATCTTTGGCGAAGCCTAGCGCAATAGCCGTGACGATGAAAAGTTAGAATCGTTCAAATTCGCTCATATTGATGAAGTTTTTCGGAAAAATTGGCATGCATGCGCCGAACCGCCGCTTGACAGTGCGCGAAAACTGCCATTTTCTGCCATATTCGAGCGCCGGGACAAAGAGAAAAGCCGGGCCTCAAAACAGGGAGGATGTCATGATATCGAGAAAGACGTTTGCAATGGCGCTATCCGCCTCTGTCCTGGCGTCGGGTCTCGCCCACGCGGCGGACACGTACAAGCCGGAATGCTTCAGCCCGGCGTCCGACAACAAGAAGACGATCCAATATCCTGCGAAAAAGGGGCCCTACAAGATCGCGCTCGTGAACGGCTATGTCGGCAACGACTGGCGCATCACGGCCATCCAGTCGGCCAAGGCCTGGGGCGCCCGGCCCGACAACGCCAAGCAGCTCGGCGACTTCAAGGTGATCTCGGTCGGCAACGATTCAGCCGCGCAGATCGCGGCCATCGATAACTACATCGCCGCCGGTTACGACGCGATCGTCATCAACGCGGTCAATCCGACCGCGTTCGACGCGGTCGTGAAGCGCGCTCAGCGTGCGGGGACCGTGCTCGTCACCTTCGATAACGTGCTCGATTCCGACAAGATCGTGCAGATCAACGAGGACCAGTTCGAGCTCGGCCGGATGAAGGCGCAGGCCGTGGTCGACGGCATCAAGGCCGCCAAGGGCGACGTCGCCGGCCAGGTGCTCGAAATCTCCGGCCTGCCGGGCAACAGCGTCGATCGCGACAATCACGAGGGCATGCGCTCGGTGCTCGACAAGTACAAGGGACTGAAGGTCGTGCAGGTGGTCGGCAACTGGGACGCGGGCACCGCGGAAAAGGGCACCGCGGACGCTATCGCGACAAACGGCAAGTTCGACGGAGTGATGGTTCAGGAAGGCGCGATCGGCGCGCTCCACGCCATGCAGGCCGCCCACCATCCGATCGTGCCGATCGGCGTGGACGCGGGCAACGGCACCCGTGAGCTTGCCGCCAAGGGCAAGTATCCGGGCGTGACCGCCGCGCAGGCCCCGGCGATGTCGGCGCTGGCGCTCGAGGCCGCCGTCGTCCTCCTGCAGGGCAATACGCTGCCCCAGAAAGTGTTCCTGCCCATCCCGCACAAGAACAACGCCGACCTTGTCGAGGGGAAGGACTATTTCCCCAACCTGCCGCCCAACTTCTACACCACGACCGGCTATCCGCAGTGCTTCCCGGTCTTCACGCCGCAGGAACTGATGGGCCAGAACGCCGCGAACAACGGCTGAGCCGCCAGGACCGCGCGATGGCCCCGCTCGTCCAGCTGACGGACGTATCGAAAAGCTATGGCGCGGTTCCGGCTCTGGCCGAGGTTTCGCTGACCATCGACCCCGGAATCGTTCACGCCGTCCTGGGCGAGAACGGCGCCGGCAAGACCACGCTGATGAAGCTGCTCGCCGGCGTGATCGCGCCCGACGCCGGCGCCATCGCCGTGGACGGCGTCGCGCGGCGCTTCGCCTCGCCGCGCGACGCCGCGGCGCTCGGCATCGTCTGTATGTTTCAGGAATTGTCGCTGATGCCGCATCTCACGGTCGGCGACAACCTCCTCATCGTCGATGGCGGCCCGGCCCTCGGCTTCATCGGCCGTGGGGCGCGACGCGGGGCGCGCGACGCGCTGGACAGCATCGGCGGCGACCATATCCATCTGTCGGCCCTGATTTCCGATCTTCCGCTCGCCGACCGGCAACTCGTCGAAATCGCCAAGGCGATCCACCGCAAGCCGCGCCTCCTCATTCTCGATGAAGCGACCTCGGCGCTCACCGCCGAGCGCGCGGAGAAGGTGTTCGAAGTCATCCAACGGCTGCGCAATTCGGGCTGCGGCGTCCTGTTCATCTCGCATCGCATGTACGAGATCGACGCCGTCGCGGACCGGATCTCCGTATTCCGGAACGGCCGGCACATCGAGACCTTCCCCGCAGGCGCGCGAAGCCGGGACGCCATGATCGGGCTGATGATCGGCCAGCCGCTCAAGGAGCTGTTTCCGCCGCGGGTCGCGCCGCCCGACCCCTCGCTCGCGCCGCTTCTCTCCTGCCGCGCCCTGCGCTGGGAGCCGGCGCTCGACGGCGTCGACCTCGACGTGCGCCCTGGCGAGATCGTCGGGCTCGGCGGCCTCGACGGCCAGGGGCAGCAGCACGTGATGCACGCCATCTTCGGCGTGCTGCGCCATCTCGAAGGCGCGATCACGCTCGACGGACGTCCGCTCTCGGGCATGACGCCGCCCCGCGCGAAGGCGCCCGGCGTCAATATCGCGCTCGTGCCCGAGGATCGAAAGACCGAGGGCCTGATCCTCGACATGTCGATCGAAGACAATCTCCAGTTGGCCGCGCTGAGCCGGAAGCCGTTCGGCCTTACGCACGCGTCCGACGCGACGGACGGGGCGATCGCGCGGCTGATCGAGCGCCTCGCGCTCACGTTCGGGCGCCTTGACGATCCGGTGAAGACCCTGTCGGGCGGCAACCAGCAGAAGGTTGTCCTCGCGAAATGGCTGGCGCTGTCGCCGCGCTGCCTTCTGCTCATGGACCCGACGCGCGGCATCGACGTCCGCACCAAGGCGCAGATCTACGTCCTTCTGCAGGAGCTGGCGGCGGATGGCCTCGCGATCGTCCTGCAGTCGACCGACTACGAAGAGCTGATCCATGTCTGCCACCGGGTCTATGTCTTCTATCGCGGCCGGGTCATTCGCGAGATGAGCGGAGCCGAAGTCACGCCGGACGCGCTGGTCGCCGCGACGCTCAATGTCCATTCGGAGACCGCGGCGCAATGAGGGCCGGCGCAAACTTGCGCCTTTCGCGCACCGCCATCGCTGCCGTGCTGCTGGCGATCCTTTTCGCTCTCTTCATCTCGATTCATCCGCGCGGGCTGTCGGTCTACGTGCTGACGATCTGGGCCAATCAGGGAACGCTGCTTGCGCTCGCCGCGATCGCGCAGTTCTTCGTCGTGCTCGTCCGCGGCATCGATCTGTCGGTCGGGCCGGTCGTGGCGCTGACCAACGTCGTCGCCTCCTATGTCGTCTCCGGCTCGCCCCTCCATGTGGCGGCGGGGGTTGCGCTCGCGCTCATGGTCGGCGTCGCCTGCGGACTTGCGAATGGCGCGGCGGTGGTGGTGGCGGGCGTTCCGCCAATCGTCGCCACGCTGGCGCTCGGCAGCATCTACTCCGGTCTCGCGCTCCTTCTGCGCCCGATCCCCGGCGGCGAAATCAGCGACGGCCTCTCCGACGCGCTCACCTACGACGTGCATGGCGTCCCGGCGTCGCTCATCATCATCGCGCTCGCCCTCATCCTGTTGACAGCGCCCTTGAGGCGGACCCGGTTTGGCATGAGCCTCTACGCCATCGGGTCCTCGCGCGAGGCCGCTCTGATGAGCGGAATCCGCGTTCGGGTCGTGACGCTCTCGGCCTATGGCCTCGGCGGCCTGTTCGCCGCGCTCGCCGGGCTCTATGTCAGCATGGTCACGCTGACCGGCGACCCGAACGTCGGGCCGCCCTATACGCTGAACTCGATCGCGGCCGTCGTCATCGGCGGCGTGGCGCTCTCGGGCGGCGTCGGCTCGCCGCTCGGCGCAGCGCTTGGCGCCTTCATCCTCAAGACGATCTCGGGGCTCATGTTCTTTTCGGGCCTGCCGCCTCTGGCGCAACCCTTCTTCGAGGGGGCGATCCTCGCCATCGCAATTGCGCTCGGCGCCTTTGGAATGCTGCGCGTGCGCTCCCGGCTGGAGCGGTTCGCGTGATGTCGGCTATCCTGTCCCGATCGGGGGCGCCAGGGCGCGGGGAGCGAACGATCGACCGGTCGGTTTTTCTTGTGATCCTGGCCTGCGTCGCCGTGACGATCGGCGCGGGGATCCTGTCGCCAGGCGTGCTGTCGCTCGGCTATCTGCTCCAGCAACTCCAGATCGCTTCGATCGTCGGCCTTCTCGCCACCGGCGCGATGCTCGTCATCCTGCTCGGCCAGATCGACCTTTCCGTGCCGCTGACGATCACCAGCACCGCCATTCTCGCAACCTCGCTCGCCGGCGCCCGCAACGAGGCGCTGGCCGCGCTCGCCATCCCGGCTGCTCTCCTCGGCGGCCTCGTCATCGGCACGGTCAACGGGCTTGGCGTCGCCATCTTCCGCATCCCGGCGATGGTCTGGACGCTCGCGGTCAACGCCATGCTGCTGGGCATGACGGTCTTCTACACCGGCGGCTTCAAGCCGCACGGCGCGCCTCCGACGCTCGCCGTGTTCCTCGCGCATGGGCGCACGTTCGGCCTTCCCAACGCTTTCCTGCTCTGGCTCGCCATTGGGGCCGGAATGATCTTCATGCTGCGGCGGACGGTGTTCGGGACCTATGTTTATGCGCTCGGCCAGTCGCCGCGCGCCCTTTTCCTCGCGGGCGCGCCGGTCGACCGGGTGATCGTCTGCGTGTTCGCGTTTGCCGGCTTGATGTCGAGCCTCGGCGGCCTGCTGCTGGTCGGCTACGCCAACCAGGCCTATCAGGGCATGGGCGACAGCTATCTGATGCCGGTGATCGCGGCGGTGGTGCTGGGCGGCACGTCGATTCTCGGCGGCAGCGGCAGCTATGCGGGCACTTTCGTCGGCGCCGTCTTCATCACGCTCCTGTCCTCGGTCCTTTCGCTGATGCAGGTTCAGGACGCGGTGCGGCAGATCGTGTTCGGCGCGATCATCCTCGTCATGCTCGCCATCCATCGCACGAAACGCCCGACCTGACGGAACGCCATGGCCTCGCCTCGCCGCCCAGAGCTCATACCGGCGCAGCGCCGGGCCTTCATGCTGGATCACATTCGCAAACGCGGCGCGGCGTCGATCCAGGAACTGGCGGAGGCGATCGGCATCTCGCTCTCCACAGTCCGCCGCGATCTCGAGCATCTGGAGGAGCGCGGCTATCTCGAGCGCTCGCACGGCGGGGCGCTGATTCAGAAGCTCCTGCAATCGACCTTCGAGCCAGAGGCCGCGATCACCGCCGAGTTCGATCGGCCGGAAAAGGAGTCGATCGGACTTGCTGCGGCTGCGACTCTTCATTCCGGCGCGAGCGTCATTTTCGACAGCAGTTCGACGGTGCTCGCGGCGGCTCGCGCGAGCGTCGAGCGCGACATTGCGCTCACCGCGGTCACCAACGATCTCGGCATCGGCCAGGCGCTGTGCGCGTCGAGCAAGATTCGTGTTCTCTGTCTGGGCGGCGCCGTGCGGCCGGGCTCCCTGACCGTCCTTGGCGAGCCGGGCGAAAGCTTCCTCAGCAATCTCAGGGTCGATGTCGCCTTCATCGGGACCCATGCGATCAGCGGTCTGGCGTTGAGCGAGACGTCGCTCGAGGCGGCGGCGATGAAGCGGGCGATGATCTCGGCGGCGCGCAGGATCGTTCTCCTTGCGGACGCCTCCAAGTTCGGCGCGGCGGCGTTCTGCAAGATCTGCGAACTCACCGCGGTCCACGAGATGATCACCGACGACCGCGCTGATCCGGTCGAGATCGCGCGCGCGCGCGACCTCGGCCTTGAAGTGAAGGTGGTTCCCTCGAGGGGCGCAGCGCAAGCGGTCGCATGACGATCCTGCGCCTGATCGCAGACGACCTGACCGGGGCGCTCGACACCGCCGCGCAGTTCACCGGCCGCATCGGCCCCCTGCCGGTTCTCCTGGACCGGACCATGCCCGCGCCGGAGGGATCCTATGCGCTCGACCTCTCCTGCCGGGATCGCGATCAGGAGACGGCCGTCGCGGCGGCGCGCGAGGCGGTCGGTCATTTCGCGGGCGCCGATCTGGCGTTCAAGAAGATCGACAGTCTGCTGCGCGGGCATTGGGCTGTGGAGCTCGCCGGGATTGTCAGGTCTGGCATGTTTCGCCGGATCGTGCTGGCGCCGGCGTTCCCGGCGCAGGGACGAGTGACGCGGGGCGGGCGCCAGATGCGAGCGCAGTCGGGCGGCGAGGCCGTCATGATCAAGGACATCGCGGCGGAGCTTCAACGCCATGGCCTGTCTCTTCACGATCGCGACTGCGATATCGTGCTGCCCGACGCCGAGAGCGACGCCGATCTTGACGCGATCGCCAGCCGCTACGCGCGCGAACCCGCGCCGCTGTGGTGCGGCGCCGCGGGCCTGGCGAGGGCGCTCGCGCAACGGCCGCCGCGAACCGGCCGACCCTTGGGCGCGCCGCATCTCGTGATCGTCGGTTCGCGCCACCCCGTTTCCCTTCGCCAGATCGAGGTCACGGCTGCGGCGCGGCCAGAATGGTTCGCGCCGCTGGCGGAGTCAGGTTTCGAAGCGCGTGTCCAGACAACGCTGGAAGCGCGCGGCCGCTGCATCGTCCTTCCAGCTCTGCCGCCGGGTTTGAGCGAGATGGAGGCGGTCGAACGGATCGCTCGGGGCGTCGAGAGGCTCGCCGAACGTCTTCCACCGCCTGCCGCGCTCACAGTGGTCGGGGGCGAGACCTTCTCCGCCGTTTGCCGGGTGCTGAAAGCAACCTGCGCTTAGCGTCGACGGGGAATTTCTGCCGGGGATTCCTGCCTCCCGTATGGATTCGGGGCTATGGCGAGGAACTATCTGCGCGTCGAAATCGGGCGCTTTCGGCGAGCCGGATTGGCTCTTGAACCATCTCGCCTAGAACAGTGATCGTGAGCCTCCCAGCGATGCGTTCACGAAAATTGGGCATTTCGCGAGCGAAGTTGAGTTCGGGTTTGCTTTTGGGAAGCCTGAGAAAGCCGACCCGAGTGGCTGTTCCATCCGGTAGCCAAACGCCTGATAGCGCGCCGCGGTCGAACGCAGCGACCACCGGCCGGCCTTCGACCTGTCCAAACACGCTCGGATTTGCACTCCACTCCGTCTGCATCGGGTCAGTCCTCCGAATCGGCGCAAGTCGTTCTCCCAAAGCGTCGTTCGGTCGAACTCTCGTGACCTACAGGCGAGGGGGCGCGGACAACCTGTTGCGTCCAGCCGATATCGACGATCTTCGGTTGCTCATCGAATCGGAAGCGTCGCGAAAGCGGCTTGAGATCGCTTGGGTCAACGATCTTCACGGAGCGTTACCTGTCGTCATCGAGAGCGTGAGGCAGGTGGCGCCCAATCTCCTGATCAATGCTTGCGCGGCGACACCCGCGGGCGGAACCGCCCATTTGCAAGCGCGCGCCATGGAAAACGCGCCCTCGATCGAAGTTAGCGATCAAGGCCCCGGTCTCTGTAGCCAATTTATCGCTGAGAAGAAGACCTCGTTCCCCATTGACTCCGGCGATGACAACCGGATCCTTCATTTCAACAGGTCCGAACTCTTGGAAGTTACGGCTTTCCGAAGGTTTCGTCGAACGCATAGCCGGTCCCGCGCACGGTGCGGATCGGATCCCGCTCGCGCCCTCGCGACAAGGCCTTGCGCAGGCGCCCGACATGGACGTCGACCGTGCGTTCGTCGATCTCCGCCGCCTGGCCCCACACCCCGTCGAGCAATTGCGCCCGCGAGAACACCCGGCCGGGCTTTTCCAGAAGATATTCGAGCAGCCGGAACTCCGTGGGACCGAGGTGCACGTCGCGCGGGCCGCGGCGGACCCGCCGCGTCTCCCGGTCGAGATCGAGATCGCCGGCGTTGAGACGCTCGGCGATCCGTTCGGGCCGACTGCGCCTGAGCAGCGCGCGCACGCGGGCCAGGAGTTCGGGCACCGAGAAGGGCTTGACCACATAATCGTCGGCCCCGACCGAGAGGCCGCGCACCCGCTCGGCTTCCTCGCCGCGCGCGGTGACCATGATGACCGGCAGCGTGCGGGTCGATTCGCGCGCCCGAAGCCTGCGGCAGATTTCGAGGCCGGAGACGCCAGGCAGCATCCAGTCGAGGATCACGAGGTCCGGCGCGCTCTCGGCGAGGCGCAACTCGGCCTCATCGCCGCGCTCTACGTTCTCGACCATGTACCCTTCCGCTTCGAGATTGTAGCCGAGCAGCAGAGACAGATCGGATTCGTCCTCGACGACGAGGATGCGCGGCGCGGAGGCGGCCCCGGGACGGGCGATGTCCTTACGCGTCTGGTTCATCGGGGCTCCCCTCTCGCATCGGTCTCGATGTCCGTCTCCTGGCGGCCGTGCGGCCGGTCGGTCGGCAGGTTCGAGCCGGTCACCAAATAGAATACGGTTTCGGCGATGTTGGTGGCGTGATCGCCGATCCGCTCGATATTCTTCGAGCAGAACAGAAGATGCGTGCAGAAGGTGATGTTGCGCGGATCCTCCATCATATGGGTAAGCAGGTCGCGAAAGACCAAGTCTTCCAGCGCGTCGAGCTCGGCGTCGCGCTCCCACACGTCGCGCGCCCGCTCGACGTCCCGCTGGGCGAAGGCGTCGAGCACGTCCTTCAAGAGCTCGGTCGCGAAATCGTTCATGTGCTTGATGCCGACGATCGCGCGGGGCGCGCGCATTTCGACGCCGATCTTGAGCGAGCGCTTGGCGATGTTCTTGGCGAGATCCCCGACCCGCTCGAGATCGCCGGCGACCCGGATCGCGCCGACGATCTCGCGCAGGTCGATCGCCACCGGCTGCCGGCGCGCGATGGTCAGGATCGCCTGCTCCTCGATCTCGCGCTGCAAAAGGTCGAGCCGCGGATCGGTCTCCACCACCTGATGGGCAAGAACGGTGTCGCCGGAGCTCAGCGCGTCCACCGCGTCGATCACCATTTTCTCGGCCAAGCCGCCCATCTCCGCGATCCGGCGCTCGAGGAGGTCGAGATCCTTGTCGTAGGCTCTGACGGTATGCTGGTCTGCCACGGGGCGCGCCTCCCTTTAGCCGAAGCGGCCGGTGACGTAGTCCTGCGCCCGCCTGTCGCGCGGCGAGGTGAAGATCCTGTCCGTCTCGTCGAACTCGACCATCTCGCCCAGATACATGAAGGCGGTGTAGCGCGAGACGCGCGCGGCCTGCTGCATGTTGTGGGTGACGATGGCGATGGTGTAGTCGCCGGACAATTCGTCAATGAGCTCCTCGATCTTGGCGGTCGAGATCGGATCGAGAGCGGACGCAGGCTCGTCAAGCAGAATCACCTCGGGCTTGATCGCCACGGTGCGGGCGATGCACAAGCGTTGCTGTTGGCCGCCCGAAAGGCTGAGACCGCTGGCTTTCAGCTTGTCTTTCACCTCGGTCCAGAGCGCGGCCCTGCGAAGCGCCAATTCGACCCGCGCATCGATCTCCGACTTCGGCAGTTTTTCATAGAGGCGAACGCCAAAGGCGATGTTGTCATAGATCGTCATCGGAAACGGGGTCGGCTTCTGGAACACCATGCCGACGCGCGAGCGCAGGAGATTGAGGTCGAGGCCGGGCGCGAGGATGTTCTCCCCGTCGAGCAAGACCTCGCCCTCGGCGCGCTGGCCGGGATAGAGGTCATACATGCGGTTGAGCACCCGCAGAAGCGTCGACTTGCCGCAGCCCGATGGGCCGATGAACGCCGTCACCTCGCCGTCGTATAGGCTCAAGGAGACATCTTTGAGCGCGCGCGTCGCGCCATAGTAGAAGTCGAGGCCGCGCACGAGGACCTTGCTGTTGGTCGCGGGTTGCCTGGAGTTCACCGCCGTGTTCATTGGTTCGCTCCCCTCGCAGCGAGCGCGCGCGCGCAGATGCTGAGCGCGAGAACCGCGAGCGTGATGATCAACGCCCCGGTCCAGGCGAGCTGCTGCCATTCCTTGTAGGGGCTCAAGGCGAACTGGAAGATCACGACCGGCAGGCTCGATATCGGCTGCGCCAGATTGGCGCTCCAGAACTGGTTGTTGAGCGCGGTGAACAGCAGGGGCGCAGTCTCGCCGCTCACTCGCGCAATCGCAAGCAGCACGCCGGTCACCAGACCAGCCTTCGCCGCGCGATAGGAAATCCGCCTGATCACCAGGGAACGCGGCATGCCGAGCGCCGCCCCGGCCTCCCGCAAGGTGTTGGGGACCAGGCTCAGCATATCCTCGGTCGTGCGCAGCACCACCGGCACGACAAGAACCGCCAATGCAAGGCAGCCGGCGATTGCCGAAAAGTGGCCCATCGGAACCACCACGACCTCATAAATGAAAAGCCCGATGACGATCGACGGAGCGCTGAGCAGAATATCATTGATGAATCGCACGACCATAGCGAGCCTCGTATGGCGTCCGTATTCCGCCAGATAGGTGCCCGCCAGCAGGCCGAGCGGGGCCCCCACAGCCACGCCGATCACCGTCAGGATCAGACTGCCGGCAATAGCGTTCAGGAGCCCGCCCGAACTGCCCGGCGGCGGCGTCATCTGCGTGAAGACGGCGAGCGAAAGACCGGAAAAGCCCTGCCAGAACAGCACAACGATAATCATGAACAGGCCGATCAGCCCGATGGCGGCCGCCACGACGCTGAGGCTCATCCAGATCTTGTTTCTCCAACGCCGAGCGGCATAGAGCGGCGAGATCGTTCCCGCGGGCATGGTCCTATCTCCCGGCCTGGGCTTCGAGCCGCATCAGCATGATCCTCGCGATGGCCAGAACAACGAAGGTGATCATGAACAGGATCAAGCCCAGGGCGATCAGCGACGACGTGTAGAGATCACCCACCGCCTCGGTGAACTCATTGGCGATCGTCGCCGAAATCGTGGTTCCCGGCGCGAACAGCGAGGGGGAGATCCTGTGCGCGTTGCCGATCACGAAAGTCACGGCCATCGTCTCGCCGAGCGCCCGACCGAGTCCGAGCATCACGCCGCCAATGACGCCAACGCGCGTGAATGGAATGACGACATTCCTGACCACCTCCCAGGTCGTGCAGCCAATTCCATAGGCTGACTCCTTCAGCATCGGCGGCACCGTGCCGAAAACGTCCCGGGAAATGGAAGCGACGAACGGCAGGACCATGATCGCAAGAATCAACGCGGCTGTAAGCATGCCGATGCCGTAAGGCGGTCCGGCGAAAAGCGACGAAAGCACAGGCACGTTCCCGAAGAGGGCGATGATGGCGGGCTGGACGTACTGCTGGAGAAACGGCGCAAAGATGAACAGGCCCCAGATCCCGTAGATGATGCTTGGTATCCCCGCCAAAAGCTCGATTGCGATGCCGATCGGGCGACGCAGCGCCGGCGGGCAGAGCTCGGTCAAAAAGACCGCGATCCCCATGCCCAGCGGCACCGCGATCGCCATCGCGATGGCGGAGGTTAAGACCGTGCCGTAAATCGGCGCGAGCGCGCCGAACTTATTGGTGACGGGGTTCCAAACCTGATTCGTAAAGAAGCCCAAGCCGAACTTCTGAAAGGCGGGCAGCGATCCGCTGATCAGCGATAGGATGACGCCTCCGAGGATCAGCAGAACGACGATTGCCGCGGCTTGGGTCAGCCGGTGAAAAAACGCGTCGCTGAGTGCAAGCCTTCTTATTCTCGCTGTGCGCGCGACCGCGGAGGATTCTGTCGTTCGCCCCGGGATGGCGATTTGGGCCATTCACTGACTCTCAAGTTCACTGTTCAGGCGCTGCTCAATCGGCTCCGGGCATACAATTCGGGGCGTCCGCAGACGCCCCGATAGGCTGACAAGAGATCATTTCGCCGCGACGTAGGCCGGTTTGCCGTCCGGACCCTTGATATCGGCGGCCCACATCGCCCTGATGCTGGCGACGACATTGTTCGGCAGCGGCACGTAGTCGAGGTCTTCAGCCATCTTTCCGCCCTGAGAATAGGCCCAATCGAAGAACTTAAGCGCTGCAGCCGCATTGTCGACGCTTGGCGGCTGCTTGGGCACCAGGATGAACGTCGCTCCGGCGATCGGCCAGGTGCCCGGCCCCGGCTGATCGGTCAGAATGACGTAATAGTGATCCGAGTGCGCCCAGTCGGCGTGGCCCGCCGCAGCCTGGAACGCCGCAGCATCCGGTTTGACAACCTTGCCGTCGGCGTTGATCAGGCCGACGTAGCTCATGTTGTTCTCTTTGACGTAGGCGAATTCGACGTAGCCGATGGCGCCCTTCGCCTGGAGCACGTTGTTGGCGACGCCCTCGTTGCCCTTCGCACCGAGGCCTGTGGGCCATTCGACGGAGGTGTTGGACCCCACGTTCTCCTTCCAATCGGGGCTCACCTTGGACAGATAGTTCGTGAAAATGAAGGTGGTTCCCGAACCATCTGAACGATGCACGACAACGATCGCGCTCGATGGAAGTTTGAGATTCGGATTCAGCTTCTGGATCGCCGGATCGTTCCACTTGGTGATCTTGCCGAGGAAGATATTCGCCAGAGTCGGTCCGTCGAGCACCAGATCGCCAGGTTTGACGCCGTCCAAATTGACGACCGGAATGGCGCCTCCGACAACGGTCGGGAACTGCACCAACCCACCCTTGTCCAGATCCTTCGGCTGGAGCGGCATGTCCGACGCGCCGAACGTGACCGTTCTCGCCTGGATCTGTTTGATGCCGCCGCCGGAGCCGATTGATTGGTAGTTCAGTCCGATACCGGTGTTCTTCTTGTAGGCATCCGCCCATTTCGCGTACAGCGGATACGGAAAGGTCGCCCCCGCGCCGGAAATGTCCGCCGCCCAAGCGGGGCTCATGAACGCGCCGCCAATGGCGAGCGCAGCGGCGCAGACGAATTTAGCCAGTTTATGCATTGACGCCTCTCGTGCGCTGGGTCGAACTCCGACGCGACACAGCGCCACCAAATTAGCGACGTGCGCGCGCCGAGAGCTTGTAAGATCGCCGCGTAAGCATGATGTGACAGTTCAATGACACTTTTACGACGAAGGTCATCGCCCCGCTGATCAAGCCCAGCCAAGCCGGTTCAAATTCGGCTAAGCCAGAGCCGGCAGCGGCTGCAGTTCATCGTTCATCTCAGCCGCGCCTGCGTTAGATACGTCGGCCGGTTTCCGTCCCGGGCGCGAAGAACGAAAGCGGCGCAGAATTTCAAAAGCGCGGGCGAAATCGAATTTTCAAATGCGGGCGAAAACTGCGGCGAGAACAAACGGATTCGCTAGAAAATTCTCAGGTCTT
>CAVULN010000021.1:0-89029 GCA_963742305.1 uncultured Alphaproteobacteria bacterium
CTCGCTTTATTTCCCTGTGCGCGTCGTCTCGATCATCAGCATCTACGAGACGCAGCACTGGCTCGGCCTCATCAATCGCACGAGCGGCCTCATTCTGCCTTACATCACGCTGCAGCTCGCGATCAGCATCCTCATTATGCGCAGCATGTTCCAGCTCGTGCCCCATGAGATGTTCGAATCGGCGAGGATCGACGGGGCCGGGCATTGGCGGGCGCTTTGGGAAGTCGGCCTGCCGATGGTGCGTAACGGCCTGGTCGTCATCTTCATCGTCAATTTTGTTGCAGCCTGGGGCGAATATCTCTTCTGCCTGACGACGATCGATGATGAGGCCAAACGCACGATGCCGGTCGTTCTCGCCGCGGCCCAGGGCGGTCAGGGACAGTGGGCGTGGCCGAATCTCGCCGCAGTCTACGTGATCGTCGTTACACCCGGCATCATCGCGTTCACGCTCGCGCAGAGGCTCTTCTTCAAGGGTCTTCTGGAGGGCGCGCTCAAGGGGTGATATCAGCCCAACGGGCGCGAGGCGGCTTCTTAAGGGCCTTATCATGACATTCAAGGGTAAGGTGGTCGCCATCACAGGCGCAGCGGGCGGAATCGGGCGGAGCCTGTGCCGGGTGTTCCTCGACGAGGGTGCGAAAATCGCCGCGCTCGACAAGAAGGAGGGCCTCGAAGGGCTCGCGGGAGAACTGAAGGCCGAGCCCGCCAATTTCGCTCATGCCGTCGCCGACATTATCAATCCCGCGGAAGTCGAACGCGCTTTCGCGGGGCTCGCCAAGGCGCTCGGCCCGATCGACATTCTGGTGAATAACGCGGGCGGCTCCGACCACTCCACCTTCGCCCGCACCGATCCCGCCGGCTGGCGGAGCGAAATCGACCGCAACGCGAACAGCGCCTATTATTGTGCGCACGCCGTCCTCCCCGGCATGCTGGCGAAGGGCGCAGGCGTCATCATCGGGATCGGATCGGTCAACGGGCTCAGCGCTCTCGGCGACCCTGCCTACAGCGCGGGCAAGGCGGCGATGATCTCGCTCACCCGGTCGCTGGCGCAGGAATACGGCCGCCACGGCGTCCGGGTGAACATTGTCCTGCCGGGCACCGTTCGCACTCCCGCCTGGCAGCGGCGTACTTCCAAGGATCCCAAGGTCCTGGACACGCTGAAGCGCTGGTATCCGCTCGGCCGCATCGTCGAGCCGATCGACGTGGCGAGGGCGGTCGCTTTCCTGGCTTCCGACGCCGCGGCGGCGATCACCGGCGTGGCGCTGCCGGTCGACTGCGGCCTCACCTCCGGCAACATGGTGATGGCGCGCGACTTGACGCTCGAGGACTTTTGAGGAGCCGATCACGAACAGGACTCGCATCGGCGTGATCGGGCTTGGATGCCTCAGCGAGATTCAATGCGAAGCTATGTCGCCATGTGAGACCAGCATACCGGAGCCGGCGATCGACGCGCTCGCCGCCGGCAAGCCTGTGATTCTCGAGAAGCCGATCGCCTCGGCGGTGGAGGATGCCGAGAAGATTGCCACGGCCTCCTAACGCGCCAAGGGCATCTCCAAATTGGATACATCTGCCGGTTCGACGCCCGCTACCGAATGGCCAAGCAGGCGATCGACGCTCACAGCCGATGACATTCAGAATGAATCGATCCTGTAGACTCGCCGGGCGTTGGCGTAGAAAGAGCGCGCGCTGCTCGTCTTCGGAGAAGTCCTGGACGATCGCCTTGAAGCCGTCGAAGATGGCGTCGAAGGTCGTCCACAATCTCCCGACCGGGAAGTCGCTGCCGAACATCGAGCGATCGACGCCGAAGCTTTCGATGCAATGCATCGCGACCTCGCGCAGGCTTTCCGGCGTGGGACTCGGATCGTAGGCGGTCAGCGCCGATATTTTGACGCTGATGTTCGGCTGACGTCCCAGGAGTCGCAATCCCCGCTTCCATCGCGCCATGCCATCCGCGTCGCGGTCGATCGGACTGCCGCAATGATTGACGATGAATCGCTGATCGGGAGAAGTCCTGCGCGAGCTCGGACGACCTCCTCCGCCTGATAAGGGTAGAGCATCAGTTCGAGCATGAGACCGCGCCGCGACAGCAAAGAGACGCCGCGGCGGAAGTCCGGTTCGTCGGCGATCCCTGCCCGCGGCGGCAAAGTTCCTGGCCGGCTGGGTCGGATGCCAGCTCAGCATTTCCCGAACGCCGACGCAGCGGCCGACATCGGCCAGGCGATCCAGCGTTTCGGCGGCGTTCGGCGCGGCGAGACTGGCGAAGCCGATGTACCGCACCGCCACGCCTGACGACTTGTCGAGCGACTCGAGCCAATGAATTTCGGCGAGCGGATCGTCGCTCCGGTCCCACGCCGCCTCGACATGCACACTGGCTGCGACGTTCTGGTTCGCGGCGTCGCGCCTATAGTCGTCGACGAGATAGTTTCGCCGAATGGGGGCCAGATCGCCGAGCGCCTTGATCTCGCCTCCGGTTGGGCGCAGCCACGGATGCCGGTCCATGGCAAGGTCCCAAAGATGATGATGGGCGTCGATAATCGGTCCACGATACGGCCCGCTCATGCGAAGGCTCCCGTTCGAAACGCCGCGGCGCCGCCGCTGGGTTCCGCGGCGACGTCAAAACTCGAAACCATACCCGGCGCGCAGCGTCCAGCATCCTCTCCGGGATCGTCACGTCGGCTCCATCGCGTTGACATGGAGATGTCCGGGTCGGTAACGTCCTCGTGAAGCAACACGCGTGCGAATGCCTGGCGGGGGGCGCGGGGAAGAGCCGCTTCAACGACCTTGCGCGAGCGAGCCCGGACTTGGCTAGCCATGCGCGTATCCACGGAAATGAAAGGGAGGATGCTGATATGACGAGGACGAATTGGTTGCGCCTGGCGCTTGCGCCGGCGGTCGCCGCGGGCTTTGCCCTTGTGCAACTGGCCGGCAGCCGGACCGGCGCTGGCGGCCGCGAACTGCATCAAGGGCGAGCACAAGCCGCCCTATAAGCTCGGCTGGGCCAATATCTATTCGATCCCGACCTGGATGAAGGAGACGACGGGCACCATCGAGGACATGGCGAACCAGCTCAAGAAGCAGGGTCTCGTCGAGAGCCTCACGATCACCGACGCCCAGGGCAACGCCAACACCCAGATCCAGCAGATCCAGTCGATGATCGACGCCAAGCTCGACGCCATCATCGTCGACGCCGGCTCGGCCACCGCGCTCGACCGCGTCATCGCCGACGCCTGCTCCAAGGGCATCGCCGTCGCCAATTTTGACAGCCTGGTCGACACCAAGGACCTGACCACGAAGATCGACACCGACCAGACTGAGTGGGGCAAGCTCGCCGCCGAGTGGCTGGTCAAGCAGCTCAACGGCAAGGGCAACATTCTCGTCCTGAATGGCCCGGCTGGCGTTTCGGTCAGCGACGACCGGCGCAAGGGCGCCGAGCCCGTGTTCAAGGCCAATCCGGGCATCAAGATCCTGGCGGAGACCAATACGCCCTACAACGCCGCGCCGGCGCAGGAAGCGGTCACCAATCTGCTGTTCAGCCACCCTCAGATCGACGGGATCTGGAGCCAGGGCGGCGCGCTTTCCGCGGGGGCAGTGACCGCGTTCGAGAAGCAGGGCCGGAAGCTCGTTCCGATGACGGGCGAAAACTATCGGCCGTTCCTCGAGATGTGGAAGGCGAAGAAGCTCACCGCCTGGGGGACGCAGCAGCCGAACTGGCTCGCGGCCTTTGCGGTCTATGCCGCGGTCCAGGCGCTGCAGGGCAAGGACATCCCCGCCTATATCGATGTGCCTCTGCCGATCATCGACGACAGCAACCTCGACAGCTACCTCGCCCGCGCCAAGGACTTCGCCGCCGACGGGTACATCTACTCGCCCTACGACACCAAGCTGTTCGACGAGCTGATCGCCAAGAGTTTGAAGAAATAGCGCCGGCGCGCGGGCAGGGCGGCGCGCCGCGGATCATGAGTGACGGGCAGGCGGTTCTCGAAGCGCGCAACGTTTCGAAGGCGTTCTTCGGCAATCAAGCGCTCCGCGACGTCTCGATCGAGCTCATTCCCGGCCGCATCCATGCTCTCCTCGGCGAGAACGGCGCCGGCAAGAGCACCCTCATCAATCTGCTGTCGGGCGCGCTCACGCCCGACAGCGGGGAAATCCTGGTCGATGGGCGGGCCGCCCTGCTGACGCCGCACGACGCTCACCGGCTTGGCGTCGCCGTGGTGCAGCAGGAACTCAGCCTTGCCCCTCATCTTTCGATTGCGGAGAACATCGGCCTCGGCGCCTATCCGCGCCGATGGGGGCTGCGTCGATTATGGCCGGCTCGCCGCCTCTGTCGCCGAAATCGGCGCCAACCTCGGCCTGACCGAATCCGCGGATACGCCCGTCAGCCGGTTGCCGACCGGCCGCCGGCAGGTCGTCGAGATCGCCAAGGCTCTCGCCATCAAGCCTCGCGTTCTGATCCTCGACGAGCCGACATCGTCGCTCGCCGCTCCGGACGTCGCGATGCTGACGAGCCTCGTGCGCCGGTTGCGCGATCAGGGCGTCGCGATCCTCTATATCTCGCATCGGCTGAACGAGATCCTCGACTTCTGCGACTACGTGACCGTGCTCAAGGACGGGGCGGTCACCGCCGACCGGCCTCTGGCGGGTCTCGATCCGAGCGGTTTGGTCCGCTTGATGGTCGGGCGCGATCCCCAGAACCTGTTTCCCCCCTACGCTTCGCAGGCAGCCGACGATCTCGTCCTCGAAGCTGCGAATTTTCGCAGCGGCGCCGCGACCGGCGTCGACTTTCGGCTGCACCGCGGCGAAATCCTGGGGATCGGCGGCCTCGTCGGTCACGGGCAGGAAGATTTCATGCTCGGGCTTTATGGCGCTGCGCCCGCCAAAGCCGATCGCTTCCAGGGCCGCGGCCGCGACGGGTCGGTGCGGACAAAGCCCTTCGTCGATGTCACGGAAGCGAACGCGAGCGGCGTCGCCTATGTGCCAGCGGATCGTCGAAAGGAAGGGCTGCTGTTGCCCCATTCCATCGACTTCAACCTGCTGCTGCCCCTTTTTGCGCGCCACGGCGCGGAGCGCCGGCGAAGCGCGATGGAGCAGGAGCTTACCGAAAGTCTCGCTCGCCAACTCAACATCCGGGGCGACCGGCGCCGGCCGGTCCAGACGCTGTCCGGAGGAAACCAGCAAAAGGTCGTGGTGTCCAAATGGCTGCCGCTCGAGCCGTCGGTGCTGCTGCTGAACGACCCCACGCGCGGCGTCGACGTCGAGACCAAGCGGGAGATCTATGTCGCCTTGCGGGCGATGGCGGCCGAAGGCAAAGCCGTGGTCCTGCTCAGCACCGACACCCCTGAGCTGGTCCACCTCTGCGATCGCGTCATGGTATTCCACAAGGGCAGGGTCGCCGCCACGTTGCCTCACGCCGAAGCGTCGGAGGAGGCGATCGTCGCGGCGGCCATGGGTCTGTCGAATTCCGAGGCGCGTGAAGGGGCGACGGTCTGATGTCCGGGCAGGGACGCCGGCTCTATTGGGCGATCCAGTGGCGGCGGAATGAGGGCTTGGGCGCGCTGTTCCTGGTCCTCTCAGCGTTCGCGATCCTCTACGCCATCCTGTTTCCCGGGATCCTCTCGGTCGGAGCGTTGGCGAAATTCGTGCAAGGCTGGTTTCCGACCGCAATGGTCGCCGCGGCGGAGACAATCGTCATGCTGACCGGCGGCATCGATCTCGCGGTCGGCCCGATGGTCAGCCTGGGCTCCGTCGTGGCGGCGTCCACGATGCAAGGACCACTGGGAATTCTCGGCGGCGTCCTCGCCGTCCTTGCACTTGGCGCCTGTGTTGGCGCCGTGACCGGCGCGTTCGTCGCAATCGGAAGGTATCCGGCGATCATCGTGACGCTCGCGCTGTCGTTCGTCCTGCGCGGCGTGGCGCTTCTCATCCTTCCGCGGCCCGGCGGCTTCGTCCCGCCGTCGCTGTCCGACTTTCTCGCCGGCAGCCATCCGACCGCGGCCTTGCTGCTCGTCCTGTTCGTGATCCTCTGGAAGCTCTATCAGGCGACGCCCTTGGGGATCAGCGTGATCGCCGTCGGCGACAACGCCGAGGGCGCCTACCGCTCAGGAGTTGGCGTCACGACCGTTCGCCTGAGCGCCTACATCCTGAGCGGAATCGTGGTCGCCTTCACCGGTCTCTACGTCGCCGCGCAGACCGGTTCGGGCGACCCGGTCATTGGCGAGCCGATGACGCTGGCCGCTATCGCCGCCGCGGTCCTAGGCGGCGTCGGATTCCTCGGTGGCCAAGGCGCCATGCGAGGCGCGCTCGCCGGCAGCCTGTTGATGAGCGTACTGATCAACGTCATGTTCTTCATGGGCCTGCCTCTGGTGGCGCAATATGTCGTTCAGGGACTGATCATCGTCTGCACCGTGGCGCTGCCGCTCTTCCGCTCGTCATTGCGGAGAGCGGCGTCGTGAACGCTGTGTTTCATTTGCGCCGTTTCCTCGCCGCCTATGCGCGCTCGCTTGTCGCCTATGGCGTGGTGGCGGCGCTGTGGGTCGCCGCGTCGCTCCTGATCACCGGCTTCGGCGTCTACGCGCATTTGCGCTACATCGTCGAGCTTGCGGCGGTGATCGGCCTCGTCGCCGTCGGCCAGACCGTGGCGGTGATTGCAGGCGGCATCGATCTCTCGGTCAGCGCGGTCATCACCGTCACCGCCATCATCCTGCCGCTTCTCACCTTCGGCGTCGACGCGTCCGGTCTCGGCGCGATCGCGCTCTCGCTCCTCGTCGCGGCGGGCATCGGCGCGGTGAACGGGCTGGCGATCGGCTATCTCGGGCTGCCGCCGCTGATCATGACCCTCGCCATGGCGACGATCCTGCAGGGCCTCTTGGTACTGATCGCGGGAGGCAGCGCCATATCGGTGAGCAACGCCGCGCTCGACTGGATTGGCTCCGCGCATGTCCTGACGGTGTCGGCAAGCATCATCATGTGGCTCGTCGTGGCCGGGCTCTGCCTCTTCTGGCTCCACGGGACGCGCAGCGGTTCGCTCATCTTTGCGATCGGCGCCAATCCCGTTGTGAGCCGATTGTCGGGGGTGGCGATCCCGCGGATGACGCTCCTGATCTACGTCTTGTCCGCGACATGCTCCGGGCTCGCGGGGCTCCTGCTCCTGTCGATGAACGGGCAGGGCTATGTCGGCATCGGCGATCCTTATCTCCTGTCGTCGATCGCGGCGGTCGTCCTCGGCGGAACCTCGATCCTCGGCGGCCAGGGCAGCTATCTCGGCACCATCGCCGGCGCGATCCTGCTCGTAACGATGACCGCGTTGATTACCGTCGTCAACGCTTCGGAGGGCTGGCGGAGCGTGATCCTCGGCTGTCTTATTCTCGGCATGTTGCCGTTGTCGGGCCGAGATCAGTCGCGCTGAAGACTTCGACGGCGCCCTGAAGCGGGAAAGGAAGTGCGGATGCTGGTCCAGGATCTCGACACTCCGTGCGCGGTGGTCGATCTCGACGTCATGGAAAACAATTTGCGGCGCGCCCAGGCCTATCTCGACCGTCACCGCCTGAGCTTGCGGCCGCACATCAAGACCCACAAGATTCCCGAGTTCGCCCATCTGCAGATCAGGCTCGGGGCGAAGGGGGTCAATTGCCAGAAGCTCGGCGAGGCCGAGGTCATGGTCGATGCGGGCGTCACGGACGTGCTCCTGACCTACAACATCATCGGCCAGGCGAAGCTCGACCGGCTCGTCGCCCTCGCCCATCGTGCGGAGATGAAAGTGGTGGCGGATTCGGCGGACGTGGTCGATGGGCTCTCCGCCGCCATGTCGCGCGCTGGCCTCACGCTGCCAGTGCTGGTCGAATGCGACACCGGGGCGCGCCGTTGCGGCGTGACCACGCCGGCCGAGGCCGCCGCGCTCGCGCAGACGATCGACCGCGCCAAGGGACTCGCGTTCCGGGGCCTCATGACCTATCCGGCAAAACGATCCATGGCCAAGACCAACGCATGGCTCGTCGAGGCCGTGGACCTGTGCAAGCGCGCCGGTCTTGCAGTCGAGGTCGTCAGCAATGGCGGAACGCCCGATCTCTATAGCGCCCATGAGGTGACCGTCGCGACCGAGCATCGCCCGGGGACCTATGTGTACAGCGACCGCTCTCTCGTCGAGATTTACGGCTTCGGGAACTGGGCCGATTGCGCGCTGAAGGTTCAGGCGAGGGTCGTGTCGCACGCGGCGCCCGACCGGTGCGTCATCGACGCGGGGTCGAAGAGCCTGTCCTCCGATCTGCTTGGCCTTGAGGGCTATGGCCATATCGTCGAGCATCCGGATTGGGAGATCGGGGGTTTAAGCGAGGAGCATGGTCACGTGCGCGTGCCTCAGGGAGCGGTGCAGCCGAAAGTGGGCGAACTCGTCAGCGTCATTCCCAATCACGTCTGCGTGGTCACCAATCTGCACGACCGCATCTACGCCGCCCGGCAGGGCAGGGTGGAGAATTTCTATGCCGTGGCGGCGCGGGGAAAGGTGCAATGAGGTTCGGCGGACCGGGCGAGAGGCCAAGCGCATAAAGTTACCCGCCCCAAAGATTTCACGGTCTTATCTGATCTTTCGCGCGCCTTGCGGCGTTCGACGTTCTCACCGCATGAGCTGTGCCGCCGCGGCGCAAGATCCCGCTTCGCCAAAGGCTTAGCGCAGTCTTCAGGCAGGCGTGCGGATAGCCGCCTTGTCCGGGGGCGCCGCGAGGCGGTCCTTGAAGGACGCCTCCGAGCCGTTGCGCGGACGTCGTCAGCTTCCCTCGAGCTGCTTCTCCAGCTGAGCGAGGACGCGATAGCAGGGCATGACGTCATGAACGCTCGCGTTCGGCTCGCGGCCCTCGCGGATGGCGGCGAAGAACTCGCGGTCCTGCAATTCGATGCCGTTCATGCTGACGGCGACCTTGCTCACGTCGATCTTCTCGTCCTTGCCGTTATAGAGATCGTCGTAGCGCGCGATATAGGTCGCCGTGTCGCCGATATAGCGGAAGAAGGTCCCGAGCGGACCCTCGTTGTTGAACGACAGCGAAAGCGTGCAGATCGCTCCGTTCTCGGCCTTGAGCTGGATGCTCATGTCCATGGCGATGCCGAGCGCGGGGTTGATCGGACCGGCGAGGGCGTTCGCCTTCACGATTGGCGATCGGCACTGATAGGCGAAAAGATCCACGGTATGCGCGGCATGATGCCAGAGCAGATGGTCCGTCCATGAGCGCGGCTGGCCGAGAGCGTTCATGTTGGTGCGGCGGAAGAAATAGGTCTGCACGTCCATCTGCTGGATATGGAACTCGTTGTTGAGAATGCGCTCGCGCACGAACTGATGGCTCGGGTTGAAGCGGCGGGTGTGACCGACCATGGCGACGAGCCCGGTTTGCTTCTGCGCGGCGACTACGGCTTCGGCGTCCTTGAGCGAATCGGCGAGCGGGATTTCAACCTGCACATGCTTGCCGGCCTTCAGGCACTGGAGCGCCTGCGCGGCGTGCATCTGGGTCGGGGTGGCGAGGATCACCGCGCCGAGCCCCGGAAGCTTCAGGCTTTCGGCGAGATCGGTCGTCACATGGCCGACGCCATATTTCGCCGCAGCCTCCCGGGTCTTGCCGAGTTCGCGCCCGACGAGCGACACCGCCTCGACCCCGTCGATCTCCTTGATCGCGTCGAGGTGCTTCAGGCCGAAGGCGCCGGCGCCGGCCAGCGCGACCTTGATCGTCTTGCTCATGAGCTCGCCCTGATCCCCCGCGCGCTCTCAGGCCGCGCTTTCCAGAATGAGATGGCCGACCGCGGTGTTGGACGCCGGCACATGATAGAACCGGTGCGCCACTTTCGGCTTCGGGCCGCCGGCGACGACGTCCGCCATCGCGCCGCGCGCGATCAGCCACATCACGAGCTCGATGCCTTCCGATCCCGCCTCGCGCACGTATTCGATGTTCGGCATCTTTGAGAGGCCTTTCGGGTCGTCGATCAGCCGGTCGAGGAACTTGTTGTCCCATTCCCGGTTGATGAGGCCCGCGCGCGGCCCCTGAAGCTGATGGCTCATGCCCCCGGTGCCCCAGATATGGACGTTGATGTCTTCCGGGTAGCTCATGATCGCCTTGCCGATCGCCTGCCCGAGCGCGAAGCAGCGCGCCCCCGATGGCACGGGGTGCTGCACGACGTTGACCGCGAAGGGAATGATCCGGCACGGCCATTCCTTGACCTCGCCGAAGACGCAGGAGAGCGGAACGGTAAGGCCATGATCGACGTCGATCTCGTTGACCATGGTGAGGTCGAAATCGTGCTGGATCACCTCCGAGGCGATATGCGAGGCAAGCTCCGGATCGCCGATCACCTTCGGCACCGGGCGCGCGCCGTAGCCCTCGTCCGCGGGATTGAATTCGGGGCCGGTCATGATCGCGAAGGTCGGGATCATCGCGAGGCTGAAGGCGGTGGCGTGATCGTTATAGACGGCGACGATGACGTCGGGCTTGTGGGCCTTCATCCATTGCTTGTCGAAGTCGTATCCCGCGAAGACCGGCTTCCAGTAATCTTCCCTGGTCTTGCCGAGATCGAAGGCGGCGCCGACCGCGGGAATGTGCGAGGTGTAGAGGGAGGCGGTGATGCGGGCCATGGTTAAACCTTCTTAATGTCAGGGAAGCCGCTAATGACCGTCACGCTTTGCGTGGGCGCTGGGCGTCTCCGTCCTCGCCGATCCTTCGGTTTCCCTCGATCTTGCGGCCGCCCTTGATCATCATGTCGCGGTATTCCTGCTCGCTCATGCCGGTCATCGAGCCCGCCATCTGCTGGAAGCTCTTGCCGTCGGTCGCGCCGATCTTGGCGAGGAAATAGATGTTGCCGCCGAGCGCCATCATCCGGTTGAGGTCGCGGTCGAGGACCGCCTGCTTCTGTTCCTCGGTCATTTTCCATTGGTCGAGATAGGCGCGTTCGTCGGCCTTGAAGCGGGCGCGGTTCTCGGCCTTCATCAAGCGACATGCAGAACTGGTTCAGCCAGTAGCCCTTGCGCGACTGCTCGGCGTCGAAGACGATCGTGCCGGGGATGTCCTTGAACTCCTTGTCGAGCGCCATGGGAGTCACCCTTTCTTTTCATCGGGCCAGTAGAGCCGCATCGGATTGTCGACCAGCAAAAGCTCCTGCAGATCGGCGGCGGGAGCGATGTGGGGAATGAAGTCGACGAGCAGCCCGTCGTCAGGCATGTGGTCCTTCAGATTCGGATGGGGCCAGTCGGTTCCCCACAGCACCCGGTCAGGAAATTCCTCGACCACCTTGCGCGCGAAGGGGACGACGTCGCGATAGGCGTTGCGCTCCCCGTTCAGCGCGGGCGGCCCGGAAACCGATAGGCGCTCAGGGCAGGTCGCCTTGCACCAGACGTTCTCATAATCGCTCATGAATTTGAGGAAGCGGGCGAATTCAGGGCCATCGACCGGCTTCGCCACGTCCGGGCGGCCCATGTGGTCGACTACGACGGTCGTCGGCAGCGCGGTGAAGAAATCCATGAGCTCGGGCAGATCCGCCGCCTCGAAATAGACGACGACGTGCCAGCCGTGTTCGACGATGCGCTCGGCGATCTCCTTGAGTTCGTCCTTCGGCGTGAAGTCGACCAGCCGCTTGACGAAATTGAAGCGCACCCCGCGCACCCCGGCTTCGTGGAGCCGCTTCAGCTCCGCGTCGGTCACGTCGCGCCTGACGGTCGCAATCCCGCGCGCCGTGCCTCCGCTCGAAGCGAGCGCGTCGACCATCGCGCTGTTGTCGGCGCCGTGGCAGGTCGCCTGCACGATCACATTGCGAGCGAAGCCGAGATGGTCGCGAAGTGCGAACAATTGGGCCTTGCTCGCGTCGCAGGGCGTGTATTTGCGCTCGGGCGCATAGGGAAACTCGACGCCCGGTCCGAACACATGGCAGTGGGCGTCCACGCTGCCCTGCGGCAGTCTGAAGCGGGGCTTGCTCGGGCCATCGAACCAGTCGAGCCAGCCCTTCGTCTTCTCGAACGGGCCGCTGACCGGTCTCGCCGCGTCGTTCATGGGAATCAGCGTCCTTCAGTCAACGTATTTGAGCCCCGCTTTTTCGAGCGGCTCGCGCATCTTGTACATGTCGAGCCCGAGCACGCCCGAGGCGAGCTTGGCGCGCTTGTCGCCCTCGTTGGCCTCCCGCGCCGCGGCGGCCTCGGCGGTCTTTTTCGCCAGTTCAGCGGGCACGACGACCACTCCGTCGTCGTCGGCGACGATCGCGTCGCCCGGGTTGACGAGGGCGCCGGCGCACACGACCGGAACATTGACCGAGCCCAGCGTCGCCTTCACCGTGCCCTTGGCGCTCACGCACTTGCTCCAGACGGGAAAGCCCATCTCGGTCAGCGTTTTCACGTCACGCACGCCCGCGTCGATGACCAGTCCCTTCGCGCCGCGCGCTCTGAAGCTGGTCGCCAGAAGGTCACCGAAAAAGCCGTCCTCGCAGTCGGCGGTGAGCGCCGCGACAACGATGTCGCCGGGCTCGATCTGCTCGGCTGCGACGTGCATCATCCAGTTGTCGCCCGGATGAAGCAGGACCGTCACCGCTGTTCCGGAGATGAGGGCGCCGGGATAGATCGGCCGCATATAGGGCTTCATGAGGCCGAGGCGCCCCATCGCCTCGTGCACGGTCGCGACGCCGTATCGCTCCAGCGCCTCGACGGCGGCGCGCTCCGCGCGCTTGATCTTGCGTCTGACGACGCCGAGTTGGGTCATCGCTTCCTCCTGCCGGCCTCGCACGTTTGCGCGTCGTGGAGGCGGGGCCATTGCGTCGACTTCATAGACCTGATGGCGCCGCAGGCGCAACGCAGGGCCCGAGGCCTTGGAAAGCCGCGAGGGCCAATTCCGTCAGGCAGGCTGGCTTCATAAATATCGGCCGGGCCGTAACGCAAGGCTCGGGCAAAGCGAAAGGGGAAGCGTGGCGGTTTCAGCCACGCGCGGAAGCCGCCCGACGGCGCTCCCGATTGGAGGTTGTCACATGACGAGGATGATTAGGTTTTCTGCACCGATCCTGACGCTCGGCGTTCTCTTTGCTCTTCCCGCTCAAGCGGAAGACACAATGAAAAAGGACGACATGCACATGTCGAAGCCCGAGCATCATATGAAAAAAGGGGCGATGATGCATAAGGACAACATGATGCATAAAGACAGCATGATGAAGAAAGACACAATGATGAAAGACGACACGCAGAAATAGCGCGCGACCCGGGCGCTCGCGCCGCAGCGCCGCATCGGGCGGATCCGCGGCGTTCCGGGAGGGCGAGAGCCCGCGCCGGAGGGGACTGGATTCGGCTCGTCATGGCGCGGGGCCGTATGGATCGCCGGGAGAAGCCCGGCCGTCTCCGCGCGCCGGGACCACGCAGCCTTATCGACCTTGCGCCTTCAGCGCGTTGTCGAGGCGGGGATAGACCCGCCGGGCGTTGCCTTCGTAGATCTTGTGGCGCTCCTCTGGCGTGAGGTTCCCGGTCGCCTCGATATAGCGCTTGGTGTCGTCATAGTGATGGCCGGTCTCGGGGTCGATCCCGCGCACCGCGCCGATCATCTCGCTGGCGAACAGGATGTTGTCGACCGGGATCACCGTGGTCAGAAGATCGACGCCCGGCTGATGATAGACGCAAGTGTCGAAGAAGACGTTCTTTAAAAGCTGTTCGGTGAGGAGCGGCTTCTTAAGTTCCTGCGCGAGCCCGCGATAACGGCCCCAGTGATAGGGCGCGGCGCCGCCGCCATGGGGGATGACGAAGCGCAGGGTCGGGAAATCCGTGAACAGCTCGCCCTGGATGAACTGCATCACCGCGGTCGTGTCGGCGTTGATGTAATGGGCGCCGGTGGTGTGGAAACAGGCGTTGCAGCTGGTCGAGACATGCACCATCGCCGGAATGTCCCACTCGACCATTTTCTCGTAGATCGGATACCACCAGCGGTCGGTGAGCGGCGGGCTCGTCCAGTGGCCGCCCGAGGGATCGGGGTTGAGGTTGATGGCGACGAAGCCGTAATCCCTGACGCATTTCTCGAGCTCCGGAATGCAGGTCTTCGGCTCGACGCCCGGACTCTGCGGAAGCATCGCCGCGCCGATGAAATTGTCGGGAAAGAGCTTCGAAACCCGAAAGATGAGCTCGTTGCAGATCGACGCCCAGGTCGAACTCACCGCGAAGTCGCCGATATGATGCGCCATGAAGCTGGCGCGCGGCGAAAAGATCGTGAGGTCCGAGCCGCGCTCCTTCATGAACTTGAGTTGGTTCGTCTCGATCGATTCCCGAAGCTCGTCGTCGCTGATCTTGAGCTCCGCGGCCTTGGGCGCCTGGGTAGGATCCTTGATGCCGGCGATCTGCCGGTTGCGCCAGGTCTCGAGCGCCTTGGGAGCGGTCGTGTAGTGTCCGTGGCAATCGATGATCATGCGCCCGCCCCTGACAGAATCATGCCGGCTCCATACCATAGCGCCGTTTCGTGTCACCGGTTTCCGCCGAGGCCATAAAGGCGACGAGAGCGCCGGCCGCCGCCGGGTCTGCTGATTTGCTGGATACGCCAGCGGAAAATACGGTCACCGCCTGAATCTCCGGCGGCAGGAGACCGGCGATGTCGACGCCCGGCTGGCCGATGAGTTCGCTCAGTTGCTGAAAGCCGAGATCGGCTTCCCCGCCAGCGACGAGGCTCGCCACCGGGACGCCCGGCGGGGCCACGAGCGCGCGCTTAAGGACCGTGCCGCTCAAGCCCCATTGCTCGCACAAGGCCTTCAGGTGGTCGCCGCTCGGACCGGTCGAGTAGCATAGCCGTCGCGCGCCGATCATGGCCTGCCTGACGGCTTCAGCGCTTTCGACGTTCGGACGGCCCATCCCGGCAGGAACCGCCGCCGCGATTTCCGATCGGGCGAAGCCCGTGATGCTGCCCTTGACGATATGGCCTTCAGCCTCGAGGGCGTCCATGACCTTCGACGCCAGCACGAGGATATCCGTCGCTTCGCCTGCGCGCGCCAGTTTCGCAGCTTCGACGCCGCCCATCGAACGGATTTCGACCTGCGTCCCCTCGCGGACCCGCATAGTCGCGGGCGAGATCGGCGAGGATGCGCCGGGTCGCCATGGAAGACAGGCCGACGAGGCGCCCGCTCATGGGCGTCGCCGTGGCACGACGCCGACGGCGAGGACGGCCTTGGCGAACGCCTGGTTCATCGAAGCTCAGTTCCTCCCGAAGTCGCGACAGATAATTAGCGAAGGGCGGCTCCAGCGCAAATTCGGTTGCGTCGCCCGCGTCCTTGGCGCCCGTCCCCATCATCCGTTAGCTTGCCCGCGCCGCCTTCTCGAAAGTCCGCGCCAATGTCGGTCGTTCCCACGCCCCATTCAACCCCACGCTCCATCGCGTTTCTCGGCTTTGGCGAGGCGGCGCGCGCCTTTCTCGACGGCTGGCGCACCGGCCCGGACTTTAACGCGCGGATTTCAGCCTACGACATCAAGACCGACTCACCCGACGAGCTCGTGCGGGTGGCGAAGCGAACCGACTATGGGTCGGCGAATGTGCCGGGCGCTTCGACCGCGCCGGAAGCCGTGAAGGGCGCCGAAGCGGTGTTCTCTGTCGTCACCGCCGACCAGGCGCACGAAGCCGCGCTCGCGGCGCTGCCCGGCCTGGCGCGGGGCGCGCTGTTCTTCGATTGCGATTCCTGCGCGCCGCAGACCAAGGCGCGAACCGCTCACGAGGTCGAAGCCGCGGGCGGACGCTATGTCGATGTCGCGGTGATGGCGCCGGTCCATCCGCGCCTGCACCGGACGCCCCTCCTGATCAGCGGCCCGCACGCCGAAGCGGCGGCCGCGGCGCTGGCGGCGCTCGGCATGTCGGTGAAGATTTACGAGGGTCCGGTCGGCGCCGCCTCGTCGGTCAAGATGATCCGCTCCATCATGATGAAGGGGCTCGAGGCTCTCGTGTTGGAATGCGTCCTCGCCGGGCGGAAGGCGGGTGTCATCGAGGCCGTGCTCGATTCGCTCGACGACACCTATCCCGGCTTCGACTGGAAGACGAAGTCGGCCTATATGCTCGAGCGGGTGATGACTCACGGGATCCGGCGGGCGGCTGAAATGCGCGAGGTCGCGCTCACCGTCGATCTGCTCGGGCTCAAGGGCGAGATGTCGCGCGCCTGCGTCGGCTGGCAGCAGGCGATCGGCGAACTTGGCCTGCGGGTGGCGGAGGCGGACGCGGACGATTACGCCGCTCTCGCCGACCATATCCTCGCCAAGCTCGACCGCGCCGCCGGCGCAGGCCGACAGGAGCTTACGCCCAAGGTCGGTCTTTCGCTTTCGCCCCTAAAAGGCTAAGCGTCGAGACATATGGCAATCGGAGTTCGGCCAAGGCCGGCCCGAACGGGAGGAGACCGGTTGATGTCGAAATTCTGGATCTGCGGGGCCGCGCTGGCTCGCCATGCTCGCTGCGGCCGGCGCGGCGCGGGCGGACGACGACACCGTGACGGTCGGCCTGATCCTGCCGATGACCGGCCCATTCGCCTCGACCGGCAAGCAGGAACGCGCCGCCGTCGAACTCTACATGCACGAGCATGGCGACACCGTCGCGGGCAAAAAGATCAATCTGATCGTCAAGGACGACACCGGGGCGCCTGACGTGACCAAGCGTCTTGCCGAGGAACTGATCGGCAACGACCACGCCAAGGTTCTGATCGGCTTCGGGCTGACGCCCTTGGCTTTGTCCACCGCGCAGGTCGCGACGGCGGCCAAGGTTCCCGAGATCGTCACCGCCGCGGCGACCGCGATGATCACCGAGAAGTCGCCCTATATCGTCCGCACCTCGTTCACCCTGCCCCAAGCCTCCGCGCCAATGGCCGATTGGTCGCTGAAGAACGGGATCAAGAAGGTCGTCACCATCGTCACCGACTACGGTCCCGGAATCGACGCCGAGAAGTGGTTTGCGGATACGTTCGAGAAGGGCGGCGGAACGGTGAAGGAAAAGATTCGCGTGCCGCTGAAGAACCCGGATTTCGCCCCTTTTCTCCAGCGGGTGAAGGACGACAAGCCTGACGCGGTGTTCGTCTTCGTGCCCTCGGGTCAGGGCGCCGTGTTCATGAAGGAATTCGTCGAGCAGGGCCTCGACAAGGCCGGCGTCAAGCTGATCGGCACCGGCGACGTGACCGACGACGACTTGCTCCCACAGATGGGCGACGCGACGCTCGGCGCGGTGACCACGCATCATTATTCCGCCGCCCACGATTCACCCGAGAACAAGGCGTTTGTGGCCGCATTCGAAAAGGCCAACAGCGGCATGCGGCCCAACTTCATGGCGGTCGGCGGTTATGACGGCATGGCGCTCATCTACCAGGCGTTGGAGAAGACCAAGGGCGACGCGAGCGGCGACAAGCTGATCGCTGCGATGAAGGGGATGAGCTGGATGAGCCCGCGCGGTCCGGTGTCGATCGACCCGGAGACGCGCGACATCGTGCAGAACATCTATGTCCGCAAGGTGGAGAAGAAGGACGGCGCTCTCTACAACGTCGAGTTCGCCACGATCCCCGACGTGAAGGACCCCTATAAGGCCGCTAAACACTGAGGGAACATCCTTCTCCCATTGGGAGAAGGTGGCGGGCGAAGCCCGCCGGATGTGGGGTCCCTGCCGTGATGCTCGAATTGCTGGGCGTCGAGCCCTCACCCCTATCCCCTCACCTGGAGGGAGAGGGAAGGTGTACTCGATGCTGACCATCCTGCTCGACGGCGTCGCCTACGGCATGCTGCTGTTCGTCCTCGCTTGCGGGCTTTCGGTGACGCTCGGGCTGATCAATTTCATCAACCTCGCGCACGGCGTGTTCGCGATGGTCGGCGGCTATGTGACGGCGCTGGCGATGAACCGGCTTGGCGTCCCTTTCCTCCTCACGCTGCCGGCGGCTTTCCTCATCCCGGCGATCCTCGGGGTCGCGCTCGAGCGCACGATGTACCGGCGGCTTTATGGGGCGAGTCCGCTCGACCAGGTCCTGTTCACCATCGGCCTGGTGCTGATGGCGATGCCGATCGCCGACGCGCTCATCGGCCATGAGGCTCAACAGGTTCATCTGCCCGCCTGGCTGAACGGGCGGATCGAGACGCACGGGGTCGGGATCAGCGTCTATCGTCTCCTTATCATCGCGCTCTGCGGCCTCATCGCCGCAGCCCTTCAGGTTTTCCTCGTCAAGACCCGCTTCGGCGCGCAGTTGAGGGCCGCGGTCGACGACCCGCGGGTCGCTCGGGGTTTGGGCATCGATGTCGACCGCCTGTTCGCGGTTGCCTTCGCGGTCGGGAGCGGCCTTGCGGGTCTCGGCGGCGCGCTCGCGGCCGATGTCGTCGGCGGCGTCGATCCCTCGTTTCCGGTGAAATTCCTGGTCACTTTCCTTATCGTCGCGGTCATTGGCGGCTCGAACGGAATCATGGGCGCGCTGTTCGGATCGCTGCTGCTCGGCGTGCTCGACGTCGCCGGGAAATATTACGTCCCCTCGATCGGCGCCTTCATCATCTACGGCGTGATGGTGGTCACGCTCATCGTGCGGCCGCAAGGCTTGTTCGCGCGCGGAGACGGGTGATGAGCGCGCCCGACGCATCGACAACGCGCCGCATCGCCGCGCACCTGACCCGCCGGGCGCGCTGGCGCTGGCCGGAGATCGCTTTCTGGCTCGCGGTTCTGACGGCGATCCTGGTCGCGCCCTCGCGCGCCGGTCTTTTCAACGAGATCCTGATCGCCGGCCTGTTCGCGCTGTCGCTCGATCTCATTCTTGGACTCGCGGGGATCGTCTCGCTCGGCCACGCGGCGTTTCTCGGCCTTGGCGCCTATGCTGCGGCCATTCTCGCCAACGGCGGCCTGGCCGACCCCATGTTCGGGCTTGCGTTCGGCGTCGCCGTGGCCGCGATCGCCGGCTTCGCGACCGCGCCGCTCCTGCTGCGTGGCGGCGATCTGACCCGGCTCATGGTGACGCTCGGCGTGTCGCTGATGCTGGGCGAACTGGCCAACCGCCTGAGCTGGCTGACCGGCGGCGCGGATGGCCTCAACTTCGCCATCGGACGGCTCTTCGGCCTGTTCCCGATCGACTTCACCGGGCAGCGCAACGCCGCGCTCTACTCTTACGCCGTCCTCTTCATCCTGTTCGCCGTTGCGCGTCGCCTCGCCCAGTCGCCCTTCGGACTTGCGCTCGCCGCCGTCCGGGAGAACCGCCTGCGCGCGGGCGCGCTCGGAATCGCGACCAGCCGGCGGATCGTCGCGATCTATACCGTCTCGGCGGCTTACGCCGGCGCGGCTGGGGCGCTGCTCGCCCAGACGACGCAGATCGCCTCGCTCGATCTCTTCGATTTTCATCGCTCGGCCGACGTCATGCTGATGCTGATCATCGGCGGCGCGGGCTATCTCTACGGGGGGCTCATCGGCGCGGCGGCGTTCATCGTGCTGAGGGACGTGATTTCCGCGGCGACGCCCGAATACTGGGAATTCTGGATAGGGGCCCTCCTGATCGCGCTCGTGCTGACCGGACGCGAGCGCGTCCGCGACGCGGCTGTCCGCGCCATCTCTCTTGTCATGCCGAAGGGCGCCCGGCGGAGTGCGGCGTGACCGCGGCCCTCGAGGCGCGTGGGCTCAAGCGCCACTTCGGCGCGCTGGTCGCGACCGACGATGTGTCATTCACGATTGAGCCCGGCGCCCGGCAGGCGCTGATCGGACCGAACGGCGCCGGCAAGACGACGCTCATCAATCTCCTGACCGGAGTGATCAGGCCGGCCGCGGGCCAGGTCTTTTTGGAGGGGCGCGACGTCACTCGTCTCAAGCCGAGCGCGCGGGTCCGGATGGGGCTGTCGCGCACGTTCCAGATCAATCAGCTGTTTCCCGATCTGACGCCGGCCGAGTCGATTGGGCTCGCGATCTCGGAGCGCAATGGCGCCGGGGCTGATTTCTGGCGGCTGGCGGGCGCCCGGCCAGCGATCGTCGCTGAAATCGCCGAACTCATGTCGCGATTCGGCCTCGAGACCGAGATGGACGTGCCCTACGCGGAAGCTCGCTTATGGCAAGCAGCGGCTCCTTGAGATCGCGCTCGCGCTCGCTTCGCGCCCGCGCGTGCTCCTGCTCGACGAACCGGCCGCAGGCGTCCCTGAGGAAGAACGGCGGGACATCCTCGCGGCCCTTGCGGGCCTTCCCTCCGATGTCGCGATCCTCCTGATCGAGCACGACATGGACCTCGTGTTCAATTTCGCCAATCGCATTTCCGTGTTGGCGGCGGGGAGGCTGTTGACCGAGGGCGCGCCGGAGGCGATCGCGAAGGATGAGCGCGTCCGCGCCGTCTATCTCGGCGAGGACGCGCATGGCTGAACTCCTGAGCGTCGAACGATTGAGCGCTGGTTACGGCGAGGCGCGGATCGTCCATTCCGTCAGCTTCGCGGTTCAGGACGGCCAGTCGCTGGCGCTGCTCGGTCGCAACGGCGTCGGCAAGACGACTCTCATCGATTCGCTGATCGGCGTCACCACGCGCTTTGACGGCCGAATCGTGCTCGGCGGGGAGGATATCGCGCCCCTGCCGCCGCATCTGCGCGCCCGGCGCGGCGTTGGCTGGACGCCGCAGGAGCGCAACATCTTCCGCTCGCTGACCGTGGAAGAGAACCTGACCGCGGTCGCCCGTCCCGGACCCTGGACGGTCAAGCGCGCCTATCGGCTCTTTCCCCGCCTTGAGGAGCGGCGCGAGATCATGGGGCGGCGATTGTCGGGCGGAGAACAGCAAATGCTGGCCATCGGCCGCGCGCTGGTCTTGAACCCGCGCCTGCTCCTGCTCGACGAGCCGACCGAGGGGCTCGCGCCGATCATCGTCGATGAATTGCTGGCGGCCTTGCGCGAACTCAGCCGTGCGGGGCTCACGATGATCATCGTCGAGCAGAAACCCAGGAAGATCCTGCCGTTCACCGATTCCGCGATCGTGCTCGACCGCGGCGCGATCGCACACGCCGCGCCCAGCGCCGAACTTTTGGCAGATCCCACCGCACTCGACGCTCACCTCATCGCGGCCGGGAACGCTGGGCGATAGGGAGCCGCGGTTTACTGCGCCGCCTTCTCCCACGGCGACGGCACGCCGATCCGGATGGCCCGCGAGAAATCCGGCGACCGGTCGGCGGCTTTCGCCCGCTCGCTGATGCGCGCACGGTCCATGAGTTCGCTGAGCGGCATCGTCGTGACCACGACCTGCTGGTCATAGAGGTAGCCGGGCAAGAAGCCGTTGACGACAAGCCGCCAGTCGAACGGGAAAGCGCCGCCTGCGGCGCGCACGATCTTGAAGACGGCAGTCGCGCAATTGGCGGTGATGGAATTGTACCATTTCGGTCGCGTGGCGAGCGCGGTCGAACTCGCTGACATATTCCATCAACAGCGCGCGGGCCTGGCTCGGCGGGGTGTTCAGCCGGTAGAGACGCACGTCCTCGCCGCGCACGTTCGTGCGCAGCCTCACCGAATCGCGTTCGGTGGTGGCGAGATAGACGAGGGTGTGGGATTTGAACGCATCGGCGATCGGCGAGAACACGCTCGACTTCTCGCGCCTCACCTCAACCGACCAGGCGATGTGGTCGCCGTCCTCGAAGCCGAAGCTCATGATGACATGCGCCATTTCCGGCCCCGCCCAATAGGCGAGGAACAGGTCAAGCGTCTTCAGCTTCGAGAGGTCGTAAGCTCGCCGGCTCCACTTTTCGGTGAAGTCCTTGTCGGTGCGCCAGTCGAAGTCCCGGACGTCGGAAAGCGTCAGAATGTCGCCCTCAACCGAACCCGTCGTCTGACGCGCGACGTCGGGCGCCCAGTCTCCATCAAGCGGCGGCTTGATCGCGCCCCACCAGACGGCAAGGCCCCCGAAGGCGATGGCGAAGACAGCGAGCGCGATCGAGCCGCGGCGCATGATGAGCGCCGCGACCGCCACAATCCCGAGCGCCGCGAACAGAATCGACGCGGCGACCCTCAAGCCTTCCGGCGCGGGAAACCGGAAAAAGAGCGCCAGCGCGCCCCACGCGGTCACTGGGGCGATGACGACCGCCGCGGCGAGGACGCGAAGAAGCGTTGCGACGAGCCGTCCCCACCCCGGTGTCGCTTCGCGCATGCGGCTCCCCCCAAAAAGCCGGCGCGGCTGGCTCGCGCTTGAACGGCGTCCCCGAAAGACGGGCTCGCCAACCCTCAGTCGACCGTGGGCGCGATCGCGGAAGCCTCGATGGTCCCGCCGAATCCCGAGTAGGTCAACGTCACCTTCTCGCCGGCTTTCAGGCCCTTGATGTTGACGCCGCGTGCGGCCTTATAGGTCGCGCCACTCTGCAAAGTGACAACATGCTGCATCAGGTCGATGGACCTTATGGTCCCGGTCGTCCGGTAGGTTGCGTCCGACGCAAAGGCGATGGGAGCCGCGCCAAGAATTCCCAAGGCGGCCAACGCGCTGAGCGTTCTCGTCATCGATCGTTCCTTTCCTTGAAGGCCGGCTCGGGGCGAACCACGGAAACCCCGTCAGCCCTCGCTCTGATGGCCGCCGGACAGCGGCACGAAGGGAATCACCTTGCCGCCGAAAATGTCCGAGCGCGCGACCGAAGGGGCGCCGTCGGCGCCGACCTTCTTGACCACCTTGAGGATGTGCTGGGCGCCCGGCGGACCAATCGGAATGACCATGATCCCGCTTGGCTTCAATTGCTGGAGCAACGGCGGCGGGATGTGGTCGATGCCGCAGGTGACGATGATCTTGTCGAACGGGGCCGCCTCCGGCCAGCCGTAGTAGCCGTCGCCGCTTCGGGTCTCGATCGCCGCATATTCGCGGTAGCCGGCGCTGATCAGCCGATCATAGACCAGGCGGGTGCGGCTGGCGAGTTCGGGAATGATTTCGATCGAATGGACATGAGGGGTGAGAGAGGTGAGCAAAGCCGACTGGAAGCCCGAGCCGGTGCCGATTTCGAGCACCTTGTCGGCGCTGCGAATGTCGAGCGCGCTCGTCATGCGACCCATCGTGCCCGGCGGGGTGATGGTGACTCCGAACCCGATATCGAGATAGTGCCCGACATAGGCGTTTTCCCGGTCCTCCGGCAGGACGAACTCCTGGCGCGGCGTCATCAGGAAGGCTCGCTTATCGGCTTCGGTCCACAGGTCGTGGAAACTGAGCAGCACCTGATAGCGGTCCCAGCGCCGCTCGAGGTATTTGGCGTCCTCCGCCGGCCGGTTGGCCGTCATCCAGGCGACGAACGCGGCCTTGCTCGAAAGCGGCAGCCCCTCGGCGGCCAGCGCCGCGAGCGGCCAGGACGCGGCGACACCGGCTGCCGCGCCAAGGAGAAATTCGCGTCTGAGCATCAAGGCTCCCTTGATCGATGAGGACAAAGACTCGTGATTCAAGCGCGCGTCTAGCATGACGAATGATCCGGATTGTGACGCGAGCATGGCCGGCGCCGATCGCCGGGCGCGGGCGAGCGCGTGAGCCGGGCCGCCAGGAAAGCGTGCAATTCCGCCCAAGCCCGCGAGGCCGCGCTGCGGTCATAGGCGAGGGTCATGCCCATGACTTTCACGCCCACGCCAAACTCGGGGAGGTCGAAGGCGTGAGCCGCGGCGGGATAGACCACGAGCTTCACAATGCCGGGCGCCTGCTTTTTCGCCAGCTCCGCGCAATCGGCCGCCGGAGTCACATCGTCTCGCGCGCCGACGAGAATGAGCGTCGGGATCGTCAGCCTCGCGTCGGCCGCATTGGCGCAGGGCGGATAGAAAGCCGCCGCGGCCGTGAAGCCTTTAGCGCGCCCACCGGTCGCGATCTTGAGCGCCGTATCGCCGCCTTGCGAAAACCCGACCGCCGCGATCCGGGCGGGATCGACATCGGACATGCGGGAGAGCCAGGCGAGCGCGCCATAGGCGTCGGCCAGGGCTGGTTGAAAGTCGACGGCGCAGGTGTCCTTCAAGCCGCGGGTCCCAAAGTCGTCGACGAACAGCGCGACAAAGCCCCAGGCGGCGATCCGCTCGCCGATCGAGGTCCGCTCCTGCGGCAGGCCGAGGCAGGTGTGCAGAAGGACAACGGCGGGGAAAGGGCCTCTTCCCCGCGGCCTCGTCAGGTAGCCCTGCACCTCCTCGCTCTGGCCGGCGCTCCTGAACCTGACCAGTTCCTCCGCGGCGGCGGGAGCGCAGGCGGCCAGCAGCCCCAACAGCGCCGCCGCGGCGAGCCCCAGGCAGGCGAGAGAGAGCCGCGCGCCAGAGCGCGCTCCTGAGCGCGAGGCGCACATCGGACGCGCCTGCTTTTGACGCCCTCCCGGATCGGCCCATCCGCGGGCCGGCCAGGACCAAAAGGCGTCACGAGCAGGCTCAGCCGTCACTTCGACGGGTCTTTCGGACTCCACAGGACCGTCGTTGCATCCTTTTCGTAGGCCATGCCGTTCGGATAGGAGATCGCCTCCAATTGAAGGCCCCAGGGCGCATTGAAATAGACGATCGCCTGACCCGCGGCCGGTCCCTCGGTGATCGGGATCGGGCCCATCATCGTCTTGACCCCCTTGGCGCGGAGATAGTCCGCCGCGGCTTTGATATCGTCGACGTAAAAGGCGATGTGGTAGCCGCCGACATCGCTATTCTTGGGCTGGACGACTTTCTGATCCGGGGATTGATAGCTGAAGAGCTCGATGTTCGAGCCCATGCCGCAGCGGACCAGCGTGATCTGGTTGATCACCGTCTTCGGATCGACGCCGAGAGCGTCCTTCATGAACGTGCCGTCCGGCTTGGGATCGGCGATCGGCCCGAAGGACATCGCCTTCTTGCACCCGAGCACGTCGACGAAGAAGGTCAGCGCCTCGTTCATGTCCGGCACCGTGACGCCGGTATGGTCGTGGCCGCGCAATCCCGGCAGCCCGTCCGCTTTGACCGCCCCTGATCCGATCGCCGCAGCCACCGCCGCCACGCAGCAAAGAACGCCCTTCCGCATGCTTTCCTCCTTGTGCTCGCGGCTCCACGCGCCGCTATTGTCCCGCTGCGACCGCCGCGGCCAAAGTGGGTCGACGCCAATCCGGATTGACGGCAGGCAGGGGAATTCGGCGCAAAAGCGCTCCTCTCAAGCCGCGGCGAAGGCGGGAACCCGGCGGCCTCTCGCTCCTCGCGCGCGCCGTCACCTCAGTTCAGCGGTGAACTTCTGGATCTTCTTGCACGCCTTCTCGAGCTCCTCGAGCGAGGTCGCGTAGGAGACGCGGAAGTTCGGGCCCTGGCCGAAGGCCGAGCCCTGAACGGCCGCGACCCCCTCCTGTTCCAGAAGCTCGGTGACGAAGTCCTCGTCCGTTCCGATCACCTTGCCGGACGGCGCCTTTCTGCCGATCGCCTCCGCGCAGGATGGATAGACGTAGAACGCCCCCTCCGGCTTCGGGCACTTCAGGTGCTTGGCCTGCCCCAGCATCGAGACGACGAGGTCGCGCCGCTCCTCGAACGCCTTGCGGCGCACGGAGATGAAGTCCTGCGGTCCGTTCAGCGCCTCGACCGACGCCCATTGGGCGATGGTGCAGGCGCCCGAGGTCTGCTGCCCCTGCACCATGTCCATGGCCTTGATGAGCTCGGAAGGGCCGGCGGCGTAGCCGATGCGCCAGCCGGTCATCGCGTAGGATTTGGAGACGCCGTTCATGGTCAGCGTGCGGCCTTTGAGGCCCGGCTCGATCTGCGCGGGCGTGGTGAACACGAAGTCGCCATAGACCAGATGCTCGTACATGTCGTCGGTCAGCACCCAGACATGAGGATGGCGCATCAGCACGTCGGTCAGCGCCTTCAGCTCGCTTTCCGTGTAGGCCGCGCCCGAGGGGTTCGAAGGCGAGTTGAGCACCACCCACTTGGTGCGGGGCGTGATCGCGCGCTCGAGGTCCTCCGGCTGGAGCTTGAAGCCCTTGTCGATCGTGGTCGGCACGATGACCGGCGTGCCGCGGTTGATCGCGACCATCTCGGGGTAGCTCACCCAATAGGGCGCCGGAATGATGACTTCGTCGCCCTCGTTCATGGTGACGAGAAAGGCGTTGTAGAGGATCTGCTTGCCTCCGGTCGCGACGATCGTGTCGGAAGCCTTGTAGTCGAGACCGTTCTCACGGCTGAACTTGGCCGCGATCGCCTCGCGCAACGGGGGAATGCCGAGCACCGGGGGATACTTGGTCTCGCCGCGCTCGATCGCCTCGATCGCCGCCCGCTTGATGTTGTCCGGCGTGTCGAAATCGGGCTCGCCGACCGAAAGCGAGATCACCTCCCGCCCTTTGGCTTTGAGGTCGCGCGCCTTCTGCGTCACCGCGATGGTCGCGGATGGCTTAACGCGAGAGAGGACGTCGGCGAGGAAGGCCATGTGCGAACTGGCGCCTTTCGGTTGCGAAACAAATTGCGCGGCGCACCTATAGAGAGGCGAGCCTTGGGGGGCAACATTGCCGCGAGGCGGCCGACGGGCCAGGCGCGCGCGAGGAGCGCGGGCGACGTGACGCGCGCCCCGGAGCGCACAAAGTTACGCCCGCCAACGATTCCAGGGCCTTGGGCGCGCTTTCGCGCAACTCTTTCGCGCCACCTGCGGCTCGCTCCGGCGCGCCGAAGACGAGGATGCGCGGCCCGCCGGACCGTTTCGCTTCGAGCCTGGACGCAGCCGAGAGGCGGCCGCTGCTCATTTCGCCCTGCGAAACGAAAGCGTTTCGCCGTCGCGATCCTAACTCATTGGAATCGTTACAGACGCCGAATCAGTCATTTCGCGGGACCGTTTGTTTTCAGCGGCTTAACCCCGATTTCATTGCGCCGTTTTCGCTTTGCGGCCCGTGCGTCCGGTTTCCGGACGCCGAATCCGTCGTCCATGGGAAATACGAATTGGCTCGTCGGTATTTCTGGAAAACAATATCAAACGCTCCCCACCCTGGCAAGAGATTGTCGCAGGACTTGTCGGATGGCGCCCCGAGGCCGAGGGCGATGGTCGGAGAAATCAGAACAAAGACTGAGAGCCCGGTTCCGGTTCCATCGGAATCGACGAGGCTCTAGGCGGCTGTGCGGCCGGCGCTCGCGGCCGGCTGCGCGCCGGGAAAATACTCGGTATGCGTTTCGCCGGCGCGGCCCCAATAGAGCGCCCGCTTGCCGAGGAGAGAAACCAGGTAGCCGGCGCAGCCAGCCCTCGCGACCTTGGCGCAGAAGCCCTGGTAGGTATAGCCGGGGACAAGCGCCTGGGCCTCGCGGATCGCCTCCTTGATCGCGGCCTCATCGAAGCGTTCGGCCACCTTTTCGGTCGGCGCCGTCTTAAGCTCGATCGCCTCGCCGTCCGGCCCGTAATAGATGCGGGTCGAACGGCGGAAATCGACGGCATAGCCGTCGAAGCCCGCCGCCATCAGCGTCCGCACGCTCTCCGGGAAGCTCATCGCGCCCGATTCGGAGCCCTCGTTTGTGGCGCGGGCGACGTCTTGCCAGTTCGCGTTCATGTCGGTGTCCTTTCCTGGGGTTGGAATCCGCCGGTCATCAGTCGACCGGAAGGGATTTGAGGCCGCGTTTCTCGACGATGCCGCTCAAAATGCGGATGAGCGCCGCGCGGTCCTGAGGAGCGAGACCATCGAAGAATTCGGCGTCGTTGGCGTCGGCCAACGCCGCCAGTTCGGGGACCAGCGCGCGGCCGGCCGAGGTCAGCGACAGCGTTTGCGCGCGCCCGTCTTCCGGATCGGCCGCGCGCGACAGCATCGCCTTGGCGATCAGCCGGTCGGCAAGCTTGGAGACCGCGCCGCGCGTCATGCCGATGCGGTCGGCGAGGAGGCTTGGCTGAAGCGCCTCCTCATCGAGGAGCTGGCGCATCAGCACCCATTCCGCGACCGTCACGCCATGCGCCTCCACCTTGCGGGCGAAGGCCTGCGAGACGTGATTGGAGACATAGCGAAGCCAGTAGCCGAGATGGGCGGTGAGTTCGGGGACGGGTTGGGACAGCATGGCGGTCTCTTGATTGACTAGGAAACTATCAGGCTGTCGTTTCCTTGTCAACTAAATTCCCGACCGCCCAGCCATCGGGCGTCGGGCCCGGCTCCGGGCGGTTCAGGCGTGGCGAGGGTCCCGGATCACGGCGAGAAAGGGCGGCCCGTATTTTTGCAGCTTCACCGCGCCGACGCCGTGGACGCCGGCCAGTTCGTCGAGGCTGCGCGGGCGGCGCTTCGCCATTTCGATCAGCGTCCGGTCGGGGAAAATGACATAGGCCGGTTGCTTCTGGGCCGTCGCGATCGCGCCGCGCAGGGCTTTCAGCGCGGCGAGGATCTCCGCGTCCGCATCGCCCGCAACGGTCTCGGCGACCCGGCGCCGGCGGGCGCTCCCGCTCACCACGTCCTCGCGCAGGGCGAATGGAACTTCGCCGCGCAGCGCGCGCCGGCCCTCTTCGGTCAGGGTCAGCCGGTCGCGGTCCTGTCCGTCGCGCCCGATCAGGCCGCCCGACTGCAATTGCCTGAACACGCCGCGCCACTCGGCCGGCGTTCGATCCTTGCCGACGCCAAACGTCTTGAGCGCGTCATGGCCGTGACGAATGACCGCCTCAGTCGCCTTGCCAGAGAGGATATTGGCGAGATGGCCGAAAAAGAACCGGCCCGAGGTGCGCAGGACGGCCGAGAGCGCCTTTTGCGCCTCGATCCGCCCGTCGATGAGCCGGAACCCGCCCTGGCAGACGTCGCAATGCCCGCATGGGGCCGAATCCTCGCCGAACATGGAAAGAAGCGTCTGGCGGCGGCAGCGCGCCGTCTCGCAGAGCGCCACGAGGTCGTCGAGTTTCCCCATCTCGACGCGCTTGCGATCTTCTGGCGCGGCGCTTTCCAGGATCTGGCGGCGCCTGAGTTCGATGTCGCCCGCGCCATAGAGGGTGAACGTGTCGGCGGGCAGGCCGTCGCGCCCGGCGCGGCCGATCTCCTGATAATAGGCCTCGATCGACGCGGGCATGTCGGCGTGAAAGACGAAGCGGACGTCGGGCTTGTCGATCCCCATGCCGAAGGCGACGGTCGCGCAGACGATGCAATCGTCCTCGCGCTGAAAGGCGTCCTGGGTGCGGGCGCGGGTCTCATGATCGAGGCCCGCGTGATAGGGGAGCGCGCGCCGGCCGGCGCTTGCGAATTCGCTCGCAAGCTCCTCCGTTCGGCGGCGCGAGGCGCAATAGACGATGCCCGATTCGCCCTTGTGCGCATCGAGCCGCGCCAGAAGCTGGCGGGTCGCGTCCGCTTTCGGCCGCATCGCCAGGAACAGGTTCGGGCGATCGAACGAACGCACGAAAACCCGTGGGGCGCGGACGAACAGCCGCTCTGCGATCTCGGCGCGCGTCGGCGCGTCCGCGGTCGCGGTCACCGCAATCGTCTGGACGCCATTGAGCGCGTCCGCGACCTCGCGCAGGCGCAGATATTCGGGGCGGAAATCGTGACCCCATTGCGAGACGCAATGGGCTTCGTCGATGGCGAGACAATCGACCTTCGCTCGGCTCAGGGCGGCGACCGTGTCGTCGCGCAGGAGCCGCTCGGGAGCGATATAGAGGAGTCTCAGCGAACGCTCGTCGAGGCCGCGCGCGACCCTGCGGCGTTCATCGGGGTCGGAGGAGGAATTGAGGCTCGCCGCCTCGACGCCTGCCTCGCGCAATTGCGCGACCTGGTCGCGCATCAGCGCGATCAGCGGCGAAACCACGAGCGTGAGGCCATCGCGCACGATCGCGGGGAGCTGAAAGAGCAGCGACTTGCCGCTGCCGGTCGGCATGACGGCGAGCACGTCCTCGCCCGCGAGCGTGGCGGCGAGCACGTCCTCCTGTCCGGGACGAAAGTCCGAGAAGCCGAAGACGGTCGAAAGCGCCGAGCGCGCCGCGCCCATCGAGCGGGGAATCCGGCCCCATCAGCCGTCCCCGCCGGCAGGCGCGGCGCCGGCTCCATCCGCCATCGCGGCCCGCCTGGTCGCGCCCCTGAGCGCACCGATGAGATAGAGCGAGCCGGTGACGAGGAGCCAGGCGTCGGTTTGCGCCGCCAGTTCGAGGCCGCGGGTCAGCGCCCGTTCCGCTTGCGGCTCGACCTCGCTCTTAAGACCGAGCGACGCGGCGACCGCCGCGAGCTCGGCCGGCGCGCGCCCCCGGTTCGACCCGGGCAGGCCGGTCAGGATGGCGGTCGAGGCGCGCTTGCCGAGTTCACCTAAGAAACCCTCCGCGTCCTTGTCGGCGGCGAGCGCGACGATCGCCACGCACGGGCCGGCGAGTTCCGGGGTCAGCGCGAGGTCGCGCAGCACCGCCTCGAGGTTGAACGGGACATGCGCGCCGTCGAGCACCACCGGAACGCGCCGGGCGCCGGCGCCGATACTGAACCGCTCCATCCGCCCGGGGAGGCGCGCGGCGGCGAGGGTCTCCCGGTCGAGGAGCGCCGCCCCGACCGGCTCGCCCGAGCGCCCGCGGACGCCCTTCATCCGAAGCTCGCCGAGGACCGCGGCGGCGAGCGTGAGATTGACCTGATCGATCGTCGCCCCAGAGTGAAGCCGCGGTCGCTTGATCCGCGAGCCGAGTTCATGAGCCCTGGCCTCGAGCACGGCCCCGGCTTCGTCTTCGGCGCCGAGCGGGGTGACGAGCGTTGCGCCTCGCTTGAGGATGCCCACCTTCTCGCGCGCGATTCTCCCGCGCGTCTTGCCCAGGATCTCGGTGTGCTCGAGCCCGATATTGGTGACGACCGCGATCTCGGCATTGACGATGTTCGTGGAATCGAGCCGTCCGCCAAGCCCCACTTCGATGACCGCCCATTCGCGCTCCGTCTCGGCGAAGATGAGAAAGGCGGCGGCGGTGAGAAGGTCGAACCAGGTCGCGTGGGCCGCCGGAGTCGAGGCTTGGCGCGCGGCCTCGTAGGCGTCGAGCGCGCGTTCGAGCGCGCGCGCAAGCGTGGCCTCGCCGACCTCGCGCGAATCGAGCGTCACCCGCTCGGTCAGCCGCTCGACATGGGGCGAGGCGTAGCGCCCGACGCTCAGCCCCGCGCGGGCCAGCGCGGCCTCGATCAGCGCAGAGACGGAACCCTTGCCCTTGGTGCCCGCGACATGGACCGAGCGGAATGAGTTTTGCGGATCGCCGAGGCGCCGCGCGAGGTCGATCATCGGCTCGAGCCCGACGCGCATCGTTCCGCGCGGCCGGCGCTCCCAGTCGGTCAGCTTGTCGAGCCGCCGGGTTGCGCGCGCAAGCTCCTGATTCTCAGCCAAAGCCGCCATGCCGGAGATGGAATAGTGGGTTTGGAGCGTGTTGGCGAATGCCTTGCCGGGGATGTCCGCTGGCCCTCGGCGCGGCCTGGCGGGCCGTGTTCCGCTCGGGGGTCCGGAAGATTCGGCGGAACCAAACGGCGGGATTCGCGTTGGGGGACTTGCGGAAGAACGAGTCCGCGATTCTGAAAGGCGTCCATATGCCCGGAAATCTTATTTATTACGCGCTGGTTCTGATCGTCATCGCGCTGGTCGCGGCGCTGCTCGGGTTTGGCGGCGTCGCCTCGACCGCGATGGGCGGGGCCCACCTTCTTATCTGGGTGGCTGTTATCGTGCTGATCATCGGCGTCGTGTTCGCCCTCATCCGGCGAACGTAGAGGAGGTCAGTCGCCGCCAAGGAGCAGCAGGCCAAGCTCGGCTCCGGCTCTTCGCATGTCGCGGTCGAGCGTCGCGAGCGGCAGCGCCCGTCTGTACGCGAGCTCGACATAAGCGGCGTCATAGACCGTCAAGAGGAACCGGTCGGCGAATTCGAGCGTGGCGGTCCAGGCGCGCGAATCCGTTTGCGCGTCGACGATGATGTCGAGGTCGCCAAGATCGGCCAGCGCCGCACGGCGGAATTCATCGCCGATCCTTCCGCGGCGAACGGCCGCGGTCAGGCTATTCGCAACTTCCAGGCGCCACAGCGAAGGAACAAACGCGCCTTGTTCCGCAACCGCGTTGAAGACGCGCCGGATCGGGTCTGTCGCTTCGTCGCCATAGATCCAGGCCAGCGCGGCGGAACTGTCGAGCACCAGGCTCAAGGCCGTCCCTGGTCGCGGTAAGCCTTCCATTCCGCCCAGTCGAACCTGCCAAGCTTCGCCGCCTCGGCGCGCTGGCGGATCCGCTCGATCGCGGCGCGCGCCTCCTCTCGCCCGGGTCTCGAGCGCGCCGGGACAATTCGCGCGACGTCCTTGCCGTGCCTGGTGATGGTGACTTCCTCGCCTTGCTCGACGAGGTCGAGCAACTGGCCGAGCTTGTTCTTTGCCTCGAAGGCCCCGACGACTTTCATCAAGATAAGCTAGATCAAGCTAGCCTGAAGTCAAGGACCGTCTTGAGATGCGGTGCGCCTACGCCTTCGCCCGCCCCCGGCGCCCGTTTCCTTGCGCGCCGGGAGCTCGACCCGGCCGGCGAGGTTCGGGAACGCGTCCTCCTTGTTGGGGAAGGCCATCGCTGCGACGAAATGGCGCTGGAAGGAAGGCTCGATCGCGGTCTCGATCTTCTCGATGCGGCGCACGACCGCTTCGATCTCCGCCCGCGCGGCGAGATTGAGCAGGGCGATGCGCGCGCCGGTGCCGGCGGCGTTGCCGGCGCTCGCCACCTTCTCAAGATCGCAGTCGGGAATGAGGCCGAGCGTCATCGCATGGATGGGATCGATGTGGCTGCCGAAGGCGCCGGCGAGCGTGATGCGCTGAGGCGCCCTGTTCGCGCGCTCGATGAGCAGCTTGGCGCCGGCGTAGAGCGCGGCCTTGGCGAGCTGGATCGCGCGCACGTCGGTCTGGTAGATGAGGAGGCGCGGCGCGCCTTCGTGCAGGACATAGGCGAAGGTGCGGCCGACCTGCTCGATGCGGGGCGAGCGCGCGGCCAGCGCCCCGTCAATGACCCCGTCCTCCGATACGATCCCGGCCAGGAACATTTCCGCGATCGCCTCGATGATGCCTGAGCCGCAGACGCCGGTGACGCCCATAGCGGCGGTCGCCGCCGCGAAGCCCGGCTCGTCGGACCAGAGATCGCAGCCGATCACCTTGAACCTCGGCTCGAGCGTCGCGCGGTCGATGCGCACCCGCTCGATCGCGCCCGGCGCCGCGCGCTGGCCGCAGGAAATCTGCGCCCCCTCGAAGGCCGGTCCGGTCGGCGAGGAGCAGGCGAGGAGCCGCTCGCAATTGCCGAACACGATCTCGGCGTTGGTGCCGACATCGACGATGAGGGTCATTTCGTCCCTGAGATGCGGGCCCTCGGCCAGCACGACGCCCGCCGCGTCCGCGCCGACATGGCCTGCGATGCAAGGGAGCGCGTAGACGAACGCGCCCGGGGCGACATGGCGAGGCCAAGCTCGCGCGCGCGCGCTTCGTAAGCCGCGTCAAGCGTGAGAGCGAACGGCGCTCCGCCAAGCTCGGTCGGATCGAGGCCGAGAACCAGGTGGTGCATGATCGGGTTGCCGACCAGCGTGACTTCCAGGATTTCGCCGCGCGCGACGCCGGCCTCCCGCGCCGCCTCGCCGATCAGCGCGTCCATCGCCTCGCGAACCGCGCGCGTCAGCTCGCTCTCGCCCCCCGGATTCATCATGACGTAGGAGACGCGGCTCATGAGATCCTCACCGAAGCGGATCTGCGGGTTCATCGCGCCGCAGGCGGCGACGACCTCGCCGCTCGCAAGATCGGTCAGGTGCGCGGCGATGGTGGTCGAGCCGACATCGATCGCGACGCCGAAGGCGCGCTCGGCGAAGCCCGGCGTGACGGAGACGATGTCGCGGCCCTTGCGCAGGGCGACGGTGACTTTCCATTGGCCCGCGCGCAGCGCCTTCTGCAGCGACGCCAGCACCGCGAGGTCGGCGTCCGTCCCGGCAAGGCCCCATTGCTCGCGCAAAGCCTGTTGCAGGCGGCGAAAATCGCTCGACGGCTCGTGCATGTCGGGCTCGGCGACCTCGACGTAACAGAGCCGCACGACGGGATCGATCTCGATCGGATGGCTCTCGACGCGCTTGCGCACGACCTGCCGGTGGACCTGGCTTTCGGGCGGCACGTCGATGATGAGATCGCCGCACATCCTCGCCTGGCAGCCGAGCCGCCGGCCGGGCGCGAACGCGCCGCGCTTGTCGGCATAGCGGCTCTCGACCTCGTTCCACGGGCTGACATGATCGGCGCTCGAATGAATCGCGTGCTTGGCGAAGTCGCCCGGCATGACATCGAGCTGACAGCGCCCGCAGATACCCCGCCCGCCGCAGACCGAATCGAGATCGACGCCGAGCTCGCGCGCCGCCGCGAGCAGGCTCGTTCCTTCGGCGAACTCGCCGCGCTTGCCGGAGGGCGTGAAGACGACGCGATACTGGGTCAAAGGCGGTCCTTGGCTGGAGCCACCCCTTCCACCGCGCTGTCGCGCGGTCCCCCTCCCCCGCAGCGCGGGGGAGGATTCGCTCGCCACGAGCCTTGGAGGCTAGCGATCCTCCCACGCCGCCTAGCGGCGGGGGAGGGGGACCGGCCGAAGGCCGGTGGAGGGGGCGCTCGAGTGCTTGGCTTCTTGGCGGAGACCGCGGCGGCGCGCAACCTGCCGCGCGTCACACTCCGCCTTCGCGCCCGTCGTGCTTGGCGAGCAGGGCGAGCCGGTGCGTGTCGTATTCCCTCTCCAACCGCTCGGCGGCGGCGGCGGCCTCGCTCTCCAGATCGTCGCCGCAGGGGATCGGCTCGCCGCGGCGCCACTCGGCAAGATAGGCATCCTCGCTTTTCGCGCCCGCATGCATCGCCGCGGCGTCGATGGCGCGGATGAACCGCTCCGACAATTGGCGCTTTGCCGACGAACGCCCGCTCTTGACGATGACCTGGCTCGGGATGTCGCGCCAGTAGAGGATGGTCAGGCTGGCCACGACGGCTCCTTCTCCGGCGCCGCGCTGTCGAGGAAGGCGCGGATTCCCTGAAGTCCGGTGAAGCGGCGCTCGTAGGCGAGCCCCAGCCGTTCGGCCGCCGCTTGGGCTTTCGCGTCCGTTCCGGGGTCGTCGAATTGGGCGAGATGCACGAGCCTGCGGTAGTTGCCGAAATAGTCGTCGCGCAACTGAGGAAAGCGATCGAGGCCAAGGCCGCGGATGACCAGCGCGTCGAAATGACGGGCCAGAAAATCGGTGAGGAAGAACGTGCCCGGCTCGTCGTCCATCATGCGCGCGAAATCCTCCTCCCCGGCATAGAACGCGTAGCAATGCGCGCCCTCGATGCGGCGCACCCCCTCTTCCTTCAGCACGCGGTCGAGTTCGCCTCCGGTCCCGCAATCGCCATAGAGGCAGAGGATCTCGTCATAGGCCGGGCGACTGGCGCGGATCTTGGCCCGCATCGCTTCCGGGATGCGGCCTGGATGATTGTGCAGCTGCGCCGGCAGGCAGGCGATGTCGATGTGATCGAGCCTGAGCGCGAGAACTTCGCGCGCGAGCGCGCCGCAGGCGATCACCAGAACCCGGCGCGCCCCGGGCGCGGAAGCGCGGTGGGTCGTTTCGGAGTTAAGCGCTTCTTCCTGAGAGGGGCGTTTCACGCGCCCGCCCCGGCCTGCTCTTTCGCCTGCGCAGTCCCCTGCCGGCGGGCGAGCAGGGCCTTGGCGGTCTCGACCGCGACCGCCGCGTCACGGCAATAGGCGTCGGCGCCGATCGCCTCGGCGAAGCCTTCGTTGAGCGGGGCGCCGCCGACCAGCACGATATGGTCGTCGCGCATCCCCTTCTCCTTCAGCGTGTCGATGACGACTTTCATGTAGGGCATGGTGGTGGTCAAGAGCGCCGACATGCCCAGAATTTCCGGCTGATGCTTCTCGATCGCCTCGAGATATTTGTCGACGCTGTTGTTGGTTCCAAGGTCGAACACTTCGAAGCCCGCGCCCTCCATCATCATGCACACCAGGTTCTTGCCGATGTCATGGATGTCGCCCTTGACGGTGCCGATCACCATCTTGCCCATCTTCGGCGCGCCGGTCGCCGCCAGCAGCGGGCGCAGGATCGCCATCCCCGCCTTCATCGCATTGGCCGACATCAGAACTTCCGGCACGAACAATATGCCGTCGCGGAAATCGATGCCGACGATGCGCATGCCCTCGACCAGGGCCTCGGTCAGGACCTTGTAAGGCGCCCAGCCGCGGTCGAGCAGGATTCGAACGCCGTCCTCGATCTCTTCCTTGAGGCCGTCGTAGAGGTCGTCATGCATCTGCTTGACGAGTTCGTCGTCAGCCAGCGTTTTCAGGTCGAGTTCATCGTCGGCCATTGCGCGCCTTTCCGCTGAACGTCCGTCCGCACGCGGATCGAGGCGCCCGTCAACGCTCTTAGCTGCTTTCGAGTAAAAGGAAAGCGCGTGGGGCGCAGTCCGTTGAAGCGTTTGCATTATCTCGCGCAGACGCTTCCCAGCCAAACACAATTATCGTGGCCGGACGTTCAATTTTGCGGCCCGGCCGACCGGGCAAGCTGGCGCGCCGGCGTAAGAATGCGGCCGTGGGAACGACTTCCATTGAAGATGACACGCGGGGTCGCTATGGAAATCAGGCCGGGAGCCGCCTGTCTGCCGTAAGCCTGTCACCGATAAACGGCGAAATAACGGGAAAAGGGAGTGCCTTCATGTCTCATCATCTCGATACGCCTCTCGCAGCCCAGAACGGCCAACTCTTTATCGATGACCTATACGTGTTCTCGGCGGCCGACAGCACCGTGTTCATCATGGACGTCAACTCGAATATTACCGGCGTCCACGTAAAGCCGGGATTTCATCATGAGGCGCGCTATGAGTTCAAGGTGCACTTCGACGGGGCCGATTTCGAAACCCTGACCTACCGCGTCTCGTTCGATGAAGCAGGCCCGGACGGGCGCCAGGCGATGAAGCTGTACGCTCTCACCGGCAAGGACGCGCGCGAGGATTCCGCGACTGGCGAGCTGGTGCTGGAAGGCCGGAGCGGCGAGCCGGCTAGCGCCGGCGGGGCGCGGCTATGGGCCGGGCGCATCGCGGATTCGTTCTACGTCGACCTGTCCCTTCTGGCGAAGGTCAACGGAGCGGTAAAAGACGGGACGGCTGTCGACCTCTCGGGTTGGCGCCCGGAGAACGCCAAGAACAACTTCAGCGGCACGACGGTCGAATCGATCGTGCTCGAAGTCTCCCACCAGCATCCGCAACTCAAGCCGGGCGCCAAAATTGGGGTCTGGTGCGCGACCAAACTCGCCACAGACGCAGGCGGCTGGCGGCAGATCAACCGCGGCGGATATCCGATGATGTGGCCGATCTTCTGGCCGGACGACGGTCATTTCACCAATCCGGCCAACACCAGGCACCCGTCGAAAGACTTCGCTGCGGAAGGCGGCCATATCGCCGAGCACATCGCCGCGGTCGTTACGGCCGGCGGGACCTCGGGTGACCCAAAGGGGTACGGCCAAACCGTGGCCCGCGAACTGTTTCCCGACGTTCTGCCTTATGTCGTGGGAACGCCCGCGACATTCGGCTTCGCTGTTCGAAACGGAAGGACGCCGGCGGATAACGCGCCCGAGGTGATGATGTCCTTGGTCGCCGGAACGGCGATCCCCTCCGGGCTCAAGCCGTCGGTCGCCAAGAACCAACGGGCCGACAAGTTCCCCTACGTCGTGCCGGCGTAAGCCTAAGCCTTAGCTTCGAGCTATGCGCGCTTTGTGTTCCGCCACGGGAATCATTGCGCGCACCTTCTTGACCTTCGCCGGATCGATCCTGGCCGAGACGATCCCGACCCCGTCGGACGCCTTTGCGATCACATGCCCCCAAGGGTCGGCGACAAGCGAATGCCCGTAGGTCTGCCGCTCATCGTTGCCGACGGTGAACGAACCGGTCTGGGCGCTGGCGCAGACGTAAGTTTCGGTCTCGATGGCGCGGGCGCGCAGCAGCACCTCCCAATGGTCCTTGCCGGTCGTCATGGTGAAGGCGGCGGGCATCGCGATCATCTCCGCGCCCTTCTCCATGAGCGCCTGGAAGAGGTCGGGGAAGCGGAGGTCGTAGCAGATCGAGCAGCCGACCGTGACACCCTCGCAGTCGTAGGTGACGACCCGGTCGCCCGCCTTCACCGTCGCGCTTTCCTTGTAGGCGGTTCCGTCGGGCGTCGTCACATCGAACAAATGGATCTTGCGGTAGCGGGCGATCTCCTCGCCCTCGCGATTAAAGACGACGGACGTGTTGTGGTAGCGCTCCTCGCCGTCGATCCTCTCCATGATCGAGCCGGCGTGGACGAAGATGCGGTGCTTCACCGCCTGCCCGCGCGCCATCTCATAGGCCGGCCCGCCCGGCAGGCGCTCGGCGTTGGCGAGCTTTTCGGCCCTTGAGCCGCCGGCCCAGTCGAACTGTTCGGGGAGCAGCACCCAGTCCGGCCCCTCTTCCGCCGCCGCGCGCTCGATCAGGGCCTCGGCCGCCGCGATATTGGCGGCCTTGTCGCTGGTCGAGTTCATCTGGATGAGCGAGACTTTCATGCGAGCGCCAGCCTCCGGGGACGCCTGACAATGTGGTCGCAGCGCGCCCGCCCGTCAACGCCGCGCGAATTCGGCGAGCGCCTTGAGCTGGTCGGCAATGAAGCCGCGGGTCGCGGGGTCGGTCAGTTCGCCGGTCGCGGGATCGACCTTGGTCTGGACCTGCGGAATAATGACCTCCGGCTTGTTGAGCACGCGACCGTCGAGATAGACGAACATCTGGCGCAGGGCGAGTTGGGCGCGCAAACCGCCCCAGAGGCCCTGCGAGGCGCTCTCGAACGCGATCGCCTTGGCGGCGAAGGGTTGGTTCGGCAGACGCGAGATCCAGTCGACCGCGTTCTTGAGACCGCCGGGGATCGTGTGATTGTACTCGGGCGTGACGATGATGACCGCGTCGGCCTTGCGGATCGCCTCCGCCGTTCTGGCCACGACCAGCGGGACGCCCTGCTGCTGCAGGTCATGATTGTAGAGCGGAAACTCGCCGACCGAGGGGAGAGGCTCGATCGTCACGCCCTCGGGGGCAAGCGCCGGTAGAGCGCGCGCGATCGCCGCGTTGAACGAGGCCTTGCGCAGGCTGCCGACCATGACGGCGAAGCGAAGCGCCGGATCCTGAGCCATTGGCTGTCCCCGAGGTAAAATGCCGCCACGCGCCGATCCATGGCGGTAGTTTGGCGTTTGTCGCGGAATTGCTATGGTCCTTAGCAAATCGGGACCGGTGCGGGGAGCCATGTTCGAGGCAAGCGAGCTTTTTTCCGTCCGCGGCCGCACGGCGCTGGTGACCGGCGGGGCCACCGGGCTGGGCCGGATCTGCGCGGAGGCGCTGCTTTCCGCGGGCGCGCGCGTGCTGATCGCCTCGCGCAAGGCGGAGGCTTGCGAAGCCGCGGCGCGCGAGCTCTCGGCGCTCGGCGAATGCGAGGGCTTCGGCGGCACGGTCGGAAGCGAGGATGGCGTCAAGGCGCTCGCCGCCGAGACCCGCAAGCGGACCGGCGCGCTGCACATCCTGGTCAACAACGCCGGGGCGAACTGGGGCGACAAGTTCGAGACTTACCCGTGGAAGGCATGGGAACGGGTGCTCAGCGTGAACGTGAGCGGCCTTTTCACCCTGACCCGCGATCTCGCTCCGATGCTGATCGCCTCTGCGACGCGCGATTGGCCTTCGACCGTCGTCAACATGGGTTCGGTCATGGGATATGTGACGCAGTCGGAAACCGCCTGGGCCTATTCCGCCTCGAAGGCCGCCGTGCATCACCTGACCCGTATTCTCGCCGCGGAGCTGGCGGAGAAGCAGGTGACGGTGAACGCCTTCGCGCCCGGACCGTTTCCGACCAACATGACGAAATTCGCGCTTCGAGACGAGGCGGGGCAGGCGCGCAGCGCCAAAGCCGTGCCGATGGGCCGCGTCGGGCGGCCCGAGGACATCGCCGGAGCGCTCCTCTTCCTCGCCGGGCGCGGCGGCGCCTACACGACCGGCGCCATCCTGCCAATCGACGGCGGGATCGGCGTCACCGCGCCGCCGGCGATGTTCGGCGCCCACCCATGAACAGCGGGCGGACGTCAAGCGAGTTCCCGCGGCCGAACTCGCCGCCATGGTCGGACACGAGTTTCGTCTTCGCGCTGGCTCATCGTCGATCAGGCGCGGATCGACGCTTTCGCCAAGGTCACCGAGGACGAGCTTTTTATCCACGTCGATCCCGAGCGGGCGAAAGCAACGGCGTTCGGCGGGACGATCGCGCACGGCTTTCTCACCCTCTCCCTGCTGTCGGCCATGGCTTATAGCGCGCTGCCCAGAATCGAGGGCGCGGCGCATGGCCTGAACTACGGCTTCGACCGCGTGCGCTTCGTCCGGCCCGTCCCTTCGGGAAGCCGGGTGCGCGGCCATTTCACGCTGCGCGCGGTCACGCCGCGTTCGGCGCGCGACTGGCAGTTGAGCTATGACGTCAGCGTGGAGGTCGAGGGGGCGAAGAAGCCGGCGCTGGCTGCGACCTGGCTGACGATGCAGGTGATGGGTTAGCGCCGGCGCGGGGGCGCAAAGGGGTGAGAGCCGCACACCTTGCTCGGGGTGCCCAGACTTCTTGATTGAGCGATGGGGGCAACGTATCGTGACCAGTTACGGTTTCATTCCGTTGCGATGCTGGCGGCCAAGCAATGAGATTTTGGTCCCGACTGTTTGGTTCAAAGCACTCAGCCCGCGAAGTCAATTCTGGCGTCCCGGCAAAAAACGGGAACGCAATCTTCCTCCCCGCAGGAGTCCGCTCCACGCGCTAGCAAACCGGCGTCGCCGCCTATCACTGAATTGAATGAAGGTTTGCGGACAGCGGCAGGGCGCGGCGATCTGCCGACCGTTCAATCCTTCATCGAAAAGGGGGCAGACGTCAATGCCAAGAGGAGCGACGGCGGGAGCGCGTTGATGTTTGCTTCGCAAGAAGGGCACCTCGACGTTGTGCGGGCACTGCTCGACAGTATGGGCGACGTCAATGCCGCGGCGAGCAACGGCGTGACTGCGCTGATGGTGGCATCATTCGATGGTCACCTGGAGGTGGTGATGGTTTTGCTCGCCAAGGGCGCGCGAGTTAACGCCAAGAGAAATGACGGCTCAACTGCGCTGATGTTGGCCACTCAGAACGGTCAGCTGGAGGTGATGGAGGCGCTCCTTGCCGGCGGGGCAGCGGGCGACGCCAGGGATAACAATGGGGGGACCGCGCTAATGACGGCCTCCCTAATCAACCGCGTAGACGAGGTGCAAGCCCTGTCCGCGAAGGGGGTCGACGTCGATGCAAGAGACAACAATGGCGCGACCGCGCTGATGGTGGCATCGCAAAAAGGTCATCTCGATGCTCTGAAGGCGCTGCTGGCCCAGGGGGCCAAGGTCAATGCCAAAAGGAACGATGGCGTGACGGCGCTCATGCTAGCGTCCTTCGATGGCCACCTGGAGGTGGTGAACGCGCTGCTCGACGAGGGTGCCGATGTGAATGCCACGGCAAGTGCCGGCTTCACCGCGCCGATGGCAGCCGCTAGATATGGCCACCGCGAGGTATTGCAAGCTCTAACCAGCAGGGCGGCCCACTCCGACGGGCGCATCGTCTCATGCACCGAATGTGAGGCGTGGGACTCCGCAATCCCTTTCTACAAATGCCAAAAATGTTCCGCAGAGGTAACTTTTCAACTAAACGATATTTACCAATATTCCAAACTCCACGTACAGTGTCCCAAATGCCGGACAATATTGCATCTACCCCAGTCGGTGTTGTGTGAGAAATGTGGGAAAGGATTGTCGGGCGACTGGCAGAGGAAAATAGTTGCGTTCGGTACAGCCGCATATGAAGACGCCGAAGAAGATTGGCGTTGTCCCGGCATAGGGGAACTTGCTAAAACGCTGAGAGAAACGCACGGCCCGATGAAGAGCTTGAGTTGTTGCTCGGGATTTTCAGAGTTCAAAATGATTTTAGAATTTCACGATGGAACAAAGCTTATCTCAGGAGAGCGCACAGGCGAATTCGACATCCATCGCATGGCATTTGGGTATTACGGCACGGGGCCGTCTTGTCTCAAGCGGTTTCTGAAAGAGTTTGGTATTCGGATGTCAGCTGACGAAATCAAAGGATTCAACCCTGGTTCTGTGGTCGAATTAGTCTAGCGCGTTCAGGTTCGTTCAGTATACGAACAGATGATCTCATCGTTGAAAAATAGGTACGACTACCCCATCGCGATCGAGCCTGAGACTGACCAAACCGCGTATGGCGTTGTCGTCCCCGATCTGCCCGGTTGTTTCTCAGCCGGAGATACACTGGAGGAGGCAATCGCAGGCGCGGAAGAGGCGACGTTGGCCTTGATTGAGGCCGCGCTTGACGCTGGCGAGCTGATCCCGCGCCCCTCCTCGCTCCAAGCAATCCGCGCGAAGCCAGAATTTACAGGCTGGATCCTCTCGCTTGTCACCGTCGATCCGGCCGTTCTCGACGACACCGTCGAACGCGTCAACATCACGCTACCGCGCCGGGTGCTGCGGCGCCTGGACGATGAAGCGCGCGCTGCCGGCGAGACGCGATCGGGCTATATCGCGAAGCTTGCCATCGAGCATTGAGAAAGGCCCGTTCGAGAGCAAGTGCGAGGCGATACAGGAATTTTGGATTGCTGCGCTGCGATTCAAATCGACAAATATAACAATAGAATTATGTTTAATTGTTCCGAGCATTCCGCCGGGCTGCGGATGGCTCGGAAGGAAATGGCGCCGCAAGCCCCTGGAATTGCTCAAAACACGACCGGAAATAGCAGTCCATTTTCGCGTGCGGACTCGCCCGCCGTTCAGCCCCAGAACCGCACCGCCTCCCCCGTTGATGGCGCCGTGAGTTCGCCCTCCCACATCACCCGGCGGCCACGTATGAAGGTCCCGACCGGCCAGCCTGTCACGGTCTTTCCGTCATAAGGCGTCCAGCGCGAGCGCGAGGCGATCCAGGGGTCGCGGATCGTCTCGCGGCGCTTGAGGTCGACGATGGTGAAGTCGGCATCGTATCCGGCCGCGATCCGGCCCTTGCCGACGATGCCGAACAGGCGCTGCGGCCCGGCGCTGGTCAGATCGACGAAGCGCTCAAGGCTGAGCCGCCCAGCGTTGACGTGGTCGAGCATGACCGGGGCGAGCGTCTGCACGCCGGTCATGCCGGACGGGCTTTCGGGATAGGGCCTGGCCTTCTCCTCGATCGTATGGGGCGCGTGGTCGGAGCCAAGCACGTCGACCACGCCCTGGTCGAGCCCGCGCCAGATGGCGTCGCGATGGTCTCGGCCGCGCACTGGCGGGTTCATCTGCATCTTTGTTCCCAGGCGCGAGTAGTCCTCGGCGCGGAGCGTCAGATGATGCGGCGTCGCCTCGCAGCTCGCGACATCCTTGGCATTGGCCAGAAAGTCCATTTCCTTGGCCGTCGAGATATGCAGGACATGCACCTGCGCGCGCGCCTCGCGCGCGAGGCGAATGAGCCGCTCGGTCGAACGCAAAGCCGCGATTTCATCGCGCCAGACCGGATGCGACGAGGGATCGCCCGCGACGCGCAGGGGTTTGCGCTCATTTAACCGCGCCTCGTCCTCGCTGTGGAACGCCGCGCGGCGGCGAGTTTGCTTGAGGATCGCCAGCACCCCCTCGTCGTCGGCGACCAGCAGGCGCCCGGTCGAGGAGCCCATGAACACCTTGATTCCCGCCGCGCCGGGCAGCCGCTCGAGATCGGGGATATCGGCGACATTGTCGTGCGTCCCGCCGACCCAGAAGGCGAAGTCGCAATGCATGCGGCCCCTGGCTCTGGCGAGCTTGTCGGCGAGGGCCCCGGCGCTTGTCGTCAGCGGGTCGGTGTTGGGCATCTCGAACACCGCCGTCACTCCCCCCAGGACCGCGCCGCGCGAGCCGGTCTCCAGATCCTCCTTGTGAAGGAGCCCGGGCTCGCGGAAATGCACTTGCGTATCGATGACGCCTGGAAGGATGTGCAGGCCCCGGCAGTCGATGCGCTCGCCCGCCGCGGCGCCGCCCAGGGCTCCCATCGCCGCGATGCGCCCCTCGCGGATGCCGATGTCCCGCTCGCCGACCCCGTCGTGATTGACCACGGCCCCGTTCGTGAGGATGCAATCGAAACTGAGGGCCATGTCGAGTCTCCTGCCGGCCGCCGAAGGGCGCCCTATTTGACCGCCTTCCCGCTGGCAAGGTCGACGGGGGGCGGGACCGGAGGCGAGAGGCCGGCATGCGCTCCGACGAGCCTCGCCGATCAATCTCCCGGCCGCCCTTGTTTCCGCCGCCTTTCGGTCTTTAGGTTCCAGGTAACTCAACCCAACAGGAGCGACATCATGACTCGATCGAATTCGCTGTTGGCGGCCGCTGGCGTCGGCCTCAGCGCCCTGCTCGTTGCCGCGCCCGCCAAGGCGTTCATCGTCTTTGCGCCCGCCGCGTTCGCCGGCGTGATCATCGGCGCGGTCGCGGCTGGGACCTTGTTCGGCCACGCCGCCGCCGTCAACCATTGGTTCACGACGCCGGCGCCGCCCGCCGCAGTCTATACCTCCGCGGGCGGAGCCAACGGCTGTTATCCGGCAGCGGTGCGCATTCACGGGCGTATCCATCACGTGCAAGTTTGCGATTAACCGCAATCAAGGCAGGCTCGGGGACCCATGCACAAGAAAGCCGCCCTTCTCGCCGATCGCGGCGTCGTTTCCGTGAGTGGCGCGGATGCGGCGGGCTTCCTGCAAGGGCTGTTGACCAACGATGTTGAGCGACTCGCGTCGGGCGAAGCGCGCTACGCGGCGCTGCTCACCCCCCAGGGCAAGATCCTGTTCGACATGATCGTGGTCCGCGCGGACGGGGTCCAGCCGTCCTATCTCATCGACTGCGCGGCGGCGCAGGCGGCGGATCTTGCGAAGCGGCTCGGCTTCTACAAGCTGCGCGCCAAGGTCGCGATCGCTGACGAGAGCGCCAGCCGCGCCGTCGCCGCATTCTGGGAGGCTGAGCCGCCGCGGATCGGCGGCGGCCTCGTTTATGCCGACCCGCGCGATCCGCGCCTTGGCTTCCGCGTGATCGCGCCCCGCGCGATCGCGGCCGCGATCGGGTCGGAGCGCGCGAGCGAGTACGAGGCCCTGCGCATCGCCGCCGGAGCGCCCAAGGGCGGCCTCGATTTCGCTTATGGTGACGCCTTCCCGCACGACGCCAATTTCGATCTCTTGCATGGGGTCGATTTCGACAAGGGCTGCTATGTCGGGCAGGAGGTCGTCTCGCGCATGAAGCACCGAGGGACGGCGCGCAAGCGGGTCGCGCGGGTCAAACTGGCCGGACCCGCCCCCGCCCCAGGAACGCCGGTCCTCGACCGCGAGCTTAGCGTCGGCGCGCTCGGCTCCTCGTCGGGACGCGAGGCGCTGGCGTTGCTCAGAACTCGATCGCGCCGAGGATGCGAAAGCCGCGGGCCGGACCTTGAGCGCAGGCGGCATCGGGATCGCGCTTGTCGATTGACGGACGCGCTTGCTTTCGCCGGAATAGCTCTCGACCCGCCGCGGCGTTCTGGCGGCGCTTTTCCAGCCGCCAGGGGCGCCTCCGGGCGCTAAGGGGCCATTAGTATGATAGTATGAAGAATGCTCTTGACCCCGTTCCTGGCCGCCGGTACGGAATTCAGCGCCGGACGCTGGGGCTTAAGCGCATAGCAGACCAAACGGACGGCCCACTGGAGGAAACGTGATGAAGAGGCTTATTCTCGCGGGCGTCGCTGCAAGCGCCCTTTTCGCTTTCGCGACCGGGGCTCAGGCCGCGGACAAGAAGACCCTGGTGTTCGTCGTGAACGTCCCTTCGGACTTCTGGAAGGCCGCCGAGGCCGGCGTCAAGAAGGCTCAGAGCGAACTACCAAATTACAAGCTCGACTTCAAATATCCCGAGCAGGGGACCGCCGCGATCCAGACGCGCGTGATGGACGACCTTGTCGCGGCCGGCGTCTCCGGCATCATGGTGAGCGCGGTCGATCCCAAGACCATGACCGACGCTCTCGACCGTGTCGGCAAACAGGTGGCCTTGTTCACCACCGATAGCGACGCGCCCAAGAGCAACCGCGTCGCTTATATCGGCTCGAGCAATGTCGATGCCGGCAAGCAGGCGGGCGAGATTGCGCTCAAGGCCATGCCGAACGGCGGCAAATGCATGGGCTTCGTCGGTCTGCCCGGCGCGGACAACGCGCGCGAGCGCATCGAGGGCTTCAACGAGACGATCAAGGGCTCGAAGATCGTGCAAGTCGACGTGCGCGCCGACGACGGCGACCAGACCCGCGCCAAGCGCAATGTCGAGGACACGCTGACCGCGCATCCCGAGATCGACTGCATGGTCGGCTACTATTCCTACAACACGCCCCGCATCTACGAGGCGCTCAAGGAAGCCGGCAAGCTCGGCAAGATCACGGTCATCGGCTTCGACGAGGACCCGATCACGCTCGGCGGCGTCAAGGAAGGGACGATTGCCTCCACCGTCGTGCAGCAGCCCTACGAGTGGGGCTATCAGGGCATGAAGGACATGGCGAAGTATCTCGAAGGAGATAAATCGTTCATCCCCGCGAACGGCCTCATCATCATCCCGACCAAGATCATCAGCAAGGACAACGTCGACGCCTTCTGGGCGGAGCTGAAAGCGCGTCAGGGCAAGAAATAAGGCAGGCGGACGCAAACTTAGCGTTCGCTTGGCTTGCACTCCAAGGCGTCGCGCTAACGCGCGGCGCCATCTTTTCCTCAAGGACCGCCTTTGGCCGATCCCCTCCTTCGGCTGATCGACATCAGCAAGAGCTATCCCGGCGTCCGCGCTCTTTCGCGCGTTAGCCTGACCGTGAACCGGGGCGAGGTTCTCGCGCTGATCGGCGAGAATGGCGCGGGCAAGTCCACGCTGATGAAAATTCTCGGCGGGGTTGTGAAGCCCGATCAGGGAACGATCAAGATCGAAGGCGCGGCGCATGACTCGCTCACCGTCTCCGAATCGCTGAGTTCAGGAATCGCGTTCGTTCATCAGGAACTGAACCTCTTCGACAATCTCGACGTTGGCGCGAATGTGCTGATCGGGCGGGAGCCGCTGTCATCCGGTCCCCTCAAGCTCGTCGACCGCAAGGCGACGAAGCGCGTCGTAGCGCCGTTGCTGAAGCGACTGGCCGTCGACTTCGAGGTCGACGATCTGGTTTCCGACCTCTCGCTTGCGCAACGCCAGCTGTTGGAGATCGCCAAGGCGCTTTCGCTTAACGCCCGCGTGGTCATTATGGACGAGCCGACCTCCAGCCTAACGTCCACCGAGACCGATCGGCTGATGCGGGTCATAGGCGAGCTCAAGGCCGATGGCGTGTCTATCATTTTTATCACTCACCGGCTGAACGAGGTCGAAACCTGCGCCGACCGTGTGGTCGTTCTCCGTGACGGGTCGGTGGTTGGCGAGCTTGCTCGTGATCAGATCCATCGCGACGCCATGATCCGCCTGATGATCGGGCGAGATCTAAAATCCCTTTATATTCCACCCAAATCGCCCCCGGGCGCCAACGTTCTGGAAGTCGCGGGCTTGCGAACCTTCGCCCATCCGGCGCACGCCGTCAGTCTCTCGCTGAGAGCGGGCGAAATCCTTGGCATGGCCGGACTGATCGGGGCGGGGCGAACCGAGCTGGCGCGCGCCGTGTTCGGCGTCGACGCGGCGCTCGGCGGAGAGATTCGCCTGAACGGAGCACCGGTCTCCATTCGTTCGGCCAAAGACGCCATCGCGCACGGAATCTATCTCGCGCCGGAGGACCGCAAGCGCAGCGGTCTCGTGCTTGAGGATTCGGTGACCGACAACATCTCGCTGCCCGATCTTTTGTCCTTCGCCAGATATCTCCTCATGGATTCGGGAGCTGAGCGCAGGAACGCGGAGCGGCAGCGCCAGTCCCTCAACATCAAGACGGCCGATGTCGAGACGGTGGTCCGCACGCTATCGGGAGGCAACCAGCAGAAGGTGGTCCTCGCCAAATGGCTGTCGATGAAGCCTAAGGCGATGATCTTCGACGAGCCGACCCGTGGCATTGACGTTGGCTCAAAGTCCGAAATCTATCTGCTGATGCGGGAGCTGGCCGACACCGGTGTGGCGATCTTGATGATTTCTTCCGACATGGAGGAGGTGATCGGGGTCAGCGACCGAATTGTGGTGATGCAAGAAGGCGCGATCAGCGGAATGCTGAACCGCGACCAGTTCAGCGAGGAGAACGTGATGCGGCTCGCCGTCGCTCGCGGACCGGAGCAGAGTGCGGCGTGATGCTGAAGAAAGATCTCGGACTTTTCCTGCTCATCGTCGTCGTTGGCGCGGTGGTGGCGTTTCTCAACCCGCGCTTCATCTCGCCGATCAATCTGGCGAATACCGCCAATCTCGTCGGGCTATTCGGCCTGTTCTCGATCGGCGAAGGCTTCGTCATCATCACGGGCGGCATCGACCTTTCGATCGGCTCGCAGTTCGCCCTGTTCGGCGTCGTTTTCGTCGACTTGCTCGTGAACTATCACTTGCCGTGGATTCTCGCCGTTCTGATTATTATCGGTTTCGGCGTCATCCTTGGCTGGGTGCATGGGTTTCTCGTCACGCGGATGAACTTGCAGCCCTTCGTCGTGACGCTTTGCGGCCTCTTGATCTATCGCGGCATCGCTCGCTGGTATACCGACGACGGGACAGCCGGATTTGAGTTCGGCCAGAGCTTTCCGGCGCTCGAATGGATCACCACCGGGACGCACGTACGGCATCCCGCATACGTTCATCATCTTCCTAGTCGCCGCCCTGATCATGGGGGTGCTGCTGCATCGCTCGGTCTTCGGCCGCTACCTGTTCGCCATCGGCAAGAACGAGGAGGCGGCGCGCTTCTCCGGCATTGCGACGAAGAAGATCATTGTCGCCGCCTACGTCATCTGCGGCGCGCTGGCCGGCGTTTCGTCGATCTTCCTCACCATGTACACCCGCTCGATCTCGCCAGCCTCGCACGGGAATTTCTATGAGCTTTACGGGATCGCGGCCGCGGTGCTCGGCGGCTGCTCGCTGCGCGGCGGCGAGGGCTCGATCCTCGGCATCGTCCTTGGCGCTGTTCTCCTTCAGGTGCTGCAGAACCTGGTCAATCTGCTCGGCATCCCGAGCTCGCTCAATTTCGCCGTCATGGGCACGGTCATCCTGATTGGCGTGCTTGCCGACCAGCAATTGGTGCGGGTGCGGCAGGCCCGCGCCGACCGGGCGAAGGAGAGCCTGCGCGCCACGGCGCAGCTCGCGAGATAGCGGCGCGGGCCTGGCGCCGGCGCTCGCGGACCAAACGCTGCGAAAGGTTGAAGCAGAGAGCCGCACGAGCGGCGCGGTGGCGGCGTTCTCCGTTTGCCGCTAAAATTGCACGCGCTTGCGGCGGCGATTCGGGCAGGCGGCAGGCAACGGAGCTCGATCGATGATCCAGGGGGTCAGCGTCTTCGCGATCGTCGTCGTCGCGTTCATCGTGATCACCGTGTTGATGGGCGTCCGGCAGGTGCCGCAGGGTTTCAACTATACTGTTGAGCGATTCGGCAGGTACTACAAGACGCTCACGCCGGGCCTCGGCCTCATCGTTCCCTACATCGACTCGGTTGGCCGCAAGCTCAACGTGATGGAGCAGGTCGTCGACGTGCCTCGCCAGGAGATCATCACCAAGGACAATGCGACAGTCGCCGTCGACGGCGTTGCCTTCTATCAGGTGCTCGACGTGCGGCGGGCGTCCTATGAAGTCGCCGACCTCGAGCGCGCGCTCCTGAACCTGGTGATGACCAACATCCGCACCGTCATGGGCTCGATGGACCTCGACCAGCTCCTGTCGCACCGTGACGACATCAACGCCCGGCTGCTCGGCGTGATCGACGCGGCCTCTGAGACTTGGGGCGTGAAGGTTACACGGATCGAGATCAAGGACATCGAGCCGCCGAAGGACCTCGTGGATTCGATGGCCCGGCAGATGAAGGCCGAGCGCGAGAAGCGCGCGATGATCCTCGAGGCCGAAGGCCAGAGACAGGCGGAGATCACCCGCGCCGAAGGGCGCAAGGCGGCGGTGGTGCTGGAGGCGGAAGGGCAGCGCGAAGCGGCCTTTCGCGCTGCGGAAGCGCGCGAGCGCTCGGCTCAGGCCGAGGCGACGGCGACCCGTTTGGTCAGCGAGGCGACGGCTCGGGGCGATCCGGCGGCGATCAACTATCTCGTCGCCGACAAATACGTGCGCGCGCTCCACGCGCTCGCCCAGGCGCCGAACCAGCGGGTTTTCATCGTTCCGATGGAGCTGGCCTCGCTCGCCGGCACGCTCGCCGGCATCGGTCAGATCGCTGCGAGCGCGTTCGGCGAGACCGCCGCCGGCGAGGCGGCGCTCGGCTCGCGCCGGCAGTCGCGCGCCGTTCCCGATTCGCCCGCGCCTGCCGCGCCCGCCGGAGCTGCGCAATCGAATCCGCCGCCTGGCGGACACTCGCCGTGGAATGGCTGAACGCGGGGGCCCATTGTTCGATTCGCTCTTCTCAACCCATCTCGGGGCGCTTTTCTGGCTCGTCGGCGGCCTCGTCCTGTGCGCGGCTGAGACTTTGGCGCCGGGCGCGTTTCTCATCTTTATCGGCGCGGCGGCGGCGATCGTCGGCGCGATCGCCTATTTCGTGCCCCTCGATCTCACCACCCAACTGCTTCTGTTCGGCGCCCTGGTCATCGCGCTGGTGATGATTGGCCGCGACGTCTACGGCTCCCTCCACGCCAGTCCCGGCCCGTTGCCCCAGAGCCGGGCGCACGCGCTGATCGGATCGGATTTCTTTCTCGAGGAAGCGATCGTTCATGGCCACGGCCGCATCCGGGTCGGCGACAGTTCGTGGCGGGTGAAAGGCGACGACTGCCCGGCGGGCGCCAAGGTTCGAGTAGTGGCGGTCGAGGATGGATCGCTCCTGCGGGTGGAGCGGGCCGGACCGCCTCAGCCCGCGCCGGATCAGCGGTAGACGAGCACCGGAACGGTCGAGTGGGTGAGGACCTTGGCCGTCTCGCTGCCGAGCAGCAGGGCCGAGATCCCGCGCCGTCCGTGCGAGGCCATCACGATGAGGTCCGAGCCGTGCGACTGCGCGGCGTCGATGATCGCGCGATAGGGCTGGTCGTGGACCTCCCGGACCGTCTCGCATGTCACGCCCGCCGCGTCGGCCGCGATCTTAACCTGCTCGAGCGCCCTTTCGGAGGAACTGCGCGACCGCTCCTCGTAGTCCTCTTCGTCCAGGGGAATGAGGACCGCGTCCATGGCGACGACTCGGTAAGGTGCGGCGACGGTCAGCCCGGTCACCTTCGCTCCGCACGATTTGGCGAGTTGAACGCCGTAGAGGACCGCCTTGCGCGACAGGTCCGAACCGTCCGTCGGAATGAGAATATGCTTGAACATCTTTTCCCCTACCGGGCCCCTCCCCATCCGCTCGCCCCGACCGAGCGCAGAACAACCAGCAGCACGACCGCCCCGATCGCCGCCTCGATGATCATGCCCTCAAGCCCGCCCCACAAGCGGAGGTTGAAGCGCGGCAGAAGCCACTCGCCGATCAGCGCGCCGACGATTCCGATCGCCGCGTCGCCGACCAGCCCGAACCCATTGCCGCGCAGCGCCTTGCCGATCAGCCATCCGGCGACGGCGCCGACAACGAAAATGACGATCATGCGCTCGTTGGTCAGATGCACTTTCAGGTTCCCTCGGCCCCAATCCCGATCAGATACACGTCAGACGCCGGGCTGCTCAAGGCGCGCGCGTCCTTCGCGGTTGCGGCGCCGGGCCCGGGGGGCTAAATTTCGCCCCCATGGGGCGTCATGAATAACGATTTCCGAGCCCCCAACCTCCCAAGGAGCCTCTCAGATGGCCTTTTCGCTCCCCGATCTGCCCTATCCGCGTGACGCGCTCAAGCCCTACATGTCGGCGGAAACGCTCGAATTCCACCACGACAAGCATCACCTCGCCTATGTCAACAACGGCAATAACGCGCTCAAGGGGACCGAATGGGAGGGCAAGCCGCTCGAGGACATCGTCAAGGGCTCGTTCGGCAAGAACGCGGCAGTGTTCAACAACGCCGGCCAGCACTATAACCACACGCATTTCTGGAAGTGGATGAAGCCGAACGCGAGCAACAAGATCCCGGGCGAGGTCGAAAAGGCGCTCAAGGATTCGTTCGGTTCGATCGACAAGGCCAAGGAGGATTTCATTCAGGCGGGCGTGACCCAGTTCGGTTCGGGCTGGGCGTGGCTCGCTGTGAAGGGGGGCAAGGTCGAGGCGATGAAGACCCCGAACGGCGAGAACCCGCTGGTGCACGGGGCGAAGCCCATCCTCGGCGTGGACGTCTGGGAGCACTCCTACTACATCGACTACCGCAACCGCCGGCCCGACTATCTCAAGGCGTGGGTCGATCACCTCATCAACTGGGAATATGTCGCCGAGCTGTTCGGGCAGAAGTAGCTTCGGCCCTTGCGCCCTCGAGTTGAAAGACTGAGGGGTTTCAGTCGGTGAGGTTCAGCGTCTTCTGCGTGCAGACGTCGACATCGGAGGCGTCCATCGATTGGCCGTCGGCGAAGGTCCCGTGCAGATTGACGCGGCAGTTGAACGGCCTAGGCAAGCTGGCTTCCGCCTGCTTGCCGGCTTTGAGCGCGCCGAGCACCTTCTTCCAGCTCACCGAGCCGCTCTCTGCCGCCTGGAGCTGAACGAGATCCGACTTGCGCGAGTTCGTCACCATCAGGGTGACCGTGGAGGCGCCCGCCGGCGCCTTCGGCCTGGGCTTGGCGCTCTGAGCCGCCGCCGGCTGAGCGGCAAGCCCCAAAAGCCCGGCGGCGAGCGCCATCGCAAAGATCGGACTCGTCATCGATCGCCTCCGTCACATGTCGCGAACGGCGCCCGCGCCCTCGCGCGCGCGCTCGGCTGAACGGCGCCCGGCGGCGGCGCGCAGCATCGGCAGCACATCTTCGATCTTTTCCGCCACCAGGTAGCGCGCGTCGAAGCCATCGCGGATGAAGCCCTGCATCCGCATGTGGGCGATGAGCGCGAGCAGCGGGCGCCAGAAGCCGGCGATGTCGGCGATCAGGATCGGCTTCACGTGGCGGTTGAGCTGAACCCAGGTCAATTGCTCGACCAGCTCCTCCAGCGTGCCGATGCCGCCGGGCAAGGCGACGAACGCGTCGGCCCGGTCGAACATCGCCTGCTTGCGCTCATGCATGGTGTCGACGACAAGCATTTCTTGGGCCTCGGTCAGCGGGTGCTCCTTGCGGATGAGGAAGCTCGGGATCACGCCGGTCACATGGCCGCCGGCGGCGAGCGCGGAGCGGGCGAGGCGTCCCATCAGCCCCTCGCCGCCGCCGCCATAGACGAGGCCCACCCCTTCGGCGGCGAGCGCCTGGCCAAGCGCTTCCGCCGCCTCGCCGAACCGCTTGTCGGCGCCGTCCCCCGAACCGCAATAGACGCAGATATTCCGAATCGCGCTCATGCTTCGATTTGCCGCCCGCGCTCGAGCGCCGTCAAGCTGACGTCAGGTGTCCTCGAGTCCGATCTCGCGCAGGACCTCCGCCTGATGCTCGCCGAGCTTGGGCGAGCGGCGAGCAAGCGCGAGCGAGCTTTCGCTCATCAGGATCGGAGTGCGAAGGCCAGGCGCGCCCTGAGGCTCGATTCGCATCCCCCGCGCCTTGAATTGCGGATCGGCGAAGAGGTCGGCGATGGTGTTGATCGGCCCGGCCGGAACGACCGCCTTTTCCAGCGCGGCGAGGAGGTCGTCGCGCTTCCACGAGCCGGTCCTTTCAACGATGAGCCGCTCCATCTCGACGCGATTCACGACCCGCGCGGGATTGGTGGCGAAGCGCGGGTCGCGCGCCACCTCCTCAAGCCCCAGCGCGCCGCAGAGCCGCGCGAACTGTCCGTCGTTGCCGACCGCGACGATGAGCCAGCCGTCGGCGACCGGGAAGGTCTGGTAGGGCGCGAGATTGACATGGGCGTTGCCCATCCGCTTCGGCGAGCGGCCCGACGCCAGGTAGTTCATCGCCTGGTTGGCGAGCATCGCGCTCATCGAGTTGAACAGCGAAAGATCGATCGACTGCCCGCGCCCGGTCTTCTCCCGCACGATCAGCGCCGCCTCGATCGCGATGACGCCGTAGAGCCCGGTGAACAGATCGCTGATCGCGACGCCAGCTTTCTGCGGCGACCCCTCCGGCTCGCCGGTGATGCTCATCATCCCGGACATGCCCTGGATGAGGAAATCGTAGCCGGCGCGCTTCGCGTAAGGGCCCGTCTGGCCGAAGCCGGTCAAGGAGCAATAGACGAGGCGCGGATTGAGGGGTCTCAGGCTTTCGTAGTCGAGGCCGAATTTCGCGCAAGCCCCCGACCTTGAAATTCTCGATCAGCACGTCGGCGCGCGCGGCGAGGCGGCGCACGATCTCGCGCCCGCGCTCGGTGTTGAAATCCGCGACGACCGAACGCTTCCCTCGGTTGCAGGAATGGAAATAGGCTGCGGAGGGCTCGCCGTCCGTGTCGATGAACGGCGGTCCCCAGGCGCGCGTCTCGTCGCCCTCCGGACTCTCGACCTTGATCACGTCGGCGCCGAGGTCGGCGAGCGTCTGCCCGATCGTGGGCCCCGCGAGCACGCGCGCGAGCTCGACGACCTTGACCCCAGCAAGCGCGCTCGCGCTCAAAAGAACGCCTGCAAACCGGTCTGAGCGCGCCCCAGGATCAACGCGTGAACGTCATGCGTGCCTTCGTATGTGTTGACGCTCTCGAGGTTGGTCAGGTGGCGCATGACCTTGTATCCGATCTGGACGCCATTGCCGCCATGCATGTCGCGCGCGGCCCGGGCGATGTCGAGCGCGTCGCCGCAATTCGCGCGCTTGACGAGCGAGATCATCTCCGGCGCCGCTTTTCCGTCGTCCATGAGCCTGCCGACCCTCAGCGACGCCTGGAGCCCGAGGGCGATCCGGGTCTGCATGTCGGCGAGCTTCTTCTGGAAGAGCTGGGTCTGGGCGAGGGGGCGGCCGAACTGCTTGCGGTCGAGGCCATATTGGCGCGCGGCGAGCCAGCAATCCTCGGCCGCGCCCATCGCCCCCCAGGAAATGCCGTAGCGGGCGCGGTTCAGGCAGCCGAACGGCCCCTTTAGCCCCGCCACATTGGGCAAAAGCGCGCTCTCCGGGACCTCGACATTGTCAAGCGCGATTTCGCCAGTGATCGAGGCGCGGAGCGAGAGCTTGCCCTCGATCTTCGGCGCGGAAAGGCCCTTCATGCCCTTTTCGAGAATGAAGCCGCGTATCTGGTCCTTATGCGCGCGCGACTTCGCCCAGACCACGAACACGTCGGCGATCGGCGCGTTGCTGATCCACATTTTTGAGCCATTGAGCCGATAGCCGCCATCGATCTGTTCCGCCCGGGTCGCCATGCCGCCCGGGTCGGAGCCGGCGTTCGGCTCGGTGAGGCCAAAGCAGCCGATCAGCTCGCCGCGCGCAAGGCCCGGCAGGTACTTTCGCCGCTGCGCCTCGTCGCCATAGGCGTGGATCGGATACATGACGAGCGAAGACTGCACGCTCATCATCGAACGGAACCCCGAATCGACGCGCTCGACCTCGCGCGCAACGAGTCCGTAAGCGACATAGCCGGCGCCGGCCGAGCCGTATTCTTCCGGCAGCGTCACCCCGAGCAGGCCCGCTTCCCCCATGAGGCGGAATATTTTGGGGTCGGTCTTCTCCTCGAGATAAGCCTTCTCGATCCTCGGCGCGAGCTCCTTGGCGGCGAAGTCGCGCGCCGTATCCCGGATCATCCGCTCGTCCTCGGTGAGCTGGGCTTCGAGGAGGAGGGGATCGTCCCACTGGAAGGGGCCGAGTTCGGGTCCGTGAAAGGAGCTCATTGAAAACCGCCTCTGTGAGCCCGCCCGGCCGGCCGGGCGGGCTCAGCCTTGTTTCTAGTCGCCGCTGCGGGCGGCGTCGAGGCGCGCTTATGCTTTCGCCCGTTGGCCTGATACCCCGTCGACGGACGCGCGCGCCTCGCGGCGCGGCCGCCCCCCGGCGGGCGGAATCACGCTCGAGCTTCGTCGCTCCTCAGGCCCCTTCATCCAACCGGTAATATGAACCACGGAGCCCCCGCAGCCTTGAAAAATGGTCTCGAACATTTTGGTGTAGCCGTCTGCGATTTTGCTCGCCGCGACGGACTTGAAGTCTGCTTCGAGGTCGAGGCGTGGAATTTCTATTTTTTCGCACGTAAACCCATTGAAGGCCTCGATTCGGAAAAGGAAAGCCATGAAAGCGATTGGCTTTCATTGGCTTTCATTGACTTGTGCGTGTTTGCGGCCGGCGACCCTCGCGGCGGCTGGCGTCCAACCGCGTCTTGGTGTCTCATCCTTCTTGAGATCTCGAGACCGCCAGGCGACATGCAAAACGACCCTCTCTCGCACGGCCTCTGGGAAATGACCGCGCCCTCGGCGCCCCCAACCTCACCGCTCAGGGGCGAGGTCCGGGCGGACGTCGTGATCGTCGGTTGCGGCTATACCGGCCTCTCGGCCGCGCTCCATCTCGCAGAGGCGGGCGCGAAGGTCGTCGCGCTCGAGGCGGTCGAAATCGGCTTCGGGGGCGCGGGGCGCAATGTCGGCCTGGTCAACGCCGGCATGTGGCTTCAGCCCGACGAGATCGTGAAGAGGCTCGGCTCCGACTACGGCGAGCGGCTGCTCGACCTGTTGGGGGGCGGTCCGGCGGAAGTCTACGCGCTTGTCGACAAGCACGGGATCGATTGCGAACTCGTGCGCAACGGCACGCTGCATTGCGCCGTCGGAGGGTCCGGTCTCGGCGAGATCGAGGAGCGCGCGCGGCAATGGGGCGCGCGTGGGGCGCCGGTCAAGGTGCTGGGCCGTGCGGAGACGACGCGGCGGATCGGCGCCGACATCTACGAGGGCTCGCTGCTCGATTCGCGTGCCGGCACCATCCAGCCGCTCGCTTATGCGCGTGGACTTGCGCAAGTCGCCCTGGGGGCGGGCGCCGCGATCCATACCTCAAGCCCGGTGCGTTCGGCGGAGCGCGCGGGCAATCTGTGGCGGCTCTCGGCGGGCGAAGGGATTGTCGCCGCCGACTGGGTCGTCGTCGCGACCGACGCCTATGCCCAAGGCGCGCAATGGACGCAGGGGCGGCGCGAACAGATCCGCGTGCCCTATTTCAACTTCGCGACCAGGCCGCTCGCGCCAGAGCTCGCTGCGTCGATTCTGCCGGGCCGCGAGGGCTGCTGGGACACGAGGCTGATCCTGAACTCGTTCCGCTGCGACAAAGCGGGGCGGCTTCTGTTCGGCAGCATCGGCGCGCTGCGCCTCGCGGGCCTCGGCGTCCACGGGGCCTGGGCGTCGCGGGCGCTCAGAAAGACTTTTCCGCAGATCGGTCCGGTCGAATTCGAGGCGCGATGGTACGGGATGATGGGCATGACCGCGAACGCGCTGCCCCGCTTTCATCGTCTGGGTCCGAACATCGTGACCTTCTGCGGCTACAATGGCCGGGGTATCGGCACTGGCACGGTGTTCGGGCGCCTGCTCGCGGACCATGTTCTCGGAAGCTTAAGCGAAAAGGATTTGCCGCTGCCGGTCACCGAACCGGACGCGCCCGCGCTGCCGGCCGCCAGGGAGGCCTATTACGAAGCCGGCGCCCAAATCGCCCATGCTGCCGGCGCATGGCTGTGAACAATGACCAGCGAGTTGACGATGCCGATCGGGCTTTGTCCAGGCTGGCGCACGTCCATGTTAAGCACACGCGGAGGGTCGGAGACGGTTGGTCGTATGCGCCCGTCGGCGAGAGCGAGTCGGAGCCGGTGCGGCTCGCAGCCAACCTTCTCGCGTGGGGCGTCCCGTTGGGCTTGGAGCTTCCGCCCAGGCTTAAGCCGGCGGGGGGCCAGGATCCCGAGCGCCGGCGCCCGCCGCTCGATCTCGCCGCGATTCGGGCGGCAGTTCGGACCGCAAACGCGCTGTCGAGTGGCTGAGCCGTTCGATCGCGGCGCCGCGTGGCAAGATCCCCGACGCGCGGTCTCCAGAGGGTCATCCGAAGCCTAAGCGTCAGCGGGCTAAGCGGGTTCGCGCTGGCGCCAGAAGGTTTGCTCGAGCTGGCGCATATGATCGGCCATCGCCATCTCCGCCCGATCCGGGTCGCGCATCGCGATCGCCTCGAAAATGGCGACATGGGCCTTGTAGGCGATCTTCTCCTGACGCGGGGCGTCGAGCGTCACCACGCGCTGCTCTTTCAGCCATTCCGACATTGCGTCATGCAAGGCGACGAACACCGGATTGCCGTTGATCTCCGCCAGCACGAAATGGAAGGCAACGTCCGTTTCGATGAATCTCTCCCGGTCGCCGATGGCCTCGCGGTTAGCCGCGAGCTTCTTCTTGAGTTCGTCGATCTGCGTCGCGCTGGCCTCGCGCGCCGCATGGCGGGCGAGCGCCGCCTCGAAGAACAAACGAACGCCCTGAAAGTGCCGCTGGCCCTCGTTGGTGGACAGGAGTTGCATGACCGCCGACCCCATGCCGGAAACGACGGCGTGCGCGGTCGGCATTGCCACTCGGGCGCGCGAGCCGTTCGAGATTTCGATCAATCCTGCGCGCTGGAGGGTGATCAAAGCCTCGCGAATGGCGGGACGCCCAACGCCAAAGCGGTTCTGCAAGTCGCGCTCGGGGGGCAACTGGTCACCCGGCTTCAGCCGGCCGTCGAGAATCAACCTCTCAAGATGGGCGGCCACCTGCTGAAACAGCTTCTTGCGCTCGATCGTAACCGCTTCCAGCATTGAACCTATCATGCCATCATGCTTGACATTGGCCTTACAGGTCGACACTATGCCGGACAATCGGACGTAGATCAAGGCGGGCGCACACCGCCAGCCCTGCGCGGCGGTTCGAATCCTGCTCGAATGGAGGAGATCCCAAACCCGATGCGTATCGCAGTTCTCGGCGGCGCAGGCGCAATGGGCGGAATTTTCGGCGGCTGGCTGCAGCGGTCCGGCAACGACGTCGTCCTGGTCGATGTTTCGAAAGACTCCGTGCACGCCATCAACGAGGCGGGCCTTTCGATCGACGAAAAGGACGGCGGCCAATCGCACATTCGCGTTCGCGCGAGCGATGATCCGAAGTCAGTCGGCCAGGTCGACCTCATTATCAATTTCGTCAAGTGTTATCACACCGAGGCCGCAGTCAAGGCCGCCAAAACAATGCTTGGCCCCGAGACGGCGGTCCTGACGTTGCAGAACGGATGGGGCAACGCGGACCAAATCGGCGGCATCGTCGGGCAGGACCGGGTTTTGGTCGGACTCACCTACCATAGCGGCACTCTTCTTGGCCCGGCGCGAGTCAAGCATCCGGGCGTCGGCATGACCTATGTGGGAGAACTCGATGGACGGGAAACTCCGCGATTGCAGCGAATCGCCGCGGGGCTTCGCGGCGCCGGATTCGAAACGACGGTCACGCCGAAGATTGTCGACGAGGTCTGGAAGAAATTGGCGCTCAACGCCTGCACGCTGCCGACCGCGGCGCTGTTGGGGTTCTTCGCCCACGAATTGGAGCGCTATGACGGCACGAAAGAAGTGATGGCGGCGATCTTGCGCGAGGTCGTGGCCGTCGCCAAAGCGCAGGGGGTTGGCCTCGATTATGATGAGCGCTGGGAGGCGATTATCGGCCTGCTCAAGCGCGCAATTGGCGCCAAGCCCTCGATGCTGCAGGACGTCGAGGCGTCGCGGCGCACGGAGATCGAAGTGATCAACGGCGCGATCGTACGGGCTGGCAAGAGCGCCAGCGTTCCAACCCCGGTCAATGAGACGATGGTGGCAATGGTCGGCGCGCTGCAATCCAAATATCTTGCCGCCAAGGCCGTTTGAGCGATGGCGCCGCGGCTGGAACTTCGCGACATCTCCAAGACCTTCCCGGGGGTGAGGGCGCTCGAGCGGGTTTCGCTCGACGTCATGCCGGGCGAAGTTCACGCGCTTCTCGGTGAGAACGGCGCCGGCAAATCGACGCTCGGCAAGATAATCGCCGGCGTCTACGCGCGTGACGAAGGATCGGTGACGCTCGACGGAACGCCGCTCGGGGACATCGACGAAGCCGAGGCTGGCCGGCTGGGAATCGGGATCGTGCACCAGGAAGGCAGCCTGGTTCGCACGCTCTCGATCGCTGACAACATCTTCGCCGGACGGCAGCCGACCCGTTCATTCGGCCGGGTTGACGCCGGAGCGATGGTCGCGAGGTCCCGCGCGCTTCTCGAGCAGCTTGGGGTCGACATCGATCCGAGGGCGAGGGTGGCGACGCTGTCGTCGGCGCAGGCTCAGGTGGTCGAGATCGCCAAGGCGTTGTCGCAGGATCTCAAGCTTCTCATTCTCGACGAACCGACGGCTGCGCTGACCTTGACCGAATCGGAGCGGCTGTTCGACGCGGTGCGGCGGCTCAAGGCGAATGGCGTTTCGGTCGTCTATGTGTCACACCGGCTGGCGGAGATTTTCACAATCTGTGATCGCGTCTCGGTCTTGAAGGACGGGCGCCTTTCGGGCACGCGCGAGGTCGCCGTGACCTCCACCGACGAACTGATCCGGCTCATGGTTGGGCGCGACATTGTTTTCTCCCGGCAGGCCGGCGATAGGGCATCTGGACCTATGGTCCTCGAGGTGGAGAGGCTTTCTTCCGACCCGTTCGTGCATGATGTGAGTTTTGGCGTGCGCGCAGGCGAAATCGTCTGCCTTGCCGGACTGGTCGGCTCCGGCAGATCTGAAGCCTGCGAGGCGATTTTCGGCGCGCGCTCGAGGTCCGGCGGGGTGGTGCGATTGCGTGGAACGCCGGTGCGCTTTCGCGATCCGAGCGAAGCGATCTCGGCCGGCGTCGGCATGGCCCCGGAGGACCGCAAGGACGCAGGGCTCTTTTTGACGATGGATGTCGCAAGCAACATCTCGGTCTCCGTCATGGACCGGGTGTCGGACGCGGGACGGGTGTCGGCTGCGAAAAGCGAAGCGCTCGCGCGCCGTTTTGTCGAGGAGCTTCACATTGCGACCCCCTCGGTCCGCGCCCAGGTTGGAAACCTTTCGGGCGGCAATCAGCAGAAAGTGATGCTGGCGAAATGGCTGGCGCTCGATCCGCTCGTGCTCATCGTCGACGAGCCGACGCGCGGCGTCGACGTCGGCGCCCGCGCTGAGATCTATCGCATTCTGCGGGGCCTGGCGGCGAAAGGCGTGGCGCTGCTCGTGGTTTCGTCGGATTTGCCCGAGGTGCTCACGCTCGCCGACCGGATCGTCGTCATGGCCGATGGCCGCACCGTGGGCGAACTTGCCGGCGCGACCGCCGATGAAGAAGCAGTGCTCAGGCTCGCCACGCTGCGCGTCGAGGTCTCCGCGGCGTTGAAACGAAGCTCGCGGGAGCACGCGGCATGAACACCTCCGCGTCTCTTCGCACAACGACGCCTGAGGCCGCCTCATCGGCAAGATCGGCCCGCACAGCCGCTGCCGGGCAGGATTGTGCTCGCGCTCGCGAACTCCCGCGAGCTCATGCTGCTGGCGCTGGTCGTCATTCTGGTCGTGACCATGACGGTCGTCTACCCGAACAATTTCCCGACCACCTACAATATTTCGGCGGTGCTGCTCAATGCGGCGCAGAACGGCATCCTCGTCGCCGGCATGATGCTGCTGATGATCGCGGGCTCTTTCGATCTCTCGGTGGGCTCGACGCTCGCGCTCGCCGGCGTCTGGGCCGGCGTCGTAGTGGGCTGGTGGGGCTGGCCAGCGCCCCTTGGCCTCCTTGCGGCGCTGATCGTCGGCGGAATCGCGGGCGCGGTCAACGGCGCCATCGTGACCCGGCTCGGCATCAACGCGCTGATCGCCACGCTCGCGACCATGACGATCTATCGCGGCCTGACCTACCTCACTGCGGGCACCGGCGTGACGCCGATCAGCGACAACTATGCAGCCTATGGGGAGACGGTCGTCCTGGGCATCCAGACGCCGTTCTGGGTGATGCTGGCCATTGTCGTGATCGGCGGCTGGGCGGTCGCGCGAACCCGCTTCTTCCGGCAGTACTACTTCATCGGCGGCAATGCGCGCGCCGCGAAGCTCTCGGGCATCCGGGTCGAGCGTCTGATCCTCATCGCCTTCACCATCATGGGGGCGCTCGCCGGGCGTCGCCGGCGCGCTTGCTGCATCCCGCCTGAACTCAGCGGTGGTCTCGGCGGGCATCGGGGTCGAACTCAGCGTGATTACCGCGACGGTTCTCGGCGGGGCGAGCCTGAAGGGCGGCGAAGGCACGATCCTCGGCGGCGTGCTCGGCGTCCTGTTCATCGCGCTGGTCCAGAACGCGATGATCATCAACGGCATCGGCGTGTTCTGGCAGCCGATCATCGTCGGCCTGGTGCTGCTGCTCGCGGTGTCGCTCGATCGCTACAAACAGGCGCACAGAGGCTGATCGATCTTGGAGTCGGAGATCCGGGATCGTTCCGGACCTCGCAATGGCGAAGGTGGGAGGAAAAGAATGAAGACAACGATCAAACTGTCGCTGCTGATCGCGGCCGCCGCGCTCGCGACCCCGGCGCTCGCACAGGAGTCGAGCTTCGGGCCAAAGGACGCGAAGGAAATCTATTACTGGGTCACCAACAAGGTGAACCTGCCGCTGTTCGTGAAATACGACTATCCCGGCGCGAAGGCGATCGCGGAGCGTCTCAAGGTGTCAGGTCCGGCTCGCCGGGCCAACTGACTTCGACCTACCCGGTTTCATCGCCGCCGTCGATCAGGTCTGCGCCCAGAAGCCGGCCGGTGTGTCCGTGCGCGGCGGGTGGGACCCGTCCCTCACGGAATCGGTCAAGAAGTGCCTCGCGCTCGGCGTCCCGACCATCGTCGACGACGGCGATCTGCCCGATTCCGGACGGCTCGCCTATATCGGCACAAACTGGACGGCGGTCGGCGAGGCGCAGGCCAAGGCGATGATGGAGGCGCTGCCCGAGCGGCGGCAAGATCGCGGTGACCTCGATCATCAACGCCAACAACATGCGCGAGGGCGTCGCGGGCTTCACCGCGTATCTCAAAGCTCACGGCGGAGGGAAATACGAGATCGTCGCCAACGAGGACGACAATGGCGACGCGGCCAAGGCGGCGCAGGTGACCTCTGCGCTACTGGCGGCGCATCCGGATCTGGCAGGCATCGCCGGCTTCGACTCCGAATCGGGCGCAGGCATCGTGACCGCCCTGCGCGAGGCGGGCAAGAAGCCGGGACAGATCCACGTCACGGCGATGGAGCAGACGCCCGATTTCTTCAAGACGGCGAAGGAAGGCTGGACGGACGGCATCATCGTGCAGAACCGCGAGCTGTTTCATCTACTACGCCGTCGCAGCTGCTCTACGACTACAACCACAACGGCCTGACTGACCGCGGGTCTCGGCGCCAAGCAGGGCGGCGTGCCGATCCCCAATGTGGTCGACACCGGCCTGCTGGTCGTGAGCAAGGACAACGTCGAGAAGGTTCTATCGGCGCTGGACGTCAAGTAGCAATGAGTGAGTGAGATGCGGGGCCTCGAAGCTCCGCATTTCCGAATTGTCCGAGCTTTTGGATTATGCCCCTTCATCCGACGACTCGCATCCGGTTCCTTGGCGTCGCGGCCTATGAGATCGTGACCCGAGCGGGATTGCGGATCCTGATGGACCCTTTCCTCGACGAGAATCCCGGATCTCCGGTCCGAGCCGATTCGTTCGACAAGGTCGACCTCGTCATCGTCAGCCACGCAGCCTACGATCATCTCGGCGACACGGAGACGATCGCCGCGCGGTATGGCTGCCCCGTCATTTCCGGCGGCGAGGTGAGAGCCTATCTCACCGCAAAGGGCCTGCCAGCGACGCAGGTGCGAGCGACGGTCTGGGGAATCCGGGTCAAGGTCGCAGGAGTCGAGGTCCAACCGGTCGAGTGCCATCACTGGTCGCAGATTCGCATGCCCGACGGGACGCTCGCGTCCGGCGTGCCGATGGCGTTCGTCGTCTACGCGGACGAAAACGTGCGCTTCTATCACTACGGCGACACCGCGATCTTTTCCGACATGAAGCTGCAGGCCGAACTCTACAAGCCGACTATCGGCTGCATCGGCATCGCCAATCCCCAGGAAATCCTCGATCGCAATCCCATGCCGGGCCAAATGCTCACCGGCGAGATGAGCCCGTACGAAGGCCTGCTCGCCGCGCAATGGCTGGGACTGAATACGGTTCTGCCCTGCCACTATTGCAAGGCGGACGACGACGACGTGCGCGCGTTCATGCGCCATCACGCCGCGGCGCGGGCGCGCGGCGAGCGCGTCCCGGAGGCGCTCGTGCTCAATCCGGGGGACTGGATCGATGTCGACCCTGCGGGACGGGTGACCTTGCCGAAGGCGGCCTGATCCATGCAAGCGGCTGTGTTCGACTCCTCGTTCGACCTCAAACTGAAGGATGTTGCGCCTCCCGCCCCGGGTTTGGGCGAGGTCGAAATTCGTGTCGCCGCGGTCGGCCTTTGCGCCGGCGATCTCTATATCTATCTGGGCAAGAACCCCTATGTGACCTTTCCGCGTGTCGGCGGCCATGAGATCGCTGGCGTCGTCAGCGCCGTCGGTCCCGGTGTCGCAGGCGTCGCGATCGGAGAACGGGTCGTCGTCGATCCCTTCGTCGGCTGCGGTCATTGCTACCCGTGTCGGATCGGCAAGCGGAACTGCTGCGCCAATCTCTCGATCATCGGCGTCCATCGAGACGGAGGGTTTGCTGAGAGGGTGATCGCGCCGGCCGGCAATCTGTATCCGATCCCTGCCGGCGTGTCTGATTTCGACGCCTCCTTCGCCGAGCCGGTCGCAATCGGCGTGCAGGCCTGCCGCAGGGGCGAGGTTAAAGCGAAGGACCGGGTTCTGGTGCTTGGCGCAGGCCCAATTGGACTTGCGATCGTCGAGGTCGCTCGCGCAAGCGGCGCCGAAGTGTTCATCACCGACATAACACCTGCGCGCCTCGCGGTTGCACGCGAATTGGGCGCCGCGCCGGTGTCGGCGGGCGATATTGCCGCGGAGACGCTCCGGCTGACGAACGGCGAGGGCATGCCGGTGGTCATCGAGGCCACCGGCGCCGCTCCCGTCATGGAACAGACGGTCGATCTCGTCGCGGCAGGCGGGCGGATCGTCATTGTGGGACTGGTCAAGGCGGGCACGCCGGTGCGCTTACCGGGGCTCGACATCACCCGCAAGGAGGTCACGCTGCACGGTTCTCGCGCTTCGGTCGACTGCTTTCCCGAGGCGCTTCAGCTCATTGCCTCGGGGGCCATCCACTATCCGCGCATCGCCACGCGCGTCGAACTCGCTGCGGCGCCCGACGTTTTCGCGCGGCTCGCGCAAAGCGCGGACGCCTATCACAAGGCGGTGTTCGTCACGGAGACGCCATGAGGCTCTACACGGTCAGCGACCCGAATGGCGACTGGGTCGCAGCGCAGCGCGAAGGCGGTCTCGTCGATCTCACGGCGGCGGGGGCGGCCTCGACCATGCTCGACCTCGTCCGCTCCGGGGCCGAGGGCCTTCGCGCGGCGCGAGCCGCGGCCGAAAAGGGCGAGCCGCGCCGCAAATTCGAAGGGGCGAAGCTCGCCGCGCCTATTCGCCCGGGAAAGGTTCTGTGTTCTGGCATCAACTATCGCGGCCATGCGCTCGAGAATCCGCACGCCAAGATGCCGTCCGAGCCCTTCTTTTTCGCCAAGCTGCCAAGCTCGGTCGTGGGAATGGACGCGCCGATCGCTCACCCGAAACTAACTGAACAGCTCGACTACGAGGTCGAGTTCGCGGTGGTGATCGGCAAGCGGCTCAGCCGCGCTGTGGAGGCGGACGTCATGCCGGCGATCTTCGGCTACACACTGCTCAACGACGTGTCCGCGCGCGACGTGCAGTTCAAGGACAACCAGATCACGCTTGGCAAGAACTTCGACGGCTTCGCCCCGATCGGGCCCTGCATCGTCACGGCGGAGACGCTGCCGCGGCCGGACCACGTGCGGCTCAGGACGCGGCTCAATGGCAAGACCTTGCAGGACGGCTCGACCAGCGACTGGCTGTTTTCGTTGCCGCGCCTGATCGGCTTTCTGAGCCAGGTGATGACGCTCGAGCCGGGAGATATTGTTACGACGGGCACGCCCGCGGGCGTAGGGCTGTTTCAAAAACCGCCGGTGTTCATGAAGCCCGGCGACAGTGTTGAGATCGAGGCGGAAGGAATCGGCATCCTTCGCAATCCAATCGTCGCTGGTTGAGGGCGGATGATGCGCGCCGCCCTGATCGGTTGCGGCTTCTTCGCCCAAAACCATGTCAACGCCTGGCGCGGGGGAGAAGCTGAAACGAGCGGGCTCGACAATCTCAAAACCTTCGCGCTCGCCGAAGCGGCCTATGCGGGGGCGGGGCGGGCGGTTCCGCCTCTTGAGGCCCGGCAGGGTTGACATCGATGAGCGCTTTTCCGCGGGCCACTGCCGCCATCCAACATCAGGCTCTGGAGCGGTTCGCTATCACCGTGGCTTTTGCCGTCCGCCCCGATCGACGCGAGAACTTTGTCAGGCTCGTCCGGATGAACGCTGCGGCCTCGCTCAAGGCGGAAACGGGGTGTTTGCGCTTCGACGTGCTCGCGCCCATCGAGAAGGGAGGACCGGACGTGGTCCTTTATGAAGTCTACGTGGACCGCGCCGCCTTCGACGCCCATCTTGCTTCGGCCCATTTCCTGGCGTTCGATCAGGCCACGCGCGACATGGTGACTGCCAAAACGGTCGTTGAATTCCGGATCGAAACCCCATGGGCGGGCTGACGGCCCCGATCCGCAGTGACTAGAGCAGTCTGATTTTGGCTTGAATCGGGTGGGGATTCCCGAATCGCCTTCGTTGTGATTCAAACTCCTGGCTGGGTGGATGTCAGCAGGAGATGCCGAAGGCTTTTTCTCAAGATTTGCCCAACCGCGTGATCGATGCGGTTAGGAAGGGCGGGATGAGCTGCCGCGCCGCGGCGCGCCGTTACGAGGTGAGCGAGTCGACGGCGATCAAGTGGCTTGAGCGCTACCGACGCGACGGCTTGCGCGGACCGGTGGGACACGGCGGCCATCGTCCTTCGGCCTTGATGCCGCACCGGGAGTTCCTCGAGGCCGCGCGCGCCGAGAAGTCGGACCTCACGCTTCAAAAGCTGTGCGACCGGCTTCGCTCCGAGAAGGGCGTCAAGGCCGACACCTCGATGATGAGCCGGTTCTTCCGCCGGATCGGCGTCACGCTCAAAAAAAGACGCTCGTCGCGCGCGAACAAGACCGGGCGGACATCCGCCGGCATCGGACGCGCTGGCGAACCTATCAGAGCCGCATCGATCCCGCCCGCCTCGTCTTTATCGACGAGACCCTCGGGTCGAGCCCGAGGGCAGGCTCTGGGCCAAAACCAACATGACCCGCCTCTACGGCTGGGCGCCGAAGGGAGAGCGCCTCATCGACAAGGTCCCGCACGGCCACTGGGAGACCGCGACCTTCCTCGCCGCTTTGCGCTCAGACCGCATCGACGCGCCCTGCCTGTTCGACGGCCCCATCAACGGCGAGCGCTTTCGCGCCTATGTCGAACAGGTCCTCGTCCCGACGCTAAAGGCCGGCGATGTCGTGATCCCCGACAATCTCGGCTCGCACAAAGTCAAGGCCGTGCGGAAGGCGATCCGCGACGTCGGAGCTCGCCTCGTCTTCCTGCCGAAATACTCCCCTGACCTCAACCCGATCGAACAGCTCTTCGCCAAGTTCAAAACCCTGCTGCGAAAACTCGGAGCGCGAACCTACGAGGCCATCTCCGCCGCCTGCGGCGAAATCCTCAAACGCTTTCCCCCAAGCGAATGCGCCGCCTACCTCAGAAACGCAGGCTATGCGTAAAACCAAAAGCAAATCGCTCTAAGGCCGCGGTGCAGCGAGGAGCGCGGCGCGCCGAGACGCCACGCCGTCTTTCCGTTCTGACCCGACCGTCAGTGCCCACAAGCAAGAGCATGGGCGCGACTGGGTCTCCCCGTCCGGAACGCTGGCCGGCGGCGGACCTCCCTGGCGCGAGCCGCCGCCGTTTCCCTTTGCTCTTCAAGCCGTACTGTCTCATATGTTGGGCCGGATGGGCGAAACGCCTATGACATGGGACAGCCGGTCGGTGAATCGAACGGGCTGCGGCCCCATGGCGACAACGGGAGGACTAGCGGATGGCGGCTACCCTTTTCAGGAACATCCAGGTGTGGGACGGCGCGACGGACGACCGGTTTCCCGGCGAAGTCCTCATTGTCGGCAACCGGATTGCGAAAGTCGCCCGCGGCGACGGACAAATCGCGGCGGAACAGGCGGCAGAGACAATCGACGGATCGGGCCTCACGCTGATGCCCGGGCTCGTCGAAGGTCATTGCCACCTCTCTTTCTGCAACCCGATGCGCAATCAGGACCTCGGCGAGATTCCGCCTGAGGAGCACCTCCTGCAAACCTGCCGCAACGCTACGTTCATCCTGAACCACGGCTTCACCTCATGCTATTCGGCCGCGTCCGCGAAGCTCAGAATCGACGTCGTCGTCCGGCAAGAGATCGAGAATGGCTATCTCGCGGGACCCCGCTACCGCGCGGCGGGGCCTGAGATCACGGTGACCGGCGGCCTTGGCGACGAGCGCAAGCAGCATATGAACGCGGAAAGCTTCGGCATGATCGCCGATGGGCCGACGGAAATCCGCAAGGCCGTGCGCCTCTGCTGCCGCGAGGGCGTCGACAACGTGAAGATCAATATCTCCGGCGACGAGTTCGTCTCCACCGCCCGGGCGGAGATCACCTCGATGAGCGAGGAAGAGGTCGTCGCCGCGGTCACGACCGCTCATGAATGGGACAAGCGCGTCTCCTGCCATGCGCGCGCCGCCGCTTCCGTCAAGCGCGCCGTTCGCAACGGCGTTGACGTCATCTATCACTGCGACTTCGCCGACGAGGAGGCGCTCGACCTGCTCGAGTCCGTCAAGGACAAGATCTTCGTCGGCCCCGCGTTCGGGCTGGTGCACAATTGCGTCTTTGAGGGCGATCGCGTCGGGATGACCCGCGATGTGGTCGAAAAGATGCACCTGCCGCGCAAATTCGAGGCGACATGCCGCACCTACCACGAGATGCGCAAGCGCGGCATGCGCGTCGTCATAGGAGGCGACTACGGCTTCCAGATCACCCCGATGGGGCAGAACGCTCGTGACATCGGGCATTTCATCAAGTTCTTCGGGTACTCGCCCGCTGAAGCCTTGCGATGCGCGACTTCTGTCGGCGGCGCCCTCATGGGCCATTCCGGCGAGCTTGGCGTCGTCAAGGCGGGGGCGCTCGCGGACCTTCTGCTGGTCGATGGAAATCCGCTTGCCGACCCATCCGTTCTGGTCGGCCCGGACCGTTTGGCCATGATCATGAAGGACGGAAGAATGCACCGTGACCCTCGTGACCACTTGGCGGCGCATCGGCGCCGCGCCGCAGAATAGGGCAGGGCGGCGGAAAAGGCTTGACGGAGTGAGATGCCGATCGTTGATCAGGCGACCTGGGACCGGGTCCAGCTTTTGCTTGCGCAGCATGCTCGGCGCGAGGCCGGCAATTGCCAGAGCTCAGACGCGCTCCTCGCCGGCAAGCTGTTCGACGGCCGCGGCAACCGGATGAGCCCAAGCCACGCGGCCAAGGGTGGACGACGATGGCGCTATTATGTGTCTCAGGCCGTCCTGCAAGATCGCAAACACGAGGCGGGATCCGTCGCCCGGGCGCCTGCGCTGGAGATCGAGCGACGGGTCACAGAAGCGGTACGCGCGGCCTCGTCCGCTTCCAATAGGCAGGGTTGGCATGCACCGCTTCAGCCGAAGGCGAGCAGCCACAGCGCGTCAACCGATTGTCCCGCTATGCGCCCGAGCGACCACGATGCAACCGTACGCGCCGCCATCGAGCGCGTCGTCATCTCTCGAGCGACGATCGAGATCGAGCTGGCCGAGGAGATGGCGAGTGACGATCAGAATCGCATCCTGATCATCCCCTAGACGCCGCCGTCGCCCCACCGTCGCCGCGAGATCGTCCAAGGCGAGGGCGACAGCCCCTCCGCCACGCGTCGGATGAGAACCGAAGCGCGCGCGCTCGTCATCGACGCGCTTCGCGACGACCATCACTGGCTGGACGAACTGACCACCAGTCCCCACCTAACCATCGAATCGCTCGCCGCGCGCGAAGGCAAAACTGAACGTTGGATCCGCCGAACCATCTCGCTGGCTTTCCTTTTGCCCCGCCCTCGTCTCAGCGGCGGCATTCAGCGCAAGCGGCTTCTCCAAAAGTACTGGCTTGCCCGCCTCGGCGGCGCGGATCGCCCATTCCAAATGCATTGAGTTCGGCAGCGGGACATAGAGGGCGTTGACGGCGGGATCGGCGAGGACCGCTTCGTAGCTACAGACCCGGGTCGCTATCGCCGCGTAGGCTGGCGTCACGGGTACCCAGAGCCGCGACTACTGCGGCTCCTTCGAGTCGCGCGCGATCCAGGATCTCGCCCCGAGTATCCCCCAGCGCAGGCGCTCCGCCATTTCGTCCTCCCTGTCTCGTTCATCCCATCGATTTGTCTTGCTCGGAACAAAAGGGGGATTTAATCGATTACGACCCAATTCGGTACTCTGTCAAACCTGGAAAATGCAGGTTACTAGACTAGATTGCGGCGTCGAAGATGGGGCGTTTTGTCCAAACTGGACGAAATAGCCAAAATGCGTGAGCGGCAGGAAGCGATTGCTGGGGATCTAGCGATGACGACAATCCGGGACGTCGCCAAGGCCGCAGGCGCTTCGACAGCAACCGTATCCCATGTTCTCAACGCCTCTCGCTTCGTGTCGGCCGAGACGAAGACTCGCGTCGAGGAGGCGATCCGGGCGCTTCACTACCGCCCCCACGGCATCGCGCGCAGCCTTCGACGCAGTCGGACCCACACGATAGGCGTCATGATTTCGGATATCGCTAATCCTTTCTTCGCCGATCTCGTTCTGGGCGTCGAAGACGTTGTCCCTGCCGCCGCGCCTGTAGGCGTCCTCCGAGGCTGCGACTTCGGCTGCCGCTCTTCTGCGTCGCCGCGACGTCGACGCCCGCGGCTGTCAGCCGGTCCAGATGCCCTCGCCGGTGCTTGGACGGAAGCACGTGAAAGGCGCGGTGTCCGCAACTGATGCCGTCGCAGATGAACCGAGGAACCAAGAGCACCAATACCCCCGTGAGGGGTGCGACGCTGAGGCTGGGATAAACTCATAAACGTCGACGTCAGGATTCACGAATCGCCTCGGGTGTGATTCAAGCTCCCAAACGGGAGCGGGTTGATGGGGCGCTACGAACTGAGCGACCGGGAATGGAAGGCGATTGAGCCACACCTTCCGGACAAGCCGCGCGGGGCGCCGCGGGTCGACGACAGACGGGTTCTGAACGGCATTTTCTGGGTGTTGCGTTCGGGCGCGCCGTGGGCGGATTTGCCTGAGCGCTATGGGCCGCGCACCACAGTCTACAACCGCTTCAATCGCTGGCGAAAGGCCGGGGTCCGGGACCGCCTGATGGACGCCATCGTCGAGGCTCACGAGGGCGAGGTTCAGTTGATCGACACCTCCATCGTGCGCGTCCACCAGCAGGGCGCGACGGCAAAAAGGGGGGTCAAGATCGATGTCTGGGTCGTTCCCGAGGCGGAACTCACCACCAAAATCCATGCGCTCGTCGACAAGAAGGGGCGGCCGATTAAGCTCAAATTGACCGCCGGCCAAGCCAGCGACGTCGCCAGCGCGCCCGAGCTGATCGCCGATCTGCCTGAAGACGCGATGCTGATCGCCGACAAAGGCTATGACGCCAACGCGTTGCGCGAGGCGGTGGCCGAACGCGGCGCGTGGGCGAACATCCCGCCCAAAGCCAATCGCAAGGCCCCGATCCGCTTCGGCAAATACCTCTACAAGGCGCGCAATCTCATCGAGCGCTTCTTCAACAAGATCAAACATTTTCGCCGGATCGCGACCCGCTACGACAAGCTCGTTGCCTGAGGGTATGCCGGAGTTCGGTCGGCACGTATTTTGCGGCGTCGCGTCGATGAGGGCGTCCGAAAACCCTTGCTTGTCGCTGGCGCTCACGATTGGCCGAGCGGCCCCGACCACGCTGTCGTCTCTCACAATCGAATCCAGGATCGTTCCGCCTCACGCGCCGTCGAGTTCGTCCCTGAGCTGATATTCGTGTGCCAGCCGGTCGAGGACGGCCGGGAGCGGGCGCTCCGCGGTAGGCAGCACCGCCAGCACGGCGCCGCGGCCACAGTCGCCGTCTGTACGCCACCCGCGGTAGAAGACGCGTTCGCCGTCCTCCCACAGGATTTGGAGATCGTTAAGCCCATCACCGTCGAACTGAAAGGACGGGTTCACTTGCCGGACTCCGCCGCGTCGGCCGCGGTCAGACTTTTGCACGCGCTGCTCTGCGACTGTGCCGTTGAACGTGCCCCCAAGCAAGCTTGGGAGCCTTCAGAAGGAAAGACCGCTGACCGCACGACAAGCGCCTCGTCCAGCAAATTTTGATCAAACGGACGGCTTTGCGCAGGAGCCGGAAATTGCCGGCCGGAAGTCTCGGCATCGAGCGCCTTTGCAATTGCTTTCTTGAAATTTGCCGCGCTTATGTACGCGCGAGTTGGCCGGTGCGCAAAACTCAACTTGGCCGTAAGGCCCCCCTGGCGAATGTCCTCCCCGATCGTCCAGGTTGCTTCGCGGCCGGTCAGCCCGTCCTTTCCAGGGCTCTGACCGGCCGCATTTTTTCAGCGTTCGATGAGCTTTCCGAATTCGGCGGGTCATCAAGACCGCTGCGTTGAGCTCACATTCGCGCTCTTCGGATCTTTCCTTCGTTAAGCACGCGGTCTCGGCGCCCTTATCCGAGACGATCATCTTGGGCTTGCCGCGCCGCTCGATCAACGCCGTCAGCTCGCGCGCCGCCCGCCGGCCGGAGATCGAGGTGTCTGGGATCGCCGCCAGGCACTCCCGCGTCACGTCGTCGACGATGTTGAGGATGCGGAATCGCCTGCCGCTGGCGAATTGGTCATGGACGAAATCCAAGGACGCGCGTTGGCCGCCGTCTCGACCAGGATCGGCGCCCGCGACCCCATAGCGCGCCGTCGCGCTCGGCGTCTGCGGACCGTGAGGCCTTCCTCGCGGTAGAGACGGTAGATGCGGTTGATCCCCGAGGGTTCGCCGTCCTGTCGCAAGAAAACGAACAGACGCCGGCAGCCAAACCGCCGACGCTCGTTGTCCAGCGCACGCAGGCGGGCGCGCAGTTCGCTCTCCGCCGGCCTTCGGGAGCGATAGCGGATCATCTTGCGATCGGCGCCGACAATGGAGCAGGCCCGCCGTTCCGAGTCAGTGACGAGAAGATCAAGCGTCTCGGTCTCCCGAAGCCCATTTGAGCGCCCCGGCCCCCGTAGCGGCCTCCAAAACCGCCCATCCTTCTTGCCGGAACGCGTCGGCAATGTCCTCACGGGCGGACCAATCATCCTCGACAATCAGGGCGCTCAGGCCGATGAAAGGGTCTCTCATAGACGTGTTCTAACGGCCTATCCGAGATAAGGTTTCGGTCTCAAAACGCAGCACCAACGCGATCGTTCCTGGCGTACGGCAGGTCGGCCTTCTCGTCATGTTTGGACCGGCCGTTCATCCTCAACTTCGCGCGATGTTGTAGCACCAACTCCCGACTTGCCGACGGGTTGTCGGAAATGCGGGCTTTGCCTCGCAAGGCCACGCCGCCAGGGCTGATCGATGGGCTTGGGCGCCAACTCGTCGACGATGGCGGCGACCATCGCATTCAGGTCCGCGATCTCGTCATTGCAGTTCACCGGCGCGCTTCTCGACCGGCTCACCCATCACGTCCACATTCTCGAGATGAACGGCGACAGCTTCCGGCTCGCCGCCAGCAAGAAAGCTCAGCGCCGAACCAATTCGGCGCCCAATGCGATCGAGAGTGCAGCAAACGATGGAGCCGCGGGCGCCAAAATCTAAGCAGAGATTCGTTGGTTGGCCAACGGAATGCGGCTGCGCTGCGAGTTTAGGGCTGCGACGGCGCAGTGGATAGCCTGGTCGAGGACGTCTGGATCGGTGAAGGTCTGGTGAGCGAGATGGCGGGCTTTCAGATCGCCCCAAACGATCTCGATATCGTTGAGTTCCGGGGCGTATTTGGGCAGCCACTCGACGGCGAGCCAATGGGCGCGTTCGGCGAGCGCGGCATGCGCCGCTTTGCTGACATGGATCGGGCCGTTGTCGAGCACGAGAACGACCGGCTTGAAGGGCGCGCCGGGCTTCGGGCCGTAGAGATGGTCAAGGAGCCGCAGATGCTCGATGAAGTCGGCGCTGCGCTTGGTGGGCGAGGTGGTGACGATGAGCTTGCGCCGGGCGTAGTCGAGCGAGCCCATCATTGCGACTTTCTTAGCCTGTCCGGGCGCTGGCACGCGCAAATCCGCGCCCGCCTGGCCCAGGCGCGGGCAAGGTAGGGATGCGTGAGAGCTTCGCTCTCGTCGGCGAACAGAAGGACAATGTCGCCCGCCTCGGCCTTGCGCCTTGCGCAGCTTGAGCCGCAGGCCGATGCGGTCGACGGCGTCTTTGTCCTGAGGCCCTTTCAGCGTGTGGGGCGGACGGCGAAAGCGGAACCCCTTTTTGGCGCAGAACTTTCGACAGCTGCGATCTTGAGATCGTCACGCCTTCGCGGCTGGCGATCTCCTTGGCCAGGCGGGCCAGTGTCCAATTGGGCGGATCGGCGACCGGCGCGGATAAGAGCGGCTCGACCACCCGAAGCGCGGCTTGCGCCTTGAGCGGCTCAGGACCCGGCGCGACCCGCGCTTTGAGAGCCTCGACCCCGCCGCCGATGAAATCGCTGCGCCATAGCCGCACCGTATCCTCGCGAACGCCGAAGGCTTCGGCGATCCGCCCGCTGGTCCAGCCGGCCAGCGTCAACAAAATCGCCCGAGCCCGGTCGGCCTCGGCCCGATCAACGCCGCCAGCGAGAGCCTTGAGCGCCCCTTGTTGTTCCTCCGTCGCCGTCACTGGAGATTTGCCCGCCATGCCCCGTCCTCCGAATCAAACCACAGAGCCCAATCACGACCGGCAATCGTTGGCCAGTCCGATCAAACTTGCTTAGATCGCCGCCGCCAGCGCTGAGCCGTGCTCCGCTACGCTCCGCACGCCCCAGCGCTGGCGGCAAAAGAAAAACAAACAAGGGCCTTGCGGCCCTTTTCTCTCAACTTGGCTGGTACACTTTCACGCCGCCATTTGGCACATTTTCTCGCCGCCGTTGACATCTCGCGACGGACAATTCGTCGTCGCCATCGGCAAGCGTGACAACGGATGCTGGCGAGAGGGTGCAGTGAAGCCGGCTGCCGTCGTCAAGCCTCAGCGTTGCGCGATCTACACCGGCGTCTCGACTGAGAATGGGCTCGAACAGGAATTCAACTCCTCCACGCTCAACGGGAGGCCGCGCAGGCCTACATCAAGAGCCAGGCCCATGAGGGCTGGAAACTGATCCGAGACCATTATGACGACGGCGGCTTCTCTGGCGGCAGTTGAGCGTCCCGGTCTGCAGAAGCTGCTCGCCGACCTCCGGGAGCGCCGAATCGACATCGTCGTCGTTTACAAGGTCGACCGCCTGACCCGGTCGCTCACCGACTTCGCCAAGCTCGTGGAGCAATTTGACAGCCATAGCGTCGCCTTCGTCTCGGTGACCCAATCGTTCAACACCACCACCAGTATGAGGCTGACCCTCAACGTGCTGCTGTCCTTCGCTCAGTTCGAGCGAGAGGTCACCGGCGAGCGCATTCGCGACAAGATCGCTGCATCGAAGAAGAAGGGGCTTTGGGTCGGTGGCGTGGTCCCGACGGGCTATAACGTCAATGACCGGAAGCTGATCGTCAACGAGGAAGAAGCTGCGACCGTGCGGCTGATCTTCGCGCGCTATCTCGACCTCGGATCGTTGCCTGCGCTGCAGCGGGACTTGCGCGAGCGCGGGATCATAACCCGAAGGAGAACGCTTTTCTCCGGCCGCGCAATCGGCGGCCGAGCGCTCACCAATGGGCCGTTGGCCTATCTGCTGCGTAACCGAATGTACCTTGGCGAGATCAACCATCGCGACAAGAGTTATCCCGGTGAGCACCAGCCGATCATCGACGAGAAATTATTCGAAGTGGTCCAGGCCAGGCTGACCGAGAATCTTCGGGGGCGACGCCTGCGGCGTCAAAGCTCCAACGCCCTACTTATGGGTAAGCTGTTCGACGATCAGGGCAACCGGATGACGCCGACTTATGCCATCAAGAAGGGAGTGCGGTACTGCTATTACGCCTCTTGCGTCCTCGCCCAGGGTCGGAAGAAAGACGCCGGATCGATCCCGCGGGTCGCAGCTGAGGCCATCGAGCGAATTGTCCTCGACGCCGTCGTCGCCCTGCCGCCGGCGAAGCAAATCGAGCTTCGATCGAGTCCGCCATCGGCCGAAGTGTTGAGCCCAGATCGGGACGGCGAGGCTGTGGAACTGATCGAGAAAATTGCGACCGATGTCGACAGAATCACTCTTTGCTCTCGGTCGATCGAAATCCGGTTCCTCGAAGGTTCTGACCGCCCCTCCAAAGTGATCGCGATCCCATGGTCGCCGCAAACCTTGCGACGTAGGCGCGAGGTGATCCAGCCATCGAGCGAAGCGGCGAACGCAGCCCGACCGATCCGGGCTGAAGCGAGGACGAAACTTCTTTCCGCGGTCGCCAACGGGTGGCGATGGCTCGACGAAATAGCTTCTCGCAAGGTCGTCGGCATCGAGGCGATTGTCGCCCGCGAAGGCGTCAGGGAACGATCCGCCCGCATGGGGATCTCCCTCGCTTTCCTCGCTCCGGATATCATCCAGGCGGCTGTCGACGGAACCCTTCCACGCGGCCTCGGCGTCTCGCGTCTGATGGACATGCCGCCGAACTGGGCCGATCAGCGGCGGGCCCTTGGATTCGCGCCAAACCGCTGAGCGGAGAATAGACGCATCAACAGTCTGTAGAACCTTGAGCGTTGGCGCAAGCAAACGATGGGAGCTGCGCGTCCCATATGGCATAAGCTTGATGTGCTCAGTGCCCCGACTGAGGCCGGACCATGAGCGTCACCGGCGGCATGATCGGCTTGCGATCGTCTCTCCTGAACGCAATGCAACTCTCCACGGAAACGGGATTTTGCCCTGGAGACTGGAGGCTGGCAATGCCGCCGAAGGCCGAAAATCTCAGTCTCTGTGGGCCTTCTTGTGTCCTCACGACGCGCATGTCCTGGATATCTCGGGGACATTCAGAAAGACAAAAAACGTGCAATATCAATTAGTTGCTTGGTGGAGCCAGACGGAATTGAACCGACGACCTCTTCAATGCCATTGAAGCGCTCTCCCAACTGAGCTATGGCCCCATTCTCCTAAACCCTCGGCCGCTTCGATTGGGACGAAGCTGCCACCCTTGTCTTGAGGGCGCGGGTATAACCGCAAACCCGCGCTCCCGACAAGAGCCGTGGGCCGCTCGGCCCCAGTACGGTCCTCTCAAAACCCGGACCGCCCGTTCAGGGCTCCTCGTCGGGCGCGATGTCGCCGTCGATGAGGTTGCTGACGTCGTCGTCGTCTTCCTCTTCTTCTTCCAGGAACGGATCATCCGCGGTGTCGGCCTCGGCGTCCTCCTCGACATCGATGTCGTCGACCACCGGCTCTGCGGCCTTCTCCTCGCCCGCCTCGACCTCGTCGAGCGACACGACCTCCACGCCGGCGGGCGTCGCCAGCTCGGCTTCCTCTTCCTCAGGCTTTACGGGCGTCCGCGCCCGCGCCGCGCCCTGAAACACGGTTCCGCATTTCGGGCAGACGATCGGATCCTTGTTAAGATCGAAGAATTTGGCGCCGCAGTTCTGGCACTGATGCTTGCTTCCGAGTTCGGGTTTGGCCAAGGCAATCTGTTCCCGGTGGTTGAGGGCGGAATTTCGGCGGGCTCCGTTAGTCATGCCCCCCACCCGTTGTCAATGCGCTAAATGGATCGGCGGTCGACAGTCCTCAGCGCCAGTGATACCAGCCCGGTCTCTTACGCTCGCACGGGCTCGCGCCGGCGAAAAATCAAGGTCGTTTCGTGTCCTCTCATCCCGCGATGCTTTCCGCTGGCCCGCAACTCAGCGCCAAACGCTCGAGGCCGCTGAAGGGGCGGGTCAGGCCGCCCGGCGACAAGTCGATCTCGCATCGTGCGCTTCTGTTCGGCCTTCTCGCCCGCGGGGAGACGACGGTCGAAGGGCTGCTCGAGGGCGACGACGTCATGGGAACCGGCAAGGCCTGTCAGGCGCTCGGCGCTCTTATCGAGCGGCGCGGTCCCGGCGCATGGCGAATTCAGGGGGTGGGCGTCGGCGCGATCCTGTCGCCGCGGGAAACGCTCGACTTCGGCAACGCCGGCACCGGCTGTCGCCTGATGATGGGCGTGGTCGGCGGTCACGGGATAACGGCTGCCTTCGACGGCGACGCCTCGCTGCGCAAACGGCCGATGCGGCGCATCCTCGATCCCCTGAGGCTCATGGGCGCCGAGGTCCTGTCCGAAGCGGAAGGTGGGCGCTGTCCGATCGTGCTGAGGGGCGCCCGCGATCCGGCGCCCATCGAATATCGCACGCCGGTCGCCTCGGCGCAGATCAAGTCGGCCGTCCTGCTCGCGGGCCTCAACGCGGCGGGCAAGACGACCGTGATCGAAGCGGAGGCCTCCCGGGACCATACCGAGAAGATGCTCGCCCATTTCGGCGCCGACGTCACGGTTACGTCGGAAGGGGAGGGGCGGCGAATCACGCTCGCCGGCCGGCCGGAATTGCGTCCGGCCGCCGTGGTTGTTCCGGGCGACCCTTCGTCGGCGGCGTTCCCCATTGTCGCCGCCTCGATCGTTCCAGGTTCGGACATCGTGGTCGAGGGCGTGATGATGAATCCGCTGAGGACCGGGCTTCTGACCACGCTGAAGGAGATGGGCGCTCATATCGAAGCTCTCGACAGGCGTATGGAAGGCGGCGAGGAAGTCGCGGACCTGCGGGTGCGCGCGGGCACGCTTCACGGGGTCGACGTTCCCGCTTCGCGCGCCCCCTCGATGATCGATGAATATCCGATCCTGGCGGTCGCCGCCGCCTTCGCCTCCGGCTCGACGCGGATGCGGGGTCTGCACGAATTGAGGGTGAAGGAGAGCGACCGCCTGGCCGCCATCGCAGCGGGCTTGAGGGCCGCCGGCGTCGATTGCGCCATCGAGGACGACGACCTGATCGTCGAAGGCGGCCGGCCGCGGGGCGGGGGAACGGCGCTCACCCACATGGATCATCGGATCGCGATGAGCTTTCTCATCATGGGGCTCGCCAGCCTCGAGCCGATGACGATCGACGACTCCTCGATGATCGCCACCAGCTTCCCGGACTTCCAGCCGGCGATGGAGCGGCTTGGCGCGCAATTCGGCTAAGCAAGTTTGATCGGACTGGCCAACGATTGCCGGTCGTGATTCCGTTCTCTGGGTTGATTCGGAGGACGGGGCATGGCGGGCAAATCTCCAGTGACGGCGACGGAGGAACAACAAGGGGCGCTCAAGGCTCTCGCCGGCGGCGCGGATCGGGCCGAGGCGGACCGGGCGCGGGCGATCCTGTTGACGCTGGCCGGCTGGACCAGCGCCCGAATCGCCGAAGCTTTTGGGGTTCGTGAGGATACGGTGCGGCTCTGGCGCAGCGATTTTGCCGGCGGCGGGGTCGAGGCTCTCAAGGCGCGCGTCGCGCCAGGTCCGGAGCCGCTCAAGGCGCAGGCCGCGCTTCGGGTGGCCGAGCCGCTGTTATCGGCGCCGGTCGCCGATCGGCCCAATTGGACCCTGGCGCGCCTGGCCGAGGAGATCGCCAGCCGCGAAGGCGTGACGATCTCAAGATCGCAGCTCTCGAAGGTTCTGCGCCAAAAAGGGGGTTCCGCTTCCGCCGCCCGCGCCACACCCTGAAAGGGCGTCAGGACAAAGACGCCGTCGATCGCATCGGCCTGCGGCTCAAACTGCGCAAGGCGCAAGCCGAGGCCGGCGACATCGTCCTTCTGTTCGCCGACGAAAGCGAAGCTCTCACGCATCCCTACCTTGCCCGCGCCTGGGCCAGGCGCGGCGCCGACCTGCGTGTGCCGGCGCCGGGGCAAGCCAAGAAGGTTGCGATGATGGGCTCGCTCGACTACGCAAGGCGCAAGCTCGTCGTCACCACCTCGCCCACCAAGCGCAGCGCCGACTTCATCGAGCATCTGCGGCTCCTTGACCATCTCTACGGCCCGAAGCCCGGCGCGCCCTTCAAGCCGGTCGTTCTCGTGCTCGACAACGGCCCGATCCATGTCAGCAAAGCGGCGCATGCCGCGCTCGCCGAACGCGCCCATTGGCTCGCCGTCGAGTGGCTGCCCAAATACGCCCCGGAACTCAACGACATCGAGATCGTTTGGGGCGATCTGAAAGCCCGCCATCTCGCTCACCAGACCTTCACCGATCCAGACGTCCTCGACCAGGCTATCCACTGCGCCGTCGCAGCCCTAAACTCGCAGCGCAGCCGCATTCCGTTGGCCAACCAACGAATTTCTGCTTAGGTCAGTTTTCCTGAAACGGGAGCTCAGCCTCGGCCTCCGCGCCCTTGCGGGGCGCCCCGAAATTCGACAGCGTTACGCCGACCAGCCGGATCCCTTTCGGCGGTGGAAAAACGGATCGGATCAGGCCGAGGGCCACTTCATGCAGCCTCTCCCTGGTTTCGACCGCCGTTTCCCGCGACCGGCTGCGGGTGGAGATTTGAAAGTCGGCCCACTTGATCTTGACCGTCACGGTCCGGCCGCGAGAATTCGTTTTCTCGCACCAGGCCCAGACATCGTCGGCCATCGCGATCACACCTGCTTCGATCCGGACGGAATTGATCAGGTCCTCGGGAAAGGTCGTCTCCGATCCCGAGGACTTTCGCTCTCGGTCCGGTTCGAACCGGACGATCGTCCCGGCCGCGCGCGATCTCGAAGTACCAATTGCCCGCTTTGCCAAACCGCGCTTGCAGAAAGGCCAGGGTCCGGTCTCGCAAATCCGCGCCCGTCTCGATGCCAAGCGCGCGCATTCTGGCTGCCGTCTTCGGGCCCACGCCATGGAATTTCGCGACTGGAAGCGCGGCGACGAAGGCTTCGGCTCCGTCGGGCATGATCGCGAACTGGCCGTTGGGCTTGCGATGGTCCGAGGCGAGCTTGGCAAGGAACTTGTTGCAGGAGATCCCGGCCGAGGCCGTGAGCTGCGTCTCGGCCAGGATACGGGCCCTGACTTCCTTCGCGGTCTCCCATGCGGTGGGGATGCCCCTCAGATTGTCGGTGACGTCGAGATAGGCCTCATCGAGCGAGAGCGGCTCGATGAGAGGCGTGTAGTCCCTGAAGATCACATGGATCTCGCGCGAAACGGCGCGGTACACATCGAACCTCGGCGGGACGAACACGATCTCGGGACATCTGCGCATCGCAACCGTCGACGGCATGGCCGAGCGAACCCCGAAGCGTCGCGCTTCGTAGCTCGCCGCAGCGACCACCCCTCGCTTCGCCCCGTGGCCGACCGCCACCGGTCGACCCCTGAGGTCCGGGTTGTCCCGCTGTTCGACGGACGCGTAGAACGCGTCCATGTCGATATGGATGATCTTGCGGACCGGCCTCTCGCCCATCGGCGTATCCTAGTCGATTTGGAGCGGCCTTCAGAGCATTCTCCATGAATTGGCTATAAGAATGCGCCCCGCTTGCCCGACGCACGAAACCCGATGATAGATGTCGGGAGCCTCGGCGAGGCTTGCGCCGGCCCGCCTGGCCGCGCGACAAGGAAGATCGATTGAAGAAGGAGGACTGGCGCTTATGGCCAAAAAGAAAGTTCCTGCTCGCGTCCCATGGACAAAGGACGACGTCCGCGCGCTCAAGGCGCATTCGAAAGCGCGGACCCCGGCGGCGCAGGTCGCCAAGTCCATGAAACGGACCGAGGCCGCCGTCCGGCAAAAGGCCAAGACGATTGGCATCGGTCTCGGCCATCGCCGCTAAGGCGTGTTGACGCTGACGCGGGGGCGCGCTCGGGACGGCGCGAAGCGCAATCATGAGCGGCGGCCCGGCGGCGCAGTCCATCGCCGCCGGGCAGAGAGGGAGGCGACCACGCCGCGCGCAAGAAGCGGGCGGCGATCGCCTTCGCGCCTGAAGCGCGGCTGTGGAATGAGGAACTGACCATCCAGCGCTACGAGCTTGTGTACGAAGCTTGCCTCCTACCGGGCTCGAGGAGGCGCTGGCCGCCGGAGTCGAAACGGTAGCCTGCCTCCAGGGGCAGGTCTCCCGCTTTGATCTCCCCGGATTCGCAACCGGGCGCATATATCCGGCGACCCGCGGCGGGAAGCTCAGATCCGGAGGCCGCTTCCCGCAGCGCCTGAACCTGCGCCCAAAGGAGCCAGCGAACCATCGCAGGGCGCGCCGGCCAGTTGCTTGCATGCGCATATTCCTCGGTTATGGTGGCGCTTCGTGTCGCGCCCGACCTCCGGCGGCGCCCGGTCCGGGGAGAGAGCGAACGAAGCGAGGAACTCTCGAGGAGCGATCAGGATGAGCACGAACAAGGTCCTTTCGGACTTCGCCGCCGCGCTGGTGTCGGGGTCGGTCAAGGTCGTCGACCTGACCGCGCCGCTCGGGCCCAATACGCCGGTGCTCTATCTGCCCCCCGAGGTCGGCAAGAACACGCCGGCGGTCAAGGTGCACGAGATCTCGCATTACGATCAGAACGGCCCGTTCTGGGCGTGGAACTGGCTCGAGCTCGGCGAGCACACCGGCACCCATTTCGACGCTCCCGTCCACTGGGTCACCGGCCGCGACTACACGGACGGCACGACCGACCGGATCCCGGTCAAGAATTTCGTCGCCCCGGCATGTGTCATCGATCGCTCGAAGGAAGCGGCAAAGGATCCCGACTATCTCCTCACCCCCGAGAGCGTGAAGGAATGGGAGCGTGAGCATGGGGGAATTGAGGCGGGCAGCTGGGTCCTGCTGCGCACCGACTGGTACAAGCGCAACGAGCGGAGCGACACCTTCCTCAACGCCGACGAGAAGGGTCCCCATTCGCCGGGACCGACCGCGGAAGCGATCGATTATCTCATTTCCAGGAAAATCGTCGGCTGGGGATCGGAGACGATCGGCACCGACGCGGGCTCGGCCGGCGGCATGACCCCGCCGTTCCCCGCGCACAATCTGGTCCATAAAGCCAACCGCTACGGCCTCGCCAGCCTCTGCAATCTCGACCAACTGCCGCCCAAAGGCGCGATCCTGATCGCCGCTCCGCTCAAGTTCGTGGGCGGCACCGGCTCGCCGGTCCGCGCGCTCGCCCTCATCCCATGACCACGGCGGCTGGGGCCATGAAGATGGAGCAGCGGTTTTCCGGCCGGATCATGCAGCGCGCGGTCGAACCGGCCGCGCGCCAGGCGACGCTTGGCGAGATCGGCATCAACCAGTTCGCGCCCTACGTCATGAACCGGATCATGGAGCGCTGGAACGCCAATCTCGCCGAGGCCCTGAAGCTCCACGGGATGTCGACGACCATGATGCGGGCGCTGGCGGTCCTCAGCATTTCCTCGCCGGTGACGATCAACGAGCTTTCGGCGTATGCGGTGACCGAGCAGTCGACGATGAGCCGCACGCTCGACGTTCTCGAGGCGCAAGGTCTGGTCCGCCGCCAGAGGCGGGCGGAGGACATGCGCATCCGCGACGTCTCCATCACCGAAGAGGGGCGCGCGGCGTTCGAGCGGGTGTGGCCGATGATGCACGCGCGGTTCCAGGCCCTGTTCGACGGCGTCGAGGAGGACGAGTACCGCGCCTTCACCGCGACGCTGCTGAAGATCCTCGGCAACACGGCGAAGCTGCCGGAGTGAGAACGCTCCCCGTCGTCGGCGCGTAGAGCTCGCCGCGATTCGGCTTTACAGCGTGTCGATCGTCTTCGCGACGCCGTCGAGCGCCTCGCCCTTCTCGTCGGCGAGGGCTGCGGCGATGAGACGGGCCATCCACTGGGCGCCGTCGTCGCGCTGAACGAGCCCCGGGGCCTTCGCCATCGCGCGGTCGAACTTGCTCGCAGACCGCGCGTGCGTATCCGAATAGCCCTTGACCAGCCGCCGGCAGCGCAGGATCTCGACCGCGAGATCATAATTTGCCGGCAGGACCTGGACCGCCTGGGCGAGCCACGCCTCGCGATGCTCTCTCTCCCGCCTGTGGCGCAGACTTGTGCGCCGCGTGGGCTTGAGCGCGGCGACACAATAGAGCTGCAGGAACCCGCCGACCCGCCCGACCTGAACCCGGCGGCCGCGATTGACCAGCCGGTCGAGCGCCCGGAACAGAAACGGCCGGGCCTCGATGAAGGCGCCGAGCCGCGCCGGCAGCATGCCGCAAATCTCCTCGCCTCGCGGGTGCAGATATTCCGTCGCGTAGACAAGCTCGTCCGGCGCCGCGCCGGCTTCCTCGCGCAGGCGCGCGAACCGCTGCGGACGCAATTTGATGTCGGCGACGCGGATGACGTCGTCATAGGCCATGGCGACGGCGAGCCGCTTCGCCGCTTCGACGGTGAAGGCGAAAGTCTTCGCTTCCCCACCATTGGCGGCGTCGAGCGCGGCAAGCTTTTGAAGCCGGTCGAGATAGTCGTCGCCGTAAGCCACGTCCTGGAAATCGACGATGCGCCTGAGGCCCGCGAAGGCGAGAGAACGGGAAGGTTCCGGCAGTTCCGCCCGCAGGCGCGCGACGAGGCGGTTCAGGCTCGGGATGGCCGGCGTCTTGCGGCAGTTCGTCGAGGCGTTTCGCGGGACGGGCCTTCGGCGCCTCGCGCCGCCCGCGCGAGCGCGATCATAGGCGTCCGCGAAGGCGGCGAGGCTTGCGTCTGCGCCGCGCGCCCCCTTGCGCACGACCGCCTCGTAGGCCTCCCGCTCGAAGGGAAGGGCGCCCGAGCCTGCGAGCGCGCCGAGCAGCGCGCCGAGATCACCGTTGCGCGCTCAGCGGCGAGCCTTTCCATGTCGAAAGCGATGATGCGTCGCCCGGCGAAGTCGAGCGCGTCGACAACCACGAACGGATCGCCCGCCCCGTCGCCGGGCTTTTCCTTTTCAGCCACCGCATAAGCGCGGTGGGTCGATGCGATCAGCGTCGTCCGGTCAGGGGTCACCAGTCCGCGCAGGACCGACCGCCCCGCCTCCATCAGCTCCGCCGCGATCACCACATCGACGTCGCCCGGCGTCGGCATGAGCGAGAAGACCGGCGCGGCGCCGTTCCGGGGCGGCAGGGTCTCGATGTAATAGATGGTCGCGCCGGTGCGCTGCGCGACGCCCGGCACCGAGGTCGACTGCGCCGCCCATCCTTCATGCTCGGCGACCTCGACGATCCAGTCCGCGAGCACCCCGCCGCCCTGTCCGCCCATGGCGAGGATCGCGATGGCGAGCGGCTTCTCGAGCACAACCGGCCCCGGCCGGATCGGGGCGGCTTCATTCATGGGGCGTCATTTCAGGCAAGGCGCTCGAAGGACCTTTCCGCCATGGGCTCGCTCCCCCTGAGATCACGGATTTTATTTGCATGAGCATATTTAGCGGCGGCTCGATCGGTGTCAACGCGGCGCCATGGAAGAGCGGACGCGCCGGAGGCCGGCCGGACGGATCGCCACCCGAAGCGCCCCGGGACTCCAGACGCGCACCCGCTCATGGGGTCAGGATCGATGCCGAAGTCTTCCGGCCAGGGAACGGTTCGGGCGGCAGGCGCCGTTCGGGGCGGAAGCGAGCTTCGCCGCCGTCGCCAGCCGGGTGGGCCGCGCCGCCCCGGATTTAGCGGCGCGCTAGCCTAGCCGCAATTTTACCGGCGCCCCTCAATGGTTTCAGTGGGTTAAGACCCCGTTTAGTTCCCTCCTCGAAAATTACGCGCATTCGCCGCCCGCCGAGAGCGCCTTAATAACATAGCGATTGTAAATATCGGGACGGTCGCCGCCAGGCCGACCCGAGGGCCGCGACCTCAGCTTGCGACCGGACCCCGCATCGCCTTGAGGGCGGCTTCGACCTGACGCCAGGTCCTGGCCTCCTCCTTATCCTTCATCCGCTCGCATTCGACGGCGCGCTGGGCGGCTTCGGCGATGGCGCGATCGCCATGCGCGTCCTTGAGCCCGCGCGCATATTCGCTGATCAGGGTCTCGTCCATGGAACACCCTCCTCGATCGGACAACGCTCGCGCTCTGGGAGCCAAGACTCCTCCGAGGCGCGACTGTTCCAAAAGAGGAGCAAACAATGACGGCGCGAGCGGGCGCGCCGGCGGCCCCAATTCGAACTGCGTTCACCCATGTTTGGCGATCATAAACGGGTTGAAAAGATATAATTTCTATCCTATTTTGCATCGGTGGAGTTTGAGTTTGACCCTGAAAAAGCTTGGCCAACAAGCTCAAGCACGGGATCGACTTTGTCGAGGCTCAGGCGATCTGGCTGGATGAGGCGCTGATCGAGGCGCCGGCGAGAACTGATGATGAGCCGCGCTTTCTCGTCGTTGGCCGCATCGGCGGGCGCCACTGGTCAGCGGTCTGCGTGAGGCGCGCCGAGCGCACACGCATCATTCGGTTCGACGGTCGCGCAAGGAGGAGATCGAGGCTTATGAAAGCGCGTGATTTCGACGAGAAATTCGACTCGGGCGCGGATGTCTCCGGCGATGTCGACTGGGGAAAGGCGCGCCGTCCGAATCTCACGCTCAAGCGCGTCAACGTCGATTTTCCCGCCTGGGTGGTCGAGGCGCTCGACCGCGAGGCGCGCCGCCTCGGCGTGACCCGGCAGGCGCTGGTCAAGCTGTGGATCGCCGAGCGGCTGGAGCGGGCGGCGTAAGCAGCGGATAGGGCAGCCGGAGAAGCGTTCCCCTCACCCCGTTTGGGCGCTCGCCTGGCCGGGGTTCTTGCGTCCAGTTGGGCGTCGGTGCGCTCCGGGGGGATGGAGGCTCGCGAGGAACGCCCAGGCCTCTTTCGTCCAGCGGGCGTCGGCGAGCGCGTGGTGGCGGCTTTCCTTCTGGTGGGGGACTCAGGATCGCCAAGCTCGATCGCCCATTGCTTGATGTCGAGGCAGAGTCTGCGGAAAGTGGAACGGCAGTTCGTCGAGCCCGCCAAACAGCCCGACGAACGCGACCCAGTCGAAGGCCGGAAAATAGCCCCAGAAGACGATGCTCGTCGCCATGGGCGAAATCGCGGAGCGCGTAGCTGATCGCCTCGCGGCTGATCCCCTTGCCCTCGAGCGGGCGGACATTTTCGAGCGTCCATGGATTCGCCTTCGACCAGTCGACCTCGCTGCTCTCGGCATAAAACTCGCGCCCGTTCTCGTCGACGAGCCCGATGCTGATGAGGTCGATCGTGAACGGATGCGCGATGAACTCGGTGTCGAGCCAGTATTTCATGCGATGCGCGGCCCACGGCGTTGTGAGAGAAGTCTCAACCGCCGTTTGTCGCACGAGAATCAGGAATGCGGCAGCCCCCTCCGGCGGCCACAGGCGCCCCGCATTCACACGCCGGGCGCCGTTGGTTCCTGCTCAATCGAGTGATGGGCGCGGCGCGAAAATGGCATGCAGCCGACAGTGTATCTACGTTTTTGCCTGCGCAGAGAATTCTCTCGGGACGCAGACAGCACTCTACTTGACCAAGACCGCCTTTTCTGTAAAGTTCGTATATCTCTGCTGTCGTCTTTTCCAACGAGAAACTGCCAAATCCTGATGCACTAATCGGTTTCTTTGTCTCCGATTTCAAGAAACGCTTTGATCGATAGATCAAGAGCTTGGTCGATTTTATACGATCCCTCATGAAGCGCTTAAACTCGTCCCCGAATAGACTAAAAAACTGGTTAGCGTTCCTTTCTTTCCAAGCAAACCAAGTGTGATACTGATATCGGATCGCCTTATTGCGCACAAATTCCAATGCAATCATATTTTGAGACGACACTTCCTCAATAAAGTCTGCTATATGATCAGACAGCACCTTCTCGAAATAACTTGCGACACATAGCAGAAGAGATTTACGAAAGTTGCCATCTACGGTACTTCGGAGTGATATTTCACCTCGCTCATCGAGGAACTCCATCAATGCGCGGAACTCTCCATTCATCTTTTCTACTGCGGTCACCTTCACGATATCATTCCATTACAACGGTGATATCAAAACTCGCGCTACTTCCAGACGCTTGTGCACGTTTGTTGTTCGAATAGTACTCTGAAGGGCAGCTCCAACAAATTCTGGATCTCCCGAGAGCTCGACAATACTCTCGCCTGGCTATAGATCCTCCCCGACAGAACTCGACGTTGAGCAAAGGCCGAGCGACATGTAGCAGTAAACACTGCTTCAAATAGCGCAATATTGAATTTGTTATTACCTTTATTCAAAAAGGCGTTGGCTGGCAGAGACAAACATGCTCCTAAGAACGACTCGAACAGTTCTTGAAGATATAGGTTTTGATCATCTGAATTAGCCTCGCACTTGCGAAGAACTGTTTTAAGAATGTAACCATCGATGGGGCTTAGTTATCTCCGTCAACTAACATAGCAAACCCACGAAGGAGAACCTCCACATCTTTCATATGAATATCTGGCTCAGAGTTTTGGATCAATTTACGCCACTCAGGCAGACTATTTATTCTGTAGAGCATTTCAAAGAATTTCGAATGGTACATGCTTGTACGAATTTCTTGAGGTCGTAGATTAATTCCACCAGTATTTAATCTGTTGAAAACTTCATACATCGACGAATTGTCGTCTGTGGGCGTATTCTGCTTGACGATTATGTTTCGCAGGGGACGAAGATCGAATTGGGTTCTATAATCTCCTAGAGTTGCGTAATTGAGTCCATTAAATCTATTCTTACGATCCGGAATTTTTTCTGGCAGACGCAGCTTAAATCGTCAAAATATAAGTCATCGTGAAGCACACTATCCTGAATCCGAACTCTCTGATCAAAAATTGCTCGGAGTGCAACTCGTTTATCTTTCCTGGAAATCTTTTTTTAACAAAATAATAAATCGACATTAATCTCTGCTGTCCGTCAATAACCAGAATTTATTACGCGCCTGCTCGTATAGAAATAGTTGAGGTATTGGTAAGCCAATTATTACCGATTTGATCAGCTTTGACGCCCTACCGTGATCCCAATATATAGTTCTGGAAGCCAGGATTTTTAACCGCACCTGATTCTTTATAAAGCTGTTCAAAGTCAAAACATTGAAGTCATTTGGAGTTGACACGTTATATCATATTCGCCAACCTGCAGATCGTCTGCCTCA
>CAVULN010000022.1:0-17453 GCA_963742305.1 uncultured Alphaproteobacteria bacterium
CCGCCGGACTGTGATCTGCGTCACGGCGCGAGCGGGAGAGCAGGATAATTTCCCTGCGGCGGTTGCGCCGGGGCGGCCGGGGGCGGCGGGGAATCCCGGTCCGTTTCAATGAAATGGCGAACATGGCGGGCTGACGGGAGGGTCAAATGTCGAAACGCATCATCCTGTTGCTGGACGGGACCTGGAACGACATCGATTTCCGGGCCGTACGACACCAACATCGTGCGAATGAGGGAGCTCATTTCGAATGAGCTTGTCCGGTCGTCGAGCCGCAGCCAGCCGAACCATGATCTCAGCGGCAAGAAGGTCCACGGCTTTACCGCGTCCGGGAGGGAGCACATCATCTACTACGAACGCGGCGTGGGAACCGGCGCGTTCGATCGAATTTAAGGGCGGCGCGTTTGGCGATGGCCTGTCGCGCAACATCCGGCACGCGTATCGGTTTCTTTCGTTCTGGTATGAGCCGGGCGATGAAATCTTCATTTACGGCTTTTCGCGCGGCGCCTACACCGCCCGATCGCTGGTCGGATATCTGTCGTCGGCCGGTCTGTTGCGCCAGGACGCCTGCAGCGAGGAACTGGAAGATCTGGCGTGGCGATATTACCGGACCGCGACGAGCGAGCGGATGCCGGCGGTCTGGCGGCGCCTCACCGACTACGTGCATGCCCGCAACGACCTGCGGGTCAAACTGATCGGAGTTTTCGACACCGTCGGATCGCTTGGGATCCCGCTTGATTTTGCCTGGCGGCTCAACCGGGAGGAGCACGGATTCCACGATGTCGAACTCTCCTCCATCACCGACGTGAACCTCCACGCTCTCGCAATCGACGAGCATCGCCGGCCGTTCGAAGCCGCGCTGTGGAGAATGCCGGCGTTCAAGAAATATGCCACGGTGGTCGAGCAGGTCTGGTTCTCCGGCGCGCACGCGGACGTCGGCGGAGGTTATGTCATTGAAGAGGAAAGAGCCCTTGGCGCGCCCCACGCGGACGACATTGCGCTCGACTGGATGATTCGAAGGACCAAGAGCTTTTATCCGGACTTCCCCTTCGACGATCGCGGCGTGGAAAAAGTCACAGAGCGAAAGCCGGCCGCCATCCACAATTCGCTGCGCGGCCTCTATCTCGCCTTGCCATTCTCGCTTCGATCGATCGCCAACAGCAAGACCGGGGTGAAGCGCTGGCGCTACCAGCGCGAGGTGTCGCGCGACAGGCACGCCCGGCCAATCGGCGAAATGATTCATATTTCCGCCCTCGAGCGGCTGCTCGCGGAGGACTCGGTCAATCCGCGCGGCAGGACGTACAAGGCGGCGAACCTGGCGCAAGTCGTGGACTCGATCAGGAGAGCCTATGAACACAAGCCGGATGGCGGCGAGCCGGTTTCAGGCCGCGACACCGCCCCAAGCCAGCCAGCTTTTGAACTGACGGTTGTCGACTGGGACGGGAGCAGGATCGCCAGGCGAGGCCATCGCGCGGAGGAGCTTCGGCGGCTCCTCGACCGACACGATCAGGGCCGATCGGAGCCGGTTCGAGCGGCGACCGGGGCGCGGCCGCAACCCAAGCGCTCGCCGGCCTTCGAGGGAGCGGCCAAGCTGAACTGAAGCGGGATCGCGCTTCCGTCGAATCGAGAGTTTCACCCGGCCGCCCGCCCCCGCAGCGGGCGCCCGTCCCAGCCGGCAATCGGCTGGAGGGTCAAAGCTGCACGAAGCCGATCTTGCCGTCCGGCTGCTTCTTCCAGACGTACCAGACGTAGTCGACGGTGGTGCGGTCGCCCTTCTTGTCGAAGGCGATATCGCCGATCACGGTGTGGAACGGCGTGCCGGAATGCATGGCTTCCGCGACCTTCTTCGGATCGAGCGACTTCGCCTTCTCCGCCGCCTGCTTGAAGATCTGGACCGCGGCGTAGGAATAGAGCGTGTAGCCCTGCGGGTCGAACCCCTTGGCCCTGAATGACGCGACGGCGTCCTTCGCGTTCGGGTTGTTTCGCGGCTCCGGACCGAAGGTCATCAGCGTGCCTTCAACGCCCGGGCCGCCGATCGCCGCGAACTCGCTGTCGGTGATGCCGTCGCCGGAGATCATCACCGTCGTCATGCCCTGGTCGCGCATCTGGCGGACGATGAGGCCCCCCTCGGTGTGCAGGCCGCCCCACATCAGATAGTCGGCCCCCGATTCCTTGATCTTGGAGACGATCGCGGAATAGTCCTTCTCCCCGGTGTTGACGCCTTCGTAGAGCACCTCCTTGACGCCGAACTTGTGCATGTTCTCGAGCGCGGCGTCGGCGAGCCCCTTGCCGTAAGTGGTCTTGTCGTGGACGACCGCGATCTTCTTGCCCTTGAGCTTGTCGCGCGCGAGCTCGGCCCACACCATGCCCTGCTGGTCGTCGCGTCCGCAGTCGCGAAACGCGTCCCAGAACTTGCGGTCGGTGACCTTCGGGTTGGTGGCGGAGGGGGTGATGAACAGGACGCCGTTCTCCTTGTAGACGTCGGAAGCCGGAATCGTCACGCCCGAGTTGAAATGGCCGACCACGAACTTGACCCCGTCGCCGACGAACTTGTTGGCGACCGACACGCCCTGCTTGGGATCGGAGACGTCGTCGCCGATCTCGACCTCGATCTTCTGCCCCAGAATGCCGCCGGCCTTGTTGATGTCCTCGGCCGCCTGCTGGACGCCCTGCACGAGCTGGGCGCCGAAAGCCGCGTTGGCGCCGGTGACCGGGCCCGCGACCCCCAGCTTGACCTGAGCCTCGGCGGCCCCGGCGAACCAAAGCGTGAGCGCAACCGACATGGACGTGAGTGCGATCGCCCGCATTTTAACCTCCAAAAGTCATTTGACGGGTTAGGTTGCGCAGGCTAGTCGCGACTCTATAACTTGTAAAGATGCAAATGATGGTTATCGCCGCCCCCTCCCGCGCCGGTTCGTTGCCGCTGATCGCCGATAACCTCGCGCTCGATTTCGCCAACACCGAATCCGGGCGCGGCTATTCGTCGCATCAGGATCACCTGCGGGAGGCCGCGAACGTCGTGGACTGGCTGAGGCACGCCAAGGCCTTGCCCGCCGAAGAGGCGGACTGGCTGGCCGAGCGGGCGTCCGGGCGGCCGGATCTCGCTTCGGATCTCCTGGCGCGCGCGCTCGACCTTCGCGCCGCCATTCATGACGCGGGCGCGGCGCTCGGACGAGGCGCCGGGCCGCCTCAAGGCGCGCTGATGCGCCTTTCCGCTCTTCATGCGCGATTCGTCGCTCGGGCTGAGCTTGCTCCTGGGCCTTCCGCGTGCCGGTGGCGCTGGAGCGTCCGCGCGTCGCCTGTCGAAGCGGCGCTCGGCCCGATCGCGCTCGCGGCGGTCAGGCTGTTCACCGAAGGCGATTTTTCGCGGATCAGGGAATGCGGCGGACACGCCTGCGGCTGGCTGTTCTATGATACGAGCAAGAACAACCGCCGCCGGTGGTGCGAAATGGAGGTCTGCGGCAATCGCGCCAAGCAGCGCCGCCTCGCGGCGCGGAGGCGCGGAGCTTGAACGGTCGCCTGATCGTCCTTCTCATGGTTCTCATGGCGGCCGCGACGCTCGCCGGCTGCTCGCCGGTGGTGGAGACCGACCAGGCGCGGCTCTGCCGGATGGCGCTGCCGGCGCTCATGCCCGAGGAAACGCGGATCGACATCCTGTCGCAAACGCCCGACCCGGACGGGCGCGGATTGAGCGTCGCGTTCACCGCCAGGACGCGGGCCGAGGCGCCAAGCGCCCATCTCGCCGCCTGCCGCTTTCGCGAGCCCGGGCGCCCGCGCGCGTCGACCGATCTCGTCTCGCTCACCCTCGACGGCCGCGCGATCCCGGAGTCCAGGCTCTTCTTTCTCATCCGCTATTGGCTGGCGACGCCGGAGGGCCGGGACGCCGACCCGGCGCCGCTCGGCGACATGAGCCGCCTGCCCGCCGCGCCGCACGCCATTGCCTACGGATTGCAGATGGCGCTGGACGGTCTGCCGCTGGCGTCGACCTATGCGCTGCTGGCGGCGGCCTATTCGCTCATCTATGGCCTGATCGGGCGGATCAATTTCGCCTTCGGCGAAATGGCCGCGGCGGGCGGCTATGCGGCGGCGATCGCGGCGATCGCCCTTGCCGGCTGGCCTCCCGCGCCGCTCTTGGCGGCGGCCTTCGTGCTGGCGGCCGCGGTCGCCTCGAGCTGGGGGTTCGGCGCCGCGCGCGCGGTCTTCCTTCCGCTCAGCCACGCCAGGGGCCAGCAGGTTCTGGTGGCGAGCGTGGGCCTGGCGCTGTTCCTGCGGGAGCTGATGCGCCTCGCGCAAGGCGACCGGGCGAGCTGGATGAGCCCTCAGCTCAACCAGCCGTTCGCGCTCGTTCGCGCGGGCGATTTTGTCGCCGTGGCCACGCCGATGGCGTTTGTCGTGAGCCTGGTCGCGCTCGCCGCGGGCTTGGGCCTCGTGGTCATCTTTCGCTATAGCCGCCTGGGGCGCGAATGGCGCGCCTACGCCGACGATCCGCTCGCCGCCGAGCTGATGGGGGTGAGCCCCGCGGCGATCGCCGCGCGGGCGTTTGCCCTCTCGGGCGCGCTCGCCGGCCTTGCCGGGGCCACCATGACGGCGGCTTTCGGCGCGGTCGGCTACGGCCTCTCGGCGACGCTGACCCTGAAGGCGCTGACCGCCGCGATCATCGGGGGCATCGGCTCGCTGCCCGGCGCGTTCCTCGGCGGGTTCATCGTCGGCGCCGCCGAGACCGGCTGGTCGGCCTACTTCCCGATCGACTATCGCGACGTCGCGGTTTTCGTCCTGCTCACGGTCTTCATCGCGCTGCGCCCCTCCGGCCTGCTCGGCCAGGGCGAAGCGGTCACGCACAACCTGTTCCCGCATCGGTCTTGACTTGGCGCCGGCGTTTCCCACATCCTTTGCGCGCGGGATGAGCGCGATCAAGGAGCCGCTCCATGTCCAATGTCTACGCCGCGACGCCGACGAATGTGATACGCGCCGATGCGCTGGCGGGCGTGCGCACGCGCCGCATCATCGCGGTGTGCGTCGACCTTTTTCTGGTGAGCCTCCTGGTGGCGGCGCTGTGGATCGTGTCGATCGTGCTGACGCTCGGCTTTGCCCTGTTCTTCCTGCCGCCGCTCTTTCCGTTCGTCGCCTTTTTCTACAACGGGCTCACCGTCTCGGGAGTGAGGATGGCCACTCCCGGCATGCGGGCGATGGACCTCGAAATGCGCATGAACGAGAATGGCGCGCGCGTGCCGTTCGTCAACGCCGCCGTCCAGGCGGTGCTGTTCTATGTCAGCTGGTGCTTCCCGCCGATCTTCCTGGTGTCGCTCATCGATGCGGAGAAGCGATGCCTGCATGACATCATCGCGGGCGTCGTGATCGTCAGGAGGCTCTGATTCGGCGATTCCGCGCCCTCAGCTGGCGTCGCTCGGCGCTGGGGGTCGATCTGAGCGGAGAGCGGGGGGCGGCGTGAGCAGGGAAGCGCGCGACGCCCCGCAATTCTACCTCACCGCTCCGACGGCATGCCCCTACCTGTCCGGACAGCAGGAGCGGAAAATCTTCACCCATCTGGTCGGCAAGCGGGCGGCCGCCCTCAACGACCTCCTGACCCAGACCGGATTCCGCCGCTCGCAGACGATCGCCTACCGGCCGGCGTGCGAGAGCTGCCGGGCCTGCGTGTCGGTGCGGGTGCTGGTGGATGATTTTCGTCCCTCCGCCAGCCAGCGCCGCACGATGCGGATGAACGCCGACCTGCTCGGCCAGTTCGTCTCCCCGAAGCCGACCAACGAGCACTACGCGCTGTTTCGCGCCTATCTCGACGCGCGCCACCCCGAGGGCGGCATGGCGGACATGTCCTCGCTCGATTTCGCCATGATGGTCGAGGACACCCATATCGACACGGTGCTCACCGAATATCGCCCGCGGAGCGGAACGGGCGTGAGAAGTTCGGGACCGCTGCTGGCGGTCTGTCTCACCGACCGCCTCGCCGACGGCCTGTCGCTGGTCTATTCCTTCTACGCTCCGGAGATCGCGCGCCGCTCGCTGGGCGGCTACGTCATTCTCGACCATATCGAGAAGGCGCGCCGGCTCGGCCTGCCCCATGTCTATCTCGGCTATTGGGTCGAGGGCTCGAAGAAGATGGGCTACAAGGCCTCCTACCTGCCCCAGGAGCGCCTGGGCCTGCACGGCTGGGCGCGAGTGGAGCGGTAGGCGGCCGCGGGCGCCCACGCTCCTTGTCCTTCGATGGGATGTCGAGGCCGATCCGGCACATCGTCCTTGATGACGCGATCGGGCGAGACGCGATGGCGCTCCCGCCGGTGCAGCGCCAGCGATGCCGGCCGATCGTCGTCGACCGAGCCGAAGGCGACGCGCCCGAGGAACGGGATCTCCGGGCGCACGGGACAAGCCTTTGGGGCGCCGGGGTCAACCGGCGTCCCGCGGGAGGGGCGTCAGCGCGCCTTTCGGCTATTTGGTGCGCACGACCAGGCCGACGATGACGTCGCCGGTGTACCAGACCGCCACCTCCAGGCGGTTCGACCCGTTGGCGAAAGCGTCCTGGACGGAGAGCTGCATGCCCTGGTTCGGATTGTCGAGGCGTCGCCAGTCGCCGCCGACGTAGAGCCATAAGCTTCTCGCGCTCCCTGGCGGGTAGGCCAGCAATTCGAGCCAGTATTTCGTCGCGACTCCCGTCGAAAGGGAAAGCGTCAAAGCTTTGGCCCGTTCCTCGACGCCCTTCAGGATTTCAGGCGCGGTAAAGTGATGTTGGGCTGCCATTTTCGACTCCATGATAATTATAAGAACTATTAAAACATACCGCAAATACGCAGTAGGATACGAATCTTGCATACGACGATTGATAAGTAAATGGGTAGAACTCCCTAGCGGCGCTGCTTCTCCTTTCTTCGAGCGCCTCAGAACTTGACGGTTTGCGCTACGCGGGCGCGGCTGGGGTTTCCACAAGTTGGCCGGAGGCCGGAGGATCAAGGGACGATGCTCGGCAACGGACGCATCTGTATCCGGTTTGCCGACGGCGACGCCTGGGACGTTGAAATCGTCGCCTCGGAAGCGCCGCCTGGCGGCGACCGTCCGCCCGTCGCATCCCGTCTGCGGCTCTCAGCACTCGATGAAATTCACCGCCAGCCCGCCGAGGCTCGTCTCCTTGTATTTCGACTGCATGTCGAGGCCGGTCTGACGCATCGTCTTGATGACGCTGTCCAGGGACACCCGATGGCGCCCGTCGCCGTGCAGCGCGAGCGACGCGGCGGCGATCGCTTTGACCGCGCCGAAGGCGTTGCGCTCGATGCAGGGGATCTGAACGAGCCCGCCAACCGGATCGCAGGTCATGCCGAGGTGATGCTCCATCGCGATCTCGGCGGCGTTCTCGATCTGCTCGTTCGAGCCGCCGAGCGCGGCGGTGAGACCGGCGGCCGCCATGGAGGAAGCGACGCCGACTTCCCCCTGGCAGCCGACCTCGGCGCCCGAGATCGAGGCGTTGAGCTTGAAGAGAGCGCCAATCGCGGTCGCGGTGAACAGGAAATCCTCCAGCCCCGCGCGGTTCGCGCCCTCGCAATGATCGCGGTAGTAGCGCAGCACGGCCGGAATGACGCCCGCCGCGCCATTGGTCGGCGCGGTGACGACCCGTCCGCCCGCCGCGTTCTCCTCGTTGACCGCCATCGCGTAGACGCTGACGAAATCCATGATCTCGTGCGCCGGATGAAAGTTGCGTCGGGAGGCCTCCATCAGGCGGTCGTGGATCGCCCTGGCGCGGCGCATGACCTTCAGGCCCCCCGGCAAGGAGCCGGATTGCCCAAGGCCCCGCTCGACGCTCGAGAACATGACGTCGAGGACCCGCTCGACATGGGCGCCCGCCCCCTCGGGCCGGAGCGCGGCCTCGTTCGCCCGCATGAGCCCGGCGATCGAAAGCCCGGCTTCCCGCCCGCGCGCCAGAAGCTCGGCCCCAGAGCGGAAGGGATAGGGAAGGCCCGTCTCGGCGCCGGACGCTTCGGCGCCCGCGCCGTCGCGGATGATGAAGCCGCCGCCGACCGAGAGCCAGGTCTCGTCGGCAAGCGCCCCGCCCTCATCGTCGCGGGCGACGAACCGCATCGTATTGGGATGGCGCGCCGCGGGCGTGATCGTATCGAAGCGAATGGCGCTCTCGGGATCGAACGCGATCGTGCGGCGCCCGCCGAGGCTGAGCCGCTTCGTCTCGCGAACCTCGGCAATCAGCCTGTCGGCCGCGTCGAGATCGACCGTCTCGGGCGCTTCGCCGGAAAGCCCCAGAATCACCGCCCTGTCGGAGCCATGGCCCTTTCCGGTGAAGGCGAGCGAGCCGAGCAGCGCGACCTCGACCGCCGCCGCCCGGCCGATCGCGCCCGTTTCGGCGAGCCCGTTGGCGAAGGCGGCCGCGGCCTTCATCGGCCCGACCGTATGCGACGACGAGGGGCCGATGCCGATCTTGAACAGTTCGAAGACGCTGATCATCGCCGCCCTTCGGGCGCGCCGGGGGTCAAAGCGCGCCCGCTCCCACCGTAGAGCGGAACGCGGCCGGACGGAACCGCCGTTCGGGGCCATGAGCCAGGACGCGACGCCCAAAGCCTGGCGCGGCGGAGGCTTTGGGGCCAGTACCCGTGCTCATGGATCGGAACCGATCCAAGAGCATGGCAAAGCGCGAACGCGCGGAATTGCGGATTGTGACGAGTGGCAACCTGCAAGATCGAGTATAAGGTCCATGTTCGGCTGGGCCGGCTTGAAAATCCGCCGCGAAGGCCTCCAGCCCTTCCTGATCAAAATGCGAGAGGTTCGGCCATGAAACGCATGCTTTTCTACGCGCTGACCGCGGTCGCGCTTTCCGTCTCCGCCGCCTCGGCGCCCGCTCTCGCCGCCGGCGATCAGCCGACCCGGGCCGAGCGCATCCAGCACTGGATGGCCGACCGGGAGACGATGATGGACGCCAGGCTCGGCGGCATGAAGGCCGCCCTCAAGCTGACGCCCGATCAGAACCCGCTCTGGGAGGCGTTTGAGAACGCGGTTCGCGGCGCGTCCAAAGCGAGCATGGAGGACATGCGGCAGATGATGGAGAACGGCGGGCAGATGTCGCCCGTCGACCGGATGGACGCCATGGCCGGCCATACGGCTCGACGCGCCGACAATCTTAAGAAGGTCGTCCAGGCGGCCAAGCCCCTTTACGGCAGCCTCGACGATACACAGAAGCACAGGTTCGGATTGCTCGGCGGCGGCATGATGATGATGGGCCCGGGAGGCGGACCGATGTGGGAGGAAGGCGGTGGCGACGCCGGCGGCGGCTGGCTGCCGAGACACTGGATGGACTAGCCGTCGAGGGCCGCCGCCTCATGACCCGCCGCGGGGGCTCGCGCCCAGGGCGTGGAAGCCGGGGATCGAGCTCGTTCGACTGACGGGGAGCGCGATAGGCCGCGTGAACTCCCGCCCTCATACCGAGGAGCACGGCAAGGCTTCGCGTCTCGAAGGCGCTTCAGCGACGTCGCTGAAGCGGCGGGCCTGAAGCGTCCGCACGACGCGCCTTGGGCGCCGAGGGGCCTCCGGTTCGAATTGAGGCCCGGGGCGAAGCGCCGCTTCGAGCGGATTCTTGCGCCAAAGCCCGGGCGCGCCTATCTAGGGCGTCAAGGAGTCGAGCGCTCATGTTCATCCAGACCGAAGCCACCCCCAATCCCGCGACCCTGAAATTCCTTCCCGGCCGGCCGGTTATGGACGAGGGCACGTTCGAGGCGCGCGACCCGGCTCAGGCCGAGCGTTCGCCGCTCGCGAGGGCGCTCATGGAGCTGCCGGGGGTGACCGGCGTCTTCTTCGCCAACGACTTCATTTCGGTCACCAAGGGCGAGGGCGAGTGGCAGCACCTGCGGCCCGCGGTGCTCGGAGTGGTGACCGAATTCTTCCTTTCGGGCGAGCCGCTGATCGAGACCGGCGGCGCGGACGTGACGGCGAGCGGCGAATTTTTCGACCCGAAGGACGCCGAGACGGTCGAAGCGATCAAGGAACTGATCGAGACGCGGGTAAGGCCGGCTGTGGCGGGCGACGGCGGCGACATCATCTTCAAGGGCTTCCGCGACGGAACCGTTTACCTGACGATGAAGGGCGCGTGCTCCGGCTGCCCGTCGTCGACAGCTACGCTGAGGCATGGAATCGAGAACCTTCTCAAGCACTTCCTGCCGGACATTCAGGCGGTGGAATCGTTCGAGGGCTGAAGGCCCGCGGCCTCCCTCCGGGGCTGCTCAATGTTCTATCATTGGCTCTTTCTTTCGCTGTTCGTCCTGATGTGGGGCGGCTGGTTCGCCCTCTGGAACGTGATGGCCTTCAGAATGAAGGAGGCGGCTCAATCGGAGGGGCGTCTCTCGCGGCTTACGCATGTCGTCCCGCTCCTCGTCGCTGCGTATCTCCTCTCCGCGCGGGTTCCGCTGCCCCTCCTCAACGACAGGTTTGCTCCCCAAGCGATCTGGTCGGCCACGCTCGGCGCGGCTCTGACCTTCGCCGGCCTGGCGTTCTGCATCTGGGCGCGGTTCACGATCGCCGGCAACTGGAGCAGCTATGTCGAGTTCAAGCGCGGTCACGAACTGATCGTCGATGGACCTTACCGTTGGGTGCGCCATCCGATCTACACTGGGCTTCTTCTGGCGTTCGCCGGGACGGCCTGGGCGGTCGGGGAGTGGCGCGGGGTGCTCGCTGTCGCGATTGTCGCCGCCTCTTTCTGGCGCAAGCTCAAGCTCGAGGAGGCTGTCATGCGGCGTGAGTTCGGCGAGGCCTACGACCGCTATGCGGCGCGAACGCCGGCGCTGATCCCGTTTGTCGGCTGAACGCGCGGCACGCGTCTGCCGACGATCGGGGCTCTATTGCCCGGCGTAAAGAGTCATGGAACTCTTGACTCCGCTATTGGACGATTCGTTTTGGGAGGCGACCGTTCGACTTCGCGCAGACCGTGCGAAGGTGTCGGATTGCCCGGTTAATTGCATGCTCGTTGCGACATCATGGAATCTGCTGGGGCCGCGAAACGATCCACGGCAATCTGATTAAAGCGGCCGTCGGTTTTTCATCCGACGCGGGCGGAGGGCCCATGGGGACAGGTCATCGTTTCAGTGGCCTCCTTCGAGGAAGATGGAAGCGGGCGCTCGCCGCGCTGTCCCTTCCTCTCCTGGCCGCCTGCAGCGCGCTTCCGACGCCGGTCGTGCTCGACACGGGCTCGTTTCTGGGCATGAACGCGCTCGTTAGCGACGAGGCGCCGGATCGGCCGCTCCATGTGTTGATCGTCCACGGCATGGGCACCCCGGCTCCTTATCACTTCGAGGGCTTCATCAAGGCGCTCGCTGACCGCTTCGGGCTCGTCCAGACCCGTCTCCCGGCCACGGGGTCAGAGCCGCCAGGGTGTTACCCGGCTGCCCCCGCAGAGCAGGCGCTGGCTCATCCGGTCCCCCAGCCTATTTCTATCGATGGCGTGCCCCCCGACGCCGCCGCCCAGCTCTACACCTACGCCTTCGGCCTCACGCCGGACGGCAAGCCGAAACTGATCGTCAGCTATCTGCTCTGGGCGCCGCTGACGGAAAGCATCAAATGCGGCCTGGCCGCAAAGGAGAAGGGGACGGACATGCCGTCCCGGCAGGTCTTCGCCAATTTCGCGAAGGATTTCATCGACGACAAGCTCGCGGACGTCGTCCTCTACGGCGGGACCTACCGCGAGAGCGTCATGCGTCCGTCTGTTCAGGCGGCGCTCTGCATCGTGATCGACGGCAAGCCAAGCAGCGACGGGAAGACCTGCCAGCACGGCGGCTACAGCGAGCGAACGGTCATCATCACCCACAGTCTCGGCGGCTACATGATGATGGACGCCATTGACGACGAGCTTCGTGGCGAAAGAGCCGGGGCAAAAAGCGCGGCGCGCACGCTGCTCGAGAACACCCAGTTCATCTACATGATGGCGAACCAGCTCGCGCTGCTCGATCTCACGACCCTGGAGGGGTACCCTCGCAGGCTTGAAGCCGCGCCGACGGAGGCGGACGTCGCGGAGCGTTTCGCCAGGCGATGGGCGGCGATCAAGCTCAGGTCTCCGGTCCGCTCGACGCAGGCTGAGATCGACGGGACGCCGCACACGACCCGGCAGATCGTGGCGTTCAGCGATCCCAACGACATCCTCTCGTGGCGCCTCAAGCGATACGACCTCAAGCTTCCGCCCTCGGAGTGGAAGTCGGTCAAGCTGACGAACGTCTATTTGTCGAACGCCGAATTCAGCGTCCCGCTCCTGTTTTCCGATCCGGCGACCGCGCATACGGGATATTTCGACAACCAGACCGTGATCGACATGCTCGTTTGCGGGACGGACAACGGCGCGGTCGAGGCGTGCCCGCAAACCCTCTCGCGCTAAAAGTCGTCTGGCCGGGCGATCATGAGCCCGGTCGAGAGGGGGCGTATGCCGGCCAACCCTCTATCGCGGCAAGCTTGCGATTTCTTTTGATTTCATGCGCTTTTCGCGAGAGGTTGACGGTTGCACAGGAGGCTCCATGCATCGCGCCGTCAGCGGCATCGTCCCGGTCATGCTCACGCCGTTCACCGACGAGGGCGAGGTCGACTACGCGAGCCTCGAACGGCTGATCGAATGGTATCTCGCCAATGGCGCGGACGCCCTGTTCGCGGTCTGCCAGTCGAGCGAGATGCAATATCTCAGCCTCGATGAGCGCGCGGCGATCGCCCGCTTCGTCGTGCGGCAGGCCGGAGGGCGCGTCCCCGTGATCGCGTCCGGCCACGTGAGCGAGACGCTCGCCGACCAGACGAACGAACTCAGGGCGATGGCGGATACGGGCGCCGATGCGCTGGTTCTCGTCACCAACCGGCTCGATACGGCCAACCACGGAACCGCGCCCTTCCGCGCGACGCTCGGCGCGCTCCTGAAATCCCTGCCGTCCGATCTTCCGCTTGGCCTCTACGAATGCCCGGCGCCCTACCGGCGACTGTTGAGCGACGAGGAGTTCCGCGCCTGCCTCGACACTGGCCGTTTCGTGATCCTGAAGGACGTGAGCTGCGACCTCGCGACGGTCAGGCGGCGAGTTGCGATCGCCGCCGGCTCGAATCTCGCGATCGTCAACGCCAATGCCGCGATCGCCGCGCCCGCCATGCGCTCAGGTTCGCGCGGCTTCTGCGGCGTCGCCACCAACCTTCATCCGGATCTCTACGCCTGGCTCTATCGCGCGCCGGATTCGGAGCTTGCGCGGGAGCTCGAAAGCTTTCTCGTGATGGCCGCGCTGTCGGAGGCGTTCGGCTACCCGGCGCTCGCCAAGATCGTCCATGAGCGCCTCGGCACGCTGGCCTCGATCCGCTGCCGGGTTATCGACACTGACGTGCGCGAGCGGTTCTGGGCGCTCGACGCGATTGTCGATGCGCTGATGGCCGGGGCCGACAATTATCGCGCCAGGATCGCGGCGGCGCGGCCGAGGGCGAAGGCGACGGCGTAGTGGCGGCCGATCTCGCCGCCCCTCAGACCGCCCGCGTATTCAGCCGGCGCCGCAGGCCGACGATGAGCCCGCCGACGGCGCCCACGACGCATCCGAGGGGACCGGTGATGAGGAGCCCGAGAAGCGGCCCCTGATTGGCGTCAGGCGTGAAGATCATCGGCCCGAAGAATCCGCCGCTGAATCCCACGGCGCCGACGGCGCCGGCCCAGGTCAGGGATGTCGCCAGCACACCCTTCGTTTCCCCGTCTGTCGCCTTCCAGACCAGCCCAGCGAGAACCATCGCCGTCAACAGGGCCGCGACGCTCGCGAGGTCGAGCGGATCGTTCGGGGAAGATCTGGACGAACAGCAGCCAATACGAAAAGAGAAAGGCCGCTGCGAAGACGAGGATACAGACGAACGCCCGGCCAACGATCAACACGCGACCCTCCAACTTGCGCGCGATAGCGAGACGCTCTCTTATCCGGAAGCAGCGATCAGAAAAGCGGATAGCCGAGTTGACCTGGCTCGATAGTTTTACCTCCTCCGGTTAAATATCCTTGTTTGCGATCTTTCGAGTTTCTTCGAAAATATACTCAACATTGCTAAAGATCGTTCAACAACCCCTGTGTTAGGGTGACCGCGCGACGCGGACCCATAGTGCCGGCGGCCGACCGACCGGCGCTTCCTCGCTCGCGCTCACGAACCAGGAAGGAACCAAGCGCTGATGCCGGCGTGGCGAAACTCTGCGCAATGGCGACCGCCGCAATTCGGCATCCTTCATCCAACGGAGCTGGTCCCTTTTCTTGTCTGGCTCATGCCGGCGGGACTCGGCATTCTGCTGATGATTCTCGAAAAGGCCTCGACGGGCAGTTTTCCGTCAGCGCCCGAACGGCTCGATCAGCTTGGCCTGTTCGGCGGGCATTTGCCCTCGACATTGCTCTGGTCTCCGCTTTGGGGGTTTCCAGCCGTCCTCGCCATGGCGGCTTCACGATTGGTCTTGCTGAACATGGGCTGGTTCGGCTGGGCGAGCGCCCTCGCCGCCGGCGCTCTGTCGGGTCTGGCCGTGCCCGTCATGCTCGGCCAGACCTTCTGGGTGATCGGGCCGCTGTACGGGGCGGCCGCCCTGTGGATGCAACAGGCGATCTACCGAAGCCAAGACCCGGCTTCGTTCGACGCGTAGCGAGCCGCGCCAAGTCGGCCGCGGTCGGCCGAGGGCTCACCCAAGCTCGCTGACCCGCCCGTCGCGGATGGTGACCCGGCGATCCATGCGGGCGGCGAGGTCCATGTTGTGGGTGGCGACCAGCGCCGCAAGCCCGCTCGCCTTGACGAGCCCGGCGAGGGTTCCGAACACGTGGCCGGCGGTCTTCGGGTCGAGATTGCCGGTCGGCTCGTCGGCAAGCAGAACTCGTGGACTGTTGGCGACCGCGCGAGCGATGGCGACGCGCTGCTGCTCGCCGCCGGACAGTTCCGCCGGACGATGGGTCTCCCGCCGGCTCAGGCCAAGATAGGCGAGCAGTTCGCGCGCGCGGGTCCCGGCCTGGGCACGGGAGAGCCCCGCGATCATCTGCGGCAGGACGAGGTTCTCGAGCGCCGAGAACTCCGGCAGCAGATGATGGAACTGGTAGACGAAGCCGATCTCCGTGCGTCTCAGCGCCGTGCGCTTGTCGTCGCTCATGGTCGAGGTCGCGGCGCCGCCGATCCTGATTTCCCCGGCGTCCGGCCGTTCGAGCAGGCCCGCCAGATGCAGAAGCGTCGACTTTCCCGCGCCCGAAGGCGCGATCAGCGCCACCGACTGGCCGGCGATGAGTTCGAGGTCCGCGCCGGCCAGAACCTCGACCGTGGTGTCGCCCCGCCCATAGCGCCGCTCGACGCCCTGAAGCGCGAGCGCGGCGATGCGCGGCTGATCATTCATAGCGCAGCGCCTCGACCGGATCGAGCCGTGCGGCGCGCCAGGAAGGATAGATGGTCGCGGCGAGCGACAGGATCAGCGCCATCGCAACGACGGCGATCACGTCGCTCGGTTCGACCCGCGAAGGCAGTTGCGACAGGAAATAAAATTCGGAGGGGAAGAGATTGGCGCCAGTGAGCCAGCTCAGGCCCTTGCGGATCGGCTCGACGTTGTGCGCGACCAGGAGCCCGAGCGCGAGGCCGACCGCGGTGCCAAGAAATCCGATCGTGGCGCCGGTGATGAGGAAGATCCGCATGATGGCCCCGCGCGTCGCGCCCATCGTGCGCAGGACGGCGATGGCGCGAGCCTTGTCCTGCACCAGCATGATGAGGCCGGAGATGATGTTGAGCGCAGCGACGAGCATGATCAGCGTCAGAATGGCGAACATCACGTTGCTCTCGACCGTGAGCACGTCGAAAAAGCTCTTGTTGAGCTGGCGCCAGTCGGTGTCGATCATCGGCCGCCCCTGGACCGCCTCGATTTTCCGCCGCATCGCGTCGATGTCGTCAGGATCGGAGACATAGACCTCGATCACGCTCGCCTGCCCGTCAGAATTGAAGAAGGTCTGAGCCTCCGGAAGCGGCATGAAGATGAAAGTGTTGTCGAAGGTGGTCATGCCGATCTGGAAAATCGCCGCAACCGTATAGCTTTTCACGCGCGGCGTGACGCCGAACGGCGTCTCCGCGCCATGCGGGGCGATGATGGTGATCTTGTCGCCCGCCCTCAGGCTCAAATGCTCGGCAAGCTTCGCGCCGACCGCCACCCCCTGGCCGGAGTCGAAGCCCTCGAGCGAGCCCTGGGTGATGTGACCGGCGATTCCGGGGAGGCGCTCAAGGTCGGCGCCGCGAATGCCGCGCACCAGCGCGCCCGACGAGCCATAAGGCGAGGTCGCGAACGCCTGGCCCTCGACCAGCGGCAGCGCCAGCGTCACGCCCGGAACCTTGCTCACCCGCTCCGTCACGGCGTCATAGTCGGTGAGCGGCGTCTCGACCGCTTGCAGGAACATGTGGCCGTTGAGGCCGATCATCTTCTCCATGAGATCGTGGCGGAAGCCGTTCATCACCGCCATGACCACGATCAGCGCGGCAACCCCGAGCACGATGCCGAGAAAGGAAAAGCCGGCGATGACCGAGATCGAGCGCTGGGCGTTGCGTGCGCGCAGATAGCGAAAGGCGACCATCCACTCGAAAGCCGAAAACGGCCGCGTCGCGCCGGCCGCGGCGGAGGTTTCCACGGCGGCGGTCATCCAGTTGCCCTGTATTTTCCAACCGAAACATCCGGGACTAGCGTTCCACTTTGAACCGCCTCCAAGACAGCCAAACGATCCTGAAATTCCTCTTCACTTAGGAGATTGGCACGATACCGCTGCCTTATGAAATCAGCAGCCTGAAGAGAGCCCTTTCCTTTGTTGCAGTTGTGGCAAGAAGCGACTATATTCCTATACGAGTTATTATAATCCTCCACTTGAGGTATTAAATGATCGAGCTCACATGTCTCGTTGGTGAGTGCGCGGAGACAATAGAAGCAAGTTCGATTTTGGCGGGCAAGTAGAGCTGCTATGTAAGTTCGGTTTGAGAAGAAGTCTAGTGTTGTAACATCAATGACCGGCGCCTCGGTCGTCAGGCGATGTACGCCACCGATCTCCGCAGGCAAAAAGACGTGAATGAGATGCCCATTACGTGATCGGTCTTCAATTTTCAGGCATGATTTCGCGTGAAGAGCGCGCAGAACTTCACGAATTTTGAAGTCGCTTATTGATAGCGATTTCGCCAACGACGCAATGGAGAAGACGCCCGAGGTAAGCCTCTTTAAGCGTGTGTGTCGCAGTAGATGGTAATAAACCACGCGTTCCCACGGATCAACTTTCAGTTGAGGAAAGAGGAGATCTTCAACGTCTGCGTAGATTTGAAGCCACTCATCTTCCATGCCGGAAAGATCCGTTAAGTTCGCCGTGGATGGCTAACAGACGTTTCACAGCCCGGGGCGACAGTCCCACTTCTTCCACGGCTCGGCGCGCCCCCAAACGGCACTGTTCGTCCGGTCGCCCAAACCCAGCTTCCATCATTCCTGCCCGCTCAATCGC
>CAVULN010000023.1:0-215130 GCA_963742305.1 uncultured Alphaproteobacteria bacterium
CTTTTTCGTCGTAGCCTTTCATCGCGACCGCGTAGTAGCGGTCGGCGACCTTGTCGTGGGGATAGATGTCGCGCGCGACCATCTTCATCGTCTCCGGCTTGAGGCCCTTGACGTCGAGCGCCCAGGCCTCGGAGGCGTTGAGCAGCGCGCCGGTCGAAGTGACGACGATTGCGGCCGCGAAGCCGCCCGCCGACCGTTGCAGGAATCGCGTCTTGAGAGGGCGCCCTTCGCGGGCATCGTTTCGGTCGCCATGGGTGCATCCTCCTGCTTTTTGAAATGATCCGATCGCGCGGCCATCGGTAGCGGCCGTGCCGCTGCAGCCACCTCGATCTTGTAGCCGTCGGGATTCGTGCGAGGAAGAAGAAGGCGCGCGAGCAGGCCTGCCGTCGCGATGGTCATCTCGACGGATCTGCGGGTCTCGGTGAGGCCGAGCCCGGCCTCGAAGCGGGCGGTGCTCGGCGTCGAGGTCGGTCGACGGACGAAGGCGGCGTGGCCGTAGCCGTCGCCGAGCGCTGTAGGGCTCGGTGCGGCCCTTGTTGATGGTGAGCTCGACCTCGTAGTCGGCCTCTCGGCGTTGCGCAGGATAGACCAGGGTGAAGTCGGGGAAGTCGTAGCCGGTCGGCGACGTGGAGGCCGAACGCCTGCTGGTAGAAGGCGGTCGGAGCGCGCCTCGTCGAGCACGCGGACCATCGTGTGGATCGCTTTCGCCATCTCCACTTTCCCGTTTCGCCGTCTGCGGGCGAAAGCGCAACGAGGCTAACCGAGGCGTGAGTTGAACGGGTGTTATGGGCCTACTACGCGCGGCCCGACTTCAGGCGGCTTCCGCATGCGTGCTCCCGCGGCCTGCCGCGGCCGTGCGCGCGACGACGCAGATGCAGCGCAGGTGGGAGGCGAAATTGGGGACTTCCCCGCGAAGGAGCAGGATCTCGCGATGCAGCGTCGAGATGAACCGGGGCACGGACATGCCCTCGTCCACCGCTATCAGTTCGAGGATGCCCCAGAACACCTTCTCGAGCCGCAGGCTGGTGCTCTGGCCATTGAGCCGGATCGACCGCGTCTCGAAGGCGTAGCTGTCCGGAGACTGGCTTGCAAGAACAGACGGCACATGTTTCCTCCTTCGACGGGGCATTTCCCGCCTGATGGATGAGCCGCCGGCGTTCCCAGCCAGCTCTCCGGTCATCCGATTTTGAATTTAGAATCTTTCTAAACGCCCACTTTAGGCCGCTCGCGCCCCGTCGTCGAGGGCCGGCTCGGCGGTTCGCCGAAAGTGTGCGGGCGGCGGCGATGATGGCGTTTTCGGCGGGACGCGGCGATTCGGTTGGCGGATCGTGCGGGCGTCCAAGGTTTCTCACGCAGTGCACATGTCGATTGGGATCGTGTCGCCGGTTTCGATTGGGATGTCGGCAGCGAGCGGAAGAGCCTCGACAGAGCGCCACGCCTGCCCAACCTTCAGCGCGGCCTTTCGTACCTGTCGCGTGTCAAGGTGCGGCTCGCGGAGAAGGTGGGGTGATCGGGCGTCGCGTTCCTCACCTCGAAAACTTCTTGTACTTCAGCCGGTGCGGGATGACGCTGTCGATGCCCGAGCCGTCGCTTCTTGTCTTCCTCGTATTCGTCAAATTGCCTTCGAAATACACGACCTTGCTTTCACCCTCGAACGCCAGCATGTGCGTTGCAATGCGATCGAGAAACCAGCGGTCGTGGCTGATCACGACGGCGCATCCGGCGAAATTTTCGAGCGCTTCTTCGAGCGCGCGCATGGTGTTCACATCCAGATCGTTGGTCGGTTCGTCCAGCAACAAAACGTTGGCGCCGGTCTTCAATACTTTGGCCAGGTGAACGCGATTGCGTTCGCCGCCGGAAAGAGTGCCCACTTTTTTCTGCTGATCCGTGCCGGAGAAATTGAAGCGCGCCACGTAAGCGCGTGAATTGACCTGGCGGTTGCCGAGCTGGATCGTGTCCTGCCCGCTGGAAATTTCCTCCCAGATGCTTTTCTTTGCATTCAGTGTTTCGCGGGACTGATCGACGTAGCCGAGATGAACGGTTGAGCCGGTTTTGAATGTACCGCTGTCCGGCTGCTCCTGGCCCGTGATCAGGCGGAAGAGCGTGGTCTTGCCGGCGCCGTTGGGCCCGATAACCCCGACAATTCCACCCGGCGGCAGTCGAAACGACAGCCCTTCAAACAACACCCTGTCTCCGTACGCCTTGCCGACGCCGTCGGCTTCGATCACGACATCACCCAGCCGTGGACCGGGCGGAATGTAGATTTCCAGATCGGCCAGGCGCTTGTCCGATTCCTGGCTGAACAACGACTCGTACGCGTTGATGCGCGCTTTGCCCTTGGCGTGGCGGGCCTTCGGCGCCATGCGGATCCACTCCAGTTCGCGCTGCAGCGTTTTCTGCCGGGCGGTTTCCGACTTCTCTTCCTGGCGCAGCCGCTCCTGCTTCTGCTCCAACCACGATGAATAGTTGCCCTGCCAGGGAATGCCCTGTCCGCGATCGAGTTCGAGAATCCAGCCCGCGACGTTGTCCAGGAAGTAGCGGTCATGCGTGACAGCGATGACGGTGCCTTCGTATTTCTGCAGGTGTTGCTCTAGCCAGGCCACGGATTCGGCATCCAGGTGGTTGGTCGGCTCATCGAGCAACAGGATGTCGGGCTTCTTCAGCAGCAGCCGGCACAATGCGACGCGGCGGCGTTCGCCGCCCGAAAGCTCGTCGATCGTCCCAATCGTCCGGTGCGGCAGCCGAGCGGGTGTTGATCGCCGGCCTGACTGGCTCTCGACACCGACAACCCCTTGGTCCTTCATCTCGTCTGGAGCTGTAGTCATCGTCGGCTTGGCTCCGTTCGAGGAATCCATGGCGAGCTCGTCGGCGGAACGGTCGAGGACCGCCTGCTTGTCGAGATCCTGAGCATCGGATCGCCCTTGATGATCGATGATGGATCGACTTCGTGCTGCGGCAGGAGCCGACGGGCTGCTGGTGACGAAGCCCTCGCCGGGCGGATTCGTGTCAGCTCATGATGCGCAGAAGCGTCGACTTGCCCGAGCCGTTCATGCCAAACACGCTCGATTTTCGCGCTCCGGTAAGGAAAGATTGATGGTGTCGAGGACCTTTTGCCCCCCGCAGTAGGTCTTTGAAGAACTCCGCAGATGAGAAGGAGCTGCGGCGTGGCCATGCGACTATTTTGGGTATTGTTGGGAAACTTGCGGCGCGGCAGAACAGGGCGGGGGCGGGATGGCAAGGACGGCGCGCGAAACGCGTCCTGCATCCCGAGGCCTATAGCGCGACGCTGACGAGGCCAGTGACGATCAGGCTCGCCGCCCAGACGCTTTCGAGATTGATCCATGCGCTGCGCAGGAGCTTGAGGCCTGCCCAACGGTAGACGATCCAGGCCATTGCGCCGCCCGCGGCGACCATGGCGACCGTATGAACGCCCGACGACCGCGATCGAGGTTGCGATCCCGGAGCGCATCAGTTCGCTCATCGCTTGATGGCCGCGATCGAAAGCCGGGGAGGACGCAGCGCCCGGGCCGCTCACGCAGAGGCCGATCGCGATCGGCGCCAGCATGAGCCCCGCCCCGTGAGCGGTCGCGGTGAGGAAGGACCACATCGTCAGATGTCTGGGGCCGAGCCTCGCGGCGATGCGCGGATGGCGGCGATTGAGGAGCTCGTAGACCCCGAACGCCGCGACGATCCCGCCGGCGGCCATCCGGATCGGCTGGCTCCAGTCGAGATATGCGAGGAAGAACGCGAACGGCAGGAGGGCTGCGGCCATCGCGAGAAAGTGGCCGCAGGCGAGCGGAAGGAACGTCGCGAACACCGCCTGGTCCCGCTTCGCCCACATGCCGTTCGAGACCGCGAGCGGCCAACCCATTCCGGGGTTGAGGCCGTGATAGGCGCCGAGCGCGATCACGGCGAGCCAAAGCTCAGGCCGCCAGACAATCATCGTCTTTCCGTCAGGCCGACGGATAGCAGAACGAATTCGTCGAGCAGTCGCCGCCTTCGAGCCGAACCTGGTGCGAGCCGTAGCCCTCGTCAAATTCGACGAAGAAATCCGGATCGAGCGTGATCCCGCCATTCGGGTCGGCGTTGCACATCACCTGCACGCCCCGCAGCCCTTGAGGATAGAACTGCCGGTCCCAGGAGCTGTAGAGCGAGTTGGTGAAATCGATCCGCTTGCCGTCGCGGCTGATCTCCACCATTTGCGGACCGCCGTCGAACGGGCGCCCATTGGGGTGGGCGGCGCGCCGCGCAATTCCACCGACCCTGACCGAGCCGGCGAGCTTCGGCTGCATCGGGTCCGAGACGTCGTATTGCCTCAGTTCCCCGGTTCCCCAGCACGCCACGTAGAGGAAGCGGTCGTCGAGCGAAAGGTCGATGTCGGTGACCAGCGGCGGCGCGGCGCCGAAGCCCTTGAGCAGATCGGGCAGGAGCGCCTTGTCGGCGGGCTCGGGCGGGATGGTTGCGGTCTTGGCGATGGTGAACTTCCCGTTCTCGCGCCGCCAGGTCCAGATCGAGCCTTCCAGATTGGTCGTGTCGACCACGACGCCGAGGAATCCGTATTCCCTGGCCGGGTCGTGGGCGGGCCGGATCTCGAGCGCCATCTGATGATTGGCGCCGAGGTCGATCGTCTGCACGTTCTTCCGTCCGGCGAGATCCCAGAAGTGAACCGCGTGGCCATATTTGTTGGCGAGCAGGTCTTCCGGCACGATGCCGTTCTCGAACTGCGGCGGTAGGCCCCATTCGCTGGTCACCATGTAATTGCGCGGCAGGTTCCACCAGAAGTCGTAATGGAGTTTCTGCGCGCCGCGGTCGAGCTCCCAGCGCCCAAGGATTTCGAACGTCACGCAATCCATGATGAATACGCCGGGCGGACCCTGGTCGCCGTCCGCGCCGCCGCCTCCGAGCGTGCTGACATAGATGCCCTCGGGCCCGCAGTGCACCGTATGGGGGCGCGAATAGCCGGTCCGGCGGAACACTTCGTCGGGTTCGATGGTCTTGACGATCGTCGGTCGCGCCGGGTCCGGCTTGGTGTCGACGATATAGATGCGCGACGAGCGTATGCCGGGAATGATCAAATACCGACGCTCGGCGAACGGGTGGCTGGAGAACGGCGAAAGAGCCGAACTGCATGCGTTCCAGCCGAAGTGATGAAACTCGTCGCCCCGATAGGGCATGTCGAGGCGATAGACCGCCTTGCCGAAGTTCGGCGAGCCGCGGTCGACGTCGACGACCGCCAGGGCGTCCGGCTTCGAATGGTCGGGCGAAAGCAGCAATGTGTAGGCCAGCCGTTCGGCGGGCGCCTCCATGGCGATGCGAGGGGAGGGGTAGAAGGTCGGATCGGGGCGCAGGGTTTCCAGCATGGCGTTTCCTCCTGGGTCGTGGCTCGTGGGCCGTCAACTTGTCTGAACGTCCGTCGAACCTGTATGCGTGAAAATACCTCTCTTGGGTCTGCTTTGCGAGGCGCTTCCGATCGCGACAGGATGGCTTGGCGCGCCGGACGGCCTCGATATCAGACGGCGCCCATGCCGCCGATCCGCCTCACGGCAAAATCCGCCGCCTTCTCGAGCGCGCCGCCAATTCCGCTCATGATTTGCTGCAGCAGGGTCTTGCGCGCTTCCGTCGTCACTTCGTAGAGGCGTGCGCCGTCGCGGGCGCGGAACAGGAGTTCGTCGCCGGTCATGATCTCGTCGACGAGGCCGAGCGGCAGGGCTTCCCGCGCGAGCCAATAGTCGCCGTTGGCGACGCGGGCGATGTCGACCTTCGGGCGGCACTCGGCCACATGAGCCTTGAAAGCCTCGTGCGTCTCGTCGAGCTTGCCGCGGAAATGCTCGCGCCCCGCCGGCGTGATCTCGCCCAGCACCGAGACGGTGCGCTTGAACTCGCCGGCCGTCATTTCCTCGAAATCGATCTCGTTCTTCTGCAGGAGCCGATGGAGGTTCGGGACCGGCGCCACCACCCCGATCGAGCCGACGACCGCGAACGGCGCGGCGACGATGCGGTCGGCCGCGCAGGCCATCATGTAGCCGCCGCTCGCCGCCACCTGATCGACCGAGGCCGTGACGGTGATCTTGCGGTCGCGCAGCCGCAGGATCTCGGCCGCGGCGAGGCCGTAGCCAGTCACCGTGCCGCCGGGGCTCTCGATGCGAATCAAGGCCTCGTCGGTTCCCGGACGGGCGACGATCAGGACCGCGTCGATCTCCGCCCCGAGGCGTTTGACCGCGCTTGCGCGCATGTCGCCCTTGAAGGCGAGCACATAGATGCGTTTGCCCGGCTCCCGGCCGCGGCCCGCCTTGGCTTCGGCCTTCGTCTCCTTCTTGCGCGACTTGGCGAGGGCCTTACGCTCCTTCTTGTCGAGCAGGGCGCCGTTCATCGCGTCGCGCATGTCGTCGTAGCGCTCGGCGAGCGAGCGGACCTTAACCTCTTGGTCCTTCGGCTCGCCGGAGCGGGCGAGACGCGCGATGAGCAGCGCCAGTCCTCCGATCGCCGCCACGATGATGATCGCCTTGACCAGGAAGGCGGCGATGTCGAGCCAGAAGGCCATGCGCGGGTCCAATTCCGAGAGGGTCTTTGTTAGCGCGTGTTATACGACGGGGGAGCGCGGTCAACGACGCGCCGGGCCTAGCGGTAATTTTACCGGCGCCCTCTAATGTTTTCAGCGCCTTACGACCCCGTTTAGTTCCACCCTGAAAAATGGCGCCCTTTTGGCGCCGGCGTGAAGCAAGCAAAGAGCGATATAACATAAGCATTATGTTCAATTATCAGGTAGGACATGGCGGGCGCGCTCGCGTTCCGGGATCGGCTCGGCCCGATACCAAGCCACCGCGTGAGCTGGGCCGCCCGCCCAGCCCGCGACGCGGGTCAGGATCCGTTCATCTCGCGGAGGCGCACGACGATCGGCCTCTGGCCCTTTATCGCCTTCTCCAGCGCCTCGTCGATGGAAAACCACGCCGCCCGGTCGACCTCCGGGAACTCGGCCGTTCGCCCCGAACGCGGCGGCCATTCGAGCGCGAATGTGTTGCTCCTGAGCGCGGCCACGTCGAAATCGCCCTCGAGCGCCCAGGCTCTGACCGTCTTGCCGCCCGGCTGCTTGTGGGCGCCGAGGTCGAAAACCTCGCCCTCGGGCGCCATGCCGGTCTCCTCAAGAAACTCGCGCTTCGCCGCTTCGATGAGGTCCTCGCTTTCGTCGGCTAGGCCCTTGGGGATCGACCAGGCGCCTGCGTCCTTCTTCGCCCAGAACGGCCCGCCCGGATGGACGAGCAGGACCTCGATCCCCGCCGGGCGCTTGCGGAAGAGAAGGATGCCTGCGCTGATCTTCGCCATTTCGCTCCTCGCGCCTCGTTCGCCCGCACAAATGACCTCGAACAGGTAGAATTACCTATTGACCTTTTTGCTCGGATTGAGCGCCTCATCGGCGTGCGTCTGGAACAAGCTCGCTGACGACACGCGGCCGCTTGACTGGCGTGGAACCCGGACGGGTTAAGGACTGTATCGCTGTCGGGACGAGAGCGCATATGCCCCATCCATTCGATCCGGGATATACCGCCGAACCGTTTCTCACTCTATGCGCCGAATATCCCGGCGCCGACGTCTACCCTTCAGACCAGTTTCGCCTCGAGTGGGGGCCGATCTTCCATCGCGGCCGGCTCGACGGCTCGGCGCGCGTGCTCGTGATCGGTCAGGATCCCGCGCAACACGAGTCCGTCCTGCGCCGGATCCTGGTTGGCGAAGCCGGGAGCCGGGTCCAGGGCTTGCTGGCGAAGCTCGGGATCACGCACAGTTACGTGGCCGTCAATACGTACCTGTACAGCGTCTATGGCAGCGTCAAAGCGAAGACCAGAAAGAACCCTGACCTCATCGCCTATCGAAACCGGTGGCTAAAAGCGTTGCTGGCCGGCGGCAAGATCGAAGCCGTGGTCGCGCTCGGCCAGGCGGCGGACGAAGCGTGGCGGTTCTGGAAAGCAACAGCGGACGGGCAGGCCGCAGACGTCGCCTACCAGGCGGTGACGCACCCAACCCAACCGGAAAGCTCTTCGGGCGGCGACAGGACCAAGCTCGCGGCGGCGACAAAGAAGCTGCTTCTGAACTGGAACGCGGCCTTGCAGGTTCTGTCGCAGCACGTGCAGCATCCCGACGCGCCAACGCCTCTTCACCTCTATGGCGAGACCTGGGCCGAGGGCGATCGGCTCCCGATTCCGGATTTCGACCTCCCCGCCGGGCTGCCAGCCTGGATGCGTCAGCAAGATGGATGGGCAAGGCGCTCCGGGGCCGACGCTCTCGCCAAGCGACGCAATATCACCATCACCGTCCCCAAGGGAGCGCTCACATGACCGAGGCGCGGCGCCGCTGGTATCCGCTCGTCGGCGACGAGCCGGCGGCGCGCGCCAGCGCGGTCATGAGGACGCTGAAAACCTCAGGACCGATCGACCCGCTCTCCGGGCCAAAGCTGGCGCTTGGGGGACGCGTGGTCACGATGGATGACACATTCACGGTGAAGGACGACGCCATCCTCTACGTCGACCGTGGCTCGATCGTCGCTGTTCAGGATCGCGCTAGGCTTGCGCCCGCCGGCTTCGAGAAAGTTGCTCCGGTCGATACAGGCGCCACGCTCTTTCCAGGCCTGATCGAACTCCACAATCACCTCAGCTACAACGCGCTCCCCATCTGGAGCCCGGTGCCGAAGCTCTTCCAGGATCGCGGCCAATGGCCTGGCCACCCCGACTACCGCAAGCTCATCAGCGGTCCGATGACGGTGGTGGGCGAGTATCGCGACGCGCAGGGCAAGCCGTCGTTGCTGGCGCCGCTGGTCCGCTACGTCGAGTGCAAGTGCCTGCTCGGCGGCGTGACGACGAGTCAGGGGATCATGCTGAGCAGCAACGCTGGCGTACAGCGTTTCTATCGGGGGATCGTTCGCAACGTCGAACAAACCGACGATCCCGACCTGAGCGAAGCGCACGGGCGCATCGCTGACGTCGAGGCGAAGGACGCGCGCGCTTTCCTGGCGCGATTGAACAAGGAGCGCGGCTGCCTCCTCCTTCATCTCAGCGAGGGAGTTCAACTCGACAGCCCGCCGGCATTTCCTCGCGCTCGAAGTGGCGCCGGGCGAATGGGCGATCAACGACCGGTTCTGCGGTATCCACTCTGCGGGCCTGCTGCCCGAGGATTTCACCGTTTTGGCCGGGCATGGCGGCGCGATGGTCTGGTCGCCGCTCAGCAACCTTTTGCTCTACGGGGCGACCGCGCATGTCGAAGCGGCCCGTCGGGCCAAGACGCCGATTGGATTGGGCAGCGACTGGTCGCCCTCGGGCAGCAAGAACCTATTGGGCGAGCTCAAAGTGGCGTGGCTCTGCTCGCAACACATGCTTCAGGGACTGTTCAGCGCGCGTGACCTTGTCGCGATGGCGACACGAGACGCCGCAGCCATCATCAAATGGCAGAAAGCCCTCGGCACGCTGGAGGCCGGCAAGCGCGCCGATCTCGTCGCGATCGAGGGGAAAGAGGGCGATCCGTACGAGGCGTTGATCAAGGCGAAAGAGACTTCGATCCGCCTGGTGATGATCAATGGCGTCGCGCGTTATGGCGTCCCCGATCTGATGGCGGCGCTCGGCGCCAAGGGCGAGACGATCAGCGTTGGAGGAAGCAAGCGCCAATTGTTCCTCAAACAGGCGACCGGCGATCCGGACGTCGCCAACGTGTCGCTGAGCTCGGCCAAACGGACCCTGCGGACGGCGTTTCACAATCTGCCCAAGCTTGCCAAGGAATTGGAAAAGCCGAAGCCGAAGACAGCGGCCCGCGCGGCTCTGGATGCGCCGGAGCCTGTGGTCTGGTCGCTCTCATTGGACGAGATTCAGCCGACCGGGGTCGATCTGCGGCCACGCTTGCCGTTCAACGGGCCCCGCGATTTCACCGGACCGAAGATTATTTCGCCCAAGGCCGCCGCGCCGCCGCTCTCAACGATTCTAAAGCCCATCGCGCTCGATCCGCTCACTGTGGCCGACGATCCCGATTTTCTAAAGAAGATTGCGAGCGAGCCCAACGTGCCAGACGCCGTCCGCGCTGGTCTCGCAACGCTCTACTGAGCAGCTCAGGCGGCGATCCGGGCCTCGGCGGCGACTGCCTCCGAATCCCTCGGATCGTCGGCCGCCATGCCGGTTTCTTCGAGGAATTCGTGCCTCGCCGGCGCCTCGCCCCTTGCCTATCTCAAGCTGCGCGGCGATTCCTCGAAAGGATCGGCGGAGCAGGGACGGAGCGCATGGACAATCTGGAAACGACGCTGACCCTCATCGGGGGGCCGACGGTTCTCATCGAGCTCGAGGGGTTGAACTCGTGACCGATCCCACCTTCGATCCGCCGGGCGACTACCAGGGGACTGTGCTTTTGAGGAAGACCGCGGGTCCGGCGCTGTCGGCCGAAGCTGTCGGCGCCGTCGACGCCGTGCTGCTCAGCCACGACCAGCATTTCGACAATCTCGACCATAGCGGGCGGGCGCTTCTCGACCGGGCGAAGACCACGTTCACGACGGCCGCGGGCGCGGCGCGGCTCAAGGGGAACAGCAAGGCTCTCGCGCCCTTCGAGACGGCGACGATCGAGGGCGCGAATGGCGCGAAGCTCCTGGTGACCGGAGCGCCGGCGCGGCATGGGCCGGCCGGAGTCGAACCCCTGACCGGCGACGTGATCGGCTTCCTCGTCGGCCGGCGCGAGCCGGGCGACGCGATCTACGTGACCGGCGACACCGTCTGGTACGATGGGACGGCGGAAGTCGCGCGCCGGTACAAGCCTAAACTGGTCATCGCCTTCGCCGGCTCCGCCGAGACGCGCGCGCGCTTTCACCTGACCATGGACGCAAACGACGTGATCGAGACCGCGCATGCTTTTCCGGGCGCGACAATCGTCGGCGTGCACAATCACGGCTGGGAGCATTTCAAGGAGAGCGCCGCCGATCTTGAGCAAGCCTTCGCGGCGCTCAGGATCCCGGAGCGGCTATCGAAGCTCGAGGAGGGCAAGCCGGCGCGGTTCGCTGTGTGATGAGCGTTTGTAGCCGCGGTCGGTGACCGCGGCCAAGCCGCTGCAGGCGGGATCAGCGACCCGGCCTGCAACCCTCACCCCGGCCCCTCTCCCCGAGGGAGAGGGGAGTCAGATCACATAGGACTTGAGCGGCGGGAAGCCGTTGAAGCCGACCGAGGAATAGGTCGTCGTATAGGCGCCCGTTCCCTCGATCATGACCTTGGCGCCGATTTCGAGCGAGATCGGCAGAGGGTAGGGCGCCTTCTCGTAGAGGACGTCGACCGAGTTGCAGCTTGGGCCCGCGATGACGCACGGACCAAGCGGGCCATCGTCGAAAGCCGTACGGATCGGATAGCGGATCATCTCGTCGGTCGTCTCGGCAAGGCCGTTGAACTTGCCGATGTCGAGATAGACCCAGCGGGTCTTGTCGGTCTCCGACTTTCTCGAGATCAGCACCACCTCGGCCTCGATCACTCCGGCCGAGCCGACCAGCCCGCGGCCGGGCTCGATGATCGTCTCCGGAATCCGGTTGCCGAAATGCCGGCGCAAGGACCGGAAGATGGCTTGCCCATAGGTCTTGGTCGCGGGCACGTCCTTCAGATAGCGGGTTGGAAAGCCGCCGCCGAGATTGATCATGGCGAGCTGGATTCCGCGCTCGGCGAGGTCACGGAAGATCGCGGCCGATGTCTTCAGGGCCTTGTCCCACATGCGCGGGTTCGGCTGCTGCGAGCCGACATGAAACGAGAGGCCGTGGGCGACAAGCCCGAGCGCATGCGCGCGCTCGAGCACCTTTGCCGCCATGTCCGGCGCGCAGCCGAACTTGCGCGACAGCGGCCATTCCGCGCCCGCGCCGTCGGAGAGGATCCGGCAGAACACTTTCGCCCCCGGCGCCGAGCGGGCGATCTTCTCCACTTCCGCTACGCAATCGACGGCGAACAGGCGGATCCCCAGCGCATGAGCCCGGCCGACGTCCTTTTCCTTCTTGATCGTGTTGCCGAAGCTGATGCGGTCGGGCGTCGCGCCCGCGGCCAGGGCCTGCTCGATTTCGGTCACGGACGCGGTGTCGAAGCACGAGCCCAGGCCGGCAAGCAGACGCAGAATCTCCGGCGCCGGATTGGCCTTGACGGCGTAGAACACCCGCGTGTCAGGCAGGGCGCTGGCGAAGCTGAAATAGTTCTCGCGCACGACCTCGAGATCGACGACGAGTCGAGGCCCATCTTCGCGGTTGGCCGCGAGAAACTCCCTGATGCGGTCCGTCATGAGCGGCATCCCCCCAAGCACGCGGGTTTCCCCCGCGCCTGGAAACATGAAGGATTCGCCGGCGATGCGGCTCTTCGCCCCGCGCGTTGGAGACGCGGAATGCGGAGCCGTTGACCCGCCGACAAAGACCGCTTTCGCGAATCCGCCTGCGGCCTGGAGGGGCCGTCGACGGACCGCACGAAGCGGTCAGCTGCTGCGCCGTGGCCAGGACACGATTCAAGGCCGGAAAGCCTCAAGCGGTCAGGGCCATCGTTTGGACGAGGAAAGTCCCGTCCGCACGCCCGGCAAGATAGACAAGCCTCTTTGGGCGCCGGCCTTTGGAGGGCCGGCAGAGACCAAAAAAGCCCGGTCCGTCGTTGCTTCAAGCCGCGTCCCCCGTTGGGCGGGGTTCGCCGGTTCGCCTCCGGCTGCCGGTCTTTTCAGGGGCGGTTGACTGGCCTCTTGTCCAGGTCCCCGCCGACCGGCACGCAACCACAGGCACGTGCGTATTGGGCAGGTCCGATATTTGGGCGAATCGCGCCCAAGCGCAAGGGCTTTCTTGCGCGGCGCGCCCAACAAATTTGCGCAAAGCGTAATGACCCGGCTGATGCCAGGATGATTGCGAAGCGGGGAGGGTGCGAGCGAACTGGGGCCGGGCCGGCGAATAGAATTGAAATGATTCTAAATTGAAATCATTCCGATTTGCCCCGTCTATGTTTGGAGAAGAGGGGCGAGGTGTTACAACCCCGACTGCATTCCGCAGTCCTCGTATCCATAGGCCTGCGGGGCATCATGACAATCGGGTGGGGGCGGCGCTCCGGCGCTTGCATGTTCGCGTGCGTTTCGCTGCTTGCGGCAGGATGTGGAGGAAGCATTTCAGTGGCCGACGCGCAAACGGCCGGCTCTGTCACCTCCGGGGTCACGTTGCCGAGCCTTGGAAAGGCGACGACGCCAGATCCGTATCATGAGCTCGAGACGAAATACATTTTCGGGTTCACCGAGGGCGCCGACATTGGCGCCGAGGGCGAAAGAGCAGTCGAGCTTGAGACCACGACAGAGCTTGGCCTTCGCACTGGGACGTACGGCATCGTCGAGCAGGAGCTCGAGTTCGAGGGCGTTCCTTCGCAATACTGGGGCTATGAGCTCAGTGCGCATGGGCTCGGCTTCACCGTCAACAATGTCGACGGACTGAACGACGCCCATGGGTTCAACTTCAGCGGACTCTCGGCGGAGTTTCGTTATCTGGTGATCGGCCGCGGACCGGGCTCGCCAGTTGGGTTCACACTGGTCGCCGAGCCGGAATGGGCGCGCATCGACGACGGCGGGCAGTCTATCACCGACCTGAATCTCACGCTGAAGGCGGTCCTCGATACGGAACTCATTCCCAACCGGCTCTATGCGGCGACAAACGTCATCTATAACCCTGGATATGCTCAGTCGCCCGGAGAGGCCTGGGAACGCTCTTCGGAATACGGGCTCACCGGCGCGCTCGCCTATCGCTTCGCCCCGAAAGTGACGCTCGGCGGGGAGATCGAATACTACGCCGCCTATGATGGCCTCGGCATTCAGTCGTTCCAGGGCCAGGCGCTCTATCTTGGTCCGACGCTCCACATTCAGTTCAACGGACGCATGATGCTCGCGGCGGCATGGTCGACGCAGATCGGCGGCCATGCTGCGGGCGAAAATTTTGGCCTTGATCTGACGAACTTCCCGCAGCAGCGCGGCAACCTGAAGTTCGAAGTCGAGTTCTAGCCGAGGCACGGGAGAGCAGAAAGTGACAAACATGCGCATCGTTTCGATGGTCGGTCTCGGCCTGGCGATCGCTGTCGGGATTGGCGCGCCTCTCGCGGTTGCCGAGGATTCCGCGAAGGTGAGCGTGACGCTCAAGGACCACAAATTCTCCCCGGCCGAGCCGAGCGCGCCAGCGGGCAAGCCGATCACCATCGAGGTGTCCAACCTCGACCCCACCCCTTCCGAATTCGAGAGCAAGACCCTGCGGGTGGAAAAGGTCGTCCCGGCCGGCGGGAAGGCCTCGGTCCAGGTGCGTCCCCTGAAAGCCGGGCGCTATCGCTTCTACGACGACTACCACGAGGACACGACCGAGGGCTTCCTGGTGGTCAAGTGAACGCCCGCAGTTCGATGATGGACCTTGTTTAGAGAACCGCGATGCTCGGCGCGCTCATCATCGTCTTTCGCGAGGTCATCGAGGCCGGGCTGATCGTCGGCATCGTGCTCGCGGTAACGCGGGGGCTTCCTCGCAGCCGGCTCGCCATCGGGGCGGGCGTCCTGGCGGGGCTGATCGGCGCGACGCTCGTGGCCGCCTTTGCCGGCGCGATCGGCGAAGCCCTGGCGGGGATCGGCCAGGAAGTCTTCAACGCCACGATCCTCATCATCGCCGTCGTGATGCTGACCTGGCACAACGTCTGGATGGCGAGCCATGGCCGCGAGCTCGCAGCCGACGTCAAGCGGGTCGGCGAAGCGGTGCGGTCGGGCTCGCAATCGGTCTTCGCGCTCGGAGTGGTCTGCGCCGTCGCGGTGATGCGCGAAGGCTCGGAGGTTGCGCTCTTCATGTACGGCCTGGTCGCGGCCGGAGGATCCACCGCCGGCGAACTCGTCATCGGCTCTCTGCTCGGGCTCGGCGCGGGCGTCGGCGTGACCGCGCTCACCTATTTCGGCCTGGCGGCGATCCCGCAGCGGCGTCTGTTCGCGGTCACCACGGCGCTCATTAGCCTGCTCGCCGCGGGCCTCGCGGCCCAAGCGGTGCTGTTCCTGGAGCAGGCCGGCATCCTGACCATGCTGAGCCAGACCGCGTGGAACACATCCGCGATCCTTTCCGATACGAGCCTCATCGGGCGCGTGCTGCACACGCTGATCGGCTATTCCGACCAGCCATCGGTGCTCCAGGTTGTCGTTTACGCGGCGACGCTCGCGGTCATCGCCGTTCTCATCCGGACGGTCGGCTCGCGCCGGCCAACGCCCGTCAACGCGCGGCGCGCCCCGACAGGGCGAGCGGAAACCGCGCGAACCTCCGTCGCCGATCCCGGGTGACAGGCGGTCCAGCCGGGTGTAAATTCGGTTGGTTGGCCGGCGCGAGATTTCGCGACGTTAAAGTCCTCCTGGGCGAACGCCCGAATCTCGCTTACCCAACGCGGACGAGACGAAGGAGGACGTGCCCATGACTTCCGCTTTCCACGTCTATTTCGGACCGGAGGCCTTCGCCCAGACCCTGCGAGTGCGACGTATCGGCGCGGACGATTGCATCCTTTCGCTCAGGGAAGGGCTCGACGATTTCCTCTCGATGCCCACCTATCCGATTTTTGTCGGCCTGTTCTACGCCGTGGCGGGGATCGCGCTCTTCGCCATGACGTCATTGGACAGCGCGCTGCATCTGGCCTTTCCGCTCGCCGCCGGCTTTGCGATCATTGGGCCGTTCGTCGCTATCGGCCTCTACGAGATGAGCCGGCGGCGCGAACGCGGGCTCGCCGTCAGAGGGCGCGACGCCTTCACCGTCCTTCGCTCGCCGGCGCTCCCGTCGATTCTCGGCTTCGGCCTCTTGCTGCTTGCGATCTTCGCCGCCTGGATCTTCGCCGCCGAACTGATCTATGTCTGGCTCTACGGCCCCAATCCGCCGGCCGCCGCAATTTCCTTCCTTCACGACGTTCTGACCAGCGGCCGCGGGTGGACGCTGATCGTCGTCGGCGTCCTGGTCGGCTTCTGCTTCGCCGCGCTTTCGCTTGCGATCAGCGTCGTGTCGTTCCCGCTTATGCTCGATCGTGACGTCGGTCTCGTGCCCGCGCTCGAGACTTCGCTCAGGCTGACGCGCGCCAATCCGGGCGCGGTCGCGCTTTGGGGCCTGATCGTCGCCGCGGCGCTCGTTCTCGGCTCGATTCCCCTGTTCTTCGGCCTCGCCGTCGCGCTGCCGGTGCTCGGCCATGCGACATGGCGCTTCTATCGGAGGGCGATCGAGCGCGACCCCGCTCATGAGCTGCCGATCGAAACTCCCCTGCACCCCGACGTCACGAGGAACCCGGTCATGCAGCTCGTCTGGACTTTCCTCGATGCTCTCGTCGCCCTTCGGGAAGGAAAGGAGCCCATCGATCGCAACGGGTCGAACGGCGAGACGAAAGCGGGCGCGACGGAAGCGCGAGGCAGGACCCTCTAAGACCGCCGGCGAGCTTAAAGGCGTCACTGCAGCAGCGGCCCCCAGGAGGGGTCGCTTGCGTAGTTGGGGGTCGGCACCAGGAACTCGGCGTGGCCGAAAATGTCGGTCATGTAGAGCTTGGGGCCGCCCGAGCCCTCCGCGCTGCGGAAGAACATGAGATAGAGGCCGTTGGGGGCGAAGGTGGGGCCTTCGTTGTGGAATCCCTCGACCAGGATCCGCTCGCCCGATCCGTCCGGCTTCATAACGCCGATGCCGAACAAGCCGCCTTTGATGCGGGTGAAGGCGATGAGGTCGCCGCGCGGCGACCAGACCGGCGTCGAGTAGCGGCCTTCGCCGAACGAAATGCGCTTCGCCGGGCCGCCGCTGGCGCTCATCACATAGATCTGCTGCGAGCCGCCACGGTCGGATTCAAAGGCGATCTGGGCCCCGTCTGGCGAATAGGTGGGCGACGTGTCGATCGCGGACCCTTCGGTGAGCCGCGTGGTCGAGCGCGAGCGCAGGTCCATCGAGTAGAGATTGGTGCTTGCGCCGTCGGAGAGCGACATCACGATCTGCTGGCCGTCCGGCGAGAAGCGCGGCGCGAAGGTCATGCCGGGAAAGTTGCCGATCGCCTCGTGTTGCCCGGTCTCGAGATTGAGCAGCGTCACTTTGGGGTCGCCGGAGCCGAACGACATATAGGCGAGTTGCTGGGCCGAGGGCGAGAAGCGCGGAGTGACGACCAGCCCGTTGCCGCCGCCATCCAGATATTTGAGGTTGGCGCCGTCCATGTCCATGACCGCGAGCCGCTTGCGCCGCTTCTGCTTCGGCCCGGTCTCGTCGACGAAGACGACCCGCGAATCGAAAAATCCCTTCTCTCCGGTCACCCGCGAAAAGACGGCGTCGGCGATCATGTGCGCGACGCGGCGCGCGTTCGCCGCGTCGGTCGAATATTGCTGGCCGGCGACCTGTTCGCCGGTCGCCGTATCCCACAATCGGAACTGCGCGGTGACGTGGCCGGGATCCTGATGCAGCACCCGTCCGGTCAGCACGAATTGCGCGTTGGCCGCCCTCCAGGCCGCGACGTTGGGCGGCGCGTCAGGATTGGCGACCGTTTCGGGAAAGCTGGCCGGATTTAGCGGCAGAAGGAAGATCGAGCGAGCGAAGTCCGAGGTGACGACGCCGCTGATCTTGTCTCCGGTCTCCTCGCCCGCGAATGGGGCCACGGCCACGGTCACGGGTTTGAAATTCGCGCCCGCGTGAACGTAGATGTCGCCCGCGGCTGTCGCGGGCATGCCGGCGATCGCGACGAGGCCGAACGCGAGCGCGCCCAGCGCGGCGCGGCGGGAAACATGACGAGGGATGCTCATTCAGCCGATCTTTCAGCACAACAGAAACGCTTCGCCCGGGGTCACCGGGCGGCGACTTGAGGATCGAAGTGGATAGTCTTGGTTTTCCATTGCTCATAAAACGGGCGATATTGGGCCGGCACCGGAAGCGGGTTGCAACTCTCGACCGCGGCCATGACGCTCTTGGCCTGAGGCTTGAGCGCCGGGTCTGACGGCGGGTTGACGAGCCTGGGCGGCTTCATCAGCGAGCCGTCGGGATTGTAGGCGAGGCGCACCTGGGCGACGTAGACGTCCGCGTCGGCCGGCTGGCGCGCCGGCTTCCAGCATTGAAGGTAGGTCTTGACCAGCCAGGCGTCGAAGCCGGCCTGCTGCGCCGCGGTCATGCGCGCGGGCCGGCCGGTCGCCGAAGCGGGCGCCTCCGTTCGCGCCGCGACGATCGCCGGCGGCGGCGCCGGAGGCTCGGGCGGCGCCATCGCCGCCCTGGGGGTCGCGATGGAGCGCGACGAACGGCCGCGCACGCCGTGCCAGTAGCCATAGGCGCCCGCGGCCAGTGCGATGAGGACAAGCGCCGTAAGGGGCCTCGGGACAATGCGCATGGACGTGGGCTCTCGTTGTCGTCTTACTCTTGAGCGGCGCGCGGGCGTCACCCTTGCGTCTCTCGCGGATCGAAATGGATGGTTTCGATCTTCCATTGTTCGAAATACGGCATGTATTCGGCCGGAACCTTGAGCGGGTCGCATTTCTTGACCGCGCGCATCGCGCTTTCCGCATGCGCTCGCCAGGCCCGGTCGGCGGGCGGATTGAGCAGGACCGGACGCCCCGAGAGCGATCCGTCGGGGTTGAAGACCACCCTGACTTCCGCGACATACGGGTCGCCGTCCGGCGTGGTCGGCGGGGGCGTCCAGCAATTGAGGTAGCTTTCGGTGAGCCACGCGTCGAGCGCCGAGGCCATCGACATCGACATGCGCGGCGCGTCGTGATGCGCGAGCCCCTGGGGCGTCACGGCGCCCGTCCCGGTCGAGGCGACCGCCGCGGCTGACATCTTGCCCTCGCCGATCAGCTTGGCGATCGCGTTCGGGTCGAAATTGTGCGTTTGCCTCGGTTTCTCCTTTGGCGGCTCCTTCGGCCGTTGAGGCGCGGCGTCGATGAACTTCGGCCGCACTGGCGGCTCGACGGCCGGCGGGTCCTGGACGGCGAGCTTGGGCTCGGGCTCAGGCGCCGGTTTCTCGGGTGGCCTCGCCGGAGGCTCGGGGGGAGGCGCCGCGTCCGCTTTGGGCGATGGCGGCGGCGCGGGCTCAGGCGGGGGCGCGGGCGCAGTGGACGCGCGCAGGTCCTCGGGCGGCTGCGGGGGCGTGGGCGCAGGGGCGGGCTCCGGCGCGGGTTTGGCCTCCTTCTCGCCGTTCATGACCTGGTTGAGATCGCTGAGCGACACCGTTTCGATCGGAATCGCTTCAGAGCTGTCGGTAAATCTCGGCGCCGAGCCGAAGCCAAACAGGATCGCCGCCAGCAGCGCTCCATGCAGCGTCGCCGAGCCCGCAAAACTCCAATATGTCCGCCGTTCTTCCAACGCCGCTCCGGGCTATTGTTTGATCGGCTCGGTGACGAGGGCCACCTTCTTGAATCCGGCGGAGGTGACCGCCGCCATGATTTCCGCGACGCGCCCGTAAGGCACGACCTTCGAGGCTCGCAGATAAATGCGCTGGTCGACGTCGTTCTGCGACGCCGCCTGGAGCTTGGCGACCAGATCCGCGTCCGTGGTCGGCTGGTCCATCACATAAAGCTGGCCCTGCTCGTTGAGCGAGACGGCGATCGGCTTGCGCTCGACATTGAGCGCGGTTGCGCTCGCCCGCGGCAGGTCGACCGAAACGCCGGTGGTCAGAAGCGGCGCGGCGACCATGAAGATGATCAGGAGCACCAGCATGACGTCGATGAACGGGGTCATGTTGATGTCGGCCATTGCGCCGTAGCGCGGTACGCCGCGCCGCCCTCGACCGCTCTTGCGGCCGCCGATGACAGGAGTCATCGCCATGCGTCAGGAGACTTTTTCGAGCGACAGATGATGGTCGATCTGTCGCGACAGGATTGAGGAGAACTCGTCGGCGAAGCTCTCGAGCCTGGCCTGCGCCTTGGCGACGTCGCCCTGCAGCTTGTTGTAGGCGATCAGCGCCGGGATTGCGGCGAAGAGGCCGATCGCGGTCGCGAGCAGCGCTTCGGCAATACCGGGCGCGACCACCGCGAGCGAGGTGTTCTTCGAAGCCGCGATCGACTGGAACGAGTTCATGATCCCAAACACGGTGCCAAAGAGGCCGATGAACGGCCCTGCCGACGCGACGGTCGCGAGAACCAGCAGGTTCGACTCGAGCCGCTCGACCTCGCGCGCGATCGAGACGTCGAGAACCTTGTCGATGCGCGCGTGCAGGCCGCGAAAGGAGCCCGCCGCCTGCTGGAACGACCGCTTCCATTCGCGCATCGCCGCCACGAACAAGGCCGCCGCGCCGGTATTGTTCGACTGGCCCGAGAGCGAGGTATAGAGTTCTTCGAGCGACTGGCCCGACCAGAAGATCTGCTCGAAATTCTCCAGCTCATTTCTGAATTTATGAAATAGGCGAGTTTTGTCGAAAATGATCGTCCAGCACCAGAGGGAAGCGACGAAAAGACCCAGCATCACCAGTTTGACGACGATGTGGGCCGACCAGAACATCTCTAAGATGCTCGTTTCCGGGGGCGCGGCGGCGGCGACGTCGGCGGGACTCATCGGGACAGGCGACCTTTTGTTGGCGGCAAAACCGCTGGCCACGGCGGCAGGTAACGGAATCGGGGCGGGGTTTGCGCCGCAAATCGGCCGAAACTTGGGCTGGGCCGCAAGGGTTTAAAGTTGGACTCAACGCATCAATTTAAGCGGCCGGTATCGTTAAGAAGAGGTTATCGAACTCGTTTGGCGCACACTGGCAATGAAACCGGAACGGGCCGCCCAAATGCTTTGACCTGGCGCCAAGCCGCTTTCCAGGGAGTGCAAAAATGAGCGTCAAGATGCCCCGGGGCGCCATACCCTCGCCGCGGAGCGAGATTGCCGCATCGGAGCCGTATCGGCCCGACTCCGGCGATGAAATCTTCACGCCGAGCGGACGGTTTCCAACCCCCGTCTCTGAGCTTGCTTCCGCCCCGCGCTACAGGGCGGGCGGCGCTGCGCCCGAAAGCTTCCTCGCCTGGCCAGGGAAAATTGACTTTTGGGGGGGCGAGAATGCTGAGAATTCGAGCTGGGCGGAGGAGGCTTTCGCAAAAGCCTGCGCTCAGCCCAGAGTGTTTGTCCCCGCCGACGCCGTTATTGCGGCGGCGCTAAAATGCGGTTCGTCGAATTTCGCCCAGTTTATGCAGACGCAAGGGTTTCAGGTGGGGGGCGCCGCCTATCTGGATGGGCCGTTCCATCTCGTCAATTGGGCGGATGCGGCGATCCTGAAAAGCGCAATCGCCAACGCCGGCCCAGTGAAAATCGGCGTCGCCGCGGCGAGCCTCGCCTCGCGCCATCATAGCCAGGTCACGTCCGGGACGAGCGGTTGGGCGATCTACGGCCTTGGGGCGGGTCAGCCCGGAGACCATTGCGCGAGCCTCTGCGGTTACGGATCCCTGGCGGCTTTGGTCGGCCTGTTCGAGCGGCGCCGCGTGCATGTCAACGCGCCCGCGGGCATGCCTTCGGGACTTTGCTACGCGATGTTCACCTCGGGCTCCATTGGCGTCGTCGACGCGGAATCGCTGGCGAATATCACGGGCGAGGCATGGATTCGAAACCCGACGACCATCGTCAGGGATCTCAAGCGCTAGCCGATGACCTGAGTTTGCCAGCACAGGCGCGGATGGCTGGCAGCTGACAACTCACACACGACAAATCGGCCTCGTAACGCGGAAAGCCCACACAAATTCGTCGAGTGAACTTGGCGAGTTGTGTGTCCGGCGTCACAGCGCATCGTAATTAGACAACATAATCAGCCAATGCGGGGCCGCATAGGGTGCGCACGCGGGCAATCCATGCACGGAAATCCCCAGCGCTAGCGGCCGAGCGACGAACGCACCTGTTGTGTGGATACTTGTGAAAATAGCACAACATCAACTTCGACAAGCAATTTAAGGAGAGAGTCATGGCAGACGAGATGACACCAGACCTGACGAAGCGGCTACCGCGCGGAGCGATTCCGACGCCTCGGCACGAACTCGCAGCCGCCATGCCCTTCGTCCCGGATGAGGCGATCGCCTCGCCCGCGGAGTTTTTGATGTGGCCGACTCAGATGTCGTCCTGGAACAATTACACCTACGGAGACTGCGTCTCCGCGGAGGAAGCCTTCGCCAAGGCCACCGCGGCGCCCCAAATATTCATTCCGGAGGCGACAGTTGTCGCCTGGGCGCATGCGCATGGCTATCTGAACGGGGCTACCCTCACGTCGGTTATGACGACCATGCAGACGAAGGGGTTCCCCCTAAACCACAAGACTTATGACGATGGACAACATCTTGCGGTCAACTGGACCAACTCAGCGCTATTGGCGAGTGCGATCTATAGTCATGGGCCGGTGAAGATTGGTGTCGGCGCCGAGGACTTTCAAACGAATGCCAACGGTAAGGTCACGCCGGGAACGAGCGGCTGGACGATGTTCCATTATCCCAAGAACCAGCCCGAGGATCACTGCGTGAGCCTCTGCGGCTACGGGAGCCTGGCCCAACTGACCGCTTTGTTCAAACGCCACGGCGTCACTGTCCATGCGCCGAAGGGAATGCCGACCGGCCTCTGCTATGCGATGTTCACGTGGAACTCTATTGGCGTCATCGATCACCAATCGATGCTGAACATGACCTACGAGGCTTGGATTCGTAAGCCGGTGACGGTCGTCAAGAACGGGGCGCACGTCGCGCGCGCCTGAGCGGCCGCCCAGCGGCCCTTGGAGAGACGTCACGGCGGGAACCCGCCGTGACGTCTCCCTTCCAGTGTTGGGCGTGCGAGGCGGCGCGGCGCCGGATTTCGCCTGCTTGGCCGCCGCTTTCGGTCCAGCAGCGTCGGTTCGGCCATATGCGATCGTCCGCGCCGTGGGTTGGATCGCCCTCATCGTCTGCGCCAGCATCAGGGCCGCGCGGGTCGCCGTGGGAGCGTTCGGCTGAGCGAATCTTGTTGGCGATGGGCGCCCCCCAACCGGCGAGCCTCTGTCGAATTCAGTCCTGATGTGCGCCGGGCGTCGGCCATCCCTTCAGCCGGCGAGCCGGGATGATGAGTTGCCGCTCGATCCTCTCTACCCAAATCGCCCCGCCGCCTTTATCGTGATCGGGCCCATGGCGATCGCCTGAGCAAGGGAGGAGGCCGGTTGATGGGGGCGTTCGAGACCTTCGGCTGGGAATGGGGCGCGGCGCTCTTGCGCTGGCTGCATGTGATCGCCGCGATCGCCTGGATCGGCGCCTCGTTCTTCTTCATGCATCTCGACGCCAGCCTGCGGAGGAAGGCGGGCGACGATCCCGCGCTCGCGGGAACCTCCTGGCAGGTCCACGGCGGCGGTTTCTATCAGATGAACAAGTACGTGCTTGCTCCCCCCGGGCTGCCCGAGCATCTCATCTGGCATAAGTGGCAGTCCTACTGGACCTGGATGAGCGGCTTTGCGCTGCTCTGCTGGGTTTATTACGGCCAGTCCCAGCTCTATCTCATCGATCCCGCGGTGATGGCTCTTCAGCCCTGGCAGGCTGCGGCGATCGGGATCGTCGGCCTCGCGCTCGGCTGGATCGTCTACGATTTCCTCTGCCGCTCGCCCCTTGCCGCCAACGAGCCGTTGCTGGCGCTCGTCGGCTTCGGCTATGTGGTGGCGACAAGCTGGGTGTTCAGCCTGGTCTTTTCCGGCCGCGGCGCGCTCATCCATACCGGCGCGCTGATGGCGACGATCATGACCGCCAACGTGTTCTTCATCATCATGCCCAATCAGCGCAAGAGCGTCGCCGCGCTGCTGTCGGGCCAGAAGCCGGATCCCAAATGGGTGAAGAGCTCGAAGGTGCGCTCGACCCACAACAATTACATCACCCTGCCGGTCGTGTTCCTGATGCTGTCGAGCCACGTTCCGTCGAGCTTCTCCAATTCGCGGGTGATCCCCGCCATCGTCACATGCATCATCGTCGCGGGCGCGATGGTGCGCTATTTCTACAATGTCTGGCATCTCGACCATGACCGCGCGCCCTGGTGGGCGTGGGCCGCCGCCGCGGTCGCCATCCTCGGCGCGTTCGGCTTCGCCGCCACCGCTTCGCCGTACATGCGCACGGCTCTCGGGCTTGCCGACCTGCCGGTCGCGGCCGCCCGCGCCGACGAGCCCAAGGCGCCTCAGGAGGTCGTCGACATCATTCAGTTGCGCTGCATGATGTGCCACGCGGCTCAGCCGATGGAGGAGATCGGCGAAGCGCCGAAGGGAATCCTTCTCGACACGCCGGAGCACATCGCCCGCTTCGCGCCCGCGATCCGGGAGTTCGCTGTCCTGACCCATGCCATGCCGCCCAACAATTTCAGCCAGATGACCGATGAGGAGCGCCAGACGCTGGCGCGCTGGCTGAAGCTCGAGACGGCGCAAAATTGACCGACGCTCGCATGACGGAATTGGATCTTGAGGCCGGACGCCGGCTGATGGCGAGGCTCGACGCCTTCGCCGCCTTCACCGACGACCCGCCGCGGCTGACCCGGCTCTTTCTCTCCGATGCACATGCGAAAGCGGCGCACGCCTTCATCGGCTGGTGCGCCGAGGCGGGGATCGAGGCGCGCATCGACGCCGCGGGCAACGTCGTCGCCCGCTACGAGGGCAAGCGCGCCGGCGCGCCGGCTCTCATGACCGGCTCGCACATCGACACGGTGCGCGACGCCGGCCGCTACGACGGGAACTATGGCGCGCTCGCGGCGCTGGCGGTCGTCGAACAGCTTGCCGCGCGCGGCGAGCGCCTCGATCACGCGATCGAAATCGTCGCCTTTGGCGACGAGGAAGGCGTCCGCTTCCGCACCACGCTCACCGGATCGCGCGCGCTCGCAGGCGATTATCCGCAAGAGGCGCTCGACCAGCGCGACGCCGACGGCGTCTTGATGCGCGAGGCGCTCACGAGATTCGGCGGCGACCCCGGCCGCGTGGCTTCCCTCGGGCGGCGCGATATCGCCGCTTTCGTCGAGGCGCATATCGAGCAGGGGCCGGTCCTCGAGGCCGAGGGGCTGCCGCTCGGAATCGTGACCGCGATCAACGGCGCAACGCGGCTCGAGGTCGCGGTCGATGGCGTCGCGGGACACGCAGGCGCAACGCCCATGAACCTGCGCCGCGACGCTCTGACCGCGGCGGCCGAAATGGCGCTCGCGATCGAGCAGCGCGCGCGCGGCGAAGCCGATCTGGTCGCGACGGTCGGGCGTTTCGACGTCTGGCCCGATGCGACCAACGTCATCCCCGGCGTGGTGCGCTTCTCGATCGACATTCGCTCGCCCGACGATGCGCGCCGCGCGGCGGCGGTCGTCGATCTCCAGTCGCGTATCGCGGCGATCGCGTCGGCGCGCGGCGTCAGCGTGAGCATCGCCTCGCCGCATTCGGCGAACGCCTACGTTTGCGATTCCCGCATCGCGGCGGGGCTCAAGAGCGCGGTGGAAGCGGTTGGCGTCGCGCCGCGACTCTTGCCTTCGGGCGCGGGCCACGATGCGATGGCGATGGGCGGCGCGTATCCCGCCGGCATGCTGTTCGTTCGCTGCAAGGGCGGCGTCAGCCACAATCCGCTGGAATCGATCACCGTCGAGGACTGCGCGATGGGACTGAAGGCGCTGACCCAATTCGCCCGCGAGTTTCGCGCGAACTGAACCCCTTACGATCTTTAAGGAGACTTCCCGTGAGCAAGCGCTTTTTCGGCGACATCAAACCGGTGAAATACAAGGGGCCGAAGAGCGACGACCCTTACGCCTACCGCCATTACGACCCATCGCGCGTGGTGATGGGCAAGTCGATGGCCGAGTGGCTGCGCCCCGCCGTCTGCTACTGGCACAATTTCGCCTGGATGGGGACCGACATGTTCGGCGCGCCGACCTTCGAGCGGCCGTGGGACGGCGAGACGATGAAGGGCGCGCGGGCGAAGGCCGATGTCGCGTTCGAGATGTTCACGACCCTCGGCTTTCCGTTCTTCAGCTTCCACGATCGCGATGTCGTTCCGGAGGGTGAGAACCTCAAGGAGTTCGGCAAGAACCTGGCCGAGATCACTGACGTGTTCGCCAAGAAAATGGAGACGACGGGGGTCAAGCTGCTCTGGGGCACCGCCAACCTGTTCAGTCATCCGCGCTATCTTGCGGGCGCCGCCACCAATCCGGATCCGGACGTGTTTGCATACGCCGCGGCGCAAGTGAAGAACGTCCTCGACGCGACGCACAAGCTCAACGGCGCCAATTACGTGCTGTGGGGCGGGCGCGAGGGCTACGAAACCCTGCTCAACACCGATCTTTCTCGCGAGCTCGATCAACTCGGCCGTTTCCTGTCGATGGTGGTCGAGTACAAGCACAAGATCGGCTTCAAGGGCGTGATCCTGGTCGAGCCCAAGCCGCAGGAGCCGACCAAGCATCAATACGATTTCGATGTCGCGACTGTCTTCGGCTTCCTGCAACGCTTCGGGCTCGAGAAGGAGGTCAAGCTCAACATCGAAGTGGGTCACGCGGTGCTCGCGCATCATTCCTTCGAGCATGAAGTCGCGCTCGCCGCCGCGCTCGGCATGCTGGGTTCGCTCGACGCCAACCGCAACGACTACCAGTCGGGCTGGGACACCGATCAGTTCCCCAACAATGCAGCCGAGCTCGTTCCGGCTTTCTATTTCATCCTGAAGTCGGGAGGCTTGTCGCCGGGCGGACTGAATTTCGACGCCAAGGTCCGCCGGCAGTCAATCGACCCGGCCGATCTGCTGCTCGGCCATATCGGCGGCATCGACGTCTGCGCTGCGGCGCTGGTCGCGGCTGCGCAGATGATCGAGGACGGCAAGTTCGACGCAGCCCGCGCCGAGCGCTACGCCGGCTGGGAGAAGCCCGCGGCGAAGGCGATGCTCGCCAAAGGCGCGACGCTGGACGCGATCGCCGCGCGGGTCGCCAAGGAGCAGATCGAGCCCAAGCCGAAGTCCGGCCGGCAGGAATTCTACGAGAACCTGCTCAACCGCTATCTCTGAGGACGGGTGCGCGCGCCCCGGCGGGCGGCGCGTCGGGCGCCGCCGGCTCTAGCAGCATTTTTACCGGCGCCCCCTAATGGAATCAGAGGCTTGCGACCCCGTTTACCGGCGCGCTTCATTTTTGGGCGCTCCGGGCCTGCGAAGGAGAGGGTTAAAACATAGTCAATATGTTATATATCGTAGGCGACGCGAAGTCTATCGGACGGCGAATGGACCCGGTGACTGAGGGGACTATGCAGGAACATCGGACAGCGCGGCGTCGCGCCGCGATCGGGATCGTGGCCGCGCTCGCTCTCGGGGCGCCGGCGTCGGCGGGCGAGGCCCGGAGACCGCTGGTTGCGGGCGTCCCCGGCATTGCGACCGGGATCGCGGCCTGCTGGCGTCCCCCGCACAGACACGACCAGGTCACCGTTCGCGTGAGTTTCACGCGGGAAGGGGCCGTCATCGGCGAGCCCAGAATCGTTTATGCGCAATCGGGCGCCGGCGGGGACGACGCCACGCTCACCCGATCCATGCTCAAGGCGATCCGCGCCTGCACGCCGCTGCATTTCTCCGCCGAGCTTGGCTCGGCGATCGCGGGGCAGGTTCTGGACATCCGTTTCATCGGCCGCAAGCGGGCGACCGTCGTCGCCCCGCCGTAGCGAACCTCAGGCGGTCCTGCCCGCGGCCGGACGCTTTTCGGCCGCTTGCGTTGAGATTGCGCCAATCGATTCACCGGATTTTCGCGTCTCGCGGCGATGCTTCGGGGGCCGGAGCCGCGGCAGCATGGCTGCGGGCGGAGGCGGCATGTTCGGGCGCGTGATCCTGGTCGTGATCGTGGGCGTCGCGGCGGCGATGCTTGGCGCGTTTTCGCTGCTGGAGCGGCTGCCCGCGCGTGCGCCTGCCGCGCTCGCGCCCGCTCCGGCCGCGGTGGCGGCCGACGCGCCAACGCCCGAGCCCGAGCGCCAATCCTCCGGCTACCGGGAAGCGTTTCTCAAGGCTGACGGACGCGGCCAATATGCGGCCGGCGTGCTGGTGAACGGACTGCCGGTCAACATGCTCGTCGACACCGGCGCAAGCGACGTCTTCGTCTCCGCTTCGACCGCCGCCCGGCTCGGGCTCGCCCCTTCCGGGGGCCGCAAGCGCGCGATCCGGACCGCGAACGGCCAGTCGACCGCGACGCCGACGGTGCTCAACCATGTGAGCCTCGGCGGCCTCTTCATGAGCGACGTCGAGGCTCTGATCCTCACGCCCGAAGCGGGCGAGGTGAACCTGCTCGGAGAGAGTTTCCTCAAGCGCCTGGTCAGCGTCGAGCAGCGCGGGGACATGCTGATCCTGCGGCAGTAGCCGCAGCTCTGCCAGATCGGGCCAAGCCTGGACCTGCGATTAGACATGGATCGACCACACCTGAACACCGCTGCGCTCGAATTCGGAATGGCGTTCGTTGCGAGGAAACTTAGGGCACATGAAAAAGGCATAGCGATGCGCCTCAGGACGCGCTGCGAGCTTGGTTACGTCCTTTTCGATCTTGCCGTTGTTTCGCGGGTGAACTACGGCGCACGTGTCCGCACGCACCATGTTGTCGCACAACGCTCATTATGTCCAATGGACGCGCCGCGTGAGCACCTGGCGCGAGGTAGAACCCTTTGGCATCCGGATGAAACTGCAACAGCTGCTTGGCCGCCGCGATAGCGACCGCATACGTCCACGTCTGATTTATCGGTTCCACGACGTTGAGCTCGTAGCCTTCGATAGGATGAAAACCAACGGGCTCGAATTTCATGCGCTCCAACATGTCGAGCGGATCACCGACCTGGGCAGCAACGCAGTTATGCACTTTGCGTGCTGACTGGCGCACTAGATCAGCATCAAGTCGTCACTGGTTGGCTGGGGTCTGCAAGCATTTGGTTACAGGCATTTGAGCTCTGCCATGCCCGCCGATCCTTCCAATAATGTGGTTATGGCCCTATTTCAGCGCGTGTTATTGCTATTTCTGTGCGGCAGATCATAAAGCATTGTCAAAAGCGTCGATAGGAACTCGACCACATCCTTTGCATATTGAGACTCTGTTCCGGCTGATTGAGGTGCTGGATGCGCGCTATCGTTCCCGAGTTCACGTACCTCATGTGACCAATCTTATTGACAGTTGGTATGTGGCCCTTCTTGCGAGGACGTCAAAATTGCGTCCTACCTAAGGGTTTTCCCCACGCCTCATGATATCGAAGCGCCAACTGAATGGCGCTACGACGGGTCAGATGCAATGCGTCAGAAAGTCGCCTCAATGCGATTTGACATGAGCTATGGTTGAGTTATTTGGATAAGCAACAAATCATTAAATTCGTTTGCGCTGGCCAATTGTATATTTTGTTCTCGGAATTATTTCTGTAATTATCCCGTGGGCAGCGGCAGAGTTTGTTTTGCCCGAGGATGGACTGTCCATCATTTTGCTTGCCTTTAGCGTTTGTTGCTTTGCAATGGTTTTGACTATCTTGTCTCAGCATGTGGACTGGCGTAAGCAACGCGAGATCATTCGAAAAAAAGTGGAGTTGGGTGGCGGAGGAAGAACAAAGCGCAATAGACCGGTGGACGGAGCGCGATGTGTTCAGTTGCGGTGAATTCTGCGAAGCGACTTAAGCCCGCTGGTCAGCGTCGAGCAGCGCGGGGACATGCTGATTTTGCGGCAGTCGCCCCGGCTCGTTCACGAGATGCGGACGAGCCGCGTCAGTTCGAACGGGATGTCGTAGCCGTCCCAGATGAAGTCGAAATCGAGCGCCGTCCCGATCGGCGCCCAGCGCGCGACGCCAAGCCCCGCGCGGGACGCGGCGACCGCTTCGATCTCGCCGCGCTCCCAGCCGAAATAGGTGATCGTCTGGTCGCTCTCGCGGATGAACCGTAAGATCCCGGCCAGCGAGGGTATGAAGACGACGCTCAGGAACCCTCCGCCGACCCGGATTTCCTGCCGCTCCGGCGCGCTGGCCACGACGCTGGTCAGGTTGGTGTCCCGCCAGTTGGCCGTCGAGGCGCGTCCGGTCGCCACCGCATAAAAGGCGGCGGTCATCTTGCCGATCGCGTGCCCGACCCGGGCCTTGGGATCGTCCATCGTCCATTCGAGCGCGGAGGCGTCGAGGAGGCGCTTGACCGCCGGCCAATGCGCCTCGGCTTCGCCGACCACATAGAGCGCGTGCGGGGACGAGCAGGCCATCTGGTCAAAGATGAACACGTCGTTGTGGAGTTTCTTCGCGAGCGCCTGAAGGCCCTTGTCGTCCAGCTTGTCGAGCGCCTCGCCGCGGATGGTCGAGAACGAGAACCGGTCGCCGAACCAGATCGACTTGCCGCCGTTACGCAAGGGCAGGGGGGCGAACAGCGCCACCTTGGCGTCGCCCCCCCAGACCACACGCGCGTCGCTCAGCGCCGAGATCTTCGCTCCCAGATCGCTCCCGGACGGGTAGTGAACGAACATTTGCGATTCGTCGCGCGCCGCCTCGATCCGGGCGAGAAAAAGATCGACGATGGCGCGCATGCCCGCGCTGATCTCGTTGGGGAGGCGCACGATATTCGCGTTTCCGGCGAGATAGGCGAGCGCCCATGAGTAAAGGAAGATCGTCTCGACATTCTGCGGCGGCAGATGAAAGACAAGGCCGCGAGGCCGCGCCAGCGTGTTCTCAGGCGCCCGCGCCCTGAAGCTCGCGGCGAGCTTCATCAGCGCGGCGCGACGGGTGAAGAAGGCGAAATGGGCGATTGCGCCGGAGGCCGCGGGGCGCCGGGGCCCGAGAAGGGTCTCGGCGACGCTCGCGACGAGATCGATCCGCTCGGGCGCGAACGGCGCCGCGAGAGACTGGCGGCTCGCGTCGAGCTTCGCCACGAGCGCGGTTTCGCCGATCGCCTCCTGCCCGCCGGCGCGATATGCGACGACCTCCGTCATGGGCGCCATCCTCACGCGAGCGATCACGTCGCTGCAGCCTCTGAGCTCGGCCTTCGGCGCGCGGCCCGAAACGCGGATCGCCTTGCCAAAACGGCCGCCGGCGCCGGCGTCGACCGTCGCCACCACGCCCATATCCTCGGTCAGCACCGAATGGCCCGGATAGGACCTGGGCAGCAGCGAAACGACCTGAATCACCCCCTCCTCTCCGACTTCCGCCGGCTCCCAGCTGTGCGGCCGCCTCACGATGACGTCGGTGAAATTGGGCGGATAGAGCAGTCCGTCCGGTCCCTCGATGAAGACGGAGCCGATCTGCTCGACGAAACCATAGAAGTTGAAGACGTTCCTCAGATTGAACCGCCGCTCGAGCGCGGAGCGGAACTCGGCGTTGGAGACCTTCTGCGCCTCGAGCTTCTTCCAGCCGCCCGAGTGAATGAGGACCGCGTTGGAGAGGTCGAGTTCGCCGTCGGCGAAGGCGCGGTAGAGCTTGTCCCACACGAGAAAGGTGAAGCCGAAGATGAGAAACGGCTCGCTCCCATACGCGCGGACGAACGTCTCGACGAGCGCCTTGTCCAGGTCCAGACGCGGATCGAGCGCGAAGGCGGTCTTGGCGCCGAACTTCATCATGCCGAGCACCCCGCCGCCGCGCGCGGTCAGGTCGGTGGGCTTGATCACGTCCTTCGTGTCGATCGCGAGGAACGGCAGGCGGCGGCCTCCGAGTATGGGACGGAACGACGCCACCAGAGCTTCCGACTGGCGCCGCGCCGTCTCGTTGTCGATGACGATGCGGCTCGTTCTTTGCCCGGTCGTGCCGCTCGAGCGCATGACCATCGAGGGCTGGGCGGTGCTCTTCAATTCCATTTCCTTGAACAGGCCGACCGGCAGCCAGGGAAGCTCCGCGATTGAGCCATAGGGTCTCAGGCCCCCCCAGGCCGCGTCGATGATCCGCGCATATTCGGGGCTCTTTCCGTAGTGATGGCGCGTGAGCTCGTTGAGCCCGTCGAGCAGGATCGCCTCCTTCTCGGACTGTCGCACCGAATAGGGCGGCTCATTGAGGAGACGCTCAAACACTCAAAAGGTCCTTCAGTTGCGCATAGTCGATCTTGCCGCTTGCGCCGCGCGGAATTTGCGCAACCCTACGCAAGATGAAGCTCGATGAGGGCACTTTGTAGTCCGCGGCCAGTTCCCGGATGCGCGCCTTGAGCGCGCCATCCTCGCCCTGCTCATGCGCGACGGCGACCTTTTCCCCAAGGTCGAGGCAGGCGATGGGGCAGATCGCGGTGAGCTCCTGTTCGATTTCGTCGAGGCCGAGGCGGTATCCGGCGATCTTGGCGAAGCGCTTGGCGCGGCCCGTCAGGGTGAGAAATCCCTCTCCATCCAGGCGCCCGAGATCGCCAGTTTCGAGGCGTCCCTTCATCTCGTCGCCCTTGCCGAGGTCGGCCCTGGACATGGCGTAGCCGAGCATGACGTTGGGGCCTTCGTACACCACCGCGCCGACGGCGCCGGGGGGCAGGGCCAGGCCCTTGTCGTTGACGATCGACAATCGGCCGCCGGCAAGCGCGACGCCGACCGAGCCCGCCTTCCGGGGAAAATCGGCATGGGCCAGAGTCGCCATGCGCGGCGAGGCCTCGGTCTGCCCGTACATGACGAAGAACCGGCCGCCGCGCTCGGCTCGCGAAGTCATGCATCTTCGTCTGGATGCGAAGGTCGAGCGCGCCGCCCGCCTGCGTGAACACGGTGATCGACTCCGGCGCAAGCCCCAGCCCCAGGCGCGCGAGCACGGCATAGTGAAACGGAACCCCCGGGAAATGCGATCCGCCGGCCTTCGCGATCTTGGACCAGAAGCTCGGCGAGGTGATCGCGTCGTTGATGAGACAGACGCGCCCGCCGACCACGAGATGCGAGGTGACAATCGAAAGCCCGTAGGAATAGTGCAGAGGGAGATGCGCGATTCCGACGCTTCTCTCGTCGATCGCCACCGCCCCGGCGATCTGGCGGGCGTTGACGGCGACGGCCTCGCGCGACAGGCGCACGTATTTCCGGCTGCCGGTGGTGCCCGAAGTGGAAAGAAGCGCCGTAAGCGCGGGGTCGATGGGAGGGAACGGCGCGGCCTCGCTTAAGACCCATTCGATCGCGCCCGCAGCCGATTCGAACGAGCCCGCCTTGCCAGGAGCGACAGCCCGCATCGTCTCGCCAAACTCGCGCGCGCCGAGCACGATCTCCGGCCGGTAGGCCTCGATCAGGCCCTTGAGCCTGTCCCGCGGGAGCGACGGATCGATCAGCGCGGTCGCGTGACCGGCGGCGGCGGCGGCGAGCAGGGCGACCACCGTTTCCTTATTGGCGCCGCAGAACAGAAAGACGAGCTGCTTTCGCTCCGAGGCGATCTTTTCCGCGAGGGCGAGGCTCGCGGCGCGAACATCCGCGCGGGTGAGCCAGACGTCGCTGCGATCGTCGCGGATCGCCGGCGCCGCCTCGAGGGGCGCGATCGGCGGGAGGAGGCCGGCGCAGGACAAATCCAGATCGGTCATCGGTGTCCGTCGCAACCTTCAGCGGTCCCGCCGGCGCGTTTCGGGCCGGTCATACGACGAGGCCGCCGTCAACCCCGATGACCTGTCCCGTCACATAGGACGAAAGGTCCGAAGCGAGAAACAGGATCGTATTGGCGACTTCCTCAGCACTGCCGACCCGGCCCATCGCGATGTGCGATTCGAGGCTTTTGCGCTTGTCCTCGGGGATCGACTTGATCATCGACGTGTCGATCAGTCCCGGCGCGACCGCATTGACGCGAATGTTCATCGGCGCGAGTTCCTTGGCGGCGGAGAGAGTGGCGCCGATGACGGCGGCTTTCGTCGCCGAATAGACGGTCTGGCCGCTGTTTCCTCGTCTCCCGACAATCGACGAGACGTTGATGATCGTTCCGCTCTTGCGTCTCGCCATGACGCGGGCGGCGAGCTGGGTGATCTTGATCAGCCCGATGACGTTGACGCCGAACAGTTCCTCGATCTCGGCGTCCGAGATCATCCCGATCAGCTTGTCGCGAAGGATGCCGGCGTTGTTGACCAGGATATCGAGGCGCTTGTGCCGCGACATCGCGCTCTGGGCGAGCGCGCTCGCCGTGGCGCTGTCGGTCACTGAGCCCAGGACCGTGGCGACGCGGCCGGGATAGGCCGCTTCCAGTTCGGCGAAACTCGCTGACGCCTCATTCGAGGGACGCGCGTTGAGCACCACGCTGCACCCCGCTTTCAGAAGGTTTTCGGCGGCGGCCCGGCCGATGCCGCGCGACGCGCCGGTGACGATGGCCACGCGGCCCGTGAGATCGATGACGGTCATGGGTTGCGCCTGCTTGGTCAATTCGAGCCGGGAGTTCGCTTCACGAAGCCGCTTTTTCGTCAGGCGGCGCCGAAGCTGTCCCGAAGTCCGCGCGGACCGTGCGATCGATGATCCCGAGCCGGCCGGTCTGAATGCCCTTCTCGATGATGCGGGCGGGGTTTCCCGCGACCAGGCAATTCGACGGCACGTCCTTCATCACCACGCTCGCCGCCGCGACCACGCAATTGTCGCCGATCCTGATCCCCGGCATGATCATGCTGCGCGCGCCGATGTTGCATTCCTTGCCGATCCACGTATCCAGGTGGAGCTTGCGCGGCGTGTCGTGGGTCAGAATGCAGGCGCCGAAATTGACCGCCGTGCCCTGGCCGATATGGATGCCGCGCGGATAGGTCTTGTCCAGCTTGGCCGAAAACGAGATCGCGCACTGGGGCGCGATATCCATCCCCCATATTTTGTTGAAATAGACGCGGCGCAGTTCCACGAAGTGGGGGCGGAGCTCGCGCCGGATGGCCGCGAGGACCCCGAACTTGCGCAGATCGGACAGGTTCACTTATCGGACTCCATCAGCAAAAGCGCGCTAAAACCCCGCGTTCGCGCCCCCTGACCATCCCGTTCGTTCCGCCCCGAAGCCTTGAAAGACGCCCGGCCGACGCGAGCGGCCGTTTGGGAACTCAAAAGGGGCGCCCCGCCACGAATTGCACCGACGCCAACGCGCGCGCAAGCGCTTTCGGACCGACGAGCGCGACGCCCGTTCCCTCAGGCAAGACATTAAACTATCAGGCCGCACAATAGGGTCAAGCGCGCCAATTCGATACCGGGTCCGAGGCCGGTTTACTCAGGACAACTCGGCTAGCCTCGTAAATAAGCGGACTTGAACGAAAAAGAGAACGGTTTCGACATCGATCGGACTTGACCATTGCTTTTCGCCGTTGCTTGACAAGCGGCCAATGAACCGACCGAAGCGCCGGCGTGCTGCGGGCGCCTCGGTCGTTCGATTCCATGAGTGCGCGTCAGCTTTCACAAAAGCGCGGCTTTCCCTTTTCCGCTGGGCGTTCTAAGGCCGGCTTCAATGTCTCGCGGCCACGTGCCGCGCGGCCAACCTACCCCAGGGGCCGCCTTGTTCCCTAAGCCTGAACCCAAACTCGCCGCCAACACCTACGCCTACGAATCGCAGCCGATGGTCAAGCCGACCGGCTTTCGCGAATACGACGCGCGCTGGCTCATCGAGAAGGAGATCAACCTGATGGGCGCGCAGGCGCTGGGGCTTGGACTCGCGCGCCTCCTGAAAGAGCTCGGCGTCCGGCGCGAAGTCGTGGTCGGCCACGATTTCCGCTCTTATTCGGCCTCGATCAAGCTCGCGCTGACCGCCGGGCTGATGGCGGGCGGCGCTCAGGTGCGCGACATCGGGCTCGCGCTCACGCCGATGGCCTATTTCGCCCAGTTCGCCCTCGATACGCCGGCGGTCGCCATGGTGACCGCTTCGCACAACGACAACGGCTGGACGGGGGTCAAGATGGGGGCGGCCAGGCCGGTGACCTTCGGGCCGGAGGAGATGGCGCGCCTGCGCGACATCGTCATCGCCGGGGACTACGCTCCCGAGGCCGGCGGCGGATACGAATTCGTCCCCGATTTCCCGGCCCGCTACATCGCCGATCTGACCAGCCGTCCGAAGCTCCGCCGCCGTCTCAGGGTCGTCGCCGCCTGCGGCAACGGCACCGCCGGGGCGTTCGCGCCCAAGCTTCTGAGCGCGCTCGGCGCCGAAATCATACCCCTCGACTGCGAACTCGACTTCACCTTCCCGCGCTACAATCCGAACCCCGAGGACATGCGGATGCTGCACGCGATGGCGGCGGCGGTAAAGGAGAGCCACGCCGACGTCGCGCTCGGTTTCGACGGAGACGGCGACCGCTGCGGCGTCGTCGACAACGAGGGCAGGGAGATTTTCGCCGACAAGATCGGCGTCATGCTGGCGCGCGATCTCTCCGCGCTGCACAAAGGCGCGACTTTCGTCGTCGATGTGAAGTCGACCGGATTGTTCGCGACCGATCCCGGCCTCATCGCCAATGGCGTCAAGGTCGATTTCTGGAAGACCGGCCATTCGCATATCAAGCGGCGGGTCCGGGACCTCAATGCGCTTGCCGGCTTCGAGAAGTCGGGGCACTTCTTCTTCAACGCGCCGGTCGGGCGCGGCTATGACGACGGGTTCGTCACCGCGATCGCCATCCTCGACATGCTGGACCGCAATCCGATGAAGTCGATGGCCGACCTCTATCGCGAACTGCCGGTCACCTGGGGCTCGCCGACGATGTCGCCCCATTGCGCCGACGAGGTCAAATACGAGGTCGCCGACCGCGTGGTCCGGCGCTTCCAGGCGATGCGCGAAAATGGCGAGCCGCTCGCGGGCCAGGCGATCCGCGACCTCGTCACCGTGAACGGGGTGAGGGTCACGGTCGAGGACGGCACATGGGGCCTCGTCCGCGCTTCCTCGAACAAGCCGGAGCTGGTGGTGGTGGTCGAGAGCCCGGTTTCGGAAGCGCGCATGCGGGCGATGTTCGAGGCGGTCGACGGGACCTTGCGCGAGAACCCCGAAGTCGGCGCCTATAACCAGACGATCTGATGGACGAGATGAACGCGCCCGCGCATGTGCTGCCGGACGTGCTCGAGCCGGGCTTGCGGATCGTCTTCTGCGGCACGGCGGCCGGAACCGTGTCGGCCAGGCGCGGCGCCTATTACGCCCATCCGCAAAACCGGTTCTGGCCGGCGCTCCACGCGATCGGGCTGACGCCGCGGCTCATGAGGCCGGAAGACTACGCCGAAGTCACGCAATGGGGCCTGGGGCTGACCGATATCGCCAAGCATGTGAGCGGCATGGATCGCGAACTGCCGCCGGGCGCGCTCGGGCTCGATGCCTGCGCGGCGCTTCATGCGAAGATCGCCGCCGCGGAGCCCAACTGGCTCGCCTTTACCAGCCTTGCCGCCGGGCGGCGGTATCTGGGCCGCGCGGCCGGCTTCGGCGAGCAGGAGAAGCGCATCGGCCGGACCCGACTATGGGTCCTGCCTTCGCCGTCGCCGGCCGCGGGATGGAACTGGCAGACGAACGAGCACTGGTGGCGGACGCTCGCCGAGGCGGCGAGGGGTTAGGCGGTCAGCCTGCGCGCGGTCGCCGCGTCGGTCACGAACGTCGTCGGCTTGAGCAGCTTGAGCGCGCCGCGGATCGCCGCCAGCTTTTGCGCGCCCCCTGCCGCCAGCACGCGAATGGGCGCGGCGCGCGCGGCCTCGAGCGGGACAGACATCACGCGCTGGTTGAGGGGATGATCGACGATCCGGCCTTCGCCGTCGAAGACGTTGCACAAGAGTTCGCCGACGCCGCCATATTCGCGCAAGGTCTTCCGGTCGGCGTCGCTGACCAGCGCGAAGCGCGCGATCGACGCTTCCGGCCCGAGCGAGCCGACGCTGACCACCACAGCGTCGAGCCCGCCGGCGAAATCATAAACCGACTTGAGCCCGCAGCGCTCGATCAAGGCCGCCTTGGTCGCCGGGCTGTCGACGAGCGCGGGCGAGGGGATGAGATAGCAATCGGCGCCGAAGGCGCGCGCGAAAGCGGAGGGAAACTCAGCCGGGTTGTCGTGGACGAAATGAGTGACGCCGCCGATCAGCGACACGACGCTCAGGCCCTTGAGCGAGCGCTCGCTCAAATATTCCAGCGACCGGTTGAGCGTGCGGCCCCACCCGAGCCCGATCTTCATGTCGTTGCGCAGCAGCGCCGAAACGTGATCGCCGAGCGCCGCGGCGATCGGCGCGGTCGCGTCCGCCATATCCGAGGACAGCGGCGCGACGATCGCCTCCGAAAGTCCATGGAGCCTGCACAACGCGGCCTCGAGGGCGCCAAGCTCGGCGTCGCCGCGGGAGAGCGCAATGCGGACTTCTCCCAGCGCCTTCGCCTCCGCCAGCATTCGGACCACCGTGACCCGACCGACGCCGAGCGCCTCGGCGATGGCGCTCTGGGTCATCTCCTCGACGAAATACATCCACGCCGCCCGCTGCCTGAGGCGCTCGCTGCGCTTGGGCGCGCGCAAAGTCTCCTTGGCGGCGCCATCCCGGGTCATCGGTTCCGAATTTGGCCGGCGATGGCCAGAGGCCGGCGGCTCGCCGCGCCGATCGGCGGGTCGCGGGTCTTCGCCTGCCGGCCGATCGCCGCCGCCTCAGTCCTGTCCAACCGCCAAGCTCTCCTCGAGCATCATGCGCGCGCGGGCCCTGATTTTCTCGCTCTCGCTCTTGAGCTGGCCGCAGGCGGCGAGAATGTCGCGGCCCCGCGGCGTGCGCACCGGGCTCGCATAGCCGGCGTTGAAGACGATCTCCGAGAAACGCTCGATTCTTTCCCAGTCCGAGCATTCATAAGCGCTTCCCGGCCAGGGATTGAACGGAATGAGGTTGATCTTGGCCGGCAGCCCTTTCAGGAGGCGCACCAGGGCTCTCGCCTCGGCAAGCGAATCGTTGACGCCCTTCAGCATCACATATTCGAAGGTGATCCGCCGCGCGTTGGAGGCGCCGGGGTAGCCGCGGCAGGCCTCGATCAGCGCTTCAATCGGATATTTCCGGTTCAGGGGCACGAGCCGGTCGCGGAGCGGATTGTTGGTCGCGTGGAGCGAGACCGCGAGCATGGTCCCGCACTCGGCCCCGAGCCGCGTCATCTCGGGAACGACGCCGGAGGTCGAGACGGTGATCCGGCGCTTCGAGAGCGAAAGCCCGTCGCCGTCGGTCAGGATGCCGATCGCGTCGCGGACCGCGTCGAAATTGTAGAGCGGCTCGCCCATGCCCATGAAGACGATGTTGGAGACCGCGCGCACGCCCTCGCCCCTGGGGGTGAGGCCGTCGGCGGGCGCAACCCCGCCGGGAAAATCGCCGAGCCGGTCGCGGGCGACGAGGACCTGGCCGACGATCTCGGCCGCAGTCAGATTGCGCACGAGCGGCATCGTGCCGGTGTGGCAGAACGAGCAGTTGAGGGTGCAGCCGACTTGGGCTGACACGCAAAGCGTGCCCCGGTCGGATTCCGGGATGTAGACGCATTCGATCTCCGCGCCCTTGTCGAAGCGGTGGGCCGGGGGCATGCGCAGGAGCCACTTGCGGGTGCCGTCGGCGGAAACCTGCTCGGCCGCGATTTCGGGCCGCGCGAGCGTATGGCGCGCGGCGAGCTTTTCGAGCACCGGCCGGGCGATGTTGCGCATCGCCGAGAACTCGCGCGCGCCGCGATGATAGATCCAGTGCCAGAGCTGCGAGGCGCGCATGGCGAGCTCGCGCTCGGGCGTCCCGATTTCGGCGAGCGCGCGCCTGATCTCGGCCCGCGTCGCGCCGGCGAGGGAGCGCGCGCGCGCTGTCTTCGGCTTTCAGTGCGGAGGCGGCGGTCATGGGCGGCTTCTACCATGAGCGGACGCGGGCGACCAACGTGCGGCGCCGGCCACGCTCAAGGACTTGGGTGGCAGGCGGGGCTCGATTTGCCGCCGCCGGACTGCCGCTCGGAAAAAGCGCTCATTGCAAAGGTGAGGATTGCGCTCCGCATCGGGGGCGGCGGTCGCCATGGATTTATGTGCTAGTCTGAACTGTGGCCGAGGGCTGCGCCATGAGCGAAACCCGGAAAATTGCGGCGATCCTAGTCTCGGATGTGGTCGGCTATAGCCGGCTCGCAGGGGCGGACGAAGACCGTGCGCTGGCGCGGCTCCGGGCGATCCGCAGCGATCTGATCGATCCCATAATCGCCGTGCACCATGGCCGCGTCGTCAAGCGCACCGGCGACGGCAGCGATCGTGGAGTTCCGCAGCGTAGTGGACGCGGTGCGTCTGGCGATCGAAGTGCAGCAGGGCATGATCGAGCGCAACGCCGGCGTGCCGGCCGAGCGCCGCATCGAATTTCGCATCGGCATCCATCTCGGGCGACGTCGTCGAAGAAAGCGACGGCGATCTGATGGGGGACGGCGTCAACATCGCCGCGCGGAGTCGAGAGCATGGCCAAGCCGGGCGGCATCTGCCTTTCCGATGACGCCTACCGCCATGTAAGAGCGAGGCTCGATCTCGCGGTCACCGATCTCGGTCCGACGCAGCTCAAGAACATCGCCGAGCCGATGCGGCTCTATTCGCTTGAGGTCGGCGTTCCCGCGCAGGCAAAGCCCGCGATGCCCACCGGGCCGTCCGCGTCGAAAAAGCGTTCGGCGCTCACGCCGCTCGTCGTGGCGCTCGCCGCGTCTGCTGGTCCTGATCGCGGCGGCGCGTGGTGTTTTCTCAGTGCGAACCGGCCAGCTGCGTCGCTCGAATGCGCCGGCGGAGGCCGCGCGAATCTCCATCGTCGTGCTGCCTTTCACCAACCTCTCCAACGATCCTGCCCAAGACTATTTCGCCGACGGCGTCACCGAGAATCTCACCACCGAACTGTCACGTCTCCACAACAGTTTCGTCATCGCCCGAAACACTGCCTTCACCTTCAAGGGCAAGAACCTCGACGCCAAGGCGATCGGCAAGGAGCTCGGCGTGCGCTACGTCCTCGAAGGCTCGGTGCAGCGCGACGCCAACCGGGTGCGCGTCAACGCCCAGCTCATTGACGCGGAATCCGGCGCGCAGGTCTGGGCGGATCGATTCGAGGAAGACGTCGTGGATCTGTTCAAGCTGCAGGACGAAGTGGTTGCACGCCTCGCCCGCACGCTTCAGGTAGAGCTGGTGAACGCCGAAGCCCAACGTAGCCTGCACGATCGCCCGCGAAATCCCGACGCCATCGATCTGACGATGCGCGGTCTCGCGCTTCTCAACCAACCCCCCGCGAAAGCCAATCGTGTACGAAGCCCGAGACTTATTCGATCAAGCGTTGAATCTCGATCCGGGAAACGCCGACGCGCTCGCGGGCGCCGCCTTCGTCGACGCGTCAAGACTATACTTACGGTTGGTCCGACCAGAGTGTGGACCTGTATGCGCGGGCGATGCAGAGGGCTAACCAGGCTCTTCTGCTCGATCCGAACCAAGCCACTGCGCATTATGCCAAGGCGCTCCTGCTCATGTTCACAGCGAAACCGAACGACGCGGCGTCGGCGAATGAGGTCATTGCCGAGGCTGAAGCAACGCTTCGCGCCGATCCCAGTTTGCCCAAGGCTTACCAGCCGATGGCTGTCGGGGAAATGTTACTCGGCCACTATGAGCAGGCAATATCGCATCTCGAACAGGCCATGAGGATCAGTCCACGTGATTCAAGCATCGGGCTTTGGCATATGGAGATGGGCAGACAGCTCCTGGCGCTGCGGCGACCCGAGGCGGCGGTCCAGGAAGGCCTCAAGGCCATCGACTCGGGGTATCGAACGGTGACGGGTTACGCGGCCCTTGCGGCGTTCTACGCGGCGGCGGACAAGGCGCCGGAGGCGAAAGCCGCTCTAGCCGAGGCAATAAAATTGAATCCCAAACTTTCGGTGGCGTGGTTTCACGCGCGCTTACCTTCCTTTATCGACGCGCCGCCGGGTTTCCGCGAAGCCCTAATCAAGGCCGGGCTGCCGGAGGAGTGAGCGCTGCCAGCGTCTTGCGGCGATGCTGGTCGTCGAGGGTGTCGGCTACAGGCCGGCTCGCAGCTCAAAATCGACCCGAACGTTACTATTGGCCGAACACCTCGTTTGCCTGCGCGCTGACGCGCACGAAGGTGGTGCGCTTGGGGACCTCCTTGAGGTGGGCGGCGCCGATATAGGTCATCATCGAGCGCACCCCGCCCATGATCTCCCCCATCGTATTGTCCACCGGTCCGCGATAGGGCGTCTCGACCGTCTTGCCCTCGGCGGCCCGGTAGTGCGCGACGCCGCCCGAATGCTTCTTCATCGCTGTCTCCGACGACATGCCGTAGAAGGTCATGCCGACCGGAACCTTCTCGCCTCCTCGCTCCTCGTAGCGGATTGCCCCGTCGCATTCGTCGTGGCCGGCGAGCATCCCGCCCAGCATCACGAAATCGGCGCCCGCGCCATAGGCCTTGGCGACGTCGCCGGGGACGGTGCAGCCGCCGTCGGCGCACACCTGGCCTTTGAGGCCGTGCGCGGCGTCGGCGCATTCGATGATCGCCGAGAGCTGCGGATAGCCGACGCCGGTCACGCGGCGCGTGGTGCAGACCGAGCCCGGGCCGATGCCGATCTTGACGATATCGGCGCCGGCGAGAATCAGCGCCTCCGTCATGTCGCCGGTGACGACGTTGCCGGCCATGATCACCGCGTGCGGAAAATCGTCGCGCACGCGCTTGACCGTCTCGAGGAATTTCTCCGCATAGCCGTTGGCGACGTCGAGGCAGATGAACCGGATCGGCGCGGCCTTTGCGACCGCGGCGAGCTTCTTGACGTCGGCCGCGGTCGTGCCGAGCGAATAGAAGGCGTGCGCGCCATCAGGCGAAGCGAAGAATTCGGCGAGCTTGGGCTCCGGATAGTGCTTGTGCAGCGCGGTCAGCGCCCCGTGCTTGCCAAGCGCGCGGGCCATCGCCATGGTTCCGGTCACATCCATGTTGGCCGCGACCAGAGGAAAGCCCTTCCATTCCGAGCCGGTGTGCAGGAAGCGGAAGGCGCGATCGACGTCGACGGCGCTGCGCGTGTTGAGCGTCGAACGCTTGGGGCGAATGAGGACGTCCTTGAAATCGAGCTTGACGTCGGTTTCGATGCGCATGACGGATCCAGCATATGTCGGGAAGGCCGCGACTTCTTCGCTAATTTAGTCGTCGCGGACACAAACCTCAACGCGCCCCCTCGGGACGCGAGCGCGACGGGAGATCGAGCAATGACGGACGAACTGCTTCTCTACACCAACCCGCAGTCGCGCGGCCGGATCGCGCGATGGATGCTGGAAGAGACCGGCCAGCCCTATCGGACCGAAATCGTGGAATACGCTGGCATGAAGTCGCCCGGCTACCTGGCGATCAACCCGATGGGCAAAGTTCCCGCCCTGCGCCACGGCGAGACGATCGTGACTGAAGCGGCGGCGATCTGCGCCTATCTCGCCGACGCCTTTCCCGACGCGGGCCTCGCGCCGCCGCCGGGGTCGCGCGAGCGAGGCCCCTATTACCGCTGGATGTTCTTCGCCGCAGGACCGCTCGAGGCGGCCACCACCAACAAGGCCCTTGGCGTTGTCGTTCCTATGGAGAGGGCGCGGATGGTCGGCTATGGCGGGAGTCAGGAAGGAGCGCTTGCCGCTCTCGAGGACCGGCTCGAGCGCGTCGCGTATGTCGCGGGCGAGCGCTTCACCGCCGCAGACGTCTATGTCGGATCGCATATCGGGTTTGGCCTGATGTTCGGGACGATCGACAAGCGGCCCACATTCGAGCGCTATTGGGGGCTTATCAGCGCCCGCCCGGCCGCTCGGCGGGCGTGGGAGATCGACGACAGGCTCGCGGCCGAGATGCGAAAGGCGGGCTGAACATGCGACTGAAAGGCAAGGCGGCGCTGGTGACGGGCGCGGGGCAGGGGTTCGGCTTCGGCATTGCGGAAGCTTTCGTTCGCGAGGGCGCGCGAGTGGCGTGCCTGGATGTGAAGGGCGATGTCGCGGAGGCGGCCGCCAAACGGTTCGGCGCCTCGGCGATCGCGCTGACCGCCGACGTTTCGAGCCGCGCCGACGTCGAGCGCGCGGCGCGCGCCGCGATCGATGCGTTCGGGCGCGTCGACATCGTCGTCAACAATGCCGGCACGACCCATCGCAACAAGCCGCTCATGGAGGTCGAGGAGGCGGAGTTCGACCGCATTTTCGCGGTCAACGTCAAATCGATCCTGCTGACCGCCCAGGCCTTCGTTCCGCATATGCGCGCCCAGGGCGGGGGCGTGTTCGTCAATGTCGGTTCGACCGCGGCGCTCCGCCCGCGCCCGGGACTCACCGTCTACAACGCCTCGAAGGGCGCCGTGCATGTGATGACCAAGTCGATGGCGGTCGAACTCGCGCCCGACAAGATTCGCGTCTGCGCCCTTGCGCCGGTCGCTGGAGAGACGCCGCTGCTTGCGATGTTCATGGGCGAGGACACGCCTGAGAAGCGCGCCGCTTTCAAGGCGACCGTGCCGCTCGGCCGGTTTTCCATGCCCCAGGACATCGGCGCGGCGGCGCTCTTTCTGGCGAGCGACGAGGCGGCCTTCCTGACCGGGGTGGTGCTGGAGGTCGACGGGGGTCGCTGCATCTGAGCCGTTCACTGAGCGCCGCCGCGCCCTCGAGGACCGCGACAGGGGGCGGGCGCTTCGACTCCGTCGGCTCTCTCTGGAAGGACGAAGACTCGGCTGTCTTGACAAACGGGCCATCCGCGTGCGGTTTGGAGCGATGAATGCAGTCGGTTTGGGGCGGGAGCGTCCTGTGGAGCGGAATGCGCGTGCTCAAGTGATGGCAGCGCAAGTCTTGCCGCTCCGACGTCGAGGCCGTTGAACGACCGTCGGCCGTCCTCGGCCGCAATGGAGGGTGCGCGCGCGCTCGATCGCGGACCCGACATCCGCGGCGAAGCGGCTCCCGCTCGGCTGCCGAGACCGGCGACAACCAGCGGCGCCTTGCGTCAGGCCGGTCGGGCTGTAGCGGGCTGGTGGACAGACCTGCGAGCCGCCATTTCGGCGCTGCTGCGCGTCTCGTCGGTGCGCTACTCCCTTCTCGGGTTGGCGGCGGTCGTGGTGCTCATCGCCGCAATGACCCAGATGGCGTCGGTCATTGTCGACGAATGGTCGCAGCGCGACATCGAGTTGCGCGCCCGGCTGGTGTTCCGATCCATCCACGAGCGCGTCATGGCGGGCCTTGCGGCGAAGGCCGCGGGAATTGATCTGCAGCCATTCTTCGAACAGCTCGTGGAGGACGAACGGCTCCAGGCGCTGGCCTTCTGCGATCCTGATGGGGGCATGCTCTACGCGACCAAGGACATGCCGAGTTCCGTCCATTGCCCGAAGCCGCCGCTGCCCAAAGTCGACACGTTCAATGTCCTGCACGAGGAGCCGCCGATCGCGGTCGCGCTCTTTCCGGTGTCGGCGAAAGAGGGCCAGGGCTCGCTGCTGGTCGTGCACGACCTTTCGTTCATCGACCGGCGGGCCCATGAGGCCGAATTCTATATGGCGCTCGCGCTTATCGGCGTCGCTGCGGGCCTGGGGCTGTTGGCGATCGCGATCGTGCTCGCGTTGCTCAGGGGATGGAACAAGTCGCTGCGCCACGCGATCGCCAATTTCAATCGCGGTCGCGCCGACTATGGCCCGCGGCAGACGGAAATGCCGATCGGGCGGGACATCGAGGCGATGCTGTCCGAACTCCGGCTCGAACGAAAATATGCCGATGGCATTCACGTCGAGTGGTCGCCGAAGACGTTGCATCAGCTTCTCGACCAGGAGCTGCCCGGCGCGCAGGTGGTCGTGGTGTCGAACCGCGAGCCTTACATACACAACCGCGCCGACGGCCACATCGTAGTGCAAACTCCAGCGAGCGGCCTGGTGGCGGCGCTCGAGCCGGTGATGCGCGCCTGCGGCGGAGTCTGGGTTGCGCACGGTTCGGGATCCGCGGATCGAGACACGGTCGACGCAAGGCACCGGGTCGCTGTGCCGCCCGACGCTCCGGCCTATGCGCTGCGACGGGTGTGGATCAGCGACGAGGAACAGGACGGCTACTACTACGGCCTCGCCAACGAGGGCTTATGGCCGCTTTGCCATATCGCCTTTGTGCGGCCGACGTTCCGCGAGCGGGATTGGGCGTATTATGTCGCGATCAATCAGCGCTTCGCTGACGTCGTCGTCGAGGAGGCGGACCGTGACGACCCCATAGTCCTGGTGCAGGACTATCACTTCGCCTTGCTGCCGCGCATGCTTCGACGGCGCCTGCCGCGCGCGACGATCATCGCGTTCTGGCACATTCCCTGGCCGAACCCGGAAACCTTCGGCATTTGCCCGTGGCGGGAACAGATCATTGACGGGCTTCTCGGCAGCTCGATCCTCGGCTTCCACACCCAGTTCCATTGCAACAACTTCATCGAGGCCGTCGATCGGTTCATGGAGAGCCGCATCGACCGCGAGCGAAGCTCGGTGACGCTCGGAGGCCACGAGACGCTCGTTCGCCCCTATCCGATCTCGATCGAATGGCCGCCGGCGGCGATGGCGCGGCAGGCGCCGGTGGAAGAGTGCCGCGAGGCGGTCAGACGCCGTTTCGGGCTCAGCCCCGATACGAGGATCGCGGTCGGGATCGAACGCTTCGACTATACCAAGGGCATCGTCGACCGCATGCGGGCGGTCGATGTTCTGCTGCAATCCCACCCAGAGTGGCGCGGCAAGCTCGTGTTCATCCAGGCGGCGGCCCCGACCCGCAGCAAGCTCAGCGCGTATCGGGGCCTTCAGGAGGAAGCCGCCCGAGAGGCCGAGGCGATCAACGCCCGATGGGGGGAGGGCTCATACAAGCCGATCGCCCTTTCCGTCCGTCACCATGAACCGGCCGAAGTGTTCGAGCTTTTCCGGGCGGCGGATCTGTGCATCGTCTCCAGCTTGCACGACGGCATGAACCTCGTCGCCAAGGAGTTCGTCGCCGCGCGCGACGACGAGCAGGGGGTCCTGATCCTGTCGAGCTTCGCCGGCGCCTCGCGCGAATTGTCGGAAGCGCTGATCGTCAATCCCTACGATACCCACGGCATGGCCGAAACGATCGATCTGGCGCTGCGGATGGACGCAGGCGTCCAGCGCGAGCGGATGCGGGAGATGCGCGAGCTTGTTCGACAGCGCAACGTCTACCGCTGGGCGGGGCAGATGCTGCTCGACGCCGCTCGCCTGAGGCGACGCGAGAGCATCGGCGGCGCGGAGGCGGCGTGAGCGTCGCCGTCGAGGCGACGTTGTCGTATTATCGTGAGCCTGCGCAAGCGGCGGGCAATCTCTGTGCGTCGAAGCAGCGTTCACGATCCGAAGGTCATGCCAAAGCCATCGTATTGAACCCAGTCTGGCGCCGATGCGGCGCACTGTTCTTGTGGCTGGTTGTTAGAGGAATCGATCGCGATCCTCACGGCGATTTTCGAAAATCTGGCTCAAGCGCCATCGTATAAGCAAATTCTCCTTCTAGGAATCTGTGCGGGGCGAATCATGAGGAGAACGAAATGACTCAGCATGCGCTATACGTCCAGCTCGAGGCCAAGCCCGGCAAGGAGCAGGAGGTCGCGACCTTCCTGTCCAGCGCGAGGAACATGGTCACCGACGAGCCCGACACGACGGCCTGGTTCGCCATCCGGATGGGACCGAGGATGTTCGGCATCTTCGACGCGTTCGCCAACGAGCGCGGGCGCGACGCCCATCTTCAGGGCAGGCTCGCCACGCAAATCCGAGCCAAGGCGCCGGACCTGTTTGTCAAGACGCCGGAGATCCAGAGGGTCGAAGTCCTCGCCGACAAACTGCCTCACTGACAGGCGCCCCCGACTCGGGCGCCGGGAGAATGAGCGCGGCGGACATTTCCGCCGCGCTTTCTGATTCACAAGCGGCCCGCAGCGAGTCGAACAAGGGAAAACTGGCTAGGAACTTCGTCTGGCCCGTGTTAGGCAGCCGCGCCATGCAGCGGATGCGAGTCGTGCGCCGTCCGCCTCTCAATCCAGGAAGGATGCATGGCGATGGCGGTTGTTGAGCCGGATTCCCTCCCCGAAGGTCTCGCGTTCGACGACGTCCTGCTGCGCCCGGGACTGAGCGCGGTCATGCCGGGCGCGACCAACATCGTGACCCAGCTCACCCGCACGATCCGCCTCAACCTGCCGATCATCTCCGCCGCGATGGACACTGTGACCGAGGCGAAGCTCGCGATCGCCATGGCGGAAGCGGGCGGGATCGGGGTCATCCACCGCAACCTTTCGCCCGCCGACCAGGCCGAGGAGGTGCGCAAGGTCAAGCGGTTCGAGAGCGGCATGGTCGTCGATCCGATCACCATCTTTCCCGATGCGACGCTCGCCGACGCACTCGCGCTCATGCGCCGCGCCTCGATCTCCGGCATCCCGGTGGTCGAGCGGGGCGCGGACGGCAAGGGAGCGAAGCTCATCGGCATCCTCACCCATCGCGACGTGCGCTTCGCCGACGATCCGCGCCAGCCGGTGACCGACCTCATGACGCGCAAGGTGGTGACGGTCGGCGAGGGGGTCGCCCATGACGAGGCGCGAAGGCTCCTGCACGCCCACCGCATCGAGAAGCTGGTGGTGGTCGACGACGCCGGGCGCTGCGTCGGGCTCATCACCGTCAAGGACATCGAGAAGGCGACCGCCCATCCGAACGCCGCCAAGGACGCCGACGGGCGCCTGCGCGTCGCCGCCGCGACTTCGGTCGGCGACAAGGGGTTCGAGCGCGCCGAGATGCTGATGGCGGCCGGGGTCGACTGCCTCGTCGTTGACACCGCGCATGGCCATTCGGCCCCGGTCCTCGAGCAGGTCAAGCGCATTCAGCGCGCGACCAACAAGGTCTCGGTCATCGCCGGCAACGTGGCGACGCGCGAGGGCGCGCAGGCGCTGATCGACGCGGGCGCGGACGCGGTCAAGGTCGGCATCGGGCCCGGCTCGATCTGCACCACCCGCATTGTCGCTGGCGTCGGCGTGCCGCAATTGACCGCGATCCTCGAAGCGGCGGAGGCCGGGCGCGCGGCCTCCGTGCCGGTGATCGCGGACGGCGGCGTCAAATATTCGGGCGACCTCGCCAAGGCGATCGCGGGCGGGGCGGCGAGCGTGATGATCGGCTCGCTGCTCGCGGGAACCGACGAGAGCCCCGGAGAAGTGTTCCTCTACCAGGGCCGCTCCTACAAGAGCTACCGCGGCATGGGCTCGCTCGGCGCGATGGCGCAGGGGTCGGCCGACCGCTATTTCCAGCAGGACGTCAAGGATCAGGTGAAGCTGGTGCCGGAAGGGGTGGAAGGGCAGGCGCCCTACCGCGGCCCGGTCGGCGCCATCATCCACCAGCTCGCCGGCGGCTTGCGCGCCGCCATGGGCTACGTCGGCGCCGAAACCATCGCCGAGTTCCAGCGCAAGGCGCGCTTCATGCGGATCACCAGCGCTGGCTTGCGCGAAAGCCATGTCCACGACATCGCCATCACCCGCGAGAGCCCGAACTACCACCCCTCGGGGGCGTAAGGAAGATCGGCGAAAGCAGACGCTCTCAGGCGTTGCCGGCGACCTCAGCCGCCTGCAATTCGGCGCGAGGCTGTCGCGTCGCGAGGGCGAGCGAAGTCTTGAGCGCTTCGAGGTCGGCCGCGTTACGCGGCTCCCAGCCGCAAGGGCAGAAGCTTTCCCCGGTATGGGCTGCGGCGACCTCGAGATAGACGAGGCCGACCGCTGTCGCCGCGAGGCTCAACGCAGCCATCGGCGGAAGGCGGGTCGACTGCATGACGCCGCAGAAGGCCATCCGGACCGACCGCTTCATCTGGTCGAGCGCTGCGATCGTCTCCTCGTCGGTGGAAGCGGCGAATGGCGTCATCGATCACCCTCTCGGCGGTTTGGCGCGTTCTTGAGCGTCCCCTGGGCCGCGTTCTGTCGAGAGGTAGAGAAACGCCTGCCGTGTCGCAAGCGGACGGCACGCATTTCGCAATTAGAACAATTTCAAGGCCCGGCTTTCTTCAAGCTCCGGCGAAGACGCAGACCGCGCGGCACGACGCGGTCCAGCCGGGGCGGCGCAATTGGCCTTTCGATGATAGATTGGCCGTTCTGGAAGAAGGGGGAGGGCCTCACATGCTGTTCAACGCCGACCACGAAGAGCCGCGTCGAACCTTGCAGAAATTCATCGCCGCCGAGATCAACCCTCATGTCGACGAGTGGGAGGCGGCTGGTCAGCTTCCCACGCACGAACTGTTCAAGAAGCTCGGCGGCCTCGGCTTTCTCGGATTGAACAAGCCGGTCGAGTTCGGCGGCCTGGGCCTCGACTATTCCTACGCCTTGATGATGGCGGAGGAACTCGGCGGCGTTCACGGCGGCTCAGTGCCGATGGCGATCGGCGTCCACACCGACATGGCCACGCCCGCGCTCGCCCGATTCGGATCCGACGCCTTGCGCCGGGAGTTTCTTGCGCCCGCGATTTCCGGCGACGTCGTCGCCTGCGTCGGCGTCTCCGAGCCGGGCGCCGGCTCCGATGTCGCCGGGATCAAGACGAACGCGCGGGCCGACGGCGGAGACTACGTCATCGATGGCGGCAAGATGTGGATCACCAATGGCGCCGAGGCCGACTGGATGTGCCTCATCGCCAACACCGGCGACGGTCCGAAGCATCGCAACAAGTCGCTGATCTGCGTGCCGATGAAAACCAAGGGGGTCACGGTTGCGCGCAAGCTCGACAAGCTCGGCATGCGCGCCTCCGACACCGCGCAGATCTTCTTCGAGGGAGTGCGGGTTCCAAAACGCAACCGCATCGGCGAGGAGGGCAAGGGTTTCGTCTACCAGATGATGCAATTCCAGGAGGAGCGCCTGTGGGCGGCGGCGGCCTGCCTGAAAGCGCACGAGCGCACGATCGCCGAGACGATCGCCTATGCCCGCGAGCGCAAGGCGTTCGGCCGCTCGATCCTCGACAATCAGACGGTCCACTTCAGGCTCGCCGAAATGCAGACCGAGATCGAGCTCCTGCGCTCGCTGATCTATCGCGCCGCCGAGGCGATGATCGAGGGGGCCGACGTGACGCAGCTCGCGACGATGGCCAAGCTCAAGGCGGGCCAGCTGGGGCGCGAAGTGCCGAGCGCGTGCCTCCAATATTGGGGCGGCATGGGCTACATGAACGAGACGCCGGTCAGCCGCGCCTTCCGCGACGGGCGCCTCGCCTCGATCGCCGGCGGCGCCGACGAAGTGATGCTGACGATCCTGTGCAAGGGCATGGGGACGCTGCCGGGAATGGGGCAGTAGCGCGCGGTTTGTCCGGCGCGGGCGGAGGATGCGAGAGGGTCCGCCGCCAGGCGAGTCTTGGCCATTGATGGCTTCAAGGCGATTTTTGCGCGACATCCCATCGCGTCCTCACAATCTTCGCAGCCCCCGAACCGGCTTTGCGCGGAGGGCCAAATTGCGGCAAGAGGAAGCCCATGATTCCCGCAGCCCGCGCCGCTGCTTCGTGAGCGCCGCTCGCCGGACGCCTTCAGGAAGGCCAGCAGGAGACGTCGTTGAAGCTTTCGATCGCCATCGCCGCGGGCGCCCTCGTTCTGTCGTTCGCGCCGCAAGCGGCCGTCGCCGGTCCGGCCGAATACAATCGCGGCTATCACGATTGTCTCCATGGCCGATATGACGAGGACAACGACAGCCGCTCCTACCGTCACGGATGCCGCGACGCGCAGGAGGAGCGCGACGGCGACGAGCGGCCGCGCCATTGGCGCCGGGATTGGGACCGGCCCGGTCCGCCGCCAGGACCTCCGGGCCCTCCGCCTGTCCCGCGGGCCGGAATTCCGAACCTCGGCGGAATGGACCCGATAAGGGCCCTGCAGGTCTTGGCTTCCCGCGGCTACAGGAACGTCGGGACCTCGATCGCCGGCGGCGCTGTCGCGCAAATCTACTTCAATCCTCAGACAGGGGAATGCCTCCAGCTCACCGCCGCGAAAGGGCGGGTCGTCGACGCCCGTCCGAGTGGAGATTCGCGTTGTCGCTGAAATTGTCTCTCTTGCGGGCGGCGCCGAAATGACCCCCGCCGCCCGCGCCGCCGCAGCGATCGAAGTTCTGACGGATATCGAGACCCGCCGCCGGCCCGCCGCCGACGCGATGAAGGACTGGGGCCTCGCCCATCGCTTCGCCGGCTCGGGCGACAGAGCGGCGATCTCGAGCCTCGTCTACGACGCGCTGCGGCGGAAGAGTTCGTCGGCCTGGATCGTCGGCGAGGCGGGGCCGCGCGCCGAAGTGCTGGGCGCCTTGAGACAAACGCGCGGTCTCGACGCCGACGCGATCGCGGCGCTGTTTTCCGGCGACGGCCACGCGCCGGAAAAGCTCACGGAAGCCGAGCGCGCGCGCCTCGCCGCCGCCGACCTGTCTGGCGCGCCCGCTCATGTCGCCGGGGATTTCCCCGAGTGGCTCGCCCCGCAACTCGAGGCGAGCTTTGGCGCGTCCGCCGCGGACGAGGGGAGGGCGCTCGCGGAGCGGGCGCCGGTCGATCTGCGGGTGAACCTTCTCAAGGCCAATCGCGACAAGGCGCTTTCCGCGCTGGCCTATCTTGCGCCTGAGCCGACGCCGTTCTCGCCGGTGGGCCTGCGCATCGCGGTGCGCCAGGACGGGCGCGCGCCGCCGCTCGCCTCCGACCCGGCTTACGTCAAGGGTCTCGTCGAGGTGCAGGACGAGGGCTCGCAGATCGCCGCGCTCATCGCCGGGGCCAAGCCCGGCATGCAGGTCCTCGACCTTTGCGCGGGCGCGGGCGGCAAGACGCTGGCGCTCGCCGCCGCGATGGGGAACCAGGGCCAGATCTACGCCGCCGACCCCGACCCGCGGCGCCTCGCGCCGATCTTCGCCAGGCTCGCCCGGTCGGGCGCGCGCAACGTCCAGGTCAGGGCGCCCAAGGGGCAAACGGACGTCCTCCCCGACCTCAAGGGGCGATGCGATCTTGTGCTCATCGACGCGCCCTGCACGGGCTCGGGCGCCTGGCGGCGCAATCCGGACGCCAAGTGGCGCATCCGCCCCGGCGCGCTCGAGCAGCGCGTCAAGGATCAGGACGAAACGCTGGAGAGCGCCGTGCGGTTCGTCAAGCGGGGCGGGCGCCTCGTTTACGTGACCTGTTCCGTGCTGCGCGCCGAGAACGAGGACCGGATCGCGGCCTTTCTCGAACGCCACGACGACTTTCTGCCGGTCGACGCCGCCGCTCAGGCAGGCGCCGCCGGCATGCCCGCGCTCGCCGACCATCGCTCGGCGCTCGGCCCGGGCTTCCGCCTGAGCCCGCGGACGACCGGCACGGACGGCTTCTACATCGCGACCCTGACGCGGACGTGAAGGGCGTCCTGTAGCCCACGCTCGCTGAGCGCGGGACGCGGTCAGCGACCGCGTCTACAGGCTACAGGCGGCGGCGACGCGGGCGGCGCCGTCAAGCGACCCCGCCCACCGCGTCCGATCCGCCGCGAACGGCCCGCCTCCTGGCGATGGCGGTGTCCGCCAATCCCCTCGTGCACGGGCGCCGCGAAGGACGCTCCAAAAGGAAAGGCCGCCCGGAGGCGGCCTTGAAAACGGATGCTCGGACGGTTCGTCGCTCAGGCCAGAGCCGGTCGCGACTTCCCGCCCCGACGAAAGGCCGCGTACCCGAGGCCGGCAAAGCCTGCCAGCATCATCGCCCAGGTCGACGGCTCGGGAACCGGCGAGGCGGAGGCGTTTCCGGAAAAGCTCGCAGTGAACGAGGCGACGGTCGCGACGCCAATGTGGACCGCTGGGGTCACGTTGGTGAAGGTAAAACCAAGCGCGCTCGGCGCGCCAAGAGCGTCGGCAGGGATGACATCGGACATAAGCGTCAGCGCGTCTGGGGGGTTACCGACAACGATGCTCAGTTGGTTCCCAATGCCAAGCGCAGCGTCGGTAAAGGACCCGCTCAAATAGTCGATGCCCGTGCACCCCGCACCGCTGGCGACGCAGAAGGTTCCGGAATAATGCTGCAAAACGGCAGGCCCGATACTTGTCGCGGGGTCAGTCGACATCGCAGCCAGATCGACGAAAACGCCGCTGATGGGCGAACCGCCAAGGATCTGGGTGATGTTTGCGAGTGCGTCAGTGATGTCGATCGTGGTCGACCCGACTCCGCCGGTTGCGGTCACAACGTTGCCGCTGCTTGTCTGCCCGAAGGTGATAAGCGTCGTCGAGGCGTAAGCCGAGGACCCAAGGCCCAACCCGGCGGCAGCCAAAGCAGCGGTTGTCGAAACCAAAGCGAGACGTCTAAGGCAACCCTTTTCAAAATTCCGCATGGTCTATCCCCGTATTCCGCGCCGCCCCGGTGGCGCTGTTCGACTGGATGGACTTCGGCGAAAGCCGTCTTATTCTCTCGCAGTAGCAACCAACGGGTTGCATCGTTTCATGCTTGCATAGGCCAGTCAAGCCGCTATTTTTTCAAAAATCGCCGCGCCGACCGTCGGCCACGCAGGCAAGCGAGGTCCGCCGCTGCCGTCATTAATCCATTGATACAACAAATATTTCGTCGCATAAGCTCAGATCGGAACGACATTTGATTGTGTTGATCAGAAGCATCGTTTTTATATCTGTTTTCCAGCATATCCGACTGCCGTGAGGAGTGTCGGACCGCGCCACGTGAAGAGAGATTGCACGGCTGACGGAAGGCGGTCCGGCGCCGGCGGATGGGCGCGCATGGCATGATGTTCCGGCGAAGACGCGTCCCGCTACCAGACCGTAATGACGGCTAGCAAATTGGGGTCGATTCGCTAGCGTTTAAGTGCGTTTATTGGCGCGCTCGGCTCCACGTTCATGCGGTCGATGAGGTCGCTGCGAAGGGCTCTCACGCGGGCAAACATGCGATCCTCGTCCGTTCCTGCAAGCCCGACTATATCCCACCACGTCCGAGACCAGGATCGCCGCGAGCGGTCTCGCCGATTGCGCCCCGCCGCTTAATTCGTCTTCTTCTCGCCCTCGGGCAGCCCCGCCTTGCGCAGGCCTTCGATGATGCGTTGGATTTGCTGGGCGAAGGTCGGGTTGTACGTCACTCTGGCCGCTATGTCCGCATAGCTCTGCACGGTGAATCCCGGATACACCTTAAGGAGGCCGGCGATCGCGGCCTTGGCCTCCGCGTCATGGCCGAGCCAAGCGCTGGCCGCGGCGATATCGACGTAGGGGAACCACGTTCCGGCGTGTGTCGCGACGGATTTTTGGCACCACTCGATGGCCTTCTCCCATTGCGCTAAGCAGAGATTCGTTGGTTGGCCAACGGAATGCGGCTGCGCTGCGAGTTTAGGGCTGCGACGGCGCAGTGGATAGCCTGGTCGAGGACGTCTGGATCGGTGAAGGTCTGGTGAGCGAGATGGCGGGCTTTCAGATCGCCCCAAACGATCTCGATGTCGTTGAGTTCCGGGGCGTATTTGGGCAACCACTCGACGGCGAGCCAATGGGCGCGTTCGGCGAGCGCGGCATGCGCCGCTTTGCTGACATGGATCGGGCCGTTGTCGAGCACGAGAACGACCGGCTTGAAGGGCGCGCCGGGCTTCGGGCCGTAGAGATGGTCAAGGAGCCGCAGATGCTCGATGAAGTCGGCGCTGCGCTTGGTGGGCGAGGTGGTGACGACGAGCTTGCGCCTTGCGTAGTCGAGCGAGCCCATCATCGCAACCTTCTTGGCTTGCCCCGGCGCCGGCACACGCAGGTCGGCGCCGCGCCTGGCCCAGGCGCGGGCAAGGTAGGGATGCGTGAGAGCTTCGCTTTCGTCGGCGAACAGAAGGACGATGTCGCCGGCCTCGGCTTGCGCCTTGCGCAGTTTGAGCCGCAGGCCGATGCGATCGACGGCGTCCTTGTCCTGACGCCCTTTCAGGGTGTGGCGCGGGCGGCGGAAGCGGAACCCCCTTTTTGGCGCAGAACCTTCGAGAGCTGCGATCTTGAGATCGTCACGCCTTCGCGGCTGGCGATCTCCTCGGCCAGGCGCGCCAGGGTCCAATTGGGCCGATCGGCGACCGGCGCCGATAACAGCGGCTCGGCCACCCGAAGCGCGGCCTGCGCCTTGAGCGGCTCCGGACCTGGCGCGACGCGCGCCTTGAGAGCCTCGACCCCGCCGCCGGCAAAATCGCTGCGCCAGAGCCGCACCGTATCCTCACGAACCCCAAAAGCTTCGGCGATTCGGGCGCTGGTCCAGCCGGCCAGCGTCAACAGGATCGCCCGCGCCCGGTCCGCCTCGGCCCGATCCGCGCCGCCGGCGAGAGCCTTGAGCGCCCCTTGTTGTTCCTCCGTCGCCGTCACTGGAGATTTGCCCGCCATGCCCCGTCCTCCGAATCAACCCAGAGAACGGAATCACGACCGGCAATCGTTGGCCAGTCCGATCAAACTTGCTTAGGTGTACGTATGCGTGGCAAATGCCAAATTGCCAAAAGCTTGCGACGCGGATCCCGCGGGCTCAGCCGGAGCGCAGCTTCATCCTCCGCGATGCTTTCCGCCGCTCGCCCGGCCCAAGTGAGCATGTCTCCACGAGTTCCATATGCCCACGCGTAGTTGTGATCGTTTTCGATCGCCGCGTCGATTTCGGCAAATTGATCGCTGAACTGCTTCTTCGCAGTGAAGAGGCTGCGCTTTTGTAAAATGCGCGTAGGCGTTATTCGGCTCAGCGGATAGGGCGCTGGCGACGAGCGCCTCGGCGCGCGGGATATCGACGGCTTCATATCCGCCTCCCAACCACATAAATCTATTGATGAGCACGTCCGCGAGACCGATCTTCGCCCCCGTGAGGCCGGGATCGAGTTGCAGGGCGCGCTCGAAGTATCCGATCGCTTTGTTCACAGTGGCCAAGTCGAAAGAAGCCTGATAGGCCGCCGAGCCCCGCATCGCGAGGTCGACCGCGTCCGGATTGTTCGGCCGCTCGCGCGCCGCCCGCAAGGCCTCGGCCTTGACGAGCTCCAGTCCGAGGGAATTGGCGAGTTGGGCGACGAACTCCACCTGCAACTGGCCGAGCTTGCCGCGCTCGCCGTCGAACCGGTCGGCCCACACATGTGCGCCGGTCTCGGTCGAAATGAGCTGCGCGTTGACCGTGATTTTGTCCTCGAGGCGACGCACGCTGCCTTCGAGCACATAACGCACGCCGAGTTCGCGCCCGATCTGCTTGGCGTCGACCGGCTTGCCCTTGTAGGTGAGCGCCGAGCCATGGGCGATGACGAAGCTGTCGGGTAGATGCGAAATATCGGTCGTCAGGTCGTCGGTGATCCCGTCGGCGAAATAGTCCTGCTCCTTGTCGTCGGAGAGATTCTCGAACGGCAGCACGACAATCGAAAGCCGCGGCGCATTGGTGAGCTTGTCGTCTACCGAAGCGGTCATGAAGCGCGGCGCGTAGCCCGTACGCCAGGCTACGCCGCCCGTCGCGAGAAGCACGAGCGCCGCGGCGAGCGCTGGCCATGGCGACGACCATCCGCGCGCTTTGGGCGCGGGCGCCACGGTTTCGCCCTTCGCGGGCCCGGCCACCGCCGGTTTCGCCTGCGCCGGCTGACCGACCTCGAGCGAATAGACGTGGACCGGCTCGGCGATGTTCTTGAGCTGGGTCAGGCCGAGATCACTGACCGCCATCTCCAGCCGCCCCTTGACCTGCCAGGAGGCTTGCTCGGAGAGACAGATCGCGCCTGGCGCCGCGATGCCTTCCAGCCGCGCGGCGATATTGACCCCTTCGCCCATAAGGTCGCCATCAGCCTCCTCGACGACGTCGCCGAGATGAACGCCGATGCGAAACTCGATGCGCTTCTCCGGCGGCAGACCGGCGTTGCGCTCGACCATGCCCGTCTGCACTTCGATCGCGCAGCGCACCGCGTCGACCACGCTGCGGAACTCGATGATCGAGCCATCGCCGGTGCGCTTGACGATGTGGCCGTGATGCACCGAGATGATGGGGTCGATGAGGTCGCTGCGAAGAGCCCTTAGCCGGGCAAGGATGCGGTCCTCGTCCGCGCCCGCGAGCCGGCTGTATCCCACGACGTCCGAGACCAGGATCGCCGCTATTTTCCGGGTCTCGCTCATCGCGCGTCCTCGGCCTCGGCCAGCTTAACACAAAAACCGACCGGATGCCTCGTTTATTTGACTAAGCCGGTTAGAGTTCGGGAAGATGGAAGGCCAAGGCGCATGAGCGAGGCGAGCGCGCTCGGCGCGACCCAGTGCGGAGGTTGGGCGAGGTCCGGATTTTTTCTACTCCAAACGGCCGTAACCCATTGAAAACGTTAATTCCAAAGAATAAACGCTAGTAAACGTCAGCATTTTTACTAGCGTTTGCTAGCGTTTATGAGCGCTTATTGGCGTGTCCGGTCCGCGCCGTCGAGGGGCCGCGTGCTCGACTTCGGCGATCGGTTGAGGGCGCGACGTTTGACCGCGCCCCGGGCCAATCTTACATAACGACTATGACCCGGCTCATCGACCTGACCGAACCGCGAGCGAGCGTGAGCCTGCGCCATCCCGAAAAGGCGCACCGGCCGGACCAGCCGGTCGCCCGCAAGCCGCCGTGGATCCGGGTCCGCGCTCCCGGCTCGCCCGTCTATTCCGAGACGATGCGGCTCGTTCGCGAGCATAAGCTCACGACCGTGTGCGAGGAGGCGGGGTGTCCCAACATCGGCGAGTGCTGGGACAAGCGCCACGCCACCTTCATGATCATGGGCGAGACGTGCACCCGCGCCTGCGCCTTCTGCAACGTGGCGACGGGCCTGCCCGGTCCGCTCGACCACGGCGAGCCTGACCGGGTCGGCGAGGCGGTCGCCAAACTCGGCCTTTCGCATGTCGTCGTGACCTCGGTCGACCGCGACGATCTCGCCGACGGCGGGGCGCGGCATTTCGCGCGAACGATTGGAGCCATTCGCCGCGCCGCCCCGCAGACGACCATCGAAGTGCTGACGCCGGATTTCCTGCGCAAAGAGGGCGCGCTCGAGACGGTCGTCGCAGCCAGGCCGGACGTGTTCAACCACAATCTCGAAACCGTGCCGTCGAAATATCTGACCGTCCGTCCGGGGGCGCGCTATTTCGTTTCGCTCAGACTGCTCGAGCGCGCCAAGGAGATCGACGCGTCGCTGTTCACCAAGTCGGGCATGATGGTGGGCCTCGGCGAACAGCGCAACGAAGTGCTGCAGGTGATGGACGACATGCGCGCGGCCGGCGTCGACTTTCTCACCATCGGCCAATATTTGCAGCCGACGCCGAAGCACCATTCGGTCGAGCGGTTCGTGCCGCCCGAGGAGTTCGCCGACTTGGCGGCGATCGGTCTCGCCAAGGGCTTCCTGCTCGTGTCCTCTTCGCCGCTGACCCGTTCCTCGCACCACGCCGGCGAGGATTTCGCCCGCCTTCGCGCGGCGCGCAACGCCCGCCTCGAGGCGGGCGCCGGCGTTGACCCGCCGCAGATGAGGCTGTAGGCACAGAGGAGCCCGCGCCTTCGGCGCTTCAGGCGAGCGCGTAGCTCAATAGGTAGAGCATCTGACTTTTAATCAGAGGGTCGTGGGTTCGATTCCCACCGCGCTCACCAAGTAAATCAATGGCTTATATGGAATTGTTAGAGTAAAAGGTCGCCGAATTGGGGCGGCCGCGTTGGCGCTTTTGCCGGGCGTCAGGCCCGCGCGCAGCCTCGCGGGGAAGGAATTGGCAACATATCTCGGACGATAGTACGGCGGACGAACGTGGCTCTCGTCAGTGGCCGGCATGTCGAGTATGTTTTCAAACACTCTCTTTCTTACTCCTCGCCCTTTGAATAACGACAACGTCGCCCGATGGCTCGTTATAGCCATCGCCGGTCTGGTCTCCGCGGTCGGCTTGCGGGAGCTCAACGTCACAATAGTCTGGAAGTCCCTTTGGGCGTCGGTTGAGCTCGACGGATTACTTGTCCTATGCGCAGCAACCTACAGCATTGTCGGCGCACAGTCGTCCCGCATCAGGGACTCGACCGCGGTCGTCTCCGACCTCCTGCTGTCGCTCTTGCAGCTTACGCTGGCGCTGAAAGCCTTTGCGCCGCTCACTTACCTTGCCGCCGCTTCCGGATATCCGCTGGTGGACGGCGCATTGACTCGGTTCGATGCGACGGTGTTCGGCTTTGACTGGGATGCCGAGGCCAATTGGGTCGCCGCCCACCCGATGCTCGATTGGCTCCTTCGGCGTGCTTACTTTAGCTTATATTATCAAGGCGCTTTGGTATTTCTGATCGGCAGCGTCAGCCGTCCGGGCGACCGCAACGGCGAGATCATCTGGCAGTTCTGCATCAGTCTCGTCCTGACCTGCGCGATTTTTGTTTTCACTCCGGCGCTCGGCCATGTCGCGCACATCGGGACAGACTGGATGAAAACATTGATGATGATTCGCAACGGCGAGTGGGCTGCTTTCGACTTTTCGCACATCGAGGGCATCATCAGTTTTCCGTCCTTCCATACGACGCTCGCGATTCTGCTCGTGTACGCGGTGCGCCGCCACCGCTGGGCGCTGGCGGTTTTGGCCCCGCTCAACATGCTTTTGATCGTGGCCACCCTGAGCGTCGGGGGGCACTACCTTGCGGACGTGCTGGCGGGAGCGGCGGTCGCGGTCATCAGCATCGCCGCTGCCGGGCTTGTTCGACAGCAACTGGCGAAATGCCGCCTGCGAACTCTTCCCGGCCTGGCGGACGCTGCGTCGGGCTTCCGAACCGAATCTTCAAAAGCATCGACGGCATGAGGACCGTCGGCCGCGCCGAGGGGCGGGAAGCGGCAGAAGAGAAACGGGTTGCTTTTCCGTCCGCGACGCCGCCTCCCCTGCGGCCGTCGGTTCGAGCTATGAGCCGACCGCCGTCGCCTCGAGCCTGGCGCTGAGCCTCAGCGCGTCGTTGAGGACGATCGCGCCCCGCCGGCGCTCGATGAGTCCTTCGCGCTCCATGGCGTTGATCTCACGCGACACGGTCTCGCGGCGCGTATTGATGCGCGAGGCAAGCTCCGACTGGTTCGGCGGCGCGAGGATGATCGCGCGCCTCGGATCGTTGCGATCGGGGCGGGCCAGGCGCAGGAGCTCGGCGTGGACCCGGCTGCGGACATCGAGCGCGCCGAGCTCGGTCACTCTCTGAGTCATGGCCCGATTGCGCGCAACCAGGGTCGCGACCACCGCTTCGCCCAACGGACGGTGGGTGTACATGGTCTCGACGAACACCACGCTCGGCATCCTCGCCACCAGCGAATCGTTGACCGCGAACACGCTGAGGGAGCGGGGGCCGCCGTCCAGAGCGGCCAGTTCGCCAAAGAACGAACCCGCTTCCATGTCGGTGAAAATCAGGTCCTGCCGCACTCCGTGGGACACCGCCCTCAGGCGTCCGGTCATGACAAAGTAGACGTCGCGGTCGTTCGCGGTCTGGCCGATGAGCCACTGACCGGTCGCCGTCTTGTGCCAGATGCAATGGCGATCGAGAATCCGGCAGGATTCGGCGTCGAGCGTCTTGAAGCAGGGGTGGGCGGAAAGCGAGTTGATGATCATCGTCGCGCCCGCCCTGGATTCCCGCCGGCGCCGCGGGCGCTGGCCCGACCGGCGGCCTGGAAGCCCGCGCGTGTCTTGACCCGCGTCCGACGCCGATCGGGGATCCGACGGGATTCGGGATCGGGCCTATCGAAACAGGGGTGCGCCGCCAGGGTCAACAAAACGATCATCACGTCCGCGGATGATTGAGTTGGACGGTGGCGGAGGTCCGTCGCTGCGTCAAGCGACTTTCGGACGGCCTGAACGGAATTGGCCCAACAGAAATGGGGAGGCGGATACCACAGGCCACGTTTTGCCGAACGGTAGCGGATTCGAGTAAAACCCGATCACGGTGTGACGGCGATCACAGCGGAAACCGCCGCGTCCACGTATGGTGTGAATTAACCGGTCGGACTGTCCGAACGAAGCGAGGAAAGGATCCTCGTTGCCGAGGGGTGAGCCTTCGGCCCCGGTTTACGATTCCGCGCGGCCGCGCCTCGGGGCTTGGGCGCAAAGCGCGGCCGCCCCCGCGTCGATCTCCCACTACGCGGGGCGAAAGAGCGCGGCGCCTGCGCTTTTCCGCGCGCCTGGGCGCCGCGCTCGCAAATGTCGAGCGCCGATCAGCGAACCTGAAACTCCATGTGCACGCGCCCGTGCGTCCGGCCGGGCCGCCGCCAGCCGTGGAGGGGCGACGCCTGCGCCTGGGTCCGCGCTTCGCCCTTCACGCCGCGGTCCGGTCGCGTTCCTGCCCGGAACCCCACGAGATTGTTGGCCTTGGGCCCGTGCCGGGCGAGACAGGCGTTATACGCCATCGCCTCGCGATATTGCGCGCATGACCGATCGTCGCCGGCCCGGGCGCGGGGAGCCCACGCCAGAGCGGCAAGCCAAAGGGCGATGGCGGCGCGGGCGGCCACGGCTTCAGCCCCGCAACACGGCGCCGGTCTTCCTCGACACCTCGGCCACGATCCTGGACATCGCCGCGTCAATTTCGGTGTCGGTCAACGTGCGTTCGCGCGGCTGCAGGGTTATGTGAATGGCGACCGACTTCGCGCCCTCCGGCATGCCCTGGCCGCGATAGACGTCGAACACGCCGACCCTGGAGACGAGCGCGCGCTCGGCGCCCTCAGCCGCTCTGACAATGTCGATGGCGTTCGTCGCCTCGCCGACAACGAACGCAAGGTCCCGCTCGACCGGCATGAAGTCCGAGCGGACGAGCTTCGGCTTGGTCCTGGCGGACTTCGCCTTCGGCGCGGGAATGGCGTCGAGGGTGATCTCGAAGACGACGATCGGGCCTTCGGCGTCGAGCGCCTCGCATGCGCTCGGGTGGAGTTGTCCGAACCAGCCCACCACCGTCTTCGGCCCGAACTGGAGCGTCGCAGCGCGGCCCGGATGCAGGAACGGCGGGCCGCCGGGGACGGCCTGCACCGCGTTCTCCTTGACGCCGAGCGCAGCGAGAAGGGTCATCGCGTCGCGCTTGGCGTCGAAGACGTCGGCAAGGCCGCCGCCGCTCCATTGCCGGCCTTCCACGTCCCCTTTCGCCCTGCCGCGCCTTAGCCCCGCGGCCGCGGTCCGCTGGCCGGTTTCGCCGGGCCCCAAAAAGATCTGCCCGACCTCGAACAGCGCGACGTCGCTCAGGCCCCGCCGCGCATTGCGCTCGGCGGCGGCCACGAGGCCCGGAACGAGGCTCGGGCGCATGTCGGAAAGGTCGGCGGCCATCGGGTTCGCCAGCGCAAGCGAGGGCGAGCCGCCGCCGAACAGTTCCGCCGTGGTCCTGGAGACGAAGGACCAGGTGACCGCCTCGCGCAGCCCGAGCGCGGCGAGCGTGCGCTTGGCGAGCCGCGTGCGCTTCTGCATGAGCGTCAGCACGGGTTTCGTCACGCCATCGTCCAGTGGGGGCAATGGCGTCATCGGCGCCCGGTCGACGCCGGCGATGCGCAGGATCTGCTCGACGATGTCGGCCTTGACCTGAACGTCCGGGCGCCAGGAGGGGATCAGCACCCGCCCGTCCTCGACGCCAAAACCCAGCCGGCGCAGGATCGCCTCGCCCTCCTCGCGGGGAATATCGACGCCGAGCAACCGCCTGACTTCGCTGTAGACGAAGGGGATCGCGCGCCGCGGCGTCGAGGGATCGCCCGCCACGACCATGCGCGAGGCCTCGCCGCCGCAGATTGAGAGCACCAGGTCGGTCGCGAGATCGCAGCCAGGCACGCAGAAGCCGGGATCGACGCCGCGCTCGAAGCGATAGCGCGCGTCAGTCGTGATCCCGAGCTTGCGCCCGGTCTGGGCGATGTTGGTCGGGTCCCAGAGCGCGCTCTCGATCAGGACGTCGCGCGTCGTCTCATCGCAGCCGGAATGTTCGCCGCCCATGATTCCGGCGATCGATTCGACGCCGTTCTTGTCCGCGATGACGACCATGCTGTCGTCGAGCGCGTAGGTCTTGCCGTCGAGCGCGAGCACGCTCTCGCCGGGGTGCGCGCGCCGAACGGTAAGGTCGCCGGCGACCTTGGCGAAGTCGAACACATGCAGGGGGCGCCCGCGGTCGAAGGTGATGTAGTTGGTGATGTCGACGAGCGCGCTGATCGGCCGGAGGCCAATCGCCCGCAGCCGGTTCTGCATCCAGTCGGGGGAAGGGCCGTTGGCGACGCCCCGGACGAGCCGCAAGGCGAAGGCCGGGCAGAGATGCTTGTCGGCGGGGGCGAAGTCGAGATTGACCCGGATCGGGCAATCGAACGCGCCGTCGATGGACTTGGACGCCGGCGTCTTCAGCTTGCCGAGTCCGGCCGCCGCGAGATCGCGGGCAATTCCGGCGACCCCGGTCGCGTCGGGGCGGTTGGGCGTCACCGCGACGTCGATCACCGGATCGTCGAGCCCGGCGAAGCGGGCGTAAGGGACGCCGACCGGCGCGTCGTCAGGAAGCTCGATGATGCCCTCGTGATCGTCGCTGAGCTCGAGCTCCGCCGCCGAGCACAGCATGCCGTTCGAACTCGACGCCGCGGATGACGCCCTTGGCGAGGGTCAGCTTCTTGCCGGGAATATACGTCCCGACCGGCGAGAACACGCCCTTCATCCCGGCGCGCGCGTTGGGCGCCCCGCAGACGACCTGCACCGGGCCCTGGCCGGCGTCGACGATGCAGACCTTCAGCCGGTCGGCGTTGGGATGGGGCTTCGCCTCGAGGACCGAAGCGACGACGAAGCCGTCATAGTTGCGAGCCGGGTCCTCGAGTTGCTCGACTTCGAGGCCGACGCGGGTCAGCGTGTCGACGATCTCGGCAAGCGAGGCCGAGGTTTCGAGGTGGTCCTTGAGCCAGGAGAGGGTGAATTTCATTACGAACGGTTCTTGAATAGCAGCGAGACCGCAAGGCTTGTTCGTTCGGCTTGCGACAGCGCGCCCATTGCGGTGATAGCGGATTTTGCCAATTCAACGAGGGCGCGGCATTCATCCTTGGTATACAGGGCTTGCGATGGAAGGTAATCCGAGCGAATTCGCTCGCTCTGAAGCTCGACAACGCTGCTTCCAATCTTCTGCAATGTCCCGACACGGTTCAGAGGCGGAGCGTTGAACGCGGTCTTGAGCGTCCCGTGCTCCAGAGAGCGATAGACCCGGATATAGTCCGGGGAGCGCGAATCGATGCGGCCAAGCAGCTCGTCCGCGCAGAGACCGGCCAACGCGTGAAATACGGCATAGTACGCGGTGCTGACCGCGCGCCGCTTGAGCGTGAGGCCTCTGCCAGATTTCTCAGCAAGCTCTTCTGCCAGCACCATGAGGCGCTCGACCATCGTCATGGCGGATCTGTCCGCTCAGCTTCCTCCTCCGAGGCGAGTTCGTCCGCCGCGCCGGGATAGTCGCGACGGACGAACACGAACCGGTTGTCTCCGGCCTCGATCAGACGCGCGCGGATCGCATCCCGGGCGTCGAACAAGGACTCGGCGGTGTCCTTCGGCCGCCGATCGAAATGCGCGGTGACGCGTATGATTTTGTCGCCGTCGAAATCTTCGTCAAACAGGATATCGGAGCCGACGAGGCCCCGGTTTGCAAAGCGCGATTGCATGACTTCTGCGACGATGTTTCGGACTTCCGCTTCCGTCGTCATAACGATTCCCTTTAAGCTCGCCGCGGACCTCGGCCGCTCAAACCGTGCGCTTCATCAGAAATTGTAAGTGCGCTTGAGAATGTCAAAGAGCTCTCTCGCGGCTTCTCGGCCCAATTGGATCGTCTGGCTTTGCTTTCCGGGATTGGCTCTATCGGCTGATCCGTTGGTGTCGATTTGCACAACGGGGTGGCCATCGGTCAGCGCAAAGACTTTCACTACGCCCACGACCCGAGATGGTTGGATTTTTCCCTTTTCTTCTCGCGTCTCAAACTTCGTTATCCATGCCATCTGTCGATCCTACGCGATCTTCACCCGCTCAATCCCCCGGCGAGCGTGGGGATGTCGAGCGGCTTGAAGCCATAGTGGTTGATCCAGCGCAGGTCCGCATCGAAGAAGTCGCGCAGGTCGGGGAGTCCGTATTTGAGCATCGTCAGCCGGTCGAGGCCGATGCCCCAGGCGAACCCCTGGTAGACCTCCGGGTCGAGGCCGCAGTTCGACAGCACGTGGGGATGGACCATGCCGCAGCCGAGGACCTCGAGCCAGTCCTCGCCCTCGCCGAAGCGGATTTCCCCGCCCGAGCGGCGGCACTGGATGTCGACCTCGAGCGAGGGCGAAGTGAACGGGAAATAGCTCGGGCGGAAGCGCATGCCGACATGCCTGACCTCGAAGAACGCCTTGCAGAATTCCTCCAGCACCCACTTGAGGTTGGCGAGCGTCGCGCTCTGATCGACAACCAGGCCCTCGATCTGGTGGAACATCGGGGTGTGCGTCTGGTCGGCGTCCCGCCGATAGGTGCGGCCGGGGCAGATGATGCGGATCGGCGGCTTCTGGCTCAGCATGGCGCGCACCTGGACCGGACTCGTGTGGGTGCGCAGGACCTGGCGCTCGCCGTTTTCGTCGGGCGCGAGGAAGAACGTGTCGTGCATCTCGCGCGCCGGGTGGCCGGGCGGGAAGTTGAGCTTTCCGAAATTGTAATCGTCGCTCTCGATGTCCGGCCCTTCGGCGACCGAGAAGCCCATCTCGGCGAAAATGGCGACAATCTCGTCCATCACCTGGCTGATCGGATGGATGCGCCCGGTCTCGATCCCCCCGAGGGGAACCGGCAGCGTCACATCGAGCGCTTCGCGCCTGAGCTGGGTTTCGAGCGCCGCGCGTTTGAGCGCCGCCCGCCGCGTTGCGAGCGCTTGCGTGACCACATCCTTCAGCGCGTTGATGGCCGCGCCATGCGCTTTCCGCTCGTCCGGCGAGAGCTTGCCGAGGGTGGCGAGGAGGGCGGAAATCGATCCCTTCTTGCCGAGCGCGGCGATCCGGGCGGCCTCGAGCGCGCCTTCATCGCTGGCGCTCTCAATGGCTCCCAGCGTCTCCCGTTCAAGGGCGGATAGGTCCGACATTCCTTATGGACTCCCGGGCCGAGCCGGTCGCGGGTCTTCTCCCGCATCGATGGGAAGAAGAGGCCCAGGCCCCCAAATCCGCTCTCCGGTCCGGAGAGGACGGAAAGGCCGCCTCAGGCGGCCTTCGGCAGCGCGCCCTTGGCCTGCTCGACGATCGCGGCGAACGCCGCGGGCTCGGAGATGGCGAGATCGGACAGGACTTTGCGGTCGACTTCGATCCCCGCCGCGGCGAGGCCGGAGATAAACCGGCTGTAGGTCAGGCCATGCTCGCGCGCCGCCGCGTTGATCCGCTGAATCCACAACGCGCGGAATTCGCGCTTGCGGTTCTTGCGGTCGCGATAGGCGTATTGCATCGACTTGTCGACCGCGGCCTTGGCGGCGCGGATGGTGTTCTCGCGCCGGCCAAAGAAGCCCTTGGCGGCTTTGAGCACCTTCTTGTGCTTGGCGTGGGCGGTGACGCCCCTTTTTACGCGCGACATGGTTCATTCTCTCCGGAGAAAAGGGTCAGCCGTTCGGCAGGAAGTACTTCTTGACCTTGTCGCCGTCGGTCTTGAACAGAATCGACGTGCCGCGCAGATCGCGGATCTGCTTTGGCGTGCGCTTGATCATCCCGTGCTGCTTGCCGCGCTGGGCGTACACGACCTTGCCGGTCCCGGTGAGTTTGAAGCGCTTTTTCGCGCCCGATTTGGTTTTCAACTTGGGCATTTGGCTCTCCTCAAGGCTTGACGCCCTTTTGAATTTGACGGGGCGATATCAGCCCCGCTCGCGCGAGCAAAAAAACCGCCACGGCAGCCCTTGACGCCGGGCGGTTCACGAACGGGCGGTCATTTACGCGAAAGGCGGCGCCAATGCAAGAACGTCTCGCGGCGCCAAAGGCCCCGCGAGACGCGGCCGTCAGATCAAAGGCCGCCCCAAGCCTTCAGAGCATTCTACGGGCCGTACGGTTGGCGGCCCGGCCTATCCTTGCCTGCCTATCACTTCTCGATCGAAGTGACGCTCTGCGCCATAGGGTGCGAGTGGTGTGACAGGACGCCGATATGAGCCGTCACGGAGACCAATCCAAACACCGCCATCCAGACGGCCACGATCGTCGCCAGGGCGATCGTCAGGGGCCGCTGATTGCGATCGTCGATCAAGCCTTCGTCGTAGAGGCCCGAACTATCCAGATTCCGCAACATCGCCGCATCTCCAAAGCCGCCGAGGTCCTTCGGCGGTCCATCTCGTTGAGACGGTTAGAGCATAATTCGCCATAAGAGGGTGTGACGCAGATCACACTCCGCGCTGGCTCCGCCCCATGTCTCCTCGCCGAGGCGGTGGCGACGGGAGACCCGCTCACCGCGGTAGCCCGCTGATGCCGCTGATGTATGTAGACGGTTCTATCAACGGGTTGCTGAACCGGTTGGCGCAGGGCTGAGCAGGGTTCACGGGTTTGGCGGGCGCGTGATTGGGCGTTTTTATGGAGGGCGGCTGCGCCGCCGCGTGGACCGCGGCGCTTGGGCTCACAGGGCGGCGAGGCGGTCGAGATAGACAAGCCTGCGGAAGTTGTAGACGAGGTTGGCCATGCCGATCTTCAGCCTGGCGCGGGCGATGCCGACGGTGCGGATGAAGAGGTCCATCTTGTCTTTCTGCACCGCGAAGACATGCTCGACGCCGGAGCGGACCTTGGATTTGAGGGCGTTGGCGCGCCGCATGGTCTCCGGCATCGGCCGACGCGGCGGCTTCTTGCGATGGATGCGGCTGACGAAGCCGTTCCTTTCGAGGAACGCCTCGTTGGCCTTCGAGCGGTAGGCCGTGTCGGCCCACACCGCGCTCGCGGTGTTGGTCTTGTCGAGCAGCCCCTCGCGCAGCCGCGCGCCCTCGTAGGCGGCGGCGTCGGTTGCGTCCCAGCGCCGGATCAGCCCATGCTCGCGGTCGATCGAGACATGGTTCTGGTAGCCGAAGGTCGGGATGGCGATGTCGACCGGAGGAACCGTCCCGTCCGGCCTCGCCTTGGCCTTGCTGAACTTGACCGTCCAGCGCGCGTCGCGGTCCTTCTGCCGGAGCTTCGCAGGCTTGGCTTTCCAGGCCTCGGGGATGCGCCCGTCCTTGATCGCCTTCTTCTCCTCCTCGGTGTTGCGCTGCTTGGGCGCTGGGATCAGCGAAGCGTCGGCCCTCGGGCTTGACCCGAGGGTTTGGCCGCCCATGGCGACGTACCCGGCCTCGCGCAGCGCCGCGTCGAACCGGTCGAACAGCGGCTTGATCGCCTCGGCCCGGGTCAGCTTCTCGCGGAACAGCCAGATCGTGCGGGCGTCGGGAACCCGGTCGGACAGGCCCAGCCCGAGAAACCGCATGAACGACAGGCGGTCGTTGATCAGAAACTCGGCGCGCTCGTCGGAGAGGGCGTTCGCCGCCTGGATCACCAGGATCTTGAACATCATCACAGGGTCGAACGGCGGCCGGCCGCCCTGCGAACCGTCCGAGTAGGCCAGCGCCCGCGTCAGCTCGGGCCGGAACATCTCGAAATCCACCGCCGCCGTGAAGGCCAGCAACTGATCGCCCAGATCGCTCAGCCGCCTCAGGCGCTCGTCGACGTCGAAGAACCCAGGCTCACCGCGCATCAACTCACCCCGCTCCATCATCAGCGAAGGAATCAGAAACTCCGCCAAATGGCGAGGTTCTTAGAACCGTCCAGCTGCATCAGGACGGCTCGCGGCACGAATGGCTCGAGGGCGAACCGCCGCTCGACCTGATCGTCACGATGGATGATGCGACGGGGGCGATCTATTCGGCCTTTCTGGTCGAGGAGGAAGGCACGGCCTCGACCTTCCGGGGCTTAAGCGAGGTTTTCTCGCAGCACGGCCTGCCGATGACCCTCTATGCGGATCGCGGGGCCCATTACTTTCACACCCCCAAAGCTGGCGGCGAGATCGATCGGGGTCATCCGACCCAGTCGGAAGGGCGCTCGAGCAATTGGGCGTCGAGCATATCGGGGCCTATTCGCCCCAGGCGAGAGGCCGTTCAGAGCGTACGTTCGGGACGCTGCAGGACCGGCTGCGAAGGAACTCAGGCTCGCCGGAATCGCCACGGTCGAGGCGGCCAACGCCTTCCTCCGCGAGGTCTATCTGCCGGCCCACAACGCGCGCTTTGCGGTTGAGGCGGCCGGCGAGGGCTCCGCCTTCACGCCCATTCCAGGCATCGACCTCGACGAGATCCTGTGCGTCGAGGAGGAGCGGCAGGTCGGAAACGACAATTGCGTCTCCTACCGCACGCTGAAACTGCAAATCCCGGAGGGCCCGATGCGGCCCCATTTCGTCAAGGCGCGGGTCAAGGTGCATGTCTACCCGGACGGCTCGCATGCCGTCTTTCACGGACCGCGCTGCATCGGCCGCTACGACGAGAAAGGCAGGCTCAGGACGACCAACGACGCCCTGCGCGCCGCTTAAATCCGCTCGGCGGCGCGAGGCAGAACAGAACCAGAGAAGCGGACAATTGATGTGCTGCCAAAACCGGACAACTCAATTCGCTGTCGACAGCCCCGTGACAGGCGAATAACAGGCGAATAGAGGAAATGCAGAAGCAATGGCGATTCGGTTCTGCCTTGATTGCTCCGCTCCCATCGCCGTTGCGTCGTCCACCGTGCGATGGTCATGTTGAAACGCCAGCGCGCGTCAAGCGACGTGAGAGGACGCAGTGATGAGGGAAAGCGACCTGCAATACCGAACCGCCCGCCTTAGGCGCAAGATCGATGGCGCGCTGAAAAACCGTCCGGAGCTGAAGCACGCCGTAAATGACGTTGCATTGAGGCAGCCCGCAAACGCTTCTCTCGAGCAGGTGCAAGCCAATTTGCAGGAGCGCGCGCGGGCCATAATCGAGGCCAAACCGGAGCTTGACGGCTATTTCGACGCATGAGTGCAGACAGGCGCCCGTCAGGCGCGACGGCGCTAGCGGATTTTCCGCTCATGTCGCATCGTGTCCTGCGGCGGCGAGGTAGTTTGCGGGCTGCGTACGTCGCGCCTGATGCTGCGCCGACCCCAATAAGCCCCGCCGTCATCAAAGGCCGCGAATCGAAAAAACGGCCAGACGCCGGCATGCTTTCAGACCCGCTCGGCGTACGGGGGAACCTCTACTAATGTTCCAATTAATCGTAACAGAGCTTGCTGCTCAGGCCCCGCTGGCTCCCTTAAGAAGGAGCCCAGCTCGATATGCGACAAACGGCCTCCGGACGGCGCGTTCGGTTGATGGACGATGAATGCGTGCCCGTTCGCCGGCTCTCGCCCAAGGAACCAAGTATCCCCGTTCGGGCTACGGTACAGCTCTCGCCGATCTGACATGTTCGGGCTCCCTGCTCGCCGATTTCGCATAGCATGAGGCGATGCCATCCGCGATCTTCTCGCTGAGATCGGCGTCCCGGAACGCCAGAGGAGCTCACGCGGGATCAATGAGGCCCTTGAGGTGCGCGAGCTTAGCTAGGCGGCGCGACCAAGCGTCATTTGAGCCGCAGAGCCAGGCGTGCGCGCTGTTCACGATCGAGCCGAAGAAAGGCTTGGAAAACGAGCTCGACGGGGTCCGCATGCTGCTCGGTCACGATCAACGGGTGCGAGGAGCTGCGTCTGCGGCCGAGATCTCCCGAGCCGAACAACATGCCTGGTCGGAATGGGCCGACGCGCGGAAAATCAGTCCAGAAGCGCATGGGCTTACAGTCACGCGCGGGTAAGGCGGAATTGCGTACGATCGAGCTTAGCCTGCAATTGAGCAAGATTTTCCATTTGCGGCTTCCCTCCGTCCCTGGCCAAAACAGAGCCGTTGCTCTCCGAGTGTCATCGCGCGAACGCGAGCCCCCGAGGTTTTGCCGAATTCTGAGCACGAACGAACCGCTTGCTTAACACTCGGAAGAGCGCCGTTCGGTCAGTCGCAGTGACCCCAGGAATCGCGAGATGTCGAAGGCCGGCGATGTGCGTCTCGCTGAAAAAAGTATCCAAATCCATCTTCGATCCCGTTCTATGTTCAACACGGCGATCTTGATAGCTGACCGACGATCCCCGTACGATCCACGTGTCTGCGCCGCACAGGTCGCAATCGTCATGCGACCCTGGGTCGCATCTGGAAATTCGTCTTACGTGGCGTCCCTGGGCGGCTTGACGGGTGCGCAATCAGGGTGTGCTTTTTGCAGTAGGAGGCCTCGGAGGGGCACGCAGAACCGCAGAAGCGGAATGTTTCGAAATGTTGCGGATCGCCGATCGGCCAGCGGCACATGCTGGGCCGTAGCTGCATGAATTTAACCGAAACCACCACCGGCGCCGAACTATCGCGAGATTTCTGACTGACTATCACGTGCGGTGCGGACTCCCGACCGCCACTGAAACCATTATTGCATGCGAGTCCTTTAGTAGACTTCTCGATTTTCGCCATCTTAAATCCTTGAGGGTGCCGGAAAGATTTGGCTGCGATTGCGATTTTTTTAGGGCTTGATTATCGACGGGAGTAGTTAAACTGTCTCGGTTGTGGGCACGGCGGATAAAATTCTTGTCGAAGCCAGCCTCAAGTAGCACAGGAGCATTCTTCCGAAACGACGGCCCCACATTGGCCCTATGAGACTGAGGCGCAGCGTGAGCTTGAGCGCTACACCAGATCAATCCCGCCTCTCTGCGGCGAGCGGCGCGAAGCGAAGCGTCTGCTCAACGCCAAAAAACCCGGGGCGGTTCAAACCGCATACGGCCACGATATTGACGCCTATTGCCGCCGCCACTTTGCAGCGGACGAGGAGCCGAGCCTCACCCAATACCGTTCATATCGGCCATTCAACCGGCGGCGGCGATAACCCGCCATGTTGCGAAATGCGGAAAGGGCCGCGTTTCGAAGGCTCTACTGATCAGCGCGATCACGCTCCCGTTCTTCGGCTTCGTCTCGGAAGGCGTCCTGGCGGAAATGGCGGCGCCAGAGATGCGGCCATCACGCAACTGCGGACAGCGCAAGGCGTTGGCGACCGTGAGACCGCCATCCCGCGACTTTCGAAACCGGCTTGATCCGGCCGGCCAGATGTTACCTCGCTCACCCCCGTTCCGCCAGGCGGGCCGCATGGCGGGCCCATCGCGCGCGGCACATCCAAAATTGACAATCGGATTCCCGTGGGCAAGTTTGAACGAGCGACGAGGTTGGGGACCCCGCCGCTCGATGACGCAAGAGCCAGGCATGGTTTCCGTGTCGATTCGAGGGCGATTGCGGAGAGATTGTCCATGATGGAACGCCTGCGCGGCGTCGAACCGGAGGCGAGCGCCGGCCGGATCGCCGGGACGCCGTCGAGCGGCTAGGGCCAATGGCGCGAACAGCAACGGTCCGCTTTGTCTGGCTCCTCCTTCTCTGGTTCGCGATCTCGGGCCTGAACCTCAAGGACCTGCCCGTCGCTTTCGCGGCCGCCGCCTTTGCGACCTGGATCAGCCTGCGCACCCTGCCGCGGTTGCGGGCGAGGCCGCGGCTGATCGGCGCCGCCGTCTTCGCGCTCGATTTCGTGAAAGTCTCGGCCCTGTCCGGAATGGACGTGGCGGGTCGCGCGCTTCGCCCCGATCCCGACCTCAGGCCCGGGTTCGTCAAGGCGCCGCTCAGCCTTCGTCCGGGCAACGCCCGCGAATCCTTTCTCGCTTTCGCCAGCCTTCTGCCTGGCACACTGCCGACCGGCGTCGAGGCGTCGGACCCTCAGGCGCTGATTCTGCACGGGCTCGATGTCCGCCAGCCGATCGTCGAGGATCTCCTGGCCGAGGAGGCCCTGTTCGTCCGGGCTCTCGCCCCGTGACCGATTTCCTGTTCATCGCCGCAGGCCTTATCCTCGTCACCGTCGCCGCCGGGCTCGTCCGGGTGCTCCGGGGCCCAAGGGAGGTCGACCGGATGATGGCGGTGCAACTCCTGGGGACGGGCGGGATCGCGGCTCTCCTGCTTGTGGCCTCCGCGAGCGGGGTTGCGGGAGTTGAGGATGTGGCGCTCGGTCTCGCATTGCTCGCCGCTTTCGCCTCCATCGCCTTCGCCAATGGCGCGGTCGGCAAGCCGTGAGCCTCGCGCTCGACATTTACAGCGCGGTGGCGATCTCGGTCGGCTTCTTCTTCTTCGTGGCCGGGACGGCCGCGCTGCTGCGGTTTCCCGATTCCTTGACCCGTCTCCATGCGCTGACCAAAGCCGACAATCTCGGGCTTGGCTTTGTTGTCCTGGGTCTCCTGCCGAGGGCCGGGGGTCTTCTCGCCGCGGCGAAGCTCGTGATCCTGTGGGGACTCGTGCAGCTCTCGAGCGCCGCGGTCGCGCAGATGATCGGGGGCGCCCTGCGCCGTCGGGGGACGCTCGAGTGAGCCTTTATGCCGCCTTCGATCTTTGCCTCGCGTTCACGGCGGTCGGCGTCGCCGGCTGGACGATCTTCGCGCGCGAACTCTATGGCGCGGTCGTCGGCTACGTCGCCTATGGGCTCCTGCTCGCCATCGTCTGGATCCGCCTGCTCGCGCCGGACGTGGCGTTGACGGAAGCCGCGATCGGCGGCGGCGCGACCGGCGTTCTGCTGGTGACGGCGGGTTCCCGCCTGAGCGCGGCCAAGGGCGAGGCCAGGGGCGACCGGCCGGGACCGGCCCAGAAAGCGCTCGCCGCGATCCTCTGCCTCGGCGTCGCGGCGGCGCTCGCGACCGCGGTCCTGACTTTGCCCGGCGAGGCCCCAACGCTCGCGCCGCAGGCCGCGGCGGGGCTCCCCGCCGCCGGGCTCGGCAATCCGGTGACGGCGGTGCTGATCGTCTATCGCGCGTTCGACACGATGCTCGAAAAGGCGGTGCTGGCGCTGGCCGTGCTCGGTGTGTGGTCGGTTGCGGCGGACCGGGCGTGGGGCGGCCGGCCCGCGCCGCTCGGGGTCGATCAGCCGGACCCGGCGCTCGTTTTTCTCGCGCGGATTCTGGCGCCGGTGGGCGCGCTCATCGGCCTGCATATCTTCTGGGTCAGCGCGGACGAGCCGGGCGGGGCGTTCCAGGCCGGCGCCATCCTCGCCGCCATGGCCATCATACTGATGATGGCGCGGCTCGCCGAGCCGCCGCCAGCAGCCTCGCGGCGGCTGCGCTCAACGCTTGTCGCCGGGCTTGCGGTCTTTGTCATTGTCGCCCTGCTCGGGCCGCTGATGGGCGGCGCCTACCTCTCCTATCCGGCGGGATTCGTGAAGCCGGTAATCCTGTTCGTTGAGGCGTTCATGCTTCTCTCGATCGCGGCGTCGATCCCGATGCTGATCGCCGGCCCCCCGCGCGGAGGGACTTCATGAACGCCTCCGCCATCGCGGGGGTGGCCGGCTCGGCGCTGGTCGGGGTCGGCCTCTACGGGCTCCTCGTGTCGCCCGAGGCGCTGCGCAAGATTTTGGCCTTCAGCGTGCTGGGCAGCGGGGTGTTTCTGCTGTTCGGCGTGATCGCCCGGCGCGGCGCGGGCGCGGGCTTTCACTCCGACCCGATTCCGCAGGCGCTCGTCATTACCGGCATCGTTGTGGCGTTCGCGGCCAACGCCATCGCGGTCGCGCTGAGCCTTCGGCTTCAGGAGGCGGCCGGGCAGGCGGCGCTCGACCCCGAAGTCTGGAGCGAGGAACCCAAAGGCGGCGAGGGCTGATGCCGCCCGAGCCCGCGACCACGGCCGGCGGGTTGCTGCTCGTTCCGGCGATCCTTACGCCCATCGCCGGAATGATCCTCTCCTTCGTGCTCGGGGGGCGCTGGGCCGGGCGGGTCGCGCTGGCGATGTCGCCGGTATGGCTCGCGATCGTCCTCGCCATCGCCGTTATCGTGTGGCGAAGCGGCACGCCGGTCGTCTATGTGGTGGGCGCCGTTGCGCCGCCGCTCGGCATCGCGCTCGAAGCGGACGGGATTTCGGCGGCGATGCTCGTCGTGACTGCGCTGATCCTTCCCGCCGCCTGCCTGTTCGCGCGTGACGACTTCGCCGGGCCTGGACGCGGGGAAGCGCGCGGCTCGCTCGTCTTCTGGATCATGCTGCAGGCGATCGGGGCGGCCCTGAGCCTTCTGTTCCTCGGACGCGACCTCTTCAACCTCTATGTCGGCGTCGAGCTTCTGACCTTTGCGGCGGCGCCGCTCGTTTGCGTGAAGGGCAGTCCCGAGACGCTCGCCGCGGCGCTGCGCTACCTCCTGTTCGCGCTCATCGGCTCGGCCTTCTATCTCCTGGGCGTCGCGCTCCTCTACGGGACCTACGGGACGCTTGACATTCCGCTATTGGCTGAGCGCGTCCGGTCCGTCCCCTCCGTCTGGCTCGCAGCCGCTCTGATGACGACAGGAATGATGGCCAAGACGGCGCTCTTTCCGCTGCATCTCTGGTTGCCGCCGGCCCACGCCAACGCGCCGCCCGCGGCGAGCGCGGTTCTCTCCGGCCTCGTGGTGAAGGGCTCGTTCTTCGTCATCGTCCGGCTCTGGTTCGACATGCTGCCGGGCCTGCCGCTCGGCGCGCCGGGCGCGTTCGCGGGCCTGCTCGGCTCGGCCGCCATCCTGTTCGGCGGCGTGCTGGCGCTGCGTCAGGAGCGGCTGAAGCTTCTCGTCGCCTATTCGACCATCGCGCAGATCGGCTACCTCTTCCTGATCTTTCCGCTTGGCGCCGGCGCCTACGCCTGGAGCGCCGACGGCTGGGCGGGCGGCTTCATGCAGGTATTCGCCCACGCCTTCGCCAAGGCCGCGATGTTTCTCTCCGCAGGCCTGATCGCTGAGGCGCTGGGCCACGATCGGCTCGCGGGCTTTGCGGGAATAGGCCGCGCCATGCCGATGACGCTCTCTGCGCTCGGGCTCGCCGGGCTGTCGCTGACGGGGCTGCCGCCGAGCGGGGGCTTCGCCGCCAAATGGCTTTATCTGCGCGCATCCGTCGCCGCGGGGCAGTGGCTGTGGGTCGCGGTGATCCTTGCCGGCGGCCTGCTCGCGGCTGCTTATGTCTTTCGTATCCTCACGCCCGCGCTCTATGGCGAGCGGGCCGAACTCGCCGTACGCCCGCGCCTCGGCAGGCAGGCGATCGCTTTGGCGCTGGCCCTCGCCGCCATTGGCCTCGGCTTCGCGCCGCAGGCCTTCTTCGATTTCCTCGAGATCGGCCGCCCGGCCCTCGCCGCCTGGGCCTCGCCCGCATGATCCCGACCAGCGAGCCCCTAGGCGAATTCCTCCTGTGGGCGACGGTCGCGGCGCCGGCGGTTCTGCTCGCGCTTTCGCTGTTTCGCCGCCTGCGCCGATGGGCGCTTGCGTGGCAATGGATCGCGCCCGTTCCCGGGCTCGCGGCGGCTCTGTTCGTGCTGAGCGCCGGGCCGGTCGCGGTCGACACGCCGGTCCTGCATCTTTGGCTCGCGCTCGATGGCGCCGGGGCGCTCCTGCTCGCTGCCGCCGCGCTTCTGTGGATCGTCGTCGGCGCCGGCGTGTTCGCCTCGGGCGAGGCGGGTCTGGACCAGCGCTTCGCCTTCTCCTGGCTGCTCACGATGGCCGGGAGCCTCGGCGTGTTCGTCGCCGGCGCCCTGCCGTCGTTCTATTTCTTCTACGCGCTGGTCAGCATCCCGGCTTACGGCATGATCGTGACCGACGAGCGCGCGGAGACGCGCCGCGTCGGCGCGATCTATATGGCCTTCGCCATTCTCGGCGAGGCGTTTCTGCTTCTCGCCTTCGTGATGCTCTCGGCGGGTGGACAGAGCGGGAGCGTGCGGATCGACGAAGTCATGTCCGTATTGCCGGCAATGCCATCACGAAACACGATCATCGCGCTCGTCGTGATCGGCTTCGGCATGAAGATGGCGCTCGCGCCCATGAACGGCTGGATGCCGCTCTCCTACGCGACCGGCCCGATCCCGGCGGCGGCGGTGCTGAGCGGGGCGGCGGTGAAGGCGGCCGTCATCGGCCTCATCCGCTTCCTGCCCTTCGGCGCCGGACTGCCGGAATGGAGCGCGGTTCTGATGGCGTTCGGATTCGTCTCCGCCTTTTACGGCGCCGTCATCGGTCTGGCTCAGCGCGACCCGCGCGCGCTTCTCGGCTATTCCAGCATCAGCCAGATGGGAGTGATTGCGGTCGCGCTCGGCGCGGCGCTCGCCTCCGCCGATCCGGACGCGCCCGCTAAGATTGCCTTCTACGGGGCGAACCACGTGCTGGTGAAAGGCGCGCTGTTCCTTGCGATTGGCGCCTTTGCGGCCGGCGCGGGCCGGCGCCCGGCGCTCGTCGTCATCGCCGCCGCGCTCGCCTTGAGCCTCGCGGGCCTGCCGTTCACCGGCGGAGCGCTGGCGAAGGAGGCAATCAAGGATTCCCTTGGCTATGGCCTCGCGGGCCAGCTCGCGAACCTGTCGTCGGCCGCGAGCGCGCTTTTGATGCTGCGTTTCATCATGCTGCTGCGCACGCGCTTGCCGGAGGAAGAAGGCGTCCTATCCGGCGCTCCCCTCCATCGCCTTTGGCCGTTGATCGCGCTTGGCGCGATCTTTTTGCCCTGGCTCCTCCGTCCGGCGATCGGCGGCTTCAGCGATGCGCTCAGTCTCGACAAAATCTGGGACGGACTTTGGCCGATCCTGCTCGGGAGCTTGGTCTTCGCCGCCCTTGTCGCGAGCCGTCGGCCTCTCCCTGCGATCCCTGAAGGCGACACGATCGGCCTCTTCGAGGCGGCCTTTCGCGGATTGCTCCGATGCGGCGCCGCCTTCGATCGGGTGGATTCAACGTTCCGCCAATGGCCGGCAGCGAGTCTCGCGCTGGTCGCCATCGCGCTTGCCCTCGCAGCGTTGGGCGTCTATTCGGGCTGGCCGATCGAGCTTGGGCAAGCGTCGGCCAATTGATGATTCGCGCGCGATCACTGGGGCTTTTTGCATGAGTCGAGGCAATGCGCTGAGGGTCCGCCGGTCGTTCCCGCTGATCGTCGCGCTGTCCGCGGCGCTGGCGCTCGGGGCCTGCAACCGGGGCGAAGAGAAGGCGGCCGCCGCGCCGCCGCGCCCCGTGCGGGTGGTGACGGTGGAAAAGGGCGAGGGCGGCGCGCCGATCTCGCTGACCGGCCGCATCGAGGCCGAAGATCAGGTCAACCTCGCCTTCCGCATCTCCGGCCGCCTGCTCGAAAACGACCTGAGACTTGGCGACCAGGTGAAGGCCGGTCAGGTCGTCGCCAAGCTCGAATCGCAGAATGAGATGAACACCCTGCGATCCGGCCAGGCGGCGCTCGCGGCGGCGGAGGCGCAGCTCGTTCAGGCGCGCAACCATTTCGAGCGGCAGGATACGCTGCTCAATCAGGGGTGGACGACGCGCGCCAACCACGATCAGGCGCTCAAAGCCATGCAGTCGGCGCAGGCGCAGGTCGACGCCGCCGAGGCGCAGCTCAAGACCGCCGAGGACCTTGTGAGCTTCACCGAACTCAAGGCCGACGCGCCCGGCGTCGTGACCGCGGTTGGTCCGCGGGCCGGCGCGGTCGTGCAGGCCGGACAGATGATCGGAACGCTCGCCCGCAAGGACGGCCGCGACGCGGTGTTCGACGTGCCGGCGCAGACGCTGCGGCAGGCCCCCGCCGATGGCGTGGTCACGGTTCGCCTCGCCAACGACTCGAAGGTGGCCGCTGAGGGCCGCGTGCGGGAAGTGGCGCCGCAGGCCGATCCGGTGACCCGCCTGTTCGAGGTGCGCGTCGGCCTGACCGATCCGCCGCCCGCGATGCTCCTTGGAGCGACGGTGACGGGCGAGGTGCGGGTGGAATCCGACCGCGCCCTCGACATTCCGGCAACCGCGCTCACCCGCTTCAACGGGCAGCCCGGCGTGTGGGTGGTGGACCCCAAGACGATGGCCGTGTCGCCCCGCAATGTCGAGGTCGCGCGGTTCGCGCCGGCGACGGTCGCGATCAGCGGCGGCCTTTCGCCCGGCGAGGTCGTGGTGACCGCGGGCGTGCAGGCGCTGCATGACGGACAGAAGGTCCGGCTCATCGGAACCTGATTGGCGGTTGGCGGCATGAATCTCTCGGAATGGGCGCTTAACCGCCGGTCGATCGCGCTCTATCTGATGCTGATCGCGGTTGCGGCCGGCGTCATGTCCTTCCTGCGGCTTGGCCGCGCCGAGGATCCGACATTCGTCATCAAGACGATGGTCGTCCACGCCGTGTGGCCTGGCGCGACCGCCGAGGAGACGGTCAAGCAGGTTACCGAGCGGCTCGAGCGGACGCTTCAGGAGACGCCGCAGCTCGACCATCTGCGCAGCCTCACCCGGGCCGGCGAGACGACGATCTTCGTCGATCTCAAGGGCAGCGCGACGGCGCGTGAAGTGCCGGACATCTGGTATCATGTCCGCAAGAGCATCGGCGACATGCAGCGGACCCTGCCGCGCGGCGTGCTCGGACCTTTCTTCAACGACGAATTCGGCGAGACCTTCGGGACGATCTACGGCTTCACCGCCGACGGCTTCACCCACCGCGAATTGCGCGATTACGTCGAGCAGGTGCGCGACAGGCTCCTGCACGTGCCGGACGTCTCGAAGATCGAGATCCTCGGCGCTCAGGACGAGCGCATTTTCGTGGAATTCTCCATGCGCGAGCTTGCGACCCTCGGCATCGACCGGGGAGCGCTGATCGCCGCGCTTCAGGCGCAGAACGTCGTTCAGCCGGCGGGCACGATCGAGACCGGCGACGAGGCCCTGTCGCTGCGCGTCTCGGGCGCCTTCCACACCGAAGAGGACGTTCTGGCGACCAATTTCGCCGTCAATGGGCGTCTCCTGCGCCTCGGCGACATCGCCACGGTGCGGCGCGGCTATGCGGACCCGCCGCAGCCGATGTTCCGCGTCAACGGCGAGCCCGCGATTGGCCTTGCGATTTCGATGCGCGAGGGCGGCGACATTCTGGCGCTCGGCAGGAACATTGACGCGGCGATCGCGAAAGCGACCGCCGATCTGCCGCTGGGGATCACCCCCCATCTGGTCGCCGATCAGGCGGTGACGGTGAGGAGCGCGATCTCCGAGTTCATGGAATCGCTGTGGCAGGCGGTGGCGATCATCCTCGCCGTCAGCTTCATCGCGCTCGGCATCCGGCCCGGCCTCGTGGTCGCGCTCGCCATTCCGCTGACGCTCGCCATTGTCTTCGCCGCGATGGAGTTGGCCCACATCGACATGCAGCGCATCTCGCTTGGCGCGCTCATCATCGCGCTCGCGCTTCTGGTCGATGACGCGATGACGACGATCGACGCGACGATGAACCGGCTGGCGGCCGGCGACACCAAGATAGAAGCCGCGGCCTTCGCCTTCCGCACCTACGCGGTCGCGATGCTGGCGGGCACCCTCGTCACCATCGCGGGCTTCATTCCGGTCGGCTTCGCGGCGAGCTCGGCGGGCGAATACACGTTCACGCTGTTTGCGGTCGTCGCGATGGCGCTGATCGCATCATGGTTCGTCGCGGTGCTGTTCACCCCGGTGCTGGGCGCTTATATTTTGAAGCCGCCCGCGCCGGCGAAAAGCTCTGAACCGGGCTTCGTCTTCCGCGCGTTCCGCGCTTTCCTGACTTTCGCGATGCGTTTGAAATGGCTGACGATCGCGGCTTCGATTGGCCTGTTTGTCGCCTCCGTGCTCGCGATGGCGCTGATCCCGCGCCAGTTCTTTCCGTCCTCGGACCGGCCGGAACTGCTGGTCGATCTGACCTTGCCGCAGAACGCGTCGATCTTCGCCAGCGAGGACATCGCCAAGCGGTTCGACGCGGTGCTGAAGGGCGATCCGGACGTCGCGCACTGGTCCACTTATGTCGGACGCGGCGCGATCCGCTTCTATCTGCCCCTCGACGTGCAATTGCCCAACAGCTTCTTCTCGCAGGCCGTCGTCGTCGCCAAGGACGTCGCGGCGCGGGAGCGGCTGAGAGCGAAGCTCGAGAAGACGCTTGCGGAAGATTTCCCTTCGGTCGTCTCCCGCGTCTCGCCGCTCGAGCTTGGGCCTCCGGTCGGCTGGCCGATTCAGTATCGGGTCAGCGGCCCGGACGTGCCGCAGGTGCGCGACATCGCGCTGAAACTCGGCGGCGTGGTCGCGTCGGGGCCGTCGGTCCGCAACGTCAATTATGACTGGATGGATCCGGCGCGCGAACTGCGCATCAACATCGACCAGAACGAGGCGCGCCTCCTGGGCTTGAGCACGTCGACGATCGCGGGTGCGCTCAACACCGTCATGAGCGGCTCGACGGTGACGCAGGTTCGCGACGACATCTATCTGGTCGATCTGGTCGTGCGGGCTGACGACGAGCAGCGCGTCTCGCTTGCGACGCTCGCCAATCTCCAGGTGTCGATCCCCGGCGGCCGCACCGTGCCGCTGAGCCAGTTCGCCAGCTTCGAATATGGCCAGACCTATCCGATCATCTGGCGGCGTGACCGAGTGCCGACGCTGACGGTGCAGGCGGATGTCACGCCGGGCGTCCTGCCGGAAGCGGTGGTGACGGGGCTCGCGCCGAAGATCGCGGAATTCGAGAAGACGCTGCCGCCCGGCTATCATGTCGCCGTCGGCGGCACGGTCGAGGAGAGCGCGGCCTCGCAGGCTTCGGTGCTCGCCATGGTGCCGCTGATGCTGGTCGTCATGCTGACGGTGCTGATGTTCGAGCTGAAGAGTTTCCAGCGCCTGATCGTCGTCGTCAGCGTGGCCCCGCTCGGGCTGATCGGCGTCGTCGCGGCGCTTCTCATCTCGGGCCGCCCGCTCGGATTCGTCGCCATCCTCGGCGTGCTGGCGCTGATCGGCATGATCACCAAGAACGCGGTGATCCTGATTGGCCAGATCGAGGCGGAGCGCGGCGCGGGCAAGGACGTCTGGAACGCCGTGGTCGACGCTTCGAGCTCCCGCTTCCGGCCGATCATGCTGACCGCGGTTTCGACCGTGCTCGGCCTGATCCCGATCGCGCCCACCGTGTTCTGGGGGCCGATGGCCTTCGCCATCATGGGCGGGCTCCTGGTCGGAACCCTGCTGACGCTGGTTTTCCTGCCGACGCTCTATGCGGCCTGGTTCGGCGGACGGGAGAAAGCGGCCTGATCGCGCCGCTTTTCAGACCTCCGCAAGAAGCACGTCGAGGTCGGCGGTCGAGCGGACGCCGACATCATGTCCGTGCTGCTTGAGGAAGGAATCCGCGGAAGCCCGGCCTTCCTCTTTCAGCATTTCGAGGAACGGGGCTTCCGCGTTGAGCTTGGACGAGGCGCCGAACGAAGCCAGCTTGTCGGTGTTGATCCGGTGCGTGCGCATCGACGCCCAGCGCGCGCCCTCGCCCGTGCCGGGGTCGGCCGCCTGCCTCAAAAGGGCGATCATCCGCAGTTCCTTCATCAGCGGCGAGTTGAACGAGATTTCGTTGACGCGGTTGAGGATTTCGGCCGCCGAGCGCGGCGTTTCCTCCCGCACTCTCGGATTGATCTGCACCAGCAGCACGTCGACGGCGTCGCTCTCGCGCACGAGCGGCGTGATGGTCGGATTGCCGACGAAACCGCCATCCCAATACGGTTCGCCTTCGATTTCGATCGCCTGGAACATCGTCGGCAGGCAGGCCGACGCAAGCAGAACGTCCGGCGTGATCTCCCGATTGCGGAACACGCGCCCCCGACCGGTGTGAACATTGGTGGCGGTGATGAACAGCTTGATCGAGGCTTCGCCGAGATGGTCGAAATCGATGCTCTGCCGCAGGATGTCGGCGATCGGATTCACCCCGAGCGGATTGAGGCTGTAGGGCGAGACCATCCGCGACATGAGATCCATCGCCAGATAGCCGGGCGAGGCGTCGAGCGACCACCGCCCCATCAGCCGGTCGATCGCCGAGCGCTGGATCGGGCTGAAGCGCGCAGCGTCGGAGACCCGCTTCCAGTAGCTGTCGAGCGCCGCCCGCGCGCCTTCAGCCCCGCCCTGCATGAAGCCGCTGACCAGCACCGCCGCGTTCATCGCGCCGGCGGAGGTTCCGGAGATCGCCTCGATCCGGAGCCAGGGCTCTTCGAGCAGCCGGTCGAGCACGCCCCAGGTGAACGCCCCATGGGATCCGCCGCCCTGAAGCGCGAGGTCGATCAGGACCGTCTCGCGGGTCTGCCCGCGACGGTCAGTCTTTGCATTCGCCATGATTTTCGCCTCAAAGCGCCGTTCAGGCGCGCCGTCTGGTGTCGCGCGCCGGCTTTGCGACCGCCGACCTGCGCAGGTCCGACGGCCGCAGTCCGAATGTCTCGCGGAACAAGTTGCTGAAGTGGGATGAGCTGCTGAAACCCATGGAGTACGCGATGTCGGTAATCGAGGTCCGCGCAAGTTCGGGCTGCGTAATCATCTCATAGCAGCGCTGGAGTCTTCTCAGCCAAATCCATTCCGAGACGGACCCGCCGCTGTCCTTGAACAGGCGGTGCAAATAGCTGAGCGATACGCCGGTGCGCTTCGCGATCACCGCGAGCGACAGGCCGGGATCGGCGAGGTTTTCGTCGATGAAGGCCTTGATCGACCTCAGGCGCGCGCTTTGAATCGAGGTCTCGGCCCCGTCGATCTGACATCCGTCCAGCGCAAGCGCCAGGATGTCCATGATCTGCTCCCCCAGATTGCGTCTAGTGGACTCTGGAAGCACGGCGCTTTCCTTGACCAGGACGTCGCAGAACTCCGCCGCCACTCTGCCCATCCCAGACCCGGTCCTCAGGATTGTGTTTGGAGCGGGCAGGGCGTCGGCAGGGAAGCGGGCGAGAAACGGCTCGCGGGGAATCTCCAGATAAAGAGCTTGGGCGTCCGTCCGATAGACTGCGTCATAGGGATCGGACGCGCTGATGAGGCAGCCAGCGCCCGGATGCGAGACGACTGTCGAATTTCGCTGAACGATGTGCATCGCGCCGCGCTTGAGGAACTGCATGTAGAAGCAATCCTTGTCGAGCGTCGCCAGATGAGACTTCCGTCTCACGAACCGTTGGGGGAACCCGGTCGTTTCCGTCACCTTCACCGCGCCGAAACTGGCCGCCCGAACGCGGCCTTCGCAGGCGGATGTATCGTCCGCCATGACATCGAGATTCACATAGACGTCGCGAATCATTTCTTGCCATGCGCGAAATCGATGTTTGGGGTCCATGTTTCGTGTATCGAATATTGTCTCCATAACTCCTCCGGGCATCGACAATGAAGATCCGTAGATCAACTTAAAGGGTGTTGTCTTGACATAGAAGGCCAATTAGACTCTCACGCAACTGCAATCGACTGCGGCGCAAGTTTTGGTAAGCCAAGCTTGCTAAACAACCCGCTTTGCGGAGCCGCCCGCTCCTCTAGGTCGGCGGTCGGTTGATTGGGGGGGAAATGGCGTCTTCGACAGCGTCTTCGACGCCCATAGCGGCTTCGACAAGCGAAGGAAAGCTGCCGCTTTCGTCACTGACCGCGATGGTCATCGGCTCGATGGTCGGGGCGGGCATTTTCAACCTGCCCGGCCGTTTCGCCACCGCGACTGGCCCGTTCGGCGCGATTATCGCATGGGTGATCGCCGGCACGGGAATGTACATGCTGGCCCGCGTTTTCCAGGCGCTGGCGAACAAGCGGCCGGATATCGACAATGGCGTCTTCGCCTACGCCAAGGCCGGATTCGGCGACTACATGGGCTTCCTGTCGGCCTTCGGCTACTGGATCAGCGCAATCCTCGGCAACACGTTTTACTGGGTGCTGATCGGCGCGACTCTCGGCCAGTTCTTTCCCCAGTTCTTCGGCGACGGCACCAGCGCATCCTCGATCATCGTGTCGCTCATTGGCGTATGGGCGTTCCATTTCATGATTCTGCGCGGCGTCAAGGAGGCGACCTTCATCAACAAGGTCGTCACCGTCGCCAAGATCGTTCCGCTGATTCTCGCGGTCCTCCTCTTCATCTTCTTTTTCAACTATGCGCAGTTCCGGGAGAACTTTTTCGGCGGCGTCGGCATGCCGGAGAAGAGCCTCATCATGCAGGTGCGCGACACGATGCTGATCACCGTGTTCGTGTTCCTCGGCATCGAAGGGGCGAGCGTCTATTCCCGCTACGCCGAGAAACGCTCGGACGTGGGCGCCGCGACCATTCTCGGATTCCTTGGCGTCACCGGCCTTATGGTGGCGATCACGCTGTTGCCCTACGCCACCGCCCCGCGCGCCGCCATTTCGGGCGTCGCCAATCCCTCGCTTGCGGGCGCGCTCGAGCTCGTCGTCGGCCACTGGGGCGCGGTGATGATCTCGATCGGCGTGCTGATCTCGGTGCTGGGCGCGTTTCTCGCCTGGACACTGATCTGCGCCGAGGTTCCCTTCGCGGCCGGCAGGTCGACAGACATGCCGCGCGTGTTCGCCGCGCAGAACAGGAACGAAGTCCCGTCGACTTCGCTGTGGGTCTCCAACATCATCGTCTCGCTGTTCATCATCTCGACCTACTGGTCGCGGGACGCCTTCAATTTCATGCTCGACATGTGCAGCGTGATGTCGCTCCTGCCCTATCTGCTTGCCGCCGGTTACGGCGTTCTGGTCGCGCGCGGCGGCGCGGGTTACGAGGCGACCCGCGGGGAGCAGGGCCGCGACCTGATCTTCGCGGGGATCGCGGTCGTCTACACGCTCTTCATGTTCGTCGCGGCCGGGCTGAAATACGTGGTTCTGATGATGGTTCTCTTTGCGCCGGGAACCATCCTCTATTTCTGGGCGCGGCGGGAGCAGAACGCGCGCGTGTTCAACCCTGTCGAGCTTGGGATCTTCATTGTCGTGCTCATCGGGGCCGCCGTCGGCGTCTACGGCCTCGCGACCGGCGCGATCACGCCCTGACAAGACAAAAGGATTGGGAGTTCCCTTATGGCGACCAGTTTTGGCGTGCATTCGGAAGTCGGCCAGCTTCGCAAGGTCATGGTGTGCGCGCCCGGACGCGCCCACCAGCGGCTGACGCCTTCCAATTGCGACGATCTCCTGTTCGACGACGTTCTGTGGGTCGACAACGCCAAGCGCGACCATTTCGACTTCATGACCAAGATGCGCGACCGGGGCGTGGAAGTGCTGGAAATGCACAACCTCCTCGCCGAGACGGTCGCCGTGCCTGAAGGGAAAAAGTGGATCCTCGACAATCAGGTGACGCCCAACCAGGTCGGCCTCGGCCTTGTCGATGAGGTTCGCTCCTATCTCGAAGGCCTGAAGCCCCGCGATCTTGCGGAGACGCTGATCGGCGGCCTGTCGACCCAGGAGTTTCCCGACCATGTCGGCGGCGAGATGCTGGAGCTCGTGCGCGACGCCGCCGGCGTCACCGAATATCTCCTGCCGCCGCTCCCCAACACGCTCTACACCCGCGACACCACCTGCTGGATCTATGGCGGCGTCACGCTGAACCCGCTCTACTGGCCGGCGCGACACGAGGAAACGATCCTCACCACGTCGATCTACAAGTTCCACCCCGACTTCGCCGGCAAGGTCAATGTGTGGTGGGGCGATCCGACCAAGGACTGGGGCCTCGCGACGCTCGAGGGCGGCGACGTGATGCCGATCGGCAAAGGCGCCGTGCTGATCGGCATGAGCGAGCGCACCTCCCGGCAGGCGATCAGCCAGGTCGCAGCGGCTCTGTTCGAGAAAGGCGGCGCCGAGCGGGTGATCATCGGCGCGATGCCGAAGCTTCGGGCCGCGATGCACATCGACACGGTCTTCACCTTCGCCGACCGCGATTGCGTGCTGATCTATCCCGACATCGTCAACAAGATCGAATGCTTCTCCTACCGGCCCGGCAAGAAGAAGGGATCGGTCAAGCTCCAGAAGGACAAGGGCGGCCTGGTCGAGACGATTCGGGAAGCGCTCGGCCTCAAGAAGATGCGCGTAGTGGAGACCGGCGGCACGGACTACATGCGCGAGCGCACCCAATGGGACTCCGGCGCCAATCTGGTCTGCGCTTCTCCGGGCGTCGTCTTCGCCTACGATCGCAACACCTATGCGAATACGCTTCTCCGCAAGGCCGGAATCGAGGTCATCACCATCGCCGGCGCCGAGCTTGGCCGCGGGCGCGGAGGGGGCCACTGCATGACCTGCCCGATCGTCCGCGACGCCGTCGACTACTGAGAGCGCGGCCAGGAGGATCGGGTTTCAATGCGGAGATCGAGCAGCCGGACGATTTTCGATCTCTGGAGCCTGAGCCAATTGGCGGGGGACGCGAGCGGGAGGCGCCGATCGCCGCTGATCCCGCTGAGGCGAAAGACGGCGACCATCGCTTTCGCCGCATCGCTCTCGTCCCTCGCAGCGCTCATGCCTGCCCTCGCCGCGGGGGACCGAAGCGACGCAGGTATTGACGCCGACGATGCGCGAACGGGAGCGCTGCTTGGCGCGTTCGGTCCCCCGGGCGTCAACGCGCGGGATCGCGAAAACCGCGCGCCGTCACGACCGGCGCGCAATCGGCGCGGCTCGAGGCCGCTTCGCCAGGCAAAGCCGCCCGCGCCGCATTCGTAACGAGCGTGGTTTCACGGAAGCCGAGCATTTGGGGGATCGGGGAAGTGCGTAGGACGCCTGAGACAAAGCCAAGGACGGGAGGCAAGCGAAGCCGATGCGCATGGGCTTCTGCGTTTGTCCTTGCGCTCTGGGTTGTCCTTCCGGCGGCCGCCCTCGCCCAGGCGGCGGGCGACCGCGGCGACGCCGGGATCGATGCGGACGACGCCCGCATCGACGCGCTGCTCGGCACGCTCAACCTCTCGACGCCCGGGCCCTACGACAACCTCTATTCAACCGCTCCCGGCGCCGAGCAGCAGGCGGTCAGGCCTCAGTTCCGGTTCAATTTCCTCGCGCCTCTCAACTATGATTCGAATCCGCTCGAGCTTGGCGCCGGCAGCAATTCGAGCTGGGGCACGTTTCCGGTCGGCAACCTCTCGGCCGCCGCTCCGGTCGGCGACCTGCCGTTTCGCGTCTCGGTGACCGCCCGCTCCGAGTTCAAGCGCTTCTTTGATGAGTTTGACGCCGACATCGACCGACTGACCTTTTCCGGCCGCGTCCAATATACCGATCCGGCCAACGATCAGGCCTGGTCGCCCTATTTCGCCATCACGCCGCGCTTCTCCTACCTGCCCACGTTTTCAGACCAGACCGAGGCGCGGCAGGATTTCAACCTCGGCTTCAACAAGAGCTGGCACTTTGACCGTTCCTTCCAGCTGATCCCGGTCGCCGCCGACACCTCCGCCGAGACGGTCTTTACAGTGGGAGTGACCGCATTCGCGCAAAGGCGCTTGCGTCAGCCCCAGCTCTCGTCGGACGCCGTGTTCCTCATCCCCTCCGCCTCCTGGGCGATCTCCAAGGACTGGAACGCGAGCCTGGCGGTCGAGATGCTCGGGCGCTGGTACGAGGCGGATAGCCTCGGAGAGACCAGCCGCGACTGGGAAGTCCTGCCGATCGCGACTCTCGAGTACATCATCCCTGCCTCCGTTTTCGGCAACGAGCAGCTGGCCAATCTCCTCGGCCGTCCGGCAGTCGATTTGCAGGGCTCGCATCTGAAGGTCTGGTCGACCGTGCCCGGCGTCAGCTTCAACCAGTGGGAAGCGAGCGCAACGCTGAAACTCGGCTGGCGGTTCTGAGCCCAGCGCCTTGCGCGTCCAATTGGCGGTTTTGATGAAATGACGTGTCAAATTTCAGGTTTGCGCGCCCGTCCCTTTTCTGCGACGGAAACATCGGTGACGCCAACCCAAAGCCGGAAGCGCGAGACCAGCGGCTGCCTCCTGAACGAGAGCGACGACTAAAAGCCATGGCCGGGGGCTTGCCAAAGACTTCCGAAGACGCGGCGGTCGCCGAACCGGCCGGGCGGCCCGCTTCGGCCGCCGACGCCATCCTCGTCTTCGTCGTCCTTCTCGGCCTTCTCGCGCTCTCTTACTGGCTCTACGGCAAGGACGCCGCGTCCGGCCCCAACCAGATCGCGCTGATCTTCGCCGGCCTCGTCGCGGGCGGAATCGCGCACAAGAACGGCATGCCCTGGGCGGGCGTGCGGCAGGCGGTCGTGGACGGCGTGTCGAGCGGGCTTGGCGCCATCTTCATCCTGCTTGCGGTCGGCGCGCTGATTGGAACCTGGGCGCTCGGCGGCACGATCGTCGCGATGATCTACTATGGCCTCGACCTCCTCCGCGCCGACTTCTTCTACGCCTCCACCCTCATCATCTGCGCGCTGATCGCGGTCGCGGTGGGCAGTTCCTGGACGGTGATCGGCACGATCGGCGTCGGCCTCATGGGCGTCGCCGCCAATCTCGGCCTTTCGCCCGAAATCGCCGCCGGCGCCATCGTCTCCGGCGCCTTCTTCGGCGACCGCACCTCGCCCCTCTCCGACACCGTCAACCTCAACGCCGCGGTCACTGGCGCCGATCTCTTCACCCTCATCCGCGAATCGCTCTGGACCTCGATTCCCTCGTTCGTCATCGCGCTCGCGCTCTTCGCCTTCGTTGGCCATTCCGCGGTCGCAGACCAGAACCACGAGATGAGCGAGCTCGCGAGCCACTTCAACGTCTCGGTCTGGGCGTTCGCGCCTCTGGCGCTGGTCTTCGCGCTGGCGCTGATGCGCGTTTCTCCTTTCGTCACGGTCTTTTCCGGCGCGCTGCTCGGGGGCGTGGTCGCGATCCTCATCAATCCGGCGCAGGTCATAGGCTTCGCGGGCGACCCCTCGCTGCCGATCCCGCTCGCGATGCTCAAGGGCGTGTGGACCGCGCTCGCGACCGGATATGTCTCGAACTCGGGCGATCCCGCGACCGACGCGCTGCTTTCGCGTGGCGGCATGGCGCACATGCTGCCGACCGTGTGGCTCATCATGGCCGCGCTCGCCTTCGGCGCGATCGTCGAACATGCGGGGCTGCTCAAGCGGATTGTCGACCCGATCGCCGCGCGGGTCGTCGCGATCCCGGCGCTCGTCGCATCGGTTGTCGTCTCCGCCTTCGCCGCGAATGTGGTGACGGCGGACCAGTACATGGCGGTCGCTCTGCCCGGACGCATGTTCCGCGCGGTCTTCGAGAAGCGCGGCTACGCTCCCGTCGTGCTCGCGCGGGCGATCGGTGACACGGGGACGGTCACCTCCGCCCTCATTCCATGGAACAGCTGCGGCGCCTATGTGGCCGCAACCCTCGCGGTTCCGACCTTCGCTTTCGCGCCGTTCGCCTTCTTCTGCCTCTTAAGCCCGCTCATGACCATCGCGATCGCCGTCCTGGGCGTGCGGATGCTGAGAGCCCCGCCCGACGCGCGACCGGCTCGGTCCGCGCCAGGCGAAAGCCCGCGATGAGCGGAGGCCGCCAGGGAAAGCGCGCGCCGAGGCCGGCCTTGCCATGAAGGCCGCCTGCGCCGCTGGACCCTGGGGCGAGTTTTGGCGATGATCGGCGAGGCGCCCCTGAGACCGGAAGGCGCCTCGAAGCTGGGAGGATGAAACGCGATGGCCAACAAGGAGGTGCTGGATTTCGTCAGCCGTCACGTGGCCCCGTTCCGCGTCACGAAGGGCAAGGGCTTCCGGCTGAAGGATTTCAATCCCGCGGACACCCTCGGGCTGCAGATGGACAAGGGCGAGGCGGCCGACCTGCTTCAGCGCGGCTCCGAGTGGCTCGCCAAGGAGCAGGACATCCTCTACGCGCAGGATTCCTGGTCCTTGCTGCTGGTCTTCCAGGCGATGGACGCGGCCGGCAAGGACGGCACGATCAAGCATGTCATGTCGCGGGTCAATCCGCAGGGCTGCAGCGTCCACTCCTTCAAGCAGCCGTCCGACGAGGAGCTCTCGCACGACTTCCTCTGGCGCTACGCGATGCGCGTTCCCGAGCGTGGCCGGATCGGCATCTTCAACCGGTCCTACTACGAGGAAGTGCTCGTCGTGCGCGTCCACCAGCAGCTGCTCAAGGCGCAGAAGACGCCGCCGACGCTCGTCACCAAAGGCCTCTGGGACGAGCGGCTGGCCGACATCGCGCGCTTTGAGGATTATCTCGCGCGGCAGGGCGTCGTGATCCTCAAATTCTATCTCAACGTATCGCGCAGGGAGCAGAAGAAGCGCTTCATGGAGCGGCTCGACAAGCCGGACAAGAACTGGAAGTTCTCCGCTGCCGACGTGCGCGAGCGCAAGTTCTGGGGCGACTACATGCACGCCTACGAAGAGGCGATCCGCGCGACCGCGACCAAGGCCGCGCCCTGGTATGTCGTGCCGGCCGACAACAAATGGTTCACCCGCATCGTGGTTGCGGCGGCCATCGTCGAGGCGGTGGAGAAGCTCGACCTCAAATATCCCACCATATCGGACGCGCAGAAGAAGGAGCTGGCGGCGGCTCGCGCCGAACTGGAGGCGGAGAAATAGCGATCGGGAGGTCCTGACGATGTCCGGTTCGCTCGGCACGATCATCACCGTCCTCGGCGGCGTCGGGCTGTTCCTGCTCGGCATGACGGTGATGACCGACGGGCTGAAGGCGCTCGCCGGATCCTCCTTGCGCACGGCTCTGGGCAAGGCGGCGGCGACGCCGCTTTCGGGCGCCTTCTGGGGCGCGATCGTAACGCTGCTCGTGCAGTCGTCGAGCGCGGTGACGATGACGACCATTGGCCTGGTCAGCGCGGGCCTGCTCACCTTCCCGCAGGGGCTCGGCCTCGTCTTCGGCGCCAATGTCGGCACGACCGGCACCGGCTGGCTGGTGGCGCTGATCGGCGTGCGGGTGTCGCTCTCGACCTACGCGCTGCCGCTGATCTTCATCGGGGCGCTGGTGAAGCTGCTGGCGGGCGGGCGCATCGCGGCGGCGGGCGCCTCGCTCGCCGGTTTCGCGCTGGTGCTCTACGGACTCACCACGCTGCAGCAGGGCATGGGGGGCCTCGCGGAGCGGCTTCACCCTTCCGATTTGCCTTCCGTTCTCGGCATGGCGGATGTCGGGTGGGCCGCGGGCTCGCTCGGGCTCATCATGCTGGTCCTGGTCGGCCTTGCGATGACCGCCGTGATGCAGTCCTCGACCGCCGCGATCGCGGTCACGCTGTCGGCATTCTACGCGGGCGCGATCGGGCTCGAGCAGGGCGCGGCGCTGATTATCGGACAGAATATCGGGACGGCGACGAGTTCGGCGCTCGCCGCCATCGGGGCGAGCACGACCGCCAAGCGCCTCGCGCTCGCTTACGTGCTGTTCAAGCTGATCGCCGCCCTGATCGCGCTTGCGACCTTCCCCTTTACCGTGGCGCTGATGCGGCGCCTCGCGCCGAGCGTCGACGGCGTGACCCAGCTCGCCGCCTACCACACCGCATACAATGTCGTCGGCGTCGCGGTTCTTCTGCCGGCGACGCAATGGTTCACCCGCTTCGTCGAGCGGCTGTTGCCCACGAAGGAATCGTCGCTTGCCCGAACGCTCGATCCCGCGGCGCTGGTCAATCCGGTGATCGCGATCGAGGCGGTGCGGCGTGTCGTCGCCGAAGCGCTGAGCGCGCTTGCGGCCTCGATCGCCGGTTCGCTCTCGGGGACGGGCGGGAGGCCGGGCGCGGGGGTGGCGGGGCCGGCGGCGGCGCTCTCGGAGGCGCGCGAATTCCTGTCCGACCTGAAGGTCTCGCCGGGGACCGACGCCGAGCGCCATCGGATGACCGACACGCTGCACGCGCTCGACCATGCTTCGCGCCTGATCGAGGTCCTCGGCGAAGGCGGCCCGCCCGGTCCGGCAAAAGGCGGCGATGACGACCTGCGCGCGGCGGAATTGTGCAAGCAGGCGATGCGCTGGAGCGGCGCGGTCGCGGAATCGATCACCGCCGAATCCGCGCTCAGCGAACGGGCGGAGCCGATCGGCTGGACTGCGACGCCCGATGCGGCCGCCGCGCTCGCGGAGGCCGAAAGCGCGGCGAAGGCGCTGGGCGCGATGCAGCGCGAGCATCGGATGGCGATCCTGGCCTCGGTTGGACCGGGCGGCGTGACCGCGGCGGAGGCTTTCGCGCGGGTCGACGCGGCGCGCCGGCTCGACGCGCTCGCGCATCATGCCTGGCGCTCGGCGGCGCATCTCATCGGGCGCGACGAAACAGGGACGACAACGCCATGAGCCTCGAGCCGACGCCCCCGGACGGAAACCCCTGGCATGCGATGCCGGCCGAAGACGCGGAGCGTGAGCTTGGCGTCGATCCGGCGCGCGGTCTCGATCCGGCCGAAGCCGCCAGCCGCCTGAAGACCTACGGGCCGAACCGGCTGCCGGAAGGCAAGAAGCGGGGGCCGGTCCTGCGCTTCTTATCGCAATTCAACAATGTGCTGATCTATGTGCTTTTGGTCGCGGCCTTTGTCAAGCTGATGCTGAGCCTGTGGCTCGACGCCTCGATCATCTTCGCGGTCGTCGTCCTCAATTCGCTGCTTGGCTTCGTCCAGGAGGGCAGGGCGGAAAAGGCGCTCGAATTCGATCCGCAACATGCTCTCGGCTGAGGCGCGAACCCTGAGGGGCGGCGAGACGCGGATGATCGCCGCCGAGGACCTGGTTCCGGGCGATGTCGTGATGCTCGAATCCGGCGACAGGATTCCCGCCGACCTCAGGATCGTCGAGGCGAAAAACCTGCGTACCGAAGAGGCGGCGCTGACCGGCGAATCCGTCCCCACCGAGAAGACCACGGACCCGGTCGCCGCCAAGGCGACGGTCGGCGACCGCAACAACATGGCTTTCTCGGGAACGATGGTCGTCTCCGGCCGCGCGACCGGGATCGTGACAGCGACGGGCGCCTCGACCGAGCTTGGCCGGATCAATCAGCTTCTCGCCGGGGTCAGCGTGCTCGAGACGCCGCTGCTCAGGCAGATCAAGACCTTCGGCTACGTCATCACCGCCGTGATCTCGGTCGTCGGCGTGCTCCTGTTCGCCTGGGGCCACTGGCTCGGCCACATGACCTTCGTCGAGCTGTTCCAGGCCGTGGTCGGGATCGCCGTCTCGGCCATTCCCGAGGGCCTGCCGGCGCTCATCACCATCACGCTCGCGATCGGGGTGCAGCGGATGGCGGCGCGCAACGCGATCATCCGCCGCCTGCCGGCGGTCGAGACCCTGGGCTCGGTGTCGCGCATCTGCTCGGACAAGACAGGCACGCTCACTCTGATGGAGATGATGGTGACGTCGGTCGTCACGGCCGAAAAAGCCTACGACGCCACCGGCAACGGCTACGAGCCGGAAGGCGAGGTCCGGCATGACGGCCGCAAGGCCGGCCCCGACGAGAAGGTCCTCGCGCTGATGGGACGGGTGTCGATGCTGTGCAACGACGCCGAACTGTTCGAGGAGGAGGGAAAGTGGAAGGTGGAGGGCGACCCGACCGAAGGCGCGCTCTATCCTTTCGCGGCCAAGCTCGGCATGGATCGGGCCGCGGAGACGGCCGCTGCGCCGCGCGTGGACGCCATCCCCTTCGAGTCCGAGCACAAGTTCATGGCGACGCTGAACCGCGCCGCGAACGGCGAGGAGATGCTGCTGGTCAAGGGCGCGCCGGAGGTGATCCTCGATCATTGCGACCGGCAGGAGACCGAAAATGGCCCGGCGCCGCTCGACCGCGGCCATTTCGAGCGCGAGAGCGACCGCCTCGCGGCGCAGGGCGAGCGCGTGCTGGGCCTCGCCTGGCTGCCCTCGCCCGGGCTTCAGACGGGAAACCTCGCGGCGAAGGACCTGCCGAAAACGCTGGTTCTGCTCGGGCTGGTCGGTCTCATGGATCCGCCGCGCAAGGAAGCGATCGACGCGGTAAAGGAATGCCACGATGGCGGCGTCCGGGTGACGATGATCACCGGCGACCACAAGATCACAGCGGCGGCGATCGCGAAAATGCTCGGCATCGGCGACGGCAGGACGGCGGTCGCGGGAACCGAGATCGAGGAGATGAACGAGGCCGCGCTGCAGGAATGCGTGCGCGAGGTGGACGTGTTCGCCCGCGCCAGTCCGGAGCACAAGCTGAGGCTGGTCAAGGCCATTCAGGCGAACCGCCAGATCGTCGCGATGACGGGTGACGGCGTCAACGACGCGCCGGCCTTGAAGAAGGCCGACATCGGCGTCGCCATGGGAATCAAGGGGACGGAGGTGACCAAGGAGGCGGCGGGCATGATTCTCGCCGACGACAATTTCGCCTCCATCTCGGCCGCGGTGAAGGAAGGCCGGACCGTTTACAACAATATCGAGAAGGCGATGCTGTTCCTGCTCCCCACCAACGTGGCGCAGGGCGCGGTGATCGCCGTGGCCATCCTGTTCGGCTTCACCCTGCCGATCACCGCGCCGCAGGTGCTGTGGGTCAACATGGTGACTTCGGTCGCGCTTGGCCTCGTGATCTCGTTCGAGCCGCACGAGGACGACGTGATGATGAGGCCGCCGCGCTCGATCGACCGGCCGATCGTGACCGGCTTCGGACTCTGGCGCATCCTGTTCGTCGGCGCGGCGCTCCTCTTCTACACGCTGTGGATCTTCTTCATGATGAAGGCGGACGGCGCCTCGACCGGAATGGCGCGCACCGCCGCGGTCAACGCGATCACGCTCGGTCAGGTGTTCTATCTCCTCAACAGCCGTTACCTGATCGATTCCTCGCTGACGCCGCACGCGCATGGCGGCAATCCCTGGCTCTACTGGGGCATCGGCGCGGTGATCGTGCTGCAACTGCTGTTCACCTACGCGCCGCCGTTTCACGCCATCTTCGGCAACGAATCGCTGCCGCTCGAGGTCTGGCCCTGGCTGATCGGCGGCGGAATCGTCTTCTTCCTCGTGGTGGAGCTTGAGAAGCTCGTCATTCGCTCCGTGCCCGCCCTGCGGCGGAGGGCGACCCACATGGACGAGCGCGTCGCCGCGTGACGCCGGCTCGAACATGTATTACATGCGTGCAATGTATTATTGATGTATTTTGAGGCGTGGAACTAAACGGGGTCCCAACCCCCTGAAAACATTAGCGGGCGCCGGTAAAATTGCGGCTAGGCCAATTTTGAGGCGTGTCGCCACAGGGCGATAGCCGGCGCGCCGTAAGCCGAGCCTGACGCCCGGCCCGAGGTCTCTACCTGGGCGGCCGGCGCTTCTCCTGAACGGTGAATCCGAGCTCTCCCAGCACTTTGACGGCTCCTGACTTTCCGCCTTCGAAGTCGCCGGAGGCAAGACGCTTGCCGGTGGCGAACTCATAAGCCGCGCCCAGGATCGCCTTCGGCGGATAGAGGCGTGTTTCCCAGGCGAGTTCATAAGTCGTGGTCGGGGCGAAACCATGTTCGGCGAAGAACCGCTCCGGCCCAAGCCGGTCATACTCCTTCATCGCGCGCACGACGTCAGCATGCGCCACACGGTCCCACGCCACCATCTTTCGCTCTCCGGCTTCGCGGTCGCCCGCCTGTCGGCCGTGATTAAGACCCATTTTCGACCATTGTAAGAAGCCCGGGCCAGGCGGTCCTTGCCGGGCCAGCGTGAAGCTCCGTTGGGCGCGCCAAGTTCCCGCTCCTTCAAGTCGCCTCCGTGGCGGCCTATAGTCGGCGGATCGTCCTGATCGAACATTTCCCGGAGCCCATCATGACCACCCATCAGCGCAATTTCCCCTCGATCGATCCTGAGAAGATCGAGCGGCTGGCCGCAACCGCGGTCAAGGTGGGCTTGAGGCTTCAGGCAGGCCAAGACCTGTTCCTGACCGCGCCGGTCGCGGCGCTTCCCTTGGCGCGGCGGATCGCGGCCGAGGCTTACAAGGCGGGCGCGGGGCTGGTGACGCCGATCCTCTCGGATGAGGAGATGGCGCTCGCGCGCTATCGGTTCGCGACGGATGCGAGCTTCGACCGCGCGCCGGGCTGGCTCTATGAAGGCGTCGGCAAGGCGTTCGCGGCCAACACCGCGCGGCTCGCCATCGTCGGCGAAGACCCGATGCTTTTGTCGCAGGAGGACCCGACCAAGGTCGCGCGCGCCAACAAGGCGAATTCGATCGCCTACCAGCCGGCGCTGGAGAAGATCGCGGGCTTCGACATCAACTGGAACATCGTCGCCTATCCGACTGCCTCCTGGGCGAAGCGCGTTTTTCCGCAAGACGCGGAGGAGGTCGCGGTCGGCAAGCTGGCGGAGGCGATCTTCTCAGCCTCGCGCATCGACAATTCCGATCCAGTCGCGGCATGGGACGCGCACAACGCCGCTCTGAGCCGCCGGACCGAATGGCTGAATGCGCGGAAGTTTCACGCTCTCCATTATTCCGGCCCGGGAACGGATCTCACCATCGGCCTCGCCGACGGCCACGAGTGGGAGGGCGGGGCCGCGACCGCGAAGAACGGCATCGTCTGCAATCCCAACATCCCGACCGAGGAGGTGTTCACCACGCCCCATGCGCGCCGGGTCGACGGCCATGTCGTCAGCAGCAAGCCGCTCTCCTATCAGGGCACGCTGATCGACGGCATCGCGGTGCGCTTCGAAGGCGGGCGCATCGTCGAGGCGAAGGCCGCGCGGGGCGAGGACGTCTTGAGAAAAGTGCTCGACACGGACGAGGGCGCGCGCCGTCTGGGCGAAGTCGCGCTCGTGCCGCATTCCTCGCCGATCTCGAAAAGCGGGCTATTGTTCTTCAACACGCTGTTCGACGAGAACGCCGCCTGCCATATCGCGCTTGGACAATGCTACGCGAAGTGCTTCGTCGACGGGGCGAAGCTGAGCCCCGAGGAGATCGCGGCGCGTGGCGGCAACAAGAGCATGATCCATATCGACTGGATGATCGGGTCGGACAAGCTCGATATCGACGGGATCGATGCGAAGGGCGCGCGCACGCCGGTGTTTCGCAAGGGCGAATGGGCCTGAGCGCGAGCCGACGCGCGCCAGAGCGCTCTGGCCTCAAGCGGGAATCGTTGGAAAGGCCGCCGCCTTCGGGAGAGCAGCGCGACGACCGGCTGCCGGGCTAGCGGTAATTTTACCAGCGGGCCCCAATATTTTCAGTGGGTTGGGACCCCGTTTAGTTCCACGTTTCGCTTCTCGGCTCCTATGGCGTCAAGCGGGGGCGTCGCAGCCGCCGGGAATGATCCCGTCGGCGGCCATTCTGCCTTCGACGTTGGTGTCGCATCGAGGGACAGGGTCAGGAGGATAGGCTTTGAGCTTCCGAAGCGCGCCAGAATGAGAAAGCTACGGTTTCGGCGGCCGCAAGGTCACGCCGTAGCGACCGTAAATTCCGGCAATCGTCCCGTCGGCGCCCAGTTTGTCGATCGCCTTGTCCATTGCGTCGCGCATGGCTTGATCCGGCTTGCGCATGCCGATGGCGATGTTCCAGACTAGCCTCTGATCGCCCTCATCCGGCGGCAGGATGGTTAACTTGCGGTCAGGGTTCGCGTGGTTGAAATATTCGGCTGAAACTGGCGTCACCGCCGCGGCGTCCACCTCGCCGTCCGCGACCGCCTGCAGCATCTCGTCTTCGAACGCGTAAGTCGAGAGCCCGACATGCCGCTCGCCGAGAATCATGGCGACAATCGAACCGACCTGCACGGCGACCTTGTCATGCCCGTCGAGCGAAGCGAACGAGGTGATCGGGCTGCCTTCCCGCACAACCAGCCCGACCCCGCTGCGGTAGTAGGGCTTGGTGAGGACGAGGTGCATCTCTTCCTGCGCCTCCGGGTCGGCGATTGCATCGAGCAACAGGTCGCAGGTAGCGCGCCTGACCTGGATGGGCGAAATCACCCACTGCGCGTCCAGGGAGACCCCGAGTTGCTGCGCGAGCAAGCCGGCAAGCTCGACTTCAAACCCTTGAGGCGTGTCATGGCGACTGGAGAAGGGCAAGGAATTGGCGGGCAGGCAAACGCCGAGCGTGCCGGAGGCCTGGATTTGCTCGAGCGAGCGTGCGGAAGCGGCCAACCCGAGCGCCGTCGACAGCAATAGGGCGGCGATGGCGAAGCGCATGCGGCAAACTCCTTATTGAGGCTTTAGCGCTCGAATATAAGTGATGATTTTGTCGATATCGGCATCGGAGAAGGTTTTGCCGAAGGCAGGCATGGCCCCTTCTTTGCCGTTCTTGATGCGGTTGCGGACGAAGTCGTCATCGCGCGCGGTGTTCATGAGTTGCGGACCCTTGCCGGCAGTGCGGCCGCCGTTGGCGTGGCAATAGCCACAGACGGTGGCGAACAACTGGTCGACGTCGAGGGTAGACTTCGCAGGCTGATCGTCGGCAGCGGCTGGCTGACCGGCTAACGCTGCCAGCACGGCCGCCGCGCTGATAACGCGGTGGATTTTCATTTTTAGCGAGAACTCTTTCGTGAAGCTGCGACGAACATGGTTAACGGGGGCGGGCTGCCGCCCGCCCCCGACCGTCGCTCTACGTAGCTATTGCTTCAGGCTATAGACAACCAGGATGCCCTCGTCGCGAGGCATGCTCTTGTAGGGTTCGCCGAAGTTCGCCCTGTAATCGTCGCTGGCCATGCCGCCGAAGCCGGCCGTGACAGCGATGTACTGCTTGCCGCCAGCCGAGTAGCTGATGATGCCGCCCTGGTGGCCGAGGCCGTCGCTGTGATTCCAGAGCTCGGCGCCGGTCTGGGCGTTATAGGCGTGCACGGTTCCACGGCTGTCCGGCACGAACACCAGGTTGCCCGCCGTGGAGAGAACGCTCGCCAACGGCGGCTCGGGGAAGCGCACTTCCCACTTCTTGGCGCCCGTGATCGGGTCGCGGGCGTCGAGATGGCCGTAGATCTCGCCGCTCGGCGGCTTGGCGATCGTGAAGTCGGCGCCGATGTTGAGCTGCACCTGCGGCTCGGTCACCGGCGTGGTCTTCACCACTTCCAGCGTCATGCACCATTCATTGCCGATCTTGTAGTAGAGGCCGGTGTTCGGGTTATACGAGCCCGAGTTCCAGCTGACGCCGCCGGAGATGTGCGGGCAGAGCACCGCCCTCCTGCTTGCCGGCGGAGAAGTCCCGCCTCCCGATCAGTTCGCCCGTCTTCGGGTCGATGCTCTTGACAAAGTTGTAGTTCTGCACGAGCGGCCAGACGTTGTCCACCTTCGCGTCGGACCGGTCATAGACGAAGATGAACCCGCTCTTGTTCGGGTGCACCATGTACTGCTTGCCGTCGCGGTCGATCGACACGAACTCGCCGACCGCGCTATCGAAGTCCCACGTGTCGTGCGGCAGTTCCTGATGGAAGAATTTGAGCTTGCCGGTGTCCGGATCGAGGGCAATGACGGAAGTCGTGTACAGATTGAGACCCGGGCGGGCGCCGGTGGTCATGAAATCCGGGCCCGACCAGTCGTAGAGCGGCGCCGGGTTGGCGGTGCCCCACCAGACGGTGTTGGTCGCCGCGTCGTAGGTGCCCGGCATCCAGCCGCCGCCGCCGCCGACGCGCCAGGTATCGTTGCCCCAGGTCTTCTTTGCGTCATCGGTGGCGCTGGTAGTGTCAGAATTCCCACTTCTTTTTGCCCGTCGCCGCGTCGACGCCGAAGATCGGGCCCTTGTACGGCCACTCGCCGCCCTGCGCGCCGATGATGACGGTGCCGTTGACGTAAGATCGGGGCGCCGGTGAAGCCAACGGTCAGCTTGGCGCTGTCGATCAGCTTGCTCTCCCAAAGGAGCTTGCCGGTCTTGGCGTCGAGCGCGAACAGGCGCCCATCCACGCTGCCGACAAAGGCCTTGCCCTCGCCGAGGGCGAGGCCGCGGGTGTATGGAGAATGCGTCTGGCGCGACACCGTGGCGTCGTCCAGCTCGGGCAGGAACGACCAGATCAGCTTGCCGGTTGCGCCATCGAGGGCGAAGGTGCGGCTGATACGACCCCGTGTAGTAGAGCACGCCGTCTGCAGCGAGCGGCATTGACTGCAGCCCGCGAGTCGAACGTCCGGGGATATGGGTCCAGGCGACCTCCAGATCCTTCACGTTGTTGGTGTTGATCTGGTCGAGACCGCTGAAGTCCCAACCCTTGTATGACCCATGATAGGTCAGCCAGTCGTTGGGGTCGCCCGCCGAAATGCGCGCGGTGTCGACTGGTTGCGCGAGCGCTGGCGCCGCGGTCAGCATCAGCAATGCGCCCGTCGCAACGGCGACGGACATGATTAGAGCCTTAGCGTGTCCTCCACCCATGGTGTGCCTCCCTGTCCCCCATTCGAGATTGCCACTCGGGCCCGGGGGATGCGGCCCGGAGAATTGTTTGTATGCGGGTATCGTCGGGCGGCGATTCATCGCCCGGCGAAACGGTTAGGTCAAGGCAAATGTGTCGCCGCGACGGTCAAGATCAGGAGCGACGAAAAAAGCGCGCCGCACGCGATGCTCCGTTTCCTCAAGGCCTTTCTCCCTCTGAACTTATGCGCCGACTCGAACCGGCGCTTGGTTGAAATACCGATGAGATGAGATTTGCGGGGGTTGATCAGTTACGGTTGCGACCGCTCACAAAAAAACGCCACCCCCGCAGCGCATCCGTCATCGATATAGCGGAGTGAGTAGAGCCCTTAAGTGAGGCTGCTGTCAAGGATCGTCCGCTCCCGGCGCGCGAGGGAGGCGCTCGTCGCAACTCTGAGAGGAAAGCCGGAGGGAGTCGGCCTCAGCGCGGTCGATCATGGTCAATCGGGCGGAGGGCGGCGCTTGCCGCAGCGGGGCGCGTCGTGTTTGCGTCCATCTTGAGGCGCCCGCCCGTCATATTGAGGTCGGATGGTTCCTCTATGCGTTCGGCCCCACGATGTTCGTTGGAGACAAATCCATGCTCGGCTCGTTGAACCTCCATCGAGGGAACGCGCCGCTGGCGACGCGGCTCAAGATTGACGACCTCCACGCGCAGCTCGCGCCGCTCGATTGCTACGGCTTCGGCGGTTTGAGTTCCGCCATGATGGACGGCGCTCGCCCGCTTCTCCGAGGCTTCAAGCGTGCGCTGCGCGCGGCCCTCGCTTACGGTCGAGATTGCGAGGCGCTTTGATCGCGGCCGGGCTTCGTGTGCCCGATGTTGAGGCATGAAGCCGTCGCTTTGCCGGTCGCTTTCGCGCAGCCTATCCGATAGCGTTTCGCGCCTGGAAGCCTTGCTTCCAGAATGCGGGACGGAACAATCCATGCCGACAGTCACCACGAGCGACGGCGTCGAGATCTTCTACAAGGATTGGGGCAGCGGCCAACCGATCGTGTTCAGCCACGGCTGGCCACTGTCGGCCGACGACTGGGACGCGCAGATGCTGTTCTTCGTCGGTCGTGGCTATCGCGTCATCGCCCACGACCGGCGCGGACATGGCCGCTCGACCCAGACCGGCGGCGGCCATGACATGGATCATTACGCCGACGACCTCGCCGCGGTGACCGCGCATCTCAACCTCAAAGACGCGATCCATGTCGGCCACTCGACCGGCGGCGGCGAAGTGGTGCACTACCTGGCGCGGCGCGGCGGGCAGGGGGTGGCGAAGGCGGCGATCATCAGCGCGGTGCCGCCGCTGATGGTGAAGACGCCGGCCAACCCGCAAGGCCTGGCCAAGAGCGTCTTCGACGATCTCCAGGCGCAGCTTGCCGCCAACCGGTCCAAGTTCTACTACGATCTGCCTGCTGGGCCGTTCTATGGTTTCAACCGGCCCGGCGTGAAAACGATCGAGCCGGTGGTTTGGAACTGGTGGCGCCAGGGCATGATGGGCGGCGCGAAGGCGCATTACGACGGCATCGTCGCCTTCTCGCAGACCGACTTCACCGAGGACCTCAAGAAGATCAATGTGCCGGTGCTGGTGATGCACAGCGAGGACGACCAGATCGTGCCTTACGTCGCCGCCGGCCCGCTGTCGGCGAAGCTGCTCAAGCACAGCACGTTCAAGAGCTACAAGGACTTTCCGCACGGCATGCCGACCACCCATGCCGAGACGATCAACGCCGACCTGCTTGCGTTCTTCAAGAGCTGATCCGCTCGATCAGCGCCATCGCAGCGGCCGGGTTTCGCACTTTGTGGCCGCTGATGACATAGAGAAACACCTCGCGGCCGCCGTCCCCTTTGAGCGGCAGCGCGACGGTCGTGAGATCTTTTGGCGAGCCGCCGGCGGCCCAGGTTTTCGCGCGGGCCGCCCATTGGTCGAGCGCGGCGTCGGAATATCCACGCTCCTCGTCCTCGGTCGTCCCCATGATGCGCGCGTAGACGAACGGCGCGGTCACGTCGGCGATCTGCGGATAGCTGGAATCAGCCGCGGTCACCGCTGCGACCCCGTGCTCGCGGAGGAGCGCGATGAAGTCCGGATGCTTGAAACTCTCGTGACGGACTTCGACCGCGTGGCGGATCGTGAGGCCGTCGACCGACTTCGGAAGCAGCTTCAGGAAGGCGGCGAAATCATCCGCGTCGAATCGCTTCGTGGTCGCGAACTGCCAGTTGACCGGTCCGAGCTTAGCCTTGAGCTCGGTCACGCCGGACTTGAAGAAGCGTTCGATCAATTCGCCCGCTTCGCCCAGAACCCGGCGGTTGGTGGCGAAACGCGGCCCCTTGACCGCGAACACGAAATCCTCCGGCGTCTCGTCGCGCCACTTGATGAAGCTCGCGGGCTTTTGCGAGCCGTAATAGGTGCCGTTGATCTCGATCGAGGTCAGTTGTGACCCGGCATAGGCGAGTTCCTTCGTCTGGGGCAAGCCCTTCGGAAAGAACGCGCCGCGCCACGGTTCGAAGGTCCAGCCGCCGACGCCGATCCTGATCTTTCCGGCTGGCGTCCCTTTCACCGCCATGGGCGCCGTCCCGCTCGTCAACGCGCGACCGCGGCCACCCGGCCGCCCGTCAGTTCGACGAGGTCGCCCGGCGTCAGGCGAAAGACCGCATTCGGCGTGCCGGCCGCGGCCCAGATCTCGGCGAAGGCCATGAGCCGCTCTTCGATGAGCACAATCGGCTTCGCCTTGTGGCCGACCGGCGGAACGCCGCCGATCGCGAATCCCGTGGCCTCGCGCACGAAATCGGCTTCCGCGCGAACGATCGGTTCGCCGACCGCGAGGGCTGCTTTCTTCTCGTCGACGCGATCCGCGCCCGAAGCGATGATCATGACCGCTCGCCCGCTCGTCTGCCCGCGGAACACCAGCGACTTGGCGATCTCGGAGGTCTCGCAGCCGATCGCGGCCGCGGCGTCGGCCGCGGTGCGGGTGCTCGCGTCGAACTCGAGCACCTGAAATCGGTCGCCGAGCGCGGCCTGAACTTTCAGCGCCGAGAGGGCTTCTGCGGGCTTCATCGACAAAATCCGGTTCCCTGCTCGTCCATCACCGGATCATTAGCCTCGTCGCGGTCGAACGTGAAGTCCGCCGGCGACCGGCCCCGATGACGCGCAGCTCGATCAACAAATCCTGTCGGCTTGGCGCCGGGCGACGGAGAATTCGCGCGCGCCTTCAGCACGAACCTCGATCTCGTCGCCTTTTTTGAGCGCACGGCCGCCCCTTCACGCCTTTGCAAGCGCTCGCGCCTCGTAGTCCCGAAGGTCCTTCTTCGAGATCTTTCCGACCGGGGTCTTCGGCAGCTCGTCGCGGATCTCGATCGCGCCGATCATTTCATGTTTGCCGAGCCGGTCCTTCAGAAACGCCTTCATGTCCTCGAGCGTGACCAGGGCGGCGCCGGCCTTGAGCTTGATGAAGGCCTTCGGCGTCTCGCCGCGATAGTCGTCCGGAACGCCGATGACGCTCACCTCCTCGACCGACGGGTGCTGATAGATCGCCTCCTCGATGTTGCGAGGATAAACGTTGAACCCGCCGCAGAGCAGCATGTCCTTAGTCCGGTCAACGATGAAGACATAGCCGTCCTCATCCATGTATCCGACGTCGCCGGTGCGGAAGAACCCGTCGGCCGTCAGCGCGTTCGCGGTCGCCTCCGGCTTCTTCCAGTAGCCTTTCATCACGTTCGGACCCTTGACGCAGATTTCGCCGCGCTCGCCAAGCGCGACCTCGCGCTCAGGGTCGGCGACGTCGATGAATTTCATTTGCGTTCCGGGATAGGGCACGCCGCAGGACGCCGGCCGCCTCCGGCCCTCCCGCGGGTTGAACGTGCCGATCGGCGAGGTCTCGGTCATGCCCCAGCCTTCGTTCAACGGGCAGCCGATGACGCGTTCGAACCGGTCCTGCACAGCGACCGGCAGCGGCGCGCCGCCTGAACCGCACAACCGCAGCGACGAAAAGTCCATCGCCTCGACGCCGGGGACGGCCAGAATGGCGACATGCATCGTCGGCACGCCGAGATAGACGGTGATCTTCTTCTCGACCATGTCCTTGACCGCCGCCTGGGCGTCGAAGCGCGGATGAAGCACGAGTTCCGCCCCCAATCGAAATCCGAGCATCATGACCACGGTCAGCGAATAGATGTGGAACAGCGGCAGGATGCACAGGAAACGTTCCTCGCCGGCGCGCAGGCCGTCGACGCTGCGCGTCATCACTTCGGTGTAGAGCGATGTGGCCGCGGTCAGATTGGCGTGCGTCAGCATCGCGCCCTTGGGCGAACCGGTGGTGCCGCCGGTATATTGAATGACCGCCAGTTCATCGTCGAGCGCGCCGAGGGCATGGACCCGATAGCGGCCGTCGTTGTCGATGAGATCCCTGAACGCGACATGGGCGCTGTCATGGCTGACCTCGGCGAGCATTCCTCCGGCTTTCATCTGCGAGGCGACCGGACCAGGCGCCGGCGTCATCTCGGCGAATTCGCCGACGATCAGCGTCTTGAGCCGGGTCGACCCCAAGAGCTTCTCGGCCTGCGGATAGAGCGAGGCGAGGTCGAGCGTGACGAGGATGTCGGTCTCGCTGTCGTTGACTTTGAGCTGAAGCGTCGGCAGGGCGTCGAGGGGCGAATAGTTGACGACCACGCCGCCCGCTTTCATCACGCCGAAGAACGCGATGATGTAATGGGGCGTATTGGGCAGGAAGAGCCCGATATGGACGCCGGGCTTGACGCCGAGCTTCTGGAAGCCGGCCGCGGCGCGGTTGGCGAGCGCGTCGAGCTCCGCATAGCTGATCCGCTTGTTCATGAAATCGAGCGCCGGTTTCGCGCCGAAACACTCCGCCGCCTTCTCGAGCACGCTCTGAACCGGCGCGATGTCGAGCGGCGCGTCGAAGCGCACGTTCGGCGGATAGGATTTCACCCAGGGATGAACGCTCATCGCCCTTTCCTCGCGCTTCCTCGCTCCCGTCCGCTTCTGTCCATGGCGGCGGCTCGCGCGTCAGTTGGCGCGTTCTTGAGCGAACCGTCAAGCGTGGGCGCTTCTCACGGGAGGGCTGGCCAGCGTTGCGCGCCTGCGCCTGGCGTCGCAGGATGGCGGCGCGGCGGAGCCCAAGCCCCGCACGGCGGCGAGGAGGCGGCGATGGCGGACAAGAACGAGCGCCCTGTTTGCGCGGTGGTTGGCGTCGGACCCGGCAATGGCGAGGCCTTCGCTCGCCGCTTCGCCGCCGGCGGCTACGCGATTGCGTTGATGGCGCGGCGGACGGAGCTCACAGCGAAGCTTGCTGCAGAACTGGCGCGCGCCAGGTCTTATGCGTGCGATGTCGCCGAAGCGGCCTCGGTCGAGACGGCGTTCGCCGGGATGCGCGCCGATCTCGGCGACGCCGACGTCCTCATCTATAACGCCGGCTCGGGGGTGTGGGGCAATTTCGAAGAGGTCACGGCGGAGGATCTCGAGCGTTCATGGCGCGTGAACACGCTCGGCCTCTTTCTCGCCGCCCGCGCGGCCATTCCCGCAATGCGCCGGAAGGGCAGGGGGGCGATCATCGTCGTTGGCGCGACCGCCTCGCGGCGCGGCGCGGCGGGCGCCGCGGCTTTCGCCCAAGCCAAGATGTCGCAGCGCGCGCTCGCCGAATCGTTGGCCCGCCATCTTTGGCCCGCCGGAATCCATGTCGCGCTGATCGTGGTCGACGGCGTCGTCGGCGGGCCGGTCACACGCTCGCGGGCGAAAGACCGCCCGGACGATTCCTTCATCGATCCGGCCGGGGTCGCTTCGATCGCCGCCGGCCTCGTCGCGCAAGAGCGCTCCGCCTGGAGCTTCGAGGTCGAGGCGCGGCCGTTCAAGGAGAAATGGTGAGGACGCGGGCTCAGTTCTGATTGGAATAGGCGCGCTTTATTTCGAACGTCGAGCGGAAGACGCCAGACGGTGAAAGGCCCTTGAAATCCTGTCATACCGAACCAATTTGAGGTGTCATTCTTGGGGTGCGGGTAGGAGGGATTCGGGCCACGGTCGTTGAATGGCAGCGTTGGTTTTATACGGCGCGTTCTGTCTTTTCTGCTTGACCGCCTTTCTGATCTGGGCCTCATTCGCCAAATTGAGTCCGGACCTGGCCGAGCATGAGTTTGATGTCGAGGAACTCGAAAGGCTCAGGAAACTCGTCAGCGGCGAACCGCCCGGCCCCGATCCGGAAGGCTGCGCGCTGAGGCGCGAAGACCGCCGCGCGCCGGTCTGGGACCGCCCGATCAAGGGGAGACGTCGAGGTTTGCCCCAAAGCCAGAGGGCCTCGCGCTACCGCCGGTGACGGCGCGAAACGGTCCGGCGATCGTACTCAAACGCGCAATTCCTGACTGGCCGCAGCTCGGGTCCCGCCGGGCCCGCTCGGCCTCCATCGGCTCGCGCCCCCAAAGAGAGGTCAGGGACCTCGGCAAATCGGCGGGGGCCGCGGCGGCGGAGCGGGGTGCGTCTCCTGGTATCGCTCAATGATCGGCTCGAGCGCTTCCTTGCGCCAGAATCTGGGCTGCCCGATCTCCTTCACGCACGCGGCGTTCCAATAGACGCCAGCGCGGGAGGGCGCCTCTCTGGCTTGAACCGCCCGCGCGACCGCCTCGATGTCGCGCGATTCCGGATAGATGTAGAGCGTGGTCGGATCGCCCTTCACCATCGCCGTGATGGCCGCGGCGTCCGAGGCCGTCCAGCTGGTGCAGCCGTCGCTGCGCCCAGCCTCGTAGCTCACGAGCTTGCCGAACGGAACGTATCCGTCTGGGTCGGCGTGCGGGCTGCCAGGATCTTTCCGGCGGCACACGCCCCGAAGCAGGACCGCCGGGTGTCCGCCGATGGCGCGCTCCCTCGCGTTGGCGGTCTCGCCCTCGCCGTCAAACTTGAGAAACGCGCGCATGAAGACCGCGTCCCCGCCGCCCGGAGCGCGATAATAGCCCTTGAAGGATGCGACGGTCTCGCCCGTCACATAGGAGCCGCCCGCGGTCAGGTTGGAATCCAACGCGTTGCCGAAATTCTTGACGCACCGCCGGCCGTTGGAGAAATCCGCCGCGCCCATGAGATCCCGACCGCCGCCGTGGCCGGCGGAGATGGCCCGAAACGACCCCTGCGCTTCGCAGATGATGTAGAACCGGCGCCCCAATCCGCCCCCGCCCAGGTCATGGGGACGGGTCGCGTCAAAAGCGAAATAACAAGGGTTGCGGACCGCGCCCTCGCGTAGCTTCCGCTGATAGAGCGTGCGGGCGCGCGTGAGCACGACGGGAGCGATCTCGCCTTCGCCGTCGCCCACATGAGCCTCAAGCCACGCCGGAACGCTCGCCTGTCCCGCCGCGACGAGTGCGCTTGAGCCGGCGGGCGCAAGCAGGAGGCCGAGGCCTATTGAGGTGAGAAAGCGCAACCCGGGCGGCAACGACCTGTCTCCTCGATGCGTGTGGCGCAAAGGCCGAATTCGGGGCGCAGCGCCTCGCTCCATTTGCGCCACCCGGAAGTGTCTGTCGACCGCCGTGCAACGGTGAAAGGCGGCGGTTTTCATTTGAATCGACGGCCCGATTCGCTCAGGCGGCGCTCTCGAGCAGCGCGGGCAGCTCGGCCAGCGAGGCGATCTCGAAGTCGGGCGCGCCTGGAAGGCGCTCGCGGCGCGCTCCGGAGCGGTTGCACCAGACGACCCGCATGCCGAAGTCGGACGCCCCATGCGCGTCCCAGGCGTTCGAGGACTGGAAGGCGATCGCCTGCGCCGGAAGATCGAGGGAGTCGAGCGCGTACTGATAGACGTCCGGGTGGGTCTTGAACGCGCGGACCGCGTCGGCCGAGAGAACCGCGTCGAACATCGCCTCGAGGCCGGAGCGCCTGACCAGCGATTCGAGCATCGCGGGCGTTCCGTTGGAGAGGATGGCGGTTCTAAACCCGCGCTCGCGCAAGGCGCCGAGGACGGCGGGAACCTCCGGGAACGGCTCGAGGCCGAGATAGAGCTCCATCAGGCTCTCACGGAGGGAAGGGGAGGCGAGACCGAGACTCTCGAGGGCGAAATCGAGCGCTTCGCCGGTGACCTGCCAGAAGTCGGCGTAGCGGTCCTCGAGTGTGCGCAGCCATGTGTACTGACACTGCCTGTCGCGCCAGAGCGCGGTCAGCGCCTGGCGCCGATCCTCAGGAACGCCCCGGCAGCGCGCGGCGGCCGAAGCGAAGTCGAACAGCGTGCCGTAGGCGTCGAACACGCAGGCGCCGACGCCTTCAAGGGATCGCGCGGGTTGGGTCATGATGGGCCTCGAGACAGGGCTGGAGCGAAGTTCCCGGCGGCGTTGCGCCGCGGGTCGGGCGGCGGACGGGTCAGCGCGGCTCAAGGGTCCTCGCGAGCTGCTCTTCGAGTTCGGCGACCCGCCTGCGCAGCGTTTCGCTTTCGACATGCGCATAAGCAATCCCGGCCTCGTGGGCGAGGCTGCCGATGACACGGCGCTCGGCGCCGTCGAGATCGGTGCCGGCTTCATGGCCGCCATAGAGGACGACCGCGTAGCAGCGGCGCGCAGTGCCGACCGGTGCGGCGAGCACCGGGCGCTCAACGTCGTGCGGAAGCCCGGCCTGCGAGGCGTGCGCAGCGTCGGCCGCATCCAGCGGGTAGGGCTTTCGCTTGAACCTTCCAGCGAGCAGGGCGTCGTCGCTCGCCAGCGTATCCGCGTCGCCGTCGTCCCATCCGGCACTGATGCGGCGGCAGAATACTCCGTCCTCATCGCGAAAGACCGCCGCCGAAGCGAGCTTCAGCGAACGCATCGGCTCCTGCACCAGGAGGCGCTCGATCTCGGCGAGGCTGCCGGCCTGCAGAATGGCCTCGCCCACCTCGGAAAGGCGCCGCTCAGCGCGGATGAACTCGCGGTCGAACAGCCGGTTGACGAGTTCGGTGGCGAACTCATGCCCGCGCGCGATCAGGTACACGAGCGCGGATGCGACAGCGAGCCAGGCCCAGTAGGGCAGATGGATGTACTCGTCGATCGTCTCGATCTGCTTGTGCAGGAAGAGGACGGGCACGCTGAGCAGGAGCCCGAGCACCGTCGCGCGGCGGAGCGGGATCGACACATTGACCACCGTCGGGCGCCGCACCGCCTCGGCGACGAACAGGCACAGGATCCCATTGACGAGGAAGAGGGCGCCCGCGACTTCCTCGGACGCCGCGCGCTGGCCGACGAGGTCGCCGAGCGCCGAAGTCTGCTGCGAGATCTGGGCGAGCAGATAGGCCGGAAGGCCGATCAGGCAGCCCCAGATCACCCAGCGGATACGCTGATAGTCGCGCGGCGAGAGGTCACGCCGGCGTCCGAACAGGATCGCGAGCGCGGCGGCGCTGACCGCAAAACCGATGAACAGCAGGCCTCGCGCCCAGATTTCGGCGCGGTAGCCGAAGACCGTTCCCATGCTCAGGAGCGCGACCATGAGGAACACGATCGCCAGAGCCGGCAGAGCGCGCTCGATCGTCCGCCATCGGCCGTCGGCCCGGCCGACCGGCGCCCTGAGCGCAAACACGAGGAGCCCGGTATAGGCGGCGGCCTGCATCACCAGGAAAATGACGTCCTGCACCAGAAGCGCCAGAGGCCAAAGCTGGATCCAGGCCCAGAACTGGAAGGCCTGGCCTGGATTGAACTGGATCACATAGACGAAGAAGCCCCAGGTCATGGCCCCGGGACGCGTCCACACCAGCCACGCTGCGCCGAGCACGACCAAGACCCCGGCGATCGTGCTCAGCCCCACGACGAGATCGAGCAGGGGATTGCCCGGCCGCGGCTCCGCGATGAGCTTGACCGCGCGCGCCGGTCGCTCCCCGGCCGGGGCGACGACGAATGTCGCCTCGCGTTGCGGCATGACATAGTTCACGCCGCCCCATTGCGACAGAAGGCTCGCGCAGACCCTGGTGTTGACAGGCGCGCAGGCCATCGCGGCGAGATCGAGCCGGTCCCCGGCGCGCAGGCCCGCCCGCCATGCCGGCGATTTCGCTTCGCTAGTGAACGGGCCCTGGACGTCGTAAATCAGCCCGTCGCCGTCGATCTCGAGGCCGAACGAGCCCAGCGGGCGCACGATCCGAAGCAGGTCGGGCGCGATCATCGCGATCGCGTAGATCGTCAAAAGCAGGAGGGCGGCGCGACCGAAAAGGCTCGCGCCGTTTCGGTCACCCATCAACCGGCTCTCCACGGGACAAGACGAGGGCCCCCTTAAGTTGCCTTCAGCCAGCGAAACCTACGCGCCGCGCAAGTCTTTGTACATGATCCGCGTCGCGTCATACCGATCGGTGAAGGCATCCCGCGCGTAATGCGGAATTGCGCCGGCGAGGCGATAGCCAAGCGAGCGGTAGAGAGCTTCCGCCGCGTCGCCCGCCGTGTCGAGGGTGAGGAGCCAGCGGCCTTCACCGGCCGCGCGGCGTTCGATCTCCGCCATGAGCGCGCGGCCGACGCCGGCGCGGCGAAAGCCCGGATCGACCAGGACCTTGGACACCTCGGCGTGGTGGCGCTTGCTCGGCATGGAATCGAGATCGAGCTGCGCCGTTCCGGCGATCTCGCCGCGGAGGGTCGCGATGAGGACGAGCCTCGTCCCCGCCGCATGCGGCGGGGCGACCCGGTCGAACCAGTAGGCGCACGCTTCGTCGTGGTCGAACGGCATGACGAAGCCGATGCTCGCGCCCTCGCGCACGCAGGCATGCAGGATCCTCGCGAGCGGCTCGACGGCTTTGGCGAACGCGGTGGGCTCAAGCGCTTCGACATGGACGGCCTCAGAGTTCATGACGCCTCGGCGGGAACAAGAAATGGAGCAGGCGGGACGCCGCCCGTTGCGACAAAACAGCTCGCCCCCATCAGCCTGCGGCGGAGGCGGTCGCCTGCGCTGAGGCGGTGGACGGCTCTCGATCGTCGAACCGAGAGCGCCATCAACGCCCTCGAAAATGAGAGCGTCAAGGCGCGTGCCAAATGGGAGGGCGCCCCGATTTGCCCCGCGCGCCGTCTTCTGCACACTATGACGTCCTTCGCAACGGAATGGAACGATGTCGTCGCCGCACCACGCCTCCATTCCGGCCTGGTCGTTGGCCGTTCCGCTGTTCGCGACCGCGCTGCTGGGGCTGAAATTCGCCCATGTCGTACCGGCCGACGCGGCCACGGTCCTGACGCTCAGCGGTCTCCTCCTCGGGGCCACGGTGTTCGCCGCAGTCCATCATGCGGAGGTGCTGGCGCTCAAACTCGGCGAGCCATTCGGCTCCATCCTTCTGGCGGTGGCGGTGACGGTGATTGAAGCCGGGCTCATCGTCTCGATCATGCTCTCTGGCGCGGAGGGCGGCGAGCGAGTCGCGCGCGACGCGGTCTTCGCCGCGGTAATGATTGTTCTCAATGGCGTCGTCGGCCTCTGCCTCGTCCTTGGGGCCGGCAAGCACTTTGAGCAGACCTTTCACCTCCAGGGCGCCGTCTCCGCCCTCGCCGTGCTCGGCACGCTGGCGACGCTGGCGCTGATCCTGCCCAATTTCGCCGTGGGCGCTCACGGTCCGTCCTATTCCGTTCTGCAGCTGGAGGGCGTCGGCCTGATGTCGCTGGTTCTGTGGTGCGTGTTCGTGTTCGTGCAGGCCGTCAAGCATCGCAATTACTTTCTCGATGCCCGAGGCGCTGACGATTCCAGCAAGGCGTCGCGCGAGGCGCCGGGCGCCTGGACCACGCTCGTGAGCCTCGTCCTGCTGGTCGTTTCGCTCACTGCAGTCGTGCTGCTGGCCAAGACGCTGTCCTATCCGGTCGACATGGCTATCGCCGCGATCGGACTGCCGAAGGCCTTTGTCGGCGTCATCATCGCGGCGATCGTGCTCATGCCGGAGGGGCTCGCCGCCACGAAGGCCGCGTTGCGAAATCAGCTGCAGAACAGCATCAACCTCGCGATCGGCTCGGCCATCGCCAGCATCGGCCTGACGATCCCGACGGTCGCGCTTGTCTCGATTGCGCTCAATCAACAAATCGTGCTCGGCGTGTCGCAAGCCGATATGACGCTGCTCATTCTGACCCTCTACATCGCCGCTCTCACCCTTGGCACCGGGCGCACGACCGTGCTGCAAGGCGCCGTGCATCTCGTGATCTTCGCCGCGTTCCTGCTGGTCTCGGCCGTGCCATAGATCGCACCGTCGGCGCTCGGCGGAAGCGGGGACATTTTCGAGCATGGCCGCCGGTTGCGGCGGGGCGAGCGGCGGACAGATTCCCGCAAGATGGAGGATTGGAGGACATGAGAATTCTGGTGGTCGGAGCGGGCGCGGTCGGCGGCTATTTCGGCGGACGTCTCTTGCAGGCGGGCCGCGACGTGACGTTCCTGGTTCGCGCGCGCCGGGCGGCCGAGCTCGCGAAACACGGGCTGACGATCCGCAGTCCAGTCGGCGATTTCCATCACCCCTCGCCGCCAGTGGTGTCGCGGGAGAGCCTCGCCGAGCCGTTCGATCTCGTGATCTTGAGCTGCAAGGCGTTCGACCTCGATGGCGCGATGGAGTCATTCGCCCGCGCGGTCGGCCCGGCGACTGCGATTTTGCCGCTTCTGAACGGCATGCGGCACCTCGAACGGCTCGCCGAACGCTTCGGGCCCCAGCGCGTGCTCGGCGGCCAATGCGCCATCTCGGTCACTCTCGGCGACGACGGCGCCGTCGTCCATCTCAACGATTGGCATGCGCTCAGCTTCGGCGAGCTGGACGGCTCCCGCACGCCCCGGATCGAGGCCGTCGCCTCGGCGATGCTCAACGCCGGCTTCGACGCGCGGCTCACCAACGAGATCAAGCAGGATATGTGGGAGAAGTGGGTGTTCATCGCGGCCGCGGCGGGAATCACCTGTCTCATGCGGGCGTCGATCGGCGATATTGTCGCGGCCGGCGCCGCCGATCTCGCGAGCGGGCTTCTCGAGGAATGCGCCTCGATCGCCGCCGCTCACGGCTTTCCGCTGCGCGAACCGGCGTTAGCGCGGGCGCGTGCGGCGATCACCGCTTCCGGCTCCTCTTTGAAAGCCTCGATGCTGCGCGACATCGAAAACGGCAAGCCGGTCGAAGGCGACCAGATCCTCGACGACCTCCTGCGCCGCGCAAGGAATCCGGACGACCGATCGCTCCTGCGCATCGCCGCGCTCCACGTGAAAGCCTATGAGGCGGGCCGGAAAGGCGGCGGCGGCGCCAAGGCGTGACGCTTGCGCCTCGGAGCGCCTTGGTATATCCGCGATGCCTTCGTGAACATTGAAGGAGAGAGAGCTTGGCGGACGTCGCGCCGATCAACTGGACCAACGCGATGACCCTGATCAGCGTCGCCATTCTCGTCGGCACGGAGCTCGTAGGCGCCGGGGCCGCGGCGGGTTGGGCGATCGGCGGCCTGTTCCAGCTTGGCTTCATGGTCACGCGCATGCTGGAGGGCCTGCTCATCCTGACCGCGCTGACCGGGCTCTTCTATTTCCTGCGCGCGGCGGTCGCGCACGAGCCGATCCGCGGCTAACGGCCCGGCGTGGCGCGTGGCGCCGCCCGGCCTCTCCGGATCGCGATCGCCTGCGCGCGGCGGCAGGCGCCTGGAGCATTGCGCAATGGCGGAATGGCAATGATCTGGACCAGTCGGCGAAGCGCGGTCCTTGTCGATTTGGACGGCACCCTGACCGATCCGGCCGAAGGCATTGTCGGCTGCTTTCGCCTGGCGCTTGAGGCGATGGGACGAAGCCCGCCGCCAGCCGCGGAGCTCACCTGGATCATCGGGCCTTCGCTGCGCCGGTCCTTCGCCCGCTTGCTCGGCGACAGCGGCGATCCGGAGAAGGCGCTCGACATCTACCGCCGGCGCTATTCGACCGTGGGCCTATTCGAGGCTGTCGTCTACGATGGGGTGGACCAGGCGCTGGCGGACCTGCGCATGGCGGGGACGCGATTGGTTCTGTGCACTGCGAAGCCTACGGTTTACGCCGAGCGCATTCTCGCCCGCTTCGACCTCGGACGCCATTTCGACGCGGCCTACGGCGACGAACTCGACGGGCGCTATCAGGACAAGGGCGATCTCATCGCGCGCATCCTTGATGAGCAGGAGCTGGAGGCCGGCGATTGTTGCATGTGGGGCGACCGCGAACATGACGTGCTTGCGGCGAACAGGCATGGGATTCCGACCATCGGGGCGCTGTGGGGCTATGGCGGCGCCGACGAGCTTCGCGCCGTGGGCGCGGCGGCCTTGTGCAAGCGGCCGTCCGAGGTTCCTGCCGCCTTTCGGGCGCTTCCGCGCGCTGCGCGAGCTCAGGCGTCATGACCGCCGCGCCATCGAAGCGGGGTCGCGGACCGAGACCGGACGCCTCGATCCCCGCGCCGCCGCGCGCCGAGGTCCGGCCGGCGCTTCTCTCCGCCCATGGCTTTTCCTGGTCCGACGACTACGCCTGGATGCGTGCGGACAACTGGCGCGAGGTGCTGCGCGATCCCCGCCGGCTGCCTCAGAGACATCCGCGCGCTGCTCAAGGCCGAGAACGCCTACGCCGATGCGGTTCTGACGCCAACGCTCGGCTTGCAGAGGGAGCTCAAGCGCGAAATGCGCGCGCGCCTCAAGGAGGACGACAGCGAGCCGCCGCAAGTCGACGGACCTTGGGCCTATTACTCGCGCTTTCGCTCCGGCGGCCAGCGCCGCATCTATTGCCGCAAGCCCCGCCAAGGCGGGCCGGAGACGGTGCTGATCGACGGCGATGCGCGCGCCGAGGGCAAGGCGTTTTTTCATCTCGCCGCCGCGCGTCATTCACCCGATCATTCCAAATTCGCCTTTAGCTCCGACGATCTCGGCTCCGAGCTCCTGACCATCGCGGTCCGCGACCTCTAAGCGCGAGACGGATCTCCCCGACCGCGTCGCCGGGGCGACCGGAGATGTCGTCTGGACCCGGGATTCGCGGGCTTTTCTTTATGTCGAGCAGGACGAGAGTCACCGTCCTTGCCGCGTCATGCTGCACAGGCTGGGGACCGCGCAGACCGACGATGTCGAGGTGTTCACGGAGGACGATCCGGCCTGGTTCATCGGCATCGATCCGACCCGCCTCGGCCGCTCGGCCATCATCTCGGTGCACGGCCACGACGCCTCGGAAGCATGGATCGTCGATCTCGATCGCCCGGCGCTCCCGCCCCGCCTCGTCGCGCCCCGCCGGCCAGGGTTCCGCTACGAGGTCATGGACCACGGCGATCGTCTCTTCATCCGCACCAACGCCGGCGCGCCCGATTTCAAGATCGTGGCCGCCCCTGGGCATGCGCCTGAAGAGGCGAACTGGCGCGAGGTCGTCGCCGAGCGCGGAGGCCGCTTCATCGCCGACGCCACGCTGTTCAGGGAACAACTCGTGCTCATCACCCGCGAGATGAGCCGGCCCCGCCTTGTGGTCCACGACCTGAACAGCGGCGAGTCGCATGAGATCGCTTTCGACGAGGAGACCTACTATCTGAGGCTTGAGCCGGTCTACGAATTCGGCGCCTCGCTCATCCGCTTCAGCTATTCGTCGCCGGCCACGCCGCAGGAGACCTACGATTACGATGTCGCGAACCGGCGCCGCATCCTCGTCAAGCGGCAGGCGATGCCGCGCGGCTTCGACCCCGGGGCTTATGTCGCGCGTCTCGTCTTCGCCCCCGCCGATGACGGCGAGAGCGTGCCGGTCACCCTGCTGTACAAGAGGAGCATGAAGCTCGACGGATCGGCGCCGCTGCTCCTCACGGGCTACGGCGCCTACGGTTACGCAGCCGAAGCGAGCTTCTCCACCAACCGCTTCTCGCTCGTCGACCGCGGCTTCGTGTTCGCGATCGCCCATGTCCGCGGCGGCACCGACAAAGGCTGGCGCTGGTACGAGGATGGCAAGCTAAGCCGGAAGCCGAACACCTTCCGCGATTTCCTCGCCGCCGCGCGCTTCCTCATCGCCGAAGGCTTCACAGCCAAGGGGCGGATCGTGGCGCAGGGCGGCAGCGCAGGCGGCCTGCTCATGGGCGCGGTCGCCAATCTGGCGCCGGACCTGTTCGCCGGAATCATCGCCGACGTGCCGTTCGTGGACGTGCTGGCGACGATGCTTGACGCGAGCCTGCCGCTCACCCCGCCCGAATGGCTCGAATGGGGCGATCCGATCCACGACAAGATCGCGTTCGAGACCATCCGTTCTTATAGCCCGGTCGACAACGTGCGGGCTCAGCCCTATCCGGCGATTCTCGCGCTCGCCGGCCTGACCGATCCGCGGGTGACCTATTGGGAACCCGCCAAATGGGTCGCGCGCCTGCGTGCGATGATGACCGGAGGCGGGCCGATCCTGTTGCGCACCGCGATGGACGCGGGGCACGCCGGCGCGCCAGGGCGCTACGACCGGCTCGACGACGTCGCCCGCCAATACGCGTTCGCGATCGCCTGCGTCGAAGGCGGGCTTGGGCGCGCGGCGAGGTGAGGAAGACCGCCCGGCGCATGATGATTGCTGGACCGTCCTCACGCGGACGCGGGGCGCGATTCCAGGAATCGCGCCCCGCGCCACGGAAACTGAAAGCGGCGAAGGTCAGCCGCGCGGTTCGGCCGGCGAATCCGGCTCGAAGGGGCGGTGGCGGCGCTCGGCCATGAACTGATCGAACTCGGCGCGGTCCTTGGCGAAGCGGAGCCGCGCCAGGAAATCCTTGAACTCCCGCTGCTCCTCCTCAAGCCGGCTCAGGGTCTCCGAGCGATAATCGTCGAAGGCGCGGTTGCCGCTCGTCGCTGGGCCGAACCAACGCGCTCCGCCCGTCATCCGGTCCGCCCTGGCGCGCATGACTTCCATCTTTTCCTGCATGCGAGCGATCTTGCGCTCCCAGCGGTCCGGTCCGTGTCCGCAGTCGACAATCGGCGCGTCCCCCGCATAAGCGAGATGACGCCAGCTGCCGAGCTTTCCCCGGCTGATGAACAGAGCGAGAATGATGAGCCCGATCGGCCACCACCACAGGAACCCCAGGACAGTGAGAATGATGGGCAGCATGGCGTGTCCTCGTGTTAATGTAATGAACATTTACTTCGCAAACCGGCCGGCTGTCAAGCCCCTGTCACCCCGAGTCCGCGCAAATAGACGAGCACGCTCGCCTCCAGAAGATCCTCCGGCGGCATCGGCAGCGCGCGTTGCCCGCCATCGCCGCGTCCAAACAGCGAAGCGACGCCGTGGGCCATGGCCCAGATATGGAGCGCCACCATCAGCGCCGGCGGGCGCCCACCCTTGGGGAGGGAGGCGCAGATCTCATCGGCCGCGCCGCGCAAGACGGCGAAAGCCCGTTCGCTGGCTTCTCTGAGCGCGGGACTGGCCCCGACCGGAACGCCCGCTTCGAACATCGCCGAGTAGAACGCGGGCTTGCCGCGGGCGAATTCGAGATAGGCCTTGCCAAGCCGATCCAGCGCCGTCAACGCATCGGGTCGTCCACCATCCCAGGCGCGCGCGAGATGGGCCTCGAACTCTCCGAAGCTGCGCAGCGCCACGCTCGCCATCAATTCGTCGCGGTCGCGGAAATGCCGATAAGGAGCGGCCGGGCTGACGCCGGCGAAGCGGGCGGCCTCGGCGAACGTGAATCCCGCTGTCCCCTTCCTCGCGATCAGTTCCAGCGCCGCGCGGATCAGCGCCTCGCGCAGATTGCCGTGATGATAGCCGCGCGGCTGATCGCGCTCGCCAGGCTCGTCGCTCGTCCGACTCATGTAAGAAGTGATTACATCAAGGACGGCCGGAGCGCCAACGGCGGCGGAACCCGCCCGGTCAGCCGCCTTTCATCGCCTTGAGGATCTGCGGCTTGAGCTGGCTCTCGAGCGTCTCGGCGGTGAGCGGCCCGACCAGCTTAAAGACCATCTTGCCGTCGCCCCTGACGACGAATGTCTCGGGCACGCCATAGACGCCCCAGTCGATGCCGGTGCGATTGTCCTGATCGAGGCCCACTTTTCCGTAGGGGTCGCCGTTCGCGCCCAAGAAGCGGCGAACGTTTTCGGCCGAGTCCCTTTGCGCGACCCCATAGACGGCGACGCCCTTCGCCTTGAGCTCCGGATCGGCGGCGAGCGCCATCAGATAGCGATGCTCAAAATGGCAGGGCTCGCACCAGGAGCCGAACATGTTGACGACGCTCACATGGCCGGCGCGCAAGTCGGCCCCGGTCAGGCCGGGCGCGCCGTCGAGGCCGGGCAGGTCGAGCGGCGGGGCGGACTGGCCGACCAGCACCGAGGGAATGCTTGCCGGATCGCCGGCGCCGAGCCGCTCGAACAGAAGCCACGCCAGCGCCATGAAGATGATGAGCGGAACATAGACGACCCAGCGCCGGACGCCTGGGGCCGCGGTTTCGGCCTCGACGCTCATCGGACCTCGCCGTTTGCGCTGCCTTTCGCGCGGTCGAGAGCCCGAGTCGCCCGCGCGAGCTCAGCGTTCAGACGGCGGGAGTCCAGGACCACCCAGCCAATCATCGCCGCTATCGTCAGGCCAGCGAGCGCATAGGCCGCGATGACGAAGCCGATATGAGGGTCGCCCATCATGCGCCCCCGGCCGCAAGGCCCGGCGCGAGGCGGTCGCCTTCATGGGCCGCCAGCATCGTCACCCGCGCGATCCGCCGGCGCAGGATTTCGTTCTCGATCGCCATCACATGCAGGGTGAGAAAAAGGCCGGTGAAGGCGAGCGCCATCACGATCAGGGGCAGGAGCAGGGAAGGGGCGATGGTCGGCCCGCCCAGCCGGAACACCGAGGCCGGCTGATGCAGGGTGTTCCACCAGTCGACGGAGAATTTGATGATCGGCAGGTCGACTGCGCCGGCCAGGGTCAGGATCGCCGCCGCTTTGGCCGCGCGGCCCGGATCGTCGATCGCCCGCCACAACGCGATAATGCCAAGGTAGATGATGAACAGCGCCAGCACCGAAGTCAGGCGGGCGTCCCAGACCCAGTAGGTTCCCCACATCGGCTTGCCCCACAGCGAGCCGGTGACCAGACAAATGAAGGTGAAGCCCGCGCCGAGCGGCGCCGCCGCCTTCTGCGCGGCGTCCGCAAGCGGATGGCGCCAGACGAGCGTGCCGAGCGCGGCTGCGGTCATGACCGCATAGACGAAGGTCGCCATCCATGCCGCCGGCACGTGCAGATACATGATCTTGACCGTTTCGCCCTGCTGATAATCGGGCGGCGCTGCGAGGGAGAGCCATAAGCCCGCGACAAACAGCGCTCCCGTCGCCGCCGCGAGCCAGGGCAGAAGGCGGCGCGCCACCTCGACGAACGCGGTCGGATTGGCGAGATTGACCATGGGCGCCTCTCTTATGCCAGGGAGACAAGGGCGACAATGCGGCGCCTCCGGGCTCGGCCCATCCGGGCCGGCGACGGGCCCGTCCGAACCCCGAGTCTCGCGAAAATGACGAATAGTGACGCCTTCGGGTGAATTCTTCCCTACGCCAAAAGCCCACGATCGCCTGGACACGGGGTCCGGGGGCGTCTCGAATGGCCTGGGCGCGGACGCCCCATGCGGTAAGGATTGCGCGCGGAGCGTTGAACTCGCTTTAAAGAGCGTCGATCGTACGAAACGTGAGAGGTTCGAAAAATGGCCAACTCAGCCCAAGCCGGACGCGGCGCCGGGCAGCCTTTGCCGCTTCAAGCCATCCGGGTGCTCGATGTCTGCCAGGTCATGGCGGGCCCGTTCTGCTGCATGCTTCTGGCCGACCTCGGGGCGGACGTCATCAAGGTCGAGCCGCCTGAGGGCGATCAGGCCCGCCGCGCCATGGGGTTCAAGCTCAAGGGCGACGACAGCCTCGGTTTCCTCAACATGAACCGCAACAAGCGCTCGATCACCCTCGACCTCAAAAGCGAGGCCGGACGCAAGGCGTTCCTCCGCCTCGCCGAGACGGCGGACGTGATTGTCGAGAACTATCGGCCGGGAGCGATGAAGAAGCTCCGCGTCGACTATGAGGCGGCGCGCGCCGTCAATCCCGCCATCATTTACGCCAGCATCTCCGGATTCGGGCAGACGGGCCCGTGGGCCGGACGGCCTGGCTTCGACCTCATCGCTCAAGGCGCCTCGGGCGTCATCAGCGTCACCGGCGATCCGGCCGGGCCGCCCGCGAGGGCCGGCGTGCCGGTGACCGACATCGGCTGCTCGCTGTTTGCCGTCTACGCCATCCTCGCCGCCTATATCGGCCGCGAGACCACCGGCCGGGGACAATATATCGACGCTTCGCTGTACGAGGCCGGCATCGCCTTCGCCATCTGGGACATCAGCGAATATTGGGGCACTGGACATGTGCCCGGCCGCCTGGGCACCGCCAATCGGATGGCCGCGCCTTATGAGGCCGTTCGCGCCAAAGACGGGTATTTCGTCATCGGCGCCAACAACGACAGGCTGTGGCTGAGGCTCTGCGAGGCGCTCGAGCGCCCGGATCTGGCGGCCAATCCGAAGTACAAGACCAACGCCGACCGGCTCGCCAATCGCGCGGCGCTGGCTCACGACCTGGAAGCGACGTTCGTGACCCGCGACCGGGACGACTGGGTTTCGCTTCTTCTTGGCGTCGGCGTTCCCGCCGGACCGATCAGCGACTATGGGGAGGTGTTCGGCAGCGATCAGGCAAGGGCGCGCGAGATGAAGATGACGATCCCCCATCCCGTCGAGGGCGCAATCCCCAACATCGGCTTCCCGGTCAAGCTCATGGGGACGCCGCAGCAGGTGCGCCGGCCCCCGCCGCTGCTGGGCGAGCACAATGATGAGATTTTCGCCGAGCTTGGGATCGCGGAAAGCGAGCGCCGGCTCGCGACGGGAGGCCGCCGTTGAGCGCGCCCGCCGTCAGGCTGACGATCGACGGTCCCGTCGCGACGGTCGTGTTCGACCGCCCTCAGATGCGCAATGCGATGTCGCTGGCGATGTATGACGAATTGTCCATCGCCTGCGGGCGGATCGCCGCGACGCCGGGATTGCGCGCGGCGGTCTTCCGCGGCGCGAACGGGGCCTTTGTCGCCGGGACCGACATCGCCGAGTTTCGCGGCTTCAGGATCGGCGAGGACGGCGTCCGCTACGAGGCGCGCCTCGAGCGGGGCGTCCTTCAAATCGAGACGCTCCCCGTGCCGACGCTCGCGGTGATCGACGGACCGGCGACCGGCGGGGGTCTGATGATCGCGACCGCATGCGACCTGCGCGTCGCCTCGAGCCGGTCGCGCTTCGGAGTTCCGGTGGCGCGCACACTCGGCAATTGCCTGTCGCGCGCCAATCTCATGCGGCTCAAACGGGCCTTCGGTCACGGGATGGACGCGTCGCATGCTGCTTCTTGCCGACCTCTCAGACGCCGACGAGGCGCTGGCGGCGGGCTTCCTGGTCGCGCTGACCGAACCGGATGCGCTCGACGCGCGCGCAGCCGAGATCGTGGAGAGCTCGCTCGCCAACGCTCCTCTTACGCTCGCAGGCGACTCGCGCGCTGATGCGCGCTTCTCGGAGCCCGACGAGATGGTCATCGCCCGCGTCTATGGCAGCCGTGACTTCAAGGAGGGCGATCGAGGCCTTTCTTGCGAAGCGGGCGCCGGTCTGGACCGGCGAGTAGGCCCCAAACGCAATCACACTATTGAGCAGATGAGCTGTCTGCGATTTCAAGTCGAATTCGGAGGGCTTGGACAAGGCAGGCGAAATTTGGTTGAGCGAAGCGCAATGGAGCCATTGGGCCGTTGGCGCCCTCCGCCGCGCCCTGGCCCAAGCGCGCCCGAGCTTCACGATCTCGCTAACCGGTTCGCCTGCTACCTCTCGACGTGTGATCTGCGTCACAGCGCCCGCCGAAAAAAGGTGCCTTGAGGCTCAGAAGGGAACTTGCATCGGACCCGACTTTAGCGGGTTTCCCTTACTCCAAGCAGGAGTATGTGGCGCCACTTGAACCGACGCCAATTTTACAACTCGGGGATCAAGAGGAGAGGATGCAATGCACGCTGTCATGTCGACGTATTCCGCCGTGGTCGGACTCGGATTGTGCTGCTCTGCCGCGATGGCCATCGAAACCAAGCCGACGCTCACGCTCGACCTCGCGAAGAAGATCGCGGCCGGCTGCGAGGCCAAGGCGAAACAAGAGAACTGGAAAATGAACATCGCCGTGGTCAATGATGGGACCAAATTGGTTTACTTTGAGCATATGGATGGCGCGTTCCTGGGCAGCATTGCCGTTTCTCAGCAGAAGGCGATCACCTCCGCCGAGTTCCCAGCCCCGACGCGGTTTATTGGCGAGTTGGCTTTCGGCAAAGAGGGCAAGCCCGGCGAACTCCCCGGCATAGCCTATGTTCCCGGCATCATCGCCTTTCCCGGAGGCCTACCGATCATGACGGGGAGCAAGGCGCAGATTGGCGGCGTTGGCGTCAGCGGCGGCACTGCAGACCAGGACGAGGAATGCGCCAAGGCGGCTCTGGAGGCGGTGGCTGACGACCTGAAGTAAAAGATGCAATCCGACTGCTGTTGGGGTCAGCGCGACACTCGTCGACCGTGGAGAACTGCGGCGGAGCAGCGGAAAAAGACCGCGCGTGTCAACGGTCGGCGTGCGCCTCCTCACCCGGCGATTTTCTCCAGAGCCATATTGGTCGTGCGCGGGCCGAAGATTCCGATCGTCGCCATCACCACCCCCATCGCTGCGGCGATGAACACGAAGACGCCGAGCGCGCCCGAGCGCGCGAGCACGAAGGCGATGATGAAGGACGAGAAAATGACCGAGAACCGGCTCCACGAATAGACGAATCCGGCTGCGCGGGCCCGGATGCCGGTCGCGAACAGCTCCTGCTGGTAGGCGTGGAAGCTGAACGACATGATGTTGGCGGCGAGCGTCAGCGCGAGGCCCATCGCGATGATCAGCGCCGAGCCGCGCGCCTGGGCGAAAACGAGGCCGCAGACGAGGATTGCGCCCGCCGAGGCGACGATGATCCATTTGCGCTCGAACCTGTCGCCGAGAAAGAAGCCGATCAGGGGTCCGACCGGCGCGGCAAGGGCGATCAGGGTCGTATAGCCAAGGCTGTGCGAGACGGTGATCCCCTGGCTGACCAAGAGCGAGGGGACCCAATTGGCGAAGCCGTAGAATCCGATCGTCTGAAAGATGTTGAAGACGCTCATCAGGATGACGCGGCCGCGAACGCCTGGAACCCAAAGGTCAAGAAAGCCGCTCGCCGGCGAAACCGGCTCCTCGGGGCCGGGCGGGGGCAGCGGCCGGCCGTACTCCGCCTCGACCTTGGCTTCGATGGCGCTCAACACCCGGTCCGCCTCGTCGAGCTTCCCATGCTTGGCGAGCCAGCGCGGGCTCTCCGGGAGGCCAAGCCGCAAATAGACGACGACCGGCGCGGCGAGCGCCCCGATCAGCACCACCCAGCGCCAGCCCTCGAGCCCCAGCGGCGCGATCGGCACGAGCAGCCAGGCGAGGAAGGAAACGACCGGCACGCAGACGAAGCCGATCGCCTGGTTGACGGCGAAGGCGCGCCCGCGCAGCCCCTTGGGCGCAAGCTCGCTCAAATAGGCGCCGATCGTCACGATCTCGACGCCAAGGCCGATGCCGGAGATCAGCCGCCAGAAGTTGAGGCCAGCGGCGTCGTGCTGCAACGCCACCATGACGTTGGCCGCGGAGTACCAGAGCAGCGACCAGGTGAAGATCGCGCGGCGGCCGAAGCGATCGGCGAGAAAGCCGCACAGGAGGGTGCCGATGAAGAGGCCAGTGAACAGAGCGGCGATGAAGCTCGCGACCCCCGTCGCGCCGAACAGTCCCCGCGTCTGCGCGGTCAGCACGCCCGACTTGACGAGACTGGGCGCGACATAGGCCGAGAACAGCAGGTCGTAGAGCTCGAAGAACATGCCGAACCCGAGCAGCGCGACGATCGTCCAGATCGTGCGCGTCGCCGGCAGCCGGTCGATGCGGGCCGAAATCGTGCCCGGGCTTAGCCGCGCTGCGCCGCTCACGTTCATGGCCCTCCTCCCGACGCCCGCGCGCGCCTCGCGCGCTTACGCAAAGAAGACCCGCGGTTCAGGCGCCTGTCAAATGGTCCGGGCTTTCCTTGGCTGGAACTGAAGCCGAGCCTCCTGAGACCGAAGCGCCTGAACTGGCGGAGAGGAAGGCCCGGCTCGTTCCGCGGAAGGGCCATGCTCGCCCAATGGGAGGCTCCAGGCGCCAAATCCTGGCGCCGACTCAATCGTTTCAATCGTTTAGGCGCCTTTTTCTGTCACTCCCTCGGGGTCATCGCGCCGGAGGACGCGCCTTGCGAATATATACAAATACATAATGTATGTAAGCATAGGCGGCAGGCGCGCGGAGCGCCTCCGCCGCGGCCAGCGGGCAATCGCCCAGGCTGAACCGGCTCAGGACACTACATCTGCTTCAGCGCCGTGCGGTCGAGGCTCAAAGGGCCAGGGCCCGCGAAGACGAAATAAAGGAAGATGAAGCAGTAGAGGACGGCCAGTTCTCCGCCATTGGCGAGCGGATAGACCGAGCGCGGCGCGTGCGCCATGAAATAGGAGAAGGCCATTTCGCCGGACAGGACGAAGGCCACGACCCGGGTATAGGCCCCCACGACAAAAAAGGCCCCGCCGACCGTTTCGAGAATCGCCGCGAGAATGAGCAGTCCGCTCAGCGAGGGGACCGGCGAGGGGGTGGGAAAGCCGAAGAATTTCGACAGGCCATGCTGAAGAAACAGAAGCCCGACGACAATGCGCAGAATGCTGAGGACATAAGGCCTCAGCCTCTCTATCCGGGTGTAAAGCCAGTTCATTGGCGCCTCTCATTTTGCCTGGCCGCGTCCCGTATGTCGGCCAGGGAACATTCGCGTTTACCCTGCGGCGGCCGCCTGAGCCAACTTTTTGGCTCGCGGGCTTCCCTGTCTCGTGACCGCGATGCCGGATCCCGTTCGGTTGATCGGACCCGGCAGCGGCGCTTATCGGGCAGGGTTGATATCACTCGCGTGCGTATCTGAGAGCCGCCGCGGCGGCGAAGGGCGCGGCGGCGACCGACGCCAGCGACAGCGCGCATAGCACGAGGAACGGAGGCAGAAACGGCGCCGCGCCGCCGCTCGCGGCCGAAGCCGCCGCGACGCCGAAGATGAGCACCGGAATCGTCAGCGGCAGCGCCAGCACCGCCATCAGCAGGCCCCCGCGTCTCAGCGAGACGGTGAGGGCCGCCCCGATCGCGCCGACCATCGTCAGCGCCGGCGTGCCGGCGGCAAGACTCGCGGCGACGAGCGCGAGCGGACCCGGCGCCATCGCCAGCATGAGTCCGAACAGCGGGCTTAGGACAACGAGCGGCAGCGTGCTCGCCGTCCAGTGCGCGGCGCACTTGACCAGCACCGCGACCTCGAGCGGCAGCGACCCATTGATGAGAAGGTCGAGCGAGCCGTCGTCGTGATCGGCCTGGAACAGCCGGTCGAGTCCGAGCAGGGTGGCGAGCAACGCCGGCGATCCAGAGAACCGCCGGTCCGAACCGCGCGAGCAGGTTGAGGTCCGGTCCGAGCGCGAACGGCATGACCGCGACCAGAATGAGAAAGAACACGACGCCGACCGATGCGCCGCCGCCGATGCGCCGCGCGATCCGCCACTCGCGCAGGAACAGGGCGAGGGCAGGGGTCATGGCCCTCACGCCGCCGCGTCTCGCGCCGCGCCAAGCTTGAGCTCCCGCGCGCCGATGAGGCCGAGGGCGCCGTGGGCGGCGACCACGAGGATCCCCCCGTCTTGCAGATGCGCGCGCATGATGGCGCCAAGCGCGGCCTGAGCGGCGGCGTCGAGCGCGGTCGCCGGCTCATCGAGGAGCCAGACCGGCCGCCTGGCCATGACGAGGCGGGCGAGCGCGACGCGCCGTCTCTGTCCGGCGGAGAGGAGGCGGGCGGGAAAATCGATCGCATGGGCGAGGCCGAGCGCCGCGAGCGCCGCGAGTTGCGCGGCCCTCGAGGGATCGCCGCCAAGGATCGCCGCCGCGAAGGCGAGGTTCTCGCCCGCGGTCAGCGCGCTCTTCACTCCGTCCGCATGGCCGAGATAATGCGCCTGCTCGCCGACCGTGCGCTCGCTGTCCCCGCCGTCGAGCGCGAAGCCGCCGGCCTCGACCGGCAGGAAGCCGGCGAGCGCTCTCAGGAGGGTCGTCTTTCCCGCCCCGTTCGGCCCGGTCACGATCAGGCCCATGCCCTCGCGCGCTTCAAAGGACACGCCGGCGACGACCCGCCGCCCGCCGCGCTCGATCGTCAGGTCCCACCCCCTCAGGCGCATCCGGTCTCCATCCAGGCGCAAAGGCCCCAGGCGCTTCGTGCCCGAAAAAGCTCACAGAAACGCCACTCCGCCATTCACCGCGACGGTCTGGCCGGTGATGAAGCCGTTGCCGATGATCATGACCGTCGCCTCGGCGACCTCTTCCGGACGTCCCATGCGTCCGACGGGAATGCGGGCCGCGACGCCCGCGGCCTTGAGCGCTGCGCCCATGTCGGTGTCGATCGGGCCGGGCGCGATGGCGTTCACGGTGACGCCGTCCTTCGCCGTCCGCGCCGCATAGCCGCGAGTTAAGCCCTCGAGCCCGGCCTTGGAGGCGTTGTACACGACGCCGAGCAGGCCCGCCCCCCTCGCGGCGGCGGAGGAAATGTTGACGATCCGCCCCCAGCGGCGCTCGCGCATCCCGGGCAGGATCGCCTCGGTGCACAGGAACGCCGATTTCAGGTTGACCGCTATCCCGAAATCGAAGTCCGCCTCGCTCTCGCCGCCAATCGCGGCGCCGGCGTTGTTCACCAGCACGTCGACCGGGCCGAGTTCGCCCAATACGCGCGCCGCCATCGCGTTGACCTGGGCGCTCGCGGAAACGTCGGCCTGCGCCGCGATGGCGCGTCCGCCGGCGGAACGGATTTCAGCCACGACGGCCTCGGCGTCCTCGGCGCGGGTGTGGAAATTGACCGCGACCGCGGCGCCGCGCTCGGCGATCGCGAGCGCTATCGCCCGCCCGATGCCGCGCGAGGCGCCGGTGACCAGGGCGACGCGCCCTTGAAGATCGATCATGATCCGCCTCGCTAAAAGTTTCTCACGCGCCCGTTTGCGCCAAATGACGGCGTGTCTAGCCTCTGCGGGCGATTATATCTATAAGGCGCCCATCCCCCCGACGCCTTGTCCGGAGCGCCCCCAATGGCCAGCCTCGACAGTTTCAAATGCCGCAAGACGCTGAGCGTCGGGGCGAAGGCTTACGAGATTTATTCCCTGAAGGCGGCGGAGAGAAACGGGCTCGCCGGCGTCTCCCAGCTTCCGTTCTCGCTCAAGGTCGTGCTCGAGAACCTGCTGCGCAACGAAGACGGGCGCAGCGTCAAGAAGGAAGACATCGAGGCGGTCGCGGCCTGGATCGGCAATCGCGGCAAAAGGGAGCACGAAATCGCCTTCCGCCCGGCGCGCGTGCTCATGCAGGATTTCACCGGGGTGCCCGCGGTGGTCGATCTGGCCGCGATGCGCGACGCGATGGCTGGCGCTCGGCGGCGATCCCGACAAGATCAATCCGCTGGTTCCGGTCGATCTCGTCATCGATCATTCGGTGATCGTCGATCATTTCGGCACGCCCAGAGCGTTCGCTCAGAACGTCGCGCGCGAATACGAACAGAATCAGGAGCGCTACCGGTTCCTGAAATGGGGCCAGCAGGCGTTCTCCAATTTCAGCGTCGTGCCGCCCGGCACCGGCATCTGCCATCAGGTCAATCTGGAATATCTCGCCCAGACCGTCTGGACGGCGAAGGAGAAGCGCAACGGGAAGACGGTCGAAGCCGCCTTTTTCGACACGCTCGTCGGCACCGACAGCCACACCACCATGGTCAATGGCCTCGCCGCGCTCGGCTGGGGAGTGGGCGGCATCGAGGCCGAGGCCGCCATGCTCGGCCAGCCACTGTCGATGCTTCTGCCCGAGGTGATCGGCTTCAAGCTCGAGGGCGAATTGCGCGAGGGCGTGACCGCCACCGACCTCGTGCTGACCGTCACCGAGATGCTGCGCAAGAAGGGCGTGGTCGGCAAATTCGTCGAGTTCTACGGCGCGGGCCTCAGTTCGATGACGGTCGCCGATCGCGCCACGCTTGGCAACATGGCCCCGGAATATGGCGCGACCTGCGGCCTGTTCCCGATCGACGCGCAGACGCTCGCTTACCTGAAGACCACTGGTCGCAAACCTTCGCGGCTCGCCCTGGTCGAATCTTACGCGAAGGCGCAAGGCGCCTTCCGCACCCGCCTCACTCCGGACCCGCTCTATTCCGATACGCTCGCGCTCAACCTCGGCGAGGTCACGGCCTCGCTCGCCGGGCCGAAGCGGCCGCAGGACCGCATTGTCCTCAGCGGCGCCAAGGCAGGCTTCGCCGCATCCATGACCAGCGAATTCCGGCAAGGCGCGGCGATCGCCGAACGGCACAAGGTCGAGGGGACGAACTTCGATCTCGGCCACGGCGATGTGGTCATCGCCGCGATCACCTCCTGCACCAACACCTCGAACCCGAGCGTGATGATGGCCGCCGGGCTTCTGGCCCGCAACGCGGTCGCCCGAGGCCTGACCGTCAAGCCGTGGGTTAAGACCTCTCTCGCGCCGGGGAGCCAGGTGGTCGAGGACTACCTCAAGGAGGCCGATCTGCAGAAGCCGCTCGACAAGCTCGGCTTCAATCTCGTCGGCTTCGGCTGCACCACCTGCATCGGCAATTCCGGCCCGCTCGCGCCCGAGATTTCAGCGACCATCGCCGCGCACGATCTGGTCGCCGCCGCGGTGCTGTCGGGCAACCGCAATTTCGAGGGGCGCATCAATCCCGACGTGCGCGCCAACTACCTCGCCTCCCCGCCGCTGGTCGTCGCTTACGCGCTCGCGGGCTCGATGCAGGTCGATCTCACCCGCGAGCCGCTCGGCGCCGACAGGCAAGGCAAGCCCGTCTATCTCGCCGACATCTGGCCGAAGGCGGAGGAGATCCAGCACTATGTCGAGACCATCATCAACGCCCGGATGTTCAAGACACAGTACGCGAGCGTGTTCGACGGCGACGCCAACTGGCGCAAGGTGAAAGCGCCCAAGGGCCAGACCTACGCCTGGGACATCGGGTCGACCTATGTGCGCAACCCGCCCTATTTCGACGGGCTGACCAAGACGCCGGTCCCGGTCGCCGACATCGAGAACGCGCGCATCCTCGCGCTCTTCCTCGATTCGATCACCACCGACCACATTTCGCCCGCGGGCTCGATCAAGGCCGCAAGCCCGGCCGGTCAATATCTGATCGAGCATCAGGTGCGGCCCGGTCGACTTCAATCAGTACGGCACCCGGCGCGGCAATCACGAAGTGATGATGCGCGGCACGTTCGGCAACATCCGGATCAAGAACCAGATGGTGAAGGACGAGGCGGGCAACGCGGTCGAGGGCGGCCTGACGATCATGCAGCCCTCGGGCGAGCGTCTTTCGATCTATGACGCGGCGATGCGCTATCAGGCCGAGAAGGTTCCGCTGGTCGTGTTCGCGGGGCGCGAATACGGGACCGGCTCATCGCGCGACTGGGCCGCCAAGGGCACGAAGCTGCTCGGCGTGCGCGCGGTGATCGCCGAGAGCTTCGAGCGCATCCACCGCTCGAACCTGGTCGGCATGGGCGTGCTGCCGCTGGTGTTCGAGGAGGGGACGAGCTGGCGGACGCTGGGCGTCAGGGGCGACGAGACGGTCACCATCCACGGCCTTGGCGAGACGCTGAAGCCGCGGCAGACGCTGCACGCCGAGATTGCGAGCGCGGACGGCGAGCGGCGGAGCGTGCCGCTCATCTGCCGCATCGATACGCTGGACGAACTCGAATATTTCAGGAACGGCGGGATCTTGCCCTACGTGCTTCGGCAGCTCGCGGCGTAACTCGGGCGATCGCGGGCGGCCCCGGGCCGGTTCAGCCCCACAGCTTCCTCGTGTCGAGCCAGCGCGTGCGTCCGCCCCGCCGGCTCGCCTCGTCCATCATGTGCTTGGCGCCGCCCGGACCGTCGCCGCCCTCGCCGTTCCAGAGACAGACGAAGTCGAGCCTGTCGGCGCCGAAGCGTGAGGCGCGGTCGAGCATCCAGCGGTTGTTGCGCTCGTAAGGGTCCTCGCCCTCCTGCGGGAGCCCGAGTTCGCGAGGCGCGACATGAAGGACGCCGCGCGCCTTCGCGGCGAAGAAGCGGGCGCGCCAGTCCTTGTCGGCGAAGTCGACCGATTCTTCGAGGAAGGCGGGCTCCTCGAAGGGGATATAGAGTTCGAGCCGGGCGCCGCGGGCGAGCGCGGTTTCGGCGAACAGAAGATCGCCGCCGCAGGCGCCGCCGCAGACGCCAAGGTCGTGCGCGCCGAGAGCGAGGTCAGCCAGCGCGCTGGCGATCGCTCGCGCCGCGATCGGCTCCTTGTCCGGCGGAAAGCGCGGCCTGGCGCGTCCGGGCGCGTCGATCATGTGGCCGCTGAACAGGACAATCTTGCGCGGCGGCTTGGGGCTGGACTGAGGCATGCGCTCGCGTCTCCGCTCATGGCTTCAGGCCGACGCCGCGCCGGCGTCGCAGGCCGCCCGGGAATGTTCGGGCTCCCGCGCGGCGAAGGATTCGGACGTTGACGATTGGTGGGAGCGAGGGCCAGCCGCCCGCTTGCCCGCAGGCCCCGGGCGCCCCATTGTTTGCGCTTCCTCCAAGACGCGAGAAGCCGCTCATGAGTTCCTTCGTCCTTCCCTACGCGCCCGGCGAAACGCTGGGGTTTATACCGGAAAGGCTCGAGAGGCTCACCGAGATCATGGCGCGCGCGGTCGCGGAGAAGAAGGCGCCCGGCGTCTCGATGCTGATCGCCCGCCACGGCAGAATCGCATACCGGGAGACGGTCGGGACGATGCGCCCGGGCGGGCCGCCGATGGCGGAGGATGCGATCTTCCGCATCTATTCGATGACCAAGCCGATCGTTTCGGTCGCGGCGATGATGCTGGTCGAGGAGGGACGGCTCCTCATCACCGATCCGGTGTCGAAAACGATCCCCGCCTTTGCTGGCGTGAAGGCAGGCGTCGTCAACGGCGGCAGGCTCGACCTTCAGCCGCTGAGGCGCCCGGTCACGGTCCAGGATCTGATGCGCCACACGTCGGGACTGACTTACGGCTTCACCGGGGTCTCTCCGGTCCAGAGCCTGGTCAAGGCCGCGAATGTCATGGATGCGAACCGGACGCTGGCCGAAAATGTCGCGGCGATGGCCGCGCTGCCGCTCATGCACCAGCCGGGCGAGGTCTGGGAATATGGCTTGTCCACCGACGTGCTCGGGCGGGTCGTCGAGGTCGTCGAGGGCGCGAGCCTGAGCGAAACATTGCAGCGCCGCATCTTCGAGCCGCTCGGCATGACCGACACCGCCTTCTTCACGGCCCCCGACAAGGTCGCCCGGCGCGCCGATCCGTTCCCGTCCGACGTCATGGACGGCGCTCGCGTCGACTCTGTGAACGCGACGGCGGCGCCCAAATTCGAATCCGGCGGCGGAGGCCTCCTGTCGACGCTCGCCGACTATGCCCGCTTCGCCGCCATGCTGAGCTTCGGCGGCTCGCTCGACGGCCGGCGCATCCTCTCCCCCCGGACGCTCGCCTTCATGGCGAGCGATCACCTCGGCGCGGGCGTGAGGAAGGATCACTTCCTGCTCTGGCCCGGCCACGGCTTTGGCCTCGGCTTCGCGGTGCGCGCCGATCCCGGAAGAGCGCCGACCGCCGGCAGCGTCGGCGAGTTCTTCTGGGGCGGCATGATGGGCACGGCGTTCTGGGTCAGCCCGCGCGATTCGCTGTTCGCGATCCTCATGGTCCAGAGCCCGGAGAACCGCGCTTATTTTCGCGAACTGTTCCGCAACCTGGTCAGCGCCGCGATCGCCTGAGCGCCACGCCTCACCACACCCCGGTGTTGGCCATCGACGCCCACGGCTCGGCGGGCGGCTTCGATTCGCCCTTCTGGATGAGCTCGATCGAGATCGAGTCGGGCGTGCGGATGAAGGCCATGTGGCCGTCGCGCGGCGGGCGATTGATGGTCACGCCGGCCTTCTGGAGCTTGGCGCAGGTCGCATAGATGTCGTCGACGGCATAGGCGAGGTGGCCGAAATTGCGCCCGCCTTTGTATTCCTCGGGGTCCCAGTTGTAGGTGAGCTCCACCGTCGGCTTGCGGCTCGCCCTGGCCTGCTCGGCGTCATCGGGGGCGGCGAGAAAGACGAGGGTGAACCGGCCCTTTTCGTTCTCGATGCGGCGCGTCTCGACAAAGCCCATGAGTTCGAAAAACGCGATCGTCTTCTTGAGGTCGGTCACGCGGATCATCGTATGCAGGTATTCCATGGTTCCTCTTGCGGTTTGCTTCGCGGATGGCTTGGGAGCATAACGCCTTCGGCCTCGAGGGGAAGCCCCCGGGTGAGCGCGCGCCGCTCCTCGCTCCGAGGAGCGGAGCCACGGGCGACGCGTCTCGAAGAACGCTCCAGCAGGCGCGGGCGGGGCCGCGAACTGGACCATCCTTCGAGACGCGAGGTGTTGCCTCGCTCCTCGGGATGAGGCCTCGGGACACGGGACCGATCCAAAGGATCGTTGGAAGCCGCCCCGGACACGATGGACGACTCGCCTTGGCAACCAAGCCGCGCCATCCCCCCGACGACCACCCGGCGCTGAAGCGGCGCGCGGCGGCGGCCTCGATCGCCGCAAGCACGGTCCTGGCGGCGGTGAAGTTCGTTGCGGGCCTGGCTTCGGGCTCGCTCGCGCTGCTCTCGGAAGGCGCGCACAATGTCATCGACGTTGGCGCGAGCGCGCTCACCTTCTTCGCGGTGCGCGAGGCGGACAAGCCCGCGGACTCCGATCATCCGTTCGGCCACGCCAAGATCGAGGCGGTGGCCGCGCTGGCGGAAACGGGTTTTCTCGCCGCGCTCTCGATCGGCGTGGCGATCGCAGCGGTCATGCGCATCCGGGCGCCGGGCGGCGCGGTCGATGTCAATGCTTTCGCCATCGGCGCGATCCTGCTCTCGATCGCCGTCGACGTGGTGCGCTGGCGGGCGCTGACCCATGTGGCGCGCCTGACCTCGAGCCATGCGCTCAGCGCCGACGCGCTGCACTATTCGAGCGATCTCGTCGCCTCCGTGCTTGTCCTCATCGGGCTTGCGGCGACACGCGCCGGCTACCCCCATGCCGACGCGTTCGCCGCCCTTGGCGTCGCCGCGTTCATCGCCGCCGCCGGCTATCGTCTTGGCCGGGAGACGATCGACGCGCTCGTCGACCGCGCGCCCGACGGGCTGACCGACGCCATCCGCGCGCTCGTCCTGCACGAGACCAGCGTCGCGGGAATCGAGGCGATCCGGCTGAGACCCAGCGGTCCCAAGATCGTGGGCGACGTGATCCTGTCGGTGTCGCGCACGCTGCCGCTCGAACGGGTGGCGGCGCTCAAGGCCGAGCTTCAGGCGCGCATCGTCCAGCGCTGGCCCGAGGCCGAATTGACCATCACCGCCAACCCGCTCAAGCTCGACGACGAGACGATCCTCGAGCGCGTGCTGGTGATCGCCGCCCGCCGGGGCCTGCCGGTGCATCATGTCGTCATCCAGGACATCGAAGGGCGCAAGACCGTCGCGCTCGATCTCGAAGTCGACGGCGCGATGGCGCTCGGCGACGCTCATCGGCTGGCCTCCGAGCTCGAGGACGCGATCGCCGACGAGATCGGCGAGGGCGTCGAGGTCGAGACCCACATCGAGCCGGCTGAGCCCGAGGTCAGCGGGCAGCTGGCCGATCCCGGTCTCGCGCGCCGCATCGAAGCTTCGCTCGCCGCATCGGCCGCGGCGCAAGGGCGCCTGCGCGACATCCACGACGTCAGGGTGCGCGAGACCCCGGGCGGCGTGTTCGTTCTCTTCCATTGCCGCGTCGACGCCGAAACGCCGGTCGAGACCGTTCACGACGCCGTCGATTCGCTCGAACGCTCGGTACGGAAGGCTTTTCCCGAAGCGCGCCGCGTCGTCGGCCACGCCGAGCCGGCCGGGACGGAGGCAGGCTAGCTAGCTAGCGCTCGCGGCCTTCAGGACGAGGGTGGCTGCCTCACGGCGATCTCGTCCAGCCTCGACAGGAAGAGCTTGAGGATCGGCGACCGGTTCGCGGTGTTGTAGCCAACCACGAGGTCGATGGTCGGCGCATTGCCGCTGAGCGCCCGGCTGGTCACCGACGAGGGGAGGAAATTCCTGGCGTACTGGGGCAGGAGCATCACCGCGCCGGTCGAGGCGACCATCGACACCGCGTGCGCCAGATGGTCCACCTCGTGCGCCGGCTCGATGCCGAGGCCGGACCGCTCGAGGCAGTCTTTGATCAGCGCATGCAACGTCGGCGCGGTATTCGACGGAATGATGAACGTCTCGCCGGCGATGTCCCGCAACTCGATGGCCTCGCGCGCGGCCAGGCGATGATCGCTTGGGAACACCAGGATGAGCGGCTCGGTCACCACACGCCGATAGGCGAGGCTTTCCGCGTGCGGCTCCGGGCGCATGAATGCGGCGTCGAGCCTGCCCTTCATCAATTCAGCCGCCAGATCCGGCGAGTACTGGCTGGCGATGGTGAGCTTCATGCCGGGCAATCGATCGTGGAGGATGCGCGTCGCCTTCGCGAGCCAGTCGACCTCGGTTCCCGTCAAAAAGCCAAGCGCGAAGGCGGGCTTCAGCGGCTCGGCGGCTCGGCGCGCCGCTTCGACCGCCGCCCCGGCCTGGGTCAGCGCGAGCCGCGCATGGTCGAGAAAGGCGCGGCCGGCCGCCGTCAGCTCGACGCCGCGAATGCCGCGGATCATCAGCTTGACGCCGACCTGATCTTCGAGGTCGCGCATCTGGCGGCTGAGGGAAGGTTGCGCGGTATGCAGCCGCTTCTCGGCCGCAACCGTGAGACTTCCCTCCTCGGCGATCGCGACGAAATAGCGCAGATGCCGGAGCTCCATCCTCGTCCCATGTCTTTGTGGCATGGCGCGGAGCCTATAAAGTCCTTGCCGCCGGCGCCAGCTCAGGCCTAAACGGTTTGGCGCGCGGTCGACGGATCGATCCCGGCGAGCAGCGGGAGACGGCGAATGGCGGGCTTGCTTGCGGAACTGCCCGAAACGTTGCGTTCGCTTCGAACGGCTCCGTTATTCACAATGCGCCTCGCCGTTCCAAAGGTGATCTTCGTCGGCGCGACGCCCGGCGCGTTCCGGCGTCTCGGCGTCGTGTCCGGGGGATCTTCGAAGGCGACCGGATGTCCGGAGAGGTGCTGGACGGAGGAAACGACTGGCAGGACCTCCGCGACGACAACTCGACGACGCTCGATGTTCGTCTTGGGCTCAAGACAAACGACGGCGCGCTGATCGCGATGACATACCGCGGCGTGCGGCACGGCCCCGCCGACGTGCTCGCCCGCATCGACAAAGGCGAAGCCGTCGATCCACAATCCTAATACTTTCGCATCAGCCCGATGTTTGAGACGGCGTCTGAGACCTATGCGGCTCAACCGCATCGTTGCGATCGGCGCCGGCCATCGCCTTGCGCAAGGCCCTGTCTACAGCGTCTTCGAGGTCCTTTAGCGATCCATGCCTCGGAGGCATGAGCAAGAGCAAACAAAGTCTTTCCTGTTCCGCGCCCCGTCGCCTACCTGATCAAGGGCGAGGCCGGCTGCAAAGACGACGGCGACAGCCCAATTGATTTCCCACCGGCGGCGTTGCAAATCGCAGGAATAGAGGATCATGAGCGAGCCAATCGTTTTGATCACGGGCGCGCTGACGGGAATTGGCCGCGCCGCCGCATTCGCCTTCGCGAAAGAGGGTGCGAGCGTTGTCGTTTCGGGCCGCAAGGACGCTGAAGGCAAGGCGCTCGAGGCCGAGCTCGCGAGTCTCGGCGCAACGGCGGCGTTCATTCGCGCGGACGTGCGCCATGAGGATGAGGTGCGCAATTTGGTCGACAAGACGGTCGCGCGCTTCGGCCGCCTCGACGCCGCGTCAACGCCGCGGGCACGGAAGGCAAGCCAGGTCCAGTGACCGAGCAGACCGCCGAGAGCTACGCTGCGACGTTCGACACCAATGTGCTCGGCACGGCCCGACCGAAACCGGCATGCTCGATCGCTTCACCGGCAGGCCTGAGAATAAGGCCGCGCTCACCTCGCGCGTGCCGCTTGGCCGGGTCGCCGCGCCCGAGGAAATTGCCCGCGCGATTGTCTTCGTCGCCTCGCAAGCCGCGTCGTTCATGGCCGGACAGATCGTGACGGTGGACGGCGGCAAGACGGCCGGTCGAACCAGGCTCGACGGCCGCGCAATACGGAGCATTCGACCATGGCTTCAATGACCGGAAAGACCGCGCTCGTCACCGGCGCCTCGCGCGGCATGGGACGCGCGAGCGCGCTCAAGCTCGCTGAAGCCGGCGCGCAGGTTCTCGTTCACTTCAGCAGCGGCGCCGAGGAAGCCGAGCGGGTCGTGGGCGAGATTCGCAAGGGCGGCGGCCGCGCCGACGCCCTCGGCGTCGACCTCTCGGCGGCCGACGGGCCTCACAAACTGGCCAAGCGAGCTCATGAGATCATCGGCGATCGCCTCGACATCCTGGTCGCCAACGCCGGCGTCTCGAAGGCCGCGAAGATCGAGGACACGACGGTCGAGGATTTCGACCGGCTGTTCGCCATCAACGTGCGGGCGCCATTCTTCCTCGTCCAGCAGCTTCTGCCGATTCTGGGCAAAGGCGCCAGCGTCGTCTTCCTCTCGTCGCTCGCCGCGCATGTGGTGGTCGGTCTGCTGCCCGCCTACGGCGCCACCAAGGGGGCGATCGAGACGATGACGAGGCATTTTGCGTCGCTGCTCGGGGAGCGGGGAATCCGCGTCAACGCGGTGGCGCCCGGCGTCGTCGAGACAGATATGTCCAACTTCACCAAAATCGAAAGCGGGCGGGCCTACGCCCTGGGCATGCAGACGCTGAAGCGTCTCGCTCAGCCCGACGACATCAGCGGCGTCGTCGCTTTTCTTGCATCCGAGGAGGCCCGCTGGATTACCGGCGAAGTCATCCACGTCGACGGCGGGTCGAAACTCTGAGACCGGCCCGGACACGAGCCGTTTCTGTAGCGTGCGAAACGCCACCCCAACGGGCCAATCCGCCCCCGATATTCAACCAAATCATTCGACGTGTGCGCCCGCCGCTCCACACCGGCGGCGCCTTCCTATCCCGCGCCGCCAGAGCCCGCGGTGGTTCGACCGAATCGCCGCGCGCTCTTGATTCCTTGATGTCGCGCGCTTTTTCGCAAGTGCGCTTTAGGCGGACGAGCCTCGCTTCGGCCTCAAGCGCCTCACATCGACAGCGCGACCTTGCCTACGAGGCCCGCGAGAATGAGCGCGCCGCTCAGCCGATGGCTGGCCCCCTCGTCGGCGAGAAAGATGCGGCCGAAGCCGATCAGCCCGGCCAGCATCGCCGTGATTTCAAGCGCTGCGTTCATCTCGTCGATCCCCGGCCTCATGAGGCGTCGAAGACGCCCGTCCTTCAGGGCGGTCTCTCGCTGCTCGCGAGGGCTCGGAGACCTCTCGATCTTCCGGCCTGGCGGCGATCGTCCGCGGCGGAACGACTACCATAGGGGAAAAACAAGAACAAAGCAAGAATAAAAAGAGCCGCCACCCATTTCTTTTTCCCCAAGGGGCGCGCCGAGCGCCTTCGCCTGCGCCCCGCTCGGGGGGCCCGCGACGGCCCGGAGTCGCCAGCCGCGTTGAGCAGGCGGTGCGGGGATTTCCGCGCGGCCCTGCTTCCCGATTGTTCGCGAATGTGCGAAGATTAACTTGTGGCCGCGCGGGAATTGACAAGACGTCATTGAGAATATCGCGCGGGAAGATCGGAGGCAGATCTTGGGTGAGTACGAAATGACTTCCGTCTCCGGTCGAATTGCGCTGTCGACCAGCGTTGCGGCGCCGGACAAATCGAATGCTCTGACCGGCTGGACGGGATTAGACTTCTCAAGCTCGGCCATGAAATTTTTCTTTATCTTTCTGTTTGCGGTCTTTGCGGCGATGGCGCCCCGGCCATGGCGGCGGGCGCCTACCCGGGCTGCGCCGCGCCCCCGTCCGTTTTCGCCAAATCGTTCACCGCGACGCCCGCGACCTTCGCCTCGATTCTCAACGCCGCGGCGGCGGGCGACGTCATCTATCTGAACTCGGGCGCCTACGGGGCGGTCAGCATCGCGAACCGCAAATATGCGCAGTTCTGACCATCAAGGCGGTCAAGGCCAGGCGCCGGTCCTCTCGTCCCTCAAGGTCAGTTCCTCGAGCCGCTGGCCTTTTCCGGGCTACCGTGAACGGGAACGGCCCCCGGTCGAAATCGCCCGGCGGGATTCTGGTGAACCTGGCTTCGAGCAACAACATCGTCTTCGCCAACAACATCGTCGAATCGACGTCCGGCGCCTTCCCGTGGAAGGCGGAGACCGCCAATGTGACGGCGATCGACCCCTCGATCGCGCCGAGCGACGGCGTCAACGCCTCCCAGGACGATTGCGTCGCCCTGAACAGCAACCAGATCCGGAACGTGTTCAACGGAATTTACGCCGGCGGCGATCAGATCGGTACCGACGGACAGAACTACATGGTTTCGGGCAACACGATCGATCATTTTGCCGGCGACGGCATCGATCATTCGGCGACCAACATCATCATGTCGGGCAACCGCATCACCAACGGTGTCGATATTTGCGGATCGAAATGCATCCACAATGACGCGATCCAGGGCTGGAACTGGGAGGACAAGCTCGGCGTCACCAACAAGAACGTGGTCATCGACAGCAACTTCATTCAGAGCCAGACCACGACCAGCCTTCCGCTCGCCAGCACGGACCTCCAGGGGATCACGATCTTCGACGGCTTCTGGCAGAACGTTTCCATCACCAACAATGTCGTTCTCACGAGCGGCCTCGCCGGAATCGCGATCGGCGGGGTGAACGGGCTCCACATCGTCAACAATTCGGTGATGGACATCCCCCTGAACGGCGCCTCACAGTCCCTGATGTACTGGATGTACTCGGGCGTGACCTGGATCACCGCCGGCGGCGCGACCCACGAGGGCGGGACGACGACCAATGTCGTCGTCCGCAACAATATCGCCCCGCTTGTCGCCGCGACCGCCGCTAGCCCATCGTATTCACGACGGCCGTTGGCTTGCGTCTCCTTTGGGGGCGGGATGATTGCGGACGCGCGGGTTCTTTCGGCTTTTCACCGCTTGACGACCGGTACGTTTACGAACGCGTTGGAGGGATGACGGGGGGGCGGAGGGGCTTTTTTGCCCGGTCGTTCAGGGGCCGAGGGCTGAGAGGGCGCCGGGCAGGCTACGGAACAGATCGGCCTCGGGGCAGCCGGCGGCGAAAGCGAGACGGACGCGGCTTGCGGTTTCGATGACGCGGGCTGCGATCTTGATCAGCCGCAGCCGCAAGGTCGAGAACTCGGCGTTGGCGAGATCGCGCGGTTTGGGGATGGCGTCGCGAACGGTGAGCATGAGCCAATAGGCCGCTGTGTGCAGAACGAGGCGGACCTGGTTGCCGACGGCGGAACGGCAGGAGGTTCGATCGGAAGCGAGCTGCGTCTTGTGCAGCTTGATGAGGTTCTCGGCCTGCCCGCGCGCGCAATAGAGGGTGTCGTAAACCCATTCCGCCGCGCCGTATTCGACGTTGGTGACGACGAAGCGGGTGTCGAGCCCGAGCGGGGTGGCTTCGATGCGGGCGACGGCGCGCCGCTCGCGGTTCCAGGATTTGGCCTTGTGGCGTGTTTCGGCATAGCCGCGCACGACTGGTTTGTTCGACACCGCGCGCTCGGTGCGGACCGCTTCCGCCGCCTCGTCGATTTTCTTCGCCAGCGGCTTCGAACCGGGCAGGCCGAAGACGTAATCGACGCGGTTGGCCTCGCACCATTCCATCGCCTCGGGTCGGGCGTAGTGGCCGTCGCCTCGGAATGTGATGCGCGTCCTCGTCCAGCGTTGACGGATATGGCGCACGAGCCGGCGCAGATGAGCGCGCACTTCGACGCCCGACGGGGTCTTGCCGGGGCGCAGCACGACCGCGACGGGACGCGAGCGCTCGGTGTCATAGACATGGATCGGCAGAAAGCAGCGCTCGTCGTAATGGGCGTTGAAGAGCGAGAGCTGCTGATGCCCGTGCACGACATCGCAGGTGTCGTCGATATCGAGAATGACGGAGGCGGGCTGCCGATCGTAGGAGGCCATCCATTGATCGACGAGCGCCCATGTCAGCCGGATCGCGTCCTTCAGCGAAGGCGCGTTCTCCAGCCGCGACAGCGTCGGCTGCGAACACAGGTTGGCGCCCGTGTCGGGCAGCCGCCCGCAAGCGAGCTTGAAGGCGGGATCAACGCGCAAGGCGTCAAGATCGTCGGCGTCTTCGTAGCCGCGGGCGATCGCCAGGATGCGGGCGCGAACCATGTCCGCCAGCGTGTGCGTAATGCGCAGCGGGGCGCGGCGATCGGGAAACCAATGCGCCAATCTCTGCGCGATCCCAACCGACGCTCGGCCATCGAAAGCAGCATCACGCCGCCATCTGAGGTCAGTCGCCCGCCATCGAAAGCCGCAGGGACCGCCTTTCGGCCAACGGCTGGAAATGAGAACGGCAGCAGATTAGAGTTGGTCATGGCGAGCGGGTGTCGGGGTGCGAGGCGATACGGATCGGCGTAAGCAACCAAATCCTACGCCAAATCAAACCTTTATGCCACGCTCGTCAGCCTCGAAAACGACCCGTCACGAATAAGATGGGCTAGCAGCGGGAACTGCCCGGTCACCGAAGGCTTCTGCAGCCATGTCGCCAACCCGAACGTCGTCTCGGACCACAATCTGAGCCTGGTCCAGGCGAGCGTCAGCGCCGAGACCGTGTTCACGACTTTCAAAGTCGCGACCGCCCAATATAATCTCGAGCTCAAGGGCACCGCGCCGGCCAATCCGGCGATCGGGACGGGCAGCGCTTCGCTGATGCCCGCGACCGACATTCTGGGCCATGCCCGCAGCGCAGCCTCCCCCGATCTCGGCGCCTACGGCGTTCCCCCGTAGGCGGAGGGAGCGAGCGGGGCCGGGGCGGATTTGTAGGGCGGGGTCGGCGACCCCGCCGCCGGGGGGACCTCGGGCCGCGGGCGCGACGACGAAAATCGGCGCCTGCTGGCCGCGCTGGGCCGACCTGCGCCGTCAGGCCGAGCCAGCCAATCCGAGTGACGCCTCAAGCGAAGAGCCCTTCTCGGCGGCGGCGCTCTGAGATATCAAGACCAGAGACCAGAGGCCGTTAGCCGAGAAGACGCGGCAGCCATGCGGACCACTCCACCAACGACCAAGGAACGGAGCGCGCTATGAAAGTGCTGATGGTTCTCACTTCTCACGACCAGCTCGGCAACACGGGTCGCAAGACCGGATTCTGGCTGGAAGAACTCGCGGCGCCTTACTATGTTTTCAAGGATGCTGGGGCCCAGATCACCCTCGCATCGCCCAAAGGCGGCCGGCCGCCGCTCGATCCCAAGAGCAACGAGCCGAACTTCCAGACCGACATCACACGCCGGTTCGAAAAAGACGCCGACGCCAACGCTCAGCTGGACAGGACAGTGCGCCTCGATAGCGTCAAGCAGGAAGATTACGACACCGTCTTCTACCCCGGCGGCCATGGGCCGATGTGGGATCTCGCCGAAGACAAGAGCTCGATCAAGCTGCTGGAATCCTTCCTGGCTGCAGGCAAGACGTTTGCGGTCGTCTGCCACTCGACCGGCGCGCTTCGCCACGTCAAAACCCCGGATGGCAAGGCGCTCGTCGAGGGCAGGACGGTGACCGGATTCACCGACGGCGAGGAAGAGGCGGTCGGATTGACGAAAGTGGTGCCCTTCCTTGTCGAAGACGAAATGTTGAACCTCGGCGCCGCCTTTTCCAAGGTCAAGGACTGGGGCGTTCACACGGTCGCCGACGGCCAGCTGATCACCGGCCAGAATCCGGCCTCGTCCGGCCCTGCCGCCAAGCTTCTGATCGATACGCTGAACAGGAAGGCAAAATAGTCGCCCCGTGGGCGCACGCATTCTGGCGAACGGCAAAAGACCATACCCTGATGGGAGTCGGCGATGAACCAAGTACAGGTCGAGCAGAAAAACTATCAGATGCCGCCGCAGGACGGGTTTACCATCGCCCACTTTCTCACCGTCTCGGACATCGAACGATCGGCTCGATTTTACGAAAGGGTCTTCGGAGGTCGCATTCTGAGCGGAGGCGACAGCAGCGGCGCGCCGGGGTACATCGAGATCGCGAACACGTGGCTCATTGTCAACGTCGGGGGCGGTCCGACACCCGACAAACCATCGGTAACGCTCAGCGTCCCCGCCGACCCCAATTCAGTCAGCAGCTTTATGAATATCCGCGTTGCGGATATTCAAGCGTGCTATGACCTTTGGCGAAGCCGAGGAGCCGAGTTTATTACGGAGCCAAAGGACAAGTACGGCGAGATCCGCTGCTACATTCGCGATCCCGATGGTTATATTATAGAGGTTGGGCAAAGCAAGCCGGGTGTCGCTTACGGCTAAAGGGCACGACCGCAGGTGCGGTCCGGCGGGCGCGCGCACGCTGGCGAGCGGACAGATGCCACATCCGAATTGGAGGCGTCCATGAGCCAAGTACAGGTCGAGCAGAAGAACTATCAGATGCCGCCGCAGGATGGGTTTACCATCGCCCACTTTCTCACCGTCTCGGACATCGAACGATCGGCTCGATTTTATGAAAGGGTCTTCGGAGGTCGCATTCTGAGCGGAGGCGACAGCAGCGGCGCGCCGGGGTACATCGAGATCGCGAACACGTGGCTCATTGTCAACGTCGGGGGCGGTCCGACACCCGACAAACCATCGGTAACGCTCAGCGTCCCCGCCGACCCCAATTCAGTCAGCAGCTTTATGATTATCCGCGTTGCGGATATTCAGGCGTCCTATGAACTCTGGCGAAGTCGAGGAGCCGAGTTTATTACACAGCCAATGGATAAGCGTGGCGAGACGTGCTGCTACATGCGCGATCCTGACGGCTACATTATAGAAGTTGAGCAGAGCAAACCGGGCTTCGCTTTCCTCTAAAGGGCGCGACAAATCAGAGCATCTGTGTGACCGCGTACGCTCCGCGACGTGAGCTCCCGAGGACGGATCCGGTCAATCCCTCGCAGTGGCGACGGGCATATGTTTACGGCAAGCTGGACGGTTCTATCAACGGGTCATTTCGCGGGGAGACGGTTTGAGTGAGGGTGTTTGCGTCGCGGGCCTGGTTTTTTGGCTGCGGCGTAGGGGGCCGGAAGGGCGCTGCCCTGTCGGCTTCCGGAGCGGCCCCTCAGGCGGCGGCGAGGCGGTCGAGATAGACAAGCCTGCGGGAGTTGTAGACGAGGTTGGCCATGCCGATCTTCAGTTTGGCGCGGGCGATGCCGACAGTGCGGATGAAGAGGTCCATCTTGTCTTTCTGCACCGCGAAGACAGGCTCGACGCCGGAGCGGACCTTGGATTTGAGGGCGTTGGCGCGCCGCATGGTCTCCGGCATCGGCCGACGCGGCGGCTTCTTGCGATGGATGCGGCTGACGAAGCCGTTCCTTTCGAGGAACGCCTCGTTGGCCTTCGAGCGGTAGGCCGTGTCGGCCCACACCGCGCTCGCCGTGTTGGTCTTGTCGAGCAGCCCCTCGCGCAGCCGCGCGCCCTCGTAGGCGGCGGCGTCGGTTGCGTCCCAGCGCCGGATCAGCCCATGCTCGCGGTCGATCGAGACATGGTTCTGGCAGCCGAAGGTCGGGATGGCGATGTCGACCGGAGGAACCGTCCCGTCCGGCCTCGCCTTGGCCTTGCTGAACTTGACCGTCCAGCGCGCGTCGCGGTCCTTCTGCCGGAGCTTCGCAGGCTTGGCTTTCCAGGCCTCGGGGATGCGCCCGTCCTTGATCGCCTTCTTCTCCTCCCCGGTGTTGCGCTGCTTGGGCGCTGGGATCAGCGAAGCGTCGGCCCTCGGGCTTGACCCGAGGGTTTGCCCGCCCATGGCGACGTACCCGGCCTCGCGCAGCGCCGCGTCGAACCGGTCGAACAGCGGCTTGATCGCCTCGGCCCGGGTGAGCTTCTCGCGGAACAGCCAGATCGTGCGGGCGTCGGGAACCCGGTCGGACAGGCCCAGCCCGAGAAACCGCATGAACGACAGGCGGTCATTGATCAGAAACTCGGCGCGCTCGTCGGAGAGGCGTTCGCCGCCTGGATCACCAGGATCCTGAACATCGTCACAGGGTCGAACGGCGGTCGGCCGCCCTGCGAACCGTCCGAGTAGGCCAGCGCCCGCGTCAGCTCGGGCCGGAACATGTCGAAATCCACCGCCGCCGTGAAGGCCAGCAACTGATCGCCCAGATCGCTCAGCCGCCTCAACCGCTCGTCGACGTCGAAAAACCCAGGCTCACCGCGCATCAACTCACCCCGCTCCATCATCAGCGAAGGAATCAGAAATTCCGCCAAATGGCGAGGTTCTTAGAACCGTCCATGTTGCCGCGCAAGATATTGGAATAAATCAGTATTATGCGGAAACGCCGCGCGGTCTTTCCCGGCCGCCGGGAGCGCGACCGCGGAAAAGTGGAACCGGTTTTTCTTTCTGGAGCCTCGCTCTAACGCCCGAGCATGCCGTCGACTTTGTTCATCGCCTGCTCGCAACCGGCGGCATCGCCCGGTCGTCGGCGTGGCGCGCCTCGTCCATGGCTTCGGTCACCGCCTGGAGCTGATCGGCGGTCAGGTCGCCCGCCTGCTGTTCGGCGCTGGCGATCGAGGCCGGCGTCGGCTGCCGATGCATGGTCGCAAACGTCGATTCGGGCGCCGGGCGCCCCTGGGCGGCGGCCGAAGCCAGCAGCTTGGCGACGTCGAGGTCGGTTTCATAGATCCGATCCGTGCAGGGTCCGGCATGAGCCGGTCCGGCGCCGAGAATGAACGTGAGCCCGGCCATCGCGGTCGCATGTCGAACGATCATGGTCATCCCCTTGTGAAGCGGGCGGCCGGAGCCGCGCGGGCGTTGCTCAACAACGGCATACAACGCCTCAGTCAGTCAATCGGACGGCGGAAGCGGAAACAATTTGGCGGGTGAGACAAGGGCCCGCGGCAAATGCTGCGTCGTGGGCGTTGCGAACCGTCTTGAAACCGCCGGGACCAGCGTGCAAATATTCGCTGCTTCCTCGACAAGCCCCGGCAGAGATGAGGCATGAGCAAACTCGCCACCAAAATCGCGCCAAAGACGGAAACGCGGGTTCAGCGTCCCCGCCTGCACAAGGTCATCCTGTTCAACGACGACTATACGCCGCGCGACTTCGTGGTCGAGGTGCTGAAGGGGGTGTTTCGTCTCAATGAAACCCAGGCGCTCAACGTGATGATGACCGCCCATCGCAAGGGCGTCTGCGTGGTGGCGGTGTTCGTCCAGGACGTCGCCGAGACCAAGGCCGCGCGCGGCACGGAAGCAGGCGCCGCGAAGGGCTATCCGCTCCGCTTCGGAACCGAGCCCGAGGAATAAGGCGCTACCGGTCGGCGCTCTGTCGAAAGGCTCGAGGATGAGCGGCGCGAAATCTCCGGCCTTTGAAAACGCGCAAGCTTGGCCGGACGGAGGTGAGGCTGACCGAGCTCGGCCTCGGCACGGCGCCTCTCGGCGAGCTTTTCGAGCGCGTGAGCGACGATGAATCCGCGCGGCTGATCGAAGCCGCGTGGGACGGCGGGGTGCGCTACTTCGACACCTCGCCCTGGTACGGACGCGGGCTCGCCGAACACACGCTCGGGCGCGCGCTCTATCGTAAGCCCCGCGCCGACTTCGCCATCTCGACCAAGATCGGCCGTGTGCTGCGCCGGCCGCTCGGACCCAATGCGATCAAGGACCAGTGGCTCGGCGGTCTCGAATTCCAGACCGTGTTCGACTATGGCTACGACGGCGTGATGCGGTCGTTCGAGGACAGCCTGCAACGGCTCGGAATCAACCGCGTCGACGTACTCCTCATCCACGATCTCGACCCCTGGGATCATAATCCCGCTGCGCTCAACGCCTATTTCACCCAGCTCAAGACCAGCGGCTGGAAAGCGCTCGCGGAATTGCGCGAGGCGGGCGTCATTGGGGGCATCGGCGCGGGCTTCAATTCCATGGGCTCGATCCCTCGCTTCCTCGATCTCTTCGACATGGATTTCTTCCTGCTCGCGATGCGTTACACGCTGCTCGAGCAGGAGGTGCTCGACAGCGAGTTTCCGCTCTGTGCCGAACGCGGCGTGGGCATCGTCATTGGCGGCGGCTACAATTCCGGGATTCTGGCGACCGGGGCCGTGCCTGGAGCGATGTACAATTACAAGCCCGCGGGACCGGCCATCCTCGAGCGGGTGAAGAAGATCGAGGCGGTCTGCGCGCGCTTTTCTGTTCCGCTGCCCGCAGCGGCGCTGCAATTCCCGCTCGGCCATCCCATCGTCGCGTCGATCATCCCCGGCGCGGTTTCGCGCGCTCAAGTCGAGAAGAACGTGGCGGCGTTCCGCCATCCGGTTCCCGCCGACTTCTGGGCCGAGCTCAAGCGCGAGAAGCTGATCCGCGCCGACGCGCCCACCCCGGCGTAAGTCGGACGGCGAGCGCCGGGGCGCGCCTGGCCTGAAATCTCTACGGTTATGGTTTATCTCCAGTGCAACAACGCGGCGTGCCCGCGCCACCTTGAACCGGCGGGCATGGCAGCCGTTCCATAGGAACAGAAAACACAGCAGTCCCCAGTCTTTGGCTTTAGGAGAGCGCCGCATCCCTTGCAATCGTAGAAGAACTGGCAGGCGTCGATTGGCATCGTCTCCGTCGCACGATGACCGCATTTTGGACACGTGATGGTCGATTCCAAAATGGGCGACGCGTCAGGCATGGGTGTATCCCGCCCAAAGGAACGTCGCTCCGATCAAAAGCCCGACGAGAGTGAGCGCTCGGACCGCTGGCGGTGGACAAGCGCCATCGGCGCCGCAGGTCGCCGCTATACGCTGCTGGCGCCATAACGAAGAGGCGCCGCCCAGTAGGGAAAGCCCTCCGAGGAGGAGGAGCGCGTCGCGATAGGGCGCCGCCAGCAGCGCGACGCCGCCCAGCCAAGCCGAGCCTACGCCGACGGCGGTGAGCATCAACGGGAGCGCGCAGCACGAGGCCACGCTGAACGCGGCAGCCAAGCCCCCGAGTGTGAACAGCGCGGCTTGCCGATCCGCTCATGGGTCGTCGGGCCGCCGATGTCCTGTCGATTGTGTCTGCCATTGGACGCTCCTTGAGATTGCCAGGGAAGCAGCCTACCGTCTGTAGCGACTACAAACTCAAGCCCTATTTTGCAGGAGCCAGCCATGGCTGAGCGCGGGATTCCGATCGGCGAACTCTCTCGGCGAACGGGGTGCAACGTCGAGACGATCCGATATTATGAACGCATCGGCCTGACGCCTGCGCCGCCGCGACGAGGGCGGTACCGCAGCTACGGCCCAGAGGAAGTTGGCCGGCTAGGGTTCGTGCGGCGCGCGCGGGAACTCGGCTTCACCCTGGACAGGGTGCGGGCATTGCTTCGTCTTGCCGCCGGCGGCCAGCCATCCTGCGCGGAAGCGCGCGACATCGCGGCTGAGCATCTCAAGGATGTCCGAACACGCATGGCCGATCTGAGGCGGATGGAACGTGTCCTCGCCGAGACCGTGCGCGCGTGCGCCGCTGGCGGCGACATCGGCTGTCCGCTCATCGCCGCGCTTTCCGGACCATTGACGCTGTCGCGGACGTCAACTCGATCCGCGCCATTGCGGGGGCGTCGGATCCGCCAATTTTCGGTCGGCCGCCCCTCGCAGCTGCGAAAAGAGAAAGTTGAGGAGGAAATATGATCGTCTGCGTCGCGGATGACTCGGCCTTTCAGCCGGCCGGGTGCCTCTGCCACACTCCGGCGTTTGCGCGGCTGAACGCGCATATTTCGCGAAAATTCGCCCGCCATTCGCCGATGCCGCCCGGCGCATTCGCCGCGGGCTCGGGGAGTTCGCCGGCTGGCGCCTCGCCCGTCTCGCGCGTCGTGTTCACCAACGCGCGGCTCTTCGACGGCAAGTCGGACACGCTGCTCAAGGGCTTGCGCGTCGTGGTCGAGGGCAGGGCGATCGTTGCGGTCGAGCCGGCGCAATCGGCGCTCGACGGCGACGCCCGCATCGTCGATTGCGGCGGCCGGGTTCTGATGCCGGGCCTTATCGACGCCCATTGGCACGCGATGCTCGCCGCCCTGCCGCTCCCGGTGCTGCTCACCGCCGATGTCGGCTACATCAATCTGGTCGCGGCGGAGGAAGCAAGACGGACGCTGATGCGCGGCTTCACCAGCGTGCGCGACATGGCGGGGCCGGCCTTCAGCCTGAAGCGCGCGATCGACGCCGGCGTCGTCGCGGGTCCGCGCATCTGGCCGTCGGGCGCGATGATTTCGCAGACCGGCGGCCACGGCGACTTCCGCTTCCCCTATGAAGTTCCCGCTTCCCCCAACGCGCCCTTGAGCCGGGTCGAGGCGATCGGGGGCGGGGCGATCGCCGACGGGGTCGACCGGGTGCTGAGCCGCGCCCGCGAGCAATTGATGCTGGGCGCAAGCCAGCTCAAGCTCGCCGCCGGCGGCGGCGTCTCTTCGGCCTACGATCCGATCGACGTCAGCCAGTATACCGAGCCCGAGTTCCGCGCCGCGGTGGACGCCGCGGAGAACTGGGGCACCTATGTCGCCGTGCACGCCTATACGCCGCGCGCGATCCAGACCGCGATCCGCGGCGGCGTCCGCTGCATCGAACACGGGCATCTCATGGACGAGGCGACCGCGGAACTGATCGCCGAGAAGGGCATTTGGCTCAGCACCCAGGCCTTTCTCAACAACGACTTCTCCAATCCTCAGCCAACTCCCGAGGGCGAGGCGAAGGCGCAGCAGGTCTTTGCGGGAACCGATGCGGCTTACGGCTTCGCGACGAAATACAATCTCAAGACGGCGTGGGGCACCGACATCCTGTTCGACGCCAGGATGACCGCGCATCAGGGCGCGATCCTGGCCACGCTCGAGCGATGGTATCGCCCGGCCGAAGTTCTCAGGATGGCGACCGCGACGAACGCCGAACTGTTAGGCATGTCCGGCCCGCGCAACCCCTATCCGGGCAAGCTCGGAACGATCGAGAAGGGCGCCCTCGCCGACCTCATCCTGGTCGACGGCGACCCAACCGCCAATCTCAAGCTGATCGCCGATCCGGACCGGAATTTCGTGCTGATCATGAAGGACGGGCGCATCGTCAAGGAGACGCTGCGCTGAGGGCTTGGCGGCGGTTGGCTTGTCAGGCGCGGCCCACGATCACATGCGCCTGGATCTTTCCGGAGACCGCGCCGTTTCCGAACGCCGTCGCGATCGCCTCTGCGGCCCGGGCGGTCGCCTCTTCGAGGCGCGCAGGGTCGCGCGCCTCGATCTCGCCGCGCAATGGCGTGCCCTCGCAATAAGCGATCGCCGCCTGGCGGGCGCTTGGCGCCGCGCTTCTCTTCGCCACGGTCGCGCGCTCGACGTCCGCGAAGCCGGCCGCCCGCATATCGCCCTCGATCACATCGATGTCGTGATAGCCGTGCGGCGTTCGGGCGAGAAACCGGGGCGGGTCGGCCGGAAACATGGCCCCGACGGCTTCCGTCACGACAGCGGCGAACTCGTTGTCCTCGATGCGGTCCCAGACATTGAACAGGAACCTGCCGCCCGGTTTGAGGACGCGGCGCGCCTCCCGATAGCCGGCGACCCGGTCGGGAAAGAACATCGCGCCGAACTGGCAGACGAACGATGTCGAAACTGTCGTCCTCGAACGGAAGGTTGAGCGCGTCCGCCTGCCGCCAGACGATGCGACTGTCGGCGCCCTGCCGGCTCGCCGCGCGGTCGAGCATCGGCTGGTTCAGATCGGTCACGACATAGTGGGCGTGGGGCCCTAGGAGGGGCGCGAGCGCGCGCGTCACCGACTCCGGTGCCAGCCGCGGTTTCGAGGATGCGCTCCGGACTGGTCGTCGCCGCCCGGCGCGCAAGATCGGCCGCGTAGGGCTCGAACAACAGCGGCACGATATAGGAATCGTACATTTCCGGAATTGATCCGGCGAAGATCGTGTCCGTCCCGCGCATCAAAAGCCTCCCGCGTCAGGATCATAGCGCGCGACGGTTGCGCCGCTCAATCCGCCGCTGGCGCTTGTCCCGGCGCGCCCGCAGCCTGCGTATGGGCGATGGCGCTCGCCACCGTCGCCATCGCCGGCATGCCGCCGAGCTGCATCGATTCGACCGCCGTCGAGGGCACGATGACGATGGTGGCGTTGCTGCGCTTCAGGCCCTCGTAGAGCATGTTCATCGCCCGCAGATGGAAGGCGGTCGGATTGTCCGCGTACATCCTGGCGGCCGCGTTGAACGAGTCGGCGACCTGCCGCTCCGAATCGCCCAGGATCACCCGCGCCTGCCGCTCGCGCTCGGCCTGCGCCTGCATCGACATCGCGTCCTGCAGCGCGGCCGGGATCCGCACATCCTTGAGCTCGACCGAGATGACTTCGATTCCCCACGGCCTGGCGCGCGCCTCGATGATGCGCTGCAGTTCGACGCTCAATTTCTCCCGCCCCTCCAGCATGTCGGCGAGCATGGTCTTGCCGATCACGTCGCGCAAAGCCGTTTGCGCCGCCCAGTTGATCGCCGCGACGTAGTCGGCGACGTCGAGCGCCGCCATTTTCGGATCGACCACCTTCCAGAACAGGACCGCGTCGACGTCGACCGGCACCGTGTCGCGGGTCATCGTCTGTTCGGCTCTGAACGTGCTGGTGATGACGCGGGTGTCGATCCGGTAGGGAACGGTCTCCAGGATCGGTATGATGAAGAACAGTCCCGGGCCTTCGAGGCCGCGGAACTTGCCGAGCCTGAGCACCACCACCCGCTCCCACTGGTCGGCGACCTTGACCGCGTTGGCGACGATCGAGGCGACGATGAAGCTCACGATCGCGATCGCGACGCTCGTGGCGTAGCTCTCCGGGTTCATATTCGCGTACGCAAGCCCCAGGCCAGCGACGAATATGACAATGAAGATCAGCCCAGGCAGCGGACTCGCGTTTCGCACGGAATGCACTCCGGTTGCAGCGTTGGCGCCCGCCGCGCCTTGCCGTTCATGTGGGGGCGCGGTCCGTCCGGCGCCAGAGTTTACGCGTCCCGCAGCGGGACAATTCAGAGGCGCCGGCCACGCCGCGGGGCCAAAATGTGATCGGACGGCGCGTCATTCGGGGTTGCGTAAGCGTTCACACACGATTAACAATCGGTAAAGATGGGCTTGAGGCGGGGCGCGGATAGAGGGCGCTGCGATGAGTCGCCTTTGGTTGACGGTTGCATGTCTCGCAAGTGCGGTCGCCTGGACACAGGCGTCCGCCAAGGACCTGTTTCCTCGGCCGCACCCGGCGAAGGCGAGGCACGTCGCCGCCGTGAAGTCGGCGAGCCTGGACGGGACGAGCGCGCTTCGCTTCTCGGACCCTTACGCTCCTCCTGAAGGCGCGACGTCCGTGCGAAGAGACGAGCTGGCGAGCAGAAACGGTTTTCCGGTCTTTTCGTACCCGACGCCGATCGAGCCTCGCGGCGGCCTCTCGATCAGCATGGGGAAGGACGGGGGCGGCCACACCACGGGCGGGCTCAGCTGGGGCTTCTGAGCGGGATCGCCTCGGCGAGCCAACCGGCGCCGTCGCACGGCTTCACACCACAAGGATTGCCGCGGCCTTTCCTGGGATCGCGCCTTTGGCTCCTGTAGCGATTCCTGTGGGCGGTCGGTTTGCACGGTCCGGTTTTCGTCATGGCCGGGCTTGACGCGGCCATCCACGGATCGCAGGCGCGAAAGACGAACGCGACCCGGCGGTTAGCACAATGATTTGAAATTGACTGAGTTTTTGCCAAGCGAGACAGGCGCCTGTCGGCGCCTTGCGTGGATGGCCGCGTCAAGCGCGGCCATGACGCTACTGAGGTCGAGGGAGTGGCCGGAGCCTCGCTCGTCCGCAATCAACAGGGTGTCGCCATAAGAGCCGTGTGAATTCCTGGCCAAGACTGAGGCTGCAATCGACCCGCGGCGGTCATTGACTTTCTTCGATCCCCTCCGATAGTCGCCGTTCGCGGCGGGCGGGGCGCCGGATGGGCCGCGCGCCCGCAATGGCGGCGCTTAATGGGGCGAGGGGCCGCCCCTTCGGTCTTGGCGGCGACCTGAAGAAAGAGCCGGGCGATGGAGGCCGAAACGCAGTCGGGCGCGATCGGCGCGGCCTGGTTTGTCCGGTCGATCGCGGTCTGGGGACCGGGCCTCCTGGTCATGCTGGCCGACACCGACGCGGGCAATGTCGTCACGGCGGCCCAGGGCGGCGCCGAGTGGGGCTACCGCCTGCTGCCGCTCATCATCCTGCTCATTCCGATGCTCTATATGGTCCAGGAACTGACCGTGCGGCTCGGCGTCGCGACCGGCCTCGGTCATGGCGAACTGATCCGGGCGCGGTTCGGCCCCAGGACGGCGTGGCTTGCGATGCTGGCGCTGGCCGGCGCCGTCATCGGCTCGCTCATCACCGAGTTCACCGGCGTCGCCGGGGTCGGCGAATTGTTCGGCCTCTCGCGGGCTTTCACGCTTCCTTTCGCCGCGGCGGCGCTGCTCGTCATCGTCGCCAGCGGGTCGTACAAGCGGGTCGAGCGGACGGCGCTCATCATCGGCCTCTTCCAGATCGCGTTCTTCATCGTCGCCTGGGCCGCGCATCCGGGGCTGAAGGCGCTGGCGCGGGACGCGATCGACTTGCCCCTCCGCAATCGCGATTTTCTGTTCATGGCCGCCGCCGATCATCGGCGCCACCTTCAACCCGTGGATGATCTTCTACCAGCAGTCGGCGACGGTCGAGAAAAGGCTCGAGCCCGGCGATCTCGTCTTTGCCCGCTGGGACACTTGCGCCGGCGCGATCCTGACCCAGTGCCTGACCGGCGCGGTGCTCGTCGCCGCGGCGGCGGCGTTCGCCGGCGCCGGCGGGTCCCCGGGCCTCTCGACGGTCGGCGAGATCAGCCGCGCGTTGACGCCGGTGATGGGCGAAGCGGCCGGACGGATCGTGTTCGGCGCGGGCGTGCTCGGCGCGTCGCTGGTCGCGGCGATCGTCTCATCCCTGGCGCTGGCCTGGGGGCTCGGCGAGGTCGCCGGCTACGGCCGTTCGCTCGAATACCGGCCCTTCGACGCGGCGTGGTTTTATGGCGTTTGCGCAGGCTGCGTCCTGGGCTCCGCCGCGGTGGTGGGGTTCACCCCCGACCTCGTCTGGCTCAACATCGCGGCCCAGGTCTTCAACGCCTTTCTCATGCCCCTCGTCATCGGCCTGCTCGTGGCGCTCGCGGCCACAGCCTTGCCCGAGCCCTATCGGCCGCGCGGCTGGTATCTTGGCGCGATCGTCGCGGTTTCAGCGATCGTCTCGGCTTTCGGGATTTTCGGCGCCCTGCGGGCGCTTGATGTGAGTGTCTTGACAAAATCAGAAGATTGGTCCATATATATTCCCATTGTCAGAATCGTCCCTTGTGCCCGGCGCGGCGGGGAAGGGGGCTGTGCGCGCGCTCGCGCCATCTGGCGCACAACCTGGAAGGCGAGTGGAGGCGGCGGGAATTTTTTTCTATTTCTTTGCTCGTAACCCTTTGAAAAGTCCCGAATCCGCGAAATAAAGGGAAGTAAAAGGAAGCAAATTCAAGGACTTTTGCTTCCATTTGTTTCCTTTTGCCTGAGCGAAGCTCGCGCGCTGGTTGCGCCAGACGGCAGCCGGCGCCGGACGGGCTTGCCGCGCGGGCCGCGCCGGGCTCACTCTGGCCCGCCGGCGGTCCCCCGAATCGGGGCCGGCCGCGGCGGATCGGGAGGAGCGGCTTTGAGCGCGACCGTCTCTGTCGTTTGGATCGTCCCCGGCCCGGGCCTCCGCCCATGACCGGGGCGGGGCCGGAGGGAGGCGTGTGCCTCGTGATCGGGGCGGGCGACGGGCTCGGCGCGTCGATCGCGCGCGCCTTCGCGCGGGAGGGGCTTCGCGTCTGCCTCACCCGGCGTCCGCGGCACGTCGAGGCGATCGAGGCCCTGGCGGAGACCATCCGCGCCGAGGGCGGCGAGGCGCACGCCTTCGGCCTCGACGCGCGGGTCGAAGCCGATGTCGTCGCGCTGATCGAACGGATCGAGCGGGAGATCGGCCCGATCGAGGTCCTGGTCTTCAACATCGGCGCCAACGTGCGCTTCCCCGTCGTCGAGACCACGGCGCGCGTCTATTCCAAGGTCTGGGAGATGGCGGCGCTCGCAGGCTTTCTCGCCAGCCGCGAGGCCGCGCGCGGCATGATCGCGCGCGGGCGCGGGACGATCCTGTTCACCGGCGCGACCGCGAGCGTCCGGGGCGCCGCGGGCTTTTCCGCTTTCGCCGGCGCGAAGCATGCGCTGCGCGCGCTCGCGCAGTCTCTCGCGCGCGAACTCGGGCCGAAGGGCGTCCATGTGGCCCACGTCGTCATCGATGGCGCAATCGACGGCGCTTTCATCAGGGGCCTCCTGCCGGATGCCGCCGAAAAGCTCGCGCGGGAGGAGATTCTCGTTCCCGACGAGATCGCCAGGAACTATGTCTGGCTGTATCGGCAGAAGCGGAGCGCCTGGACGTTCGAGATGGACCTGCGCCCCTGGTCGGAGACATGGTGATGAGCGCGACGCTCGAATTCATTTTCGATTTCGGCAGCCCCAACGCCTACCTCGCTTATCGCGCGCTTCCTCCCATCCTCGAGCGGACCGGCGCGAGCCTCGCGATCAACCCGTGCCTGCTCGGCGGCATCTTCAAGGCGACCGGCAATCAGGCGCCGATCGTCGCTTTCGCGCCCGTCAAGGGCAAGCTCGAGTACCAAATGCTCGAGATCCGCCGCTTCGCCGCAAGGCACAGGCTCGACACGTTCCGCTGGAACCCGCACTTTCCCGTCAACACGCTGACGCTGATGCGCGGCCTCATCGCCGCGCGGGAGGCCGGTCACGAAGCCGCTTATGTCGAGATGGGCCTTCAGGGGCTGTGGGAAGAGGGCCTCAAGCTCGACGATCCGGAGATTCTGGCGCGGCGGATCGATTCGGCCGGGCTCAATTCGAAAAGCCTCATCGCGGCGGCTCAGACGGACCGGGTGAAGCTCAGGCTCGCCGACAACACCGCGGCTGCGGTCGCGCGCGGCGTGTTCGGGATTCCGACCTTTTTCGTCTGGGCCGGAGATGTTCTTCGGCAAGGATCGGCTGGGCGAGGTCGAAGAGGCGCTCGAGGAGGCGAAGGCGCAGGCTTCGTCGTAACGCGGAGCGCGGCGGAGGGCCTCGGGTATGCGCCGGGAACGCCACTTCGTTAAGGATCAGCCCCGATTCCCCTAGGGAGACGGCGGATTCGATAAAACTTTACGCATCCGGTCGAGGCGTTGGCAATCGCCGGGTGGGAATGTGCATTCGCCGCCGGGATCCTGCCCCGGCTGCGAAAGCCTGGGCCTACCGGGTTTTGCCAAGGCAGGACCCATAGGAGCGTCAGGAGAATCCCATGCTTCGAGTCCGTAACTTTCTTTCCGATGAATCCGGCGTGACTGCGATCGAATACGCGCTCATCGCCAGCCTGATTGCGGTGTTCATCATCGTCGCCGTCCAGCTCGTCGGCACGCAGGTCAGCACGGTGTTCAACGAGATCGGCACCACCCTCAAGTGAACCGGGAAGGCGCGCCGGCCGGGGGTCGGCCGGCGCGCGTTTTTAGCGGACGGCTCAAACGGATCGGAACAGCCGCTCGCCGACGAACTCGCCTTCGCCGATCCCGCCCGGGCACGCAAAGAGCCCGCCGCCCGTGTGGGTGGTGAACTGGTTGAGCGCGTCGAACTTGGCCATGTTCTCGTAGATCTTGATGAACCCCTCGCGCGGATCGCGCTGGTAGCAAAGAAAGAAAAGCCCCGCGTCGTACATCATTCCCTGACGCCAGGGCGGCCATCGCTCCGCGAGGAACCGGACGCCGTCATTGTAGGAATAGGGCCGCCGGAAAACCTGGGCGCCGCCATTGGTCTCCGCAGCGCCGAGACGGACGTGAGCGTTCTCGGCGATGAGCGGATTGCCGTCCGCATCGAGCCGGTCGAGGCCGAGCGAATCGCTTTCGTTCGTTTTCCCGATCGGCGCTCCGGAATATTTGTGGCGGCCGATGACCTGCTCCTGAAAATCGAGCTCCGAGCGATCCCAGTGCTCGAGGGAAATGCGGATCCGGCGCGCCGCGAGATAGCTGCCGCCGCGCATCCAGTCCGGCCCTTCGTCCTTCACCCAGACGACTTCATCGAAGTCTCGCGGACTGTCGGGGGTTGAGGCGACGCCGGGCTTCGGGTCGATGGTTCCGTCCTTGAACCCCATCAGATTGCGCGTCGTCTCGGCGGGCGGCGTGTCGGGCAGGAATCCTGCCTGCGCCCAGCGGAACTGGGCTGCGCCATACGACAATCGCGCAAGCTCGCGCACGGCGTGAAACGCGACTTGCGGGTCGTCGGCGCAGGCCTGCACCGAAAGGTCGCCTCCGGTCCGCTCAGGTTCGAGCTGGTCGCCGTTGAACTTCGGCATGTCGACCAGCGCCGCCGGCCGCCGGGCGGCAAGGCCGTACCGGTCCGCGCCGTCCTTGCTGAAGAGCCCGGCCCCGAAGCCGAAAGTGATGGTGAGCCTGGAAGGGACGAGGCCAAGCGCCGAACCGCCGTCCGGGGCGGCGATCGAGTCGTCCTGCCCCAGATCCTGAACCGTCTCTCCGGCGCACATCCGGCTCGCGCCGAGGGTCCAGAGCTGAAGCATCGCGATCACGTCGTCGCGGGTCTTGGCGAGGAGATCGAACGCCGCGAAATAGGTCTGCGCCTGTCTTGACGTGGCGATCCCGCCCTGATGCGGGCCGAAGAACGGCTCCTGGAGCGCGGCGGACGCCTGCGGCGCGCCCGGCGCCTGCGCTCGGGCGAGCGCGCCCGTCCCGACGCTCGCCAGCGCTCCGCCTGCGCCGACCAGGAGGCCCCGGCGCGTCGGCCCTCCGCCCGCTCCGGAGAACGGGCAGCTCACTTCGACAAGACGAGGGTGTTGTTCTCGTCCTCGACGAAATAGAAGCCGTCGCCCTCGGGCGTCACCGCAATGCCGAACAGGTCGCCGCTGCCAGGCGGGGTCTGGGCTTTGTTCGGATCGATCCACCGCGCCTTGATCTGCTTGCCGCTGATGGGATCGACCTCGACCACCTGGCCGTTCTGCCCGTTGGTCACGAGGAGGCGCCCGTTCGGGGCGAAGGCCATGGCGAGGGGACGCCGCAACATGCCATCCTTGGTCACGCTCTTGCCGACGCCTGCGCTCTGATCGCGAGTAAGCGCATCCGGGATCGCGGTGACGCGATTGGCGGTCGCGTCCGAAACGTAAAGCGTCCCGTCTTTGGCGAGCGCGAGGCCCGTCGGCCCGATGACGAAGACGTCCTTGTCCGCCCGCGCCCCGAAGCCGCTTCCGACGACGGTCTGGCTCACGACCTTCGGCGGCTCGCCGTTTTTCATCGCGAGCTTGAGACGAACGACGGTCTGCTGATTCACGACCGGCGGCTCGCCATCAGGCGCGCCGACGCCGAAGCCGGTGTTGCTGACGAAGATGGTGGCGCTGTCGCCCTCGTCGAGGGTCGCCATGTTGCCCCAGGGCATGTTGATCCCGTCATTGGCGATGACGCTCGCGACCTTTCCGTTGGCGTCGAGAACGATCAGGCAGCCCGAGCCTTTGGTCTTGGTCGTTCCATCGGAGCTCGGGGCGCTGCCGACGATCACCCAGCCGGACTTCAGCATCGTCATCGCCGTCGACAGCCCGATTCCGCCCGGGCATCCGGCGAGATCGCGCGGGAGCGTGGCGAAGGTCGTCAGCTTCTTCGTCGCCGGATTGTAGGCGACGATCGTCGAGCCGAGCCCTTGCAGGTTGCCGCCGTTGTTGAAATTGGTGATGAGGACGTCGTCCTTGTGAATGATTCCGGCCGACGCGGGAGCGACGACAATCGCATAAGGGTTCTGGTCGCCGTTCTCCGGCACTGTCGAGGCAAGCGTCGTTTGGCGGTGAAGGCGTCCGAGAAAGCTTGGCGGCTCGGCGGCGGCCGTTGCGACGCAGGGCGCGGCCACGGTCGCTATCGCTCCGACGCGAAGCGCCCCCAGCAGCAACGGCTTCATGATCCGGGGGACGCGAGCTGTCATGGCGGCAATTCCTCGATTCTGAAGTGGAGCGCCACGCTTTGGAGCCGGCGCCGACGGCTATCGAGGGACTAGCCTCGCCCCGGAATCCGCGCAAGATCGGCAGTCGCTGTTTGTAATCGTTCCATTTTAGAATGATTTCAAACCGCCGGTCGCATCGGCCTTAAGCCGGCGCGCCCGCGGGGCGCCGGCGCAAAATTTGGAAACGCGCGGCGGCCCCTTTAGACCAGGGCGGCGTCCAGGTTTCGCGGGCGAGGCATAAGGACTGGGCTGAACAACCGCTGATGGACGCTTTTCTTCTCCTGGTCGAAGACCCCGACGCGTGGGCGGCGCTTGCGACCCTGATCGTCATGGAGGTCGTGCTCGGCCTCGACAATCTGGTGTTCATTGCGCTGCTCACCAACCGCATCGACGAGCGTCGGCGGGGTTTGGCGCGCAAACTCGGGCTGTCGCTGGCGCTTGTGTTCCGCCTGGCGCTGCTTGCTTCGGCGTCGTGGATGGTTCGCTTGACGGCGCCGCTGGCGACCCTGCTGGGCCATGCCTTTTCCGTGCGCGACCTCCTGTTGCTGGCGGGCGGACTGTTCCTGGTCTGGAAGGCGACGACCGAGATCCACCATCGGGTCGATCCGGACGACGATGCCGAGGAGGGAAAGCCAGCCACGCCGCTGGGCCTCATTTCGGGCCTTATCCAGATCATCATCATCGACATCGTCTTCTCGATCGACAGCATCATTACGGCGGTCGGCATGACCGAGCATTTTCCGATCATGGTGATCGCCGTCATCGCGGCGGTCGGCGTGATGATGGTGGCGGTAGGGCCGCTGGCCGAATTCATCCGTCGCAATCCGACGGTGCTGATGCTGGCGCTGAGCTTCCTTTTGATGATCGGCATGACGCTCATCGCCGACGGTTTCGGCTTTCATATCGAAAGGGGCTATATCTACGCGGCGATGTTTTTCTCCTCTCTGGTCGAGACGCTCAACATCCTGGCCAGGCGCAGATCGGGACGGTCGCCATGACCCTGAACGGACTCATTGTCTTCGCCGCCGTCTATTTTGCCGCGGTGGCGACGCCGGGACCGGGCGTCGCGGCGCTCGTCGCACGGGTGCTGGGGCAGGGGCTCAAGGGCGTGGCGCCGTTCATCGCCGGCTATTTCGTCGGCGACATGGTCTGGCTCGCATTTGCCGCGACCGGGCTTGCCGTCGTCGCCAGGACTTTCGCCGTCGCGTTCACCGCGATCAAGTTCGCCGGCGCCGCCTATCTGCTCTATCTGGCGTGGCGGATGGCGACCGCGCCCGCGACGGCTGGTCTCGCGCCGCCGCCGGTCTCGCGCGGGTGGCGGGCGTTCCTGGGCGCGCTGTCGTTGACGCTCGGCAATCCCAAGGTCATGATCTTCTTCCTTTCGATCATGCCGCTCGTCGTCGACATCAGGGCGCTGACGGTCCTCAAGCTCATCGAGCTCGCCGCGGTCTCAGGGGTGGTCATTTTCTCGACTCTCGCGGCTTACGCGCTCGCCGCCAATCGTGCGCGAGCGTTCCTCCGTTCGACCCGAGCGATGAAGCTCGTCCATCGCCTCGCCGGCGGATTGATGGCCGGCGTCGCGGTTGCGGTCGCCGCGAGGTAGGCGATGTCGGACCTTCTGGCGATCGGCGAAGCGCTGGTCGAGCTCAACCAGCCGAAGGACGGCGCGCCGTTCGTGCAGGGGTTTGGCGGCGACACGTCGAACGCGATGATCGCGGCGGCGCGGCTCGGCGCCAATTCCGCCTATTTCACCGCGGTCGGCGCCGACCGTTTCGGCCAGGCGCTGACCGAGCTGTGGCTGCGCGAAGGGGTCGACGCGAGCCGGATCGTGGTCAACGGCGGCGCGCATACCGGGCTTTATTTCGTGACCCATGGCCCGCAAGGCCATGAGTTCTCCTACATGCGCGCCGGCTCGGCGGCGAGCCGGATCGGCGAAAGCGACTTGCCGGTCGATCGCATCCGGGCGGCGAAGATCCTGCACATCTCCGGCATCAGCCAGGCGATCTCGTCTTCCGCCGCCGACGCCGCCTTCGCCGCCATCGACATCGCTCGCGACGCCAAGCGGCTCGTCTCCTACGATCCGAACTTCAGGTCCAAGCTCTGGCCGCTGCGGCGGGCCCGCGCAATCATCCATGAGGCGATGCGGGCTTGCGACATCGCCCTTCCGGGACTCGACGACGCTGAGGTTCTGACCGGGCTGCGCGAACCCGATGCGATCGCGAGTTTCTACCTCGAACTCGGGGCCCGCGTTGTGGTGGTGAAAATGGGGAAGGGCGGCGCGCTGGCGGCGACCGCAAACGAGCGCGAGCGCGTTTATCCGCAACCGGTCAAGGCGATCGACGCGACGGGGGCGGGCGACTGCTTCGACGGCGCCTTTCTCACCGAATATGTGCGCCTCGGCGATCCCTTCGCGGCCGCCCGTTTCGCCAACGCTGCGGCGGCGCTGTCCACCCTGGGCTACGGCGCGGTGGCGCCGCTGCCCCGCCGCGCCGATGTCGACGCGGCGATGGCGGCGCGAACGCCGTGACCCCGTTCTTCCCCAGTCCCTCGCTTGCGGCGGCCTATTTCGTCGCTTGCCTCCTGCTCGCCGCGACGCCGGGCGCGGATATGGCGCTTTTTCTCTCGCGCACGCTCGCGGGCGGCCGGACCCAGGGCTTCGCCGCGCAGGCGGGTGCGAACGCCGGGCTTGTCGTCCACACCTTCGCCGCCGCGCTCGGGCTCTCCGCGCTGCTCGCGGCCTCGTCGCACGCCTACGAAGCCGTGAAGATCGCCGGCGCGCTCTACTTGCTCTGGCTCGCCTGGGCGGCGGTCCGACACGGCTCGGCGTTGAAGCTCAAGCCCGACGCGAACGCGCGCGGCGGCCTGAAAGGCGCCTTCGCGAGCGGCTTTCTCATCAATGTCGCCAATCCGAAGATCGTGCTCTTCTTCGTGACCTTCCTGCCGCAGTTCATAAGCGCAAGCGACCCTCATGCGAGCGCCAAGCTGTTCGTCCTGGGCTTCGGCTTCATCGCGATCACGACCGTGGTGAACGCAATCGTCATCCTCGTCGCCGGGCGCTTCGTGGCTGTGGCGAAGCGCAATCCGCGCGCGCTTCGGGCCTTCGACTATGGTTTCGCGGCGCTGATGAGCGCCTTTGCGCTCCGCATCGCCTGGGGTGAGGCGAAATAGGAGTTCATCATGGACCTTGCCGCCTTCCGCGCCTCGCTTTCGGCCGCAGAGCCGCCCCCAGGCTTGAGCGCCGCCTTGCGCGCTCTCTGGCTCGAGGCGCGCGGCGACTGGAACGGCGCCCATGACGCGGCGCAAGCGGACGAAGGCGGCGCCGGCGACTGGGTGCACGCCTATCTCCATCGTAAGGAGGGCGACGCCGGCAACGCCGCCTATTGGTATCGCCGCGCGCGCAAGCCGGTCTCGAGGGCGCCGCTCGACGAGGAATGGGCCGGGATCGCGAGCGAGCTTTTGAGCGAGGGGGGTTAAGCCGATGCCTGTCATCGTCGCCTTCGGCGATTCGAACACCTGGGGTTACGATCCCGCGACCGGGGGCCGCTTTCCGCGCGCGCAACGATGGCCGAACGTCATGCACCGCGAGCTCGGGGCCGATTTCGAGGTGATCGCGGAAGGCCTCAACGGCCGCACGACCGTGCACGACGATGCAATCGAGCGCTACCGCTCGGGCGCGGAGGCGCTGCCGCCCTGCCTCATGAGCCACGCGCCGCTCGACCTTCTCATTGTCGCGCTTGGCTGCAACGACCTGAAGAAGCGGTTCTCGCTCTCGCCCTTCGACATCGCGGAGGGCGCGGCGCAGCTCGTTTTCATCGCCCGCGCTTTCGCTCCATGCTTCGCGGGAGGGCTCGAAGATCTTGCTGATCGCGCCCCCGCCGGTCGCGAAGCTGACCGACTACGCCGAGATGTTCGAGGGCGCTGAGGAAAAGTCCCGCCTGCTCGGAGCGCGCTACCGCGCGGTGGCGAAACGCGAGGGCGTTCCCTGCCTCGACGCGGGCGAGGTCGTCCGCTGCTCCGATCTGGACGGCATTCATTTCGAGGCCGATCAGCACGAGCTTTTGGGGCGGGCGGCGGCCAGGGCGGCGCGCGAGGCGCTCGGCGCCTGAATCTGAAGCGGTGAGCGCGCTCAGCCGTTGCCGATTGCAACTGCATGCGACGCAATCGCCGGAATCCCGGCTGAGCCCGTCCGGCGCGGGCGGATTCCTTGCCGACCCGACGGGCGGTCTGCCGCCAGACCCGCGAATGGCCCAAATACCGAATCAGGCCTGCGCGAGCGATTGCGAGCCGGCGCTCGCGCGGCTAAAGCCATTGTGACAACTTTACTCACCGCCGTGGACTCCCCCTTGAGCGTGGACGAGGACATCGACGCGCGCGCTGCGCGCGATTCTCTGCTGCTTGCCGCGCGCGAGGCAGGGGCGCTCGCGCTCGGCTATTTCCGTCCAGGCGCTCGCACGGTCGCGAGCGTGAGCGCAAAAGAGGGCGGCTCTCCGGTGACGGAGGCGGATCTCGCGGCCGATTCGCTGCTTCGGCGCCGACTGAGCGAGGCCTTTCCCGACGCCGCCTGGCTCTCGGAGGAGACCGCCGACGATCTCGACCGCCTTGCCCGCCGGCGCCTCATCATCGTCGATCCGATTGACGGCACGCGGGCGTTTGTCATCGGCGATTTGCGCTGGTCGGTCTCGGCCGCGCTGATCGTCGACGGACGTCCGGTCGCCGGCGTCGTTCATGCGCCGGCGCTGGGCGAAACCTACGCCGCCGCGCGGGGCGCGGGCGCCACGGTCAACGGCGCGCCGCTGTCCGCCGCCGCCGGCTGGCCGCCGCGCGCCGCCGCCGGCCCGAAGCCCCTGATCGAGGCGATGGCCGCCAATCTGGGCGCGCCCGTCGAGGTCACGCCCCGCGTTCCCTCTCTCGCCTATCGCCTGTCGCTCGCGGCGCGCGGCGCGATCGATTTCGCCCTCGCGGCGGGGAATTCGCACGATTGGGACATCGCCGCCGCCGATCTTCTGCTCGAGGAAGCCGGCGCGCGCCTGACCGGCGCCTCGGGGGAACGGCTCCGCTACAACGCCCGGGACGTCCGCCGCGGCCCGCTCCTTGCCGCGCCGGACAAGGGCGCGCCCCGGCTGATCGAAGCCTTTCGCGCTGTCATCGGCTGGCGGCCGGACTGAGTCTGCGGTCTCCGGACGCGGGTCGCGGGACGGCTTGCGTTTTCACCTGAACGAGGGCAAACGCCACCAGCCCCCCGGCGCTTTCCGCGCTGGCTTAGGCGCGCCCTCAAGGACGTGAGATCATGACCTCCTCCGATCCGAAGGCTCAAGACGGGGCAAAGCCGCAGCGCCTGCACCTCGTCTTCGGCGGCGAGCTGAAATCGCTGGAGAGCCACGAATTCCGCGATCCCGCCAAGCTCGATATCGTCGGCCTCTTTCCCGACTACGCGAGCGCCGAGCGGGCTTGGCGCGCCAAGGCCCAGGCGACCGTCGACAGCGCGCAGACGCGCTATTACATCGTCCACCTGCATCGGCTGATCGAGCCGGACCTCGCGCCCCCGACCCGGACAGCCTGAGGGGCTCAATGGCGAGGCGGGTTGGCAGGTCGCAATGGGCGCAGGAGGCGGTCGGCCTTCTGCTTGCGGCCTACTTGGGCTTCGTTCGTCGCACGAGCCGGTTCACCACGGTTCCCGACGATATCGACACGTACATCCAAGATGATCTCCCGCTGATCGCGGCGATGTGGCATGGGCAGCATCTGATGACGCCGCTTGCCCGGCCCGCGACGATGGAGCGGCTTGCAGTGCTCATCTCCCGCCACGAAGACGCCGGCGCGCAGGCACTCGCCGCTGAGCGCCTCGGGATCACCCCGGTGCGGGGCTCGGGCGGTCCGGCCGACCGCGCCTATTACAAGGGCGGCGCGCCGGCGATGCGCGAACTTCTGCGCCAGCTGGAATCGGGGTCGTCCGTCGCCATGACGGCGGACGTGCCCAAGCGCGCGCGGGTGGCGGGGCTGGGAATCGTGGCTTTGGCCAAGCTCTCGGGCCGTCCGATCGTTCCGACTGCGGCGGTCATGAGCCGGCGCATCGACTTCAACACCTGGGATCGCGCTTCGCTGGGCCTGCCGTTCGGACGCGCGGCCGTCGTGGCGGGCGACTTCATCCGCGTTTCGGCGGACGCCGGCGATGACGAGATGGAGGCCGCGCGGCTTGCCGTCGAGCGGGGGCTCGACGAAGCGCACGGCCTCGCTTACGCCATGGTCGGCGCAACCGATCCGGGCGCCGGTCTGAGACCGCCAACCTGAATCCGAAATGACAGCGCCCCTCTCGCTCATTGGCTATCGGTTGGGCTCGCTCCTGGCGACGCCGCTCGCCGGGCCGCTTCTTTCGATGCGCCTCAAGCGCGGCAAGGAGGATCCGCGGCGGATGCAGGAGCGGCGGGGCCTGACCGCTCTTGCCCGGCCGCCCGGACCGCTCGTCTGGTTGCATGGGGCAAGCGTGGGCGAGGCTGCCGCGCTCATGCCCTTCGTCGAGCGCATCACGCGCGCCGGCGTAGCGGCGCTCGTGACCACGACCACTGTCACATCGGCCGCGATGCTCCAGCGGCGGCTGCCGCCCGGCGCGTTTCATCAGTATGCGCCGCTCAACTCTCCGCTGTTCGTGCGGCGGTTCGTCAAGAGCTGGCGCCCCGACGCGGCGCTGGTGGCGGAAAGCGAGCTCTGGCCCAATATGATCGTCGAACTCAAGCGTTCGGGATCGAGGCTCGCGATGGTCAATGGGAGGATCAGCGAGCGGTCGTTTCGCCGCTGGAGCAGGGCGCCGCGCTTCATCGCCGCGCTCCTCGGGGATTTCGACGTCTGCCTCGCGCGCAGCGAAGGCGACGGCGAGCGGCTCGCCGCCCTCGGCGCTCCGAACGTGCTGGTCGCGGGCGACATCAAGTTCGATGCGCCGACGCTGCCGGCCGACCGGCGGGAGCTCGCCGAGCTGGCGGGGCTCACTTCTGGGCGGCAGATGTGGATCGCGGCGTCCACCCACGAGGGGGAGGAGACGATCGCGGCCGCCGCGCATCAGCGCCTCGTTCGGGTATTTCCCGACGCGCTGACCCTGATCGCGCCGCGCCATCCCGAGCGGGGCGAGGCGATCCTGAGGCAGCTGGAGGCGCAGGGCCTCATCTGCGCCTTGCGCTCGCGCGGCGAAGCGATCCGTCCGGAGACGGCGGTCTATATCTGCGACACGATCGGAGAGCTCGGGCTCTTCTATCGTCTTGCCGGCGTGGTGTTCGTGGGCAAGTCCTTCGTCGCGGGCGGCGGGCAGAATCCGATCGAACCCGCGAGGCTCGCCTCCGCCATTCTGCATGGGCCGATGGTCGCCAATTTCGCCGACGCCTACGCGGCGCTCGATAATTCCGGCGGCGCGCTCGCCGTCGTGCGTCCCGAGGACCTTGGCGAGACACTGGTCGGGCTGTTCGCCAATGCGGCGCGTCTGCGGGCGATGGCTCGCGCGGCCGGCGAGACGGTGGAGCGCCGCGCGGGCGCAGTCGACCGCTCGATGCGCGCCTTGAAACCCCTGCTTCCGGCTGCCGGGGCGGGGCGGTGAGAGCGCCGCGCTTCTGGTTCAAACCAAGACCCACCCTGCTTGCGCGCATGCTCCAGCCGATTGGCTTCGCCTACGGACAGACGACCGCGCGGCGCATGCGGGAACAGGGCAAGCGCGTTGGCGCGCCAACGATTTGCGTCGGCAATTTCGTCGCCGGGGGCGCGGGCAAGACGCCGGCCGCGCTGGCGCTGGCGCGGATCCTGATCGGCGAGGGACGGCGCGTCGCCTTTCTGTCGCGCGGCTATGGCGGCGCCGAGCGCGCCGAGCCCTTGCAGGTCGATCCGAACGCCCACAATGCCGCGATCGTCGGCGACGAGCCGCTCCTGCTCGCCAGGCTCGCGCCCTGCTGGGTCGGGCCGGACCGGGCGAGAAGCGCAAGACGGGCGATCGAGGCCGGCGCGAACGTGCTCGTTCTCGACGACGGCCTGCAGAATCCGGGTCTCGCCAAGGATCTCGCTTTCGCCGTGGTCGACGGGGAGACCGGCTTCGGCAACGGCCTTTCCGTTCCCGCGGGGCCGCTGCGCGCGCCGCTTGCGGCCCAGCTGCCGTTCGTTCGGGCGCTGATCGTGCTCGGCGGTGACGACGCGGCGGCGGCGCGAATCGCGGCGCTCGCGCCGGGCAAGCCGCTCATCCGCGCCGGCCTCGAGCCCGACGCGCTCGCCGCCGCGCCGCTGATCGGCCGGGAGGTCGTGGCCTTCGCCGGCATCGCGCGCCCGGAGAAATTCTACGCGACGCTGCGCCGGGTCGGCGCGCAGATCGTCATGACGCGCGATTTCGCCGATCACCACGCCTACACGCCGGACGAGATCGAGGCCCTGATCGAGGAGGCCGGACGGCACAACGCCCTTCTTGCCACGACCGAGAAGGACCTTGTGCGTCTCGCCCCCCGTCAGGCCCGCTCCGTCATGACCCTGCCGGTCACCCTGCGCTTCGAGGACCCCAGGGCGGTGCGGCGCATGCTGCGGCATGTGCTGGGAGGCGGGTAGGGCGCTTCCTCGCTTGGCCTCCTCACTCCACGCGATTTGGCCGCGACGAGGTTGGTGGCCCGCGGATCGTCGTTCTGATAGCCTTAGCTTGGCCGATTGGATCGGCTTGCTGGGAAACGCCGTGGACATCTTGGCGTGGCTGCGAGAGCTGGGGCTGGAGCGCTACGAGCAGGCGTTCCAAGAGAACGAGATTGCGGCGGACATTCTGCCGAAGCTGACCGCCGATGACCTCAAAGATATTGGCGTCACCATCGTCGGGCACCGCCGCAAGCTCCTGGAGGCGATCGCCGCGCTGGCCAAGCCAGCTTTGGCGCGGCTGGCAGAACCGAGCGCTCGCGGGTCCCCATCTGTGGCGCGGCCTTCTGCAGCTGAGCGCCGGCAGCTGACCGTGATGTTCGTCGATCTTGTGGACTCGACCGCGTTGTCGGCGGCGCTTGATCCCGAGGAGATGGGCGCGGCCATTCGCATCTACCAGAACGCCGTGGCGAGCGAGACCCTGCGCTTCGAAGGCCACATCGCCAAGTTCATGGGCGACGGCGTGCTGGCCTATTTCGGCTGGCCGCAGGCGCATGAGGACGACGCCGAGCGGGCCGTGCGTGCGGGCCTCGCTCTCGTCCGAACCGTAGGCGCGCTTGAGGCGGGCGGCCGTCGGCTCGCGGCCCGGATCGGGATCGCGACCGGCCTCGTGGTGGTCGGCGAGCCGGTGGGGGAGGGCGAGGCGCAGGAGCGCGCGGTGGTCGGCGAGACGCCGAACCTTGCGGCCCGGCTGCAAGCGCTTGCCGCGCCCGGCAGCGTCGTCATCAGCCAGGCGACCCAGCGGCTGGTCGGCAGTCTGTTCGAGCTGGCCGACCTCGGTCCAACCCCGATCAAGGGCTTCGCAGAGCCGGTCGCCGCCTTCCGGGTTGAGGGCGAAGGCTCCGCCGATGGCCGCTTCGAGGCCCTCCATGGGCAGCGGCTGACGCCGCTGATCGGACGTGAGCACCAGCTGGCCATGCTCATGGAGCGCTGGAGCTGGGCCAAGGACGGCGACGGCCAGGTGGTCCTGATTGGGGGCGAGGCGGGCGTCGGCAAGTCGCGGCTGCTGCACGCCCTTCGTGAGAAGCTGGCCGACGAACCGCACTTCGCACTGAGCTATTTCTGCTCGCCCTACCACGCCAACAGTATGCTCCACCCGATCGTCGCGCAGCTCGAGCGGGCGGCGGGTTTCGCCTCCCATGACGGACCCGCGAACCGGCTCGCCAAACTCGAGGCGCTGCTCGCTCAGAGCGCCGATGAGCTGGACGAAGCGGCGCCGCTGGTCGGGGCGTTGATGGGCGTGCCCACTGATGAGCGCTACCCCGCTCCGAACCTTAGCCCGCAGCGCCAGAAGCAGCGCACCTTCGAGGTCCTGATCGAGCAGCTGACCGGGCTCGCCCGCGAGCGGCCGGTGCTCCAGCTCTATGAAGACCTGCATTGGGCCGATCCCTCGACGCTGGAGCTGCTCGACATGCTGGTCGAGCGAGCGCGCGTCCTGCCTGTCCTCGTCGTGATCACCCACCGGCCGCAGTTCAGCACGCAATGGTCGGGCCAGGCGCACGTGACGGCGCTGCCGCTCAACCGCCTCGGCCGGCGTCAGGGGGCCGCGATGGCCCTTCAGGTCACGGGCGGCAAGGCGCTGCCCGCCGAGATCCTGGATCAGATCCTGGAGCGCACCGACGGCGTGCCCTTGTTCCTCGAGGAGCTGACCAGGACCCTGCTCGAATTGGGCCTCATGACCGACGCGGGCGACCACTATAAGCTTGCGGGCCCGCTGCCGCCGCTCGCGATCCCGGCGAACCTGCACGACTCACTGATGGCGCGGCTCGACCGGCTGGCCCCGGTCAAGGAGCTCGCCCAGATCGGCGCGGTGATCGGCCGCGAATTCTCCCACGAGCTCATCGCCGCAGTCGCCGACCGGCCGCAGGCGCAGTTGGAAAGCGGGCTCGATCAGCTGGTCGCCTCAGAACTCGTATTTCGCCGCGGCGCCCCGCCCGACGCCGACCTACAGTTTCAAGCACGCCCTGGTCAAAGATGTCGCCTATCAGTCATTGCTCAAGTCCAGGCGCCAGCAGCTGCACGCTCGCCTCGCGCAGGTGTTCGAGGAGCGGTTTCCGGCTGTCGTCGAAAGCCAACCCGAGCTGCTCGCATACCACCTGACCGAAGCCGGACTCGACGCGCGCGCGGCGGATGCATGGGCGCGGGCGGGTCGCGCGGCTCTCGGCCGGTCGGCGATGCGCGAGGCGGCGAACTCGCTCTCCCGAGCCGTCGGCCTGCTCCGGGGAATGCCGTCCTCGCCCGATCGACAGCGCCTCGAGCTCAAGTTGCTTGGCGCTCTCGGCGTCGCGCTCACCAATACACTCGGCCCGGCCTCTCCTGAAGCTCAGGCGGCGCACGAGCGCGCGGATCAATTGTCCCAGGAAATCGGCGATCGCAAAGCCCGGTTTCGCGCTCGCTGGAACCTCTGGCGCGTCTACAACGTGCGCGCTGAATACAATTCAGCTGTCGCGGCAGGCGACGCGCTCCTGGCGGAGGCCCAAGCGGACGGAGACGTCGATCACGAGGTGCAGGCGCGCCATGCGCTGTTCTCATCGTGTTTGTTCCGCGGCGATCTGGAGGCGAATCGTCACCACGTCGACCGCGCGCTCGCTCTCTACGAGGTCGATCGCCATGGAACGCAGGCGCTGACCTTTGGCGGCCACGACGCTCGGGAGTGCGCCCTCTCCTCCGGCAGCACTGCTCTGTTTCTTCTGGGCTATCCGGAACGGGCGCTGGCCCGTAACGCGGAGGGCATCGCGCACGCGCGGGCGCTCGGGCAGCCGCAAGTGGTCGCGCACGCTCTCAACTGGGGCTCGATGCTGCTGCAGCTCGCCGGCGAATTCGAAGAGCTCGACCGCCGCACCATCCTGCTTGCGCGGCTCGCCGACGAGCACGGGCTCGCCATATACTATCCTGAGGCGCGCATTTTGGCCGCATGGCGCGCCGTCCACGAGGAGGGGGATCACCGCGCCGCCGAGGTGATGCGAGATTTCCTCAACCGGCGCGCCGCCATGGGCACGGTCGTCCATGCACACCTATTTCCTCATGCTGCTCGCCGACGCCTGGCTGCGGCTCGGTCGACCGGACGAGGCTCAAGCCGCGATCAAGGATGGTTTGGCCCGCGCCGAGGCGGCAGGCGAACATTTTTGCACGGCGGAGCTGCATCGGTTGCGCGCCCGCGCCTGCTTGGCTCTCGACGCCCACGACGCTCGGGTCGCGGAGGCCGCCCTCGACGCCGCGCTCGCCGCCGCCCGTCGCCAATCGTCGCGTATCTTCGAGCTTCGCGCCGCGTGCGATCTCGCCCGGCTTTGGGCCGACCGGGGCGAGCGGCGCAACGCCCACGACCTGCTTGCGCCAGTCTACGGCTGGTTCACCGAAGGGTTCAAAACCGCCGATCTGAAGGATGCGAAGGCGTTCCTGGAGGAGCTTGCCTGAGAATGGCTGCTTTTGAACCCAATCCAAGCTGCGCGCAGGCGCTCCGCTCACGGCAGCCGCAATGTCGCACTCGCGAGGCACGCGATCCCCTCGGCCCGGCCGGTGAAGCCGAGCCGCTCGGTCGTCGTCGCCTTCACCGCGATGCGACCGATGTCGAGGCGGGCGATCTCGGCGATCCTGGCGCGCATCGCCTCGCGGTGCGGGCCGATCTTCGGCGCTTCGCAGATGAGCGTTATGTCGAGGTGGATGATGGCGCCGCCTCGCGCCCGCACCCTGTCCGCCGCATGGGCGAGGAATATCTTCGACGCCGCGCCCTTCCACTTGGGGTCGGAGGGCGGGAAATGCTGGCCGATGTCGCCCTCGGCGAGCGCGCCATAGATCGCGTCGGCGAGCGCGTGCAGGCCGACGTCCGCGTCGGAATGGCCGCTCAGGCTCGCGACATGGGGAATGCGCAGCCCGCACAGCCATAGGCCGTCGCCAGGCGCGAAGGCGTGGACGTCGAAGCCCTGGCCGACCCTTGTCTCGCCCGAATTCGCATGAAGCCGCGCCTCGGCCGCCTGGAGGTCCTGCATGGTGGTCACCTTGACGTTGGCGGGGTCTCCCTCGAACACATAGGCCGGCGCGCCCGCCCATTCGGCGGCCGCGACGTCGTCGGTGAGGTCGCCGACGCCGGCCGCCGCAGCGCGCCGGTGCGCCTCGAGGATGAGGGAAAAGCGGAAGGCCTGCGGCGTCTGTACGGCCCTCAGGCCCGATCGCGGCGGGGTCGCAAGCACCCGCCCGTCGGAATCGACCTGCTTGACGGTGTCGCTCATGGCCGTTCCCGGCGCGGCCGCTCCGTGGCGTCCGGCGGCTTCAATGGCGCGGGCGACGAGGGCAGGGGAGGGGAACGGTCGCACCGCGTCGTGGATGAGCACGATCTCCGGCGTGGCGGCTTCGAGGGCTTCGAGCCCGGCGAGCACGCTTTGCTGGCGCGTCAAGCCGCCGATCGCGGGGGCCCTGAGCGCACCCGCCGCGGTTGGCGTGAGATGCGCGATCGCCTCGTCGTAAAGCGACCGATCCTCGGCCCGGATGACCACGGTTGCGGCGGAGAAGCGAAAGGCCGCGACAAGCGCCTCGAGCGTATGGACGATGAGCGGGCGCCCGGCGAGAGCCAGATATTGCTTGGGCCGCTCCCCGCCGAGCCTCACCCCCCGGCCGCCCGCGACGACGAGAAGCCCAACCCTGATCGATGACAAGCGAGGCTCCGACGGATGCGAGGCCAAGCTTTTCGGGCGCCGCAGCGACGGCGTCAATGCGGGGCGGGCTCGGCCCTTTTGTATGGCTGCCTCGGAGCGGGGCCGCTTTCAGGCGGTCCCGTTCGGTTTTGACGCGGCGCCAGAGCGAACTCTACCGAATGATTTCGACGCAGCCTGGAGCCGATCTTGACTTGGGCTCGACCCATGCCGATCGTTTCGCCGCTGAACCGTCCGGGAAACGTATCCATGCCGCTCAAGCTCATCCTCGCCAACAAGGCCTATTCGTCGTGGTCGCTGAGGCCCTGGATCCTGCTTGCGCAGCTCAAGATCCCGTTCCAGGAACTGGTCATTCCGATGGACCAGCCCGACACGCGCGCGAACATGCTCAAATACGCGCCCGACCGGAAAGTGCCCGTCGCTTCAGGACGGCAAGACCGCGGTCTTTGAATTGCTCGCGATCATCGAATATGTCGCGGAGGCCCATCCGGAAAAGGCGGTCTGGCCGAAGGGCAAGGCGGCGCGCGCTCATGCGCGATCGTTGGCCAGCGAAATGCACGCCGGGTTCGGCGCGCTGAGGCAGGCGTGCCCGACGAATTTCCGCAGGCCCGTCAGGGCGATTGCGCTGGGCGGCGAGGCTCGTGCCGATGTCGAGCGCATCGAGGCGGCCTTTGCGCACGCGCGAGCGACCTTCGGCAAGGAAGGACCCTTTCTGTTCGGGCGCTTCTCCGCCGCTGACGCCATGTTCGCGCCCGTGGTCAACCGCTTCCACGTCTACGACGTGCCTGTGTCCAGGGCGACGCGCGCCTATATGGAGGCGATCATGGCTCTGCCGGCGTGGAAGGCGTGGATCGCCGACGCTCACGCCGAGCCGTGGCGGATCGAACGCTATGAAGCCATCTGACGAGCCCGACGCCGGTTGACCATTGGGCACGAGAACGCCGGCGCGGAGAGCGCAGGACGGCGCAGGGCGAGACGCCGTGGCCGCGGCGGAGAATTTCACCTGGCTTCCGCCAAACAACGGGACCTGCTCGTCGGTCGGATGAAACAGCATCCGGCGCAGGGCGAAGCTCGGGTTTTCCGACTTGATGAGCCGCATGCGGCCGAAGCCGACCAGCTGCGCGCCCTCCCCGGGAGACGGACGGACGCAACCGGGCGGGGGTCGCAATGGAGCCGGCCGGGCCGGCGACGAAGACGGAGGGGAGAGCGCCGGCGACGCCCTTCCGTAAAGTTTGGCGACGGCATGACGATATGTTGCAAATAAACAACAGCTTACGCGCTCTTGCGGAAGCCAAGCATTCGCTGAATAAAATTATGAAATCGGCAATGGATTTACCCGCAATGTCGTGGGTGAACAACGACAACAATAATTGGACTTCCGCAAAGTCCACGGCTGGAATCAGGGAAAAACAACGCAATGGCGCGAATAAAGAGCTCGTTGACCGCGAAGAGCGGGGACGGCGAGAGCAACGCGGCCGAATGGCGGAGGCTCGTTGACGAACTCAACCAGCGCCGCCGCGCCGCCGCGGAGGGCGGCTCGCGCAAGGCGCGCGAACGCCATGTCGCCCGCGGCAAGCTGCTTACACGCGAACGGGTCGCCGGCCTGATCGATCCGGGCGCTCCGTTTCTGGAAATCGGCGCGCTCGCGGCCTTCGGCATGTATGAGGGCGACGTCCACGGCGCTGGGCTCGTCACAGGAATAGGCCTCATCGACGGCCGCGAGGCGATGGTCATCGCCAACGACCCGACGATCAAGGGCGGCGCCTATTATCCGATGACGGTGAAAAAGCATCTGCGCGCGCAGGAGATCGCGGCGGAGAACCGTCTCCCCTGCATCTATCTGGTCGACTCGGGCGGCGCCAACCTGCCTTACCAGTCCGAAGTCTTCCCCGACCGCGAGCATTTCGGGCGGATCTTCTACAATCAGGCGCGCATGTCCTCGGCCGGAATCGCCCAGATCGCGGTAGTCATGGGCTCCTGCACCGCGGGCGGCGCCTATGTGCCGGCGATGTCGGACGAGACGATCATCGTCGACAAGCAGGGCACGATCTTTCTCGCTGGCCCCCCGCTGGTGAAGGCCGCGACCGGGGAGACGGTCAGCGCCGAGGACCTCGGCGGCGGAGAGATGCACACCCGCGTCTCGGGCGTGGCGGATGCGCTGGCGAGCGACGATCAGCATGCGCTCGCCCTTGCAAGGCGCGCGGTCGCCAGCCTCAACCGGGCGCCGAAACGGGCGATCGACTGGGCGAAGCCGGTCGAGCCCGCCTACCCGGCCGAGGAGCTTGAGCGGATCGCGCCCGTCGATCTTCGCCAGCAGGTCGACGCGCATGAAATCATCGCTCGCATCGTCGATGGCTCCGAGTTCGATGAATTCAAGCCGCGCTATGGCGTGACTCTCGTGACCGGCTTTGCGCGCCTCTCCGGCATGCTGATCGGCGTCATCGCCAGCAATGGCGTGCTCTTTTCGGACAGCGCGCTCAAGGGGACGCATTTCATCGAACTCTGCGCCCAGCGCGGCGTGCCGATGCTGTTTTTGCAGAACATCTCCGGCTTCATGGTCGGCGAGCGCTACGAAGCGGGGGGCATCGCCAAGGACGGGGCGAAGCTCGTCACCGCCGTCGCCTGCGCCAACGTGCCCAAGATCACCCTGATCGTCGGCGGCTCGTTCGGCGCCGGCAACTACGGCATGTGCGGGCGCGCCTATTCTCCGCGCTTTCTCTTCATGTGGCCGAACGCCCGCATCAGCGTGATGGGGGGCGAACAGGCGGCGAGCGTGCTCGCGACGCTCAGGCGCGACGCGCTCGAGGCGGAAGGACGCGAATGGCCGAAGGCCGACGAGGAAGCGTTCAAGGCCCCGATCCGGGCCAAATACGAAGCCGAGGGGTCGCCCTATTACGCCACGGCCAGGCTGTGGGACGACGGCATCGTGACGCCTCAGGAAACGCGGCGGGTCCTGTCGCTGGCGTTTTCGGCCACGCTCAACGCGGGGGTTGAGCCGACCCGGTTCGGGGTCTTTCGTATGTAGTTTTGGGTGGGGTGGGGAGCGTAAGAAACAAATGGGAGTGCCGAGTTTTCAGCAACTCATGTTGCCGACGCTGCAGACGATCGGGTTGCGTCATGACGAGATCAGCATCTCCGGGTTGGAGGATGAGGTCAGCAAAGCCCTCAAAATTTCCTCCGAGGACCGGCGCCTCAGGCTGCCGAGCGGCAATCAGACGCTGTTCGCCAATCGCCTCAACTGGGCGAGGTCCTATCTGTCGAAGGCGGGGCTGATCGAACTGCCGAGGCGCGGCTATTGTCGCGCGACCGACCGGGGTCGCGACCTGCTCGCGGAGGGGATGAGCGAGATCGACCTCGGAACGCTCGAACGCTATCCGGAATTCGTCTCCTGGCGATCGCAGAGCAAGGGCGGCGAGGCCGTCGAGGAGACCGGATCGCGGGACGAGGCGGAGGAATCGATCGCCTCGAATTTCGAACTGCTCAACGCCGAGCTTGCCCGCGACATCGTCGGCCGGGTGCATTCGTTCAGCCCGTCTTTCTTCGAGCGCCTCATCATCGACCTTCTGGTGCGCATGGGCTACGGCGGCGGACGGGTGGAGATGGGGAGGGCGTTGGGCCGGGTCGGCGACGGCGGGGTGGACGGCGTGATCAAGGAAGACGAACTCGGCCTCGACGTCGTCTATGTGCAGGCCAAGCGCCTTGATCCCAACAAGGGCGTCCCCCTGGCCGAAGTGCGCGATTTCGTCGGCGGCCTCGAAGGCCATCGGGCGACCAAGGGCGTCCTGGTCACGACATCGTACTTTCCCAGCACGGCTTACGACTTCATCACCCGGGTGTCGAAGCGCGTCGTGCTGATCGATGGACAGGGGCTTGCAACTCTCATGATCCGCCACCGCGTCGGCGTCCGGGTCAAGGACGTCTACGAGGTGCGCAAGATCGACGAGGCCTATTTCATCGAGTAGCCGCGCCCAAAGCCGCGGCTATGTCTTCTTGTCGCCCGATGAGCCGCGCGCCAGGAACCCGAGCACGCCCGCAAGCAGCACGACCGTCAGGATCGGCCGCTTCAGCGCAAGCGGCGCCGTCTGCGCCAGAAGCGAAACGAACTGGGGGGCGGTCGGGCCGGGCGCGGGCCGCGGGGGGGGCGGGGCGCGCTTGACGATCAGCGGCGTCAGCGCCAGGAGCCCGAGAACGAGCGCGACCCCGGCGACGATCAGCGCGGCGATCGGCGGCGCATAGAGCGTCTCCAGCCAGAAGAAGAGAGCGGCGAACAGCGCGATCAGCACGACCAGAAAGAAAACAGCCGCGATCAGGCCGAACGCCGCCGGGACCGTCACCCGCCGGATCACCGCTTGGGCCTGCTGCTGCGCATAGCGCTGCGCAAGAGCGACAATATCGTTTGGCATGCCCCGCCTAACCGCGAAGGAGGAGCGCGAGCAGGAGCCCGGCCGAGAACGCGACGCCAACCGCGGCGAGCGGGTTCTTGCGGACGGCGGCGGTCAAACTCTCCGCCGCCTGCGACAGGTCCTCGTTGTTGGCGATGAGGTCGCGTCCTCCCTGGTAGAGATTTGAGGCCGTCTCGGCGGCTCGCGCGCCGACATCATCGAGGTGCGCCCCGGCTGCCAGCGCCTTCGCGCTCTCCATCGCCTGCTGGGCATGCTTGCCCGCGGCGGCGAGTGCGTCGACGCCCTGCTTGAGCGCCCGATTTTGCCGCCCGTCCGTCTTGTCGTCGCCTTCGGGATCGCTGTTCGTCATGGATTTGCTCCCTGTGCGCGTGTCGCGGGTCTCCGTTCGCCTCAACGCAAGTTGCGCGCCTTGGTTCCGCCGCCGATCGTCCCCCGGACAGCCGCCCTCCCAAACTGTCCGGTTCGAGGGTTCAGTGCACCGAAGTCAGCGTGAGGGTCGTGACGCCGGCGGCGAAGTTGAGGCCTGTCTGCCCCCCGACGGTCAGCGGCTGCAGAGAGAATGCGCGGCCCGTTCCGCCGACCAGGAGGTTCGCGCCGAGGCCGGCGCCGGCGCTGGCCTGGGCGCCGACGCCGCCGTACGTTCCTGCCAGCGCTCCATGAGGCACCCCGGAGGACGGCGCGAGCACGCCCCAGACCATCGTGCCCTGCTTCACCGCGCCAAGGGCGAGGCCGAATTGTTCGATGCGGCCGACGTACTTGTCCGGCGGCCCTCCGTTGGCGGGGTCGAAGGCGCAGATCATCGTCTGCTTCTGCGTGATCAGCATGCCGATCCCTGCGGAAATGTCGCAGGTGAGGGTGCCGACCTTCACGTTCGACTGGGCCATGGCCGGGGACGCAATCAGCGCGGCGGCCGCGGTCAGCCATCCAACTCGGCCAATTGTCATGTTCGACCTCCGGGCGGCGCCCATGCGCTTGCCAGCGCAAACACTGTGAGGCGAACGTAGCTTTGAACGTCGATCGATGTCAAAGCGCGCGCGCGCGCTAAGCGCGTCTTTGCGCTTGGCCTGGCGCCCCCTGGGGCATGTCCCTTTTGAGCCAGAGGTCGGCCGCGATCCGGCCGCTCCCGCTCAGTCGCTCCAGGAACTCGGACTTGAGGTTGCCCGCGCTCTCCTGCGCGAGCCCCTGGACTTCCTCGTCGGCGGAAATGCGGCCGATCCGCAACCGCCTGAGCTTCGCCGTCGCGCCCATCAACTTGACGAGCTTGAGCGCCTCGAGCTCGCTGTTGAGAGTGGCGTTGAACTGGATCTGGTCGATGCGTTTCGAGATCTCGCTCGCCGTCACCGGCAGCCGGCTCGAGGTGATCGGCGTCGCCTGGACGATCAGCACATGGTCTGCGTTCGAGGCCTGGACGAGGGGGATGAGCGGCGGATTGGCGGCGTAGCCGCCGTCCCAATAGGCTTCGCCGTCGATTTCGATCGACTGATGGAACAGCGGCAGGCAGGCGGAGGCGAGGACGGCCTCGACGGTCAGTTCGCGGTTGGTCAGGATTCTCAAGCGGCCATCGCTGACCCGGGTCGCGGCGATGAGCAGCTTGATCGGCGAGCGCGCCCGCAGGCGGTCAAAATCGATCGACGCCGTGAGCGCCTCGCGCAGCGGATCGATGTTCAACGGATTGAACTGATAGGGCGACATGGAACGGAGCACGAGCTCGAAGCCCGCCGCGATCGGCGACGTCGGCGGAGGCAGGAGCGCCGCGGAACGGCTCATCCGCCGCCAGAATTGCTGGAGCCGCGCGCGGGCCTCCTCGCGCCCGCCATCGACCATGCCGGCGGCCATCAGCGTCGCGTTGACCGCGCCGGCGCTGGCGCCGCTGATCGTGTCGAAATCGATGCCGGGCTCTTCCAGGAGCCGGTCGAGGACGCCAGCGGTGAAAGCGCCGAACGAGCCGCCGCCCTGGAGCGCGAGCGACAGCCTGTCGGGCGGCCATTTTGGAACAGGGTCCGAAAGACCGACGAAAGCGCGCGCCTTGTCGATGAGGGTCATTTGGGGCTTCAAGCCTTTCGAGCCGCAGGCCCCTGAGGCGGAAGGGCGAGCGGGACTGGTGCGGGCTTCAATTGGGTCGAATGGAGGCGGGCAGTTTGGATGCCGGTCGGGGCAAGACTGTGTCGGCCTCGAAATCGGCTACGCCCAGCCAAGCGACGTGATTGTGCAAGGGATGAACAAGTTCGCGGTAGTCACTTATATTGTTGGTCTTTGACCGGAATTTTGCGGCGCCAAGGTTCGCCGGGCTTCTTGTGGATCGCCGCCGCCGCGGCGAGGCATAGTTTATCGCGGGGACGCCCCAAGCAATTTCGCTTGGATTTCCTCGCGTTTATTTGGATAAAATTCGCGCTGCGGTTGAAGGCGTGACCTCGCGTTTAAGGTCGCCTCGCCGGGATGCGGTTTCGCTTAAGGGAGCAACGCTCAAGACATGTCGACGGTCTCCTCCTCCCCCCGCTCCGCGACCCCCACCTTCCGCGAGGCGCGCGACCTCCTGCTCGAGCTTGGGCCCGACTATCATGGCGCGCGGGCCGCCTTTGTCTGGCCGAGGCCCGAGCGGTTCAACTGGGCGCTGGACTGGTTCGACGCCGAGCTTGCCGCGGGCGAGCACGGCGAACGAACCGCGCTGAAAGTGATCGGCGACCGCGTCGAGACGCGGACCTTCGCCGATCTGCGCCTCGAATCCTCGCGTCTCGCCAATGGCCTCCGGGCGCTCGGCGCGCGACGCGGCGATCGATTGCTCATGATGCTGGGCGTGGTCCCGGAACTCTGGGCGACGATGCTGGCGGCGATGAAGCTCGGGCTCGTGCTCATCCCCGCGATGCCGACCCTTGGGCAAGCCGACATCGCCGACCGGCTCGAGCGGGGCCAGGCGAAATATCTCATCGCGCATGGGTCCGACGCGGAGAAATTCGCGGGCCTCGGTAGCGGCGTCGAGCGCGTCGCGGTCGGCCCGGCGCCGCCCGGCTGGCACCGCTACGCCACGCTGCTCGCCAGCCAGTTCTTCGAACCCGACAGCCCGACAAAAGCCGACGACCCGATGCTCCTCTATTTCACTTCGGGCACCACGGCCCGGGCGAAACTCGTCGTGCACACGCATGCGAGCTACCCCATCGGCCATCTCTCGACCATGTACGGCGTTGGGCTCAGGCCCGGCGACGCGCATCTCAACATTTCCTCGCCCGGCTGGGCCAAGCACGCCTGGTCGAGCTTCTTCGCCCCGTGGAACGCGGGCGCGGCCATCATCGCGCTCGCGCTGCGCTTCGAGCCGCGGGCGGCGCTCGACGCGCTGGTCGAGCATGAGGTCACGACCTTCTGCGCGCCTCCGACCGTCTGGCGGATGCTCGTCCAGCATGACCTCAAGAACTGGAAGGTCGCGCTGCGCGAAGTCGTCGCGGCTGGCGAACCGCTCAATCCGGAGGTGATCGAGCAGGTCCGGCGCGCATGGGGCCTGATTGTGCGCGATTTCTACGGGCAGACCGAGACCACCGCGATTGTCGGCAATTCGCCCGGGCAGCGGATCGTTCCGGGCTCGATGGGCCGCCCGTTCCCTGGCTACCGGATCGCGCTCCTCGACGCCGACGGGCTCGAGGGGGACTCAGGCGAAATCGCCATTTCCCTTCATCCGCGCCCTGTCGGCCTCATGCGCGGCTACCAGGACGAGGCGGGCGCCCTCACGGCGATCGAGGGCGAATATTACCGCACCGGCGACGTCGCCTCGCGCGACGCCAACGGCTACATCACCTTCATCGGCCGCGCCGACGACGTGTTCAAGTCGAGCGACTACCGCCTGAGCCCGTTCGAGCTTGAGAGCGTGCTGATCGAGCACGATGCGGTGGCGGAAGCCGCGGTCGTGCCGGCGCCCGATTCCGTGCGCTATACGATCGCCAAAGGCTATATCGCGCTGGCGCAGGGCCATGCCGCGGACCGCGCGACGGCGGCGTCGATCTTCAGCCACATGCGCGGCCCGCGTCTCGGCCTACAAGCTGGTGCGGCGGATCGAATTCTTTGAACTGCCGAAGACCATATCGGGCAAGATCCGCCGGGTGGAGCTTCGCCAGCGCGAAAAGGCGCTCGCCGAACGCGGCGAACGGGCGAACGCGGAGTTCAGGATCGAGGATTTTCCGGAAGGGTAGGGCCCCGCTTGCCGGGCGGGGCCGTCAACCAAAAGGAGGCGGGCCGCTCACATCTGGGTCAGCGAGCCGTGGCCCTTGGGCGTCTTGGTCGACTCGCACGTGCCCTTGGCGACATATTTCCAATGGTGGGGATCGTAGTCGACAGTCGATGTGCCGGCGCAGCTCGTGCCGGCGCCGGCGGCGCAATCGTTCTTGCCGGCGAGCGCGACGCCGTAGCACTTGTCGGCCCCCGGCTGGGCCGCGGCCGGGCCCGCCTTGGCGGCGGTCGCGAGGGCGGCGGCGAGCGAGCAGGCAAGGGTGGCGGCGGTGAAGGCGGTCCTGGCGTTCATGGGGGAATCCTCCTGTAAAACAACAGGTTATGATCGCATGCGGCGGCGCGCATCGCCGGTTGAGCGGAGCCTTAGTCGGCCCTGCTGCCTGTACGTCCTTCGATAGCCGAGGTTACGGGAGGCGGCGATCACGAATTCGTGAACACACAGGCGAGCGGCGCTGTTTGCCGGCTTGAAACCCCGCCGATTGGGGCCAGATATCGGCAAGCGCCATTGAGAGGGCGCGCTCCATGACCGAATTCCTCCACGCCGTCTGTCCGCATTGCTCCGCGGTCAACCGCATCCCCGCCGGCCGTCCGGCCTCGGAGGCCAAATGCGGGGCCTGCAAGGCGAGCCTGTTCACCGGCGAGCCGATCACGCTGACCGCGCAGACCTTCGACAAGCATGTCGAGCGCAACGACATGCCGCTGATTGTCGACTTCTGGGCGCCGTGGTGCGGGCCGTGCCGCACGATGGCGCCGATCTTCGACAAGGCGGCCAAGGAGCTCGAGCCGCGCGCCCGCTTCGCCAAGGTCAATGTCGACGAGGAGCCGGAGATTGCGGCGCGCTTCGGCATCCGCGGCATTCCGACCCTGATCGCCTTCGAGAAGGGCAAGGTGAAGACGCAGCACGCCGGGTTGGTCGATCTCCACTTCCTGCGGGGGTTGGCGAGCTAGCTCCACGAATGCTCAGGAGCCTCCATGCGTAGGATTGGAGGCCCTCTGCGAGCGCGCGCCCGCCGCAGGCGCACTGGAGCTGATGTCGCGCGCCTGACCTGGCTGGCTCGTTTCGGGGCCTCGCCGCCGCTTGCCCTCTGCCCATGCTTGAGGCCATAAGGCGGCTTCCCTCGGAAGCGTAAGGCTTCCGGCCCAATTCGCCTACTAAGAAGCCGGTCCGCATGCGTCTTTCCCGCTATTTCCTGCCGATCCTCAAGGAGACGCCGAAGGAGGCGGAGATCGTCTCGCACCGGCTCATGCTCCGCTCCGGCATGATCCGCCAGGAGGCCGCGGGCAGCTACGCCTGGCTGCCGCTCGGAGTCAGGGTCCTGCACAAGATCTGCGCCATCATCCGTGAGGAACAGAACCGCGCCGGCGCGATCGAAGTGTTGATGCCGACCGTGCAATCCGCCGACCTCTGGCGCGAAAGCGGGCGCTATGACGATTACGGCAAGGAGATGCTGCGCATCCGCGACCGGCACGATCGCGACATGCTGTACGGGCCGACCAACGAGGAGATGATCACCGAGATCTTCCGCGCCTCGGTGCGCTCCTACAAGGACCTGCCGCTCAATCTCTATCACATCCAGTGGAAGTTCCGCGACGAAGTCCGTCCCCGTTTCGGCGTCATGCGCTCGCGCGAATTTCTCATGAAGGACGCCTACACCTTCGATCTCGATCAGGCGGGCGCACGCCATTCCTACAACAGGGAGTTCACCGCTTATCTGCGCACCTTCGCGCGGTTCGGTCTCACCGCCATTCCGATGCGCGCCGAATCCGGCCCGATCGGCGGCGACCTCTCCCACGAGTTCGTCATCCTCGCTTCGACCGGCGAGAGCGAGGTGTTCTGCCATCGGGACTATCTGTCGTTCAAGACGCCGGGAGAGGACATCGCCTTCGACGACCCGAAGTCCATGCAGGCGGTGGTCGACAAGTGGACCTCGCTCTACGCCGCCACCTCCGACAAGCACGATTCCGCCGCCTTCGAGCGGCTCGACCCGAAGGACCGGATTTCCGCCCGCGGCATCGAGGTCGGCCATATTTTCTACTTCGGAACCAAGTATTCCGCGCCGATGAAGGCGGTCGTCAACGGACCGGACGGCAAGGAGCATTTCGTGCATATGGGCTCGTATGGCATCGGCCCGACCCGGCTCGCCGCCGCTCTGATCGAGGCCAATCACGACGAGAACGGCCCGATCTGGCCCGAGGCCGCAGCGCCGTTCCGCGTCGGGCTCATCAACCTCAAGGTGGGCAATTCCGCTTGCGACGGCGCCTCCGCGCGCATCTACGACGCGCTCGGCAAAGCCGGCGTCGACGTGCTCTACGACGACCGCGACGAGCGGCCGGGAGCGAAATTCGCCGCCATGGATCTCGTCGGCGCGCCCTGGCAGGCGATCGTCGGCCCGAAGAGCCTCGCCGAGGGCAAGGTGGAGCTCAAGGCCCGCCGCGGCGGCGAGCGCGAACTGGTCAGCATCGACGCGGCGATCGCAAGGCTCGGCGGTACGGCGTGACAGACAGGCGCCGCCTCCGGCGAGGAGGTCCTCGCGTCACGGCCGGGCTTGGCTATCCGCCGTGGTCTTGCCTTGACGAGACCGCGCGAGAATCCGCAGCCATGACGCCCGGAGCCAATCGTTGACCGCCCTCGCGGTGGACGCGCCTGCGTCCGGGACGACGCCGCCGACCCGGCCGTTCTCGGCCTTCGAGTGGATGGTCGCCTTTCGCTATCTGCGCGCACGCAACGCCCAGCGCTCGATCTCGGTCATCGCCGGCTTTTCCTTTCTCGGCATCGTGCTCGGGGTTGCCGCGCTGATCGTGGTCATGGCGGTGATGAACGGCTTCCGCCATGATCTCATGGAGAAGATGATCGGCCTCAACGGCCACATGTTCCTGCAAGCGGTCGAGACGCCGCTCACCGACTATGACGCCGTGACGGAGCGGGTGAGCAAGGTTCCGGGCGTGACGCTGGCGCTGCCGCTGGTCGAGGGCCAGGCGTTCGCGACCTCGCCTTATGGCTCGTCGGGCGCGCTGGTGCGCGGCATTCGCGGCGCCGACCTTGAGCGCCTCCCCGGAATCGCCGGTCACATCACCCAGGGCTCGCTCGAGGGCTTCAACTCCGGCCAGGGGGTGGCGGTCGGCGCGAAGCTTGCCGAGCATTTGAGCCTGAGGGCCGGCGACAAGATCACCATCATCGCACCGCATGGCGCGGAGACGCCGTTCGGCGTCACGCCGCGCATGAAAAGCTATACGGTTGCGGCGATTTTCCAGATTGGCATGACCACCTTCGACAACACTTTCATCTTCATGCCGCTCCCCGAGGCCCAGACCTTCTTCAATTCTGACGGCCAGGCGAGCGTGATCGAGGTCTATGTCTCCGATCCTGACGACATCGACGCGATGCGGCGGAAAATCGAGGCGGTCCAGGGGCGGCCGATGATCGACACCGACTGGCGCCAGCTCAACAAGAGCTTTTTCGACGTGCTCACGGTCGAGAGCAACGTGATGTTCGCCATTCTGACGCTGATCATGCTCGTCGCTGCGCTCAACATCATCTCCGGCCTCATCATGCTGGTGCAGGACAAGGCTCGCGCCATCGCCGTCCTGCGCACGATGGGCGCGACGCGCGGGGCCATCATGCGGATCTTCCTCATCACCGGCGCCACGATCGGATTTCTTGGCACCGCGGTCGGCCTCGCGCTCGGGCTCCTGGTCGCGCACAACGTCGAGCCGATCCGCAAGGGCCTGAGCTGGCTCACCGGCGCCAATCTCTTTCCCTCCGAATTTTATTTCCTGTCGCAACTGCCTTCGCGGGTCGAACCGAGCGACGTGATCGCCGTCGTTGCGATGGCGCTGATCTTGTCGCTCGCCGCGACCATCTATCCCTCCTGGCGCGCCGCACGGCTCGATCCGGTCGAGGCGCTGCGCTATGAATGATCAGCCGCGCATCGCCGCGCTCGCGCTTCAGGGCGTCGAGCGGCGCTATGGGCGGGGCGACACCACGGTCGAGGTTTTGGCCGGCGCGGACCTCGAACTCATCGCCGGCCAGTCGGTGGCGCTGATCGCGCCTTCGGGCGCGGGAAAGTCGACGCTTCTGCATCTGGCGGGCCTGCTCGAACGGCCGGACGCCGGGGAAATCAGGATCGGCGGCGCCGCGACCTCGACCATGAGCGACGACAAGCGCACGGCGCTGAGACGCACGGAGATCGGCTTCGTCTACCAGTTCCATCATCTGCTGCCGGAGTTCTCGGCGCTCGAGAACCTCGTCCTGCCGCAGATGATCGCGGGGCTCTCCCGTGCCCAGGCGGGGACCCGCGCGCGCGAACTGCTCGCCTATCTTGGCCTGAGCCGGCGGGAGACCCATCGTCCGGCGGAATTGTCCGGCGGCGAGCAGCAGCGGGTGGCCATCGCTCGCGCGGTCGCCAACGGCCCACGAGTTCTGCTTGCCGACGAGCCGACCGGCAATCTCGATCCGAAGACCGCCGACCACGTGTTCGGAACCCTCGCCGGGCTCGTCAAGGCGAGCGGGCTTGCGGCGCTGGTCGCCACCCACAACATGGACCTCGCGGCGCGGATGGATCGTCGCGTAACCATCCGCGACGGGCGGGTCAGCGAGCTTGGGTGAGCCCTCGGCCGATCGCGGCCGACTTGGCGCGGCTCGCTACGCGTCGAACGAAGCCGGGTCTTGGCTTCGGTAGATCGCCTGTTGCATCCACAGGGCGGCCGCCCCGTACAGCGGCCCGATCACCCAGAAGGTGTGGCCGAGCATGACGGGCACGGCCAGACCCGACAGAGCGCCGGCGGCGAGGGCGCTCGCCCAGCCGAACCAGCCCATGTTCAGCAAGACCAATCGTGAAGCCGCCATGGCGAGGACGGCGGGAAACCCCCAAAGCGGAGACCAGAGCAATGTCGAGGGCAAATGCCCGCCGAACAGGCCAAGCTGATCGAGCCGTTCGGGCGCTGACGGAAAACTGCCCGTCGAGGCCTTTTCGAGAATCATCAGCAGAATGCCGAGTCCCGCCGGCATGAGCCAGACAAGAAAAGGGACCAGCTCCGTTGGATGAAGGATGCCGAACTGCGGCGGTCGCCATTGCGCAGAGTTTCGCCACGCCGGCATCAGCGCTTGGTTCCTTCCTGGTTCGTGAGCGCGAGCGAGGAAGCGCCGGTCGGTCGGCCGCCGGCATTATGGGTCCGCGTCGCGCGGTCACCCTAACACAGGGGTTGTTGAACGATCTTTAGCAATGTTGAGTATATTTTCGAAGAAACTCGAAAGATCGCAAATAAGGATATTTAACCGGAGGAGGTAAAACTATCGAGCCAGGTCAACTCGGCTATCCGCTTTTCTGATCGCTGCTTCCGGATAAGAGAGCGTCTCGCTATCGCGCGCAAGTTGGAGGGTCGCGTGTTGATCGTTGGCCGGGCGTTCGTCTGTATCCTCGTCTTCGCAGCGGCCTTTCTCTTTTCGTATTGGCTGCTGTTCGTCCAGATCTTCCCGAACGATCCGCTCGACCTCGCGAGCGTCGCGGCCCTGTTGACGGCGATGGTTCTCGCTGGGCTGGTCTGGAAGGCGACAGACGGGGAAACGAAGGGTGTGCTGGCGACATCCCTGACCTGGGCCGGCGCCGTCGGCGCCGTGGGATTCAGCGGCGGATTCTTCGGGCCGATGATCTTCACGCCTGACGCCAATCAGGGGCCGCTTCTCGGGCTCCTCATCACCGGTCCCCTCGGATGCGTCGTGGGCGCCGTCGGCGGGCTCATCGTCGGCCTGCGGCGCCGGCTGAATACGCGGGCGGTCTGAGGGGCGGCGAGATCGGCCGCCACTACGCGGTCGCCTTCGCCCTCGGCCGCGCCGCCGCGATCCTGGCGCGATAATTGTCGGCCCCGGCCATCAGCGCATCGACAATCGCGTCGAGCGCCCAGAACCGCTCGCGCACGTCAGTGTCGATGACCCGGCAGCGGATCGAGGCCAGCGTGCCGAGGCGCTCATGGACGATCTTGGCGAGCGCCGGGTAGCCGAACGCCTCCGACAGCGCGGCCATCACGAGAAAGCTTTCGAGCTCCCGCGCAAGCTCCGAATCCGGCGCGCGATAGAGCCAGGCGTAGAGATCCGGATGAAGGTTGGTGGCGACGCCGCAGAAGCCGCGCGAACCTGAGCGCATGGCGGGCGCGGCGATCGCGGCATTGGCGTTGACGATCGCGAGATTCGAGCCGGCGGCGATCGCGACTCGCCGCCTGACCGTCGCGAGGTCGCAGCTCACGTCCTTCAGGATCACGAAACGGCCAGTGTCGAGGCAGGCGCGGAACTCCTCGTCGCTCAACAGTCGCCGGTAGGGCGCCGGGCATTCGTAGAGGCCAAGCGGAAGATCGGACGGCAGGGATTTCAGGAGCGCGCCGAGCGTCGCGCGGAAGGGCGCGGTTCCGTGGTTGGCCGTATCGAGGCGGTTGGTGACGAGAACCAGCGCATCGGCGCCCGTATCCGCCATCGCCCTGAGTTCGTTCGTCTGGTCGGCGAGCGTCTCGCTCACGTGGCCGGACGCGATCACGGGGACGCGCCCTCCGGCCTGCCGCACGACGAAGCGGGCGATCGCCGCGCGCTCATCGAGGCTGAGATATTGCATCTCGCTCGACTGGCAGACCGCGAACAGGGCGTCCGCGCCATTGGCGAGATACCATTCGATCAGCCGTTCGAGGCTCGCGTAGTCGACCTCGCCCTCGTCGGTGAACGGCGTGAGCATGACCGGGACGATGCCGCTGACGGCGCGATGCATGGAGCCTCCTGTGCAACCGTCAGCCTCTCGCGAAAAGCGCATGAAATCAAAAGAAATCGCAAGCTTGCCGCGATAGAGGGTTGGCCGGCATACGCCCCCTCTCGACCGGGCTCATGATCGCCCGGCCAGACGACTTTTAGCGCGAGAGGGTTTGCGGGCACGCCTCGACCGCGCCGTTGTCCGTCCCGCAAACGAGCATGTCGATCACGGTCTGGTTGTCGAAATATCCCGTATGCGCGGTCGCCGGATCGGAAAACAGGAGCGGGACGCTGAATTCGGCGTTCGACAAATAGACGTTCGTCAGCTTGACCGACTTCCACTCCGAGGGCGGAAGCTTGAGGTCGTATCGCTTGAGGCGCCACGAGAGGATGTCGTTGGGATCGCTGAACGCCACGATCTGCCGGGTCGTGTGCGGCGTCCCGTCGATCTCAGCCTGCGTCGAGCGGACCGGAGACCTGAGCTTGATCGCCGCCCATCGCCTGGCGAAACGCTCCGCGACGTCCGCCTCCGTCGGCGCGGCTTCAAGCCTGCGAGGGTACCCCTCCAGGGTCGTGAGATCGAGCAGCGCGAGCTGGTTCGCCATCATGTAGATGAACTGGGTGTTCTCGAGCAGCGTGCGCGCCGCGCTTTTTGCCCCGGCTCTTTCGCCACGAAGCTCGTCGTCAATGGCGTCCATCATCATGTAGCCGCCGAGGCTGTGGGTGATGATGACGGTTCGCTCGCTGTAGCCGCCGTGCTGGCAGGTCTTCCCGTCGCTGCTTGGCTTGCCGTCGATCACGATGCAGAGCGCCGCCTGAACAGACGGACGCATGACGCTCTCGCGGTAGGTCCCGCCGTAGAGGACGACGTCCGCGAGCTTGTCGTCGATGAAATCCTTCGCGAAATTGGCGAAGACCTGCCGGGACGGCATGTCCGTCCCCTTCTCCTTTGCGGCCAGGCCGCATTTGATGCTTTCCGTCAGCGGCGCCCAGAGCAGATAGCTGACGATCAGTTTCGGCTTGCCGTCCGGCGTGAGGCCGAAGGCGTAGGTGTAGAGCTGGGCGGCGGCGTCGGGGGGCACGCCATCGATAGAAATAGGCTGGGGGACCGGATGGGCCAGCGCCTGCTCTGCGGGGGCAGCCGGGTAACACCCTGGCGGCTCTGACCCCGTGGCCGGGAGGCGGGTCTGGACGAGCCCGAAGCGGTCAGCGAGCGCCTTGATGAAGCCCTCGAAGTGATAAGGAGCCGGGGTGCCCATGCCGTGGACGATCAACACATGGAGCGGCCGATCCGGCGCCTCGTCGCTGACGAGCGCGTTCATGCCCAGAAACGAGCCCGTGTCGAGCACGACCGGCGTCGGAAGCGCGCTGCAGGCGGCCAGGAGAGGAAGGGACAGCGCGGCGAGCGCCCGCTTCCATCTTCCTCGAAGGAGGCCACTGAAACGATGACCTGTCCCCATGGGCCCCTCCGCCCGCGTCGGATGAAAAACCGACGGCCGCTTTAATCAGATTGGCCGTGGATCGTTTCGCGGCCCCAGCCAGTTCCTGATGTCGCAACGAGCATGCAATTAACCGGGCAATCCGACACCTTCGCACGGTCTGCGCGAAGTCGAACGGTCGCTTCCCAAAACGAATCGTCCAATAGCGGAGTCGAAGAGTTCCATGACTCTTTACGCCGGGCAATAGAGCCCCGATCGTCGGCAGACGCGTGCCGCGCGTTCAGCCGACAAACGGGATCAGCGCCGGCGTTCGCGCCGCATAGCGGTCGTAAGCCTCGCCGAACTCACGCCGCATGACGACCTCCTCGAGCTTGAGCTTGCGCCAGAAAGAGGCGGCGACAATCGCGACAGCGAGCACGCCGCGCCACTCCCCGACCGCCCAGGCCGTCCCGGCGAACGCCAGAAGAAGCCCGGTGTAGATCGGATGGCGCACCCAACGGTAAGGTCCATCGACGATCAGTTCGTGACCGCGCTTGAACTCGACATAGCTGCTCCAGTTGCCGGCGATCGTGAACCGCGCCCAGATGCAGAACGCCAGGCCGGCGAAGGTCAGAGCCGCGCCGAGCGTCGCCGACCAGATCGCTTGGGGAGCAAACCGGTCGTTGAGGAGGGGCAGCGGAACCCGCGCGAAGAGGAGATACGCAGCGACGAGGAGCGGGACGACATGCGTAAGCCGCGAGAGACGCCCCTCGGATTGAGCCGCCTCCTTCATTCTGAAGGCCATGACGTTCCAGAGGGCGAACCAGCCGCCCCACATCAGGACGAACAGCGAAAGAAAGAGCCAATGATAGAACATTGAGCAGCCCCGGAGGGAGGCCGCGGGCCTTCAGCCCTCGAACGAATTCCACCGCCTGAATGTCCGGCAGGAAGTGCTTGAGAAGGTTCTCGATTCCATGCCTCAGCGTAGCTGTCGACGACGGGCAGCCGGAGCACGCGCCCTTCATCGTCAGGTAAACGGTTCCGTCGCGGAAGCCCTTGAAGATGATGTCGCCGCCGTCGCCCGCCACAGCCGGCCTTACCCGCGTCTCGATCAGTTCCTTGATCGCTTCGACCGTCTCGGCGTCCTTCGGGTCGAAAAATTCGCCGCTCGCCGTCACGTCCGCGCCGCCGGTCTCGATCAGCGGCTCGCCCGAAAGGAAGAATTCGGTCACCACTCCGAGCACCGCGGGCCGCAGGTGCTGCCACTCGCCCTCGCCCTTGGTGACCGAAATGAAGTCGTTGGCGAAGAAGACGCCGGTCACCCCCGGCAGCTCCATGAGCGCCCTCGCGAGCGGCGAACGCTCGGCCTGAGCCGGGTCGCGCGCCTCGAACGTGCCCTCGTCCATAACCGGCCGGCCGGGAAGGAATTTCAGGGTCGCGGGATTGGGGGTGGCTTCGGTCTGGATGAACATGAGCGCTCGAACTCCTTGACGCCCTAGATAGGCGCGCCCGGGCTTTGGCGCAAGAAACCGCTGTCGAAGCGGCGCTTCGCCCCGGGCCTCAATTCGAACCGGAGGCCCCTCGCTCAAGGACCGCCCAAGGCGCGTCGTGCGGACGCTTCAGGCCCGCCGCTTCAGCGACGTCGCTGAAGCGCCTTCGAGACGCGAAGCCTTGCCGTGCTCCTCGGTATGAGGGCGGGAGTTCGCGCGGCCTATTGCGCTCCCCGTCAGTCGAACGAGCTCGATCCTTTGGCTGCCGGCTGGAAGCGTTCCGTCCCGCCCGCGCCACCCCTGAGGGCGCCGAGCGTTCGCCCGGCCGCCGCGGGGCGCGAGCGGCCGCACAGCGAGCCATCGAGGCGGCGACTGGCTAGTCCATCCAGTGTCTCGGCAGCCAGCCGCCGCCGGCGTCGCCACCGCCTTCCTCCCACATCGGTCCGCCTCCCGGGCCCATCATCATCATGCCGCCGCCGAGCAATCCGAACCTGTGCTTCTGTGTATCGTCGAGGCTGCCGTAAAGGGGCTTGGCCGCCTGGACGACCTTCTTAAGATCGTCGGCGCGTCGAGCCGTATGGCCGGCCATGGCGTCCATCCGGTCGACGGGCGACATCTGCCCGCCGTTCTCCATCATCTGCCGCATGTCCTCGATGCTCGCTTTGGACGCGCCGCGCACCGCGTTCTCAAACGCCTCCCAGAGCGGGTTCTGATCGGGCTTGAGCTTGAGGGCGGCCTTCATGCCGCCGAGCCTGGCGTCCATCATCGTCTCCCGGTCGGCCATCCAGTGCTGGATGCGCTCGGCCCGGGTCGGCTGATCGCCGGCGGCGAGAGCGGGCGCCAAGGCGCCGGAGACGGAAAGCGCGACCGCGGTCAGCGCGTAGAAAAGCATGCGTTTCATGGCCGAACCTCTCGCATTTTGATCAGGAAGGGCTGGAGGCCTTCGCGGCGGATTTCAAGCCGGCCCAGCCGAACATAGACCTTATACTCGATCTTGCAGGTTGCCACTCGTCACAATCCGCGATTCCGCGCGTTCGCGCTTTGCCATGCTCTTGGATCGGTTCCGATCCAAGAGCATGGGTATTGGCCCCAAAGCCTCCGCCGCGCCAGGCTTTGGGCGTCGCGTCCCGGCTCATGGCCCCGAACGGCGGTTCCGTCGGCCGCGTTCCGCTCTACGGTGGGAGCGGACGCGCTTTGGCCCCCGGCGCGCCCGAAGGGCGGCGATGATCAGCGTCTTCGAACTGTTCAAGATCGGCATCGGACCCTCGTCCTCGCATACGGTCGGGCCGATGAAGGCCGCGGCCGCCTTCGCCAACGGGCTCGCCGAAACGGGCGCGATCGGCCCGGCGGCGGCGGTCGAGGTCGCGCTGCTTGGCTCGCTCGCCTTCACCGGAAAGGGCCACGGCTCCGACAGGGCGGTGATTCTCGGGCTTTCCGGCGAAGCGCCCGAGACGGTCGATCTCGACGCGGCCGACAGCGCTGATTGCCGAGGTTCGCGAGACGAAGCGGCTCAGCCTCGGCGGGCGCCGCACGATCGCGTTCGATCCCGAGAGCGCCATTCGCTTCGATACGATCACGCCCGCGGCGCGCCATCCCAATACGATGCGGTTCGTCGCCCGCGACGATGAGGGCGGGGCGCTTGCCGACGAGACCTGGCTCTCGGTCGGCGGCGGCTTCATCATCCGCGACGGCGCGGGCGCCGAAGCGTCCGGCGCCGAGACGGGCCTTCCCTATCCCTTCCGCTCTGGGGCCGAGCTTCTGGCGCGCGGGCGGGAAGCCGGGCTTTCGATCGCCGGGCTCATGCGGGCGAACGAGGCCGCGCTCCGGCCCGAGGGGCCGGGCGCCCATGTCGAGCGGGTCCTCGACGTCATGTTCTCGAGCGTCGAGCGGGGCCTTGGGCAATCCGGCTCCTTGCCGGGGGGCCTGAAGGTCATGCGCCGCGCCAGGGCGATCCACGACCGCCTGATGGAGGCCTCCCGACGCAACTTTCATCCGGCGCACGAGATCATGGATTTCGTCAGCGTCTACGCGATGGCGGTCAACGAGGAGAACGCGGCGGGCGGACGGGTCGTCACCGCGCCGACCAATGGCGCGGCGGGCGTCATTCCGGCCGTGCTGCGCTACTATCGCGATCATTGCGAGGGCGCGAACCGCGCGGGGCTGGAGGATTTCCTGTTCACCGCGACCGCGATTGGCGCTCTCTTCAAGCTCAACGCCTCGATCTCGGGCGCCGAGGTCGGCTGCCAGGGGGAAGTCGGCGTCGCTTCCTCCATGGCGGCCGCCGGTCTCACCGCCGCGCTCGGCGGCTCGAACGAGCAGATCGAGAACGCGGCCGAGATCGCGATGGAGCATCATCTCGGCATGACCTGCGATCCGGTTGGCGGGCTCGTTCAGATCCCCTGCATCGAGCGCAACGCCTTCGGCGCGGTGAAAGCGATCGCCGCCGCGTCGCTGGCGCTGCACGGCGACGGGCGCCATCGGGTGTCCCTGGACAGCGTCATCAAGACGATGCGTCAGACCGGCCTCGACATGCAGTCGAAATACAAGGAGACGAGCCTCGGCGGGCTGGCGGTGAATTTCATCGAGTGCTGAGAGCCGCAGACGGGATGTGACGGGTGGACGGTCGCCGCCAGGCGTCGCTTCCGAGGCGACGATTTCAACGTCCCAGGCGTCGCCGTCGGCAAACCGGAGACAGATGCGTCCGTTGCCGAGCATCGTCCCTTGATCCTCCGGCCTCCGGCCAAGTTGTGGAAACGCCAGCCGCGCCCGCGTAGCGCAAACCGTCAAGTTCTGAGGCGCTCGAAGAAAGGAGAAGCAGCGCCGCTAGGGAGTTTTACCCATTTACTTATCAATCGTCGTATGCAAGATTTATATCCTACTGCGTATTTGCGGTATGTTTTAATAGTTCTTATAATTATCATGGAGTCGACAATGGCAGCGCAACATCACTTTACCGCGCCTGAAATCCTGAAGGGCGTCGAGGAACGGGCCAAAGCTTTGACGCTTTCCCTTTCGACGGGAGTCGCGACGAAATACTGGCTCGAATTGCTGGCCTACCCGCCGGGGAGCGCGAGAAGCTTATGGCTCTACGTCGGCGGCGACTGGCGACGCCTCGACAATCCGAACCAGGGCATGCAGCTCTCCGTCCAGGACGCTTTCGCCAACGGGTCGAACCGCCTGGAAGTGGCGGTCTGGTACACCGGCGACGTCATCGTCGGCCTGGTCGTGCGCACCAAATAGCCGAAAGGCGCACTGACGCCCCTCCCGCGGGACGCCGGTTGACCCCGGCATGCCTTGCGAGCGTCTGCGTCGCCGCTGAGAGGATCCTTCCATCGGGCGCGACGCGTTCGGCTTAAGTTTAACCGGAACGATTTAAGGCTGGCGGCGCCCGGCGTCTCGCCGGCCGCCTGCAAGCGACGGATCTACCGCGGGGCGAAGCGGATCGTTCGCCGACGCAAGCTTGCGCATCCGACGGCGTTGGCGCGACAGCGGCTCGTGCGGCCAGACCGGCGGCATTTCGGGGTCGACGGGAAGGACCTACATTTGACAGCGCGCCGTTCAACAGCGGCGAAGCAGCGATTGTCTTTGAACCGGAACACGGTCTTCGGCGCCGTTTTGGGGGTCTCGCCGTCGACCTTGGCGGAAAAGGGAGCCGCGCCGATTGTCACACGCGCATTTTCGTTTGCCGTTAAACTGTCGAGCGCCGAACCGGGTTCGGAATGCCTCTTCGCGTCCAAGGCTTTGCTAAAACCGGAACCGGCGATGCGTGCCCATTGCTGCTTAGACGTCAACGATCGACCATGGTCCATCGATTCCGGAAAACTCGGACGAACTCATTCCTCGATATTGATTACAAGGTCGGCGCCGTAGACTCGGATAACCACTTCATCGTGGTTCGACCGGAACTCGACATCGGACGGGGGCGAGCCTGACTGCCACCATCGACATTTTGGCCACGTGAATCGCGCAATTCGAAGACCGACGCTTGTAGGCGAAATGGCTTCGGCTGCGAGCCATAACCGATTTGAAGTCAGGGCGCCCGCGGCCGCCTACCGCTCCACTCGCGCCCAGCCGTGCAGGCCCAGGCGCTCCTGGGGCAGGTAGGAGGCCTTGTAGCCCATCTTCTTCGAGCCCTCGACCCAATAGCCGAGATAGACATGGGGCAGGCCGAGCCGGCGCGCCTTCTCGATATGGTCGAGAATGACGTAGCCGCCGCAGCGAGCGGCGGGCGATCTCCGGAGCGTAGAAGGAATAGACCAGCGACAGGCCGTCGGCGAGGCGGTCGGTGAGACAGACCGCCAGCAGCGGTCCCGAACTTCTCTCGCCCGTTCCGCTCCGCGGGCGATATTCGGTGAGCACCGTGTCGATATGGGTGTCCTCGACCATCATGGCGAAATCGAGCGAGGACATGTCCGCCATGCCGCCCTCGGGGTGGCGCGCGTCGAGATAGGCGCGGAACAGCGCGTAGTGCTCGTTGGTCGGCTTCGGGGAGACGAACTGGCCGAGCAGGTCGGCGTTCATCCGCATCGTGCGGCGCTGGCTGGCGGAGGGACGAAAATCATCCACCAGCACCCGCACCGACACGCAGGCCCGGCAGCTCTCGCACGCCGGCCGGTAGGCGATCGTCTGCGAGCGGCGGAATCCGGTCTGGGTCAGGAGGTCGTTGAGGGCGGCCGCCCGCTTGCCGACCAGATGGGTGAAGATTTTCCGCTCCTGCTGTCCGGACAGGTAGGGGCATGCCGTCGGAGCGGTGAGGTAGAATTGCGGGGCGTCGCGCGCTTCCCTGCTCACGCCGCCCCCCGCTCTCCGCTCAGATCGACCCCCAGCGCCGAGCGACGCCAGCTGAGGGCGCGGAATTGCCGAATCAGAGCCTCCTGACGATCACGACGCCGGCGATGATGTCATGCAGGCATCGCTTCTCCGCATCGATGAGCGACACCAGGAAGATCGGCGGGAAGCACCAGCTGACATAGAACAGCACCGCCTGGACGGCGGCGTTGACGAACGGCACGCGCGCGCCATTCTCGTTCATGCGCATTTCGAGGTCCATCGCCCGCATGCCGGGAGTGGCCATCCTCACTCCCGAGACGGTGAGCCCGTTGTAGAAAAAGGCGACGAACGGAAAGAGCGGCGGCAGGAAGAACAGGGCAAAGCCGAGCGTCAGCACGATCGACACGATCCACAGCGCCGCCACCAGGAGGCTCACCAGAAAAAGGTCGACGCACACCGCGATGATGCGGCGCGTGCGCACGCCCGCCAGCGCATCGGCGCGGATCACATTCGTCGGCGTCGCGGCGTAGACATTGGACATGGAGCGGCTCCTTGATCGCGCTCATCCCGCGCGCAAAGGATGTGGGAAACGCCGGCGCCAAGTCAAGACCGATGCGGGAACAGGTTGTGCGTGACCGCTTCGCCCTGGCCGAGCAGGCCGGAGGGGCGCAGCGCGATGAAGACCGTGAGCAGGACGAAAACCGCGACGTCGCGATAGTCGATCGGGAAGTAGGCCGACCAGCCGGTTTCGGCGGCGCCGACGATGAACCCGCCGAGGAACGCGCCGGGCAGCGAGCCGATGCCCCCGATGATCGCGGCGGTCAGCGCCTTCAGGGTCAGCGTCGCCGAGAGGCCGTAGCCGACCGCGCCGAAAGCCGCCGTCATGGTGGCCCCGGCAAGGCCGGCGAGCGCGCCCGAGAGGGCAAACGCCCGCGCGGCGATCGCCGCGGGGCTCACCCCCATCAGCTCGGCGGCGAGCGGATCGTCGGCGTAGGCGCGCCATTCGCGCCCCAGGCGGCTATAGCGAAAGATGACCACGAGGCCCAAGCCCGCGGCGAGCGCGACCAGGCTCACGACAAACGCCATCGGCGTGGCCACGGCGACAAAATCGCCCGCGCGAACCAGCGCGAACGGCTGGTTGAGCTGAGGGCTCATCCAGCTCGCCCGGTCGCCTTGCGCCAGGCGCATCAGCTCCCGCAGGAACAGCGCCAGGCCCACGCTCGCCACCAGAACCTGCTGGCCCCTGGCGTGGCTGAGCGGAAGGAAGACCGCGCGCGCGGCGCCGAACCCCCAGCTCGAGGCGACCGCGGCCGCCAGCACGAAGGCCGCCGCCAAGAGCGGCGCGGGAGGCCAGCCGGCAAGGGCGATCGCCGCGATCGCCGCCGCATAGCCGCCCGCCGCGGCCATTTCGCCGAAGGCGAAATTGATCCGCCCGATCAGGCCATAGATGAGCGAATAGGCCGCCGCCAGCAGCGCATAGGTCGACGCCAGCGGCAGACCGTCCAGCGCCATCTGCAATCCGTAGGCAATGGCGTGCGGCGCGGCGGGCAGGCGGCTCATGTCGCCGAGCGGCGCCGGGTCGGCGTCCCGGCCCTCCGGCGTCGCCAGCCAATAGCGGATGAGAAAGAAGAGCCTGGACTCCGGGATCGCGCGGCCGTCGAGGGTGAGCGAGACGAGATCGGTGGACGCGCGCGGGCGCCCGGGCTCGCGAAAGCGGCAGGCGGCGAGATGGGCGCTTGGCGCCTCGGCCCGCGTGCTGGCGGTGAACGCGACGCTCAATCCGCGCCCGTCCGGGTCGGGCGTTTGCGACAGGATGTCGATCCGCGTTTCCTCGGGCATGAGCGCCGGCAGCGCCATCCGGCAGAGCCGCGCCTGGTCGGTCTCCACCACCGGCGAGCAGCCGGCGAGCGTCGCGGCCGCCATGAGAACCATGAGAAGGACGATCAGGCGACCGTTCAAGCTCCGCGCCTCCGCGCCGCGAGGCGGCGCTGCTTGGCGCGATTGCCGCAGACCTCCATTTCGCACCACCGGCGGCGGTTGTTCTTGCTCGTATCATAGAACAGCCAGCCGCAGGCGTGTCCGCCGCATTCCCTGATCCGCGAAAAATCGCCTTCGGTGAACAGCCTGACCGCCGCGAGCGCGATCGGGCCGAGCGCCGCTTCGACAGGCGACGCGCGGACGCTCCAGCGCCACCGGCACGCCGAAGGCCCAGGCGCAAGCTCAGCCCGAGCGACGAATCGCGCATGAAGAGCGGAAAGGCGCATCAGCGCGCCTTGAGGCGGCCCGGCGCCTCGTCCGAGCGCCGCGCCCGCGTCATGAATGGCGGCGCGAAGGTCGAGCGCGCGCGCCAGGAGATCCGAAGCGAGATCCGGCCGCCCGGACGCCCGCTCGGCCAGCCAGTCCGCCTCTTCGGCGGGCAAGGCCTTGGCGTGCCTCAGCCAGTCCACGACGTTCGCGGCCTCCCGCAGGTGATCCTGATGCGACGAATAGCCGCGCCCGGATTCGGTGTTGGCGAAATCGAGCGCGAGGTTATCGGCGATCAGCGGCAACGAACCGGCGCGGGAGGGGGCGGCGATAACCATCATTTGCATCTTTACAAGTTATAGAGTCGCGACTAGCCTGCGCAACCTAACCCGTCAAATGACTTTTGGAGGTTAAAATGCGGGCGATCGCACTCACGTCCATGTCGGTTGCGCTCACGCTTTGGTTCGCCGGGGCCGCCGAGGCTCAGGTCAAGCTGGGGGTCGCGGGCCCGGTCACCGGCGCCAACGCGGCTTTCGGCGCCCAGCTCGTGCAGGGCGTCCAGCAGGCGGCCGAGGACATCAACAAGGCCGGCGGCATTCTGGGGCAGAAGATCGAGGTCGAGATCGGCGACGACGTCTCCGATCCCAAGCAGGGCGTGTCGGTCGCCAACAAGTTCGTCGGCGACGGGGTCAAGTTCGTGGTCGGCCATTTCAACTCGGGCGTGACGATTCCGGCTTCCGACGTCTACAAGGAGAACGGCGTCCTGTTCATCACCCCCTCCGCCACCAACCCGAAGGTCACCGACCGCAAGTTCTGGGACGCGTTTCGCGACTGCGGACGCGACGACCAGCAGGGCATGGTGTGGGCCGAGCTCGCGCGCGACAAGCTCAAGGGCAAGAAGATCGCGGTCGTCCATGACAAGACCACTTACGGCAAGGGGCTCGCCGACGCCGCGCTTGAGAACATGCACAAGTTCGGCGTCAAGGAGGTGCTCTACGAAGGCGTCAACACCGGGGAGAAGGACTATTCCGCGATCGTCTCCAAGATCAAGGAATCGGGGGCCGACTATCTGATGTGGGGCGGTCTGCACACCGAGGGGGGCCTCATCGTCCGCCAGATGCGCGACCAGGGCATGACGACGGTGATGATCTCCGGCGACGGCATCACCGACAGCGAGTTCGCGGCGATCGGCGGCCCGGGCGTTGAAGGCACGCTGATGACCTTCGGTCCGGAACCGCGAAACAACCCGAACGCGAAGGACGCCGTCGCGTCATTCAGGGCCAAGGGGTTCGACCCGCAGGGCTACACGCTCTATTCCTACGCCGCGGTCCAGATCTTCAAGCAGGCGGCGGAGAAGGCGAAGTCGCTCGATCCGAAGAAGGTCGCCGAAACCATGCATTCCGGAACCCCGTTCCACACCGTGATCGGCGATATCGCCTTCGACAAGAAGGGCGACCGCACCACCGTCGACTACGTCTGGTACGTCTGGAAGAAGCAGCCGGACGGCAAGATCGGCTTCGTGCAGCTTTGACCCTCCAGCCGATTGCCGGCTGGGACGGGCGCCCGCTGCGGGGGCGGGCGCCGGGTGAACTCTCGATTCGACGGAAGCGCGATCCCGCTTCAGTTCAGCTTGGCCGCTCCCTCGAAGGCCGGCGAGCGCTTGGGTTGCGGCCGCGCCTCGGTCGCGGCTCGGACCGGCTCCGATCGGCCCTGATCGTGTCGGTCGAGGAGCCGCCGAAGCTCCTCCGCGCGATGGCCTCGCCTGGCGATCCTGCTCCCGTCCCAGTCGACAACCGTCAGTTCAAAAGCTGGCTGGCTTGGGGCGGTGTCGCGGCCTGAAACCGGCTCGCCGCCATCCGGCTTGTGTTCATAGGCTCTCCTGATCGAGTTCCACGACTTGCGCCAGGTTCGCCGCCTTGTACGTCCTGCCGCGCGGATTGACCGAGTCCTCCGCGAGCAGCCGCTCGAGGGCGGAAATATGAATCATTTCGCCGATTGGCCGGGCGTGCCTGTCGCGCGACACCTCGCGCTGGTAGCGCCAGCGCTTCACCCCGGTCTTGCTGTTGGCGATCGATCGAAGCGAGAATGGCAAGGCGAGATAGAGGCCGCGCAGCGAATTGTGGATGGCGGCCGGCTTTCGCTCTGTGACTTTTTCCACGCCGCGATCGTCGAAGGGGAAGTCCGGATAAAAGCTCTTGGTCCTTCGAATCATCCAGTCGAGCGCAATGTCGTCCGCGTGGGGCGCGCCAAGGGCTCTTTCCTCTTCAATGACATAACCTCCGCCGACGTCCGCGTGCGCGCCGGAGAACCAGACCTGCTCGACCACCGTGGCATATTTCTTGAACGCCGGCATTCTCCACAGCGCGGCTTCGAACGGCCGGCGATGCTCGTCGATTGCGAGAGCGTGGAGGTTCACGTCGGTGATGGAGGAGAGTTCGACATCGTGGAATCCGTGCTCCTCCCGGTTGAGCCGCCAGGCAAAATCAAGCGGGATCCCAAGCGATCCGACGGTGTCGAAAACTCCGATCAGTTTGACCCGCAGGTCGTTGCGGGCATGCACGTAGTCGGTGAGGCGCCGCCAGACCGCCGGCATCCGCTCGCTCGTCGCGGTCCGGTAATATCGCCACGCCAGATCTTCCAGTTCCTCGCTGCAGGCGTCCTGGCGCAACAGACCGGCCGACGACAGATATCCGACCAGCGATCGGGCGGTGTAGGCGCCGCGCGAAAAGCCGTAGATGAAGATTTCGTCGCCCGGCTCATACCAGAACGAAAGAAACCGATACGCGTGCCGGATGTTGCGCGACAGGCCATCGCCAAACGCGCCGCCCTTGAATCGATCGAACGCGCCGGTTCCCACGCCGCGTTCGTAGTAGATGATGTGCTCCCTCCCGGACGCGGTAAAGCCGTGGACCTTCTTGCCGCTGAGATCATGGTTCGGCTGGCTGCGGCTCGACGACCGGACAAGCTCATTCGAAATGAGCTCCCTCATTCGCACGATGTTGGTGTCGTACGGCCCGGAATCGATGTCGTTCCAGGTCCCGTCCAGCAACAGGATGATGCGTTTCGACATTTGACCCTCCCGTCAGGCCGCCATGTTCGCCATTTCATTGAAACGGACCGGGATTCCCCGCCGCCCCCGGCCGCTCCGGCGCAACCGCCGCAGGGAAGTTATCCTGCTCTCCCGCTCGCGCCGTGACGCAGATCACAGTCCGGCGGCGCCGGAGTATTGTCTACGAAACAGAAAAATATGGAACCTTATTGACTATTTCAGAAATCTCGTCTAGGATGCCTTATCGTCGTCAGAGACCGAGAGCGCTGAGAATCCCATGTCCAATCCTTCTCGACCCGCCCGGCCGCGCAAGTCCGCCGCGCGCGCCGCCGCTCGCTTGCGAAAGGCGGAGGCCGAGCAAAGGATCATGGCCTGGCTCAACGCCGGCGTGTCGATTCCCGAAATCGCGGGGCGCGCGGGAGTGACCGAGCGCCGCATCCGGCAACGCGTCCAGGAGATCCTCGCCCGGCGCGCGCCGAGCACCCCGGCCCAATTCATCGCGCTGCAGGTGAGCCGGCTCAACGAGGCGCTGCTCGTCGCCTATACCGCGATGGGCGGCCAGAACCTCGGGGCGGTGGATCGCGTCGTCAAAATCGTGCGCGAACTCGACCGCTATCACGGCCTCGCGGCGACGGATTTCATCGACGCGCCGCCGCCGCGCCTCGATAGGCCGAAGCCGCCGCTTGCGCTTCCGGTCCGGGAAGAGGCGCGTGAGCCGGAAGCTTTGTAGCGACATTCGCCAACCGCCCGCGGCGCCGGACCCGCCGCGAGGCCGGAAGGAAAAGTCTCTGCAAGCCCTTGTATGACTGTTCGCGGCAGTTCGTGGACGTCCGGCCGCGCACAGTTTGTGTTGGTAGAGCAGTAGGTTACCATCCTCTCGTGTTCGCGCCAGTTCGCCTCGAGCCGCCAATTTTGTTGCGACGGCGTTGCGACAGGGCGAACATAAGAGGGACGAAGGGAAATGGCTTTTGGGGCCGGGACTGACACGCGGCGCGCAGCTGCTTACACATCGTACAATCGAGACTTTGCGGCCGGCGGAGGCGCCGTATCGGGTGCCGGATCAGCGGTGCAAGGGACTGGCGGTGCGGGTCGCGCCGAGCGGCGTCAAGACGTGGGATCTGGCCTACCGCATTCGAGGGACGGGCAAGATGCGGCGGCTGTCGCTCGGGCGAACCACCGACGTGAGCCTCGAACAGGCGCGTGAGCGGGCCAACGAGCTCACCAGCGCGGCGCGCGGTGGCCGTGACCTGATCGGCGAAGAGGGCGAGGCCAGAGATGCGGCAGCCTCACGGATCACGGTCGAGAAGCTGATCGACCTCTATCTGCGACGGCGAGTTGTTGGCCGCCTGCGCACAGCCAAGTCGATTGAGAGCCGTCTGAGGCGCACCTTGGCGCCCATCCTTCAGCGATATGCCGCCGATATTTGCCGACGTGACATGCGGGCGCTCCTGGACAAAATCGTCGATCGGGGCCAAGGGCGGGAAGCGGAAAAACGTCGGCAGGTTTGCACAGCAATGTTTCGCTGGGCGCTGTCGCAGGACATCGTTGAGGCCGATCCCACTGCCGGGCTGACGCCATACGACCGAGGCGCCCCGCGCGATCGGGTCTTGACCCTCGAGGAAATCGAGTTGGTCTGGAAGTGGTTGGATTCCGATGCGCTTTCTCTTGAAGCGGCGGACATTCTGAAGCTCGAGCTGTTGACCGGCGCGAGGTGTGGGGAGATCAGCGGGCTTCGCGCCGAGGAGATCGATCGCCAAAAATGGATTTGGACGCTGCCTGCTTCGCGCTCGAAAAATGGGCGTCAGCGCGTCACGCCGATCGTGGGCGTAGCGCGCGAGATCCTCGAACAACGGCTATCTGATATCGAGAAGGGCCCGCTGTTCCTGCTGGCGAAGGGCGTGGTCATGACCTCGGCCCATATCGGCCACTATTTGTTGACGCGCCGGACAACATTGCCGATCGCCGTATTCACCTCGCATGATCTTCGACGAACGTTCGCGACCATGCTGGCGGAGATGGGGATTGCGCTCGATCTGGTTGCTGCGATCGTCGGTCATGAGTTGGGCGGCAAAGAGACCCGAACGCTCGTGCGCCATTACGTGCACACCGACATGCTTGAGCGGAAGGCGCATGCGCTCAAGGCGTGGGACGAGCGGCTCAAGGGCATTGTGATGGGCGAGGAAGCCGCGAAGGTGGTGCCGCTACCCCGGCGCGCGTGATCTTTGCGGTTGCTAACGTGGCCCAACGTCACGCGCGCACGCTGCTGGACGCCACCACGATCGCTGGCGGCGAGGTCGGACCCAGGACGCACTCGAGCCACTCAAAATTCGAATATCTGTGCATGGCCTTGATCCGAGGCCGCCGTCGCCTCGCCGAGTTCATAGGAGCACGGACTATTTCGGCGATCGCAGAAATCGCGCCTGCTCGAGCTTCTCTGAAGCCCCACAAAGTGCAGGAGCTTGAGCGGTTGAGGTTGTTTGCCGATGGCTGGGTCGGTTGTAGGTCTAATCTATAATCTATTTATTGATAGATAGAATTTCTTTACTTGCGGATTAATCCGAAGCTTTCACTCACGATGCAATCCCACCATGAAGTTGATCGTGTGCCATTGTCGCACCTCTTCTAAGTTGGCCCCGCGGCAACGTCGAATTTATAAGTTGGCCACGTGCCATCATTACTTAGAAAATCGCAACAAATTTCTTCTCGTGAGAAAATTATAGTTGACATAACGACCAGCTTAGGGTCATCGTGCCTCACGCAGACCAGGTGAGGAACAGGAGGTCAATTCGGGAAGTGAAGCCCGCAAACGAACGACAAGCGGGACGCTTTTCGCTGGAGCCTGAGTTGCTCTCGGTTAAGGCGACGCAGGCGCTGCTGGGGGACGTGAGCGACAAGACCGTGCGACGGCTAGTCAAAACCGGTCGGATCGAAGCGGTAAAAGTCGGCGCCCGTCTGATGCCACGCCTCGCCTCTGTCCGCAGCTTCGCCCGAGGCGAGTGACGCTTTAAGGCGCAAGCGGCTCCAACAACTCCGTGTCCAACGCGCGTCGTTTCGCGCGACGGGATCGGTTTGTCGCCAAGGGAACGCAGGAGATGATCGAGCATCAGAAGATCTCAGAGCGCGGACGCCACCGCCGCGCATCGCAGGGGGCGATGAGCATTCGCGCCTTCTGCGACACCTACGATATCGGGCGCACCAAGGTTTACGTGGAAATCAACGCGGGTCGGCTCAAGGCGAGGAAGGCCGGAACGCGCACCATCATCGGTGACGACGACGCGGATGGAGTGGTGGCGCTCCTTGCCCGCAATCAAACGGAATTTCTCTCAAGGGGGTCCGACGCGCAGTTTGCAGCCCCCGGCGCGAACGCCGAGAGCCAGGCCAAGTCAAACATTGAGCCAGGCGAAGAGAGAAGGGCCAAGAGGTCCCGTGAATTCCGCCTGTGTATTCGAGCAAGGCTCAATCTCAGGAACCTGATCCGAACCAAGAAGGAGGCGCCGACGCAGATCAACTCTCGAAACTGAATCTCTGAACTCAACTAACCGCACTGGAGCACGAATATGACGTCCATCAAGGGAACTCTTTCCTGGCCGCTACTTCAAAGCCGAAACTCTGGCTGGTAAAGCTCGTGTTCTCAGGATTGAAGCTGTCGAACGCGAAAAGCTTAGCGATGGCTCCGTTAAGCCCGTTGTCAAGTTCGAGGATGAGCCGATGAAGCTCGTTCTCAATCTGACCAATGCCAATGCCCTTGCCATGCTTTACGGCAACAACATCGACAACTGGATCGGTAAGCTGATCGAGCTCTATCCGACCCGCACGCAGTTTGGCTCGAGTATGGTTGACGCGGTCCGCGTTCGCGCTCCGAGGCTCAGGCCTCCCCCCGATCGCCTCCCCTCCGACCGCCCGCCGCCCAACTTGCCGCCCAGTGACGGCAGTGGCGACGGCCTGGACGAGTATGGCGGTCCCTCGAGCGAGGAGGAGCTTCTCTACGAGGAGAACGAGTAGCGGAACAGGGCTCGGGGCGTAGGTCCCGAGCCCCATCGGCGTGAGGGCCACGATGAACATCCTCTCCTTTTGTCCCACATCAGGCCAACACGATTGGATTGAACGAGCTCGGGCAGTCCGAAATTGTCGGGGTTGCAAGAAAGCTTCAGCCCCATCTCCGTCGCGCCGGCGCCGAATGGGTGGGGCCATGCCCGAGAGGTTGCGCGCGGGAAGATGGCTTCGCCGTTTCTGCCCGCAAAGGCGTTTTCATCTGCCGTCCCTCCGGCGTCGGCGGGGACGTCATCACGATGGTGATGCACGCGCGTGGATGCGACTTCAACGGTGCATGCGCGTATGTCGTCGGTCAGGAGCGTCCATCTCTGGAGGTCCTGTCTTTCGACGAGACACTGCGGCGTCAGAAGATCCTGGCTGAGAAGACGGCGGAGGCGGAATGTCGCCGAGCCGAATTCGACGCCGCTGAAGAAGCGGAGCGCTCCCTTAAGCGCAAGATCGCGGCGGAGATATGGGAGAACTCAGGCCCTCTCAATGGGTCGATCGGCGAGGGCTACTTTGCCCGTCGCGGTATCGGTCCCGTCGCCTTCACTGAACTGCGATTTCGTCCTCGCCTCGAGCATTGGTTCGGCGGCGGCTCACGCCCGCCGTAGTCGCGCGCGTAACGTCCGACGACGGCCGCTTCCTAGGTGTTCACGCGACCTTCCTAACGGAGGACGGTCGACGTCAACAAGTCTCTCGGAGAGCAAGCGCAAGCTCATGCTCGGCTGCGTCGGTGGGGGCGGTGTCAGGTTTGGATCACCCTCACGCGAAGAGGCCTACGTCGTGGGCGAAGGCATCGAGAGCACCTTGTCCGCCATGCGGCTCTGGGGCTTGTCCTGCGGGTGCGCGGCCCTGTCGGCGCCGGGTCTGGAGAACCTTCTTCTTCCGGCAGACGTCAATCTCGTCGTTATCGCCGCCGACAATGACGTGAATCTCCGCGGCCAGCGCGCGGCGAACCGCGCTCGCTCCCGATGGAAGGCAGAAGGGCGGCAAGTTCGCGTTCGCCTGCCGAAGGCGCGAAGGTCACGACTACAACGACCTGCTGTTGGAGAAGATCGGGCGGGGGACGCGCGTCGTGAGCGACATCGACCCCGATCCGGACGAAACCGAACTCGAACCGCCCGTCAAAGACGTCGAGCGAGGACAAGCCGAACGTTCAACTCGGACCAATCGAACCGCGGCGATGACGCCGGTGAAGCAACCAAGCTTCGATCGAAAAGCGGAACGCCGACCTTCTCGTCGAACTCGCTGGGAGAGGCCGATCTCTTTCACACACGCAACGATGCACCGCGTACGCCGACATAGCCGTCAACGGTCATCGGGAGACTTGGTCGGTTCGATCTAGAGGTTTTCAGCGCTGGCTCAGGCGCCTGTTCTATCAGGCGACCGGCGGCGCCCCGAGCGCGGACGCAATGCAATCGGCGCTCGGCGTCATTGAGGCGAAGGCGCACTTCGACGGGCCAGCGCGGCAGGTTTTCGTCCGCGTCGGCGGCGCAGGCGACCGGATGTATCTCGATCTCGCTGACGAGGCCTGGCGCGCCATGGAAGTTTCTCCCGGCGGCTGGCGCGTTGTCGACAGCCCGGAGGTTCGCTTCCGTCGGGAGCCTGGGATGACCGCGCTCCCGATACCAGAGGGCGGCGGCACGATCGATCTGCTGAGGCCGTTTCTAAATCGTCCGTGCCGACGATGACTTTCGCCTCGTGGTCGCCTGGACGCTCGCCGCTCTGAGGTATCAAGGCCCGTATCCGGTCCTGGTACTGTCCGGAGAACATGGGACAGCAAAAACGACGTTCATGGTGGTGATCCGGTCGTTGATCGATCCGCACGCGTCCCCAAAACGTCCTTTGCCCCGAAGCGTCCACGATCTCTACATTGGGGCTACGAAGGCCGGGATGCTGGCTTTCGACAACTTGTCGGGCATTGCGGCGGATATGTCCGACGCGCTCTGCCAGATCTCCACCGGCGGCGCCCACGCCGCCAGGACGCTCTATTCCGACGACGAGGAAACGCTGCTCGAAGCGATGAAGCCGATTATCCTGAACGGGATCGACGACGTCGTCACCCGCCCTGATCTCGCGGACCGGGCGATATTCCTCACCCTCGATCCCATCCCCGACAACAAGAGGCGAGTCGAGGCGGAGTTCTTCGCGGAATTCGAGGCGCAGAAGCCTCGGATCTTCGGGGCGTTACTCGACGGCCTGGTTGTGGGCCTGACCAAATTGGCTACGACCAAACTCGACGGACATCCCCGCATGGCCGACTTCGCGAAATGGGCGACCGCCTGCGAAACTGCTTACTGGCCCGCCGACTCCTTCATCACCGCTTACAACACGAACCGCAAGGAGGTGATCCAGAAGGTCATTGATGCCGACTCGGTCGCGGCTGCGGTGCAGAAACTGATGGAGCAGAAGACAGAGTGGAATGGCACGGCAACGGAGCTGCTGACTGAGCTTGCCGTCGAGGCCGGTGAGCGCATCTCAAACTCGAGATCCTGGCCCGCCAATGCGCGCGCCCTCAGCAGCCGGATCCGACGATCCGCGCCATTCCTGCGGGCGCAAGGAATCCGCATTATCACCGACGAGGGGCGTTCCGCGACGACGCGCTCGATCTTGATCATGAAGAGCGCATCACTGCCCAGGGTCCGAGATCCTGCGTCATTTGCGTCACTTGCGTCATTCGACAGCAACACCAGCGGGTTAGCCAATGACACAAACAATGACGCAAAAAACGGCGGGCAGTTTGCGTCATCGTTTGCGTCACCACCTAAGCCACTGGAAAATCGAGAAAATGACGGTGATGACGCAAATGACGGAAACTTCTCGACCGAGATCGACGGGTCGAAGCAAGTAGCGAGCTTGTGGGCTGATGCAGCGGGAACCGGGGCGCGGGGGGCTCCGTCCGCAGAGGCTGTGATTAGAGAAATAAATTCTCCTTCGTCCGTTAGCTCTGAGCAAGCGGACAAGAAGGACAATTCGGACCAATCAGGCCAGACCTCCGCGGCGCCAGAACGAAGGCCTTCCGCGTGGAAGGGCCGGTTATGACCGTCGACGATGCTCTTGCACTCGCGCGTTCCCACGGTGTTCGGGTGACGCTCGACGGCGACGATCTCGCCCTCGAGGCGGACGCCCCTCCGCCGCCAGGCCTTCTCGGCATGCTCGGCCGTGGCAAGTGGGACATCATCGCCGCTCTCCGCCAGCGCGAGGCTGAAGAGCGCCGCCGCGTCGTGCAGTGGGTCAACGACCACTTCGCCTCGTCACCCTCCGGCGTCTGCACCCATTGCGGCGAGGGCCCGCGATCAGAAGACCCCTTCGCCCTGCTCTTCGTCGGAGACGATCGCGCCGAGGTTCACTCAAGTTGCCATTCCGGCTGGCGAACGGAAAGGGAGGCTGAAGCGCGCAAGGCGCTGGGGCTCGTGGCCCGACCAGCAGTGACGATTGCGGAGCCGACAACCTCAAGGGCTGCTCCGCAATAATTCTGCGGCGAACGAGATCTGTACCTGACGGCGTAGTCGTCGCCGGCCCCGCGTACCCGAGAGATTCATGTTGAGGTTGACCAATGCGGCGTTAGCGACACGAACGACGAGGAGCTGCGAGAAGCGAGTTAGCCGCGCGCGACAAAGTTCACCATTCCTTCAACAACGGAAGACGACGAACAATGAAATACGAATTGCACGCGGCCTGCTCGGCTTGGCCGGAAATGAAGCCAAAGGAGCTGCGCGACCTCGCGGAGGATATCGCGGCTCACGGGTTGCGCGATCCGATCACGCTGACCCCGGACGGCCTCCTGCTTGACGGTCGGAACCGGGCGCTAGCTTGCGAGATGGCCGGCGTCGAGCCGGCGACGGCGATCTTCGACGGCGACCCGTTGCGGTTCTCGCTCAGCCGCAACAAGCACCGTCGACATCTGACGACGGATCAGATCGCGATCATCGCGGCGGAGCTGGTGACGCGCCCGGTCGGCAATCCTAACCTCGCAATCGCTTCAAATGAAGCGATTGGAAACGCCGAGGCCGCCAAGGCTGCCGGCGTGCCCAAGACCGCGATCGATTCGGGGAGGGTCGTGCTCCGTCACGGTACACCTGAGGAGGGGGCGGCAGTTAGGTCCGGCAAGGCCAAGCTCAGGAAGACCGCCGACCGGGTTCGCGCCCGCCGACGGGCCAGCGTGGAGCCCAACCAGCCCAAGGGCGAGCCGGCGACGCCGGCTGCCAAGAAGAAGCCGGTCCACAGCCGCGACCCGATTGACGACGTGACCCGCGAGTTGATCACGAAGTGCGCGGGACCAAAGGCCGAGTGGCGCACCCTGGACAGAATGTCGTCGACCGCCGCGTTCGCCAAGACCGCGATCAACGACGCGCTCCCGCGCCTGGGCGAGGCGGTGAAGACGCGCGAAGGCGACATGGGCGTCGAGTTTTTCATCGCGGGCGATCGCGATGAGCTGCTCGCCCGAGCTGGACTGATGATAGCGCAGCCGGACCACAGCGCCACTGATCCCCGAGACGAGCTGTCCAGCCTGCGCGTCGAAAACGCCGAGCTGCGCGGCAAGCTGGCTGGCGCCAACACCGAGATCGAGAGGTTGCGCGCGGAGATCGGGCGGCTGAAGAGCGCGCTGCACGAGAAGGCGGTCGAGGAGATCGCCGCCAAGCTCGCCGCCTCCGGCGAGACGACCCCGACCGCGGACGACGTCGTTGCGACCGCGCTCGGCTGAGGACCCAAGATCGACAGGGCTTCCGATCTTCGACGAGAAGGAGATTGCTTAGCTCCGCATCGCGCTGCACCCAAGTCAAGCCTATCCGGAACTTTCACATGACCTGGCCGATTCTGCGCGAGGACTTCAATATGAACGATGTTCGGGATCGCATACCGCTTCGCGTGGCCGAGAAAGAGCGCCCCCGGCTCAGCTGAAAACAGTTATCTGGCCCGACGCGCGCCCGAAGCCGGTTCGTCAACCAAACCGAGCAACCAAGATTGTCCCCCTCATTTCAGGGAACTGCACGCGCTGAACCCGCAACAGCACGTCGCGCGAAGTTGACGCCGCGATAGGAGTCAGCCACGGCGTGCATGCGACGGCGACGGGCGCCAGAAGTTCGGCTTCCACCTCCGCCGTCAGAGCGACGGCGGCATCGTAGGGACCCCGACGAGCCTCCAGCGACCGTTGCCATCCCGCTCGACGAGGCCGCGCTTGGCCAATCGGCCGAGCCGCATGGAGACGGCGCTCTTGTCGCAGCGGGTTGTCTTCGCCCATTGAACGACGCCAGCCTCCGGATCGTCGCGCATAACTTCTAGTAGCGCCGGCTCGCGCGCCGCCGATTCTTCCGCGCTCGGCTTGAAGCCACGGCGCCGGTTAGAACGAGAGTAGGACAGTTGACCGGGATCGGCACCCTTGGGCTTTGAGGCGTCCGTTTGCAGCCATTGCGCGATCTGGCCGCGCACGGAATCCGGCCAGCTCAGGATCGTGTCGATTGCGTCGCGCAGCGCGCCAAGCTCAGCCCGGTCCACCGCTTATCTCCCTTGTCAGGATGCGCAACTCTTCAAATAGGGCGCGACCGCGCGCTCGTAAAGCTTGTGGATTTCGGTTCGAGGTATTGATAGGTAGCGCCCGGTCCGAAATGGGGTCGCGTTACGGTCACCGCAAATTCAATTCGTCGATCACCCTTGTGCCTCGTAAGGTTCGGATCAAGGAAGAACGGTTACCCCAAGGGAGAGAAGCGCGACGGGCTAAAATAACCCGACTGGATAGAGGGAGCGCCTTCAGATAGCCGGGCCTGTTCTGCGCCAGCCTCAAATAGCTCAGGCACCGCGTTCAGGCTCTCGTGGTGCGTCACAAGAGGTTCTCGCGTTCACACGGCCCGACGACATGAGGTCGATTGCGCGCGGGAAGTCTATCGTTGAGCAAGCCGGCGAAGGCGACAGATGCGATTTGATCGCGCTCGCGCCGTAAGGATCGGATCGACGGCGTCGCCATTGCGACAACAGGAACCTCCCAAGGAACGCTCGCGAGCAGGGGAACAGCGGCGGGGCGGTCGGCATCTTTCATTTGAGGGCGTCGCCGGGCTCTTCACGAGCACTTCAAACCGCGCGCGAGACTCTGCGTGGTCGAATCCGGCTCGTATAGGCGCTAGCAGCGGTTAAGAACGGCTCTCCGCATTGTGACGCCGCGCGCATGGATGCCGGAAACCAGAGGCATCCCACGCCAGCAGCACCTAAAAAAGGCGCCCCGGTTCGCGGGGCGCCCCCAAACTTCAATTGTCAGACTGTTACGCGGCGATCTTGGCCGCCTTACCCTCAAGGACGACCTTTTTGGCGGTCGTTATGGGTATCGCCCGGGGCTTCATCGCCTCTGGGACCACCCGCAAGAGGTCGACCTGCAGAAGCCCGTTCTCCAGGCTCGCGCCCTTGATCTGGACATGGTCGGCGAGTTGGAAGTTGCGTTCGAAATTCCGCTCCGCAATGCCCTGGTAGATCAGGTCGCTCTCCTCTTCACCGCTGCTCTGCTTGTTGCCGCGGATCGTTAACGTGTTCTCTTTCACCTCGATCGAAAGATCAGCACCGGCGAAGCCGGCGACTGCTAGCGAGATGTTGTAGGCGTTCTCGCCCGACCGTTTGATATTGTAAGGAGGATAGCCCGGCGCCGCAGCGCTTTCCACGCCGCCGACTTGATCGAGCATTGAAAACAGCCGGTCGAAACCGACAGTCGAACGATAGAAAGGAGCAAAATCAAATGTACGCATAGCATGACCTCTGTGTTTGAGCGACATGCGAACGATCCTCCCTTAGGCCGGATCTTCCGTAACGCAGCCTACTGGCCTGCGCAAACCATAGTTGGGTATTGATTTGCCGGGTTGCAAGATGACGGTGAGTTTTTATTTTCCATCCGTAAGATATCTCAGATGTAAAAGACACAGATGAACTTGATGTACACTAAGATTACGTTGCTAACCGCGATTTGAGTTGACCCTCGCATTCGGGAGTTGACAAGAGAGACGATCGGCGAGCGTCACGCCGATCGTCGTCCGTCGTGTTCGAACTCAGCGCTCGTAGCCTATTTCGTAGCGCTGAGAATGGCGGCGCAGGCTTGCGATACGCTCGAATCGGCCGCCTTGCTGCCAGGCATCACCGCCCAGCCGCCTTTTTCGACATACGCCGCCTGTTGCCATGAGTCGGTCTTTTTCAGCTCCGTCAGGTTGTTGGCGGCGTCGGCGCTGCGTTGGAACTGGTCGGCGCAGATCGGCGCAATTGCGGCAACCACGGCGCTGCTGGCGGCGGTGTCCGCCAACGTCTTCGCCGAGCTTCCGAGCATCCAGCCGCCCCAGCCGAAGCCGACGACGAGAGTGGCGACCGGTCAAGGCTTGGATTTGCTGGAAACTCGGGGCTGGGCTGACCTCGCCAGCGGCGTGATCGAAGCCTCGTATTCCTGATCGAGTTCCTTTCTGACGGCGGCGATCTGACGGAGCTCGAATTCGGTGAAGCGCCGGCCGCGCCATCGTTCGGCGGCTCGGATGAGCGAGAACTGGATCACTTCCTCAGCCGGCGCGACGACCCGCAGCGCCGGAGGCACTGAGACCGGTCGGACGCTGCGTCGGCATCATCGACGCCAGCGCGGAAATTCGGCGGTGACGGAGGCGAGGTCTTTTTCGACATGGCCTAGGTTCCTATGAAGCGAGTTTCGTAGCTTCTGGCAGACCGCCAGGGCCTCGAGGTCGTCGAGGAAATTCGAGCATTGGACGCCGGCGTGGCTGGAGGTTGGCGGAATCCCCGTGAAGCTCATTTCCTGCTGCTCAAGCAGTTGCTCGATGAGGTTGGCGCATAAGATGGTCTGAACCCCGCCCGCGCACGTCCCTGTGAATCCGGTCACCCGGAAATCTTGACCCCCCTTCTGAGGCCCTGCCTTACCTGCTGGGATCTCCGTTATGGTCCAGTTTCTCAGCCAGCATGATATCGGCCCAGGCCTGCGCCACCTTCTCCGCGCCGCCGCCGCCAATGTGGCAGTCGTCATAGCGGTCGAGCCCGCCGAGCAGGGCATCTGTGTTGACGCCGCGCCTGATGTTGCCCTCGCCGCTGGAGAGAGCGAGCTGAGCACGGACGACGGGATTGTCGGCAGAATGTCGCCTTGGGTCCCCATTGCCCGGCTCGACGCATTTCGACGCGATGGAAAGATAAACGGGAGCCGTGACCCCTTCGCCGCGCAGCGTGTCGATCATGGACAGGAACCGCTCGCGATAGGCATGCTCGCTGGTGCCTAGGGAGTAGTCGAGCTCGCCCTGATCCCAGAGGACATGCGTGATTGCGTAGCCATCCGCCTTGATCTCGCCCAAGGCGTCAACCAGGACCGCGTTGAGATGGCCGCCCCGCGCCCATTGTTCGACGGTATTTCCCGAATAGGCCGATCCCGAATAGGCTAGGGACGCGATAACCACGGTGTCGAACTTGCCCGACTCGACGAGGTGATTGCCGAGCTCAGTCCAATATTCTCCCCAGGTTCCGCTGGAACCGAGCAGAGGCGAGGCGGCGACATAGCACCGCCCCTCGAAGAAATTAACGATCTTGTCGCCGTGTTTTGAGGCGAAGCGCTGACCTCCATAATTTGCGGCGTTGGATTGCCCGAGGATCAGCAGCACGGCGGTGCGGTCCGTCTGCTTGGGGCAGGCGACGGCCGACTTCTCGGTATCGCCGATGAGGCGATCCTGGGCGTCAAGGGCATAACCGCCTTCCCGCCTCACTTTGAGGGGAAGTACTTTGTTCCGCAAGGAGATCAGCTGCGGCTCGGGGAATATGCCACGTCGAGCGCTCACGGCGCCAAATAAGTAAAAGGCAATGCATGCCGCCAAGCCAATTGACAGCATCTTAAGCATCCCTCGACCTCAGCGTTTCGGCCGTGAAGTCCCCATGCTTCAACGCGTTTCCGTTGCCCTTGGGAGCGCCGCCACCGGCACCGTGCATTCGACAGACGCTAGCCCGGTTAGCCCGCTCGGCCCAGACGTATTGGCACCATCCGGCGTGTGACCAATAGGCCATGATCATGCCAGTCGCATCCCCCTCGCGGCGCGCGTGGGTCGCCATCTGCTGGTCGATCCACGGCACTGTAACGATGCCCCTCTGAACCACTTCTAGGCTGCTCATGGGGCCGATGACTTCCTCCAAGAGAGGGGGCTTCGGCCGAAAGCGCTAGTCTAGATCGTCATGGTAGGCGCCAGGAGCAATCGGCAGGCCAATTTGCTCGAACTCCTTCGAGCGCGGAAGGCTGATCGACTACATCCGCGGCCACTCCAGATACAGCCAGCCTCGCGGCGACAGGCGAGAGACCGCCCAGCCCACAAAGACGAGCGGATCATCGATATGCTCGATGAAATTCGAGCCCATGATCGCGTCGAATTTCAGGCCGCCGAAGTTAGGAACATGATCCGGCCACCAGCCGATTTCGTGCTCCGCGAACCGTGCGAGCCCAGGGGTCGCTTTGCCCGCCCAGCCATAGAGCGTCAGGTCGGAGCGGTGTGGCATAAGCCACTCCCTCAGGCTCACCAGCGCGCCGTCCCCAGCGCCAGCGTCAAGGACTGCTGCCCCGTGCGGTAGACCCTGCAGGAAGCGTGCGCGCGAGCCCAGCGAATGGAACAGATAATCGAATCAGGATACGAAATTGTTGTCTCCTGACTGGGATCGCACCAGCTAGCAATATCGCTGGCTGGTATCACAGGGCAACAAGTCCAGGTTAACGGGTCAAGGCTTGGATTTGCTGGAAACTTGGGGCTGGGCTGACCGGGCCAGCGGCGTGATTGAAGCGTGATATTCGTCGTCGAGGTCTTTTCTGACAGCGGCGATCTGTCGGAGTTCGAACTCGGTGAAGCGCAGGCCGCGCATCGTTCGGCGGCTCGGATGAGCGCGCCGAACATGAGCTTGAGCACCGGCTTCTCGCCGAAACCATTGGGAATGATCTTCAGCCGCCGCCGTTCCTCGACGAACAGCCGTTCGAGGAGGTTCGTCGTCCTTGCGAAACGACGATGCGTGACCGGC
>CAVULN010000024.1:0-74883 GCA_963742305.1 uncultured Alphaproteobacteria bacterium
GCAGCGCAGCGCCATACCGGATGCGTGTCGACGTGCAACTGATCGACGCCGAAACTGGGAGCCATCTATGGGGGAAGAACGCTTCGACAAGCCTATCGCCAACCTTTTTGACATGCAGGACGAGATCGTTTCCCCGTCTCGCCAACCGGCTCGGCAGGAGCTGGCCGGCGTGGAGGCGAAACGCGCCGAGCGCGAGCCGATCCCGATCGATGGATCATTACTTCCTTGGGCTCGGCCTCTACAACCGAGGCGGAGCCGAATTCCCAGCTGCAAGCCCGTTCCCGACTTCGACCGCGCTCTCGAACTCGATCCGAACAATGCTCGACGCGTTGGTCCGGCGGGCATGGGTCGATCACACCCTTGCCGGGGCTTGGTTGACCAGGATCGCTTCAGCGACTTCGCTCCGCCGAAACCGACGTTGGCAAGGCGCTCGATTGAGGCCAGACCATGCAGGTGCCCACTGCGCTCTGGCGCGGTGCAAATCTTGACCCTGCGCGCGGATCGGGGCATCGCCGAATGCGAGCGCGCGTCTCGGCGATCGACCCGAACTTCGCTTCTGCCCACGCGTGGATCGGCTTTGCGAAGTAACCTTAGCCGCCGCAATGAGGAGACCGAGGCGCATATCCTCGAAGAGTTGCGGATTCAGTCCCGCGACACTTACGCATTCTTCTGGATGTTGATCGTGGGGTTCGCCCAGCTGGGTGGCGGTTGCTATGAGGGGGCGGTTGCTTGGCTCAGCCGGTCAATCGGGCTGAATCGCGGCCATCCGACGCCCCATTGCCTGCTCGCGGCTGCGCTCGCCAGTCTCGGCCGAATTGAGGAAGCTGCGGGAAGCGCGAACAGGGGCTCGATCTGAGTTCCAAGTTTCACTATCGCGCGGTACCGATCCTCGGGGTTCAGCCGCATCCTCGTCTATATCGCCGGCCGCGAGCGCATGTACGAGGGCATGCGCCCGGCGGGGATCCCCGAACAATGACCGCCGCCCACCGCCTCGCCGCGATCCTCGCCGCCGACGTCGGCGTGGGCGAACATCGGGATGGCGGGTTCGAATACCACGCCAACGGCAGCTTCACACCGGGAAATCGGCCAAGGGCATCTGGCGGGTGCGAAGCCGCGCGCGGTGGCCGCGGGCCGATGGGCACGAACTTCTAACCGACCGCGACCGATTTCTTTATGATTTTGCTGCAGTCTATTAATGACTATTTCCATGTATTGATCATTCATTTTGGATAATGCCCGGCAGAAGTCATCCAATGTGCGGATGAACCCCGCTCTTATCAAATTCGCTTCATCGCGTTTAGACAAATCAAAGTTTTTGATAAGATACTCTGCGGCGTCACCTAGTTGTTGTTTTTGATGCTCCCACTCTGTAATCATGCCCTGCACAATGTCGCTAGATGTTTGATTGGGTCCAAACAAAGTGATTATGTTATGATTATCATCTAGTCTTGCTTCCTTACCGCGTACAAATAATATTCTCAACTCCTTCAAAAGCTCCGCCGTTTTAGATTTTACGTCATTTGGATTAAAAAAACTGAACATGGTCGGCGTAAACGGGCTTTGTTCCTCCAAAAACAAGGATCGGTATCTCAAGGCTATTGCGAGAGATTTACCCAGGTATGAGGTAAACGGGTCTCCCACATCTCTTAATTGCATGACATGAATGACATAAAAATCCACCTCCCTGCTCTGATCGTAGAAAATAACACTCTTTGAGACAAACAGTCGGAAAATATTTTCGGAGTTGTGAGACAAGACAATTTGGTCCGAATCCGAAAAATCGTCCTTCTGAACTGCCTTCAAAACATAGTGTATCGTGTCCTTCCAATTTAAACCGATCTCCTTCTCCTTAGCAAATACTTTCATGAACTCAGACCAAGAAAGCCACTCTGCGGCCAATTTCAATGGGAAGATTTCATGGGTCGGCCCGGTTATCTTCAGGCTGACCGCACCAACTTCGTCCAACCCAGTCGTATCAAGATTAAACCCGGGGGCGAGACGAAGGACTATCTTAGTCTTTGGAATTTCTCTCTTTTACGGGCGTAAGGCGAATCAGATCATAAAGCTTTGAATTGAAGGCGTTTGCCTTATCCCTATAGTTATCTATAAGGGTTGTCCGGACCTTATCGTCAATATCTTTCGGATCGACCGCATCGACGAGTTTGCTGAGGCGCAGCAAAAGCTTGTATATGACCGGATCGGGATCACCCTTTGCCAATCCCTTTTCGTTCACCGAGACAAAAGGACGATCGACTTCACTAATGTGGACACCCTCAAATTCCGACATCGTATCCGGAATTTCCGTGAGGACTGCGAAAGGAATTAGAACCCGCTCAATACGCGGGCTATCAGTAATCAGTGGTCTTTCTTTTCGAGACCGTCTAAAATACCCCACCTCATAACCAGTGAAAGTGAATGAGAACCTAGGTCGTCCGGAGGCTATCGCAAGGAAGACGTCCGCTTTATCTACCGCTTCATCGATTTTGTCTCGAAAGGCGGCTCCCAAGGCAAACTCAGACATGTAAGTCAAATTAACGGAACGCTGAAACGCCCCTATTAGAGCAGTTGCTACCGCGTCAACGAGCTTCTGATCCTCAGACGCATAACTAAGGAAAATTTCGAGTGTCGAGGACCTTGCCATGGGTTCATCCCCAGAATAAAATTGTTATCCCGCGTTTTTTTTGAAAACCTTGGCTTCGCTGAAAGCGGCTTGAAGAAGAATTACGAACAACGGTGCCAGTAAATTACCGATGATAACGCCTTTTTGCTAGACGTTGTCAATCTGCCACGAAGGCGTGTTTCATGCATACCAGTGCAGATGGCTGCGAGCGGGCCAATTCGGGAATTCGACTACCACCAGGCCGAGTACCGGTCGTCGTCCACGCGGGCATGCAGGATCGCGACGGCGCGAGCCTCACGGGAGTTAACCCCTGTGAGAGTTGTCGGGCGTCGACACTACCACGGGTCGTGTCGGACGCAGTCCTTACTATTTTGGGGGGTCACCACAGCCAGTCGAAATATGCTGTCCCCGAACTAATGCGGTAGTTTCAGGCCGTCGCTGGACTAGCCTCGTGTTCAATGAGCTTCCCGGCGGCAATCGTCGGGGGACGCCGGCGCAACCCGCGGCGGCGGCGCATATGGCGTGTACAAATGCGCGACCAACGGCGGCGGCGGATGGGAACCGTGCCGCACGGGCAACATCGGCACGCGCCTACGTCGAGACCTTTCGTTTAGCCCTCGAGCCCCAGCGCCCGCCGCGCCGTCGCTTCCTGCTCAGTACGCCATTCGGCGTGACAGGTCCGATGGAACCGCGCCCTCACGTTTGTATCGCCGTTCGAAACTTCCTGCCAATCTTGCCCCGCGATGATCGGCAGCCGGCAACAGAGACATCGATCGAGAGGATAAGAGATGAGGCGATCGCGAATCCAGGCGGCGATCCGCTCACGCTCATAACGGGCGGCGGCGGACTTCGGTGCGGGCGGCTCAGGCTCGACGACAGCCGAATGAGGCTCGCTCGCCCCGATGGGCTCAGCCACCTCGTGCTCGATCATCGGAGACCGTTGGGCAAGATGACCTTCGACAATATCGTCGCCATCATGCCGATCATCATAAACATCATCGCGCCGATCGCCGCCATAGGTTGGCGTTGCAGAATCCGCCCATCGCGCACGAACTCTCCCGCCGCCAGCTCGCGCTCGTGCTCGTCCGGCTTGCCCCAAACCACAGTGAAGCGCTTGGGCTCCGTATCGATATTAACGTCGAGACTGGCCGCCGAGGCCGCGACCGCATAGCCTCTCTTCGACGCGCGCTGCGTGTTGCGCAGCATGAACATCGAAACGGCGTCACGCCGGCGCGGATCATCGCACCGCAGCGCCTCGCGCAAGATTGGCCTCGGCGTCGTCGAGCCGCAACTCAACCGCTTCCAGAGCGCGGCGTCCGCCAGACGCTGGTCGGCCAGCACCAGCTTGCGTAAATCACCGGATGGAACGCCGAGCGTCCGCGCGGTGTTGCCGACATTGGCGTCGTGGCGTAATGAGCGCCGCGGCGACGATCTCGACGTCGAGATGTGCGACGGATTCGGGAACCCGCCTTGCCGGCAGCGCCATGGTTAGAGTCCTTGATCCTTGGCGCGATCAACGCCATGCTTGCGAGCGACGATCCGCGACCGCCGCAACGCGAACTCGATGTTCGCCCGACCGTCGATCGTCCGACCTGCCCGAGGATGGACACGCAATGGCCTGTCGCTATTAAGCTTGGCGAGGCGGGGCGGCGCTGTGACCAGATGGCGCTTTTCAGTGCGCACGGACTGCGAACGATAGATCAGCCCGCTCGCCCTGACGCACCTGCCACACGACGGAACGCCATCGAGCAGTCGAAGTCGCTGTGCGCGGCCATTGCACCGCGGGCAGGTGAACATCGACCACGCCGCGCCGCACGGAAGAGGCTTTGCCGTCACGCCGACCTGGTATTCGACCCCGCTCTCTTCGAAACGAAGCAACGTCGTCTTCGTTTCCGGCCCAATGTAGCCATGCGCCCGCAATGTCGAGGCCTTGACCATCGGCAGATCATCGATCGTTCGCCGCATGGAGCCAAGAATTACCCTCTCTGGACATACCAGTCTAGGTTGCTAGGCCGTTCGCTTCGGCATCAAAATACCTAGTCAACCTGACCGGTTTCGACGTAAAGCGGTCAGTCCGATAAGTGCCGGCGTTCGGCCCTCTCCCTGCGTTTGCATCGAAAGCTTTGCACATCAAGCGCGTCAACGAAGACATATGGCCGACCGCGGATCCTCGTCACCGATGGACTCGGCTCTGTCGATGAAAGCATTCTTCGCCAATTGGGCGAGCTTCGAGAGGGGATCACGAAAGCCGGCGACCTGACCCGCTTGCTCACTCTCGCCTATCTGACAGAGTTCCGGATCGTTTTCCGGCTCCGCGGCGTGTGGTGAATCCGAAGGCGTGCATGATCGTCAGCTCCCAGCTCTTCGAGGCCTACCTCGAATGCTCTACCAAGTGCTGGCTCCGATCACGTGCGGAACCGGCCTCCGGGAACATTTATGCGGAGTGGGCGCGCCCGCAGAATGAGACTTATTTGGAATATGGGCTCAGACGCTCGTTCGCGACGGTCCCGGAGAGTGACCGTGCGACCGCCCCGCCCATTCCTAAGAATCCCAAGGACGCGACCTGGCGCCTTGCCATCGATGTGCGCTGGGGAACGAGAGAATTAGAGTCCCGCCTACACGCTGTTGAGAGAATACCCTCCGAGGGCCGCGGCAGGCCTGCCCAGTTCATCCCCTATCGTTTCGAATTCGCCAACAAACTTGCAAAGGAGCACAAGCTGCTGCTCGCGTTCGATGCGCTCCTGCTGTCCGAAGTGCTCGGACGCGAGATACACTTCGGCAACATCGTACATGGCGACAGCCACGTTACGCTAAAGGTGAACATAGCCGCCTTCGCCAGCGAGGTACGAAAGCGGATCAAAGAGATCACTGCATTTCTGGCCTGCAATTCGCCGCCGGACCTTGTGCTGAACCGACATTGCGGCCAGTGCGAGTTCAAACCTCGGTGCAGCACGCAGGCGAGGGAAAAGGACGAGCTCAGTCTGCTGTCTGGCATATCGGAGAAAGATCGTCAGAGGCTCCGCAGCAAGGGCATCTTCACGATCACTCAGCTGTCCTACACATTTCGTCCGCGCCGTCGCCGCAGGGAGTCGAGAGGCAAACAGGAGAAACATCATCATTCCTTGCGGGCGCTTGCGGTCCGCGAGAACAAAATCCACGCCGTCGGTATTCCGAACCTAAAATTCGAAGGCACTCCTGTCTTACTGGATGTGGAAGGGTTACCCGACCGGGATTTTTACTACTTGATTGGTATTCGCATTCAAGCCGCCGATGGAAGCGTTCAACACAGTTTCTGGGCCGACGATGCAAAAGAGGAGAAGCTGATATGGAACGATTTCCTCGGCGTCCTTTCTGAGATCACGAATCCGCACCTGTTTCACTACGGCAGCTATGAGACGATTTTTCTGAAGCGGATGCGCCAACGTTACGGTGGACCTCCTGAAGGTTCTCACGCAGCCACCGCAGTCGATCGTGCGACAAACCTTCTTTCTTTCATTTACGCCCGCGTCTATTTCCCGACATACTCCAATGGATTGAAGGAGATCGCCGGATACCTCGGATTCCCATGGTCAGGCTCGCTAACGTCGGGGCTCGAAACGATCGTTTGGCGGCATCGATGGGAGGTATCCAGGGACCCAGCTGTGAAGCAGACGCTACTCGATTACAACCGGCAGGACTGCGAAGCCCTTGAACTCGTGGCGAACAGACTGGTCGACCTGCATCGCCTGGCATCCCCTGACGCCAAGTCGTCGCAAAGAGAGGTGGTTCTTACATCCGACATGAAGCGGGAAAGCCCGCACCGCTTCGGCCGCATTACGTTCGCGCTGCCGGAAATGGAAACCATCAACAAGGCTGCCTATTGGGATTATCAGCGAGAGCGTGTCTATGTGAGGTCCGGTAAAAAAAAGTTCCACACTACGGTGCCAGCTACTACGCGCCACGCCAAACCGAAACCAAACGTCACGATCGGTTACCTGGCTGCTTCGCATTGTCCAACCTGCAAATCAAAGAAAATTTACAACCATGGGACGAGAAGCAAGACCGTCATCGACCTTCGATTTATGAGGTACGGAATCAAACGCTGGGTAGTACGCTACATGATCCATCGACAACGATGCCAATCATGTGGAACAATATTCAAATCGTCAGATATCCGCTGGACTCCCGCCAAATACGGTTGGAATCTCGTCGCGTACGCAATGTACCAAAACATTGAACTTCGCCTCCCCCAAATGACTATTGAGTCCAGCATAAGTAAGCTTTTCAGCTTGCCTCTACCGCGTGGCTGGACGAACCAAATGAAGATGGCGGCGGCACAGTTGTACGAAATTACTCATGACAGGCTCGTTAAAAAGCTCTGTAGCGGTCGCCTGTTGCATATTGACGAGACGAGCATCAGCGTCAGAGGTTTTAATGGCTACGTGTGGGTCCTAACTAGCATGGAGGAGGTCGCTTATTTCTTCACACCAACGCGAGAGGGCAACACGATCCAAGAGTTGCTCAAAAATTTCTCGGGCGTCTTGGTCACAGATTTCTATGCGGCGTACGATGCGATAAACTGTCGGCAGCAAAAATGTCTCATCCATTTCATCAGGGATTTGAACAGCGCAATACTCGAGCACCCTTTTGACAAAGGGTTAAAGCAGCTCGCTGGAAATTTTGCCGGCGTGCTAAAACCGATAATTGAAACGGTGGACCGACGCGGCCTCAAGAAACGATTCCTCGGCAAATTTCGGAATTCCATTGATCGATTCTATAAGGGTCTTGTCGACGATGAAATCGGTGAAGCTGCAGGCAAGCTCGTCGAGCGTTTACAGAAAAATCGCAATAAGATGTTTACTTTTTTAGAGTTCGACGACGTCCCATGGAACAACAATAATGCGGAGCACGCAGTGAAGGCATTCGCATTGCTTCGTCGCGTCATGGACGGGCTTACCACAGAAAATGGCCTTCGCGACACCCTTGTTTTGCTGAGCGTCTGCGAAACGTGTAAATGTAGGAACGTCGACTTCCTCGATTTTCTGCGATCTGGCTCAAAGAACATTGATGAGTTTGTGATTCGCGGAAGCAATCAGCGCTTACGGAGAGCGAATTAGGTTTTGATCGCCAGGTCGCCGCGGCGCTGGTAGCCGATTTCCTCTGTGCCGAGCGCGGCATGACCGACGAGCGGGCCGCGGATCAGGCCCAGTATCTCGTATCGTGGCTTTCGATTCTGAAGTCCGACACGAAGGGGTGGTCGCCGCGGCATCGAAGGCGTCGGAAGCCGCATCGTTTTCTCAGTCGCGGAACGACAGCTATTTGCGCGAAGCCGACGGCCACTGCGTCGCACGGCAGCAATCCCCCGAGCGGTCGCCGGCGCAAGCACGCGATTGAGTTTTGGCCGGGATCGACCAGGCTCCGTCGTCATTCTTGGCCCGATGGACGGGCAACAGCTCGGGGGCGGCGTCGGTCAGGCGGTAAAGAAGGATGCTGACGCTGCGTTGGGCATGGCCAATCATGTGAGCTTGGCGCCTGGATGCCAAGGTCAAGCCTTGGCATGACCTGCGGAAGGCGGGCTCGTCAGCGTCGCCAGAAGGTCCGGTGCGGAGCGAGGAGTTCGTCCTCGATCTCGGGGAAGGGGCCAACGACCTCAATTGGCTTCTGGCCGGAGCCGAGGACCGTCCGCGCCGCGAGGCTCATGGTCGGGTTCTCGGGGTGGTCGCCGGTCTCCGCGAGGAGCTTCGCCTCCTCGAAACCATAGACCAAGCGGCCGATATTCGCCCAATAGAGCGCACCGGTGCACATGGCACAGGGCTCGCCTGTCGAGACTAGCGTGCAGGTCCACAGGAAATCCGGCGGATAGGCCGCCGCGGCACGCCGACAAAGCTCGGTCTCGGCGTGACGCACGGTGTCAATGTTGCCCTGACGCATCAGGATGCGGTCGTCGGAGCCGACCAGCACGCAGCCGAAAGGATGATGGCCATGCCGCGCGGCCTCGTGCGCGACTTCATCGGCGGCAAGAAGGTGGGCGAGCATCTGATCGCGGGTCATGGTCGGTCGCGCTCCTGGGGGCGAGACAAGAGTGAGCCTGGTGGTCAGATTGCCACGACTGCCAGAATTGAGGAAGCTGCCCGCATTTAGTCATATTGAATATGTGAATTATTGTGGGTTATGCCGAGCCTGCTGAGACTCTCCGGCCCCGACCATGACAGACCCCCAGGATGGGGGGCCGATCGCGTTCAGCTAATAGCAATTCGGCTTCGCAACCATCCCCGGCGGTTGATGCCCTCATGCACACGCGCCGCGCGAAGGGGCTCGCCTTTATGGCCGCCGTTCGCCCCACCTGCGCATAGGCTGCACATACGGCCTCGCGCACCAGCGGCCTCAGTCCATCCAACATGCTGGCGTTGCTGGGCTTTGCGCCAAGCGTCACTTCGATCGCGCAGCGTACAGCGTCGACCACGCTCCTGAACTCGATGATCGAGCCGTCGCCGGTGCGCTTGACGATGCGGCCGTGATGCACCGAGATGATCGGATCGATCAGATCGCTGCGAAGCGCCCGGAGCCGCGCCAGAATGCGGTCCTCGTCCGCGCCAGCGAGCCGACTATAGCCGACAATGTCCGAAACCAGAATCGCCGCTATTTTTCGGGTCTCGCTCATGGCGCGCCCCCTTTTTCTGCAGCTTACCTTAGCACAAAAAGTCGCCCGCGAACCGCCCAATATCGATGACGGCGCGCGGCTCACCGCTGGTGCACGGAGCGTCCCGGGCGCGGCGAGCCGTGGAGCGTGGTCGTTCGACCTACTCGAGAGTGGGCTCTATTCCCAGGTCGCGCCGAAACGATGCAGGCTCGGCCCATGGATCTTGAGCCAGGCTTCGGCGCGATCGGTTCCCGGATGCAGCCGGCGCGCAAGCTTCCAGAACAGCGCGGAATGATTCATGTGCACGATATGCGCCGCCTCGTGCGCGGCGAGATAATCGAGCACGAAAGGCGGCGCCAGGATCAGGCGCCAGGAGAAATTGAGTCCCCCGGTCGACGAGCACGAGCCCCAGCGGCTCACCGTATCGCGCAGCACGATGCGGCGCGGCTTGATCCCGAGGCTCCTCGAATGTCGCGCGACCGCAGCCTCGAGGTCCTTGCGCGCCTCGCGCTTGAGGAAATCGGTGATGCGCCGCGCCACATGCGCCCGCTCGCCCGATACGCAGATCACTGGCCCGCGCTCGCTGCTTTCGACCCAGACCCCGCCGCGCTCGCCCGGCCGATGAACAATGCGATGATCGACGCCGCGCAACGGCATGATCGCGCGCGGCTCGAAGGCGACCGGCTCAGGCAGACGCGCGAGCCGCGTTCCGATCCACGCGGCGTGACGCTCGGCGAATTCGCGCGCCGACTTCAACGACGAGCGCGATGGCATGGTCAGCACCACGTCGCGCGTCGCGGTCCGAACTCGCAGCGTAAAGCGGCGCGAGGCGGCGACGCGTTTGAGCGCGACACGATAGGTCTCGCCATCGTGAGCGATGTCGAAATGCGACGCCTCAACCGGCGCCCGGCGTTGGAAAAGACGCAACATCCCGCCACATCCCCAGCGCGGCCTGAAAGCGAAGGCCGGCACCCCGCGCAGCTGGCAAGCGCCTTCCGCCGCTGGCGAATCCTAGTCCAGGCCCGCCCCGAGTCGCCAGAGGTTTTGTGAGGAAAATGCGTAGGTTCAACCCAATTGCACGCTGGGGGTTGCGGCGGGCTTCAACTGGACTGGGAGGCCAGCGGCGATAAGGATCGCCGCGTCGCAGACGCGGGCGACCTCCTGGTTCGCCCGGCCCTGCCAGTCGCGAAAGTCGCGACCCAGCCTGTGGTCCGGGACTATTCCCATGCCGACTTCGTTAGACACGAGGATCGCCGGCCCGGCGAGCCCGCTAACGGCTTCGGCGAGGTCGGCCAGGGCCGGCGCGGGATCGCGGCCGGCCAGCATGACGTTGCTGAGCCACAGCGTCAGGCAATCGACGACCACCACCTTGCCGGGGCGCGCCTCCGCTCGAAGCGCGCGGACGACCTCGAGCGGCTCCTCCCGCGTCGTCCAGCCTTGTCCCCGGTCGGCCCGGTGGCGGGCGATGCGGGCCGCCATGTCCTCGTCTCCCGCCGTCGCCGTCGCAAGATAGAGCCGCTGCGCGCAACAGGCCTCGGCAACCCTTTGCGCATATGCGCTTTTTCCCGAGCGCGCGCCGCCGAGGATGAAGAGGCTGCGGGCGGGGAGGGGCGGGGGCGCCATGCTCATTCCATGAAATGGGCCGGCTCGGCGCCGGGATCGCAGAGGAGAAATCGCTCGGTCGGCATCCACCACACCTCGTCGGGATGAAAGCGGTCGATCGCCTTCCAGTCGAACGCGCAGCGATGGTGCTCGAGCCAGACGAAGCGTCCGGCATGGGCGAGCATGAGCCGGTCGAAGAGGCCCCCGGTGAACGAATCGCCGATCACCATAATCGTCGGGCCGGGCTTGTCCGACGTCGAGACATAGTCGCTGAACGGGTTCGCTGTCAGAAGCTCCTTGTTCGACGCGGGCGCCGCCAAGTCTTCGACGGTCTCCGTCAGCCCCTCGACGCCGAGCATCCGGCCGAGGTCTCCGCCCTCATGGGGACTGGGCTTGCCCAGCGCCGTGGCCGGATCGAGGCGCCAATCGGGATGTCCGTCGGCCGCGACGATGGCGTTGAACGCGGCAAGCGCGCCGCGCGCGGTCCAATGCGTATCGTGCATGTAGAAAGCAGATCCCTGGGAACGGGCCTCCCGTTCCGCCGGGCGGAGATCGATCGTCTTGACGCCCTTGGCCGCGAGTTCGTCGAGCATGAGGTCGTATTCCGTTCGCCGGCCGCGATTCTGGGCCCAGCGCGGCAGATCGTCCTGGTATATTGTGGGGGCGTTCGGAGGCATGGCGACGAGAAACCGGATCCCGCGCGCTTTCAACGCGGCGTTCATGCGCACAAGCAGCGCGACTGTGTCGGCGACACGCTCGTCCCTCAGGATGAGCCCGGCGCTTTGGCGCACCGTATCCTCGCCGAGATAGAAGAGGCGCCTATTGCGGCCGATGAGCACCGAATCGTTGCCGAAGCCGAGCATCGGCTTGGTCAGATCCTTGTGCGCGCGGATCAGCGCGTCCCTGAGCCCGAAATGATCGCTGAGATAGGCGTCGACCTCCTTGGGAAGCGCGAGCCAGCCCGCGCCCGATTCCGGCATTCGCGGCGTGGGCGCGAGGAAGCGGCCTTCCCTGAGAACCGCCGCCGAACCGTCGGGGCGGACAATTCCCACCGCCAGCGGCGTTGCAAGAAGGAAGAACGCCGGAATCGCGAAATACCGGCGCCAGGACATGAGCATGCCGGGTCAGAACCAGTCAGCGCCGGCGCGCCCGGCTATCATGGGCTTGCCCCCTTGAACCCGATGGGCGAGACGCCGAGGTCGCAGAGGAGGAAGCGCTCGGTCGGCGCCCACCAGACCTCGTCGGGGCGGTATTTGTCGACCAGACTCCAGTCGAATCCGCATTCGTGATGATGAATCCAGATCGCCCGGCCGGCGCCATGCTGCGACAGCATCAGCGGGAAATAGCCTTGGGTGAACGAATCGCCGATCACCATGATCGTCGGGCCGGGCCGCCCCGTGTCGACCACATGGTCGGGCATCACTCCCGAGGAAATGTCCTCGTCCTTTCCCTCAAGCTTGAGGGTGAGCGGCTCGGCCTCTTCACTGACCTCGTCCTCGACCCCGAGAATCCGCGCCACATCGCCGCCCTTGCGCTTCTCGGGCGGCCCCATCACGGCGGCGGGATCGAGACGCCAGCCGGAATGCCCGTCGGCTTCGACGATCGCGTTGAATCCGGCGAGCGCGCCGCGCGGGGTCCAGTGTGCATCGTAGAGAAGGTAGGCTTCCTCGCCCTTGGCGCGCAGCGCCGTCAGCGGCGGCCTCAGATCGACAGTCTTGACGCCGTAGCGCTCAAGCTTCTCGAGGAGGAGATCGTATTCGGTCTTTTTGCCCTTGTCCTGTGCCCAGCCGGGCAGGTCATCCTGATAGATGGTGGACGAATTGGGCGGAATCGCCACCAGAAAGCGGATGCCTCGCTTGGCGAGGGCATCGCGCATCTCGGCGATGAAGCGGGCCGTCCGCGTTACTCGTCCGTCCCTCAGCACAAGGCCCGCGCTCTGCCGCACCATCTCGTTGCCCTGATAGAACAGGCGCCCGCTGCGGCCGGTCAGGATCGCGGTGTTGACCTTGAGGAACACCGGATGGGTGAGATCCCTGTGCAGGCGGATCATCCTCTCCCTGAGACCGAAGCGGTCGCTGAGATAGGCGTCGACCTGCTTGGGCAGCTTGAGCCAGTCGCCCGCACTGTCGGGCCGCGTCGGCGCGGGCGCGGGGTATCGCCCCTCCTTCAGGATGGTTGCGGCGCTGTCCGGTCTGACGATCCCGACCGCCAGCGGCGTTGCGAGAAGCGCGAAGGCGAAAAGCGCGACATAGCGGCGAGATCGGCGCAGCAAAGCCGATGCAGGCCGCGTCTCGTGGAGACCGCTCGCCACGGGGCGTCCGGAAGGACGTCCGTCTCTCGGCGGGCTATCGGCGCGGGCTTCGTCAAGCGTTGTCCAGTTCACAGGGATGGGCTTTTACCCGCGCGCCGCGCGGTTCGGAAGCCTCGATCTCACGCCCATTCGAGCCTCAGCGCCTCGAGCCCGTGAAAGTGGAACGTGTCGCGATAACGCGGCGGCTCGGCGAGGCGCAGGCCCGGCAGCCTCCTGAACAGGACCGGCAGCGCTTGGGCGAGTTCGAGCCGCGCCAGCGGAGCGCCGACGCAGAAGTGGATGCCGGCGCCAAACGTCACATGAGGATTCGGCGCCCGCTCGGGCCGGAACACGTCGGGCTCAGGGAAGCGCTCGGGATCGCGGTTGGCGGCGCCGAGCAGAAGGCCGACCTTCTCGCCCTTCCTCAAGCGGACGTCCGCGAACTCGACCTCCTCAAGCGCATAGCGGGCGAAGAGATGGAGCGGCGGATCGAGGCGCAGCAATTCCTCGACCGCGGCCTCCGTCGCGCTCCGGTCCGCGAACGCGCGCGCCGGGTCAATTCCCTGCTCAAGCATCAGCTTCAGGCAATTGCCGATCGCCTGGACCGTCGCTTCGTGACCGGCGTTGAGCAGCAGGACCACGGTGGCGACCAACTCGTCCTCGCTCAATTTGCCGCCCGCGTTCTCGGCGAGGAGAAGCTGGCTCACGAGATCCTCGCCCGGATCGCCGCGCCTCAGGCGGGCGAAACCGCGCACGTAACGGGCGAAAGCGAGCGCCGCCTCCGCCGCGCGATCCTCGGCCGCGCGATCGGCGCCGAACTGGTACATGGCGACCATGGCGTGCGACCAGCCGGCGAGCCTCGGCCCCATGTCGCGCGGAACGCCGATGAGGTCGGCGATCACCGCGACCGGAATGGGGCTCGCGTACTCGGCGACCAGATCGGCGGAGCGCCTCGAGGCGAAGGCGTCGATCCGCTCATGCGCCAGGCTTTCGATGCGGGGCGCCAGGCCTTCGATCCGCCGCGAGACGAAGGCGCGATTGACGAGATTGCGCAACCTCGTGTGCTCGGGCGGCTCGAGCTCCAGCATCGAGTGGCGCTCGAGCGCGTCGAACGCCTCGAGGTGCGGTTTGGATGCGCGCGCCTCCGGTTCGGCGGCCGCGCGGCCGAAGCGGCGGTCGCGCAGCAGAGCCGACACGTCGGCGAAGCGCGCGAAGCACCAGAAGCCGTAATCGTCCCAGAAGAACGCGGGCGCGGCCTCGCGGATCGCCGCGTAGGCCGGATAGGGATCGTTGAAGAAATCGGGGTCGCGCGGGTCGAGGCGCACGCGGCGCCGGGGGACGTCGATCGAAAGAGACACGGTGGGGCCCTCTAAAGCCTTCCGCCCGTCGAGGAAATGGGCCGCCCGCGGGACTGAGGGGAGGAGCCTGCGAGGGGGCGAGGGCGGCGCGCTTGGCCTAGCGGTAATTTTACCGGCGCCCCTTAATGTTTTCAGCGAGTTACGACCCCGTTTAGTTCCGCCCTCGAAATTGGCGCGTTTGAGAGAAGGCGCGCCCGGCCGTCGCCGAGGCTATTAAACAATATAATTATGTTCAATATCAGGGAGGCTCGCCCAGCGGATAGGCCGCCTCGACAACATAGGGCCCGCCGCCCGAGCCGTCGCGGGCCGAATAGAGCACGAAGCGCTCGGCCGTGAACGATTGCGCGATGAGCGCTCCTCGCAGGGCGAGATAATCCGCAACCGCCCTCGCGCCCGCGCCGCGAAGCCGCGCAAGCGTCACATGCGGCAGGAACTTGCGCGTCTCCGCCTCAAGGCCGATGCGTCTCAGGCGCCGCTCCTGCTCGGCCTGCAAATCCGTCAGCGCCGGATCGGTCCTGACCCTGGCGACGATCGCGCGCGGCTTCGCGCCGCCGAAGGAGCTCAATCCGTCGAAGCGGACCAGCGTTTTCGGCCGGCGGATGTCGCCGAGCGTCTCGGCGATGTCGCGCGCGGCGGCGCCGTCCACGTCGCCGATGAATCGGAGCGTGATGTGGTAATTCTCGGGTTCGATCCAGCGCGCGCCCACAATCCCGCCGCGCCCAAGCGCAAGCTCGTCCGCGACGACTTCGGGCAATTCGAGTCCGGTGAACAGGCGAGGCATGCGCCGGGCTCATGAACGCCCGCAGAACGCGGAAATCAAGTCACGGTCCAGGGGGATCCGCCTTCGACGCAGGCTGCGCTCAAGAGCGAGCCCGTGCGCGCATAGGCAAAATTACGTATTGCCGGCGCCCCGAATTTATGCATCACTATACTACATTTTAATGTTAACGTTAGCAACATTCAAGCTCTGATTGAGCGCGTTATTGTCACGTACATGAATATCTCACGTATTGCGTGAATATAGATAGACGCGGTGACCTTCATATCAGCAATCTGCATTTGGAGGAAGGCTATGAACCCGCTTTCAGCCGGGATGCTCCGTTGGCGGAAGGAATGCCTGCTCGCGGCCCTTGCCACGCCCTTTCTCATGATGGGACAGGCGGCGCACTCACAGGTCGACTTCGGGGCAATGAACTTGAGCGCCACGGCGCACGAGGCGCTCCTGCCGGGCGCGACGATCTTCGACGATGGGAGCTCGCTCGCCGACGCTGCTCCGGGCGACCATACCGAATTTCTTTACCATGCGAGCCAGGGCGAGAACCTCTCGGGCCGGTCAACGACAATTACCAGCGCTTTCGCCTCGGCGCTGGCGGCGTTCAACCATACCGGAGGGGTGGGCGTCACCTCCTGGATCGGCGCAGATCCGAGCCCGACAAACCCGGACGCGATCGAGCAGCTCGCCGCCCACGCCACCTGGACGCAGGACTTCGCCAACAACACCGCCGAGCCCAACACGCTCTTCGCCATTCTCCACATCCCGGCCCTGCAAGTCGGGCTGATCGGAGTGCCGCCGGACCGATCGTCGGTGAGCGCGACCGAGACCGCCGAAGCGGAAGTGACTGTGGCGTTCATCGTCACCCATGCCGACGGCACGACCACGAAAGGTCCACTGTTCGAGTTCGGGCTGCGCGCCTTTGAAAGACAGTTCCTCCTCGCCCCCGGCCATTTCGAGAACTTCGCGGACGTCGAGTTTCTCGGCGTCAACGACAAGACATTGCCCCTGTTTGATTCCTTCAAGGACAATGGCGATCGATTCAATCCGAGATTTGATATCGACGCCGTCTCGACGAGGGTGGATTTCGGTACGCTTCAGCCCGGCGACACATTGGACGTCGTCTATCAGCTGACCGCCGTGGGAACCACGGGCGGCGGCGAGGAGGGCTTTGTCGCCTTTCTCGGCGACCCGTTCGAAGTGAGCGGGACTTCTGACGCCTTCGTTGTGACTGCGGGGCCGGCGGCGGCAGCCGTGCCCGAGCCCGCCACCTGGGTGTTGATGATCCTGGGCATTGGCGGGTTCGTCGGATTCGGGCGCCGGCGTCGCGCCTGGGCGCCTCTGAAGATCAGCCACGCTCCTTGGAGATGAACTGGCGAAAGCGCTCGGAGGTCGAGCCGGAGAAAAGCTCGCGCGGCGGGCCTTCCGCCTCGACCAGCCCCTGATGCAGGAACATCACGCGCGTCGAGACGTCGCGCGCGAACCCCATTTCGTGAGTCACGACCAGCATGGTGCGGCCTTCCTCCGCGAGCGCGCGCATGACACGCAGCACCTCGCCCACCAGCTCCGGATCGAGCGCCGAAGTCGGCTCGTCGAACAGCATCACTTTCGGGCGCATGGCGAGCGCGCGGGCGATCGCGGCGCGCTGCTGCTGGCCGCCGGAGAGATGCGCGGGGTAGTAATTCTCGCGCTCGGACATGCCGACTTTCGCCAGAAGCGCGCGCGCCTCCTCGATGCATTCGGCGCGCGGACGCTTCTGCACATGCACCGGGGCCTCGATCAGGTTCTCCAGCACCGTCAGATGCGACCACAGATTGAAGCTCTGGAACACCATGCCGAGTTCGGAGCGGATGCGGTCGACCTGGCGACGGTCGGCGGGCTCGGCCCGCCCGTCCCGCCGCTGGCGCATCTTGATCGTCTCGCCCGCCACCGTGACCACGCCCCTGTCGGGGGTCTCAAGCAGGTTGATGCAGCGCAGGAACGTGCTCTTGCCCGAGCCGGACGAGCCGAGGATCGAGATCACGTCGCCGTCGTTGGCGGTCAGCGATATGCCCTTCAGCACTTCGAGCTGACCGAAGCTCTTGTGCATGTTCTCGACGGTGAGCGCTGGGATTGCGGCGGCCATGGCGCGTCCTTCAGCTCGGCCTGGGCCGCAGATGCGGCGACAGGCGCCGCTCGAGCCCGAGGAAGGCGGCGCCGATGATAGCATTGACGACGAAATAGATCGCGCCCGCGATAATGAGCGGCAGATAGGTGACGAGCGTGTCGTTGCGGATCTTGAGCGCGACGCTCAAGACGTCCCACAGCGTGATGAGCGACACCAGCGCCGTCGACTTCACCATCGAGATCATTTCCGTCGAATAGGCCGGGAGCGCGTGACGGAGCGCAATCGGAAAAATGGCCCGGCGGAACAGGAGAAGCCCGGACATGCCGCAGGCGCGCGCCGCCTCGACCTGTCCGTGCGGCACGGCGAGGAGCGCGCCGCGAAAGATCTCCGACTGATAGGCGGCGGTGCACAGCGCGAGCGCGAGGACCGCGCAATTGAACGCGTCGCGCAGGAACACCCAAGCGAAGCTTGCGCGCACCGCCGGCAGCGAAGCAAGCCCATAATAGACGACGAACAGCTGGATTAAGAGCGGCGTGCCGCGAAACACCATGACATAGGCGCGCGCCACGAGTTCGAGCGGCTTGGAGCCGCTCACCCTCATCCAGGTCACGCCCGCTGCGATCAGCGCGCCGAGAACGACGGAGAGGAACCACACCAGAAGCGTGAGCGGCAGCGCGGCGAGAAGACGAACGAAGGTGCTGGTGATGAAATCGAGGTCCATCGCGCCTCAACCCGTCGCGCGGCGCATGCCGCGGGTCGCGCGCGCCTCGGCGATATCGAAGAGGCGGGTGGTCGCGACCGTCATCGCGAGGTAGAGGACCGCGCCGCCGAGATAGAAGGCGAATGGCCGATGCGTCGAGCCCGCGCCGACCTGGCTCATGCGCATGAGCTCGGCGAGGCCGGTGACTGAGATCAGCGACGAATCCTTGAGCGCCACCTGCCAGAGATTGCCGAGCGCCGGCAGCGCGAAGCGCAGGACCTGCGGCAGAATGATGCGCCGCGCCATCAGCGGCCGGTTCATGCCGACGCTGACCGCGGCCTCGAGCTCGCCGCGCGAAATGGCGAGATAGGCGGCGCGGTACACTTCCGCCTGATAGGCGCCGGAGATGACGCCGACGGCGAGCGCGCCCGCCGCGAAGGCCGGCACCCCGAGGAAGCCCTCGTGACCGAGAGCGTGGGCGGTTTCGGTCAGAAGCGTCGAGGTGCCGAAATAGACGAAATAGACGATGAGCAGTTCCGGCAGTCCGCGGAACAAAGCCGCATAGGCCTGTCCCGACGCCTCCGGCGACCACCCTCCCGGAGAGCCGCGCCCAGGCGACGAGGCCGCCGATCGCCCCGCCGATGAGAAGGCCGCAGGCGGAGACGAGCAGCGTCATCAGCGCGCCTTCAAGGAGCGCCAGGCCCCAGCCGCCCGGACCGAAGCCAAAGATCGCCAGACTGCCCACTTTTCACGCCCCCCGGAAGCGCGCGCCTTTAAGGAAAGGAGCGCGCGCGCAGCGCCTTATCGGGGCGTCAGGTCGGCCTTGAACCACTGCTCGGAGAGCTTCTTCACCGTGCCGTCGGCGATCGCCGCCGCGAGCGCCGTGTCGAACTTCGCGGTCAGGTCCGCATCGCTCTTGCGGATCCCCATGCCCTCGCCGGGGCCGAATACGCCGCCGATGAACTCCGGCCCGACAACGGCGAGCGCCGAGCCATCGGGCTTGGAGGCCGTCGCCATGTTGGTCGGAAGATCCTCGAGCACCGCGTCGAGGCGGCCCGACTTGAGGTCGAGATCGCGGTCGTCGGTGGTCTTGTATTCCTTGACCGTCGCGATGTCCTTGAGATACTGGCCGGCGAAATTGGCGTGGGTGGTGGAGACCTGCACGCCGAGCGTCTTGCCCTTCAGCGCCGCCTGCACGCCCTTGATCGCGGCGTCGCCGTCTTTCGGGTCCTTGTCGAGATTGATGAGCTTGCCCGCGTCAGGCGCCTTGGCGAGCGGGCTGTCCTTCGGCGCGAGGAACGAGCCTGGCGAAGCCGCGTAGGGCTTGGTGAAGTCGATCTCCTTCTTGCGCTCGTCGGTGATCGCCATGCCGTCCATGATCACGTCGAACTTGCCCGCCTTCAGGCCCGGGATCATGCCGTCCCAGTCCTGGGCGATGATCTTGCACTCGAAGCCGGCGCGCTTGCACAGATCCTTCACCAGATCGGGCTCGAAGCCGACGATCTTGCCGCTGGAATCGGTCAGGTTCCAGGGATCGTAGGCGCCCTCCATGCCGATGACGACGGTCTTCCAGTCCTTGGCGAGCGCGCCATGCGCAAACCCAAGCCCCGCTGCGAGCGCAGCGCCCAGACCCAAGGCTTTCATGAATTTCGACGCCATCAGCCCAACTCCCATAGGTTTCACACCGCCGGCCCCACCGCGCGGAGGACGGCCCCTGAGGGCCAGTCTGACATGCGTTTTGCGAAATGGAAACGCGGCGGACGCCTAAAAGCGCGGCGCGTTCGCCGGGCGGAGGAAGGCGAAGCCTGAACCCCTCCGCGCTAGCCGGAAAAGCCGGTCAGGAGGCGGCTGCACTCGGCGGCGAAGGCCTGGTTCGGCGCGCGTCCTTCCGCGTCGCGCGAGAACTCGGGCTTGAGCCGGTTGAGGAAAAACATCTCGTGCGCCCGGTCATGCTTGGCGACGATCGGTCCGCGCGCCTCGAGCTCGAACAGCGTCTTGACCTGCCCGGCGACGGTCTCCGAGACATTGATCCGCCCCGGCGCGCCTTTGGCCTCCATCAGCGCGGCGGTGTTCACCGCCTCGCCCCAGATGTCGAAGGTGAACTTGTTCTTGCCGACCACCCCGGACATGACGGGTCCCGAATGGAGCCCGACGCGCATCTCGAGCGCGGGCAACCGCATCTTCTCGCGCAGAATCTTCATCCGCGCGACGACGGACTGCATCTCAAGGGCCGCGAGGCAGGCGTCGATCGCATGCCGGCGGCTGGCCGTGGGCACGCCGGCGACCGCCATATAGGCGTCGCCAACCGTCTTGAGCTTTTCGAGCCCGTGCCGGGAGACGATTTCGTCGAGGGCGGTGAAATACTGGTCGAGCAGCCCGATCAGCGCAACCGGCTCGGTGCGCTCGGCCAGCAGGGTGAACCCCTTGAAATCGGTAAACAGGATCGTCGCGGCGGAACTATATTTCGGCTGAACCTTGCCATTCTTCTTGAGCTCATCCGCAACCGCGGGCGGCAGGATGTTGGCGAGCAGCTCCTCGGTGCGCGCCTTCTCGGCCGCCGCTTCGGCGTGGGCCTCATCCCGTTCCTTGATCATCTCCTGGTATTCGATGAGCCGGCGACGCAGCTCAAGCTGCGAGACCACCTGATGCGACAGCCTGCGCATCGCCTCCGCCTGCTCGAATTCGAGTTGCCGCGGCTGAAAATCCATCACGCAGAGGGTGCCCAGCGCATGGCCTTCTTGGGTGATGAGCGGCATGCTGCAATAGAACGTCACGTGCGGATCGCCGGTCACGAACGGATTGGCGCTGAAACGCAGATCGTCGCGCAGGTCGGGCACCGTGACCAGTTCGGCGCCGCAGATGGTCGTCGAGCAAAAGGCGATCTCACGCGGACAACCGACGAAGTCAGGCGGCAGGCCATATTTGGATTTGAACCAGAGACGGTCGTCCTCGATGAAGCTGATATAGCCGACCGGGCACTTGCAGATCTGGGCGGCAAGCTCGCCGATCTCGTCGTAGGCCGGCTCTGGCGGCGTATCGAAGATTTCGAACGACCGCAGGGCTGCGATCCGTTCGGCCTCGTTTGCGGGCAATGGGAATGACATGCGGCGCCCCTGCCCAATGGTTTTGCGCTTCGGATCAGCGTTCCCGCCCCGAGCCGCGCTGAAACTACAATGGCGGCGCCGGAAAAGATAGCGCGCGGGCGGCGGGCGCCGCCGTCGATCTCAGCGGGAAGGCGCCGCCTTTCGCCGAAAGCCCGAAATCCGGTCAGCGAGGCGGCCGAAAACCGCCCGCGGTCAGGCGCGGGATCAGACGGCGTGGTTCGGCGCCAATTGGGCGACGGGTTCCTCGTCGCGCGCGCGACGGTAGAAGTACGGCCCGAAAAAGCCGCCGACAAATCCCAACCCCGACGAAATGAGGTACGGCATGGGGGACCACGCCTGGGCCGTCGCCGAGGGAAGGGAGAGCAGGTGGATACAAATATGGATGCTTGCAATCATCGCGACCGCGCAAAGCAAGCCTTCGCTCACTCGGCGCGCCAAACCGTGGCCTAAATGGAAGTCGACGTCGCAGAGGATCGAAAGGACAAAGCTGGTGGCGAAGGCCATCGGCGCCATAGGCCTCAGCGGATAGTCGCCGAAGTCGAGAGCAGCGCCGGGGTCGCCGAGGGCGATCACATAAGCTGCGCGTTCAATGACAAGAGAAATGGCTGCCGCGACGATGGCCCAGCCGAGCCATGCGAGATATGGAGGATTGCCGGCAAGGTCGGGGCAGGACCTGCGCCAGCGCAACTTCGGGAGGACCGCAGTCAGAATGCCGACGGTGCGCGTCGTTCCAATGAGGATTGCGCTTACCGCGGGCGGAAGGACATGAGCGTAGCGGGGAGACGCCACCGAAACCACTCCCAGCATTCCGAAGATCATGATCGCGCCAATGAACACAAACGGACCCACCTGCATTTGGGGGCCGACGCGCGTCGATGAGACAAAACCCATCGGCTGTAACCGGTTGATGATGCGCTGGTCGGATCCCTCGACCATCAGAAGCAATTGCGCCAGGAACTCGGTCAGGTCGCGATGCATGTTGCGGCAAATGTCACGGTAGCATTTCTTCGCCTTTGCGAGCGCCGCCTCGCCCGCTGTTCCCTCGATCGGCGTTAGTTGATCAAACAGCACGAAGAACGCATGGGACTCGGCAAGGAAAACGCGGAAATCCTCTTTGACCCCCTGCCAGGCGTCCTGGCGCGAGCGGAAGGCGAATTGATAACCCGGGGCCTCCTCAAGCTTCTGCAGCTCTCGATAGAGGCGCAACGCGCGCGCGAGACTGCCGCGCGAGGTCTCCGGTGGATCGGCGTTGACGATATTCGCAAGCTCGTCGGGAATCTCCGGTTCGGCCTTGATCCACTCCTGCAATTCGATGACGTCGCCCGGCCCCAGCCGAAGCGCCTTCGGCTCAAGCTTTCCCGCCAGGTCCCGTACGCCTTCGGGAATGCTCCCCCAAGCTTGAAAGCGCTTCAGCAACCAATCGTCCGCCGTGCTTAAAAGTGGCGTGTGAGGCAACAGGACCGTCAGGATGACAGCGGCGAGGACCGACGGAGCGCAATAGTTCTTGAGGATCTCCTGGATGTCCCCGAGCCCCATAGCCGCCAGGACACCGGGCGTCAGCACGCCGGGCCGCAGCGCGACCTGGGAGAGCACCAGGAAGATGGTGAGCGACGCGGCGACGTAGCCCGCGCCAGTAAACAGGAACGCCGACCTTGTAGTGGACACTCGATTGCTCTTGGGGGTGTTGTAACGATCCCAGGCATGAATGGCGACAACGCCAGCGCAAATGAACATCACGACCAAGTCCCATGACTGCTCAGCCGTCGGGGACAAAGTTCCGCTCGGACGCCCGCAGACCGTGGTCCAGAAGGAATTCATTGCCCGCTGCGGCAAATCTCCAAGTGACCCCATGACGCCCTCTCCTCCGCCCCGGCGCGCGGCCTGCAGACGAGCTAGACGGGAATCACCAAGCGCTGCTGTGACGTAGCTCACACTCGAGGACAGCAACGGGCGCGGCCCGCCGCGGCGGATCCGGGGCGCGGATTCGCCAAGCGATGGAGGCGTGCGCTCTTGTTCAGGCTACGCCCCTGGACGGCTCGGAAATCTCGCGGCGCTTACGCCGCCGCTTTGATCGACGCCCCGACCTTCTCCACGATCTCGCCGATCTGATCCTCGGTCACGATCAACGGCGGGGTGAGTTCGATCGTGTCGCCGGCAGGCCGGATCATGACGCCCGCGTTGAAGAAGGCGTGATCGAGGGCGCGGATGACGCGCTCTCCCGGGCTGCCCTGAACCGGCGCAAGGTCGATCGCGCCGGTGAGCCCCACGCAGCGGATGTCGAGCACGTTGGGCAGGCCTTTGAGGCTCATGATCGCGTCATACCACTTGGGCTCGATCGCCTTCGAGCGCTCGAACAGCCGTTCGTCGCGATAGACGTCGAGCGTCGCCAGCGCCGCGGCGCAGGCGAGCGGATGGCCGGAGTAGGTGTAGCCGTGGAAGAGCTCGATCGCCTGCTCGGGCCCTTTCATGAAGGCGTCGTAGATTCCCTTGCGCACCATCACGCCGCCCATCGGAACGGTTCCGGACGTCACCCCCTTGGCGAAGGTGATCATGTCGGGCTGCACGCCATAGCGCTCGGCGGCGAACGGCGCGCCGAGACGGCCGAACCCGGTGATGACCTCGTCGAAGATGAGCAAGATCCCATGCTTGTCGCAGATCTCGCGCAGGCGCTTGAGATAGCCCTTGGGCGCGGGCAGCACGCCGGTCGAGCCGGCCATCGGCTCGACGATCACCGCGGCGATGGTCGAGGCGTCGTGCAGCGCCACGATCCCCTCGAGCGCGTCGGCGAGATGGGCGCCCCATTCCGGCTCGCCCTTGGTGAAGGCCTGATGCTCCCGGTTGTAGGTCGCGGGTAGGTGGTCGACGCCGGCCAATAGCGAGCCGAAGAATTTGCGGTTGTTGACCATGCCGCCGACCGAAATGCCGCCGAAGCCGACGCCGTGATAGGCGCGCTCGCGCCCGACCAGCCGGGTGCGCGACCCGTTGCCCCGCACATTGTGATAGGCGATCGCGATCTTGAGCGCCGTATCGCAGGCCTCGGAGCCCGAATTGCAGTAGAAGGCGTGATCGAGATCGCCCGGCGCAAGCTCGGCCAGTCGCGACGCCAGCTGGAACGCGGCCGGATGGGCGAACGAGAAGGTCGGCGAGAAGTCGAGCTCCGCCGCCTGACGCTGAATCGCCGCCACGATCGGGGCGCGGTTGTGCCCCGCGTTGCAGCACCACAGGCCCGCCGTCCCGTCCAGGATCGTGCGCCCCTCGGGCGTGAAATAATTCATGTCCTTGGCGCGCGAGATGAGGCGCGGCCTCTTCTTGAAGGCGCGGTTGGGGGTGAACGGCAGCCAGAAGGCCTCGAGATCGTTGGGAATGTCCGCCCGCGGGGCAGGCTTGACGGCGGCGGGCTTGTTCATCGGGCGGCTCCTTCGGGGCGATCTTATGAGCCCGGAACAATGGCGACGGGACCTCCGTTTGTCCAGTTTTCGATTGCCGGGCGTTCCCCTGACCCAAGCGCCGCTCCAGGTCCCCCGCCTAGAAAGAACCGTGGGGGCAATTCGAGGCCGCCGGACGGCGCCAATTCGGGCGTCCGGCCGCCGCTCGTGACAATTCCTGACAAATTGGCTATTGCCAGATGCAACGAATGATTGTATTAACCATGAAATACAACCTGAGAGAGCCGCGATGACCATGATGGAGCCACTGATGGTCAGCCTCGCGGCAGCCGCTCGGCGCAGCGGAAGGGACGTTTTTCAAGCAAGGTGAACCGGCGCGGAAGTAACGGAGGGCGCGAACAATGTGGACCGAGGCGGCAATCGAGAACTCTGAGGCGCTTGGCGCTCGAAGGAAAGAGCGCGAGCGTCATCGCCGCGGCGATCGGCGCGCCGTCGCGCAACGCGGTGATCGGCAAGGCGAACCGGATCGGCGTCAAGCTCAGCGGCAATCTGAACTGCTCCGCGCCCCGGGCGCCGCGGTCCGTCACGGAGCGGCCGCGCCGCCCGGCGATCGCCCGCACGGGCTCGCCTTTGTGGAAACGGACGGCCGTTCCCGCCCTCCCGCGCGAACGCAAGCCCGCGTGGCTCTTCGCCGAGGCCGAGGTCGGAGACATGCTGAAAGTGGGATTTGAGGAAATCGGCGAAGGCGCCTGCCGCTGGCCGGTCGGCGATCCGACGAGCGAGGATTTTGTCTATTGCGGCGTTCAGACAGCCAAGGGCCGCCCCTATTGCGCCGGCCATTGCCGGATGGCCTACAAGCCGCCGAGCGCGCGGGTCTGGGACGGCGAACGCTACATAGCCCTCGAATCGATGGCCGCCTGACCGGGCCGCGCCGGTTTGATCTCGATGGAACGGATGGGGGTGCGCGCCCGCGCGAGCGGCGAAGCGCTTCGCGCGGGCGCGATCTTTTCTCTCTCCGCGGCCCATTGTAGGCGCGGTCGCTGACCGCGTCCGTCGCGCTCGAAAGAACGCCGGTGTCTCGACGGGCTGTGGAGCGCGGCGGACGCGACCCCTTGTAGCCGGGCTCGCCGAGCGCGGCCGACGGACCGCGGCTACAGGCATCTTGGAGTCCAGTCATGTCGAACGCGTCCTTCACCAGTCGCCCGCTCGGAACCGCCATGGTCGGCGGGGCCCTTGCGATGGCGATCCTCGACGCTCTCGTGCGAAAGAACCTCCTCACCACCGCCGAGGCTGAGGGCGCCCTCAAGACGGCCCAAACCTCGCTCGCCAACTCCCCATCCGTTCACGGTTCCCTCGATGGCGCCAGAATCATCGGGGAGATCAGAGACCTCTTCGCCCGGCGCGACCGCGGCCGGTGGAGCGAGCGCCGCCGATGACCAGCGGCCCATTGGGCCAAAACCCGTCTTGAGCGAGGGCGCCCAGGCTCGCCAGCAACCCGGGCCGGGCCCGAAACCAATGGGTCCGGAGATTGCCGCAGCCCCTGGGCGATCCGTCCGCCGCGCGATGGCCGTACGGCGGCAAATTCTTGACAAATCCGGAATCGTCCGAGATAATTTCTGTTATACGAAAATCGAGCGCCCCATGCCGATAGGCCGTCCGCGAGGATGTCTGTCTTTGCGAGGACCTGATGGACTTGGCTGGGCCGGCGGGTTTGCGCCGCCCTTGGCCGGCGGTTGCCCGGCGAAGCGAAAAGAGGAGCCAGGTCGCTGAAAGAGGCGCCCGCGTGAAAACGGCGAAACGAAAACGCCTTTAAGCCTTTGAAAGCAAACCATCCCGCGAAATGTCTGATTCAGCGCCCCTAAGGATTCCAATGGCTTAAGCCATGCCGTGCGAAGCGTTCCGTTTCGCACGGCGAAATGAGGGGTTCGATGGCCCGGCCGGCCGGCGGCGGCGTCTCCCTGCAGGCTCGGCCATCGCGAAGTTGCGCAAGAGAGCAGCCAAGCCCATGAAATCATTGACGCGCGTAACAATGTGCAGCGAGCCCTTCCGTCTCGCTATGCGCGCGCCCCACGCTAGTCTGCCTCAATCCGGGACGACCGGCCCTGACCGTTGGTAACCGCGCGGCAACGTTAAGCACGGATAAACGAAAAGATTCGCATCGCGCGCTTTCCTGAACCGGCAAGCGCGGAGACGTGAAACTTCTAGAGCGGGAGCGCTCGCTCCGGGCATGGGTCGTTCGCGTATGAGCTGGGCTCTCCGGGTCGCCGCGCCTTGGTGCGCCGCTCTCGCGGTGCTTCTCTCGATCACCGCGGAGGCGGAACAGGAGCCGGCCGGCTATACGAGCGTCCTCACGCGCGTCCAGTTGACGGGCCTCGGCCGGGCGCTCATCGCCGCCCGCCCGCTCAGAGCCGTGGACGAGGACGGCCAGCCGCTGCCCCTGGTCGAGGCGCGCCTTGTCGCCGGCGACCGCGACGGCGGTCTGGCGGATTCCGGCGAGCGCGAACCGAACGCGGCGCTAAAGCGGCCCGGACCGACCTTTCCCGCCGTCGATCGCGCCGCCGTAGGCGACCGGCTGCGAGTCCAGCGCAGGCCCGATGCAACCCAGTCCGCGGGCTTCGAGCCTCAGAGCGGCGAATTCGATCCCGGCCATACGATGAGTCCGCCGGGCCCCGCCGACGGCGAGCGGGGGCGCCCTGCGCCGCTTGCCTTCGGCGATGGCGCGACGCCGCCGCTGCCGCTCGAATTCGCGCTCAACTCGTCGTCGCCGACCTCCAGCGACGGCGTCGTGGTCGCCGTCGAAATGGATGGCTCCGGCGTGACCACGGTCCCGCAGCTCTCCGCCACGGACAGCAAGCCGAATTATGCGGCGCTCATCGATCCTAAGGACCGCGCGCGCCAGATGCGCTGCCTTGCCGAGGCGATCTACTTCGAGTCCCGCAGCGAATCCGAGGAGGGCCAGGCCGCAGTCGCCCAGGTCGTCCTCAACCGGGTGCGCAGCGGCATCTATCCCACCACCGTCTGCGGCGTCGTCTATCAGGACCGCAACCGGCCTTTCGCCTGCCAGTTCTCCTTCGCCTGCGAGGGCAAGTCGCTCCGCATCGAGGAGCCCGGCCCATGGGCGGTCGCGACCCGCATCGCCGAGGCGGTGGTGAGCGGCGCCAGCTACAACCCCAAAATCGACGTGGCGGTGAACTACCACGCCAATTACGTCTCGCCGTTCTGGGCCGGCTATCTCAAAAGGGTCGACCGCATCGGCGCCCACATCTTCTACGCGATGCGCGACGGCGTGAACTGGGCGCCCGGCGCGCTCAACGGGCGCGGCGACCTGCCGCCGCTCGCCAACTGACGCACGCGCTCCTAGGGGCCGCCTTGTTGGCTTAAGCCGGCGATCCGCGCCCGCGGAATTCGTCGTCCCCTATGACGGGCGGAAGTGCCGTTCGGTCAGCGTCACGGGGAGTTCGCGAATGGGAGAGAGGCTCGCGAGACACAGGGCTTCGCGAAGCCGTCTGGACGACGGCCCTCACGCGATCGGCGCGGCGATGAAGCGCGCGCCCGTCATTGAGCGGGCGAGGCTCCCCGTCGACACGGCCGAGCTCGCTCGCTTTCTCCTCGGCAAGCTGCTGGTGCGGATGCTGCCCGAAGGCGCGGCGGGCGGCCGCATCGTGGAGACCGAGGCCTATGTCATCGGCGACCCCGCGGGTCATGCCTATCGCGGCATGACGGAACGCAATCGCGCGCTTTTCCTCGAGCGCGGGCACGCTTACGTCTATCTCGCCTATGGGGTCTCGTTCATGCTGAACGTCTCGAGCGAGACGCCCAAGGTGGGAGCGGGCGTCTTGATCAGGGCGATCGAGCCGATGTTCGGCGTCACGATCATCGAGCGCAATCGCGGAATCAAACGGATATGGGATCTGGCCCGCGGTCCCGGACGGCTCTGCCAAGCTCTCAGGATCGATCGCCGGCTCGACGGGATCGATCTCTGTCAGGCCGGCCGCCTATGGCTCGGATCGGACGGCGCCGCATCGGGTGAGGTCGGGCGGAGCAAGCGGATCGGCATCACGCGCGCAGCGGAGAGTCCGCTCAGATTCTATGTCCGGGGCAACCGGTTCGTCAGCGGCCCGCGGGCGCTCAACCCATGAGGCCGGGTCCTTGAGCCGGCGGGTGTTCGGATTGAGCGGCGCGCCTCCGCCTCTATCGAGGTGTCTTCAAGCGTTCCCCAGCGTGTGAGCAGTTCGCGACCATGTCAGCGGATTCACTGAAATCGATGGACGAGGCGGCAGGCGCAGCCATGAGCAACGTCATGCCGCACCGTTACCGTCTCGCAACGAATTGTGAAACCTTTGCCCCCACATATGCGGTATGAGGGCGGCGCAGCGTTCGTATGGCCCGATATTTCGCCCCGGGGAGCTCTGAGACCATGGCGCGCAGGCATTTTGGGACGGACGGGATTCGCGGGCGGGCCAACGGCTTGATCACTGCGGAGATGGCGCTGAAGGTCGGGCAGGCGGCGGGGCTGGCGTTCCGCCGCGGCGACCACCGCCACCGGGTGGTGATCGGCAAGGACACCCGCCTGTCGGGCTACATGATCGAATATGCGCTGGTGGCGGGGTTCACCTCGGTCGGGGCCGACGTCCTGCTCCTGGGCCCGGTTCCCACCCCGGCGGTTGCGATGCTGACCCGCTCGATGCGCTGCGATCTGGGGGTGATGATCTCCGCCTCCCACAACCCTTACGAGGACAACGGGATCAAGCTGTTCGGGCCGGACGGCTTCAAGCTCTCCGACGAGGTCGAGGCGCGCATCGAGGCCCTGATGGAGGGCGACGTCACGCCGATGCTGGCGCGATCCCCCGACCTCGGGCGGGCCCGGCGGATCGACGACGTCCAGGCCCGCTACATCGAATACGCCAAGCGGACGCTCGCCCGCGACGTTTCGCTCGAGGGCCTGCGCGTGGTGGTCGACTGCGCCAACGGCGCGGCCTACAAGGTGGCGCCGGAGGCCTTGTGGGAACTCGGCGCCGAGGTGATCAAGATCGGGGTCGAGCCGAACGGGCTCAACATCAATTTCGAGGTCGGCTCGACCGCGCCCGAGGCGCTTTCGCGCAAGGTGCGGGAGATGCGGGCCGACGTGGGCATCGCGCTCGACGGCGACGCCGACCGGATGATCCTCATCGACGAGAAGGGCCATCTCGTCGACGGCGATCAGGTGATGGCGGTGATCGCCGAGAGCTGGCGCGACGAGGGCCGGCTGGCGAAGCCCGGGATCGTCGCCACGGTGATGTCGAACCTGGGCCTCGAGCGCCATCTCATGAGCCTGGGATTGACGCTCGAGCGCACCGCGGTCGGCGACCGCTATGTGATCGAGCGGATGCGCGAGAAGGGCTTCAACGTCGGGGGCGAGCAGTCGGGCCACATCATCCTGTCCGACTATGCGACCACCGGCGACGGGCTGATAGCGGCGATGCAGGTGCTGGCGGTGGTGCATAAGGCGGGCAAGCCCGCGAGCGAGGTCTGCCGGCGGTTCGAGCCGGCGCCGCAGGTCTTGCGCAACGTCCGCTTCAAGGGCGGCAAGCCGCTCGAGCATCCGGCGGTGGCGAAAGCGATCGCGGAAGCGAGAGCGCGGCTTGGCGAGCGCGGCCGGCTGGTGGTCCGCCCCTCCGGCACCGAGCCGGTCATCAGGGTGATGGGCGAAGCCGACGATCAGGCGCTGGTCGACGCCCTCGTCGGCGAAGTGTGCGAAGCCATCGCCCACGCCGCCTAGGGCCGGACTATCGGCAAGCGGACGCCGGGTTTCGGCTCAAATTCGGGCGAAGCATGGTTTCGCCGGCGCAAGCTTTCCTGGGACTGCTCCGCGCGAAGCCGGTTTGCAAGCCGGCCGTGAGACGGCGTCGTCGTAAGTTAGAGCCGCGTCCTTGGAAACATCCCGCTTCAGCACACATCCCTCCACCAGCCCTTCGGAGAGATGGCGGTTGCGGCGCATTTCGTCTCACCGCCTCGCCGGACGTCATGTTCAAGCCGTGTCGTCGAGCGTGTCGAGCCGAACCCCGCGTTCCTGCACGCCAAGCAGCGTCGCCCGCGCCTATTTCAATGTCGTCGGAGTGCCCGCCGAGAAAGAGGACCGACAACCGGTTCCAGGCGCCGCGAGTTGCAACAATTTCATGGGGCTGCGTTGCTGTCTGCGTTCGCAAGCTGGCTCCAGGGCGTCTCGCCGCGTTCGACCATCTCCTCGAGGACCTGTCTGTCCCTCATCGTATCCATAGCCCGCCAAAAGCCCTCGTACTTATACGCCATCAACTTCCCTGCTTTGATCAGACGGTTGAACGGTTCGAGCACGAGCTCTTCGCCATCCTTGATGTAGTCAAAGATTTCTCTGCGAAAGATAAAAAAGCCGCCATTAATCCATATATCGGATTGTTGGCTGGATCGAATTCGCTGTACGACCCCCTTCTCATCGAATTCGGCCAGATGAAAATTGATTGGTGGATGAATGGCGATGAAGCAGGCAATCTTTCCACTTGCCTTGAACCGATCGATCATTTCCGTAAGAGGCGCGTCGGTCAATCCATCGCTGTAGTTGGCCAGAAATATTTCTTCGTTCTCGACGAAATGCTTGACCGCGAAAAGGCGTGCTCCGATGTTCCTCCAGATTCCGGTGTCAACGAGCGTAATACGCCACTCGGAAGGCCGCTCGCCAAGGAGCTCAACCTTGGAACCGTATTCGGAAATCACACAATCGCTGCTTTCCGCGATCTTGTAATTCAAGAAATAGTTCTTGACAACGTTCGCTTTGTACCCGAGGCACAAGATAAAATCGTGATGGCCATACTGGCTATAATATTGCATGACGTGCCACAGAATTGGATGGTTTCCGACCGGAATCATTGGCTTCGGAACGTTCTCCGAATAGTCACGAATTCTCGTACCCAATCCGCCGCAAAAAAGAACAACCTTCATGACCCCGATTCCCTCGGATCTGCGGGCGCCACACTGGGAATCGTGACCCCGTAATTCGACCGCCGACGTGGCGCGCCTGCTTAATACTCTCTCATTTCAGCCGCGACCGCAGCAAACAATCAGGCGGCGCCTCATCGATGGCTGAGGGCAGAACCGGAAGGAATCCGCATTCCCGACGTGTCCAGACCGCGCCTGGTTGCGGGTCCGTCTGACCCCAAAGATTGTCGTCGGCAGGATATTAGACCCCAAAATAAATCTGTGCAAGGAGGCGCCCGGAGCTCAAGGGGCTGGGCGTCGGGCCATCGCGGGTTGTTCCCGGCATAGCCCGTCGAGAAGCGGCTGGTCCCCGGACGCCCAAGCGCGGGGCGACAAAGCCGCTTCACCCGAACCGGAAGCCCGAGATCATCTTGCCGCCGATCACGTCGCGGAACTCATGGGCCCCCACGCTCTCGCCCGCGGCGCCGGCCACCACCATCAGCGGCAAAAGATGCTCCTCGCGCGGGTGGCATTGGCGCGCCGACGGCGCTTTGTCCCAATGTTCAAGCCGCGCCTGACGCTCCGCCGGCGGGGCCTTCGCCGTCTCGTCGAGCCATTGGTCGAACGCGGCCGACCCCGTCGTGTCGCCGTCGCGGAAATGGCGCAGATCGTGAAAGCTCATGCCGCTGCCGACGATTGCGATCCCCTGATCGCGCAACGGCTGAAGCGCCTTGCCAAGCCTGATGTGAAAGGCGGGATCGAGGTCCTGCCTGAGCGACAGCATGACGACCGGGATCTCGGCCTTCGGATCGACGATCAGGAACGGCACGAACACGCCGTGGTCGAAACCGCGCTCGCCATCGGTCGCCACGGCCATGCCGGCCTTCTCGATGAGGCGCTTGACCTGCGTCCCCAGCTCCGGGTCGCCCGGCGCGGGATAGGTCAGGCGGTAGGTGTGGTCGGGAAAGCCGTAATAATCGTAGAGCATGCCAGGCTTGGGGTTGACGCTGACCGTGGGATTCGCCGCCTCCCAATGCGCCGTGACCACCAGGAACGCCTTCGGCCGCTCGGGCAGCGACTTGAGCAGGCCCGCGAGATAATCGCGCAGGTTGTCCCAGGCATGCGGGCCGAAGGGCGGAGGCCAGTCGATCCAGAAGCACGGGCCGCCGCCGTGCGGAATGAAGATTGCGGGCTGACGGGCGGGCATGGGAACCTCGATGTGTCGTGGGCGCGCGCCCCACGGCTTAGAGCGCGCGGCGGAAAAGGGAAAGCGGGTTTTTCGCGAGCCGCGCTCGCACGAGGGAGGGGGACGCATCCGGGAGGCGAGCCATCAGGTCTTGGCCGCGCTTCAAGAACGCATCATGCCGCGACGGGGCGGCGAACGCGCGGCGCTCGCCGGCAGATGTGCGCATTGACATCGCGCCCGCGCCGTGTTTTCGGAAACGGCGGGCGCTTTTCGGCGCCGCTCCGGATCAGGTCCGATGTCGCGCTCGAGGTTCAAAACGGCGACCAAACGCGCCCCGCGCTGACAGGCGGGGCGAAACGCTGACCCGCGCGCCCGCATGTCTCCCCGGCGGGCGGTCCGGCTCCAAAGAGGTTAAGCAGCTCGGCGGCCTCGAGGGGGATGAGGACAAGGAATTCTTCATCATGTCAGGCTTCAAGGTCGCAGTCGCCGGCGCAACCGGCAATGTCGGCCGCGAGATGCTCTCCATCCTCGCCGAGCGCCGGTTTCCGGCAGCCGAAGTGGTCGCGCTCGCGTCGCCCGCCTCGATTGGCCGTGAGGTCTCGTTCGGCGACAAGACCCTCAAGTGCCGGGCGCTTGAGCATTATGACTTTTCCGACACTGACATTTGCCTCATGTCGGCGGGCGGAGCCGTGTCGAAGGATTTTTCCCCGAGGATCGGCGCCAAGGGCTGCGTGGTTATCGACAATTCGTCGGCCTGGCGCATGGACCCGGACGTCCCGCTGGTCGTGCCCGAGGTGAACGCGGCGGCCGCCAAGGGTTTCGGCAGGAAGAATATCGTCGCCAACCCCAACTGTTCGACCGCCCAGCTCGTGGTGGCGCTCAAGCCGCTGCACGACCATGCGACGATCCGCCGGGCGGTGGTGGCGACCTATCAGTCGGTCTCGGGCGCCGGCAAAGAGGCAATGGACGAACTGTTCTCGCAGACCCGCGCGGTTTTCATCTCCGATCCGATCGAGGCGAAGAAGTTCCCCAAGCGCATCGCCTTCAACGTCATTCCGCATATCGACGTGTTCATGGACGACGGCTCGACCAAGGAAGAATGGAAGATGGTCGCCGAGACCAAGAAAATCCTTGACCCCAAGATCAGGCTGACCGCGACCTGCGTCAGGGTCCCGGTGTTCATCGGCCATTCGGAAGCGGTCAACCTCGAGTTCGAGAAGCCGATCAGCGCGGAGGAGGCGCGGGACATCCTCTCACGCGCGCCCGGCTGCCTGGTCGTCGACCGGCGCGAGCCCGGCGGCTACATCACCCCCCACGAGGCGGCGGGGGAGGACGCAACCTACATTTCGCGCATTCGCGAGGACCCGACGATCGACAACGGCCTCAATCTCTGGGTGGTCTCCGACAATCTGCGCAAGGGGGCGGCGCTGAACGCGGTGCAGATCGCGGAAGTTCTGGCCAACCGCGGCTGGCTCAGCCCCAAAATGAAGGCGGCGTGACCGGTCTTTCCCCAGACAAGTCGGGGCGGCGGCCGGGATCGGTGTCTCTCGCCGCTTTGTCCGCCCGCTTCTTATGCTATTGGGACGAAGACGTCCGCGTTGTGTTTTAGGGTTCAATTCGGCGATCCATGGCGCAAGATCCGGATATCCGGCTGCTTACCTCCCCGCGTATTTTCCTGGTCGGGATGGCGGCATTCCTGGCCCTGGTCGGATTCGTCGTCCTCATCCTCTATCAGCAGATCGCGCTTGCCTTCAGCGCCAATCCGGGCCTGAACGGCCTGATCCTGGGCGTGCTGGCGATCGGCGCCCTGTTCACCTTCCGGCAGGTGATCCGGCTCTTCCGTGAAATCCGCTGGGTCAACTCGCTGACCGGCGCAGTCGCGGGCGCAACCGCGCCAACCCCGCGGCTTCTAGCGCCGATGGCGGTGATGCTCAACGCCGGCGCGGGGGCGCGGGGCCTGTCGACCATCACCACCCGCGCGATCCTCGATTCGATCGGCACCCGGCTCGACGAGGGGAGGGAACTCAGCCGCTACCTGATCGGGCTTCTGGTCTTTCTCGGACTCCTCGGCACGTTCTGGGGCCTCTTGGAGACGGTCCATTCAATCGCTGGCGTCATCGAGAGCATGAAGACCGGAACCGACAATTCGTCCATGTTCGACGATCTCAAGCAGGGCCTGTCGATGCCGATCGCGGGCATGAGCGTGTCGTTCACCTCGTCGCTGTTCGGCCTCGCGAGCTCGCTGATCCTCGGCTTCCTCGATCTCCAGGCGGGCCAGGCGCAGAACCGCTTCTATTCCGAGTTCGAGGAATTTCTCGCGAGCCACGTCCAGACGGCGCCGCTCGTCGAGGCGGCCCCGGACGCGCCAATCATTGCCCAGAGCGCGCAGCCGGCAATCGAATATCAGCGCGACGCCAAGGCGATCGCCACGCTCGCCGAGGGCATTCAGGCTCTCGTCAGCCACATGCGCACCGAGCAGCAGCAGATTCGCGATTGGGTCGACGCGCAGACGGCGCAGCAGGAAGACATCGGCAAGCTGCTCAGGCGCCTCCTGGACGAATTGGGCGCGCGGTGAGGCGCGGGATTCGAGGGCGAAGCAAGGTCCGGAGTTGATCGATGGCGCTGTCGCGTTCCCGCCGGTACGAGGGAGTGAACTATTGGCCGGGTTTCGTCGACGCCCTGTCGACGATGCTCCTCGTGATTATTTTTCTCCTGTCGGTGTTCATGCTGGCGCAGTTCTTCCTGTCGCGGGAGGTCACCGGCAAGGACGAGGCGCTCGTGAGGCTCAACCGGCAGATCGAGGAACTGACCAATCTGCTCGCGCTCGAGCGCACCCAGAAAAACGTCGACGAAAGCAAGATGTCGGTCCTCGCGGCCACCCTCGAATCCGCCCAGCGGGAGCAGAAGCGGCTCAAGGACGCCGCCTCGCAGGGCGCGGTCGACGCCAGCGCCATCAGCGGCAAGGTTTCGGCGGCGGCCAACGCGCTCGACCGCGAGAAGCAGATCTCGGCGCAGGCGCTGGCCCAGGTCGACGTGCTCAATCAGCAGATCGCCGCTCTCCGCAAACAACTGGCGGCGATCGAGGACGCGCTCTCCGCCTCTGAGGCGGCCAACAAGGAATCTCAGTCGAAGATCGCCGATCTCGGCCAAAGGCTCAACGTGGCGCTGGCGCAGAAGGTTCAGGAGCTCAATCGCTATCGTTCGGACTTTTTCGGTCGCTTGCGGCAGATCCTCGGCTCCCGGCCCGACATCAGGGTGGTGGGCGACCGGTTCGTGTTCCAGTCCTCGGTTTTGTTCGACGTCGGCAAGGCTGAGATCAGCCCGGCGGGGCAAAGCTCGCTCGACACGCTCGCCGCCGCAGTGATCGACCTCGAGCGGGAGATCCCGCCCGATATCCCCTGGATCCTCAGGGTCGACGGCCATACCGACAACACACCGATAACTGGCGCCGGCCCTTACAAGTCGAACTGGGAGCTGTCGGCCGCGCGGGCCGTCGCTGTGGTGCAATATCTGATCAGCAAGGGGGTGGAGCCCGACCGCCTGGCAGCGGCTGGTTTTGGCGAGTTCCAGCCGATCGACCAGGGGAATGATGAAGAGGCGCGCGCCCGCAACCGGCGCATCGAACTCAAGCTCACCGAGCGGTGAGCGCCGGCGCTCACGCGCTCAGGGCATTCGCCGAGGCCGATCTTGCCACGCTCGCCGATCTCTGGGTCATGGGATGGAGCGAGACCGGAATTGACGTTGATTTCGCCGCCCGCCGCGGCTGGCTTATCGATCATTTGCGCGCGCTCTGCGCGGCTGGCGCGGACATCGTGGTCGGGCTGGACGCAAGCGGGAGGCCGGCCGGCTTCGCCGTCATCGACTTGAAGTCCGGCTATCTCGATCAGCTTTGCGTCGCGCCCTCGGAGCGGGGATCTGGTCTTGCCGGGGCGCTCCTCGCCGAGGCCAAGCGCCGGTCGCCGGACGCAATCGAACTCGACGTCAACGAGGCCAATGGCCGAGCGCTGCGGTTCTATGAGCGCGAGGGGCTCTCGGTTGTCGGGCGAGGACTGAATCCGCTCTCGGGGCTGCCGACGCTCAGGATGCGGTGGCGCGCCGCGCAATAGGGAGGCCCCGCGGCGGTTGCGCTCCGCGCCTTTCCCGGCTATCGCCACAAGAGAACTGGCCTTAAGAGGCCCGCGAAAGCGCCGGTCGCAATCGGCCGGCCGCGGAGGAGAGGACAACGGAGGGTCACACCATGCGCAAACCATTGATCTTTACGCTCGCGGGGCTCGGACTCGCGGCGCTGACCGCGCCGGCCCAGGCCCAGGACATCACCATCGCCGTCGCCGGGCCGATGACCGGACCAGTGGCGAGCATCGGCGAACAGATGAAGCGCGGCGCCGAGACCGCGGCGGCCGCGATCAACGAGGCCGGGGGAGTCAACGGGCGCAAGATCAAGATCGTCGTCGAGGACGACGCCTGCGATCCCAAACAGGCGGTCGCGGTCGCCAATCTGATTGTCGGCCAGCAGATCAAATATGTCGACGGTCATGCGTGTTCGGGCTCGTCGATCCCCGCCTCGGACGTCTACGCCGACAATGACATCCTGATGATGAGCCCGGCGTCGTCAAACCCGACGATGACGGAGAAGGGCCGTCCGACCATCATGCGCCTTTATCCGCGCGACGATGCGCAAGGCGCGTTCATCGCGCCCTGGATCGCCCAGAAATACAAGGGCAAGAAGATCGCTATCCTTCACGACAAGTCGGCTTACGGGAAGGGCCTCGCCGAGGTGGTGAAGCAGAAGCTGAACGCGGCCGGGGTGACCGAAATCATGTTCGAAGGAATCAATCCGGGCGAAAAGGACTATACCGCGATCATCACGAAACTGAAGAACGCCGGCGCCGAGTTCGTCTATTTCGGCGGTTATCACACCGAGGCCGGCCTCATGCTGCGGCAGGCGGTCGACCAGGGCTACAAGCTGAACCTGATGACCGGCGACAGCATCGCCACCTCCGAGTTCTGGCAGATCTCGGGGCCAGCGGGCGAGGGCACGCTGTTCACCTTCCCGACCGACCCTCGCCGCTCGCCGGCCGCGGCCAAGGCGCTCGAGCAATTCAAGGCTCAAGGGTTCAACCCCGAAGGGTTCACGCTGTTCAGCTACGGCGTCGTTCAGGCGATCGCCGAGGGGATCAAGCGCGCGGGCTCCGACGATCCCAAGGCGGTCGCCAAGGCGCTCGAGAACGGCCAGCCGGTCGAGACCGTTATGGGCCCCGTCCGGTTCAACAGCAAGGGCGATATCCTTGACCCCCGTTACGACATCAACAAGTGGAGCGCTGGCAAGTACGCGCCCATCGTGGAGCAGTGAGGCGATCGAGCCTCATCGGCGGGCCACGTGAGGCGCAGTCAACGGCGCATGCGGCTTCGCGCCGTCTCATTGACGAACGCCTCGATCAGCGCGTCGAACGCCTCGGGCGTCTCCCATTGCGGCGCGTGGCCCGCTTCAGGAATCGTCTGAACCGCGCCCCGCCATAGCGTCGGCATGGCGAGGGAGCTGAAATAGCGTCCGTTGACCAGCTGCTCCCGCCGCGCCGTGCAGCACGGCGAGCGGGACGTTGAGATCGCGCACGACCGCGCCCTCGTCGCGATAGAGTCCGGCGCGGCCGCTCGCCCCGAGGTTGCTGCGCGCCCGCCCGTCCGTGCGCAAAGCATCTTCGAGGAAGAACGGCGGAATATCGCTGAAGCCTGGCCTGAAGAACGCCGCGACATAGGCGGACGCTTCAATTCTGTCGAGGCCCTCCTGGAAGGTGAACTTCATCGCGGGGTGGGGCAAGAACGCTTCCTGCCTCGCCTCGCCGGATGTGATCGGCGGCGTGCCGAAAATGACGAACCCGCGCGCGCGAGGAAGATCGGGCGCCATTTCGAGCGTGACATGACCGCCAAGACTCCAGCCGGCGAACCAGGCCTCGTCGAGCCCGAGCGCATCCACCGCAGCGCGGACGGCGTACGCGTGTCCCGGCAGCGAATAGGCGCCCGGGTCCTTCGCGTCATCCGATTCGCCGTGGCCGGGCAAATCGACCGCGACCAGCCGGAACCGCCCTCCGAGCGGCCCGTTGAACTGGCGGGAGAAGGCGCGCGACGACGATGAATTGCCGTGGATGAGCACGAGCGCCGGACCTCGGCCGGCCGAATCGTGAGCGGCGACCGCCCCATTCGGCGTCTCGATCCTTACCGTTTTCATCACCCCTCCAACTCGGCTCAAACCGGGGCCGTCGACCGCCGCGCGCGCCGCCCAGAACGTAGCGGTCAAACGTGACCGCCCCTGAAACATTGAGAGTCAAACGCTGCCGAAAAAAAGGCGTCTCGGGCGCCGCAGCCGATCGCAAGCGAGCAATGGGCGACCGGCACGGCGAATCGCGCCAGGCGCCGGAGAACCGCCGGAGCCGGCGGCCTTTCCTTCCGCCGCTCTTTCGTGTATTGCAGCGCACAATCGGACGGTTTCAGCCCGGGTTTGCTTTGGCGCGCCGCCCGTTCCCGTGAACTTCGCGCACAAAAGGACGGCGCCGGCCTGCCGTCCCAGTGTGCGCCGCCTGTAAAGCCCTCTCATGAAACTTCGCAACATCGCCATCATCGCCCACGTCGACCATGGCAAGACGACCCTCGTCGACCGGCTCCTGCAGCAGTCTGGCGCATTCCGCGACAATCAGCGCGTCGCCGAACGGGTCATGGATTCGAACGACCTCGAACGGGAACGTGGGATCACCATTCTCGCCAAGGCGACGTCGGTTGTGTGGAAGGACGTCCGGGTCAACATCGTCGACACGCCCGGCCATGCCGACTTCGGCGGCGAGGTTGAGCGAATCCTGTCGATGGTCGACGGCGCGATCGTACTGGTCGACGCGGCCGAAGGGCCGATGCCGCAGACCAAGTTCGTGGTCGGCAAGGCGCTGAAGATCGGGCTGAAACCCATCGTCTGCGTCAACAAGGTCGACAAGTCGGACGCGCGGCCTACCGAGGTGGTGAACGAAGTGTTCGATCTCTTCGCCGCGCTCGACGCGACCGATGAGCAGCTCGACTTTCCGATCCTCTACGGCTCGGCCAAGCAGGGCTGGATGGCGCTCGGCCCCGAGGGGCCGAAGGACAACATGGCGCCCCTGTTCGACCTCGTCCTGAAGCATGTCGAGGCGCCGAAGGTCGGCGCCGGCGCCTTCCGCATGCTCGGCACTCTGCTTGAGGCCAACCCCTATCTCGGGCGCATCATCACAGGGCGGGTCTTCTCGGGATCGATCAAGACCAACGCGCCGGTCAAGGTGCTGGATCGTCAGGGCGACACGGTTGAGCAGGGGCGGGTCACGCAAATCCTGGCCTTTCGCGGGATCGAGCGCGCTCCGATCGACGAAGCGGTCGCGGGCGACATCGTCGCCATCGCGGGGCTGGAGAAGTTCAACGTCGCCGACACTCTCTGCAGCCCGGAGGAGGTCGAGCCGCTGCACGCCCAGCCGATCGATCCGCCGACGCTATCGATGACCTTTTCCGTCAACGACAGCCCGCTCGCGGGGACGGAGGGCGACAAGGTGACGAGCCGCGTCATCCGCGACCGCCTGTTCAAGGAAGCCGAGGGCAATGTCGCCCTCAAAGTGGAGCAGGCGTTGAACTCTGACGCCTACGTGGTCTCGGGACGCGGCGAGTTGCAGCTCGCGATCCTGATCGAGACCATGCGCCGCGAGGGCTTCGAACTCAGCGTCTCGCGGCCGAAGGTGCTGTTCCGGCGCAGCGAAGGAGGCGAGACCCTCGAGCCGATCGAGGAAGTGGTGATCGACGTCGACGAGGAGCATTCGGGCGTCGTTGTGCAGAAGATGAGCGAGCGAAAGGGCGAGATGGTGGAGATGCGCCCCTCCGGGGGAGGGCGCCTGCGGCTCGTCTTCCTTGCGCCGACCCGCGGGCTTATCGGCTATCTCGGCGAGCTCATGACCGACACCCGCGGCACGGCGGTCATGAACCGGCTCTTCCACAACTGGGGACAATGGAAGGGTGAGATCGCCGGGCGCCGCAACGGCGTCCTGATCGCCAGCGAGGCGGGCGAAGCGATCGCCTATGCGATGTGGAACCTCGAGGACCGCGGGCCGATGATGATCGAGCCGGGCGCCAAGGTCTACCAGGGCATGATCGTCGGCCAGCACACGCGCGACAACGACCTCGAAGTCAACGTGCTCAAGGGCAAGAAGCTCACCAACATCCGCACCCACTCCAAGGACGAGGCGGTGCGCCTGACCCCACCGATCCAGATGACGCTCGAGAAGGCGCTTGCCTATATCGAGGACGACGAACTGGTCGAGGTGACGCCGAAATCAGTGCGCCTGCGCAAGGCCCTGCTCGACCCCAACGACCGCAAGCGCGCCGAGCGGGCCAAGGCGACCGAGGGCGCAATCTATGGAGCCTGACGGAAACGGGCCCCGGATGCCGCGCAATCGCTATCACGCGGGCCCCGTCACCGACCATTTCGACGGCGTTCGCTTCTTCAACAATTCGCCGCCGACACGCGACAGGGGTCTTGGGGATCTCCTGCGCTGGCGCCGGACCTCCCGGCCCGCGCCCTGGCCGGCCAAGGCGCCGGTTGCGATGGTCATGCCAGTCGCGCGAAGCGCCGCAACGCGCATCACCGTCGTCGGCCACGCGACCGTTCTCATTCAGACCTGCGGGCTCAACGTCGTCTCCGACCCCGTCTGGTCCGAGCGGGCCAGCCCTCTCTCCTTCGCGGGTCCAAAACGAGTCTCTCCCCCTTCCATCGCCTTTGACGACCTGCCGCCGATCGATTTCGTTCTCCTCAGCCACAACCACTACGACCATTTTGACGTCGCCACCCTCACCCGCCTTGTCCGGCGTGACGATCCTGTCATCCTCACGCCGCTCGGCAACGACGCCATCGTGCGCCGATCGATTCCCCGTGCTCGTCTTGCCGGAGGCGACTGGTGGGATCGTCGTCGCATCGCCGATGACGTCGAAGTCGCTTTCGTTCCGGCCCAGCACTGGTCTGCGCGCGGCGCCTTCGACAGGCGCATGGCGCTTTGGTGCGGCTTCGTCGTGCGAGCAGGCGGCGAACTGGTCTATTTCGCGGGCGACACCGGCTACGGCGACGGCAGCGTCTTCGACGCCATACGGCGCCGCATCGGGAGCCCCGACGTGGCTTTGCTGCCGATAGGGGCGTATGCGCCGCGCTGGTTAATGGCCGAGCAGCACGTCAACCCCGATGAGGCGATTATGATCTTCGAGGCGCTGCAAGCCCGGCACGCCATCGGTATTCATTGGGGCGTGTTTCGTCTCAGCGACGACGGGTGGGCGGAACCGCGAGAGGCGCTGGCGCGGGCGCTGGCCGAACGGAAAATAGAACCCGGGCGCTTTCCGGCGGGTGAGCCCGGCTATGTCTGGACAGCTGATCCGCGAGAGCCCGATGAACGAAACTGAAGTCAAAACAGTGACCCTTGGCCCGTCGCCGGGGGCGGGGCTGCACGGCGGACGTTCGCGTTCCGAGCGCCGCACGATCGTGTAAAAGCAGCCGGCTCCGTGCCGATAGCGGCCCGCTACGGGCGCCCTCCTCAGCCCGCGAAGCGGGCGCCAAGGCCGCCGTCGACGCGCCAGTTGGCGCCGGTGACGAACGAGGCTTCGTCGGAGATGAGAAACACGGCGCAATTGGCGATCTCCGCCGGACTGCCCATGCGCCGCATCGGATGGGCGTCAAGCACCCTTTCGCGCAACGCCGGATCGTTGCGGTCGAAGAACTCCGCGACCAGCGCCGTCTCGACATAGCCTGGCGACAGCGCGTTGACGCGAATCCGCCATGGACCGAGTTCGAGCGCGAGCGAGCGGGTCAATCCGACGAGCCCCGATTTCGCCGCCGCATAAGGGAACATTCCGGGATAGGTCATTTCTGCGTGCAGCGAAGCGATGTTGACGATCGCGCCCGTTTTCGCAGCCTTCATCGCAGGCAGGACCGCGCGGGCGGCGAGCCAGGCCGATTTGAGATCGACGGCGAACACGTCCTCCCATTCCAGTTCAGTCATTGTCGCCGGGTCGGCGTAGACATTTCGTCCAGCGTTATTGACGAGGCCGCTGACCGGCCCGAACTTCTTCGCGCCAGCCTCGAGCGCCCTCTCGATATCGGACGCGCGCCGCACGTCTCCCGCGGTGAATGAAACGCGCTTGTCCGCGTCGAGCACGGTCAGGAGCTCGCGCCCCGCGGCGTCGTCGAGGTCGATGATCGAAACGAGCCCGCCTTCGGCGAGCGCCTTGGCTGCGATCGCCGCCCCGATCCCTCGCGCGCCCCCGGTCACCAGCACATGGCGCCCCTCGATGCGTCCGGCCATCGGCGTTCCTTGCTCACCGACCGGTGAGCGACTGGCGGCGAATCCGCCGTTCGATGAGCGTCTGCAGGACGACCGAGATCACGATGACGAGTTCGAAGGCAAGCTGGGTGTAGAAGGCGTTGATGCCCGCCGAGACAATGCCGGCGTTGATCGCGCCGATGATGTAGGAGGCGACGAACGTGCCGACCACCGATCCGGTCCCGCCGAACACCGACGTCCCGCCGAGGAAGACCGAGGCGATGGTGTTGAGCAGGAAGCCGTCGCCCGTGGTCGGCCAGAAATAATAGCCGTAGATCGAGGTCATGAGCCCCGAGAAGACAGCGGTCACCCCGACAAGAACGAAAGCGCGCGCCTTCACCGAAACCGCGTTGACGCCCATGAGCCGGGCGCTGGTCGGATTGTCGCCGACCAGGAACACATGCGCGCCGAAGCGGGTCCGGTTGAGCAGGATCCAGAAGACAACGAGCAGGACGATCATCCACAAGGTCTGAACCGGCAAGCCGAACACCGATGCGCGCAGAAGGGCATGCATCTGGGGAAACTTGTCGGCCGTCAGCGGCACCCCGGTCCCGTTCATCAGCACGAGCTCGAGGCCCCGAAACAGGAACGATGTGCCGATGGTGATGACGAGCGAGGGAATATTGAGCTTGGCCACCAGGAGGCCGTTCAGCAATCCGCATGCGGCGCCGGTCGCCAGCGCGCAAACGAGGCCGATCCACCACGGCGCGCCGGCATGGGCGGTGATGAGACAGAACGCAGCCGTGCCGAGCGCCATGACCGAGGGAAACGAGAGGTCGATCTCGCCGGTGATGACGACGAAAGTGAGCGCCAGCGCAATGATGCCGAATTGCGGCGTCGTCTGCGCGAAGGCCCGATAGATGTCGAGATTGGTGAATACGGCGGGCGCCGCGACGACGAAGGCGAGCCACATCGCCAGCCCGACCCCGATGATGCCGAGCTGGCTGCCGTGCCGGCGCAAGGCCGAGGGCGGCGCGATGCGATTGTCGAGGGGACGGTTCGGAATAGCGCCGCTCGCCATAGCGTCAGTCCATCGAACCGGAGCGGGCGACGCGATAGAGTCGGTCGATCAACTCGTCCATCGTGATCTCGCTCTTGGCGTAGACGCCGGCGACCTTACCGCGATCGAGCACATAGAGCCGGTCGACGATCGGGTAAACATGAAAAATGTTGTGATCGATAAAGATCGCCGATTTGCCCGCCTTCTTGATGGCGCTGACGAATTCGAGCGTCTTGCGGGTTTCGGACAGCGACAGGCCCATGGTGGGCTCGTCGAGGATGACGAGTTCGGCCTCGAAATGGAGCGCCCGCGTGATCGCCACGCCCTGCTTCTCGCCGCCCGACATCGTGGTCACGACATTGTCGGGATGCACCGCCGCGGACGTGAATCCCATATGCTCGCTCATCAGCCGCGCCGATTCCGAGCGCATCCGCTTGACGTCAAGGAGACCCCAGCGGGTGCGCGGCTCGCGCCCCATGAACATGTTGCGCCAGATCGGCTGCTTCTCGCTCAGCGCCCGCTCCTGGTAGACGGTCTCAATGCCGAGGCTGCGGGCCCTCGCGACCGACCAGTCGTCGATCCGGCGTCCGTGAAAATAGATCTCGCCTCCCGGGTCCGGCCGATGAAAGCCCATCACGGTCTTCACCAGCGTCGACTTGCCGGCGCCGTTGTCGCCGAGCAAGCCGACGATCTCGCCGCGGTTGACGGCGAAATTCACCCCCGCGAGCGACCGCACTTCGCCGAACGTCTTCGAGACGTTGCGAAGCTCGATCACCGGCGGGTCGTCGGCTCCAGGCGGGAGGATCGTGTCACAGGCGTTCCATCTGCTTCGGGAGCGCCGAGGCGTGGGCCGCGTCCCGCGCCTCGGGTCTTGGAAAACGATCAGCGGATTTCCTTCGCCGCCAGCGGAGCGACGGCGTCGACGTTGGTCGAGTCCACGAATGCGCCCGCGGTGTTGATGTCGAGACCCGAGAAGCCGTACTTCTTGGTCAGGCAGATGTTGAGGATCGGGAGATAGCCCTGAAGGTAGGGCTGCTGATCGATGACCAGGTTCTGGTAGCCCTCCTTGACCGCCTGGGCCGTGTTCGGCGACATGTCGAAGCCGGCGAAGAAGACCTGCCCCGGCTTCAGCGACGCGGCCCGAGCGTAGACGCCGACGTTCGACGTGAGGCCGCCGTGGTCAGTCACGACGATCTTGATCCCGGGATTGGCGCCCATCACGCCGACGAAGGTCGCGGTGCCGGCGTTCGGATCGGCGTTGGTCGCCGCATCGATCTCCTGATAGATTATTTTCGCTCCCGCCTTGGTGAAGGCGTCGATCACGCCCACGGTGCGCTGGCCGCGATCGCCGCCCTGGCCCTTGAGGCCCCAGACGAAAACGCTGTCGCCGGGCTTGAGCTTGGCGCGCTTCGCCGCTTCGGCGGCGAGTGCATAGCCGGCGGAATAATTGGGCGCGCCGACATAGCCGAAGCCCTTGGCCGAATATTTCTTCTGGCTCTCGGGGAGCGACGTGTTGAGGGTGGTGAAGATCGTGCCCTGCGCGAAGGCCTGATCGACCATTGGTCCGGTCGCCGCCTCGCCGCCGAAGCCATAAGTGGCGATGCCGTCGACCTTGGTCGCCAGCGCCTGCTGGATCTGGGTCAGCATCTTGTTGGGGTCCCAGTCGGAGAAATAGTAGGTGACGGTCGGTCCGAGATCGAGCTCGGCCTGTTTGAAGCCGTTATAGACATTGTTGGCGAACACGCCGCCCTGTGGACCGCCGGGGAAGGCGGCGATCTTCACGCCCGGTGCACCATTTGGCGACCGGATCGGTGGCCTGCGCGGGAGCCGCCGCTGCGCAGGCGACGAGCGCGACGCAGGCCGCGAAGCCAAAGTTCCTAGTCCGGACATTCAACATTCCATCCTCCCATTTTCAGGTCTGGTCGCGTCGGAAGCGCCCGTGCGCTTCCTGAATGCGAAAAAGTAATACGATATGAACATCCGGCGCAACAAGCCGGCGCGTTCAGTCCGCCCCGGTCGACTTGCGCCTCAGCGCCTTGACCGCGCCCCGGCGGGTCTTCTCGTCGACCCGGCGCACGCGTGAGGCGGCCGTCGGGCGCGTGGCGAGCCGTGGCTTCGCTCGCTCCTGGGCCTGCGCGATGAGAGCCGCGAGACGGGCGCGGGCGTCCTCGCGGTTGCGCGGCTGGCTCGCGTATCGCTGGGCGAAGATGACGATCACGCCGTCCTGGGTGGCGCGCGACCCGGCGAGCCTGATGAGACGGATCGCGACGTCGTTGGGCAGAGACGGCGAGCGTCTGGCGTCGAATCGAAGCTCGACCGCGCTCGCCACCTTGTTGACGTTCTGCCCGCCCGGTCCCGAAGCGCGGACGAAAGCCTCGACGATCTCGCTCTCGTCGATGAGGAGATCGCCGGCTTTCATTTCCCTACCGCCAGTCCCGCACGTCGACGAACCGCCCCGCGATCGCCGCCGCCGCCGCCATTGCGGGCGAGACGAGATGAGTGCGGCCGCGGTAGCCCTGGCGGCCCTCGAAATTGCGGTTCGAGGTCGAGGCGCAGCGCTCGCCAGGCGCGAGCTTGTCGGGATTCATGGCGAGGCACATCGAGCAGCCGGGCTCGCGCCACTCAAAGCCGGCGGCTGTGAAGATCTTGTCGAGACCCTCGGCCTCGGCCTGCGCCTTGACCAGACCCGACCCCGGCACGACCATCGCGTTGACGCGCTCGCTGACTTTCCGGCCGCCAACGATCGCGGCGGCCGCGCGCAAGTCCTCGATGCGGCCATTGGTGCAGGAGCCGATGAAGACGCGGTCGATGGCGATGTCGGTCATCTTCTCCCCGCCCCTGAGGCCCATATAGTCGAGCGCGCGCTGGATCGAGGCGCGCTTCTGCTCGTCCCTCGCATCCTCGACCCGCGGCACCTGGCCGAAGATTGGGGCCACGTCCTGCGGGCTCGTGCCCCAGGAGACGATCGGGGGCAGGTTGGCGGCGTCGAGCCTGACCTCGCGGTCGAAATGCGCGCCCTCGTCGGTATGCAGCGTATCCCAGTAGCGCCTGGCCTCGTCCCAGAGCGCCCCTTTGGGTGACTTCGGCCGGTCCTTGAGATAGGCGTAAGTCTTCTCGTCGGGCGCGATCATGCCCGCCCGCGCGCCTCCCTCGATCGACATGTTGCAGACCGTCATCCGCCCTTCCATCGAAAGGGACTCGATCGCCGAGCCGCAATATTCGATCACGTGTCCCGTGCCGCCCGCCGTCCCGATCTCGCCAATGACTGTGAGGATGATGTCCTTGGCGGTCACGCCCGGAGGCAGCGCGCCGTCGACCTTGACCCGCATGTTCTTGGCCTTGGACTGGATCAGCGTCTGGGTCGCGAGCACGTGCTCGACCTCTGACGTTCCGATGCCATGGGCGAGCGCGCCGAAGGCGCCGTGGGTCGAGGTGTGGCTGTCGCCGCAGACGATGGTCGTGCCCGGCAGCGTGAAGCCCTGCTCCGGCCCGATGATGTGGACGACGCCCTGCCGCCTATCGAACTCGTCGTAATATTCAATGCCGAACTCGCGGGCGTTCCTGGCCATCTCCTCGACCTGCTGGCGGCTTTCGGGATCGGCGATGCCCCCTCGGCGGTCGGTGGTCTGGATGTTGTGGTCAACGACGGCGAGCGTCTTCTCCGGCGCGCGGACCTTGCGGCCGGACATTCTCAAGCCCTCGAACGCCTGCGGACTCGTCACCTCGTGGACGAGGTGGCGGTCGATATAGATGAGCGACAGGCCGCCCCGGGTGTCGAGGACATGGTCGTCCCAGATCTTGTCATATAACGTATGCGGCGTGGGCATCATGCTCTCCGGCGCTCTTAAAGCGCGCATGAACGGGGAATGGCGCCTCTTTATGCCGGTTGAGGCGGCGATGGAAGGGGAATGGCGCCGAGGCGGTTTCCGCCCGCCGGCCCTCGCTCGGCCTCGTCCTTGGGAGCCGGGCGGCGGCTCACCGCCCGCGCTTGAGTGCGTCGGCGAGACGCGTCGTCGCCGACCCCGGCTTGAGCGGCTTCTGCTGGCTCTCGTGGGGGGCCCAGGCCGAGAGCCACACGAGATCGAAAGTCGCGCGCAGGCGCCCGTCCCGATCGGCGAAACGCTCAGCGTAGACGGTGGCGGCGCGCGCCAAAACCTCGCGGCGCAGCGGTTTGCGGGCGCGTGCGTGAAGCGCGTTCTGTGCGCCCATGGCGCGCAGGTCGGCGAGAAGCGCGAACATATCGGGATAGCGGACGATCGCGCGATCGAGATCGACGACCGGTAGCGCGAGGCCCGCACGCTGCGCCAGTCCGCCAAGCGCGCGCACGTCGACGAACGGCGCAACCCGCGGGGACGCCCCGCCCAGAATCTCGCTCTCGGCTATGGTCAGGCTTTGCCGGAGCTCGGTCAGCGTCTCGCCCCCGATCAGCGCCGCGACCAAGAGGCCATCGTCCTTCAACGCGCGGCGCATCTGCATCAGCGCGCCTGGCAGATCGTTCACCGTCTGCAAGGCGAGCAGCGAGACGGCGAGATCGAGGCGGCCGTCCCCCACCGCCAGGCGCTCGAGGTCGCCGACTGCGGAGAGAAAGTCCCCGTTCCCCAGGCTCGCCGCCGTCGGGGCGACCCGGATGACGCAATCGACCTGTCCCCCCGCGGCAAGCGCCGCCGCGCCATGCGGTCCAGGCGAGCCGAAGTCCGCGGCAAGCGCGAAGCGCCGTTTGACCAGCGACAGCCGGTCGCCAAGGTCTCCCGCCGCCCTGGCGAGCAGGAAGTCGGCCCGATCCGCGTCTGGGCGAGCCCAGGCGCGATCGAGGCGGCGATTGGTCAGGTCTCGATCGAAGATCTGCGGCGGCGCAGGATGCGGCATCGGGAGTCCTTGGCCGGACTCCTTATGCGCGAGACCGCCTCTCGCGCAAAGCTTTGATTCGCGCTAACTTCCAGGCATGGACGCGTTTTCGGCGCTTGGCGCGGATGAGGCCCGGGGCTCCCCTTGGCAGCGCCGCGCTCGCGCGCTCGCCTTGCGCCTGGCCGAAGCCGCGCTCGACACGCTTTATCCGCCCACCTGCCTTGCTTGCCGCGCCGCGACGGACCGGCACGGGGCGCTCTGCCCGCGCTGCTGGAGCGCGATGCGCTTCATCGAGCGTCCGTTTTGCGAGCGGCTCGGCACCCCATTCGAGCACGACCTCGGGCAAGGCCTTATCTCGCCACAAGCGATGGCCGACCCGCCGGCGTTCGCCCGGGCCCGGGCGGTGGCCCGGTTCGAGGACGGACCGGCGCGCACGCTGGTCCACCGGCTCAAATATTCGGACCGTGCGGAACTCGCCCGGCCGATCGCGCGCTGGATGACCCGCGCCGGCGCCGACGTGCTGGCGGACGCCGATCTGCTCACCCCGGTGCCTCTCCACGCCCTGCGCCTGTGGCGGCGGCGGTTCAACCAGGCTGCGGCGCTGACCGCCGAGATTTCCCGCCAGACCGGCAAGCGCTGCGATCTCGCCGCACTTCGGCGGGTCAAGGCGACCAAGAGCCAGGTCGGGTTGAGCCGGGCGCAGAGGGCCGAGAATGTCCAGGGCGCCTTCCGCGTCTCCGAGGGCGCTACGGTGCGCGGACTTAACGTCGTGCTCGTTGACGATGTCTTGACCTCGGGCGCGACCGCCAACGCCGCGTCCCGGGCCCTGCTCAGGGCGGGGGCGAAGCGGGTAGACGTGCTCGTGTTCGCCCGGGTTGTGAGCGGCGGGTGAGTTCCCATATAGTACTGGAAAATGCGCGGAATCGACGCGCCAAGGATGTTTCGAGCGTGCCCCCGGTTGTCATCTATACCAAGTCTACCTGCCCCTACTGCCACTCCGCCAAGGCCCTGTTGCGCGCCAAGGCGGCGTCTTTCGAAGAAATCGGCGTTGACGGCGATCGCGCCGCCCAGGCGGCGATGGCGGCGCGGGCGAGCGGACGATGGACGGTGCCGCAGATCTTCGTCGGCGACACCCACGTCGGCGGCTGCGACGATTTGCATGCGCTCGAAGCCGCGGGAGAACTCGATGCGCTGCTCGCGGGGGCGTGAACGATGATCAAATACGCGCTCGCCTGCGCCGACGGCCACGCATTCGACAGCTGGTTCCCGGACAGCGCGGCTTACGAGAAGCAGCGCAAGCGGGGCTTTGTCGTCTGCCCCGAATGCGGCTCGACCCGCGTCGACAAGGCGATCATGGCCCCGGCCGTGGTCGGGGCTGAGCGCGCCCCGGCCGAAGCAGGCCAGGAGATCGCGGTCGATGACAAGCGCCGGCGGACGCGCGAATTCTTCCTGCGCATGCGCCGCGAAATCGAGGCCAACACCGACGACGTGGGCGCCAGGTTTCCGCAAGTGGCGAGGGCCATCCATCTCGGCGAGGAGCCGGAGCGCGGGATTCGCGGCCGCGCGAGCCTGACCGAGGCCAAGTCGCTCATGGAGGACGGTATCGGTGTGATGCCGATGCCGTCGCTCGAGGACGAGCTCAACTAAAGGGGCGAGCTTCTTTCCCTTGAGGGAGAAGACGGCGGGCGAAGGCAGACGGATGAAGGACCGCGCCCAATGCGGGAGGCCGTTTCTCGGTCGGATTCACTCCGGCGCCCATTAGGACAGGACAGCGATCCGCCCGCTATTTCTCCTCGATGCGGAATTGCTCCGCCTCGACGACCGTGGTGCCGATCATCGTCCTGACCGAGACGCGGAAAGGAAACAGCACATGGTCGCTCATGATCGGCGCGAGCCACACTTCGAGGTCCCTGTTGTCGGCCATGAATTTGGTCGCCGGCCGGTTGCGCTGATGGCCGGATATCGGGACGTAGCGCGCCGCGCAGACCACGACCGGACCCTTGTAGCCTTTCGCCGACACTGTGCGCTCGCCGACATAGGAGAGCGTGATGTCGAACCGCGTATAGCCGTCGAAGATCGGAATCGTGCGGTCGCACGCGGCGGGCGACAGCATCGGGCCCGAGGCTGGCGCCGGAATGACGACCGCGCCGACCGGATCGACAACGCCGCGCTTGTCGTCGGGACCAAGCGGAATCCGATCCGGCTTGTCCTGGAACGGCGGGGAGATGTCGACACCGGTGACCGTGTTGCCGGCGAGCGCCATGCGAATCGTGCGGGTCATGTGCGAATCCGCGGCGATGGTGGCGAAAGTCGCGGGCGAAACGTGCCCTTGCACGATTGCGCCCTTGCCCGCCGACGCGCCGTGCGCGTTGGTGAACAGTTTGGCGACGCCGGTCAGTTTCGCATTGCCAACGATCGAGTAGCTGGTCGGGGTGAGGTCGGCGTCGAGATGGACGGCGCCGATCGGAAGGCCGATCAACGACACACGGTAGCTCGCATGGAGCACGTCGGCGTGGGCGCCCGCGGCCCAGGTGAGCGCCGCCGTCATTCCGACGGCGCCCAGTCGCAAGCGCGCCCATGCGCATCGCGGCGCCATCGTTTCAAATCTCCAGACCAAGCGTCGGCAGCGCATTGAACGGAGAATTGCGCAAGAATTCCGGCGCCAATGCGCCGACTTAGGGGCGCAGGCCGCCCGCAGCAAAAAAGTCCTCCCGCCCCCGTGTCAAGACCTTGCGGCGGGCCCGCGCGCGGACTTAACATCCCCTCCATGGTCGAGACGGTTATCTCCATTCGCGCGGCGCGACTGGGCGACGAGGGCGAAATCGCCTCGGTGCACGACGCGGCATGGCGCGAGGCCTATCGGGGCGTCATCCCGGGCCAGGAGCTTGAGCGGATGATCGCGCGGAGGGGCCCGGCGTGGTGGCGCCTCGCCATCGCGCGGCGGACGCCGCTTCTGGTGCTCGAATTCGCCGATTCGATCGTCGGCTATGTCAGCTATGGGCGCAATCGCGTGCCGGCCCTCGGCTACGGCGGTGAGATCTTCGAACTCTACCTCGCGCCGGAGTGCCAGGGCTGCGGGTTCGGCCGGCGCATGTTCGACGCGGCGCGGAAGGATCTGGCCGGCCATGGATTGTCGAACCTCGTCGTGTGGGCGCTGGCCGACAACGAGCGGGCGGTCGGATTCTACCAAAGGCTTGGCGGCCGGGTCCTGCGCCGCGCGCGAGAGACGTTTGGCGGCCAGCAGCGCGATCGAATCGCTTTCGGCTTCGGCTGAAGGTTCGCTCCTCATTGAGGATGGAATGACGCGCCGCTGACGTCGCCCACGACGGGCGATCGAAGTGGGATGCGATTTGGGAGGGGCGACGTGAACCTGAACGCCATCTCGATCGGCAAGAACCCGCCCCACGACGTCAATGTCGTCATCGAGGTGCCCATCGGCGGCGAACCGATCAAATATGAGATGGACAAGGAGAGCGGCGCGCTTCAGGTCGATCGCTTTCTCTATACCTCGATGCGCTATCCGGGGAATTACGGCTTCGTCCCCCATACGCTCTCCGACGATGGCGACCCCTGCGACGTGATCGTCGCCAACACCCGCGCGATCATTCCCGGCGCGGTGATGAGCTGCCGGATCGTCGGCGTTCTCCTGATGGAGGACGAGGCGGGGGGCGACGAGAAGCTCCTGGCCGTGCCGTCGGCGAAGCTCACCCAGCGTTACGCACATGTGAAGAACTTCTCCGACCTGCCCTCGATCACGCTCCAGCAGATCGAGCACTTTTTCGCCCATTACAAGGATCTCGAACCCAACAAGTGGGTCAAGATCGTTCGCTGGGGCGACGCGGACGAAGCGCGCGCGCTGCTCCTCGAAGGCATCGAGCGGGCGAGGAAGAAATCGGGCGCGAAGCAGGCCAAGAGCTGAACGGCGTCTCAGCCGGCAAGCCGGCGCCCGCGCGCCCGCGATGGATCGTGCCGTCAACGTTCCGGGATCAGCTTGTGCTCCCGCGACGGCTTCTGGTCGCGTGCGGACCTATGTGCCGACCGCGGCAATCCTCGGCGGCAGCGACAGATTGCCGGACATCGTGCGGCAGTAACCCTCGAACGACACACCCCATGGACTTACGAATAGCACGTTCATTCCGCAATGCCGGCGCAAGGCGTTGTATCAGGAACTGCGTTGGTATTCGTGGAAAGTAGTCGGTGGCTCGCGCTGCAGAAAGAATCGAAAGTCGATGAATGGCGTTTGGCGGCCGACCATGTCTACATGCTGTTGTCGATTCCGCCGAAATACGATGACAATCCGCGTCGAACGGCGATTGGTAGTCCGGAGAGCCGGAGAAATCCTAACGTTTCGCTTCAGCTATTCTCGTTGGTACAAGTTTTTTGACTTTCAATAGGGGACCATTTCTTCATATTCTCTTATGTAGGCCTTCGATCGTTCTATAGGAAATATATCTTGGCACTCGCTTGTAATGAGTGCCAACGATAGCCACATCCGGAACGTCGTCAGATTGCCGTCAGGGGCCAGGGCATGATCCCAGGCCGGCGAAGCAGCTCGGCTGAAAGCGAATGCTCCATGAAATTTCGTCCGTTACACGACCGCGTCGTCGTCCGCCGCATTGAGGCCGACGCCAAGACGAAGGGCGGCGTCATCATCCCCGACACCGTCAAGGAAAAGCCGCAGGAGGGCGAAGTTGTCGCGGTCGGACCCGGTGGCCGCGACGAGAATGGCAAGATCACGCCGACAGAGCTCAAGCCGGGCGAGCGCGTCCTGTTCGGCAAGTGGTCAGGCACTGAGGTCAAGATCGACGGCGAGGAGCTCCTGATCATGAAGGAGACCGACGTCATGGGCGTGATTGAAGGCGCGACCGCGTCGAAGAAGGCCGCCTAATTCCCCCTTTCCCAGAATTGAAGGATCCAAACTCATGCCAGCCAAAGACGTACGGTTCTCTTCCGACGCCCGCGACCGAATGCTGCGCGGTGTCGACATTCTCAACAACGCGGTCAAAGTGACGCTCGGGCCGAAGGGTCGCAACGTGATTCTCGACAAATCCTATGGCGCGCCGCGCATCACCAAGGACGGCGTGACCGTCGCCAAGGAGATCGAGCTCTCCGACAAGTTCGAGAACATGGGCGCGCAGATGGTGCGCGAGGTCGCATCCAAGACCAACGATCTTGCCGGCGACGGCACGACCACCGCGACCGTACTCGCCGCCTCGATCATGAAGGAGGGCCTCAAGCTCGTCGCGGCCGGCATGAACCCGATGGATCTTAAGCGCGGCATCGACATCGCAGTGACCGCGGTCGTCAAGGACATCGAAAAGCGCGCCAAGAAGGTGCAGTCGTCGGATGAGATCGCGCAGATCGGGACCATTGCCGCCAATGGCGACAAGACGATCGGCAAGATGATTTCGGACGCGATGAAGAAAGTCGGCAACGAGGGCGTGATCACGGTCGAAGAGGCCAAGAGCCTGGAGACCGAGCTCGACGTCGTCGAAGGCATGCAGTTCGACCGCGGCTACCTCTCGCCCTATTTCGTCACCAATGCGGAGAAGATGATCGCGGAGCTCGAAGACCCGTACATCCTCATCCATGAGAAGAAGCTTTCTTCGCTCCAGCCGATGCTGCCCGTCCTCGAGGCGGTGGTGCAAGCTGGCAAGCCTCTGCTCATCATCGCCGAGGATATCGAGGGCGAGGCTTTGGCGACGCTGGTGGTTAACAAGCTGCGCGGCGGCTTGAAGGTGGCGGCCGTCAAGGCGCCGGGCTTCGGCGATCGCCGCAAGGCTATGCTCGAGGATATCGCGGTCCTCACCGCGGGAACGATGATCGCCGAGGATCTCGGCATCAAGCTCGAGAACGTCACGCTGCAGATGCTTGGCAAGGCCAAGCGGGTGCGAATCGAGAAGGAAAACACCACGATCATCGACGGCAGCGGCAAGAAGGCCGACATCGAGGGCCGGATCTCCCAGATCAAGGCGCAGATCGAGGAGACGACCTCAGACTACGACAAGGAGAAGCTGCAGGAGCGGCTGGCGAAGCTCGCGGGCGGCGTCGCCATCATCCGCGTCGGCGGCTCGACCGAGGTCGAGGTCAAGGAGAAGAAGGACCGCGTCGACGACGCCATGCATGCGACCAAGGCGGCGGTCGAGGAAGGCATCGTTTCCGGCGGGGGCGTCGCGCTCCTGCGCGCCAAGGCGGCGATCGGCAAGCTCGCCAATGATAGCGAAGACGTCCAGTCCGGCATCAACATCGTGCTTCGGGCGCTGGAAGCCCCGATCCGGCAGATCGCCGAGAATTCGGGCGTGGAAGGCTCCATCGTTGTGGGCAAGATCCTCGAGAACAAGTCACAAACCTTCGGTTTTGACGCCCAGAGCGAGCAATATGTCGACATGCTGAGCGCCGGCATTGTCGATCCGGCGAAGGTCGTTCGGGTCGCGCTCCAGGATGCGGCTTCGATAGCCGGCCTCATGATCACGACCGAAGCAATGATCGCTGAGCGGCCAAAGGCGGACGCTCCGGCGATGCCGGGCGGCGGGGGCATGGGCGGCATGGGCGGAATGGACTACTGACCGCCCTATAAACGAAGACCGGGCCTCGGCGACGGCTCCAATGCGATGTGTCGCCCAATGCTCAGAAGGGGCGGAATCCTTCCGCCCCTATTGGGAGGAGAGGCTCATGCAAAACGCAGCCTGGTATCAGGGGGACTCGCTCAAGCGACTCCTGCAAGGCGCGGCCGTCGGCGTCGTCGCGACTGTCACCGTCGGCTTCGGCTGGGGCGGGTGGATGCTCGCAAGCTCCGCGAAGACGCTCGCGGACAATACAGCGAGCAGCGCGGTGGTTGCCGCGGTCGCGCCGATCTGCGTCGACCAGTTCCAACGGAGCGCGGACGCCGCCGTCAATCTGACGACGCTGAAAAAGACCGACTCCTGGCAACAGGCGGCCTATGTCGACAAAGGCGGCTGGGCAGTCATGCCCGGCAGCAAGACCGCCGATTCCGGCGTGCCCCAGGCATGCGCCGCTCTGCTCAGCAGTCTGAAATAGGCTGGTTGGCAAAGCCGAACCGGCGATCGACGGTCGGCGCCAGTTCGCGCCGATCGCCCTGTTTACGGGCTAGCGATCAGTGCTGATAAATTACGGCTACGAAATCACGATCACTTGCGCGCAGCCGACCCCGATGGTCTGCCTTATGTCGGTGAGCGGAGATCGCAAGCGTGACATTCGCGTCGCCGAAAGGACGTTTACGACGCCAATCATCGCGACGACGACCTATGTCGACTCGTTCGGCAATCGTTGTCGCAGACTCACGGCGCCCCGCGGCGACTTCACAATTTGGGGTGACGCTACGATCGAAGACGACGGCAAGATTGATCCGGCGAACTTTTCCGCATGTGAAGTCCCGGTCGCGGAACTCCCCGATTCATGCCTCCTTTATCTGATGGGGAGTTGATATTGCGAAACCGACAAGCTGAGCCAGACGGCTTGGGATCTGTTCGGCACAATCCGGCCTGGCTGGGGACGCGTGCAGGCCGTATGCGATTTTGTCCATCGGCACATCAAGTTTGACTATATGCAGGCGCGGTCGACGCGAACGGCGCTCGAAACCTTCGAGGAGCGGAGTGGAGTGTGCCGCGATTTCGCCCATCTCGCCCTGACGTTTTGCCGATGCCTCAACATTCCGGCTCGTTACGTGAACGGCCATCTTGGCGATATCGGCGTGCCCGTTGTCGATCCGATGGATTTCAGCGCATGGATCGAGGTGTACCTTGACGGATCGTGGTGGACGTTCGATCCCCGCAACAATGTGCCACGGATAGGCCGGATCGCTGTCGCGCGAGGCCGGGACGCGGCGGATGTCCCGCTCATCAACTCGTTCGGACCGCACGTCCTGAAGTCGTTTCGGGTCTGGACCTACGAGGTCTTTGACCAGCAAACGAGCGCGCTTGACGCAGACTCCAGCCGGCCGGCTTCCGGCGTCAGGGCCTGACGCCCCACTTGATGTTTCCGGGCCTTGATGACTGGCCCACGGTGCAGGCCGGGCACGCGCGCAGGCGCACACGGGGTGGCGGCTTTCGCTATTCGCGCCCGAGCCGCCCCTCAGCTCGAAAGGATGGCGAAAGACAACGAGCGTATTGCCGACGCGTGTGACGTTGGCGCTAGACTAGGCGGCCGGCCGCCGGAGCGAGGAAAAATCACCGGCGTCGTACAGGCGACGAATCTGATCGCCGCCGTATCTCTCTCCGTCGACTTCAAGAATGGCGCCGATGAGAAGTTCGCGCGGCAGCTCCTCAACCGCGAAGCGAATGGCGTCCGCCGCCAAGGCAAATCGTCTGTACCCAAATCGTTGGTGCGGCGATTTGCGAAGTCGCGGCGGGAACAGCTCCGCCTCAGCGTTGTAATCGAACGTGGCCATGGTGCGCTCCGCCGGTGCGTGATTGCCAGGGCCGCAGGAATGCGGCCCTGATGCGAGATCAAATGCTCAGATTGGGCAGCCCTTGATCAGGGCGTCAACATCGCGGTGCGCGACGGACTTTTCCTCGCAGCCGGAGATGAGGGCGGGGGTGTCATTGAAGTATCTCCGAAATATCGAGCAAATAATCGTCCGAACGTTTGATATATGATCAAACCACTGCAAAACAAGTCACTGGCGCAGAGTTAATTTACGAACCGCGCCATGGATGATGATTGATCATCAGCGCCATCGGCGTGATCGCGCTCTGGCGCTTTCCTCTGGATCCTTCCGATCCTCCGTCAAGCGCGTGCTGACGCACGAGGGTGAAAGCGACAACGGGCCGGGTTGATCAAAGCGGCGCCGACTGTGAATCCACCTGGAACGCGAAGCGTCGGTAATGATTAGGTCCTCAGTCCGGAAGCTGATAGCGTACTTGCCATCATCGATATCGATGACTGAGAGCGAACGCGCAAGGAAAAGCGCGAACTCCCTCGTCCAAGTGGGGAGTTGCATCATGCGGTGCTATTTCATGCGCGGCGGCCAAATTGAGGCTGTCGAGGAACTCGGCAAACTCTCCGATGGCGAGGCGATTGCAAAGGCTCATGCGCTGTTTTCAGAGCGCAAGCTTCTTTTCGAAGGCTTCGAGCTGTGGGATCGCACGCGCGTGCTTATCCGCTATCCCGAGCCGGTCGCCCCAAACAACGTCGCGGTCTGGCCCCTTCATAGGGGCTTGAGACGCGCAGCCTCTTAGCTTCGCCTCGCGGAGGAGCCGTAAAGGCCGATCTCCGCCCTCGAGCCGCCGAGGCTCTGGGCGATGCGATTCCAATCGCTTCGTGGCTGGCGAGGGGATTGAACCGCCGCGGGTTTGCCGGAGGCTCCGAACCTTGAGAAGGTGGAGCGATGGCAAGCAAGACGAGGAACCGGTTTTCATCCGAGGTGCGCACACGCGCGGTTCGGCTGGTTTTCGAGGGCGAGAAGGATCATCCCTCGCGATGGGCGACGGTGACTTCGATTGCCGCGAAGATCGGCTGCACGGGCTCAGTCGCTCAATGAGTGGGTCAAGAAGGCTGAGGTCGACAACGGCGTGCGGGGCGGCGTCCCAGTTGAAATTGCCGAACGGCTGAAGGCGCTGGAGCGGGAGAACCGGGAACTCCGGCAGGCGAATGACATCCTGCGCAAGGCGTCGGCTTATTTTGCCCAGGCGGAGCTCGCAATCGTCTAATTCTCTGCGGTTCCAGCCATGATCGCGTTCATCGACGATCATCATCAGGCCTACGGGGTCGAGCCGATCTGCAGGGTTTTGCCGATCACCCCGTCGACTGATCATGCCCATCTCGCCAGGCGCGCCGATCCCTCCCGTCTGCCCGACAGGGTCCGCCGAGACGCCGATCTGAAGGTCGAGATCCGGCGCGTGTTCGAGGAGAACTTCCGCGTCTATGGCGTGCGCAAGGTCTGGCGTGCAGTTGCGGCGGGAAGGCTTCAGCGTCGCTCGCTGCACGGTCGCCCGGTTGATGCGGAATATTGGCCTCCGGGGGGGCGATCCGGGGCCCGATGAAGCAGAACTTTCTGGCCGCGAAGCGCCGACGACCGGACAGCCAGATGATGCCGTGACTTCAAAAAAATGGCCTCTGGCAAAGCCGGGCCGGTTCAGTCTGGCTCAACCTGCGCGACGTGCGCTGCATGCGATGGCGGCTGTCGCCCTCTACCTCCGGTCGCCGCTTTCACTACCTCCATATCGGCGCAACACGCTCTCAAAAAGACCGATCTGTTCAGTAACGATATTGATCGCCTGTTCTCTCCTCAAGGGTTTGGCGATCGGAGCGCCGGCTTCAATCGCCGCGAGTTGTCCGATCGCGTCGGCGAGGTATCGTCGCGTGTCCGCCAATAGGTCCATTGGCTCCATGCGTGCTCTCCAGTGCTTTGCGTCAAACATAGCACCGATCTGGACGCTGTCGCTCGTTCGGATTTTCGCGAGCGGCCTAGTTCCGCGAAGAAATTTCGTCCTAGCATTCTGGCGGAGCGGGTCGCATAATCGCACAATGCCGGTTTCCGCGCCCAAAGCCAGGTTTGAGCCCGTCCGATCGAAAAGCGGAAAGGGTTGGTATGTGCGGGTCACGCCGCCACACGGGCGTGAAACGCAAATTGAGGGATTCACCAGGAAGGCCGAGGCCGTCGCTTGGGTGGAGCATGAGTCGGCCGAATGGCTCAAAACCTACGAAGGCGGCAAGTATGCCTGAGCCTGCTCAGGCTCCTATATAGTATTCAGGTGGCGAGGGATGAAATTCATCGACGTCGTCACCGCGACCGGAACGGCCCCGGCGGTCGAGACAACAGATCCGCCCACCGTGCGGGGGCCGGTTGTTTGCTCGGCGCCGAGCCGACGGCGACGAGGTCGTTTTCCGCAGCGGCGCGCGTGAAAGGCTCCGCTTTGCTCTTGACCCGATAGGTGGGAGAATCGCGCTCGTCGGCGGGCAGCACGCTCACCACCTCGTATGGCCCCCCGGACATCCATGGGAGCTTGCTGTTGAAGTCGACAGCTTGCCCGATGACGAACTTGTAGACAGTCATGGTCTGACCGCCTCTCTTGCGTTCCCGCGGAACGAAATCCACCGGCAAAAACCCCGCGGACGGCGAACCGCACGCGGGGGTCTGGAGCCACACAAGCCCTGCCAGTACATCCGTGGTCAAGGCGATATGGCCGCCGACGACGCCGATCAGGCGGACTTCAGATTATCTGCCGAAGACTTGCCGCTTCTTCGATCCGCGACAATCTCATAAGAGACCTTCTGTCCCTCGACAAGGCTGCGCATCCCAGCGCGCTCGACGGCGCTAATGTGCACGAACACATCCTTGCTGCCGTCATCCGGCTGTATGAAGCCAAAGCCTTTTTGGTCGTTGAACCATTTAACGGTTCCTTGCGTCATGAGACATATCTTTCAGGTACGTGTTTAGATGGGCCGCAGGCTAACGCGGCCGGCTCAGTGATCGAGATTTTGGAAGAAAATCGTCAGTCCGACGCGAATCGCGCGGCGAGGCCAAGTCGTCCGGCCGAAACTCGATCGGCCACACATAGCGCATGTCGGCGCCTTTCACAAGCCCTGTGACAGGCAGTGTCGCTAGCACACGATATGTCCGGTTTAGGTAGCGCACGATCTGTCCGGTAGGTCCAGCCCTTTTGGGAGGGCTGGATGCGCCGGACGGAAGGCCGAGAGGCTGTGCGCATGGCGAGGTTTTTGAATCTTCTTAGCCGGTGGGAATCGGCGGAGCTCAATCAGGCGGAGGCGGCGGAGTTGCTGGGCGTGAGCGAGCGGACATTCCGGCGCTGGACGCGGGCTTACGAAGAGGCGGGCGAGGCTGGGCTGTTGGATGGCCGGCTCGGCAAGGCGTCGGGCAGTGTGAGTGCCGGACGTAAACTCTCCAAAAGTGCCGTTTGAAAATTCCCCAGTTTTCGTGATGCCGAGCCTTCCAGGGCATGCCCTGGAAGGTTCGGCGGCGAACCAACTCACTGATGCTGCTCCCGTTGGCGGGAGGGAGGGCGCGGTGATCAAACTCGGGGAACTCGTGATGATCCTGGAATTGCATCGTCAAGGCGTCTCGGTGTCCGCCATCGCTCGCCAACTTGGAATCGACCGCAAAACCGTGCGCTCGCACCTCGCCAGGGGCTTGACGGCGCCGGTCTACAAGGTCAGGCCGCCCCGGCCGCGTCTGATCGATCCGTTCGAGCCTTATCTGCGTGAGCGGGTTGTCGCGTTCCCGACCCTGACCGGGCGCCGTCTATGGCGCGAGCTCAAGGAGCGTGGATATCAGGGCGGATACACGGCGATCACCGACCTGCTGCGCGATCTGCGGCCGCCGCGGACGACGGGATTCGAGGTCCGCTTCGAGACGTCGCCCGGCGAACAGGCGCAAGTCGACTTTGCGCAGTTCGTTGTCGAATTTACCGACGAGCCCGGCGTCAGACGCATTGTCTGGCTGTTCTCGCTCGTGCTCGGCTACTCGCGATTGATTTGGGCGCGCTTCGTCGTGCATCAGGACCTGCAGACCGTCCTGCGCTGTCATATCGCCGCTCTGGAGGCGATCGGCGGCGTTCCCCGCGAAATCCTCTACGACCGCATGAAGACCGCGGTCATCGGCGGGGATCTGGACGGGCTCGTGATCTACAATCGCGCGCTCCTCGATCTCGCCTGTCATTATGGCTTCCAGCCGCGCGCCTGCCGGCCGTATCGGGCAAAGACGAAAGGCAAGGTCGAGAGGCCATTCCGCTATATCCGGGAAGACTTCTTCCTCGCCGGATCCTTCCGCAACCTCGAGGATCTAAACGGCCAGCTCCGGCATTGGCTGGAAACGGTCGCCAATCCGCGGGTGCATGCGACGACCCGGCGCGTCGTCAACGAGGCGTTCGCCGAAGAGAGAAGCGCGCTCAAGCCCCTGCCGCTCGGCCCTTATCAAACAATCCTTAGGCTCGAGCGGCGCGTGTCGCATGAGGGCATGGTCTGCGTGGGCGGCAATCTGTACAGCGTCCCGGACACCACGCGCCGGCGCGTTCTGGACGTCCACGTGCTCGCCGACGCGATCCGCATCTTCGAGGACAGCGCGCTCATCGCTTGTCATGCCCCGCTCGAAGGGCGCGGCGAAAAGCGGCTCGATCCCGCGCACCGGAAAATGCTCTCTTTGCCGCGCCGACGGCCGCCTGAGGCCAGTCCGCCACTCATCACGCGCGCCGGCGATCGCGTCGCTCGTCGCTCGCTCGACTTCTATGAGGCTGTCGGGCGCCGGCTGGCCGCCTTGGCAGGCGCCCGATGAGCGCCCCGGCTGTCATAGATCGCGTCAAGCGCAACCTCGTCGGCTTGAAGATGCCGCGCGCGCTCGAAATCCTCGACGTCACGCTGCGGGGCATCGAGCGCGGGGAAACCACCGCACTGGACGCTCTCGACATCCTGCTCACCGAAGAGCTCACGTTGCGGGAGAACCGCCGCGTCAAGATCGCCGTGCAGATGGCGAGGCTGTCGGCCATCAAGACGCTGGCAGGCTTCGACTTCCTCTTCCAGCCGTCGCTCGACAAGAACCGCGTCATGGCGCTCGCGCAATTGCAGTTCATCGACCGCGCCGAGTCAGTTCACCTGATCGGCCCGCCCGGCACGGGAAAAACCCATCTCAGCCTGGCGCTCGGCGTCGAGGCGGTGAAGGCGGGCCGCAGCGTCTACTTCAGCTCCCTCGCCGATATCGTCGCCTCGCTCGCCAAAGCTGAACGCGACGGCGCACTGCGCGAGAGGATCCGGTACTTCTGTCGCTTCGCTTTGCTCATCGTCGACGAGATCGGCTACCTCCCAGTCGTTCCTGGCGGCGGGAATCTCTTCTTCCAGCTCGTCAACGCCCGATACGAAAAGGGCGCCATGATCCTCACCTCAAACCGTGGCTTTGCGGAATGGGGCGAGATCTTCGGCAATTCCGTGGTCGCCACCGCGCTCCTCGATCGCCTCCTTCACCACGCGGTCGTCCTGCAAATCGAGGGGTCCAGCTATCGCCTGCGCGAGCACGCCGATCTCTTGCCCGAACACATCAGGGCCAAAGCCAACATTCAGACCGCCCCCATCCCGCCGACCCTGCGGCGACGCGGCCGGCCGCCAAAAAACGGAGGAGCCGATCTCACGCAGGGCTGATCCCCGTCCCCGCCAGACTGGGGAATTTTACTTCGGCGCTTGTGAGGAAAATAAGATCGGCATTTACAGGCAGGCGGGTTCCGGCCGACCTGGCTGAGGAGGTCGAGCGGCTCTACCGCGAGCGCTACCAGGGTTTTACGGTCAAGCATTTCCACGAGCATCTCATCAAGGATCACGGCTTTGGTTGGGGCTACACCTGGTTGAAGCTACATCTTCAGTGGGCGGGCGTCGTGGCCAAGGCGCCGCGCAAGGGCGCCCATCGGCGAAAGCGCGTGCGGCGGCCGTTGCCGGGCATGATGCTGCATCAGGACGGCTCGCGGCACGAATGGCTCGAGGGCGAACCGCCGCTCGACCTGATCGTCACGATGGATGATGCGACGGGGGCGATCTATTCGGCCTTTCTGGTCGAGGAGGAAGGCACGGCCTCGACCTTCCGGGGCTTAAGCGAGGTTTTCTCGCAGCACGGCCTGCCGATGAGCCTCTATACGGATCGCGGGGCCCATTACTTTCACACCCCCAAAGCTGGCGGCGAGATCGATCGGGGTCATCCGACCCAGTCGGAAGGGCGCTCGAGCAATTGGGCGTCGAGCATATCGGGGCCTATTCGCCCCAGGCGAGAGGCCGTTCAGAGCGTACGTTCGGGACGCTGCAGGACCGGCTGCGAAGGAACTCAGGCTCGCCGAAATCGCCACGGTCGAGGCGGCCAACGCCTTCCTCCGCGAGGTCTATCTGCCGGCCCACAACGCGCGCTTTGCGGTTGAGGCGGCCGGCGAGGGCTCCGCCTTCACGCCCATTCCAGGCATCGACCTCGACGAGATCCTGTGCGTCGAGGAGGAGCGGCAGGTCGGAAACGACAATTGCGTCTCCTACCGCACGCTGAAACTGCAAATCCCGGAGGGCCCGATGCGGCCCCATTTCGTCAAGGCGCGGGTCAAGGTGCATGTCTACCCGGACGGCTCGCATGCCGTCTTTCACGGACCGCGCTGCATCGGCCGCTACGACGAGAAAGGCAGGCTCAGGACGACCAACGACGCCCTGCGCGCCGCTTCGGGATCTGCGCGAAATCTGGCTCTCCGAAAACCGCGCTGTCGCCGACGCCGCGATGACAACCTTCGCCGAGAAATACGCGCCCAAGTACGACAAGGCCGCCGATTGCCTTCTCAGGGACCGCGACGCATTGTTGGCGTTCTTCGATTTCCCTGCCGAGCATTGGACGCATCTGCGGACATCGAATCCGATTGAAAGCGCCTTTGCGACGGTTCGCCATCGCACGGTGCGCATGAAAGGTGCGCTCTCGCAGGACACGGCGCGGCTCATGGTTTTCAAGCTGATCATGGCGGCGGCGAAAAACTGGCGGCGCCTGCAAGGACAAAATCAGTTGCCGAAGATCGTCCGCGGTGTAAAATTCCGCGATGAAATCGAAGTCGCGAACCAAGAAATGTCCGCCGCTTGATCCACGCCGTCACCCAAAATCCAGCATAGCTCTGGGCGGGATGACCCAGCACTGTCGGCGATGGGGCTGGAGAATGTTTTTTTGAGCGCCCGCCCGATCGTTAAGTCGCTGGCGCGATCGACAATGCAGAGTTCCACGACCTTGCTCTCCAACAACCGCAAGGTCCAGCGCGCGCGGCCCTTGGGCGGTTTGGAACAAGCCAAGGCAATCAGTTTGGCTTCCTTCTCGCCGTCGAAAATCCGCGCAACCGCCGGCGTCGCGCGTTGCTTGCGGCTCAACACCGCCTCGAAGCCCTGTTCCACCAGTTGCTTGCGCACCCGGTAAACCATGGATGGGCTGGTCTCCAGCGCTTCGATGATCCGGCCGTCGCTCCAGCCTTCGCCGGCTTCCGAGACATCGGCCTTCAACAAGATCCGCGCCTTCAGCAACCGCTGGGCCGGGCTCTTTCCTTTACTGATCAGGGCTTCAAGTTGCTCCCGCTCATCCGGGCTCAACCGCACCCCATACTTCTTTACTGAAATCTCCTTCGCAGCCATGATCGCCTCCGTCGTCCGCACCGTCGTCGAAGCAAATCATCAAAACCTTTCAAACTGATTGAAGCGGGCGACTAGAGCGGGATGAATTTGGATTAAATCGACGGGGATTCCCGAATCGGAGATTTTCTGAATTCAGGGTGCTGGCTGGAAGGAGGCCAGCATGGATGGGAAGGCCTTATTCGAACGATCTTCGTGAGCGGGCGGTCGGAGCGGTTTTGCACGGCGGACTTTCGCGCCATCGAGCGGCGGCTCAGTTCGGCGTTGGGGTCAGCACGGTCGTCAACTGGGTGCGGCGGTTTCACGAGACGGGCAGCGTGGCGCCGGGCCAGATGGGCGGACACAAGCCGAAGGCGATCCGCGACGGGCACGCGGCCTTTCTGTCCGAGCGCATTCGGCAAGGAGCCTTCACGCTGCGCGGGCTGGTGGCGGAACTCGCCGGGCGCGGGCTCAAGGTCGACTATCGCTCGGTGTGGAATTTCGTCCACGCGGAGAAGCTCAGTTTCAAAAAAAAGCGTCGTGGCGAGCGAGCGCGAACGGCCCGACGTCGCGCGAAGGCGGGCGCAATGGAAGAAGCGTCAGGACCAGATCGAGCCCGAGCGTCTGGTGTTCATTGATGAGACCTGGACGAAGACCAATATGGAGCCGCTTCGCGGCTGGGCGCCGCGGGGCGAAAGGCTGGTGGCCAGCGCTCCCCACGGCCATTGGAAAACCATGACCTTTGTCGCCGCGCTTCGCTGCGACCGGATTGAAGCGCCGTGGCTGCTCGATGGCCCAATCAATGGCGAGGCGTTCAAGACCTACGTCGAGAAGGTGCTCGCGCCCACCCTCAAGCCGGGCGATCTGGTGATCATGGACAATCTCGGCAGCCACAAAGGCGGCGCCATCCGCCGGGCGATCCGGGCGGCCCGCGCCAAGCTCTTCTTCCTGCCCAAATATTCTCCTGACCTGAACCCAATCGAGCAGGTCTTCGCCAAGCTCAAGCATCTCTTGCGCAAAGCTGCCGCCCGAACAATCGAAACCCTCACCGCCGCGGTGGGCGAACTGCTCGGCGCCTACACCGCCGAAGAATGCGCAAACTACTTCACCAATGCAGGATACCAAGCCTAATCTCATCACGCTCTAGCGCGCCGCACCAGATACCCCATATTTCACATGATGACGACCCTTTTTCTTAGTGTCTATCCGGGAACATATTAAATCGGCTAAGTCATTTGTGATTCAAGGGGGGCGGCCTGATTCTTTGGGGAGCCGCCGCCGATGTGGACGAAGGAAAACCGCGCTCGCTACGACCGCAGCCGCCTGCGCTATCCGTCTGACCTGACCGACGAGGAGTGGGCGCTGATCGAGCCGCATATTCCCCCGGCCAAGCGCGGCGGCAACAAGCGAACGGTGAAGCTGCGCGAGGTCGTCAACGGGCTGATGTACATCCTGAGCGCCGGTTGCCAGTGGCGGGCGATCCCGAAAGACCTGCCTCCGCGCTCGACGTTGTACGATTATTTTGACCTGTGGAACTGGGACGGCACGCTCGATCGGATCCATGACGCCCTCTATGTCGAATGCCGCGAAAGAGCAGAGCGCGAGGCTTCTCCGACAGCGGCCATCATCGACAGCCAGAGCGTGAAAAGCGCTGAAAAAGGGGGGCTCACGACCCGCATGGGTACGATGCGGGCAAGAAGATCAAAGGCAAGAAGCGGCATATTCTCGTCGACACGCAGGGCCTCCTGATGCACGCCATCGTGCATGGCGCCGATGTTCAGGACCGCGACGGCGGCGTGCTCCTGATGGCGACGGTGTTCGGCCTCTATCCCTTCCTTCTGAAGCTCTACGCCGATGGCGGATATCAAGGGGCGCAGTTCCAGGATGCGCTGGGAGCCATTCTCAAGCGCGTGAACGTCGAGATCGTCAAACGCTCCGATCAAGCCCAGCGCTTCGTCGTCTTGCCCAAACGATGGATCGTCGAGCGAACCTTCGCCTGGCTCGGACGATGCCGAAGGCTCGCCAAGGATTGGGAGTGCCTCAATCGCAAGGCGCTTGCCTTCCTCAAGCTCGCTTCTATCCGCCTCATGACGCGAAAATTATGCAATTCAAGATGATGTTTCCGGACAAACTCTAAATCACCTTCAACAGCGTTTATCGTGCCATTTGGCAGATACCACGCTGGTAAAAATCGACTTAGGGCCTTTCTAATTGCGGTGATCTCGTGGTCTTTAATGTTCTTGATCCTCTTTTGGTTTATCGCGAAATGAATGCCTTGTCCGAACCAACTTACTCGCCTTCTTCTTGCGGTGTTTCGCAGGTTCGGACTTTGGCTTCGGCTTGTAGGCCAAGACGACATCAGCGATGGCATCGAGGGCCTTTGGCACATGTTCCGGAGTTGGCTTCGTCATTGAATGAGAGCCTTGTACGTGAGCCTCTTTCCCGCCGTGCCATCTACGAAGCTATCGAGCCGCGTCAAGGTATGGTTCTTGACGTTGCCCTCGTTGAGTCGGAACGCGAACTCTCATCAACGTAACGGTCAAGATGCTTCGGGCTGGCGTGATGATAGACGCCGGTCAGGCCGCGCTTCAAGACCGCAAATACGCGCTCAATCCCGTTTGTCGTCACGTCATCCCGAACATATTCGCCCGCGCCGTGACTAACCGTGTCATGGTCGAAGCCGAAATGATGGATACTAGAGCGGAATCCGTTCAGGTTGTGTCGAGGGCTGGGCGTTCGGCGGGGTCATATCCGCAGGCCCTGAAATAGCTTTGGCAGTCGGCTGGGTTGAAGAGACTGGCGCATCCCTCCAGGATGGCGAGAAGGCCGGCGACGGTGCGCTCGGCGAGTTTTCGCAGCGTGCTTTTCAGTTTGGAGATCGCCATCTCGATGGGGTTGAAGTCCGGGCTGTAGGGCGGCAGGTATCGGACCGTGCAGTTTTTCCTGGCCAGGATTTCCGCCACTGTCGGGCTTTTGTGAGCCTTGAGATTGTCGATCACGACGATGTCGCCCTCCTCCAAAGTCGGCAGGAGATGGTGCTCGAGCCAGGCTTCGAAGGTCTCGGCGTTCATGGCGTGGTCGTAGGCCTTGGGAGCGACGACGCCTCTCAGGCGCAGGCCGAAGACGAAGGTGATCGCTTTGTAATGCCCATGCGGAACGCCGCAGCGCAGACGTTGGCCGCGTCGGCGCCGGCCGTAGCGGCGCGCCATGTTGGTCGTCGCCGCCGTCTCATCGACGAACACCAGTTTCAGCGGATCGAGGTCGAGTTGACCGTCGAACCATCGCCGCCGCCGCTCGAGGACGTCCGGGCGGTCCTGCTCGCTCGCGTGCGCGGATTTTTTTTGAACGTGATGTCGTGGCGGTCGAAAAATCGCCAGATCATCGACGGCGACACCTTCTCGCCTCGCGCTCGCTCCAGACGGTCGCAGATTTCGTGGAGCGTAAGGTCGGGCTCGCGCCGATGAAGGCCAAGCAGAAAATCCGCGTGCGCCTCGACGCGCTGTGAACGCGTATCGCCGCCCATCGGCAGCGGCGCATAGCTGCCGCGCTCGTGCAACGCCGCCACCCAACGGATCGCGCTGGAGAAGCTCACCCCGAACCGCCGCGCTGACCCACGACAGCTCAGGCCTTCCTCGCAAACCGCCGAAACCACCCGCTTGCGCAAGTCCTCCGACAAAGGCCCCATCCTGCGCCGCCTCCAATTCGGCGCACCTCAAGAATCACTTTTTCAGTGCGTTGGGAACGCCGACCAACTCAACTCGGCCGGAAACCGCTCTAGCGTACGCGCCGCTTTCATCAGTATGGAGCGTCGAGCCGACCTCGATATGCCGCTCAATGACGGCTTGCACTGTCACCCTATCCACGCCGTCGATAGGCATTGCAACCGTACGTCCACCACGCTCGCGCATGCCGATGACCGGCGTCTTGCTTACGGTTCCGCGACCGGCCTTGAGTTTCTTGGATTCGTGCTTGTTCATCTCCTTCCCACCGACAAAGGTTTCGTCGATTTCGACAATGCCTTGCAACATTTCGAGCTTCGATCCGCACGCCTCGCGGAGACGATGAAGGACGAACCAAGCGGACTTTTGCGTGATCCCGATTTCCTTTGCGAGTTGCATGGACGAAATGCCTTTGCGCGCCGTGACAAGCAGATACATCGCGTAAATCCACTTGTGCAACGGAACGTGCGACCGCTCGAAAATCGTTCCCGTGCGGACGGTGAAGTCCTCTTTGCATTGGTTGCAGCGATAAAATCCGTCCTTGCGCGCTGTCACGCGATCACCAAAGCCGCAAACCGGGCAGCGCGGACCATTCGGCCAAAGGCGCCCCTCAAGATAGATCCGCGCCGTCTCTTGGTCTGGGAACATCTCAAAAAGCTGGAAGGTGGAAATTGTGCTCTTGGACATCGCGCAACCCCTTGGCTGCGCGCCGAAAATGGCATAAAATTAAAAGGGAGTCAAGTATATAATTCCCCTATTTTGGCGTCGGGAGCCCTGCTTAACAAGGAGCGAAGATTGCCGGCGAGACCCCTGATCGTGATCGATCCGCAGCCGCGCGCTTTCGAGGAGATCTTCGAGGCGAAGATCTGGGCGCGGCTCGAGGATCTCGGCGAGCTTGCGATCCACGAGGGCCCTGGCCGCATGCCCGCCAGGCGCTTCAATTCCTACCTCCCCGAGATGGCGCTGCTGATCGGCCAGAGCGACATGCCGAAGTCCCGCCTCGACCGTGCGCCGAACCTGCGCGCCATCATCAATGTCGAGACCAACTTCCTCCAGAACGTCGACTACCAAACCTGCTTTGAGCGCGGAATCCACGTTCTCGCGCCGGGCTCGGCTTTCGCCAGGCCGGTCGCCGAAATGACGCTCGGCATGGCGATCGACCTGTGCCGGGGCGTAACCGCGGCGGACCGCGCCATGCGCGCGGGCAATGAGAAATGGCTGCTCGAAGGCGCGGAAGGCTGCTTCTCGCTCTATGGCGCGCGCGTGGGCCTGATCGGCTTCGGCGATCTGGCGCGCGCCTTCGTTCCGCTGCTTCAGCCGTTCGGCTGTCCGGTCAAGGCTTATGACCCGTGGCTGTCCGATCATTTCATGTCCGGCTTCGGCGTCGCCGCGGCGCCGCTCGAAGAGGTCTTGAAGACGAGCCAGGTCATCGTCGTCTTCGCCGCCGTGACCAGCGACAATCAGGGTTTCCTTGGCAGGCGCGAGTTCGAGATGATCGCGCCCGGATCCGTGTTCCTGCTGATGAGCAGGGCGGGGGTCGTCGATTTCCCCGAGTTCCTCCGCCAGGCCGCGAGCGGACGCTTCCGGGCCGCGACGGATGTCTTTCCCCAAGAGCCCGCGCCGCCCGACGATCCCGCGCGCAAAGTCGAGGGTCTGCTTCTCTCGCCGCACCGCGCCGGCGCGATGACCAACTCGCTCTACGAGATCGGCCGGCAGACCGTCGCGGACGCCGGTCTTATCCTGCGCGGCCTGCCGCCGCTCTCCTGCCGTCGCGCGCAGCGCGAGACGGCAGCGCGCCCGCGCTCGAAGGCGGTCGAGCGCAGTTGATGGCCGAAAGCGGGTGCTCAGCAGGCTTGGCAATGGCGTTACGCTTGCGCTTGCCGGCTTCATTCTATCGGTGAAATTGCAGAGTATTCTCTGGTCACCGTTCTGCACCGCTCAGCGCAAAAAAATGCCAACTCTGAAGACCATTCAAACCAAGGTGTTGGAAATCGCCTTTCTCGATGAAGGCTCGGCAAACGGGTGGCCTGTCGTTCTCGTGCATGGCTTCCCCTATGACATCCATGCCTTTGACGAGGTCGCGTCGCGTCTGGCGCAGGCCGGCGCACGAGCAATCGCGCCATATCTGCGCGGCTTCGGCCCCACCCGCTTCCTCTCCAAAAAGACCATGCGCAGTGGCCAACAAGCTGCGCTCGGTCACGATATTGTCGATCTCCTTGACGCCCTCGGCATCCGCCGCGCCATTCTGGCCGGTTACGATTGGGGCGGCGTGGCGTCCTGCGTTGCATCTGCTCTGTGGCCGAACCGGGTGACGGGGCTCGTTTCTTATGCCGGCTATGACATCGTCGACGTGGAACGGCTTCGACATGCTTTTGCTCCCGCTTTGGAGCACGTGCAGTGGTATCAGCATTTGTTTCAGTTGGAGCGAGGGCGCGAGTGCCTCACACAGCGTCGTCGCGAATTGTGCCGCCTCCTTTGGGAGCAATGGTCGCCTGGCTGGAGTTTCGACGACGCCACCTTCGAGAGAACGGCTTTATCATTCGACAACCCAGACTTCGTCGATGTCGTGATCCACTGCTATCGCTTTTGTTTCGGGACGGAGGCGGGAGACCCCGCGCTCGCATCTTTGGAAGTCCGCTTGGCGGGAAAACCCAAAATCGGCGTTCCAACGATCACTTTGGATGGCGCCCGAGACCCGCTCAAGCTCGGCGGCACTTCCAGCCATGCCCCGATGTTCATTGCTCATCACGAGCATCGCGTGGTGGACTGCGGTCACAATTTGCCTTGGGAAGCGCCCGCTGATTTTGCCGATGCGATCCTGACTGTTCGAAGGTGGACGGCTGAAACCTAAGAAGCGCCTGGCGGGCTGGGTCGGAGCTCAAACTGCCCACTACCCATAGCTTCGCTTGACATCGCGCCGGACTTTATCGACAAGCCGGCCGCGCGACCGGCCTCATATCGGCTGCTCCGGGAGGCGAACGAGCGATGGGGAGAGCGCCCACCATCCGGGACGTCGCCCTGCGCGCCGGGGTATCGGTTGCGACCGCCTCCAACGTCGTCAACGGCAATCGCCCGGTCGGAGAGGCCAGCCGCGGCAAGGTGCTTGAGGCGATCGCGGCGCTTGACTATCGGCTCGACCGCGCGGCGAGCGCCCTTCGCGGCGCCTCCACCCGCCTCCTCGGCATGGTCGTCCCTGACATCGCCAATGTGTTTTTCGCGAGTCTTGTGCATGGCGTCGAAGCGCTGGCCGAACGCGACGGCTACGATCTTCTCGTCGTCTCCGCGGGCGAGGATGCGGCGAAGGAGCGCCGGCGGGTCGAGGCGCTCATCGACCGCCGCATCGACGGGCTCATCATCGTGCCGGTCGCCGACGATTCGATGGCCGCTTTCAAGCGTGGCGCGGCCGGCTCGCGCTTGCCCCCGGCGGTCCTGGTCGACCGCGGGGCCGGCGCGCCCGGCTTCGACACCGTCCGCGCCGATTGCGAGGCGGCCGGCTATGCGGCGGCGCGACATCTCATCGATCTCGGACACCGCGACGTCGCTGTGTTCGCCCACGCGAAGGGCCTCGACAACCTCGAACAGCGCATCGCGGGCTGCCGGCGCGCCCTCAACGAAGCGGGCCTCGATCAGCGGGTGCGTGTCGTCTACGGCGGGCACGACCCTGAAAGCCTGCGCGGCGCAATCGAGGCCGAGCTGAACCGCGCCGATCGCCCGAGCGCGGTCTTCGCGCTCACCAATGTTTGCGCCCTGGCCTCGATCAAGGCGGCAGGCGGTCTCGGCCTCGAAATCCCCGGCGACCTGTCGATCGTCGGCTTCGACGACTTCGACTGGATGTCGGCGCTGAGGCCCTATCTCACCACCGTCGCCCAGCCGGTCGACGATTTCGCTTCGGCCGCCTGGCGCCTGCTGATGCGGCGCCTCAAGGGCGAGGCCGCGAACGGCGTCGAGCGCATTGAGCTTCCCTGCACCCTCAAGGTGCGGGAATCGACCGGGCCCGCCCGCCCCGGCTGAGAGCGGTCGCGGACGCCCGCTGAAAGCGCCCCGATCGCCGCCCTCACGATTGTCGCTTCGGCCGCCTTCGCCCCCAATTCCAGGCCGCAGCGCCCCGGCGCCTCGTCCTGAACGCTCAGGCGTTCGGGATGTTGCGGGCCAGCGCTTCGAGCACCGCCATGCGCACGGCCACCCCCATTTCGACTTGTTCGCGAATGAGCGACTGCGCCCCGTCCGCGACAGCCGTGTCGATCTCGACGCCGCAATTCATCGGCCCCGGATGCATGACCAGCGCGCCGGGTTTGGCGCGGGCGAGCTTCTCCTCGTCGAGCCCGAAATAGCGGAAGTATTCGCGCGCCGAAGGCACGAAGGCGCCGCTCATGCGCTCGCGCTGCAGGCGCAGCATCATGACCACGTCGGCGTCCTTGAGCCCCGACCGCATGTCATGGGCGACTTCGACGCCCATCTGGGCGACGCCCGCCGGCATCAGCGTCGAGGGGCCGACGACCCGCACATAGGCGCCGAGCTTGCTGAGCAGGAGGATGTTCGAGCGCGCCACCCGCGAATGGAGGATGTCGCCGCAGATGGCGACGGTGAGGCCCTCGATGCGACCGAGATTGCGCCGGATGGTGAGGGCGTCGAGCAGCGCCTGGGTCGGGTGCTCGTGCGACCCGTCGCCGGCGTTGACCACCGAGCAATCGACCTTGCGGGCGAGCAGATGCACCGCGCCGGCCTGAGGGTGGCGGACGACCAGAATGTCGGGCCGCATGGCGTTCAGCGTCATCGCGGTGTCGATCAGGGTCTCGCCCTTCTTCACGCTCGACGATCCGACCGCCATGTTCATCACGTCGGCGCCAAGTCGCTTTCCCGCAAGCTCGAACGACGATTGCGTGCGGGTCGACGCCTCGAAGAAAAGGTTGATCTGGGTGCGGCCGCGCAGGGTCGAGCGTTTCTTCTCGACCTGGCGCGAGATGGTCACCGCCTCGTCCGCGAGATCGAGCAAGGCGATGATCTCCTCGCGCGACAGGTGCTCGACGCCGAGCAGATGGCGCTGGGCGAAGACGGGGGGGAGGGGTTGGACGGCGTCGTGCTCATGGCAGTTCCGCCGCGGACCAGGGATTGAGAATTTGGACCCCGGTAGGTTTAAAATCCGCGACGTTGCGCGTGACCACGACCATGCCGTGGACGATAGCCGTCGCGGCGATCAGCCCATCGCGGATCGGTCGGGGGTCGGGGACATTGAGCGAAGCGCTGCGCCGCGCCACCGCTGTGTCGACGGGCACAATGCGATCGGCGAAAACAGACAGGACGTGATCATCGAGCCATGAGCGAAGAAGTGCGCCTTTGACGCGATCGCGTCGCTCGGCGAGCAGCACGCCGATCTCCAGTTCGTGGATCACGATGACCGACAGGAAAAGGGCGCCGGCCGGCGTGCCGCGAAGCCATGCCGCGACGCGCGGATCGGCCTTGGCCGAGCGAACCTTGCGCAGTTCGGACAGCACGTTGGTGTCGAGCAAAAACATCAGGCGAGCGCGGCCGGTTTGGCGGGATCGCGCATCGCGGGAATCTCAAGCTCGACGTCTTCCACCCCGGCGGGCAGGCCCAACTCATTGACGATATTCACCGCGACCCCCGCCAGGCGCAAATAGTCCTCGATCGACAGCAGCACATGCGCCGGCTTGCCCCGATCCGTGATGAAGACCGGACCCTTCTTCGCCGCCTTCTTCGCGCGAGCGCTGTCCTGATTGAATTCCCGGCTCGAGATCTTGGTGATCGGCACAGAAATCCTCGCGGCTCTCACTGTAGCAACGTTACTATAAAGCTTGATTCCGCGCAACCCGCGCCAGCGTAGCCGGGTCGGGCGCGCCGCCGAAATATTTGTCGAGGCAGCGCTGGAACACCTCTTCGTCCGGCGAGGCCTTGGTGAAAAGCGTCATTGACGAGCGGAATTTCATCTCGTCGATCGAGCCGAAGATTTCGCGGGCGGTCCTGCCCTCGGCGTCGAGCGCCAGCTTCGCGCAGTCGACGAGCCTGGGGCCAAGGACCGGATGGGCCAGATAGGCCCTCGCCTCGTCGAGCGAAGCGATCGCAAACCGGATCGACATGGCGCTTTGCCCGAGCCCCGCGATTTGCGGAAAGATGAACCACATCCAGTGGCTCTCCTTCCGCCCGCCCGCGAGCTCGCGCCGCGCCCGCTCGTAAACCGGCGCCTGCGCCTCGACGAAG
>CAVULN010000025.1:0-60318 GCA_963742305.1 uncultured Alphaproteobacteria bacterium
GACGCGATTTGACGGATACGCTTTGTCCGTCAAGGCGGTTTGCCGAGGCGTCGACCTCGCCGATGTCATGCCCGCGAACGCCGGCATCCAGCCTTTCACCCGACGCGCGATTCCCGTTTGCCCGGGAACGACAAGCGCTTGCGCGCGAAATGACAGGGCGGCTAGCTGCGATTCACTTCCGGATGCGCGTTGCTGTAGAGAGAGGGCGAAACAGGACCCCGCCGGATGACCGCCAAGGCGCCCAACATTCTCATCGTCATGGCCGATCAGATGGCGCCGGCGTTCCTGCCGATCTACGGCCATCCGCTCGTGCGCGCGCCGAACATGGAGGCGCTGGCGCGGGACGGGATCGTGTTCGACAGCGCCTATTGCGCGAGTCCTTTATGCGCGCCGTCGCGCGCCTCGTTCATGTCCGGCCTCCTGCCGTCGGGCGCCGGGGTTTACGACAACGCCGCGGAGTTCGCGGCCGGCATTCCGACTTTCGCGCATGGCCTTCGGGCGCGCGGCTATCGCACCATCCTCTCCGGCAAGATGCATTTCTGCGGGCCCGATCAGCTGCACGGATTCGAAGAGCGGCAGACGACCGACATCTATCCCGCCGATTTCAACTGGACGCCGGACTGGGACCGCCCCGAGCGGCGCCCGAGCTGGTATCACAACATGAGCTCGGTTCGCGACGCGGGCGTCGCCGTGCGCTCGAATCAGCTCGACTTCGACGACGAGACCGCCTTCATGGCCGAGCGGACGATCTTCGATCATGCGCGATCGAAGGATCGGCGGCCGTTCCTGCTCACGGCCTCGTTCTCGCACCCGCACGATCCGTTCGCAATTCCGCAGCGCTACTGGGATCTCACCCGCGACGAGGACATCGACATGCCGGCGCCCGGCGCCGCGCTCGATCCGCATTCGCGCCGCCTGCGCCACGTCTGCGCGATGGACGCGGAGCCGGTGACGGAGGCCCAGGTGCGCGCGGCGCGCCGCGCCTATTACGGCGCGATCGCCTATGTCGACGACCTCATCGGCCGGCTTATGGCGGCGCTCCGCTCGGCAGGTCTCGCGGAGGACACGATCGTCATTCTCACGAGCGATCACGGCGAGATGCTGGGCGAGCGCGGTCTCTGGTACAAGATGAGCTTCCTCGAGGGCTCGTCCCGCGTGCCCCTCGTCGTCGCCAGCCCCGGCCGGTTCGAGCCGCGCCGGGTCACGGCCAGCGTCTCGCTGGTCGATCTCATGCCGACCCTCGTCGAGCTTTCGGGCGGGACCATGCAATCGCTGGGGATCCCAACCGACGGGCGGAGCCTTGCGCCCCATCTGCGCGGCGCCGGCGGACATGACGAGGCGATCGGCGAATATCTGGCCGAAGGGGCGATCGCGCCGATGGTGATGATCCGCCGCGGCGCCTTCAAGTTCATTCACTCGCCAGCCGACCCCGACCAGCTCTACGATCTTGCGCGCGATCCGGGCGAGCGGGCGAACCTCGCGGACGATCCGGCGAGCGCCGCGCTGATCGCGGACTTTCGCGCCGAGGTCGCCAAGCGATGGGATCTCGCCGAACTGGACGCCCGCGTGCGCCTTAGCCAGCGCCGGCGCCGGCTCGTCGATGCGGCCTTGAGCAAGGGCAGGATCGAGCCTTGGGACTTCCAGCCGTTCCGCGACGCGTCGAAGCAATATGTGCGGAACTCGATCGATCTCGACGACCTCGAGGCCATGGCGCGCTTTCCCCCGGTCGCCCGGGGCTGAAATTGGAGAGCAGGAAACGGGCAGACGCGCCACGCGCGCGCTGCTAAGCGGCGGCTCAAACAAGCTTTGAGAGGCGGCGATGGCGGTCGCGCAGCGCGCGATGACGGTGCGAGAATGGGGACTGTTGGCCCTTCTGTCCCTGCTGTGGGGCGGATCGTTCGTCTTCATTGGCGTCGCGGTGAAGGAGCTGCCGCCCTTGACCCTGGCCGGCCTAAGGGTTGGGATCGCGGCGCTCATCCTGTGGGCGATCGCCCCGCTCACCCGCGCCCGGCCGCCGAAGAGCGGTAAGGCTTTCGCCGCGCTCGCGCTGCTTGGCCTCGGCAACAACGCCCTGCCCTTCGCTCTGATCGCATGGGGGCAGATCCATCTGCCGGCGGGCCTCGCCTCGATCCTTAACGCAGCGACGCCGCTCTTCGGCGTCCTCGTCGCGCATGTGTTCACCGCCGAAGAGAAGCTGAGCCGCCTCAAAATCATCGGCGCTGTCGCCGGAATGGCGGGCGTCGCCTGGACCATCGGTCCGGACGCGCTCTTGGGGCGCGGCGGGACGAACGCGCTGGCGGAAGGCGCGGTGCTGTTGGCGGCGCTGAGCTACGCTGTGACGGCCGTGTTCGCCCGGCGCGTCGGCCCTCTGGGCCTCAAGCCGATCGATGTCGCCACAGGCCAGACGACGGCGGGCGCGATCTATCTTGTTCCCATCGCATTCCTGTTTGACCGGCCGTGGTCCCTTCCCGTCCCAAGCGCGCCGGTTGTCGTGTCGGTGTTCGCGATCGCCGCGCTTTGCACGGCGCTTGCCTATGTCATCTACTTCCGCATTCTTTCTGGCGCAGGCGCGACGAATGTGTTGCTGGTGACCCTTGTGGCGCCCGCGACCTCGGTGATCCTCGGGGCGCTTTTCCTGCATGAACGGCTGCTCTCGCGGCAGTTTCTAGGCTTCGCGCTAATTGCGCTCGGCCTCGCCCTCATCGACGGCCGCCTGCCCCGCGCCCTGCTTGGCGCTAACCCTAATCTCGGACAGCGAAATTCCCGACTCCCCACGAGCCAGAAATCGCGCTAGCCTCTTCGTCCTTGAAGAGGACCTTCGATGGCGATCGGGAGCAGGAAGCCGATCGATCTCGCCGCGCGCGTCGCGAGCCGGCGGAAGGCGCGGGCGCGCGCCGAGGACGCCTGGCGGCGGGACGCCTTTTGCCTGCCTCGCGAGGAAGCGCGGGCCAAAGCGCGGGAATGGTTCGAGCGCTTCCCCAAGGCCGCCTACATGACCGAGATCGAATCGTGGCGCGAGCTTTCCGGCGACCGGATCGAGTTCGTCATCCGCCGCCTGCCGACGGCGGATTGAGCGAAGCTGTTCCGTCAATAACGGCCTCGCACTCCTGGAAGCGGTTTTTCGGGCGCAGCCGCCGTTGTCGCTGAACATCCGTCCCCATATAAGAGCGAGCCGCGGCGGTCGTGCGAGCGAGTCCGCGGCGAAATTTGGGGATGCGAGTTGACCTCGTCCAGGATTGCGCATGAGCGCCTCGTCGTCATTGGCGCGGGGCCGGCCGCCTATACGGCGGCGATCTATGCCGCGCGCGCGCTCCTGAAACCGCTGGTGCTGGCCGGCTTCGAGCCCGGCGGACAATTGATGACCACGACGGACGTCGAAAACTATCCGGGCTTCGCCGAGCCGATCCAGGGGCCGTGGCTGATGGAGCAGATGCGGGCGCAGGCGGAGAATGTCGGCGCGCGGGTCGAGGGCGAACATGTGACGGCGCTCGAACTGGGGCGCCGCCCGTTCCTTGTCCGGTGCGACAGCGGGCGAACCCTCATGGCCGACGCGATCATTCTGGCGACCGGCGCCAAGGCCAAATGGCTGGGGATCGACAGCGAAGCCTCGTTCAAGGGCTTCGGCGTCTCGGCCTGCGCGACCTGCGACGGCTTCTTCTTCCGGGGCAAGCGGGTGGCGGTGATCGGCGGCGGCAACACCGCGGTCGAGGAGGCGTTGCATCTCTCCAACCTCGCCGCCCATGTCACGGTCGTGCACCGCCGCAACTCGTTCCGGGCCGAGAAAATCCTGAGCGAGCGCCTGGCCGCGCGTCACAATGTTTCGATCCGCTGGAACTCGGCTGTCGAGGCGGTCGTGGGCGAACCGCCGCCGCGCGGGGTGACCGCGATCCGGCTCAAGCATGTGGTGACCGGCGCGCTCGACGAGCTTGCCGTCGACGGCGTCTTCGTCGCCATCGGGCATGAGCCGGCGAGCGAACTGGTGCGGGGCCAGGTCGAGCTCAAGGCCAACGGCTACGTCCAGACGGCGCCCGGCTCGACCGCGACCAGCGTCGAGGGCGTGTTCGCCGCCGGCGACGTCGCTGACGACATCTTCCGCCAGGCGGTCACCGCCGCCGGCCTCGGCTGCATGGCGGCGCTCGAAGCCGAGCGCTGGCTCGCCGCCGAGCAACCGAAGCGGGCGGCGGCGGAATAGTCGAATGAAGGGAGACGCCGGCGCCGGCTCGAGCCGGGCCGCGCGAGGAAACGTTCATGGACTGGGACAAGCTGCGCGTCTTTCAGGCGGCCGCCGACGCTGGGTCGTTCACCCACGCCGGCGAGACGCTGGGGCTGAGCCAGTCGGCGGTGAGCCGGCAGGTCGGGGCGCTGGAGGCCGACCTCGGCGCGCCGCTGTTTCATCGCCACGCGCGCGGCCTCATCCTGACCGAGCAGGGCGAGATGCTGCTCGGCGCCGTGCGCGACGTGGTTCTCAAGCTCGACGCGGTGCGCTCGCGCCTCATCGACAGCCGGGAGAAACCGCACGGGGAACTGAGGGTCACGACGACGCTGGGCCTCGGCGCCAATTGGCTGGCCACCCGGCTCGCCGAGTTCGTCGATCTCTACCCGGAAGTCCAGCTGCAGCTCCTGCTGTCGGACGACGACCTCGACCTGGGGATGCGCGAGGCGGACGTGGCGCTGAGACTGCGCGAGCCGATTCAGCCGGACCTCATTCGCCGCCGGCTGTTCACCGTGCATTTCCATGCGTATGCGTCGGCGAACTATTTGAGGAAGCACCCGCAGCCGCGCGCCGCGCAGGATCTCGACCAGCATCATCTGGTCGCATTCGGCGCGCCGACCGCGACCCATCTGCTTTACGACCTCAACTCGCTTTTGACTTTGGAGCGCGACCCGAAGACGCCTCGCGTCCCCCAGATCACGGTCAACAATCTCGCGGCGATGGTCCATGCGGTCGAGCACGGCGTCGGCATCGCCGTGCTGCCGGACTATTGCGTGCAGCCGGAATCGGGACTGGTGCGCCTGCTTCCGCAAGCGAACATGCCGGAGATGGAGTGCTTCCTGGTCTATACCGAGGAACTGAAGACGGTCGCCCGGGTTCAGGCCTTTCGCGACTTCCTCGTCGGCACGGCGCAGCGCTGGCGCTATTAGAGCGCCTGGCCCTGCGGGCGGCCGTCGAGCTCACGTTAGATGTGGATCGCCCGCTTTCCCACAGCCAGCGCCGCCTCCTTGACCGCTTCCGACATCGTCGGGTGGGCGTGGCAGGTGCGGGCCAGATCTTCCGCGGAGCCGCCGAACTCCATCAGAACCGCGATCTCGTGGATCATCTCGCCCGCTCCGAAGCCGACGATATGCCCTCCGAGGACGCGATCGGTCGCGGCGTCGGCGAGGATTTTCACGAAGCCCTCAGTGTGGCGCATCGCGCGCGCGCGCCCGTTGGCGGTGAACGGGAATTTGCCGACCGCATAGGCGGTCCCCTCGGCCTTGAGCTCCTCCTCGCTCTTGCCCACCGAGGCGACCTCCGGACTCGTGTAGACGACGTTGGGGATCACGCCGTAGTTCACGTGGCCCGCCTGCCCCGCCAACAGCTCGGCGACCGCCACGCCCTCTTCCTGCGCCTTATGGGCGAGCATCGGCCCGCGGATCACGTCGCCGATCGCATAGATCCCCGCAACGCTCGTGGCGTAGCGCGCGTCGACGGCGACCTGGCCCCGCTCGGTCTTGACCCCCGCCGCCTCCAGTCCGAGGCCCTCGGTGAACGCGCGCCGGCCGACCGCGACGAGCACGACGTCGGCGTCGATCGTCTTCCCCTCGCCGCCAGCCGACGGCTCGATCGCCGCCTTGACGCCCCCCGGCGCCTTTTCGACCTTGGCCAGCTTGTGGCCGAGGTGAAAGGCGAAGCCCTGCTTCTCCAGCGTGCGCTGCATCAGCCTGGCGGCCTCGCCGTCGATCCCGGTCAGGATATGGTCGAGAAATTCGACCACCGTCACCTCGGACCCGAGCCGGCGCCAGACCGAGCCGAGTTCGAGGCCGATGATCCCGGCGCCGACCACGAGCAGCTTCTTCGGCGGCGCCGGGAGGCTCAGCGCCCCGGTCGAGGAGACGATCGTCTTCTCGTCGATCTCGACCCCCGGCAGCCGCGCGAAGTCGGAGCCGGTGGCGATGACGATCGCCTTGGTTTCGAGCGTGGTCTCCTTGCCGTCGGCGCCCTTGACGGCGACGCGCCCGGGCGCGGCGATGCGCCCCCCGCCGCTCACCCAGTCGATCTTGTTCTTCTTGAACAGATAGGCGACGCCGTTGACGTTGGCGGCGACGGTTGCGTCCTTGTGCTTCATCATCGCCGCAAGATCGAGCTTCGGCGGCGCGACGACGACGCCGAGGGGCGCAAGGCCATGTCCGGCCTCGTCGAACATTTCGGAGGCGTAGAGCAGCGCCTTGGAGGGAATGCAGCCGATGTTGAGGCAGGTTCCGCCGAGCGTCTTCATCTTCTCGACGACCGCCACTTTCATGCCGAGCTGCGCCGCGCGGATGGCGCAGACATAGCCGCCGGGGCCCGAGCCGATGATGACAAGGTCATAAGCCATTGCCGAAGTCTTTCGCTGGGCAGAATGGGACCTGCGCGCCGTTCGGCTCCACTTCGGTTAGGCCCCCACGAGCCTGGTGAACATCATCACGAGACCGACGATCGAAATCGCCCATACCGCCGTGCGGACGTAGACGATGCCGAACAGATAAACCGGAATGTAGACGATGCGCGCCAGAATCCAGATCGTCGCGCCGAGCGCGCCGGGGCCGCCGGTGCGCTGGGTGACGATCAGCGCGAGCGCCAGCGCGACGAAGGGCGTGAAGTTCTCGACATAGTTCGCCAGCGCCCGCGTGGCCCGGCCAAACAGCAAGCCGCTCGCTGCGGCGGGCTTGTCGCGCGAGGTGAACAAATACCCGAACGGCAACTGGGCCGAGCCGACGCCCGCCTGGACAAGGACATGGACGACCCACAACGCCACACTCAATTCGAGACAGGTCAATTCGCTCATGAAAACCTCCGTATCGACTGAACCGCCCAAGCCTCGGCCGCTCACAAGTCCAGCACGAGCCGCGCCGGGTCTTCCAGCGCCTCCTTGACGCGGACGAGGAAGGTCACCGCCTCGCGGCCGTCGACGATGCGATGATCGTAGGAGAGCGCCAGATACATCATCGGCCGGATCTCGACCTTGCCGCCGACGGCGACCGGGCGGTCCTGGATCTTGTGCATGCCGAGGATGCCGGACTGCGGGGCGTTGAGGATTGGCGTCGACATCAGCGAGCCGTAGATGCCGCCATTGGTGATGGTGAATGTTCCCCCTTGCAGCTCCTCGAGCGTGAGCTGGCCGTCGCGGGCGCGCCTGCCGAGCGCGGCGATCGCCTTCTCGATCTCGGCGATGCCGAGCTTGTCGGCGTCGCGCACCACCGGCACGATGAGTCCCTTCTCGGTGCCGACGGCGATGCCGACGTGATAGTAGTTCTTGTACACAAGGTCGGCCCCGTCGATCTCGGCGTTGACCGCGGGGATTTCCTTCAGCGCCTGCACGCACGCCTTGACGAAGAAACCCATGAAGCCGAGCTTCGCCCCGTGCTTCTTCTCGAAGGCCTCCTTGTACCGGGCGCGCAATCCGATCACCTCGCTCATGTCGACCTCGTTGAAGGTCGTGAGCATCGCAGCGGTGTTCTGCGCGTCCTTGAGGCGCCGCGCGATGGTCTGCCTGAGCTTGGTCATCCGCACCCGCTCCTCGCGGGCGCCCTCGTCCGGGGCGCGCGCGGCGGGCGCGGGAGCCGGAGCGGGGGCCAAAATTGGCGCGGGCGCCTCGACCGGCGCCGGCGCGCGAGCCCCGGCGATCGCCGCCAGAACGTCGCCCTTCAACACCTGCCCGCGCTTGCCGCTGCCAGCGATCGAGACGAGGTCGATCTTGTCCTCGGCGGCGATCTTGGCGGCGGCCGGCGAAGGAGGCATCGCCGTAGCGGCGGCGGGCGCTGGCGCAGGCTTGGCGGCCGGCGCCGGGGGCGCGGCCGCAGCCCCCGCCCCGGCGGCGAGATGGCCGAGCAGCGCGCCGATCGCCACCGTCTGGCCGGTCTCCGCCGCAATCTCGCTCAACACCCCCGATTCCGGCGCGTTGACCTCGAGCGTCACCTTGTCGGTCTCGAGCTCCACCAGCGGCTCGTCGGCGCGCACGGATTCGCCCGCCTTCTTGAACCACTTGCCGACCGTCGCTTCGCTGATCGATTCGCCAAGCGCCGGAACACGAATGTCTGTCGCCATATGGGTCGCGCCGCGAGGCGCCCTTCCTGTCGTCAGGGGGATACGGAAGTGACGGGCGAGAGCGGCAGGCTCGGACGCACCGCGATCCCCAGCATCCGGCGGTTTTCATAAGCGAAGCCGACGCGAGCCGTTATCACCGGGTCCGCCTCCAGCATCGCCTCCAGCGCCGCATCGGAGGCCGCCTCGATGATCGCGACGCCGTAGCCGCCATCCGGATCGGCGACCGGGCCCATCGCGATCACCACGCCCGTCTCCACCCGTGGCGTCCAGTACTCGCGATGCGCGCGCATGAGCTTGGCCTCGTCGGGCGTCATGTCGGAAATGAAGGTCGTCCGCGGCGGCCTCAGCTTGCAGAGGTAATGGGGCATGTCGAGCCTGCCCCGCTCAGGCCAGACACTCGTCGAGGAACGCCCTGAGCTGAGCCAAGTGCTTCGACATGAGCCCAGTCGCGGTCGCCGCCGACGCGGGGCGCCCGGCATAGCGGGGGCGCTTCGATTTCCCGCCGATCTGTCCCGCGACCCATTCGAGATAGGGCTCGACGAAGCTCCAGGCGCCCATGTTCTTGGGCTCCTCCTGGCACCAGACAAGCTCGGCGTTCTTGAAGCGCGACAACTCCTTCAGCACCGCCTTGATCGGGAAGGGATAAAGCTGCTCGACCCTGAGCAGGTAGACGTCGTTCACCCCGCGCTTCTCGCGCTCGTCATAGAGATCGTAATAGACCTTGCCCGAGCAGACGACGACCCGGCGGATGCTGGCGTCCGGGGCGAGCTTGATCTTCTCGCCCTCATGCGTCTCCGCATGATCCCACAGCAGGCGGTGGAAGCTGGTTCCCGGGCCGAAGGCGGCGAGGTTCGAGACCGCGCGCTTGTTGCGCAGCATCGACTTGGGCGTCATCGCGATCAGCGGCTTGCGGAACTCGCGCTTGAGCTGGCGGCGCAAGGCGTGGAAGAAGTTGGCCGGCGTCGTGCAGACCACGACCTGCATGTTGTCCTCGGCGCACAGCTGCAGATAGCGCTCGAGCCGGGCGGAGGAATGTTCCGGCCCCTGCCCCTCGTAGCCGTGCGGCAGCATGCAGACGAGGCCCGACATCCGCAGCCATTTCTTCTCGCCGGCCGAGATGAACTGGTCGAACACCACCTGCGCGCCATTGGCGAAGTCGCCGAATTGCGCCTCCCATAAGACGAGCGCGTTCGGCTCCGCGAGCGAATAGCCGTATTCGAAGCCGAGCACCGCCTCTTCCGACAGCATCGAGTTGATGACTTCGTAGCGCGCCTGGCCGTCGCGGATGTGGTTCAGCGGGATGTAGCGCGCCTCGGTCTGCTGATCGATCAGCACCGAATGGCGCTGCGAGAAGGTGCCGCGCTCGCTGTCCTGGCCGGAGAGGCGAACCGGAAAGCCCTCCTCGAGGAGCGAACCGAAGGCCAGCGCCTCGGCGGTCGACCAGTCGATCCCCTCGCCGCTCGCGATCGCCGCGCGGCGCTGATCGAGGAAGCGCAGGATGGTCTTGTGGACCGCAAAGCCTTCGGGCGCCGCGGTGATCCTCTCCCCGATCAGCCGTAGCCGATCAAGCCCGACGCTGGTCTCGCCGCGACGATCGTCATCGGCGACGTTCCGCGCCGCCTTGACGCCCGCCCAGCGGCCATCGAGCCAATCGGCCTTGTTGGCGATATAGGACTGGCCGGCTTCGAATTCCGCATCGAGCCGGTGGCGCCAGTCCGAACGCATCTTGTCGACCTCGCCCTCCGCGACCACGCCTTCGGCGATGAGCTTCCTGGCGTAGATCTGCTGGGTCGTCGGGTGGGAGCGGACCAGCCGGTACATGATCGGCTGGGTGAACGAGGGCTCGTCGCCCTCGTTGTGGCCGAACCGGCGATAGCAGAACATGTCGATGACCACGGGTTTATGGAACTTCTGCCGGTATTCCGTGGCGACCTTGGCGCAGAAGACGACAGCCTCCGGATCGTCGCCGTTGACATGGAAGATCGGCGCCTCGACCAGCTTCGCCACGTCCGAAGGATAGGGCGAGGAGCGCGAATAGCGCGGATAGGTGGTGAAGCCGATCTGGTTGTTGACGATGAAATGCAGCGAGCCGCCGGTCCTGTGTCCGCGCAGGCCCGAGAGGCCGAAACATTCGGCGACCACTCCCTGCCCCGCGAAAGCGGCGTCGCCGTGGATGAGCAGCGGCAGCGCCTTCGACCGCTCGATGACGTCGTTGAGCTGATCCTGCTTGGCGCGGACCTTGCCGAGAACGACCGGATCGACGATCTCGAGATGCGACGGGTTGGCGGTCAGCGAGAGATGAACGCTGTTGCCGTCGAATTCGCGGTCGGAGGACGCGCCGAGGTGATATTTCACGTCGCCCGAGCCCTCAATCTCGTCCGGCGAAGCCGAGCCGCCCTTGAACTCGTGGAAGATGACGCGGTGCGGCTTGCCCATCACCTGGGAGAGCACGTTGAGCCGGCCGCGGTGGGCCATGCCGAGAGCGATGTCCTTCAGGCCGAGCTGGCCGCCGCGCTTGATGATCTGCTCGAGCGCTGGAATCATTGCTTCCGCCCCGTCGAGGCCGAAGCGCTTGGCGCCGGGATACTTGACGTCAAAGAAATTCTCGAAGCCCTCGGCCTCGATCAATTTCGCCAGGATCGCGCGCTTTCCCTCCGGCGTGAACTGGATCTCCTTGTCCGGCCCCTCGACGCGCTCCTGAATCCAGGCCTTCTCCGCCGGATCGGAAATATGGACGAATTCGAAGCCGATGGTTCCGCAATAGGTCCTTTTCAGGATCGCCAGCATCTCGCGCACGGTCGCGTATTCAAGTCCGAGCACGTGATCGATGAAAATCCTGCGGTCGTAGTCCAACTCCTGAAATCCGTAGGTCGAGGGATGAAGCTCCTCATGGTCCCTTTGCGGCTCGAGGCCGAGCGGATCGAGATTGGCGTAGAGATGGCCCCGCATGCGATAGGCGCGAATCATCATCAGCGCCCGGACGGAATCGCGGGTCGCGCGGCGGATCTCGTCCTCGCTCGGCGCCCCTTGCGGGCGGGCTTCCTCTGCCTTGGCGCGCAGTTTCCCGGCAATCGCCTGTTCGGCGGCCGGCCAGTCGCCGTCGAGCGCGTTGATGAGATCGCCCTTGGACGTCGCGGGCCAGTTGGGCTTGCGCCACGACGCGCCGCGCGCAGTCTTGGCGACGCTCGCCGGATCGTCGCCGAGGCTCCCGAAGAATTCGCGCCAGCCCGGCTCGACCGAGAGCGGGTCCTTCTCGTATTGCGCCTGCAAGGCTTCGATGTAGGCGCTGTTGGCGCCGTACAGGAACGAGGTCCTGAGCAGCGCCTGATTGACGTCCTGGCGGGTCACCGAACGGACTCCCCTTATTTTCCGTGCAACAGATCGGCCAATGTCCTGCCGAGCCGCGCGGGAGAGGGCGAGACGCGAATCCCGGCCGCCTCCATCGCCGCGATCTTGTCCTCGGCGCCCCCTTTGCCGCCGGCGATGATCGCGCCCGCGTGCCCCATGCGCCGCCCGGAGGGAGCGGTGCGCCCGGCAATGAAGCCAACGACCGGTTTCGAGCGGCCGCGCCTGGCCTCGTCCTTCAGAAACCCGGCCGCGTCCTCCTCCGCCTGCCCGCCGATCTCGCCGATGATCACGATCGACCGGGTCTCGGGGTCGCCCATAAACATGGCGAGCACATCGACGAATTCCAAGCCCTTGATCGGGTCGCCGCCGATGCCGACCGCCGTCGTCTGGCCAAGCCCTTCGCGGGTCGTCTGGAACACCGCCTCGTAGGTGAGCGTGCCCGAACGCGAGACGACGCCCACGCTGCCGCGCGAAAAGATCGAGCCCGGCATGATGCCGATCTTGCATTCGCCCGCTGTCATGACGCCTGGGCAGTTGGGGCCGATGAGGGTGGACTTCGAGCCTTGCAGCGCGCGCTTGACCCGCGCCATGTCGAGGACCGGAATGCCCTCGGTGATGCACACGATGAGCGGGGTCTCGGCGTCGATCGCCTCGCAGATCGCGTCCGCCGCGCCCGCCGGGGGCACGTAGATCACGCTGGCGTCGGCGCCCGTCTTCTCCCGCGCCTCGGCGACCGTGTCGAAGACGGGGAGGCCAAGATGGATCGAGCCGCCCTTGCCCGGCGACACGCCGCCCACGAGCCTGGTGCCGTAAGCCATCGCCTGCTCGGAATGGAAAGTGCCGTTCTTGCCGGTGAAGCCCTGGGTGATGACCTTGGTGTCGGCGTTGACGAGGATGGACATGAAAGACTTTCGCCGGTGACGGTTCAGTTCGATCGAAACGGGTTTTCGCAGCGCACGGAGCCATACATTTGGCCGTGGTTGAGGTCTTCGCTGTAGAGGACATCGGCGCCCAAACGCTCCGCGGCGGCGACGATTTGGCTATCCCAGTAGCGCAGCCGGTATCGCCGTTGCACGATCAGCGCTAACTCGACGACTTGACGGTCCACTTCGACAAGTGGGAAACGGAAGAGCCACTCCACCCATTCCGTCACCTCGTCAACCGTCAGCGGACGCGGCATTTTCCGCGCCTTCTGAACGTTATCGACGAACTCTCCAATGACCTGGGTCGAGATGCCAACGTCGGCGCTCGCGACGATTTCCCGGGCGCGCCGAAATTTCGGCGGATGCGCCTCCCGCCCCGTGGCTGCGTAGACTAGAATGTTGGTGTCGAGGAAGATCTTACCGCTCATGGGTTTCTTCGCGGTCGAACTTCCAATCGGGCGTCATGCGGCCCTCGGAGCTATCCATCAGCCGCAAAAGCTGCTTTCGAGCCTCCGCAAGCCTTTCGTCGCGGCCAGCGATGTCAGCCAGAAATTCACGGACGAGAGCGTTAACGGTCGTTTTCTTCTCGGCCGCGACGATGCGGACCCTGTCGAGGACCCCGTCCTCAATCGCAAGCGTGATATTTCTCATAGGCGCCTCCGGCACACAGTATATGTGTAACCGTGTGCCTTTTTCCAGTCATTTCTCATGGATCTTTAGAACCGTTCGAGTTCAGGCGCCGCTCAGGCCGCCTTCCTCACCGCATTCACGACCTTCTGCGCCGCGTCGTCGAGGTCGTCGGCCGCGATGACGTTGAGGCCGAACTCGCGCAGGATTGTCTTGCCGAGGTCGACGTTGGTCCCCTCGAGGCGCACGACCAGCGGAACCTTGAGGCCGACCTCCTTCACCGCCGCGATGACCCCCTCGGCGATGATGTCGCAGCGCATGATGCCGCCGAAAATGTTGACCAGGATACCCTTCACGTTCTCATCGGCGGTGATGATCTTGAACGCCGCGGCGACCTTGTCCTTGGAGGCGCCGCCGCCAACGTCGAGAAAATTCGCCGGACTTTCCCCGTAGAGCTTGATGATGTCCATCGTCGCCATGGCGAGCCCGGCCCCGTTCACCATGCAGCCGATCGAGCCCGCCAGCGCGACATAATTGAGATCGTGCTTGGTGGCTTCGATCTCCTTGGCGTCTTCTTCGCTCTCGTCGCGCAGGGCGGCGATGTCGGGATGGCGGTAGAGCGCGTTGTCGTCGAACGACACCTTGGCGTCGAGGACCCGCAACTGGCCGTTCGACATGACGATCAGCGGATTGATTTCCAGCATCGACATGTCCTTGGCGAGGAAGGCGGCGTAGAGCCTGGCGACGAGGCTCTCCGCCTGCCTGGCGAGGTCGCCGGCAAGCCCGAGCGCACGGGCGGCGGCGCGGCCATGGTGGGGCATGATCCCGGTCGCCGGATCGACGGAGAAGCTCATGATCTTCTCCGGCGCGCTGCGGGCGACATCCTCGATATTGACCCCGCCCTCGGTCGAGACCACGAACGCCACCCGGCTCTTCTGCCGGTCGACGAGCGCGGACAGATAGAGCTCCCGGTCGATCGTCGCGCCGTCCTCGATGTAAAGCCGGTTGACCTGCTTGCCCTGAGGGCCGGTCTGGGCCGTCACCAGCGTCGCGCCGAGCATCTGGCGTGCGAACGTCCCGACCTCGTCGACCGAACGGGCGAGCCGTACGCCCCCCTTGTCGCCGGCGGAGGGCTCCTTGAAGCGGCCCTTGCCGCGGCCGCCGGCGTGGATCTGGCCCTTCACCACCCAGATCGGGCCGGCGAGCCTCCTCGCCCCATCGACCGCCTCCTCGGCCGTCGACGCGGGAAAGCCGTCGGCGATCGGCACGCCGAACGCCCTCAGCACCGCCTTGGCCTGATATTCGTGGATGTTCATGGGCTCCGGGGACCTCAGGAGAAACGAATGCCCGCCGGGGCGGGCGCTTTTTGACGAAACTTACGCGGCGAGGGCGGGATTGATCGCCTTGCAGGCCTCCATCAGGCCTCTGACCGCGGCGACCGACTTCAGAAACATCGCTTTTTCCGTCTCATCGAACGCGATCTCGATGATCCGCTCGACCCCGTTCGCGCCGATCACCACCGGGACCCCGACATAGGCGTCGTTGACCCCGTACTGGCCGGTCAGCCGCGCCGCGCAGGGCAGCACGCGGCGCTGATCCTTGAGATACGATTCCGCCATTGCGATAGCGGACGAGGCGGGGGCGTAGAAGGCCGAGCCGGTCTTGAGCAGGTTGACGATCTCGCCGCCCCCTTTCCGGGTCCGCTCGACGATGGCGTCGAGCTTGGCCTGGGTAGTCCAGCCCATCTTGACGAGATCGGGCAGCGGAATGCCGGCGACGGTCGAATAGCGGACCGAGGGAACCATGTCGTCGCCGTGGCCGCCGAGCACGAAGGCGCTCACGTCCTCGACCGACACCTGCAATTCCTCGGCGAGGAAATAGCGGAAGCGGGCGGAATCGAGCACCCCGGCCATGCCGACGACCTTGTTGGCGGGCAGCCCGCAAGCCTTCTGCAGGGCCCACACCATGGCGTCGAGCGGGTTGGTGATGCAGATGACAAACGCCTCCGGCGCGTGCGTCTTGATGCCTGACGCAACCGCGTCCATGACCTTGAGATTGATGCCGAGCAGGTCGTCGCGGCTCATGCCGGGCTTGCGGGGGACGCCGGCGGTGACGATGACCACGTCGGCGCCGGCGATCGCCGAATAGTCGCTCGCCCCCGCGAGTTTTGCGTTGACGCCCTCGATCGGGGTCGATTCGGCCAAATCCAGCGCCTTGCCCTGGGGCACCCCGTCGACGATGTCGAACAGGACGATGTCTCCCAGCTCCTTCATCGCCGCCAGATGCGCCAGCGTTCCGCCGATCTGGCCGGCCCCGATCAATGCAATCTTCCTGCGCGCCATTGACTTTCTTTCGCGAGTTTAAAACCGCCGCGCCGCGTTCAAGGCGACGCATGGCTTTCGGCCGGTGAGCTATCGTCCTATCGATGCGCGCGATCAAGCCAAACTTTCGACGCAACATTCCGGGCGCCGCGCCCCTTACGCATGAGGCGCCTTAAAATCGATAGGGAAATCAATATTGTATCGAGAGCGCCGGAAACTCCGCCTCGCCTTCGCTTCAACCGGAGCTTGAACCCGCTCCGGCTTGCCCGGCCCCGCGCGGCGCGGCATAGACCTGACGCCCGAACAGGCTCGCGGTCAGGTCGACCAGGAGAAGCGCGCTTTTGCCACGCTCGTCGAGGAAGGGATTGAGCTCGACCAGATCGAGCGAGGGCTCAAGCCCGGATTCGTACAGGAGCTCCATCACCAGATGCGCCTCCCGGTAGGTCGCCCCGCCGGGGACGGCGGTGCCGACGCCCGGCGCGATCATGGGATCGAGGAAGTCGACATCGAGGCTCACATGCAAGAGGCCGTCATGCGCCTTGACCCGGTCGATGATGCGCCGGATCGACACCGCAAACCCGTCCTCGTCCAATCTCCGCATGTCGACGATATCGACGCCGCGGTCCCGAAGCAGCCGCCTTTCGCCGGAGTCGATCGAGCGGATGCCGAAGAGGTGCAGCCGGCCGGGATCGATGAAGCCATGCGGCTCGCCGCCGAACACGGCCTCGAGGCCGGGCTCGCGGGCCAGCATCGCCGCGGACATGCCGTGCATGTTGCCCGAGGGCGAGGTCAGCGGCGTGTTGAAGTCCGAATGGGCGTCGAGCCAGAGGACGAACAATTCGCGCCCAGCCTCCGTCGCGTGGCGCGCCACCCCGCCGATCGAGCCCATCGCCAGGCTGTGATCGCCGCCGAGGACGACCGGCGTCCGGCCGGAGCGGACAGCCGCGTAAGTCTCGCGCGCCAGCGTTCGCGCCCAGGCCGCGACATCGGCGAACCGGTGCGCCCTGCCCTCCGGCGGAGCCTCGTGGACGAGCGGATGGGGAGGGGCGATATCGCCCCGGTCCTCGACGTCATGGCCGAGGCTCCTCAGCGTCGTCGCGATTCCCGCGGTGCGCAGCATCGCCGGGCCCATCGCCGCGCCGGGCACGCTCGCCCCCGCTTCGACCGGCGCGCCGATCAAGGTCACGGCCCGACCGGGACGGGCATCGACAGTCTCAAGCTCTTCCCGCATGTGCGCCAAAGATTTCCCGGGGTCCTGCGTCGCGCGAAAGCCTAGTCGGGCGCGGTCTCCGCGGCCAGAAGGGCCTCCTCGGCGTCGCCCGCCTCGGCGAGCGCAGCGGACATTTTCGCGCGGTCGAGTTCGCCTTCCCAGATCGCCACGACGATGGTCGCCACGCCGTTGCCGATAATGTTGGTGAGCGCGCGAACCTCGCTCATGAACTTGTCGATTCCGAAGATGATCGCGAGGCCCGGGACGAGCCGCGCGTCGGCCGCGGCAAGCGTGCCGGCGAGCGTGACGAAGCCCGCGCCGGTGACGCCGCTCGCGCCCTTCGAGGTCAGCATGGCCACGATCAGGATGGTGAACAATTGGCCCCAGCCGAGATCAACGCCGAGCGCCTGCGCGATGAACAGGGTGGCGATCGTCATGTAAATGTTGGTGCCGTCGAGGTTGAAGGAATAGCCTGTCGGCACCACGAGACCCACGACCTGCTTCGAGCAGCCGAGCCTCTCGAGCTTGGCCATCAGGAGCGGCAGCGCGCTCTCGGACGACGAGGTGCCGAGCACGATCAAAAGCTCGTCCTTGATGTAGCGGAGGAAGCGGAGGATCGAAAAGCCGAGCGCCGCCGCGATCCCGCCCAGCACCACCAGCACGAAGAGAGTGGCCGCGGCATAGAAGGTGAGGATCAGCTCGAGCAGGTTGCCCAGCGACGCCGCTCCGTATTTGCCGACCGTGAAGGCCATCGCGCCGAAAGCCCCCAACGGCGCGGCTTTCATGATGATGCCTATGACGCCGAACATCGCATGGGCCATCTCGTCCACGAGGGTTCGCACATGGGCCGCGCGCTGCCCGAGCCCCATCAGGGCGAAGCCAAACAGGACAGCGAAGAACAGGACCTGCAGCACGTCGCCGATCTGGAAGATCTGCGGCCCTCCGGCCTTGCAGACGCTTGCGTCCGGACTGCTGACGAAGGCGCCCACGACGCTGTCGGGGATGATGTGCAGGATGAAATCGACCGGCCGGACTGCCCGCGCCGCCTCGGCATAGCATTTCGCCTGCGCGGCCTGTTCGGGGGTCAGTGGAACATTGGGGAAGCTTGCGCCGGGCCGCCAGACGAGCCCGACGAGGAGGCCCGCGACCAGCGCCAGCGTGGACACAGCCTCGAAATAGACGAGCGCCTTGACCCCGACGCGGCCGACGCTTTTCGCCTCGTCGACATGGGCGATGCCCGAAACGACGGTGCAGAAGATGAGCGGGGCAATCGCCATCTTGACGAGCTTGACGAAGCCGCGCCCGAGCCCCTCGATCCACGGATTCGTCGCAACATCGGGAAAGAGCCATCCGACCAGCGCGCCGAGGACGACCGCGATAAGCACCTGCACATAGAGCACAGCATACCAAGGCCGGCCGCTCGTGGTCATGGGCTTCCCCGGGGCTTTTGGGCGTGAACTGTCCCCTATCCCAGCCCGCGCCGCAAGGGGTTGGGCTCCGACGTGGCGGAAACGAGTGGGTCACACGACGAGGGCGCCGCGCGAGCGGAGCACGCGCCACGGTCACGAATTCTCCGTCCGATCTCCGCCTCCGGCGGTCAAACCCGGACAGAGGATTGACATTCCCTTCGGCCTGGAGGATGGAGACGGCCTCATGACGCCCGCATGTTCCATTATCCGGATTTGCATCATTAGCCGCTAGCTCCAGCTGGCCGGTTCGCGTCTCCTATTTCCTCAAAGCCAAATGAGAAGCGATCATCCGGCCACCCGGACGGCGCCTGTCCGTTCGGCCCACGACACGACGCCCGACGAGAAAAGCCCGATGAAGCCGCCGCCCCGACCCCAGGACGAGACGCCGCCCGAGGCGAAAGAGGGCCGACTGCGTCTCTACAACACGCTTACCCGCCGCAAGGAGGACATTCGAGCCGATCGACCCCGAGCAGGGTGCGCCTCTATGTCTGCGGCCCCACCGTCTACGACTTCGCCCATATCGGCAACGCCCGTCCGGTGATCGTGTTCGACGTGCTGTTCCGGCTCCTGCGCCATATTTATGGGCCGGACCACGTCATCTACACGCGCAACATCACCGACGTCGACGACAAGATCAACGCCCGCGCCGCGCGCGACTTTCCCGCTCTGCCGCTGAACGAAGCGATCGCGAAAGTCACCGAAGCGACGGAGCGCCAGTTTCACGAGGACGTCGCCGCGCTCGGCTGCCTGCGTCCCACTCACGAGCCGCGCGCGACCCAATATATCGACAAGATGCGGGCGATGATCGATCGGCTGATCGCGCGCGGCGTGGCTTACGTCGCCGAGGATCACGTGCTGTTCTCGCCTTCCGCGATGGACGCGCTCAAGTGGGCGCCGCGCTACGGAACGCTCGCCCATCGCTCGCTCGACGAGATGCTGGCGGGCGCCCGCGTCGACGTTGCGCCTTACAAGCGCGACCCGATGGACTTCGTCTTATGGAAGCCCTCGAAGCCGAACGAACCCGGCTGGCCGAGCCCGGCCGGGATCGCGGCCCTCGGCCGGCCCGGCTGGCATATCGAGTGCTCGGCCATGTCGATGGCGACGCTGCTCGAACCGTTCGGCGGCGGCCTTGAGTGCGACGACCCGGCGCGCAATGTCTTCGACATTCACGGCGGTGGGATCGACCTCGTCTTTCCCCATCACGAGAACGAGATCGCCCAATCCTGCTCGGCCTTCCATTCGCGCGCGCATGGCGAACGTCTGGATGCACAACGGCTTCTTGCAGGTCGAAGGCGAGAAGATGGCGAAGAGCGTCGGCAACTTCGTCACCATCCACGAACTTTTGCGCACGACTACTCCGGGAGACGCTCTGGCGAGCGTGCGACTCACAATGCTCCGAACGCACTATCGTCAACCCATCGACTGGACCAGGAGGGCGTAATTCGGCAGACGAATTGCGCATGCGGACCGATCGGTCGAATGGTTCGGCCTCGCACGAATCGGTTTCGCATCGAGAGCGATGCGGATAACGGCGTTGTCGATGCACTGTGCGACGATCTGAACACTCCATCAGGCGCTCGCCCGGCTCCGCGAGTCTACGGCGAGCGCGAGTGGCGGAATTCCTGCTGAGCGCATATCGCAGCTTCGTCGCGATTCAGCTGCGACAATCGCGGCTTCCGGCATTTGGCCAAGCCGCGGCAATTTTGACCTTCGCTTCAGTGGGGAACTGCTTCGAGCTACCGTGACCGCAAAGTTCAAGCGACGGGTCTGACGATCGAAGAAGCGACATGCTGCAATCATTCGAGGCTCGCGACGCGACCGATTGTCCTCAGCTCGCTGACGAACTGCGACCCTAATCAATCGTGCATGGTACTGCCATCGCGATCGAAGATGCAGGGTCTGATTCGGAACAATACGAGACATGACGCTGCAACTCGAAAACTCAACGGTGATCGAATTGTCGCGTCGCAACGTCGCTCGTGCGAACAAGGACTTGGTCGAAGCGGACAAACTTCGCGACGAGCTGGCCGCACTCGGCGTCGCATCAAAGGACAACAAGGACGGCACGACGACCTGGGAGCTCAAACCGTACGAGTCGAAGCGATGAGCGTCGCGCTACGCCCCTATCTTCTCGCGGACGCCAAGCGCTGCGCCGAGATCTTTCGCGCAAGCATCGAGGAGCTGGCGGCCGACGATTACAACGAGGCGCAGCGCGAGGCCTGGGCCGCGCGCGCCGACGACGAGCAGGCGTTCGCCGCCCGGCTTGGCGGGGCGCTGACCCTGCTCGCGATGATCGACGGCGCGGTCGCCGGCTTCGCCAGCTTCAAGGGCGCGGACGAGATCGACATGCTGTTCGTCGCTCCGGAATTCGCCCGCCAGGGCGTCGGCCGGACGCTGGTCGACGCGCTGACCCGGCTCGCCCAGGCGCGCGGCGCGAAGCGCATCACCGTAGAGGCGAGCGATGTCGCAAGGCCCCTGTTCGAGCGGCTGGGATTCGCCCCGCAAACCCGCAACCTCCGGCGCAAGGGCGACCAGTGGCTCGCCAACACCACCATGACCAAGGCGCTTCAGCCTGAACCCAAGCCTCCAACCCAGCACTGACAAGCCCATGACCAGAAATCACCCCCTCGTCCTGAGGAGCGACGCCGGAGGCGGTGCGTCTCGAAGGACGTTCCAGACTGCACATACGGCGCTCACTGGAGCATGCTTCGAGACGCCGCGCTTGCACGCGGCCCTCGGCATGAGGCAAGCAGCGCCGCGTTTCCCGCTCGATCAGTGACGCTCATGGCCAAGGAACGCCTCTACCTGTTCGACACCACCATGCGCGACGGCGCGCTCACCACCGGCGTCGACTTCTCGCTCGACGACAAGCGCCGCATCGCCGCCATGCTCGACCGGCTCGGCGTCGACTATGTCGAGGGCGGCTATCCAGGCGCCAATCCGCTCGACACCGAATTCTTCAGGCGCAAGCCCACAACCCGCGCCCGGTTCTGCGCCTTCGGCATGACCAAGCGGCCGGGCCGCTCGGCCGCCAACGATCCGGGCCTCGCGGGCCTTCTCGCCGCCGACGCCGACGCGATCGTCTATGTCGCCAAGTCGTGGGATTACCATGTCCATGTCGCGCTCGGATGCACGCTCGAGGAAAACCTCGAGGCCATCGCCGACAGCGTCAGGGCGGCGGTGGCCGCGGGCCGCGAGGCGATGGTCGATTGCGAACATTTCTTCGACGGCTTCAAAGCCAATCCCGACTACGCGCTGGCCTGCGCCAGAACGGCGATCGAGGCCGGCGCGCGCTGGGCGGTGCTCTGCGACACCAACGGAGGCGCCCTGCCCCATGAAGTCGAGCGCATCGTCGCCGAAGTCGCGCGCTCAATCCCGGGCGACAATCTCGGCATCCATGCCCACAACGACGCCGGCGCCGCGGTCGCCAATTCGTTCGCCGCCATCCGCGCCGGCGCGCGGCAGGTGCAGGGCACGCTCAACGGCCTCGGCGAGCGCTGCGGCAACGCCGATCTCGTCACCCTCGTGCCCACGCTGGCGTTGAAGAGAGACTTCGCGGAGCGTTTCGAGACCGGCGTCAGCGCCGAGGCGCTGCGCGAGATCACCCACGTCTCGCGCGCCTTCGACGAACTCCTGAACCGCGCGCCGAACCGGCACGCGCCCTATGTCGGGGCTTCCGCCTTCGCCACCAAGGCCGGCATTCACGCTTCCGCCCTCGCCAAGGATCCGCGCACTTATGAGCACGTTCCCCCCGAGAGCGTCGGCAATGCGCGCGCCGTTCTGATCTCCGATCAGGCCGGCCGCTCGAACCTCCTCGCCGAGCTCGCCCGCCTCGGCGTTGAGGTCAAACCGGACGATCCGCGCCTCGCACGCCTGCTCGACGAGGTGAAGGCGCGCGAGGCGCAGGGCTTCGCCTATGAGGCGGCGGACGCCTCGTTCGAGCTTCTGGCGCGCGGCGTGCTTGGCGGCGTGCCGGAATATTTCGTCGTCGAGAGCTTTCATGTTGGCGTCGAGCGCAAGCTGGTCGCGCCGGGCGTCACCTATTCGGCGTCGCAGGCGGTGGTGAAGATCCGCATCGGCGAGGAGCGGCTCATCTCCGCCGCCGAAGGCAACGGCCCGGTCAACGCGCTCGATCTCGCCCTGCGCAAGGACCTCGGGGTCTACCAGAAATACATCGAGGACCTCGAACTCCTCGACTACCGGGTGCGCGTCTTCCAGGGCGGCACCGACGCGGTGACGCGGGTTCTGATCGAGTTCGGCGACGGAAGCGGCGGCGCCTGGTCGACGGTCGGCGTCTCGGGCAACATCATCGACGCCTCGTTCCAGGCCCTGGTCGAGGCGATCACCTACCGGCTCATCAAGGTCGGCGTCGCGGCTCAGTGAGTCGACGGCGGTTGGCGCATTGTAAACCGGGATATCCGCAAACTGCGGCCGGCTGGTCGGGTTCGCCGATTGCGGGAACAATGCCCCGGGAACCGGCGTTTCGAAATGACGGCTAGGAAACGGAGGACTGCGATGCGACTTGGCGCCCTAAGTTCGGCGGCCGCCGTTGCGACCCTGTTTGCCAGCCCGGCCGGCGCGATGCCGATTCCGGCTTATCATCCCGAGTCGAGCGTCACGCTCGTCGCGGGCGGATGCGGATACGGCTGGCATCGCAATATTTACGGCAACTGCGTGGTGAATGGCCCGGGCTGGGGCGGGGTCGTCGTCGCTCCGGGATATTACGGCTACGGCGCGCCCGGTTATTATCACGGCGGCTACTATCACGGCGGCGGCTGGCACGGCGGCTACTATCACGGCGGGGGCTATCACGGAGGCGGCTGGCATGGCGGCGGTGCGCACTGGCATGGCGGCGGCGGGCACGGCACGGCGGCGGCGGACACTGGCACGGCGGCGGCGGACACTGGCACGGCGGCGGCGGACATCACGGGGGCGGCGGGCACCGTCGTTGAGGGGCTTTGGCGGGCCCTGAGCCGAGGATTCCAGACTCAGGTATGCCTTCGCGCTCTCGGGCGCTGGCCTCCCTAACGGCGTATTAACGGCCTGGTCTCCAATCTCGGGCGCGCGCGAATCGGCGCCGGGAACACGAATTTGCGAATGGCGCACGGCGGACCGCTTGTCCTCTTGACGTTTGTCGCGTTGCTGTGCGCCGCCGGCGTGGGGATGTATCTTCACGACCGGCTGGGAGAGCGGCATCGGACCAGCGAGACGGTGGACCATGTCCGCCTTGTCGTCTCGATTCTCGTGACTTTCACCGCCCTGGTGCTGAGCCTGCTGCTCTCGGAGGTGAAAGGCTCGTTCGACACGTTCGACGCGCGGCTGCGCTCCTTTTCGGGCGACCTCACCAATCTCGACATCCATTTGCGGGAATATGGTCCGGACGCCGCGCCCATTCGCGCGACCTTGCGCAAATATGTCGCCGCGGCGATCGCCGACAGCTGGCGCGACGAGGAAGCGCCGTCGGGCGAATACCCCCGCTTCAGGGATGAGCCGGAGGGCGTCGAGCGCGAGCAGCTGGGCGCGCTTCTGATCCAGGTCGACGCGGCGATTCACAAGCTCGACCCGCCCGACCGCTTCCGGCAGCGGCTGGCGAACTCCCTCTCCAGCCAGATCGACGAGGCGCTGCGCGCCCGCCGCCAGCTCATCGAAACGTCGCATGTCACGATCTCCTGGCCGCTGATGCTCGCGATGTGCGCCTGGCTGGGCGTGGTCTTTGTGGTGTTCGGCCTGCTCTCGCCCCGCAACGCGGTCGTCTATCTTTCGATCATGATCTGCGCGATCTGCGTCGCGTCGGCCATTTTTCTCATCGACGATTTCGATTCGCCGCTCGACGGAGCGTTGCGCGCGCCGAGCGACTCCATGCGCGCGACCCTGAGCCGCATCGACGCGCCATGAGAGCCCGATGCGGTCGGGTCAACTCACGCGCGACCACGCGCCGATTTCGGAGCGCCCGACCACGACGCTGCCGAGCCTCTCAACCTCCCCGCGCATCCGGAGTCCGAACGTCGCGGGATCGAGCTCGCCCGGCGCGATGACGCCCTGCTCCTCCATCACCGGCGCCATCGTGATCGCCAGCTCCGCGATCATGTCGACATAGGCGACGCCATCGGCCGGCCCCTGAATGACCGCTCTGAGGCCCATTGACGGCGGATCCATCCCGGCGCCGACAAAGACCGAGCGCAAGTCGTGGCCCATGTGGGGATTGGTGCCGATCTTCGCGAACGTGCGGGCGATCCAATCGTGACATTGCTGATAGATGGGCGCGACCGGATTTGAGCGTATTCCGCTCCAATCGGTTTCATGAAACACGATCACGCCGCCTGGGCGCACCAGCGTCGCGAGGCTTTTCACCATCGCCGCCGGGTCCGGGTTGAACATGAGAACATATCGACCGAGGACCGCGTCGAACGCCTCCCCAGGTTCGAGCCGTTCGAGGTCTCCCTGGCGAAATGAAATGTTGCGCTTTCCGAGCCTCTCGACGCGAGCCTGCGCGGCGGACACGGCCGCCGGCGCCTTGTCGAGCCCCACCACTTCGCCCTCCTCGCCAACCAATTCCGCCGCCAGGAGCGCGGCGTCGCCCCCGCCGCTCCCGACGTCGAGCACCCTCATGCCCCGCTTGACCCCGGCGTCCTGATAAAATTGCCGGGTAAAGGGATCGACGAGTTCGGACTGAAGCCGAAGGCGCTTCAGCTCTCGATCTGAATGTCCCAGCTCGTAGTCATGGGCGCGCGCAATTCTGCCCTGGCTCGCCATGGACGTCTCCTCCTTCGAACGAGCATCACGCCTGCGAGAATTACCGGTGTCGGACGGACCGGCGCTTTCCGGACGCCCAGCGAGGCGAGCGATTTTCGTCGCGATCACGCCTTGTCGATGAACCCCACAATCATCGCCGCCGTCTGCGCCGGCTGCTCCTCCATGACCCAGTGACCGGAGTCCTTGATGACGCCGATCGTCACATTGGACGCGACCAGGCTCATGATCTCGCCCATCTGCGTCCGGAACGAGTGGTCGGCCCCGAGCGCCAAGCACCGGCATGGCGAGCTTGCCCCTGGCCGCGAACGCCTTGTTGTCCATGGCGTCCTGAGCGAAGGCGGCAAACTGGTTGAACGCCGAATGCATCGCGCCCGGCGCCGCGTAGAGCTTCGCGTAGTGTTCGCGGGTCGCCTCGTCGATCGCCTTCGGATTGGCCGAGAGTTCGTTCCAGAACCGGTCGAGATAGATGCGCTCGCGGCCTGCGACCAGGCGCTCGACGTCGGGGCCGCGGAAATTGAAGTGCCAGAGCATGGGGCTCTTGATGATCTCGTCCCACGGTCCGACGCCCGGCAAGGGCGCGTCGATCACAACCCACCTGGTCACGCGCTCAGGATATCGGGCGGCGAGCGCGTAGCCGACCATGTTGCCGATGTCGTGCGTCACGAGATCGGCCTTTTCGATCCTCAGGGCGTCCATCACCGCGGCGATGTCGGCTGCCTGCTTCGCCTTCTCGTATCCGCCCTCGGGATGAGACGAGAGGCCCATGCCGCGGAGATCGGGAGCGACCACGGTATGGCCGGACGCAAGCGCCGCCGCGACCGGCGCCCACATGTCGCCCGTATCGCCGAAGCCGTGCAGAAGGACAATTGCCGGCCCTTGGCCGCCGACACGGACATGGATCGTCGCGCCGTCGGTCTTGATGTCCTCGGTGCGAAAGCCCGGCGGAAACGGCATGACTGGCATAATCGCGGCCTCCGAGTCTGGCGCGCTTCACTGTCTGCCGCCCGTCGCGCAAGCGCAACGTCCGAATTTTTCGCAACCCGGGAATAAACCGCCCCTCTCTTGAGTCTCTTCCCATGAACGGCGCGCTTTCGCCGGCTACGGAGAGACTTAAATGACCCACGACGACGACGGCGGGCTCGACCGCCGCGAGACCCTCAAATGCATGCTGTGGGCGGGAACAGGCGTCATCTGGACGCTCGCCGGCGGCGTGCCGTCCTCGCGTCTGATCGGCCAGGCGGAGGCGGCGACGAGCGGCTTCTCCTTCGTCCAGATTTCCGACAGCCACATCGGCTTCGCCAAGCCCGCCAATCCGGACGCGCGCGTGACCCTCGACGCGGCGATCGACAAGATCATGGGCGCGCCGGGAAAGCCCGCGTTCATGATCCACACCGGCGACATCAGCCACACCGCGAAGGCGGACCAGTTCGACGACGCGCAGCAGATGATCGGGCGCGCCAGGCTCGACGTCCATTACTCCCCCGGCGAGCACGACATCCTCGACCCCAAGACCCGCGACGTCTATCTCGAACGATTCGGCAAGGGGGCGGGCGGCGGCTGGTATTCCTTCGACCAGGGCGGCGTGCATTTCGTGTCGCTCAACAATGTCGTCGACCTCAGGAAGAACGGTCTCGGCTCGCTGGGCGCCGACCAGCTCGAGTGGCTGGAGGACGACCTCAAGGGCAAATCCGCCTCCACCCCGATCGTGGTCTTCTGCCACATCCCGCTCTGGATGATCGCGCCCGAATGGGGCTGGGGCACCGAGGATTCGGCGCAGGCGCTGGGCTACCTCGCCCGCTTCGGCTCGGTCACCGTGCTCAACGGCCACATTCATCAGTTGATGCAGAAGGTCGAGGGGAACGTCGCCTTCCACACCGCGCGCTCGACCGCCTTTCCGCAGCCCGCGCCGGGAACGGCGCCCGGCACCGGGCCCGATGAAGGTTCCCGCCGGCGAATTGCGCAAATGGCTCGGCGTCCGGGATGTCGTCTACACGCCGACGCTCGACCGAGCTCGCCGTCACCGACTCGAACCTCTCCTGAGCTTATTCGATGAGATTGTTCCGCTTGCCCGAATCCCTCTCCCGCAACGCCCGTCGCAAGACGGACGTCCTCCCACAGCGCCCCTCGCGGGAGAGGGACCTTGCGCGCCGGGCGCATTCGCGGCCGCGCGTCGAAGAGCCGCACGAAGCGTCCGAGGCGGCTCTTCGCCGGCGGGAGCGATACGTCGCCGCCGTGGCCCTCGCAGCCGCGATTTCGACCATCCTCGCCGAGACGGCGTGGGCGGGGACGCTCAAGGGCGACGCCGCCCGTGGCGAGACGATCTATGAGGCCTGCCAGGATTGCCATTCGCTCGACAAGAACGACGTCGGACCCCGCCACCGCGGCGTGTTCGGGCGCAAGGCCGCTTCGCTCCCCGACTACGACTATTCCGAGGCGCTCAAATCGGCCAATATCGTGTGGACCGAGGAGACCCTCGACAAGTGGCTGACCGACCCCCAGGCCCTCGCGCCCGGCGCCAAGATGTTCTTTCATCTCGACAACCCGCAGGACCGGGCGGATGTCATCGCTTACCTCAAGGAGCGCGCCAAATAGGGCGCGTTTCCCGGAGGCGCCCGGATTGACCGACCCGGCCGCCGAGCGGCGCTTCCGCGAAATCGTGCCGCCGCTGCTCGACGACGCCTATTCGCTGGCGAAATGGCTGTCGCACAGCCCGACCGACGCCGAGGACATCGTGCAGGACGCAGCGCTGCGCGCGCTTCAGGCTCTCTCCACGGTTTCGGTCGACCGGCCGAAACCGTGGTTTCTCGCCATCGTTCGCAACGCCGCCATGAGCTTCATGGCCCGCAATCGGCGCAAGACCCTGGCCTACGCCGGCGACCTGGCCGACCTCGACGCGCTCGACCCGCGCGAGGGCGACGAGGCGGCGCCCAATCCGGAAGCAGGCGCTCATCGCGATGCAGGACGGCGAGCGCCTGCGCGCAGGCGATCGCGAGCCTGCCCTCGCCCTTTCTCGAGACGCTCGTCATGCGCGACGTGAACGGCCTCTCCTATCGCGAGATCGCGGAGGCGACCGCGACGCCGGTCGGCACGGTGATGTCCAGGCTCGCCCGCGCCCGCGGCCTGCTCGCCAGGACGTTGAGGACCGAGCCATGACGAGGGCAGAGCCATGACCGACCCCGAGATGGACGAGCGCCTCCTCAGGCTCAACGCCGCGCTCGACGGCGAGCTTGACGCCATGGCGCAGCTCGCCTTCGAGCGCGAGATGCGCGACGATCCGGCGCTCGCCGCCGAGTACCGGCGCCTCGCCGCGCTTAGCGATGCGATCCGCCGCCACGCGCCGCGCGAGGCCGCTCCGCGGGCGCTCGCGGAGCGCATCGCGGCGCTCGCCCCGTCCGCTCCGCCGGCGCCCGCGCCTGATCCGGCGGCTCCGGCCGCGGCCGTCCTTCCGCTCCGGCGCCGTGCATGGCTCGACCGCCGCGCGCTGGCGATGGCCGCCTCGTTCGCCATCCTCGGCTTTGCCCTCGGCGTGGGGCTCATGTCGCTGCGCGCGCCCCCCTCGGGCGGCGTCGCGGAAAATCTTGTTGCCGATTTCGCGCGGAGCCAGATCGCCGGCGAGCCCTTCGACGTCGCCTCGTCGGACCGCCACACCGTCAAGCCCTGGCTCGCCGGCCGGACGACGGTCAGCGCCGATATCGTCGATCTCGCGGCGCAGGGCTTCCCGCTTGCGGGCGGGCGGGTCTCGGTCGTCGACCGGATCCCGGCGCCGACCCTCGTCTACCGCCACAATGAGCACCTGGTCGCGGTGACCGAGCTGCCCCGGGGCTTCAGGGGCGCGCAAGGCGGGGCCGAGGGCGTCGAAACGATCGACGGCTACCACGTGGCGCGCTGGAGGGACGCGGACCTCGCCTTCATCGCCGTGTCCGACATGGACGAAAAAACGCTCGGCGAATTCGTCGCGGCCTTCCGGCGCGCGAGAGGCGCCGCGACCGAGCCCGCCCGTCCCTGAGTCTCCGGCAAGCCGGCGCCGCTTGCCGCGGCCACACGCCGCCGCTAGAGCCCGCCTGATGCGCCCCTCGATCCTCGATCCGCTGTTTGCGCCCGCGAGCGCCCTGCCGGGGATCGGGCCGAAGAACGCCAGGCTGTTCGACCGCCTGCTCGAAAGGGCCGAGGGCGCGCGGGTCGTCGATGTCCTGTTCCACCTGCCGCAGGCGACGGTGGACCGGCGCGCCCGCCCCAGGATCCGCGACGCGGTTCCGGGCTCGATCGTCACCATCGAGGCGAAGGTGACTGAGCACCGCGGACCGCCGAACTCGCGCTCGCGGGCGCCGTTCAAGGTTCTGGTCGAGGACGACACCGGAGACGTCGAACTCGTGTTCTTCCTCGCCAACCATGAATGGGTGCGCTCGCGCCTGCCGGTCGGCGCGACCCGCTGGATCTCCGGCAAGCTCGAACTCTGGGACGGCCGGCGCCAGATGGTCCACCCCGACCGGGTGATGACCGCCGAGGAGCTCGAACGGCTGCCGGCGGTCGAGCCGGTCTACGGGCTGACCGAAGGACTCTATCAGCGCGCCGTGGCCCGCGCCGCCGAGGCCGCGCTCAAGCGCCTGCCGAAGCTGCCCGAATGGATCGGCGCCGAAACCTTGCGCGACCTGAGCTTGCCGGGCTTCGCCGAGGCGCTTCAGGCGATGCACCGGCCCGGAGCGCCCGGCGACATCGAGCCTGCGGGCCCCGCGGCGACGCGGCTCGCCTATGACGAGCTGCTCGCCAACCAGCTCGCGCTCCTGCTCATGCGCGCTCGCCTGCGTGCGATCCCCGGCCGCGCGCATCGCGCCGAGGGCGCGCTCGCAAGGGCCATCGAAGCCGCCCTGCCCTTTTCGCTGACTGGCGCGCAGCGCCAGGCGATCGCCGACATCCGCGCCGATCTCAGGGCCGAGAAGCGCATGCTGAGATTGCTGCAGGGCGACGTCGGATCGGGCAAGACCGTGGTCGCGCTGATCGCGATGGCGGAGGTGGTCGAGGCCGGCAGGCAGGCGGCGATGATGGCGCCGACCGAAATCCTCGCCCGCCAGCACTACGAGCGCATGGCGCCGCTGGCGGAAAGCGCGGGCCTCAGCATCGCGCTGCTCACCGGCCGCGACAAGGCCGCCCAGCGCCGCGCCTCCCTCGCCGCGCTGGTTAGCGGCGAAACCGACATCGCCGTCGGCACCCATGCGCTCTTTCAGGAGGGCGTGGCGTTCGCCGATCTCGGGCTTGCGGTGGTCGACGAACAGCATCGGTTCGGCGTTCGCCAGCGCCTCGCGCTCGCTTCCAAAGGCGAAGCCGTCGATCTCCTGGCAATGACCGCAACTCCGATCCCGCGTTCGCTGGTGCTCGCCTATTTCGGCGACATGGATGTCTCCGCCTTGCGGGAGAAGCCGCCGGGGCGAAAGCCGATCGACACCCGCGCCATCCCGATCGAACGTCTCAACGAGGTCGTGGCCCGCCTCTCGCAGGCGCTTGGCGCCGGCGCGCGCGCCTACTGGATTTGTCCATTGGTCGATGAGAGCGAGACGCTCGACGTGGCCGCCGCCGAAGAGCGCGCCGAGGCGCTCCGCGCCATCTTCGGCGACGCCGTTGGCCTCGCGCATGGCAAAATGGCCGGACCCGAGCGGGACGCGGCGATGGAGCGCTTCCAGAGCGGCGCAACGACAATCCTGGTTGCGACCACTGTGGTCGAGGTCGGGGTCGACGTGCCGGAGGCGACGATCATGATCGTCGAGCACGCCGAACGGTTCGGGCTTGCGCAATTGCATCAATTGCGCGGGCGGGTCGGCCGCGGCGCTACCCGGTCGGCCTGCCTGCTCCTCTACAAGGGGCCGCTCAACGAAGCCGCGCGCGCCCGGCTCGAAATCCTGCGCGAGACCGAGGACGGATTCCGCATCGCGGAAGAGGACCTGAAGCTGCGCGGCGAGGGCGACGTGCTCGGCGCCCGGCAGGCCGGCGCGCCCGGCTTTCGCTTCGCCCGGCTCGACGTCCACGGCGGCCTTCTCGCGCGGGCGCGCGCCGAGGCGGAAGAGGCGCTGAGAGCCGACGAGCGCCTCAGGGGCGAGGCGAACCGCGGCCTGAGACTCATGCTCTACCTCTTCGAGCGCGACGAGGCCGCGCGATTGATCGAGGCAGGATGAACGTCTGTTCAGGTCGCGGCGAGATTGCGATCAAATCGCAGTGAGAAGCGCTCGAATGTCATGAATGTGAATGGCTGCCCGCACGTCCGCCCACTATATGCCACAGTGTGCGGCGACAGCGTTCGGCGCGAGCGCTGAGCGACTCCATTTCCTCCGTCTGGTCGGAACGGGTTGAGGAGCGGCGCCATTTTTGCGTCGAGGCGAATGAGATGAAGGCGAACCGCATCCGCGACATCGACTTCTGGCGCGGCGCCGTGCTGATCGCGATCCTGATCGATCACATTCCCGGCAATCCGCTCGAACATTGGACTCCAAGGAACTTCGGCCTTTCGGACAGCGCCGAGGCGTTTGTCTTCCTGTCCGGCCTGTCGGTCGGCCTCATTTATGCGCCGCGCGCCCACAAATACGGCATCGAACCGGTCGCCGGCGGCTGTCTCAGGCGGGCGCTCAGGCTTTATGGCGTGCATATCGGACTGACCCTGGCCGCCCTTCTGATGTTCGGATCAGCCTATTGGTTGAGTGGCGTGCCGGACCTCGTCCAGGCTCACGGTCGCGCTTTTGTCTTCGGCTCGCCGGCGAACGGCCTACTCGGCCTCGCTCTGCTCAGCCATCAGCTCGGCTACTTCAATATCCTGCCGTTGTACATTGTGCTGATGATGTGGGCGCCAGTGACGCTCGCGCTTGCGCTGCGCGGCCCTCTGCTGGCCTTGGCCGTTTCAATCGGTCTCTATGCGGCCGCCCGGCTTTTCGGCCTCAACCTGCCCAACTGGCCTGAGGCCGGCGGCTGGTTCTTCAATCCGATCGCCTGGCAGCTCATCTTCACCCTGGGCCTCGTGTCCGCGATTCTGTGGCGCGACGGCCTTCCGCGGCCGGCGCCCTGGCTCATCGCCCTGAGCGGCGCGACGGTCGTCGGCGCCGCGCTGATCGTCACCGACGAGGGCGGCCTTGCGCCGGAACTCCGCGACGCCGCGACCGCACATCTGGACGTCGTCAAGCAGGATCTCGGACTGGCGCGCCTCGTCCATTTCGTCGCGCTGGCCTATCTGATCGCCGCCGGGACGATCCTCTTGAGGCGATTCGTCGCGCCGATGATCCGAAGCGCCTTGGGCGAGGCAGTTCAAGGCCTTGGCCGCAACAGCTTGCAGGTTTTCGCCGCCGGCTGCCTCTTGAGCGCCTGCGGCCAGGCCGTGCTTACGGCTGCGTCCCCCTATGCCTCAGCCGGGGTTGAACAATTCGTGGGATTCACGTACACGGTTGTGTCAATCGCCGTTCTGTTCATCGTCGCCCACTGGATCGAGTGCCGAAGCATCCCTGCCCGCGTCGCCGGTTCAGCCGCCCTGCCGCCTTTGCGCGCCTGACGGCCGCTTCGCTCTTTCTCTCCGTCCTGACCCCGGCGTTCGCGCCGGAGGCCGCCCGGGCCGGAGAAGGCGGCTGTCCCGAAGTCGCCTCGTTTGACGCCAACGGCGCCGTGCTCGCCTTTCCGAAGGCGCGCGGCGCTCCGCTCGACATTCTCGCGATCGGTTCGTCTTCGACCGAGGGGATCGGGGCGAGTTCGCCGGCGAACGCCTATCCAGCCCGGCTCGAGGCGGAACTCGAGCAGCGGACGGGCGCCGACTTTGATGTGAAGAACGCAGGCGTCGGGGGCGAACTGGCGGCCAAGACTCTTGAACGGCTGAAAAGCGCGCTGAAATCCGGCTGGGCGCGGCTGGTGATCTGGCAGGTCGGCACCAACGACGCCATCGTCGGCGTCGACGAGAAGGTGTTCCGCGCCACTGTTGAAAGCGGCGTCGCCGCCGCGCGGGCCGCGGGTGTTCCGCTGATGCTCGTCGACCCCCAGTTCATCCTGAAGAGCCCCGACCCGGCGCGATACGAACGCTTTGTCGAGATTGTCGACGCAGTCGGGGCCATGGACCGGGTCCCCGTGCTGAGCCGGTACGTGATGATGAAGCGATGGGGCGCAAAAGGCCTCAAGGCGGTCGGCTCGCTCATGTCTGGCGACGGGTTGCACATGAGCGACCTCGGCTACCGATGCCTCGCCCACGCGCTCGCCGACGCGATCGAAGACGCCGCCGCGGCCAAGCTTTAGATTGCCCGATCTTCAGAGCACGTATCCGGGGGTGTGACCGCCTCCCACGGGAGATTCAGCGATGCGGCGACGCGTTTGGCGTAACGGAACGGTTTCGGCAGTCGGCTTCGGGGCCATGAGCTTCGGCGGCTTCTACGGACCAACAACCGAAGCCGATTCGATGCGGACGCTGGCGCGCGCCCTCGATCTTGGCGTCGATTTCTGGGACACCGCCAATGTCTATGGCGACGGGCTTTGCGAACAGGTGATCGGCAAGTTTCTGGCCGAAGACAAAGGGCGCCGCGGGCGGATCACGCTTGCGACCAAGTTCGCCATCCGCCGCCGCGACGACGGCGCACGCTTCTTCGACAACAGCCCAGCCCACATCCGAGAGGCGCTCGACGGCTCGCGGAAACGGCTCGGCGTCGACCACATCGACCTCTACTACGTGCATCGCGTCGACAAATCGATTCCGATCGAAGACACCGTCGGCGAACTCGCGCGTCTCGTCAAAGCAGGCGAGATCGGCGCCGTCGGCCTGTCGGAGGTCTCGCCCGATACGCTGAGGCGCGCTCACGCCGTGCATCCGATCGCCGCCGTTCAGTCGGAATATTCGTTGTGGACCCGGGGTCCCGAGCTTGGCCTGATCCAGGCCTGCGCGGAGGCGGGCGCGCTGATGGTCGCCTTCTCGCCGCTCGGACGCGGCTTTCTCAGCGGCCTCCTGCAAGGCGTCGAGTCGTTCGCCGACAAGGATTTCCGCCACTTGAACCCCCGCTTCCAGGGGGTGAACTGGCGGCGCAATCGCGACCGGCTCCAAGGCTTTCTCGCGCTCGCTAACGAATGGGGCCTCAAGCCCTCGACTCTTGCCATCGCCTGGACGCTGGCCAAGGCCCCGCATGTTGTGCCAATTCCGGGAACCCGCTCCGCCGCCCATCTCGATGAGTGCGCCGCCGCCGACAAGATCGATCTGAGCGACGCGCAGCTCGCCGCAATCGAGCGCGTCCTACCGGTCGGCTTCGCCGCGGGCGAGCGTTATTCCGAGCAGCAATGGGTGGGGATCCAGAAGTACTAAGAGGCTTCCAGCAAACGCCCGTAGCCGGGCTTCGATGTCCACCGCGAACCGCTCAGCGGAACGCCAGGGGCCCATCTTCCGACGACACGCCGAAGAGAGCGCGTATGCCCTCGAGCAGCCGGCGGGTCGGGGTGCCCTCAACCAGCGTCGCGAGATAGTCCTCAGCCCACTTCCTGACATCGTGCTCCATCAAATGCTCGAGCATCGGAGCGTGGCGGGCGCGGCGTTCATCCAGGGGCATCTCGAGCGCGCGCTTCAGCGCCGCCGCCAGCGCGTCTGTCTCGTGGGGATTGACGATCAGCGCGCGATCGAGCTCCTTAGCCGCGCCGGCGAATTGCGACAGCACCAGCACGCCGGGGTCATCCGGATCCTGGGCCGCGAGATATTCCTTGGCCACGAGATTCATGCCGTCCCGGAGCGGAGTGACCATGCCGACATGAGCGGCGCGATAGAGCCCCGCCAGGACGGTGCGCGAATAGGACCGATTAACATAGCGGATCGGCGTCCAGGTCGCGTCGCCAAACCGCCCGTTGATCATGCCGATCAGGCCGGTCACCTCGCTTTCGATCTCCCCGTATTGCTTGACGTCGGAGCGGCTCTTGGGCGTGATCTGCAACAGCGTCACCTTGCCGCGCCACTCGGGATTGTTCTCAAGCAGCCGTTCGAACGCCTTCACCCGATCCGGAATGCCCTTCGAATAGTCGAGCCGATCGACGCCAAGGACGAGACGGTTGTCGGCCAGGCTCTCCCGGACCAGCGCGATCATCGCCGTCCGTCCCGCGTTTCGCGCGAGACGCATGTAGGCCTTGGTCTCGATGCTCACCGGAAAGGCGCCGAGACGCACTTGCCGGCCCTCGATCTCGAACGCGCCGCCCCGAACCTGGACCGCGCCGATCGTCGTCAGGTAACGGGCGAAATTGTCGCGATCGTTCTCGGTCTGAAAGCCGACGAGATTGTAATGGGAGAGACCGCCGAGGATTTCCCGGTGGTGCGGCAGGGTCTGCAGAATGTCCGGCGGCGCGCAGGGGGTGTGAAGGAAGAACCCGATCGTGTTGCGATGGCCGCGGGATCTCAGTTCACGTCCGAGCAACATCAGGTGATAATCGTGCACCCAGATCACGTCGTCTTCCTTGATGAGCCCGCTCAAGCGGTCGGCGAACAGGCGATTGACGCGCATGTAGCCGCTCGCGTCGGCGCGCGAATATTCCTGGAGGTCGACCCGATAGTGAAGGATCGGCCAGAGCACGCTGTTGGCGAGGCCGTTGTAATATTCCTGGATGTCGTTCTGCGACAGGTCGATGAGGACGTACGTGATCTTGTTGACGTCGACGGCGTGCGGCTCGCCGTTCGGCTGCTCCGAGACCTTGCCGCTCCAGCCGAACCACATTCCATTGCGATTTTTCAGCGCCGCCTTGACCGCGACCGCCATGCCCCCGGCAAGCGGCGCGCGCGGCGTCTCCGGAACAGCCACCCGGTTCGAAACTATGATCAGTCGCGCGCCCATGCTTCCTCCCAGCTCGACGACAGCCGCGTTGCGCTGTTGATGATGCCCGCCATTGAGTAGGTCTGCGGCAGATTTCCCCACAGCTCTCCTGCGTCAGGATGGATGTCCTCGGAAAGGAGTCCGTAAGCGTTGCGGCGCGCGAGAATCGATTCGAACAATTCTCGCCCTTCATCCTTGCGACCTATCTGACACAGCGCATCGATGTACCAGAAGTTACACGCCAGAAAGGCGGTCTCGGGCGCGCCGAAATCATCTGGCGCGGTGTAACGCATGATGCGGCCCTTGCGCATGAGCTCGCGGCCGATCGTGTCGCAGGTCTTGATGAATCGGGGGTCGCTCGAGGAGAGGAGTCCGAGTTCGGCGACGAGCAGGACGCTGGCGTCGAGCTCCGGGGAGCCAAAGGCGCCGGTCAAAACCCCCTGTTTTTCATCCCAGCTCTCCTTCAGAATTCGCTCTCGCAACGAACGGGCGTTGGCCGTCCAATATTTGGCGCGGTCAGCAATTTTGAGCCGGCGCGCAATGCCGGCGAGCCGGTCGCAAGCCGCCCAGCACAGTGTCGCCGAATAGGTGTGGGGCCGCGCGCGGGTGCGATATTCCCACAGTCCCGCGTCGGGCTCAAAGGCATGGACGACGGCCCGCTCCCCGAGTCCTTCGAGAAGTCGAAACAGCGCCTCGTCTCCCTTCCGGGGCAGGCGCTCGTCGACAAACATCTGAGTGGCGGCAAGGACGACGCTGCCATAGACGTCGTTCTGCCGCTGGCTCGCCGCCAGGTTGCCCACCCGAACCGGACCCTGGCCCAGAAAGCCCTTGAGATCCGGCGCAATCCGTTCATCGAGCGACGAAAACGGCACGATGCCGTGCAGCGGGCGGATCTCCTCGTCGACCGACGCGATGGTCGTGATGTAATGGATGTAGGATTCCATGATCTGCGTCGCGCCCAGCCGGTTCAGCGCGTCGACAACGAAATAGGCGTCACGCAGCCAGCAGTAGCGATAGTCCCAGGTCCGCGACGAGGAGGGCGCCTCGGGAATCGATGTCGTATGCGCCGCCACAATCGCGCCGGTCTCGGCGAAACTGCAGAGTTTAAGCGTGATCGCCGCGCGCACCACCTCGACTTGCCATTCATAGGCGAGCGCGAGGTAGCGGACCCAGGCGTGCCAATAGTCGCGCGTGCGGTCGAGGAATTCGCGTGATGTCGTGTCGATGGCGCTGAGGAAAGGATCGTCCTGACCAAATATGAGGTTGACCGGCCGGTTCAGCGGAAACGAAATCTCATTGACGATGTAGGAAAGCGGCGCGTCGGACGTGAGACGAAGGACCTGCGCGCCATCCAGATAGCGAATGTGATTGGAGCCGACGACGAAACTGGTCGTCGGGCGCCCGTAATTGTATGTCGGGCGCACCCGGATCGTGATGCGCGGCAAGCCGACGATCGGTTCGATGCGCCGAATGATTTGCGGCGGCCTGTATACGCGCTCGAACCGCTCGAAATTTGGCGCGAAATCGGAGATGCGCGCCTGGGCGCCGTCCGAGTCTGTCAGAATCGTTTCGACGATCGCCGTGTTGCGTACGTAGTAAGACTCCGTCTTGACCAGATTCGCAAGCTTGACGTCGCAAATCCCTTCTCCTCGTCACCGGCCAACAGCCGCGAGAACACCGGGTCTGAATCGAAATGGGGAAAGCACCACCAGACAATCCGGGCGTTCTGGTCGACGAACGCCGCCGCGCAGCTATTGCCGATCAGGGCAAGGTCGAGATTCTGCTTCGTTGTCTGACTGCCGTCGCTCATGCGACGTCTCCTCGAGCGGCGAACTCGGCGAGCCACTCGCGCACCGCTCGCGGCTCCGAAAACGCGCCGATTGCGCCCGGCCGAGGGCGGCCGACGGAATAGGCCAAACCCCCTCGCCCGACGACGACAGCGAAACCGCTTTCATCGGTCTTGTCGTCGCCGACAAAGACCGGAGTCCGGCCGCGGAACGGGGGCGTGGAAAGAAACGCCGCAATCGCGCCGCCCTTGTCGCAACCCGGGGCCTTCAGTTCAAGCGCATAATGCGCGCTCATGACCTCGACCGGGATCTGGGACGAATCGATCAGACGAATGAGGGCCTCGCGCAGACGCTGCTCCGAGGCGGGCGCCAGGCGATAGTGAACGGCGAAACTGAAGCGCTTGTTTTCGACGAACACCCCCGGGAAATCGGCGACGGCTCGGGTCAGATCCGTCCATAGCGACTGGGGTAGCTCCCTCACCCCGAGAGCCGACATCATCGGCGCGCCGGGATCGAACCGCATTTCCGCTCCGTGAACTCCGCTTGCGCGGAGGCGCAAGGGCTCGAACAGGCGATCAAGCTCGGCGAGGGGGCGGCCGCTGACGAGCGCCAGCGCGCCGGCGAGCTTGTGCTCGGCCCTTCGCAGGGTCGCAACAAGGCCTGGCGGCGTCACGACATCGTCCGGACGCGCCGCCAAATCGAGCAGCGTGCCGTCAACGTCGAGAAAGAGAGCAGCCGGCTCTGTGATTGCCGCGATGTTCTCCGACATCGCCTCGAGAATAGGCGGCGTGCTCAATCCATCCACTCGCATCTCCTCACGTCTTCGCCGCACGTAAGCACGATTCTGGGCGATACCGTGGTCGCGACCGGAGCCCCACCCATTTTCCTTCCTCAGCGCCTCATAGCGCCTCAGGCGCAAGTTCTGTAAACCCGCGAAGGGAAATCTGGTTCCACGCACATGGCCAGACGGCGATGGTGTGAGACGACTGAGTTCGGGGTACGCGTCTCGCGTTGGCCGAGAGAGCCGGACGGAAACCGATCGATGAGCGGAGTCTCAATATCCGTCACGCCCGATCCGGCGCGCGCGCTGACCTTCGATGTCGTCGTGCGCGACAGGCTCGGCCAGAGCCGGCATCGGGTCACGATCGATCCTGATGAGATCCAGCGCTGGGCCAAACTTGGCGCCGACCCTTCGCGCTGCGTCGAGGCGGCGATGAGATTCCTCCTCGACCGCGAGCCAAAGGAGTCGATTTTGAGCGCGTTCGACATGAGCGTCATTCGGCGCTACTTTCCGGAATTCGACGATGCGTTCCCGAGCTACCTCGTTCAGCGCCACGGTGAGCCGCGGAGCGGCGCATAGCCGACGCGCCACACACGGAGGACTGTTTTCATGACCGTCGCCCTCGCCAGGCCGGAGGCGACTCTCGACGTCCCGTTACACTGCGTCCGAAGGCTGGGTCTATCTTACGGGCATGCAGGCGCTGGTGCGTCTGCCGATTCAGCAGCGTCTGCGCGACGCCGCGGCGGGTCTCAACACCGGCGGCTATATTTCCGGCTATCGCGGCTCGCCTCTCGGGCGCTACGACATCGAGTTGTGGCGCGCGGCCGCGCAGCTCAAACAACACAATGTCGTCTTCCGTCCTGGCCTCAACGAGGACCTCGCGGCCACCGCGATCTGGGGCGCGCAATATCTCAACAGCTTTCCCGGCGCGACCGTCGATGGCGTGTTCGGCATCTGGTACGGCAAGGGACCGGGCGTCGACCGGTCGGGCGATGCGCTGCGCCATGCCAATTTCACCGGCGCTTCGCCCAAGGGCGGGGTGATCGCGCTCGCCGGGGACGACCATGGCGCCAAATCCTCGACCGCGGTCAATTTCTCCGACACGTCGTTCGTCGCCGTCGGCATGCCGGTGATCTATCCGTCCAATACCCAGGAGTTGCTTGATTTCGGCCTGCACGGCATCGCCATGTCGCGGTACTCGGGCTGCTGGGTGGGGATGAAGGTGGTCACCGACGTCGCCGAAGGCGGCAGCACGGTCTATGTCGGGCCCGATCTGCCCAGGATCGTCATACCCGAACCGCTGAGCAACCCACCCGGGGGCCTGGGTCCGCGTACGATCGATGCGCCGGTCGCCCAGGAAGAGCGGCTCTACCAGCACAAGCTTCCGGCCGCGCTCGCCTATGCGCGCGCCAACGGGCTCAACCGGATCATCGGCGACGACGAGGGCGCGAGGATCGGCGTGGTCGCCGCCGGCAAGGCCTGGCAAGACCTGCTGCAGGCGCTCGGCAATCTCGGACTCGCCGGCAATGACGCAACGCTTGGCCTCCGCCTGCTCAAAGTCGGGATGGTGTGGCCGCTCGATCCCATGATCGTGCGCGATTTCGCCCGCGGTCTCGATCTCATTGTCGTGATCGAGGAGAAGCGTCCGCTCCTCGAGGATCAGATCCGCTCGATCCTCTATGGCGATCCGCGCGCGCCGAGGATCGCGGGCAAGTATTTCGACGGGCTGGCCTTCGACCCCACGCCTGGCGCCCAAGCCATCCCGAATTTCGGCGAGATCTCCCCCGACCTGGTGGCGGGCGTGCTGGTGAAGGCGATTTCCCGCCTCGATCCGAACTGCGGCTTAAGCTCGCCCGAGACGCCCGGCGCGGCGCTCAGCAATCGTCCCGCGGCGATGCGCAGCCCGGGCTTCTGCGCCGGGTGCCCGCACAATCGTTCGACCCCGGCGCCGGAAGGCAGCCGGGCTCTCGCCGGCATCGGCTGCCACTGGATGGCGACGCTGGTCAATCCGCAGCAGACCACGACCGCCTCGCATATGGGCGGCGAAGGGACGATGTGGCTCGGACAGCAGCCATTCACCCGCGAGAGCCATGTGTTCGCCAATATCGGCGACGGCACCTACGCCCATTCGGGTTCGCTCGCGATCCGTCAGGCGATCGCCGCCGACGTGCCGATCACCTACAAGATCCTTTTCAACGGCTTCGTCTCGATGACCGGCGGGCAGCCGATCGAGGGCGGGATGACGCCGGTCCAGATCCTCGGCGAGCTCGCGGCCGAGGGGGTCAGGAAAATGGCGCTCGTGGCCGACGACCCGGAGCGCTATGCGGGCGTGCCGCTGCCGTCGGGCGTCAGCCTTCGCCACCGCGACACGATGGACGCGACGCAGCGCGAATTCCGCGAATTCAAGGGCGTCTCGGTCATCCTCTACGACCAGCCCTGCGCGACCGAGCGGCGGCGCCTGCGCAAGCGCGGCAAATGGGCCGACCCAGCGATCCGCACCTTCATCAATCCCGACGTCTGCGAAGGCTGCGGCGATTGCGGGCGCGTTTCGAACTGCATGGCGATCGAGCCTCTCGAGACCGAATTCGGCCGCAAGCGGCGCATCAACCAATCGAGCTGCAACAAGGATTTTTCCTGCGTCGAGGGTTTCTGCCCGAGCTTCGTGACCGTTCACGGCGGGCGGTTGCGGAAGCCTGAGGCGACCGCGCCCTTGAGCGGCTATATGCCGCCGGTCCCGGAGCCGGTTCTGCCGGAGATCGGCGAGCGCTTCAGCGTGCTGGTCGCAGGCATCGGCGGCTCCGGCGTCGTCACCGTCAGCCAGACGATCGCCGTCGCCGCCTATCTCGACGGGCTGTTCAGCTCCAATCTCGATCTTACGGGCTTGAGCCAGAAATACGGCGCGGTCACCGCGCATGTGCGCATCGCCCGCGACCCTCAAGCGCTGCACGCGACCCGGATCGCCGCGGGCGAAGCGGACGCGCTGATCGGCTGCGACCTGATCGTGGCCGCGGGCGACGAATCGGTGTCCAAGCTCAAGCGCGGCAAGACCGGCGGGGTCATCTCCGCCGATCTGACCCCGACCGCGGATTTCGCCCGCAATCCGAACTGGAGCGTCGACGGCGACCTCCTGATCGAACGGCTGAAGACCGCGCTCGGCGAGAGGGCGCTCATTCTCGATGCGCAGCGCCTCGCCGCTGCGCTGATGGGCGACCCGATTGCCTCCAACATGTTCATGCTCGGCGCGGCCTGGCAGAAGGGCTTGGTCCCGGTCAGGCGGGCGGCGATCGAACGCGCCGTCGAGCTCAATGGAGTCGCGATCGACATGAACAAGCAGGCGTTCGAATGGGGACGGCGCGCGGCGCACGATCCGATGAGCGTCGAGACGCTGGTCGGCTTCGACGAGCCGGCTGACGAGCCGCCGCTCGAGGCGCTTGTCGACCGGCGCGCCGCGCATCTCACGGCCTATCGCGACGCCGCCTACGCCGCGCGCTATCGCTCGCTCGTCGAGCGGGTGCGCGCCGCCGAAAGAAGCGCGGGCCTCGGCGAGGCCCTGACCGCGGCTGTCGCTCGCGCCTATCACAAGCTGCTCGCCGCCAAGGACGAGTGGGAAGTCGCGCGGCTGTTCGCCGCGCCCGAGTTTCAGCAGGCGCTCGAGCGCGAATTCGAAGGCCCCTACAAGCTTCATTTCCACCTCGGCGCCTGGCCGTTCGCGCGGCCCGATCCGGCGAGCGGACGGATGAAGAAGGGCGAGGCCGGCCCTTGGGCGATGGCCGCGTTCCGCCTCATGGCGCGGCTCAAAGTCCTGCGCGGCACGTGGCTCGATCCGTTCCGCTCGAGCGACGAGCGCAAGCTCGAGCGGCGCCTTCTCGCCGAATTCGAAGCGGACGTGGCGGACCTTGTCCAGCGTCTGACCCCTGCGTCGCATCCGGTCGCCGTTCGCGTCGTCAGCGCCTATGAGGCGATCCGCGGATACGGACATGTGAAAGAGGCGAGCGCTGCTGAGGCGGCGAAAACGCGGGCCGCCGCGCTCAACGAGATCAAGGCCGCCAAGGCGCCGGTCGAGAGGGCGGCGTAGGACCCCGTGATGCAGGGCAAGACGATCGTCGTCACCGGCGCCCTGGGCGCCTTGGGAAGCGTCGTCGCCGAGACGGCGGCGAAGCGGGGCGCGTCGGTCGCGCTCATCGATCACGCCAGGGCCGCTCCCGAAGGCTTCGCTGAACGGCTCGGCGCGAACGCGCTTATCGTTGGCGGCGTCGATCTGACGTCGCTTGCGGCGGCGGAGGCGGCGATGGCCTCGGTCAAGGCGAAGTTCGGGCGCATCGACGCGCTCCTCAACATCGCCGGCGGCTTTCAGTGGGAGGCGGTCGAGGACGGCAAGCCCGAGACCTGGGATCGCATGTTCGCGCTGAACCTCAAGACCGCGCTCAACGCCTGCAGGGCCGCCCTGCCCCATCTCATCAAGAGCGGCGCGGGCCGCATCGTCAATGTCGGCGCCCAGTCCGCCGCCCATGCCGCGTCCGGGTTTGGCCCCTACGCGGCGAGCAAGTCCGCCGTGCATCGGCTGACCGAGAGCCTCGCCGACGAACTCAAGCTCAAGGGCGTGACGGTCAACGCGGTTCTCCCCTCGATCATCGACACGCCTGCGAACCGGCGCGACATGCCCAACGCCGACTTCAGCCGATGGGTCGCGCCCGCCGACCTCGCCGCCGTGATGCTGTTCCTGGCCTCCGACGAAGCGAAGGCGGTCACCGGCGCGCTGATCCCGGTCTCGGGCCGCGTCTAGCTTTCTCGTCCTGCGTGCTGACGTTTGCGGGCGAAGAGCGGCCCTCTTGCCGGCGAAACCGGGTTTTGCGCCGGAAATCCGCGCCCAGAATCCTACAAAAGGCGGAAACCCGGCTTTGCACTTTTCTTCCGCGAAATGAGCGATTTCAAAGTCTTATCGCGCGTTTTCCTTCCAACATTGGCTCGCGTCTCCCTGACCCGCGCCTGTTCGCCTTCCTGTCCTCCCGCCGTGCGCCGCAAGCGGCTTGAATTCTGTAATACAGAATATATAAGCAATAGATTCTGGATATGTCAAGAGAAAATTCCGTTCAAGACCGAAGGCCGGGTAGGCTCGAGGCGAGGTTCGGCGTAGCCCCTTCGCTCGTGGTATAGGCCCCACGCGAGCGATCTTTGAAGAGGACAGGATGAGCAAGACGGCTCTGATAACCGGCGCGACCTCCGGCATCGGCGAAGCCGCCGCGCGCGCCTTCGTCAAGGCCGGGTGGCGGGTCGTCGCGACCGGCCGCCGCGCCGACCGGCTCGCCGCGCTGGCAAGCGCCATCGGCGCCGACAAGGTTCATGCCGCGGCCTTCGACGTTTGCGACGAGGCCGCCCGCGACAAGGCGCTGGCCGCGCTTCCCGACGGGTTTCGCGGCGTCGATCTCCTTGTCAACAACGCCGGGCTCGCGCTTGGGCGAAACCCCGCGCAGACCGCCGATCTCGCCCAATGGAAAACGATGATCGACACCAATGTGACGGCGCTCGCTTCCCTCACCCATAAACTGCTGCCTGGGCTCATCGCCCGGCGCGGCGCCATCATCAACGTCTCGTCGGTCGCCGCGACCTACCCCTATCCCGGCGGCAACGTCTATGGCGGGACGAAAGCCTTCGTCACCCAGTTCTCGCTCGGGCTGCGCAGCGACCTTCACGGGACCGGGGTGCGCGTCACCTCGATCGAGCCCGGCATGGTCGAGACCGAGTTCATGCTGGTGCGCACGAGCGGCGACAAGGCGGCGTCCGAGGCGGTCTATCGCGGCGCGAAGCCGATGACCGGCGAGGACGTCGCGGCGGCGATCCTGTGGGTGGCCGAATTGCCGCCCCATCTCAACATCAACCGGCTGGAGCTGATGCCGGTCAGCCAGTCCTTCGCCGCCACGCAAGTGGCGCGCGCAAACTGACCGCTCCGGCAGACGAGGAGGAGAGATGGGCCAATTCGTCAAAGGCGCCTGGCGCACGGAGGCCGACTTCCCGCACGACGGAAGCGGCCATTTCGTCCGCCCCGACGCGCCGTTCCGCAACTGGGTGACCGCGAGCGGGGAAGCCGGGCCAAGCGGCGCCGGCGGCTTCAAGGCGGAGAGCGGCCGCTACCACCTCATCGTCTCGCTCGCCTGTCCGTGGGCGCACCGCACCCTGATCTTCCGCCGGCTCAAGGGGCTCGAGGGTATGATCTCGCTTTCGGTCGTCCATTGGCTGCTGGCCGAGCGCGGCTGGACCTTCGATCCGGGGCCTGGCGTCATTGCCGATCCCGTCCTCGGCGCGAAGGAGCTGCGCGAGTTCTATGTCAAGGCGCGGCCCGACTATTCCGGCCGGGTCACGGTGCCGGTGCTGTGGGACAGGCAGACGGACACGATCGTCAACAACGAATCGTCCGAAATCATCCGCATGCTCAACAGCGCCTTCGATGGCGTCGGCGCCGCGGAGGGCGACTATTATCCGCGTGAGCTTCGCGCCGAGATCGACGCGATCAACGCGCGCATCTACGCCACCGTCAACAACGGCGTCTATCGCGCTGGCTTCGCCACGACCCAGGCGGCTTACGAGGAGGCGTTCGGGGCCTTGTTCGAGACGATCGACTGGCTCGAGGCGCGGCTTTCAGGCCAGCGCTTCCTTTTGGGCGACAGGCTCACGGAGGCGGACTGGCGCCTGTTCACCACGCTCGTCCGCTTCGATCCGGTCTATTTCGGCCACTTCAAGTGCAACCTGAGGGAGATCCGGAACTACGCGGGCCTGAGCCGCTACCTGAGCGAGCTTTACCATTGGCCGGGCGTCGCCGAGACAGTCGACTTCTTCCACATCAAGCACCACTATTACGGGAGCCACCGGCGCATCAATCCGACCGGCATCGTGCCGCTCGGGCCGGAGCTTATCTTGTGACGGCGCCTGCGCGTTCCCGCTCCCCTTAGCCCGTCGAGAGACGGGCGCCCTTCCGATGCGCTGTGTGGGGGCGGGTTAGGGTGGGCGGTCAAATCAAGGCTCCCTCCTGCGCAGGCGTATAGGCGAGCGCCAGCGGCGGATCCGGGAACACAGACAACTCCGGCTCGGGAGCCAAGCCCCGGCCGATCTGCCAGGCAAGCGCCTCCGGACCAGACAACGTCGTATTCCAGAACCAGATGCCGTCGGCGTTGGTCTCGCGGGTCACGAACGCGGTCAGGAAATAGGTCCCCGCGGGCAGAAGCGCGCCGCCGAAGTCGACGACGACGTTGTGATCGGCGTCGAGCGTTCCAAAAGCGGTCGCTGCCAGTTCCGCGCCGGCATCGCCAGGCGGCGCCCCGGAATAAATCGAACCGCTGACCGAAATGGGCGTGCCCCCGCCGTCGCTCGAAGCAAAGGCGGTCAGCGTGCCCAGCCGATAGACGGTCGTCGTCGTGAAGCTGTCAATTTCCGCGATCGATATCGACGGCGTGAGAGAAAAGAACGAACTCACGAGGCCGACGCCGACGAGCAACTCCCGATCCACGATGAAGTCGGCGCGCGCCGTGGGCGCGCAAAGACTGGCCCCGACAATCCCGGCCGCGCCAGCGGCCAGCCATCGCCTGCGTCTTCTGGTCGCGCGCATCGAACCCCCCAAATCGCCGCGAGCCCAAGCTCCGTTCTTCCTAGCACATGGGCGGCGCTTCGCAACGGCTGGAACGCGCCGCAAGCGTCGCAGGGACAATTGACCCCGAATGCGGGGGCGACATAGGACCTGTCGCCAACGTCGCAAACGGAACGTCGGCCCAGTGAAAAAAATCCTTCCTCGCGCGGCCGGAAAACCGCTTTCAGCGCGAACCGACGCGCGGCGGGCGGCGGATTGGCGCGAAGTCGCGAAACTCCGTCCCCGTCTCCGGAGAATTGCGCAAATCGGTAGGAAGCGCTTCCGCGGAAGCTGAGCAGCCGCGCACCCTCCCTTGCCCCCGTCTCCGCGCCCATGGCAATGACCGGGCGTGACCGACAACCCCCAACCTGAGCCGCGCCCCGCGCCGCGCATTTCCTTCGTTTCGCTCGGCTGCCCGAAGGCGCTGGTCGACAGCGAGCGCATTCTCACCCGCCTGCGCGCCGAAGGCTACGAGCTTGCGCGCAATCACACGAACGCCGACGCGGTCATCGTCAACACCTGCGGCTTTCTCGACAGCGCGAAGAAGGAATCGCTCGCGGCGATCGGCGCAGGCGATGAACGAGAACGGCCGTGTGATCGTCACCGGCTGCATGGGCGCCGAGCCCGGCCCGATCCGCGAGGCTTTCCCGAATGTCGCCGCGATCACCGGGCCGCAGGCGTTCGAAAGCGTGATGGAGGCGGTGCGCGCCGCGGCGCCCGCATCCCGCGATCCGTTCGTCGATCTCATTCCGGGCGAAGGCGTGAGGCTCACGCCGCGCCACTACGCCTATCTCAAGATCGCCGAAGGATGCGACAACCGCTGCACCTTCTGCATCATCCCGGCCTTGCGCGGGCGGCTCGTCTCGCGCTCCGCGGGCGAGGTCCTGCGCGAGGCCGAGCGGCTGGTGAAGGCGGGGGTGAAGGAGCTCATCGTCATCGCGCAGGACACGAGCGCCTACGGCCTCGACCTCAAATATGCCGCGAGCCCGTGGCGCGACCGCGAGGTCGCCGCGCGCTTCCTCGACATCACGCGGGAACTCGGCTCGCTCGGCGCGTGGGTCAGGCTGCAATATGTCTATCCTTATCCGCATGTCGACGAGGCGATCGCGCTCATGAACGGCGGCAATGTGCTGCCCTATATCGACGTGCCGTTCCAGCACGCTTCGCCCGCGGTGCTCAAGGCGATGCGCCGGCCGGCCGCGCAGGAGAAGACGCTCGAGCGCATCCGCGCCTGGCGCGCGATCTGCCCGGAGATCACCATCCGCTCGACCTTCATCGTCGGCTTTCCCGGCGAGACGGAGGAGGACTTCCGCTTCCTCCTCGACTGGCTCGACGAGGCGAAGCTCGACCGGGTCGGCGCCTTCAAGTACGAGCCGGTCAGGGGCGCGCGCGCCAACGACCTCGGGCTTGAGCCCGTGCCGGACGATATCAAGGCGAGCCGCCACAAGCGCTTCATGGAGCGCGCGCAGGCGATCAGCGCAAAAAAACTCGCCGCCAAGGTCGGCAGGCGGCTCGAGGTCATCGTCGACGAGGGCGGCGCGCGCGAGGCCAAGGGCCGCAGCAAGGGCGACGCGCCTGGGATCGACGGCGCAGTCCACGTCGCGACGCGCCGCACGTTGCGGGCGGGCGACATCGTGACCGTGAAGATCGAACGCGCCGGCGCCTACGATCTGTGGGGGACGGCGGCTTGACGGCGGGCGGCCGCGCGCGCGGGGACGGCTGATCGCCTTGAATCGCCCGGAACCGACGGTCGCCCGCGAAGGCGCCCAAGCCTCGGATGGCCTGCCCAACCCCCAGCGTCTGCTGGCGTTCTCGACCCTCGCCATGGCGACCATCATGGCGGTGCTCGACGGGACCATCGTCACCGTGGCGCTGCCGACGATGGCGCGCGACTTCGCGGTTCAGCCGGAGAGCGCGATCTGGATCGTCAACGCTTTCCAGCTCGCGGTCACCGTCTCCCTCCTGCCGCTCTCGGCGCTCGGCGACCTGTTCGGCTATCGGCGCGTCTACTGGTGGGGGCTCGCCCTCTTCACCCTGGCCTCGCTCGGCTGCGCCCTCGCCCCGACGTTCGCCGCGCTCGCGTTCGCGCGCGTGGTTCAGGGGCTCGGCGCCGCCGGGGTGATGAGCGTCAACATCGCGCTCATCCGGTTCATCTATCCGCGCGCGCGGCTCGGCCAGGGTGTCGGCAACATCGCGCTGTCGGTCGCCGTGACCTCGGCGGCGAGCCCGAGCGTCGCGGCGGCGATCCTTTCGGTCGCCTCCTGGCACTGGCTGTTTCTCATCAACCTTCCGATCGGGGCGCTGGCGCTCATCATGGCCGCGAGAACCCTGCCGGCGACGCCGCGCGCCGCGGGGCGCCTCGATCTTCAGAGCGTCGCCCTCAACGCGCTGACGTTTGGGCTGGTCATCGCGGGCGTCAACCGGATCGGCGAGGGGGGAAGCCTCGCGCCGGCGCTGATCGAAATCGCGGCGGGCGCGGCCGTCGGGGTCGCGCTCGTCAAGCGGCAGCTCAGGCTTCCCATGCCGCTCCTGCCCGTCGATCTCCTACGCCGGCCGGTGTTCGCGCTGTCGCTCGCGACGTCGATCAGCGCGTTCGGCGCGCAGGCTCTCGCCATCGTGTCCCTGCCCTTCTTCTTCGAGAACCGGCTCGGCCTTTCGGCGACCGCCTCCGGACTCCTGCTCACTCCCTGGCCGGTCGCGACCGCGCTGATCGCGCCGATCGCCGGAAGGCTCGCCGACCGGTTCATCCCCGGCCTCCTCGGCAGCATCGGACTCGTGACGATGGGAACCGGGCTCATCCTGACCGCGCTGGCGGTTGGCGCCGGCCATGCCGATCCGGCCTCGCTCGCCTGGCGGCTTGCGATCTGCGGGCTCGGCTTCGGGTTCTTCCAGTCGCCCAACAACCGGGTGATCATCGGCAGCGCGCCGCGCGAGCGAAGCGGGGGCGCGGCCGGCCTGCAATCGTCCGGTCGCCTGATCGGCCAGTCGTTCGGAACGGCGCTCGCGGCGGTCGCCCTCGGGCGCGCGCCGGCGCACGCGACGGAAATCGCGCTCTGGGGCGCGGGTGCGCTCACCCTTGCCGGCGCGCTCGCGAGCGGGTTGCGCAAGAGCGGCTGAAGCGGCGCGCCTCCGGGTCAGTAGGTCTTCAGATACTCGAGCAGCGCCGTGCGGTCGGCCTCGGACATGTCGGTCCCAAACACATGCCCGCCGTTGCTGTTTCCGTAGTCGGTCAGGGTCGTGTCGACGAGGCAGTCCTGGGGCTGCAATCCTGGCTCACGACGAAGCCGAGCTTCGCCGGATCGTAGTCGCGGGCGCCGAGCGCGAATGTCTTCGGCCGCTGATCGGGAGGAAGCAGGAGGTCGTGCAAGGTCGGGACCGATCCATTGTGCAGGTAGGGCGCGGCGGCCCAGATCCCGTGCAAGGGCCTTGGCGCATAGGGGCCGGCCGGCGGCTTGGTGTCGAGGAGCGTGTCGCGCCACCTGGCGAGGCCGCGCTGGGCGTAGTCCTCCATCGCCCGCTGCTCGGCCTCGCTGACTCCCTCCGCGAGGAAGGCCCTCTTCTTGATGGCGTCGACCGCGACCTGAACCGTCGTGGCGAAGGAATTGCCGGTGAACGCCTTCCCCGCCGTCACGCCCGCGCAAGCCTTGAGCAGGTCCGAAGTCCTCGATCGAATAGGACGTCGGGGTGACTTCGAGCGGCCCGACGTCGGGGACCGGGCAGGCGATCGTGCGCGCCACGGTCGGGTCGGTTCCGGTAAACTCGGGGCTCTTGCCGCGAAGGTGGATGAGGCCCGCCTCCGTGCGGTCCTTGTCGCCGTACTCATGGCAGCCCGCGCAATGCTTCTCGAAAACCTGTCTCCCCTGCGCCGCCAGATCGGAATTGACCGGGCCGAAAATCTCGGCCGGCCATTTCGGCGGATCGATGTAGTAGGCGAGCCACTCGAGCGCGTGCATGTTTCTCACTGGAATCGAGCTCTCGAACAGGGACGGGCTCTTCGGATCGAGCACCACGGTCGCGCCCGCGCCCAGCGTTTCGGTGATGTTGCGCTCCATCACCGTGTTGGTGTTGCTGGTCCATTCGAGCCAGTCGTAGTCCTTGAATCCGAGGACGCGCGGGAAGGTCTCGGGCTTGTCGAGGTAGGCCTCGATCGGTCCCGGTTGCGATTCCTTGAGCGACCACAGCCAGGGGAATTTCACCGGCGCGTTGAGCTTGACCATGTTTGCGGCGTCGACCTTGAAACCGCCGCTGGCGTCCGCCTTGCGCAGGCGCGTGAACAGAAAGTTGCGGGTGCCGTCGAACGCGTCGAGGCGCCCGAAGCCGGATGTCTTATGCTCAGGTTGCGCTTTTGCGGCGATGATGACATCGAGCAGTTCGCGCCGCGCGTCGAACCGGTCGCGGTGCAGGAGGATGTTCGCGCCATAATCGACGAGAGTCGCCGGACGAACGAAGGGTGCCGCGATTCCGTAGCGCGCGTAATCCTGCCGCCCGAGGCGCTTGAGCGCCCGCCACAGCTTGCCGGATGGCTTATCGGCGAGGCGGCGATCACCGCGTCGACGACGTCCGAGTAGAAAAGCTGCAGGTTGAACATGTTCGGCGCGCCGTCGATCCTGACCGCCTTGCCGCCGTGATGCAGTTCGCCGACGTGGCAGGCCGCGCAGTTGACGCCGACGAAGTCCATGCCGAACGTGAATGGATTGGAGGCGACCGTCAGGCCGACCGGCAGTCCGTCGGCGCGCCCCGGATCGGGCAGGAGGCCGTAGCGCTTGAGGTTCTCGGCGAAGGGCTTGTCGGAATCGGCGGCGTCGATCGCGGTGAAGATGAACCACGGCATGATCTCGGAGCCCTGCGAGAGGTGGTAGAATTTTTCCCTCTGCGCGGCGTTGAGTCCGTTGCCGGAGTCGGCGACCAGCGACGGATCCGGACGATCGAACTTGACCTCCATGGTCTTGTCGGCGAGGCCGGCGATCATCGCGATCGCGTAACCGACGATCAGCACGCCGGCGACGGCCGCGAGCAGATAAATCAACCGGCGCAAGAACCTCACGGGCGCTCTCCAGTCAGTTCCGGCTCAAAAACAACTTCAGCGCTCCAAACAGCGCCTTCGGATCGACCTGGCCCTGATAGACCGACGGCGGCCTGGGTCCGCGCCTGGTCAGGATCCGGACGGCCTCCCACGCGGTGCGGGCCGAATATTCGATGGTGAAGGTCACGTCCCGCTCGATCTCGACATACTGGCCGATCAGGCCGAGGTTGGTCGCTCCTTCCGGAACCACCGGCGGCCGGTCGCCGCTGCGGCGCGGCATCCAGATGTTGTTGACATAGGGCATGTCGCAGGGGACGCAGAACGACGACTTCAGGATCGGCGCCAGATAGGCGTCGAACCGCAGCTGACGCACCACCTCCTCGAGGATCTCGGCGCCGGTGCAGTCCGCCATGCGCTTTTGCACGAAATCGCCAAGACGCTCCGGAAACAGGCCGTAGCCCCACCAGACGAACGTGCCGGGCGGCTGGCGGCGGATCTCGGGCTGGAGGAAGATCGAGAACGACAGCATCCAGCCCGAGTCCTTCAGGGTGACGAGCCCCCCGGTTCCAGGCTCGGAGCCGGTGAGCTTGGTCATAAGGTCGATGAACTCGGTCCCGGTCGTGGTGACGGTGAAGCCGACCCAGCGCCGGTCGGGCGCCTCGGCGGCGTCGAAGAACACCTCGGGGCGTCCGAACTCCTTTCGCCCTTTGGCGAGGCGCTTCCACAGCGCCCAGGATCGCCCGCCGCCCGGCGAGCGCGACGGCGCGCCGGTCGATCCAGGGTTCATGTCGGCGACCTGCGATCCGGTGGTCACGAGCACGATGTCGTCCGCGGCGATTTCGACCGAGGCCGCGCCGCCCTCCCCCCGCTCATAGTCGAGACGGTTGACGGTGAGGCCGGGCGCGGAGGCGAAGCCGAGATCGGTCACATAGGCGCGGGTCAGCACGTTGACGCCCTTGAGTTTGAGCCATTCGGCCAGCGGTTCGATGAACGTCTCGTACTGGTTCCTCGGCGTGCGCCAGATCCTCGCCATGTCCGAGAGATAGGGCAGGAGCCGCAGGGTGCGATTGATGTAGCGGCGAAACTCGGTCGCGCTGTGCTGCGGCAGCGAGCCCATGATGCTCGAAAACAGGAGCCAGAACTCGGTCGCGAAGAACCGGGGCGAGAAGAACTCCTGGATGCGCCGTCCGTCGAGCGAAGCTTCGGACGCGAACGAGAGCCGCCCGAGCGCCCAGAAGTCGGACAGGGTCAAACCCAGGCGCGGCCCATGGACGACGGCGCCGTTGCGGTCGAGGATATGCGCCCGGTCGAAGAACGGGTGGTCGCGGTTGAAGTCGAAGAATTCGTCCTTCACCGAAACCGCCGGATCGACGAGGGACGGGATGTCCTTAAGCAGCTCGTTCGCGCAGCGGAACTCCGAATCGAACACCGATCCGGGCAGATTGTATCCTCCCGCCGGACCGCCGCCGAGGAAGAACCCGCCGCCCAGCGTGTCGCTGGCCTCGTAGATGGTGATGTCCGCGCCGGGCACGTCGGCGTGCCGGATGAGATACCCGGCCGCCGCGAGGCCGCCGAACCCGCCGCCGACGATATGCGCCTTCATGTCCGCCCCTCCTTGGTCCCGCCGCCGACCAGCGACTCAATATCCGGTCAGGATCACGAGCGCCGTGACGGAGATCACACAACCGAAGGTTTTCGCAGAAACTCGCACAGACATGCGACAGGACAAATCGCAGGGTCAGGACGTCTTTTGCGGAGCAAGCAATGACGAGATCGACAAGGTCGATGTCAGAAGCCGTCGGGACGCGTTCTGCGGGACGTTTTCCGTCGCGAACACGTCTTCAGGCGGACCCGTTCGGCCGCCGGGTTCAAAGACTCAAGATTGACGCGTGGAACACACCGGTCAAGCCGGTCATGGTTGGTGCGGACGAGCCCCTGGCGCCGTCGTTCGGCTCCTGCCGAACTTGGCCGGCGACGTCAGCGCTCCGCGCGCCCCATCGGGCGCCGGCGGCCTCCGCGCTCCCGCTACCCTGCGCTTCCCGCGGCCGCCGGCGCCGGGCCGCCGGTATCGATGATCGCGGGCGCGGTCGGACTACCGCCGAATTCCGCGACGACCATACGATGTAAGCTCGCCGCATCAAAGTGGCCGTCGCGCTGCGCCGAACGGACAATCAACCTGGCGACGGCCTCGCGTTTCGTTTCGTCCGTGCCGATTCCCAAGGTCCATATCGCAGTCTCAAACGCTTTGCTCATCGCGGACAGGGCGTCGGCCGAAAACACTCCCTCTTCCACGTAGCGCCTGATAGGCATCTTGGCTCCCTCCTCGCTGCCTTTGTCAGCATTACCGCAAAAATTTATGTCGCTGCGGGAGCGCGTCAAGATCCCTCGTCGCGGTAAGATCGGCGGTCCCAGCCGCAGAATGACGTCGCTAAAGCTCTCGCCTGGCTGACGCAGCGCCGTCAGCCGAAGGACAATGTCCCTGGGCAGTCAAAGTCGGTATTCGCGATCAGGAGCAACGTCTTGCTCGCGGACTGATGCGGCGGGCACGATGGCGGCAATCGCAGCCTAGGCCCTGCCTGTGATGGTGACGCCGATCATCCGCCCTGGGCTCCGGACCGTGAGACAGAGCAAGAACTCGCGTGGGTTCGCCACTGTTCGACTCGAACGATTGGCGCTCCCAAGGGGACTCGAACCCCTGTTTTCGCCGTGAGAGGGCGATAACTGATGCCTCTGGAGACGGCGTGAGACATCGTAGATCGCTATAATCATTGAAAACAAGCTATTTTTTGTCCTTGCTTGTCTCACGCCGTTCCTCTACATCTTTTCCGTACGATTTCCGTATGCAGAGATGACATCATGGCTCGGTCGGTTAGGAACGCCAAACTCGACACGCGATCCGCACGCGCCAAGTGCGAAGTTCGACGCGAACCTCATTGGTCTAAGATGGAGGCCGGGGCCTTCATTGGCTATCGCCGATTGCCCTCCGGTTCGGGATCATGGATTGCCCGGTTTCGCGATGGCGATGGCCGCCAACACTATCAGGCGCTCGGCTCCGCTGACGATACGCGCGCGGGTGATGGATTGAGTGTCTTCACCTTCGGACAGGCCCAGGAGCTGGCTCGGCAGTTCTTCGCCCGCAAGGCGCGCGAGCTTGCCGGCCATGATGCGCCCAAGGACGGCCCGTTCACAGTTGAGACCGCGGTTTGCGACTATTTAGCCCATCGCCGCCAGCGTGGATCGAAGGGCATTGAAGCCGACGCGAAGCAAGCAGATGCCAGGATCATTCCCGCGCTGGGCCATTTCGAGGTGGAGAAGCTGACCGCGAAGCGGATCAACGATTGGCTCGGCGGCGTTGCGGAGTCAGCCCCGGCGAGTGCGCACGGCAAAGACGTCGGCGACCCAATCCACCCGAGACTTTAATCGGGAAGATAGCGAGGAAATTCGCAGACGCCGGTCGACCGCAAACCGCGTGCTGACTATCCTGAAAGCATCGCTCAATTACGCTTTCGTCGAGGGTCGGGCGATCTCCGATTTGGCGTGGCGGCGCGTCCGACCGTTCAGGGGCGTTGACGCTGCGCGAATCCGGTTCCTGACGACTGACGAGGCACGGAGGCTGTGCAACGCTTGTGAGCCGGATTTCCGGGCCCTTGTTCAAGGCGCATTGGCGACTGGCGCGCGCTACGGCGAGCTGATCCGCCTCCGCGTCGCCGATTTCAACGGCGAAGCCGAAACCGTCGCAATTCGTGAATCTAAGACCGGCAGAGCGCGGCACGTGGCGCTCGCCAGCGAGGGCTCATCGCTTTTCCGGGCCATGACGGCGGGCAAAAGCGGCGAGCATCGCATCTTCATTCGGGGCGACCGCGACCCTTGGGGGAAATCCCATCAAGCGCGTCCCATCGCCGAGGCCAGCGAGCGCGCCAGCGTCAAGCCTTCTGCAACATTTCACATTCTGCGACACACCTACGGCTCTGCCCTCGCAATGGAGGGCGTCCCCATGGCTGTAATCGCGAAGGCGATGGGGCATCGCGACACTCGTATGACTGAGAAGCACTACGCGCATCTGAGTCCGAACTATGTTGACGACACCATCCGTGCGAAGCTTCCCGCGCTCGGGGACTTTAGGCCCGCCGACGTGATTGTCAGTTTGGTCGCACGGCGAACTGCCTAGCTCAGCGGCGCGGACCCATGGACGCCAGCTACTGCAAGCGCGGCGCAAGCGACAACGTGCTGACGTTCAAGCGACCGGCCTGACACGAGTTGCGCGGAAGCGTCGCATAAGCGACAACCAGCGACGCGCAGAGATAGGCAGAGCTGCCGACAAGCGAGAGCAGCCCACTCGCTTCCCCGCGTCCCAGAAGGGCGCTCCCAAGGGCTCGCCGGGAATGGCAGAGAACCAGTGGATTTCGGTCGCCTACGCGGCGGATATTGTTGCTACATCGGACGCGCGCAAGCCCATTCAACGGGCTTGGAAACTGGGAGCCATTCGGCTTCGCGGCCTGCGTCCCGGCGAGAGCGAACCTGTCGAAATCCCCTTCAACGAAGGCGGCAGGGTTGATTGTAAGAAATCGCGCATAGTCATTGGGAGGCTCTGCAGGCCACATGAAAGCGTAACGATGAGGTGGGCCGACGTTGAGCGGTTGGCGCAGGCCGACTTCGAGCGGGAGCTGCTAAAGGCGAGCTCGCCTGCTTCGCCGCCAACGGAGCAAGCGCCGCAGGGCGCTTCGAACGCGGATATTTCAGATGCCGAGGCCGGCCCTCTCCTGCGGGCGGTGGCGTCGGAGTTGCTCCGCCTCTTTCCCAAAGGACGGCCCGCACTGAGAAACGACGAGTGCATGGAGCGCGTAAAAAAGGAGGCCGTCGGAACGCTCGGCGTGTTCAGCCTACGGACGTTGGAGCGAGCGAAAGCGCTGGCGTGGCCACGTCCCAAACGCCAGCGTGCGCCAAAGGCCGGCAAAGCGCGCCAGACCTAACGCTGGAACGCTCCGCCACCCCGCCAATGTCCGCCAACCCGCCAATGTCCGCCAGACGCTCTTGTCGCAAGCGAGCGTCCACCTGAAGTAACCCGCGACGCGCCGGAACCCAGCCGCGCCGTCGCGAGGAAGCAGTCAAATGTCAAACACCAAACAGAGCCCAGAGCGCCGCGCGCTGAGCGTTGCCGAGGCATCGGTAGCGATAGGGCTTTCCAGAGCAACGCTTTATCGACTGATCGGGCGAAAGCAGCTCGCCACATTGAAAGTCGGTTCACGCCGCCTCGTTCCCGTCGGCGCAATCGACGCCTTGCTCGAGAAGGCGGCCACGAAATGAGCCGGCCCCCGCCTACCAGCGGGGACCAGGCTCGAACAGAACCAGCGCCTTCCCCACGTAACCCGACGGCCGCGCACGTTCAAGACATTCGCGCCGAACGCGATAGTCTCCACTGCTCGCGCCCAAGGCGCTATCACGCTAGAGGCCGCGTCGACTTCGACGGCATCAACCGCGCAGCACTCGCGCTCCTGCCCGCGATCTTGCAGCACCTCCTGCCCAACGGCCGGCGCGGGCGCAACGAATACCTCGCGCTGAACCCTCGTCGCGCCGATCGCCACCTCGGTTCGTTCCGAATAAACTTGGCGAACGGTCGGTGGGCCGACTTTGCGCTGGCTGACAAGTCCGCCCGGGGCGGCGACCCAACTAGCCTTGTCGCCTACGTCCTCAGCATCAAGCAATCCGAAGCGGCGCGCGGCCTCATGCGCATGCTTGGCATGGACCCACGCCAATGAGCGACGAGTTCTCGCGCCTCACGGAGGAAGAGCTTGCTGCCAAGGCAGCGTCAGAGACGTCGGAGAAGAAGCGCGATCCGCGGCCGTTCGTGCGATCCTCCCCCGACGGCCGCGCGATCGAGCCGGTGAGTGCCGGCCACTGCGCCGGCACCATCGCGGCGAAGGCCGCTCTCTCTCCCGAACTCGGCGCGGACAAACGAAGGCAAATTGGATCCAGCATCAGGAGCTACCTATGACGCGTAAACCACAGACTCAGACCCCTGGGGGGATCGAGGCGAACACCGCCAGGTTTTTCGACGACCTCGAAGCCATTCGCCTCTCGCCGGAGGACACCGCGGGACTGGGCTCGAAGGAAATCTTGATCCGCATCCCGGTCCGTCGGCCGAAGAAGCAGGAATTCATTCGCTGTCACCCTGACCCTCAGATGACTTTGGCAGTGACGCTCTATGTCGACGATGACGATGGCGAAGCCTATTTCGTCGCGCCGAGCGCATGCGCGGCGTCCTCGCGGACAACGTGAAGCCGACGCTGCTACAGCTATCGATCATGCGAAACGGCACACTGTTCATCTGGCCGCTCACAATCCCGAGCGCCGAAGGCGGGGGCGGCCGCAGCTGGCACGAAAGCGGGATCAAGGCGAAGGAAATCGGCAGGACTCAGTGGATCCGGGTCATCGCCGATAAGACGCGCAACGGTTATCGGGTCTTGGTTGCGGAAGGCAAGCTCCCCGATCCGGCGTGGCCGGAGGACAAAACGTTCAATGAACTTCTGGAGATCGCCTTCGCCGACAAGATCATCATGTCGGAAGATCACCCGATCGTGCGCAAACTGCGCGGGCTGACGTGATCGATCTTCCGTTCCGGGAAATCTGGGCGTGCGATTTCGAGTATCGCGCACCGACCGGTGAGCGTCCGCAACCGGTCTGCATGTGCGCTCGAGATCTGCGCAGCGGCCGGGAGATCCGACTCTTGGGGCAATGATCTTAGACGTCGCGCGGCGCCTTTCGACACCGGGCCGAGTTCGGTCCTGGTCGCCTACGCGGCGGCGGCGGAGCTTTCCTGCTTCCTCGAGTTGGGCTGGCCCGTGCCCACGAACGTGATCGACCTTTTCGCTGAGCACCGCGTGGCGACCGAATGGAATCCCTCTTGCGTGCGGCAACGGTTTGCTGGGGGCTCTGGCGATCCGCGGCCTTGCCCATATCGATGCCGGCGAGAAGGAGGAGATGCGCCACCTGGTCCTGGGCCAGACGGACTGTTCCGACGCCGAGCGCGCCGCGATCCTGGCCTATTGCATGTCGGACGTAGACGCGCTGGCGGCGCTCCTGCCGACGCTCCCCATCGAATTGCCCTTCGCGCTGCTCCGCGGTCGCTACGGGGCCGCAGTCGCTCGCATGGAGCGAGCAGGAATTCCGATCGACGTCGAGCTCTACAGCCGTGTGGTTGAGAATTGGGAGGCGTTGAAAAGAGATCTCATCGGTGAGGTCAATGTCGTTTTCGATGTCTACGATGACGGTCACTTCCGCCTTGCTCGGCTCGAAAAGTGGTTGGCGGATCACCGCATCGTAAACTGGCCGCGTACCGAAACCGGGCTCCTGGCGACTGACGAAGACAGCTTCGACGAGCAGATCGCTCTGCATCCCGAATTGCCGGAGCTTCGCTTGTTGCGCGAATTGCGCGCAGCTTTATCGCATGCGGCTGATTGGGCTCTCTCTCGGAGCCGACGACCGGAATCGCACAGCGTTGATGCCATTCCAGGCGATCACCGGCCGCAATTTGCCGAGTGCGAGCAAGTTCATCTTCGGGCCGGCGCGCTGGCTGCGCGGTTTCATCAAGCCGCCGGAGGGTTATGGCCTCGCCTATCTCGACTTCAAAGCTGAGGAAGTAGCAATCCTTGCGGCACGGAGCGGCGACGATCGCCTGGCTGAGCATTATGCCAGCGGCGATGTCTACTGGCGGTTCGCTGTCACCACGGGACTCGGTGCGCCGGAGGCGACTGGACTCGCTCGCAAAGCGATCCGCGATCTGGTGAAGATCTTGTTCCTAGCGATCAGCTACGGAATGCAAGCGCCGTCTCTCTCGCGCAAAACCGGCAAGACCCTGGCGGAAGCAAAAGAACTGCTCCAGTTACATGCGTCGACCTACCCCGACAGGCCGCACGCGCTGGCGCGAAGCGATCGTCGATCGCGCCAGACTTAACGGCTGGCTATGCACGAATTTTGGATGGCGTCGGCGAGGCTGCGAAAACGCGCCGGCTACGGAACTAATGAACTGGCCGATCCAATCCGCCGGCGCCGATCTCATGCGTCTGGTGTGTATTGCTGCGACAGAGGCGAAATCGAGCTCGCTGCGCCCGTGCACGACGGGTTTCTGATCGTGGCGCCGTTGGATCGTCTCCACGGTGAGATCGAGCGCATGAAGGCGATCATGGTCCGGGCGAGCGAGATCGTCACCGGCGGCCTGCCGATCAATGTCGAGGTCGAGGCGGTGAGTTTCCCCGATCGCTACATGGATGAACGGGGACGGAGCGATGTGGGATCGCGTCATAGGGCTTTTGGAGCGAAAAAACAGGGAAACCGAAAAGAGCGGAAAAGCCGCCGCTTAGAGAACGTGCACCGTCCTCCTACCTCCAGGCAAAATGCCTAGGGATAAGGGCGCGGAAGCCAAAAAGGCGGAAAGCCAAGGGACACGAGCACGGAAAGACGTTTCTGAAACACACTTATTGCCAAGGGTCCCTTGGCAACCAGCCTATACCCCTTGGCAACATGCCTAGGGACAGGAGCCTTCTACTAGTAAGATTCTTATTGGAGAGTTCTGATTGTATAAAAAACATAGGGGTAAGGGGGGATCCGCCGCTGCGAACCACGTGACCGAAGAGGAGCAGAGCTCCGCTCGTCGGCCGAGTGGCCCATCACAGGCGAGCGCGAAATTGACATCTGGACTCCGACGTCGCCCGGCGGGGGATTTCTTCGTCAAGGGGCCGATCTTCCTCTCCGATCTGATCCCCGTAGGGGCGCTGGGGGGGAAGACGGTGTTGGTGTGGTTACTAATCCTGCATCGCGCCACGTTCTCTAAATCAACGTGGGTCACCCTACCGACCTACATCCACAAAGAATGGAAGATAAGCGTAGACGCGAAGGTCGACGCTCTGAAACGCCTGGAGCAGATCGGGATGATCACCGTCAGGCGGCCGGGAGGCGGCTACCTCAAGGTGCGATTGAACAGGAAATCGAAGAATGGAAGGAACAAATGATTGAGGAGAACAATCTCGGGTTTTTTAATCGAGGATCTCATGCCCGACGATGCTCAGCCTCGCTTGAGGAGCTGCACTCATTGACTGAAGCGCTTATTGAAGTTGAGCGCGAAATCGACCGCCGAACTCCGACGTCGTCCGATCAAAGATGTCTCCCTCGTGGGTCCGATCCCGTTCGCAGAGTTGGCTCCGGTCATGAGGAGGCCGGGGAAGACGTTAGCGCTCTGGCATCTGATTCTTCACCGCGTCGGGTTCTCGAAATCGACGTGGGTCACGCTGCTGGCCGACGTTTTGAACGGGAGTTAGCCAAGATGCCAGGATCGATGCCCTGAAGCGCCTGGAGCGGGTCGGGAAGATTGCCATCAAGCGGGTGAAAGGCGGCCCTCTC
>CAVULN010000026.1:0-30184 GCA_963742305.1 uncultured Alphaproteobacteria bacterium
CTCGGAGCGCGTGCCGCCGGCCAAGGGCGAAGCAGGCAAACTGACGGTGGTTCTGTGGATCGCAGAGGATCCGCGCGTCATTTCCGATGATTTTATCAAGACAGACGCGGAGTTCACCTTGCGATCGCCGCAAAGCCGGTCCCACTGAGCCGCGCCGGAGCGCAGGTGCAGGTCTCGTTCGAGTTCTTCCCGCCAAGGACCCCGGAAATGGAGGCGAATCTGTGGGAGGCGGCGACCCGGCTCGAGCCGTTGAGCCCCGCCTTCGTCTCGGTCACTTACGGCGCCGGCGGCTCCACCCGCGAGCGCACCCATTCGCTCGTCGAGCGCATCGCGCGCGAGACGACGATGAAGCCCGCGGCTCATCTGACCTGCGTCGGCGCCTCGCGCGACGACATTCGCGCGACACTTCGCGCCTATCGCAGCGCGGGCGTCCGCCACGTCGTCGCGTTCCGCGGCGACCCGCCGACAGGCTTCGACGCGCTCTACGAAGCCGCCTCCGACGGCTATCAGTCGACTGCCAAGCTCGTCGCCGATGCCCGCGGAATTGCAGATTTCGAGGTCTCGGTCGGGACCTATACCAAGCGCCATCCGCAAAGCGCGACGCTGCTCCACGATATCGAGATCCTTAAGCGGAAGGTCGACGCTGGGGCGACGCGGGCGATCACCCAGTTCTTTTTCGACAATTCCGTCTATTTCCGCTTTCTCGACGTCGCCGCCGCGGCAGGCCTCAAGGTTCCGATCGTGCCGGGCGTCTTTCCAGGTGCAGAACTTCAAGCAGACCGCCAATTTCGCCCGCAGGGCCGGGGCGAGCGTGCCGCAATGGCTGGCCGACCGGTTCGAAGGGCTCGAGGACGATCCGGCGACCCGTCGTCTCGTGGCGGCGGCGGTCTGCGCCGAGCAGGTGATCGATCTCATCGACCACGGCGTCGAGGAACTGCATTTCTACACCATGAACCGCGCCGATCTCGTCTTTGCGATCTGCCACCTGGTCGGCCTAAGGGCGAGGCCCGCGCCGGTCGCGATCGACGGCGGAGACCTGGAACCGCCTTTGTGGCGGCGAGCGTTGTGAGGGGCTGGCGCAGGTCAACCCGCGCCTCACGCCGCCGCGTATCTCACAGGCCGCCGTCAACGGCGCGCTCCACGCTCCCGGCGGCCAAGCGTCCGCGACCGGGCTCGGGTTTTCCTGGTTAACCAAATCTTACAAAAGGTCGCACGGCTGGGCGCGGTAGCCATTGACGCCGGTCTCTCCTCTTTCTCATTATGAATATAACGGGAACATAGTAAGGCGAGCTTGGGGTTCAAGTCAGCCTCCGCGCACGCGGGAATCGGTCAACTTTTGTGGCGTTCAGGGTGCAATGAGGAGCGAAATCGCAATGCTGAAGCTCATCGAAGGTTCCGTATGCGTCCTTCTTCCCAAGGGAAATCAATGCGATGTTTCGGAACAGGGCCGAAACCTTCGCCGAGCGGCTGGGCTGGGAGGTCGCGGTGAAGGACGGCTACGAGCGCGACATGTTCGACGACGCGAATCCTCTCTATCTCGTATCTGTCGATCCGGATACTGAGGAATACTGGGGTTCGTTGCGACTGCTGCCGACCACCGGCCCGAACATGCTGCGCGACGTGTTCCCGCAATTGCTCGACGGGGACACGGTCGAGAGCGCCACCATATGGGAGAGTTTGCGCATCTGCTTACTGCCGCGAGCCCGTTGGCCGTTTGGAACCAAAACCAAGAACTCAACGCGTATCCTGAGCGAGCTCATTTTGGGCATCGGGGAAGTCGCGGTGGCTGCTGGACTGACGCAGATCGTCTCGGTTTTCGACGCCAGGATTTTCCGCGTCCTGAAAGCGGCCGGGTGCAATCCCCAGATTATCGGAACGCCCCAACGGATCGGAGCCGTCATGTGTTACGCGGGTCTTTTCGACACCGGCGAGGGACCGCTGGAAGCCTTTCGCGCCGCGACCGGCATTGCGCACTCCGTTCTCGCGCCGGGCGCCAGGGAAATCGCTTTCGCCTGACCGGTCGCCCCGGTCGCCCGGTCCTGAAGCCTCGCGAGACGAGTTCCGCGGGAACGCCCGTTCCGCTTGCAACCGGCAAGTCGTAAAAACAACAAAAGTTCTCGCGCTCAAGTGTTTTAACTATGATGTCGACGATGTTCTCGTTTTGTCGTCTACAGGTTTGTCGCTTGTCATTCTTCCGATACGTCATCAAACTGCTTTTTGCGGCAAACTCAAGTATGGGGGCGGGAGTGGCCAAGAAATTAAAAAATCGGGCCCTTGAGCTGAGAAAATTCCAAACGCCATGTTGGAGAATTGAATCTATCGGCTTGCGAAGCAAGACGGCTCTATGGCATCTGCGTTGAACTTCTCGAACTGTGCAGTCATGTTTCCGGTAGAATAGATCCTCAGGCCGGTTGGATGGTTGCTCACGCACGAGATGAAGTGATGCTCGGGATCTTCGATGTCAAACCTTAGCGCAGAACAATCGTCGGGCAGGGGGTTCGAAATCCGCCACGGCGCGGTTGACCGACACTATTCTTGGCGAGGATGACCAGGATCTCGCCGATTCTGAAGGCGATCGCCGCCGACATCGGTCTCGCTCACATCGCGTATTTGCGCCTGTCGCCGGATAAAAGCCCGGATATTTGCCTCCTTGTTGCAGTTGTCACCTATTCAAGACTATGGCAGCATAGATACTTCGTAAAGAAATATATGACCAACGACCCAGTGGTGCGTCGAGGAGAACCGCTGCGATTGGGCCAACGTGCCCGTCGACGACCCGGCGACCAAAGCCTTCTTCGCCGACGCCCTCAATCACAGCATTGGCCGCAACGGCCTGTCGATTCCCTTGCGCAATCGGCGTGGCGTGTTCGCGCTGGTTTCTTTCACCAGCGACCTGACCAAGGACGAGTGGGAAACCTACAAGGCCGCGAATATGAAGCGGCTCAAACTCCTGTCGGTTCTGATCAATTCCGCGTCAAACATCAATTTCAAGTTGCCGGCCTTTCCTGTCCATCTGTCCAACCGGGAAGAGCAGTGCCTGCTCTGGGCGGCGCGCGGCAAGACCTATCAGGAGATCGCCGAGATCCTCGGCTTGGCGTTTGGCAGCGTCAAAACGCATCTCGACGCGGCGCGCCACAAGCTACACTGCATAATCTGACCCACGCGGCGGCCGTCGCGTTCGCGACCGGCGTCATTCCGGCGCAGGCACTGAAATAGGCGGCCGAGAAAGGGTCGGCGTCCACTTTTGGCGATCCTCCTTCACGCCGGTATGCGGACCATAGAGTTCGCTAATTCGTGGATCGAGGCCGAGAACACGCGCTTGGGTTCGCCGACCACATCGATGCGCGGGAAACGCTTGAGGATTTCTTCCCACATGATGCGCAATTGCATTTCGGCGAGCCGCATTCCGACGCAGCGATGAATGCCGAAGCCGAACGAGACATGCTGGCGCGGGCGCGCGCGGTCGATGAGGAATTCGTCCGGCCGGTCGATGGCGTCCTCGTCGCGGTTGCCCGAGACGTACCACATGATGACTTTCTCGCCTTCCTTGATCTTCTTGCCGCCGATCTCCGTGTCTTCCATCGCTGTGCGGCGCATGTGGGCGACGGGGCTCTGCCAGCGGATGATCTCCGGCGACCATGCTTTCGATCAGTGACGGATCGGCGCGAAGCTTGTTGTATTGTGCGGGATTCTGGTCCAGCGCCAGCAGGCCGCCGGTGATCGAGTGGCGCGTCGTGTCGCTGCCGGCCACGATCAGCAGGATGATGTTGCCCAGATAGCCTTCCGGGGTGTCGTGTGCGGGTTGCCTCGCCATGCGCCAGCATCGAGATCAGGTCGGGAGGCGGCTGCGAATTGACCGTTCGTTCCACAAGGTCATGAAATGGCCGAGGCACTCGCGAAAGCTCGCTTCGCGCTGCTCCTCGCTTTCGATGATTCCGCCCGGCGTAGGAGTGGCGGTGAGATCCGACCAGTACGCTGAGCATCCGCCGGTCTTCGAACGGAAAGTCGAACAAAGTCGCCAGCATCTGGCTGGTCAGCTCGATCGAGACCTTGTCGACGAAGTCGAAGGTCTCGCCGCGCGGCAGCTCGTCGAGCGTGTCGCGCACGCGGCAGCGGATCAGCCCTCGACAGGCGAGGTTCTCGGGCGAGACGATCGGCTGCACCACCTTGCGCTGCGCGTCGTGCATCGGCGGATCCATGGCGATGAACATCGGCAGCTCAAGCTCGCCAAAGCGGTCGCGGAGCACGATGCCGCCCAAGGTCGAACTCGACGAGAACCGCCTGTGGTCCGTTTCGAGGGCGATGATGTCCTTGTGTTTGGTGACCGACCAATGAGACCAGCGGACTTTCCTTGCAGTACTGGACCGGCGCCTCGCGTCGGAGCCGGCGGAAGTAAGGCTGCCAGACGTCGTCCTGATACAAAGCGGGGTTGCTGACATCCATCTCGTCAAGCGGCGTCGAGGCGGCGAGCGCGGCGTGATCGACCGCCTCCGGGGCGCCGGCGAGACTGTCCGAGACCGTGGCCATTGGGTAGCTCCTCCAGAAATCACCTTGCCGCGACGCTCCCGCGCGGCCTGGAAGGTCCACGCAACCGGCCAGCGGCCGGCCCTCCGACGGTCGACCCTCGCCGGTGGACCTGTCGCGAGGCCCGGATTCAATCAGGACGCGAGCTCGCGCCAAGCAAAATCACGGAGAACAAGGAGCAAATCCCTGGATTTCCTTATTTTATTCGGTGGAATCGGGGCTTTTCAAAGGGTTACGGGCGAAAATGAAAAAAATCAACTGCGTCTCAAGTTGTGTTCAAAACGTCTCGCGCGTAGCCTCCGGCACTCCGTCGCCGAAGTTCCAGGACGCGCCGAGCCGGCTCGATCCGCCGACTGCGAAAGGCCTAGCACGGAATTCGGTTTTGTCAAAGAATTGCCGGGCGAAATTGCAGCAGAGCATTCGCCGAAACAATTCCCGCCGCCGCTCAACCCGGAGCGGCAAGGCCCACCTTCGCCAGGTACTGCTCGAGCTCCGCGATGTCGTCGGGGCCGACGATGCGCCGATGTAGCCGTCCGGCCGGACCAGCGCCCATTCGCCCGGCGCGAGGCCGTAGGCGTCACGAAAATGGCCGGCGTCGTCCACGATGTCGCCGGCGCGCCCACCACATGAATGCGCAGGCCTGGCCGGGGCGGGATTGCGCCGCGGTCAGCCTCAAAGCCCAAAAGCGTCCAGTGCGGACCGTGGAGCAGGGCGAACAGGCGCGTCGGCTTGCCGGCCCGGCCCCGCACCGGCGCGTCCGGCGCCCGCTCGCCCGGCGCGAAGGCCGTCACGCTCGCGCGTCTCAAGCGCGAGCGACGTGCCGGGATAGCCGAGGTCGAGCTGGCGCGTTTCGCGGCCGCGCCGCATCGATCCCTGTTTCGCCGCGTCCAGAAGGCGGGTCGAAAGCTCGAGCATTTCGGCGGCGATCGGACGGCGCTCTTCCTCATACGTGTCGAGCAGGGAGTCCGGGGCGCCCTTGAGCGCCGCGGCGAGCTTCCAGCCGAGGTTGTAGCTGTCCTGGACGCTGGTGTTGAGGCCCTGTCCGCCGGTCGGGGGGTGGACATGCGCGGCGTCGCCGACCAGAAACGCGCGCCCGACCCTGTAGCGGTCCGCGAGCCGCGCGTTCATCGAGTAGACGGACGCCCACGCGACCGAGCGGATCTCGATGTTGCGTCCGGCCCGGTCGCTGGCCAGCGCCGTCAATCCCTCGGCGCTGAGATCGGCGTCGCCCTCAGGCGGAGCGCCCGCCTGCATCTGAAAGAGATCGGTCCCGGCGAGCGGGCAAAACATGATCTGTCCGCCGCCCGAGCCAAATCGATGCCAGACGTCGCGGCTGAGACCCTTGAGATCGACATCGGCGACGATCGCGCGCACCCCGAGCGTCTTGCCGGGGAAGCCGACGCCGAGCGCGTTCCGCACGAAGCTGCGCCCGCCATCGGCGCCGACGAGGAAGCGCGCGCGGATGGTCTCGCCGCCTGCCTCCGTGACGACGCCCTCGGCGTCCTGCGCAAAGCCGGTCAGCTCGCGTCCGAATTCGGGCGCGGCCCCGAGTTCCGCCAGGCGCTCGCGCATCAGCGCTTCGGTGAGGTACTGCGGCGCCATCAGCGTCCCGCGATAGGGTTCGGCCGGGGTCGGATCGGAGGGGACCTCGCTGATCGGCTCGTCCACGTAGTCGCCATTCGCGCCATACCGGCGCGTCGGCGGATAGGGCCCCCCGACCGCAAACAGCCGGTCGACGAAGCCCAGGTCCTCGAACACTTCCAGGCTGCGCGGCTGGAGGCCTTTGCCGCGCGAGCCGCGGAACGGCGCCTCCGCCTTCTCGATCAGCCGGAAATCGACGCCGCGGCGGGCCAGGTCGACCGCCAGCGCAAGCCCCGCCGCGCCCGCGCCGCAAATCAGCACGTCAATGGTCGACTTTCCCATCATGACGCCGCTCCCAAATATGTGTATGATGCACATATGGCAGCTTGCCTGCCCGGTCAAGAAAAAAGTGCATAATACACATATTTCCCGCTCCGCTCTGCGCGCGCTGCATGAGGCGCTGATCGACATGGGCGGTTTCTTCAACCGGCCGCAGAACGATGCGATCCTGCTGCGCGAGGCCGGCGTGTCGCTGGACCACGCGCTCTTTCCTCTGCTGGTGCTCATTCAGCGTCGCGGGCCGCTCCGGATAGGCGACCTCGCGGACTGGATCGGCCGCGACTACACGACGGTCAGCCGCCAGGTGGCCAAGCTGGAAAAGCTCGGCCTTGTCACGAGGCGAGCGGGCAGGACCGACGCCCGCGTGACGGAGACCGTCGTCACAGACCAGGGCCAGGCCGTTTCGGACATGCTGGACGCGGCGCGCGAACGGCTGGCGCGGAACGCGCTCGCAGGATGGAGCAAGACCGATCTGGCCGAGTTTACCCGCCTGTTGCGCCGGTTCGCCGACAGTTTAACCGGGCGGACGGAGAAACAGTGAACCGCCCGCCGGGACGATAAATTGTCGTTTGGCGATCAGGGGCGAATGGCAAGGTCTGGTCAAAACGCTCTCTTCTGGGCTCAGGCCGCGCCCGAGCTCCTTTGCGCGATGGCGATGCCGCCGACGACCAGCAGCAGCGCGACGACGTGATAGGCGGCGAACGGCTCGCCCAGGATGGCGACCGCCATGATGGCGCCGAAGGCGGGCACCAGATTGACGAACACGCCCGCCCTCCCCGGCCCGATCAGTTCGACCCCGCGCATGTACATGAGCTGCGAGACGAAGGCCGGTCCGAGCGCGATAAAGGCGAGCGCCAGAAGGCCGCGCCAGGTCGGCCAGATGAACCCGCCGGAGAGGATCTCCCAGATCATCAAGGGAACCGAGGTGACGAAGGCGGCGACCGCCATCGCCGCCAGCATGCTGGTTCCTGAGACGTCCGGCCGCTGGCGAAGGCCGACGGTGTAGCCGGCGTAGAGCGCCGCCGCCACGACCATCATCACGTCGCCGGCGTTGAAGGCGAGCGCCCTCAGCCTCGCCGGATCGCCCTGCGCGGCGATCACAATCACGCCCACCATGGTGATGAAGGCGCCAAGCGCCTGCAACGCGGTGAACTTGACCCTGAGGAAGGCGCGCGCGCCGATCAGCACCATCGCGGGAATGGCGCCCTGAATGATCGAGAGGTTGAGCGCGCTCGTATAATGCGCGGCGACATAGAAAAGCGCGACGAATATTGTGTATCCGGCCGTCCCCATCACCGTGAGATAGACCCATCGCCGGCGCAGGCGGGGCCAGTCACGCCTGAGCGAGGGACGGGCGGCGATCAGAATGGGGATCAGCGCGACGCCCCACCTGAGGCAGGTGAGCGTCATCGGGCCGATCTGGCCAACCGCGAGGCGCCCGACGATCGAGTGCGCGGCCCAGATCAGCGTCGTGAGAACGAGCAGCAGGATCGGGTTCGTCCAGACCGACTGGATGAGCCCGGTCCTTCGCGCGGTCGCGTCGGTCATCTTGCTTCTTGACGGTTCGAGGACGGTTCGCGCGGGCGAGGCGCCGAGGCCCGGCGTAAAAGGCCCGGCGCGCGGTTGGCCTCAGGCGGCGGCCTGGCGCGCCGGCGCGCCGACGGTCTCGCGGATCGCGTCGGCGAGCGCCCTGGCTTCCTCGCTCGGACGTCCTGGCGCGTGGATGAGGCCCATGCGGTTTAAGGGCAGGTCCGGCAGGCCCTCGGCGCGGCCGAGACGCTTGAGGCCCGGGCCGACCAGCGACAGCGGCAGGATGGTCGCCGCGAGCCCGGAGCGCAGGAGGGTCCCGATCGCGCTGAAGTTCCTGGAGTAGAAGCGCGTCCGCGTCACGCCCGGCGCGGCGGTCAGCGCCTGCTCGGTCGCGCGCCGCCAGCAACAGGTCGGACTGCCGAGCGCAAGCGGGATCGGCGCCCCCTCCTCGACCCGGAACCGTTCGGCGGCGACCCAGACCAGCGGCTCCTCGCGCAGAAGCTCGAGCCCCTTCAGCCCCTCGAAATCGGTGATCAGAGCGAGATCGAGCGCCCCAGCGGCGACCTGCGGAGCAAGGTCGGTCGACGCCTCGCAAACGACCGAGACCTCGACCAGCGGGTGGCGGCGATTGAAGCGCTCGAGGATTTCGGCCAGGAACGACTCGGCGTAGTCGTCCGGAATGCCGAGCCGCGCCGCGCCCCTCAGGCCCTTGCGCGACAGCGCGGCGAGCGCGCCCGCCTCGACCTGGACAATCCGGCGGGCGAATTCGATCAGCCGCTCGCCTTCGTCCGTCAGCCGCGCGCCGCGCCCGTGCTTGACGAAGAGCGCGCAGCCCAGCTGTTCCTCGAGCCTGCGGATGTGCATCGAGACCGCCGATTGAGTCTTGTGCACCCGCTCGGCCGCCTTGGTGAACGAGCCGGAATTGACGATGGCGAGGAAGGAGCGAAGCTGGTCGGTGTCGAGCATGGGATCCATCTGAGATGTTGATCGATTACTCTACAAACATTCGTTGGACCGATCAATAGGGCGCACCATATAAAGCGCTGTCCCGAGATCAACATCACGCGATTGACGACAACCACCGGCGCCGCCTGGCGCCGAATGGGGAGTTGTCGCCTTAAAACAGGAGGCTGACATGGCTGCTTCATTCCCACGCGCTCCAGTTCCCAGCATGGCCTCGTGGCCAGCGAAGGCGCTTTGGCGCGCCCTCACCTGGCCGGCCCGGATTAGCGCGGCGCGGCGGACGATGTCTCAACTCGCGCGAATGTCGGATTATGAGTTGCGCGACATCGGCCTCACCCGGTCCGACGTCAACGACACGACGGCGCTGCCGCTCGGCGACGACCCGACCAGCCTCCTGGTCAGGCGCCGAGCCTGGCGGGAACGCGGCGGCCGAACGGATCTGGCGGCGTAATCGCCGCGTCCCGAGCGGGGCCCGGCGCGGCCGAGGGAGCATGGCGGGGTCGGGGCCTCCCCAAGGGCGGCGAAAAGGTCTAGGTTGCGTCTTCAGACCCCCCGCCTTTGGAGACCCACCCCGTGACAGCGCATTCGGCCCAAGCCGGCGTCAAGATCAACGCCAAGCCCGGCGGCCGGCAGGCCGAGATCCTCACCGCGGAGGCGCTTGCGTTCGTGGCCGGTCTGCATCGCCGCTTCAATCGGCGGCGCCTTGAGCTTCTGGTGCGGCGAATGGGGCGCCAGGAAGATTTCGACGCTGGCAAATTGCCGGACTTTCTTGCCGACACGAAGGCCATCCGCGAGCGCGACTGGACCGTCGCGCCGATCCCGGCCGATCTCCTGGACCGCCGGGTCGAGATCACCGGCCCGGTCGACCGCAAGATGATCGTCAACGCGCTGAACTCGGGCGCCAGGGTGTTCATGGCGGATTTCGAGGACGCGACCTCGCCGGTGTTCGCCAATCTGGTCGAGGGCCAGGCCAACCTCAAGGACCGCTGGGCGGGCAAAATCGACTTCACCGACCCGGTTTCGGGCAAGGCTTACGCTCTCAAGCGCGATCCCGCCGTGCTGATGGTGCGCCCGCGCGGATGGCATCTGCCCGAGCGCCACGTCGCCGTCGACGGCGAGGAGATGTCCGGCGCTCTGTTCGACTTCGGCCTGTACGTCTTCCACTGCGCCAGGGCCCAGATCGCGCAGGGCTCGACGCCCGCGTTCTACCTGCCCAAGCTCGAAAGCCATCTCGAGGCGAGGCTGTGGGACGAGGTCTTCTCCCATGCGGAGCGCGAGCTTGGCGTCCCCCATGGGACGTTCAAGGCGACGGTGCTGATCGAGACGCTGCCCGCGGCGTTCGAGATGGATGAAATTCTCTACGAGATGCGCGATCACATCGTCGGGCTCAACTGCGGCCGCTGGGATTATATCTTCTCCTACATCAAGCGCCTCGGCAAAAGCCCCGCCTTCCTCACTCCCGACCGCGCGGACATGACGATGGGCAAGGCGTTCCTCAACGCCTATTCGCTCCTCCTCATCAAGACCTGCCACCGCCGCGGCGCCTTCGCCATGGGCGGCATGGCCGCCCAGATCCCGGTCAAAGGCGACGACAAGGCGAACGAAGAGGCCTTCGCCAAGGTTCGCGCCGACAAGGAGCGCGAGGCGGGCAATGGCCACGACGGCACCTGGGTCGCCCACCCCGATCTGGTGCCGGTCGCGATGGAAGTGTTCGACCGGCTGATGCCGGGCAAGAACCAGCTCGATGTCAGGCGCGACGACGTTCAGGCGACGCAAAAGGACCTCCTCGAAGTTCACCAGGGCAAGCGCACCGAGGAGGGCCTGGGCGTGAACATCCGGGTCGGCGTGCAATATATCGAGGCCTGGCTCAGGGGCCGCGGCGCCGTTCCGATCTATAATCTGATGGAGGACGCGGCGACCGCCGAAATCTCCCGCGCCCAGATCTGGCAATGGCTGTATCAGAAGGCCAGGCTAGACGACGGGCGCGAGGTCACGCCGGCCCTGTTTCGCGACGCGCTTAAGCGCGAGATGGAGCGGGTGAGGAGCGAGGTCGGGGCCAAGGCGTTCGACGGCGGCCGCTTCAGGGAGGCGACCCAGCTTTTCTCCGACATGTCGCTCGCCGACACGTTCGAGGAGTTCTTGACGCTCCCGGCCTACAAGCTGATCGACTAGGCCGAGGGGCGGACGCACAGCCGTCGAGCGAGTCGCTACAATTAGCGGCTTCGCGCTGCGCAAAAGGACTCGGGTTCTGAGTGCGGCAAGACCGACCAGCAACCCTGCCGCCGGTGTGACCTTCTGGGCTGTTTCGATACCGGTCCTCCGTCCGCGCGGGTTCAACTCGCCGAGCGCAGTGTGCTCTGCGTCACAGCGGCGGACAAAATCGTCGCCAAACTTAACCATGCCTGCAACCGCGGCAAACGCCGCTTGCGATTTGTGAGTTTTGGTGCTTACCTAACGGAACGCTGAGCGCGGCCGGATTGACCTGACGCAACGCGCCGACTGCAAGTTTTTGCGAGGCGGAATCCGCCCGGCGCTAAAGATGTACTTGACTGATACTGGAGGAGCCGGAAATGGCGATCATCATCCTTGGCAATGGCGGCAATCTTTCCGTGTCTGACGACAATAGCGACGGAGACACGATCATCCTGGGCAACGGCGCCAATGACGCGGTAAGCGCGGCTTCCAGCCAATACGACACGATCATCCTCGGTAACGGCGCCGGAGACACGGTTAGCGCCTACGCAAGCGGTTTTAATTCGCCCGGCATTCAATATGACACAATATTGCTGGGGAATGGCGCCGGGGACACAGTGAACGCCTTTGCTTCTCCGGGAGGCTCCACTTCATCTAACACAATCACCCTCGGTAATGGCCACGGAGACACCGTCAACATCTTCGGCGGCTTCGAGAACACAATAACCCTCGGCAACGGGGCCGGCGACAAGGTGAACGCCACGCCCAATCTGTCTGATTTCAGCAGCAAATACGACACAATCACCCTTGGCGACGGCGCCGGAGACGCCGTGAGCCTCGTCAACAGTCAAGGCGACACGCTCATCCTCGGCAACGGCGCCGGAGACACGGTGGATATCACAGGCTTTTATCCCAGCTCCGGCAACACGATCGTCCTCGGCGACGGCGCCGGCGACTCGGTGAGTGTCAGCGGGGGCGCCGGCAACATGATTGTCGTGGGGAACGGAGACCGCAATTCCGTCTCCGTAGGCAACGGCCGTTTCGGCGCGGGGGACAACACGATCATCGTCGGCGACGGCGCTAACGACAGTCTTTTCCTCGGAGAATACCTGAGCGGGACGATAAAGGTCGGCAATGGCGACGGCGACGCGCTGTCCTGCGTGGATGGCGTCGACGATACGATATCGCTCGGCAATGGCGCGGCTGATGTCGTGACAATGAGATTCGGATCCAACAACAAGATAACCCTCGGCAACGGCGCCGGCGACGTGGTGAACGACTTAGGGTCTGACGAGCAGATTACGGCCGGCAACGGCTCTGACACCGTGACGGCAGGGGCAAACGCTACGATCAAGGTGGGCAACGGCAATGATACGGTGACTGCGGGCGCAGGCAGCACGATTACTCTCGGCAACGGCAATGACACGGTGACGGCGTTCGGTTCGCTGATCCATGGCGGACGCGGCCACGATACATTCGTGCTCGCGGGGAGTTTTGGCGAGGAGACGATCACAGGCTTCAGTCCCCTGCGCGACAACATCGTGCTGGCTCAGGCCATGTTTGCAAACTTCGGCGCCGTACAGAGCGACATGACGCAGGTCGGCGCGAACACCGTGATTACACACGACCCGGCGAACGTGATCACGCTGACAGACGTCAAGGCGTCCAGTTTGCGCGCCAGCGATTTCCGTTTCGCTTGATGGCGGGGCCTGTCCGATAGGCCCTTGTCGGCGGCCCGGAAAGCCAGGAAACCTCGGCCCTGCGGTGCCCCTTCCGGACGCCGCAGATCGGATACCACATTCCTGTCGGGAGTGCGTTCACCCGCCGCCTTCTGCTCGACCCCGAGGTCAGCCGGGCGCGCATCTGAGCCTTATGGCTTCCCAATTTTCCCTAAGACGAAGCCGCTGAGAAGTCCTCGATCGGCGAACAGGCGCGATTCCCAGAAATGAACATGGTCCGGATCGAGCTGCGTCAAAGATTCTCCACCGAGAACAAAAAAAGAACTTGCATTAGAGAACAAACCATGCACATAGTGCGCTCATTCGGGGGCGGGCAAAACCGCGATTGCGGATCGGATGCTGCCCATGAGAGAAGGAGACCGGTTATGACCCAACCCAATCTTCGCCTCGTGGAGGGGACCAGCGTGGACAAGACCAAGGCGCTCGACGCCGCCCTCTCGCAGATCGAGCGGGCGTTCGGCAAGGGCTCGATCATGCGCCTCGGCAAGCAGAAGGCGATCGAAGTCGAGACGGTGCCTACGGGATCGCTCGGGCTCGACATCGCGCTCGGGGTCGGCGGTCTGCCGCGCGGGCGGGTGATCGAGATTTACGGGCCTAAATCCTCGGGCAAGACGACGCTGACATTGCATGTGATCGCGGAAGCGCAGAAGAAGGGCGGCGTTTGCGCCTTTGTCGACGCCGAACATGCGCTCGATCCGGTCTATGCGCGCAAGCTCGGGGTGAATCTCAACGACCTTTTGATTTCCCAGCCCGACACCGGCGAGCAGGCGCTCGAGATCACCGACACCCTGGTGCGTTCGGGCGCGGTCGACGTGCTGGTGATCGACTCGGTCGCGGCCCTGACGCCGAGGGCCGAGATCGAGGGCGAAATGGGCGATTCGCAGCCTGGATTGCAGGCGCGGCTGATGAGCCAGGCCCTGCGCAAGCTCACCGCGTCCATCTCGCGCTCCAACACCATGGTGATCTTCATCAATCAGATCCGGATGAAGATTGGCGTCATGTATGGCTCGCCCGAGACGACGACGGGCGGCAACGCGCTCAAATTCTACGCTTCCGTCCGCCTCGACATCCGCCGCATCGGCGCGATCAAGGAGCGCGAGCAGGTGGTCGGCAACCAGACGCGGGTCAAGGTGGTCAAGAACAAGGTGGCGCCGCCGTTCAAACAGGTCGAATTCGACATCATGTACGGGGAAGGCGTGTCCAAGACCGGCGAACTGATCGACCTTGGCGTCAAGGCCGGCGTGGTGGAGAAGTCAGGCGCCTGGTTTTCGTTCGACAGCGTGCGGCTCGGCCAGGGCCGGGAAAACGCCAAAGCCTTCTTGAAGACGAGCCCGGAAATGGCCGACAGGATCGAGCGCGCCATTCGGGAGAATGCGGGTCTGATCGCCGAGCGTATCCTGGAGCAGGACGAGCCCGCCGAGGACGACGACGCCGAAGCCTGATCCGCTTCCTTTGGGCCCGCCTCCCCTTGTCCCCCGAAAGGGCGCGCCCATCCGCCAGGTAAGGATCTTGCCTTCGCGCGTCCGGCGCGGGCGCGAGAGCGGTTCTCCTCCCGCCGCTCTCGCGCCCTTTTTTGGCTTAAGAGCTCAGGAGCGATTCCGGCAAATCGGCCCGATTGGGCGAGGCGGGTTCGGGGCCTACGATCGGCCGGCGCCGACGAGCGCCGGATCCGGGCGGTAAAGCGCAGGGAACAGCCGCTTCAGACTGGCGATTTTCGGCAGATCGTTGAAGACGATATAGGGGTAATGCGGGTTCCGCTCGAGGAAATCCTGGTGATAGTCCTCGGCGCGGTAGAAGGTCTTGCCGGGCTCGATCACCGTGACGATCGGCGTCTTGAACACGTGCGCCGAATCGAGCTGGGCGATGTAGGCCTTCGCTACCCGGGCCTGTTCGTCGTTCGACGGGAAGATCGCCGAGCGATATTGCGTGCCCTCGTCCGGGCCCTGGCGATTGAGCTCGGTCGGATCATGGGCCACCGAGAAATAGACCTGCAGGATGCGCCCGTAGGTGATCTTGCGCGGATCGTAGGTGACCTGAACTGATTCCGCATGACCTGTCGTCCCGGTCGAGGTCATATCGTAGTGAGCCGTGGCTTTGTCCCCGCCGGCATAGCCGGAAACCGCGTTCTTCACGCCTTCCACATGCTGAAAAACGCCCTGTACGCCCCAGAAACAGCCGCCCGCAATCACCGCGACCTCGGAGGTCCCGGCGCCCGCCGGCTCGTCGAGCGCGGGGGGCGGAACGGCGCGCGCTTCCTCCGCCGCCGATCGGGTCGCGGCAAAGCCGCTTGCGAAGAGGAGCCCGCCAAGAAGCAGCGCCGGGAAGGCCAAACCTCTTTTGAACGATGAGATCATGGGTCAAACTCCATGGGGTTGCCGGCACCGAAGGGCCGCGACCCGGATAGGCCGCAATTGTGTCGCCGACGGGATTGGCGCGAATCGATCACGAGGTCCCATCGTCCCGCATGCGCGAGGCTCGTCCTGCTCCGATAACGTTCGTTCGGGCCGGGGAATTGTTACCCGATCGCGCGCGGCCCGGGCGGCGTGGGTGAACGGCAACGGCGCCGCGGCGGGATCCATGCGGCTGGCGACGGCCGGCTCTCCCGCCGGTCGAGGCGAGAGCGAACAGGAGCATCGGGTCGCCGGCGCCTCAGGCCGTCGCCGGCTTGAAGGTCAGCGCGAGGCCGTTCATGCAATAGCGAAGCCCGGTCGGCTTCGGCCCGTCGTCGAAAACATGGCCGAGATGGCCGTCGCACCTGCGGCAGGTGACCGCCGTTCGCTCCATTCCGTAGGACCGGTCCGCATGGGTGTTCACGGAATTGTCGAGCGGGGCCCAGAAGCTCGGCCAGCCGGTGCCGCTGTCGAACTTGGTCGCCGACGAGAACAGGTCATTGCCGCAGCCCGCACAGGCGAAAACGCCCTTGCGCTCCTCATGCAGAAGCGGAGAGGTGAAAGGCCGCTCGGTCCCGTCCTCGCGCAGGATCGCATATTGGGTGGCGGTGAGCCTGGCGCGCCATTCGGCGTCGGTATGGACGACATGGTCCTCGCCGGCGGCGCGCGCGCCCAGGGTTTGCAGGAGATTTGCGCTCCCGATGGCCGCAAGGCCGCTCAGAGCCATTCGACGGGTCAACATCCTTCGACCTCCCTTGCGTTGGATCTTCGGAATCGCTTCCGGGTTTCGAACGCCTATACGTTCGGGACCGCGGCCGGTTACAGGAAGCAACGAAATTCTTTGGCTCCCGGGCGGGGCGGTCTCCAGCCTCGCCGGGAGTTGACCGGAGGACGCCGCCCGCTCAAACATATTCCAAAAGCGCCGCCAAACAGCAAACCGCGCGCCTTGCGCTCGCTTCGCCGGCGTCCGGGCCGCCAAAACAGGAAACGCCCATGGCCGCCATCAACTCCGCCGCCGATCTATCGATTGAAGGCGAAGTCGCGGTCGTCACCATCGAATTCGCCGCCGGTGAACGCCTTGTCGCAGGCCGTCCGCGAGGGCTTGAAGCGCGGCGTCGAGGCGGCGGAAGCGGATGGCGCCGTCAGGGCGATCGTCGTCATCTGCGCCGGGCGGACCTTCATCGCCGGCGCCGACATTTCCGAATTCGGCAAGCCGCCCGCCCGGCCATACCTTCCCGAGGTTCTGGACGCGATCGAGAACGCCTCGAAGCCGGTGGTCGCGGCGCTGCACGGGACGGCGCTCGGCGGCGGGTTCGAGGTCGCTCTGACCGCGCATTACCGCATCGCCGTCCCCTCGGCCAAATGCGGCCTTCCCGAGATCAAGCTCGGCCTCATCCCCGGCGCCGGGGGCACGCAACGCCTGCCCCGTCTCATCGGCGTCGAGAAGGCGCTGGACGTGATCCTGTCGGGCGCGCCGTTCGGGGCGCGCGAGGCCAAGGAATGGGGCGTGGTCGACGAACTCGCGGAGGAAGGGAAGTTGCGGGAAGGAGCGATCGCCTTCGCCCGGCGCCTCGTCGCCGAAAAAGCGCCGTTGAAGAAGGCGCGCGACCGAGCCGAAAAGCTCGAGGCGGCGCGCGGCCATCCCGAGCTTTTCGAGGCGATCCGCAAGGCCAACGCGCGAAAGTTCCGCGGGTTCGAGGCCTGGGAGAAGGCGATCCTCTCGGTCAAGAACGCGGTCGACCTTCCCTTCGACGAAGGAATCGCGAAAGAGCGCGCCATGTTCTTGGACCTGCTGCAGACCACCCAGTCAAAAGCCCAGCGCTACGTCTTTTTCGCCGAGCGGCAGGCGGCGAAGGTCGCCGGCGTCGGCGCCGGCGAGCCTGCCCGGCGGATCGCCAGGGTCGGCGTGATCGGCGCCGGCACGATGGGCGGCGGCATCGCGATGAATTTTCTGTCGGCCGGCATCCCGGTCACGATCGTCGAGACCTCCAAGGAGGCGCTCGACCGCGGCGTCTCGATCATGCGCCGCAACTACGAGGCGACCGCGCGCAAGGGGCGCCTGACCATGCCCGAGGTCGAGGAGCGGATGGAGAGGCTCGCGCCCACCCTCGACTTCGGCGCGCTCGCCGACGCCGACCTCGTGATCGAGGCGGTGTTCGAGGACATGGAGCTCAAGAGAAACGTGTTCGAGCGGCTGGACAAGGTCGCGAAGCCGGGCGCGATCCTCGCCTCCAACACCTCCTACCTCGACATCGACGAAATCGCCGCGAGGACCGGGCGCCCGGGGACGTGCTTGGCACGCATTTCTTCTCGCCCGCCAATGTCATGCGGCTCCTTGAGATCGTACGCGGCGCGAAAACCTCGACATCGGCGCTGGCGACCGTCGTCCAGCTCGCGCCCAGGATCGGCAAGGTGGGGGTCGTGGTCGGCGTCGCCCATGGCTTCGTCGGCAACCGGATGCTCGCCCAGCGCCAGCGCGAGGCGATGAAGCTCATCCTCGAAGGCGCGACGCCCTCGGACGTCGATCGCGTGCTCACCGATTTCGGCATGCCGATGGGCCCGTTCGCGATGAGCGACCTCGCCGGCCTTGACATCGGCTGGTCGGCCGAAAAGTCGAAGCGCTCGACGATCCGCGAAATCCTGTGCGAGGAGGGCAGGCGCGGGCAGAAGACGGGCGCGGGCTTCTACGACTATGACGAAGCGCGCAACGCGAAGCCGTCGGCGCATGTGGAAGGGATCATCCGCGAGTTCGCCGCCTCGAAGGGAATCGCGCAGCGCAAGATCGGCGACGATGAAATCCTCGAGCGCTCGATCTATCCGATGATCAACGAGGGCGCGAAAATCCTCGAAGAGCGCAAGGCGGAGCGCGCCTCCGACATCGACATCGTCTGGATCTACGGCTACGGCTGGCCGGTCTATCGCGGCGGGCCGATGTTCTACGCCGACACGATTGGCCTGAAGACCGTGCTCGCCAGGCTCAAGGACTATGAGGCCAGGTTCGGCGAAGACTTCAGGCCGGCGGCGCTTCTCGAGAAGATGGCGGCGGAGGGCGGGACGTTCACAAAGCCGTGACCCAACTGGCGCGCGGCAAAGACCCGGAGACCCAACATGCGTGAAGCCGTCATTGTCGCAACCGCGCGCACGCCGATCGGCAAGGCCTATCGCGGCGCCTTCAACGACACGCAGGCCCAGGCGCTCGGCGGCCACGCGATCGCGCAGGCGCTCAAGCGCGCCTCGGTCGAGCCTGGCGAGGTCGACGACGTCGTGATGGGCGCGGCGCTTCAGCAAGGCTCGCAGGGCGGCAATGTCGCCCGCCAGTGCGCGTTGCGCGCCGGTCTTCCGACCAGCGTCGCCGGCATGTCGGTCGACCGGCAATGCGCCTCTGGCCTCATGGCGATCGCGACCGCCGCTAAGGAGATCATCGACGACGGCATGAGCGTCACGATCGGCGGCGGGCTCGAAATCGATCTCGCTCGTCCAGAACGACAAGATGAACCGCTATCGCGCCCAGGATCCCTGGCTGGTCGAGCATCGGGGCGACCTCTACATGACCATGCTCGAGACGGCCGAGATCGTGGCGGAGCGTTATCAGGTGACCCGCGGGCGGCAGGACGAATATGCGCTTCAGTCGCAACAACGGACCGCGGCGGCGCAGGCCGCCGGCCGCTTCGACGCCGAGATCGCGCCCTTGCCCTCGGTGATGAAGGTGGTCGACAAGGCGACCCAGGCCGTCTCCGACAAGCCAGTCACCCTGAAGCAGGACGAAGGTTTCCGCGCCGACACGACGCTCGAGGGTCTCGCCACGCTGAAGCCCGTGTTCGCCGATGGGCAGCGGATCAAGGCCGGCTCGTTCATCACCGCCGGCAACGCCTCGCAGCTTTCCGACGGCGCGTCCGCCTGCGTGTTGATGGAAGCGAGCCTCGCGAGCCGGCGCAACCTCGAGCCTCTCGGAATCTATCGCGGCATTGCGGTCGCCGGCTGCGATCCCGACGAAATGGGCATCGGCCCGGTGTTCGCCGTGCCGAAGCTGCTCAAGGCGCACGGGCTCAAGGTGGACGACATCGACCTGTGGGAGCTGAACGAGGCGTTCGCGGTCCAGGTCATCTACTGCCGCGACAGGCTCGGCATCGACAATGACAGGCTCAATGTCGACGGCGGGGCGATTGCGGTCGGCCACCCTTATGGCATGAGCGGCGCGCGGCTCACGGGCCATGCGCTGATCGAGGGCAAGAGGCGCGGGGCGCGCTATGTGGTGGTGACGATGTGCGTCGGCGGCGGCATGGGCGCGGCCGGCCTGTTCGAAGTCGCCTGAACATCAAGGCGTCGGGGTGGCCGACTCGAATCCCATGGCGCCGCTCGCCGCCTTTCGCGGGCAAAAACCTCCTGCGCCTGCGTGGTTCGAGCGCGCGGTCGCCGTCGAGCCCGAGCGGTCGTTCGTCGTTGTCGAGGGCGCGCAAGTCGAGACGCTCGCCTGGGGGGAGCGCGGCAAGCCCGGGCTCATTCTGCTGCATGGCGGGGCCGCGCACGCCGACTGGTGGAGCTTCATCGCCCCGTTCTTCGCCCAGGCGCGGCGGGTCGTCGCGCCGTCGTTCACAGGCATGGGGCGTTCCGACTGGCGCTCGCTCTATGATTTCCGCCAGTTCGTCCGCGAGGCGCGGGAGGCGGGACGCGCGGCGGGCGCATTCGAGGCCGGGGCGCCCACAGTCGTCGGGCACTCTTTCGGAGGGCGCATCGCTGTCGGGGTCGCCCATGACTTTGGCGACGAACTCGCTGCGGCGGTGATGGTCGATCCGCCCTTCTTCGCGCCCCAGAACCTGCGCAAGCCCTCTCCGCCCCGTTCGACGACGCGCGAGCACAGCGTCCGTCCCTCGCTGGAGGCGATCATCGCCCGCTTCCGTCTCGCCCCGCCGCAGGCCTGCGACAATCTGTTCATTCTCGACTTCATCGCCCGCCGCTCGGCGAAGAAGGCGGTCGACGCCGAGGGCAGGCCGGGCTGGTCGCTGAGCTTCGACCCGCATTTCTGGGAGAGGTTCGGGCGGCTCGACCCGATCGCCATGGTCAAGGGCGTGCGCGCGCCGCTCGCGGTCATCCGTGGCGGGAAGTCGCAGCTCTTCCACCCGGAGGACGCCGCCTGGCTCTTGAGCCTCATCGCCCCCGGCTCGCCTTATGTGGAGATTCCGGAGGCCGAGCATCACGTGATGATCGACCAGCCGCTCGCCTTCGTCGCGGCCTTGCGCGCGCTGCTCGCGGCCTGGCCGCCCGCGAATAGGCGCCGCTCCCTCTCGCGAGGACGGATCCATGCCTGATTGAGCGCCGCCCCAATTGTAGCGCACGCTGTGACGGCTCTCACATCGAGCGACGCTCAACCGCTGTAGGGCGAGGGGACACGCGTATCGGGAAACGAACAGGAGGGGAAAACGCAATGGGCGCGCCGCAGCCGAATGACGGACTTCAGGGACTTGCCCCGGTCGAGCCTCGGAAGCCGGCCGGGTTGATGCCGAATGCGCAGCACCAGACCTTTCATGGCTTCATGACTGGGGCTTCCTACGAACTCGCGATCGTCGAGTTTGACGATCAGGGCCGGTGCTACGACCGCGGACAGATGGACGCCGTCGCCGCAGAAACTCGATAGCCTGGCGTGGCAGGCCGCGGAGCAGGATGAACAGGATGTCATCCTGATCGTCTTTGTCCACGGCTGGCAGCACGACGCTCGCTCGGATGACGAGAACCTCTCGGCCTTTCGCGTGCTCCTCAACGAAACAGTCGACTACGAGAAAAAACGGGCCTCGCCGGGCGCCAAGCCGCGTCCTGTGCTTGGGCTGTTCGTCGGCTGGCGCGGGTTGTCGGATTTCGGCTTGGGCAACGTCGTCACGGACGCGACGTTCTGGGGCAGGCAGGCGGCGGGCCAGCGGGTCGCGACCGGATCGGTGCGCGAGTTGTTCGGGAGACTGCGCCATTACCGCAACCACCGGCGAAACCGGGGAGGCGCCCCGCTTCTGGTGATCGTGGGCCACAGTTTCGGAGGCATGATTGTCTTCTCCGCTCTCGCCCAGTCGCTGATCGAGGCGGCCTCGGCGCCGGTCGGCAGGATGACGCCCGGATTCGCCGATCTGGTGTTGCTCGCAAACCCGGCCATCGAGGGCGCGCGCTACATCCCGATCTATGACCTGGTGGCCAGCGCCGCCTTCAAGGCGCGCACGACGAGGCAGCTTCCGGTCTTCGTTTGCGCCCAGGCGGAGAACGATCTGCCGGTTGGCATGGTGTTTCCGCTGGGCAATGCCGGGCACGCGATCACTGAAGCGACGATCGATGAGCTGGAGCAGTGGTGCGTCAGGCACGCCATCGGTTTCGTCCCTGACTTCCGCACTCACGCCCTCGCAGGCCCACAGGGCGACGAGCCCTTCGTGCTGTCGCCGGCCGGGACCGCTCAAGCCAATCCATTCTGGGTGGTGGGAGCGGCGAAGGAAGTGATCGACGGGCACGGAGGCATCTGGCAGCCGCCGTTCCTTCTTTTCGTTGCGAGCCTCGTCTTCCAGCACGTGCAGGCTACGAAGCAAGGAACGCCGGCCGCGGTCGCGCGCGAGACGCCGGGCCCAGGCGGCGGACCGCCGGGCGATCTCGCGGAGTTCGCGAAATCCATTCGCCCGATCAAGCTTCCCCGGCCTTGAGAGCGCGGCGGGACGGGCCGCCGCTCTATTCCAGCCTCACCGTCACCGCGTCCGAGGCGCCCTTCGCGTCGGTCACCGAGACGTGGGCGAAGCCGGCGCCGTCCGGCTTCCAGGCCGACTGGCGCCGCAAGTCGGTCTCGCCGACCGGGTCGCCATTGACGAACCAGGTGAACGGCGGCGAGCCGCCCAGCGCCTTCAAAGCCAGCTTGCTGTCGCGCGCGCCCTCCTCAAGGCCGAGGTCGATCCGGGCGCCGTCGGGCGGAAAGGCGATCTTGAGCTGAGCCGCCTCCGGCGCAGCGGAGGTCCTGGGCGCGTCCTGGCGCAGGCGCCTGAGCGGGGGCGGCAGGTCGGCGGTGATCGCGACATTGAGCACGCCCTTCGGGCGCGGGATCGGCTCGATGGTCCGCCCCAGCCGCTCGAAAGCGTCGAACAGGATCGGCGCCGCGGCCTCGCGGCCGATGAGGCCGGGCGTCGGACCGTTGTCGGGCCTCCCCACCCAGACCGCGATTGTGCTCCGCCGGTCGAAGCCGATCGCCAGCGCGTCCCGATAACCATAAGAGGTGCCGGTCTTGAAGGCGATCCGGCCCTTCAGCGCGTTGGCGGGCGGCGGCGCGCCGCGCAGGATGTCCGCGACATAATAGGCCGCGACCGGATCGGTCACCCGGCGCGGACCGATGGCCGGCGGCGCGCCGTCGAGCCGCTCGATCAGCGGCGGCGCCTCGCCGCCGCGCGCCAGGCCGGCGTAGAGCCGCGCCAGATCGGTGAGCGAAATCCCCAGGCCTCCAAGCCCGATGGCGAGGCCGATCGGCGTGTCCCTTGGCAGCGCGATCCCGGCGCCGGCGCTGTGCAGTCGCGCAAGGAAAGTCGCCGGCCCGACATCGGCCAGAAGCTCGACCGCCGGAAGATTGAGCGACATTTGCAGCGCCTTGCGCGCCGTCACCGCGCCCTCGTAGCCGAGACTGAAATTCTCCGGCGCGTAGGCGCCATAGCGCATCGGACGGTCGAACAGCAGCGTCTCCGGATGCGCGAGGCCCTCCTCGAAGGCCAGCGCATAGATGAACGGCTTGAGCGAAGAGCCCGGCGAGCGGGGCGAGCGGGACATGTCGATCGCGCCGCCGCGCGAGGAATCGTCATAGCCGGCTGAGCCCACGCGAGCGCGAATTTCGCCGCTCGCATTGTCGATGACGACAATCGCCGCCGACAGTTTCGGCCCGAGCCGCGCGACGCTGTCCCTGGCCAGCGTTTCGAGCTTCGCCTGCAGCCGCGCGTCGATGGAAAGCTCGATGACTTTGGCGCTGGCGTCGGCGCCGACCGCTTCCTCGGCGGCGTGGGCGGCGAGCGCGGGAAAGGCGAGACGCGCTTGCGGGACCGGCTCGCCCCTAGCCGCCGCGGCGTCGTCTTCGCGGATGACGCCTCGCGCGGCGACCCGAGCAAGCACGCGGTCGCGCGCGGCGCGCGCGGCGGCCGGAAAACGATCGGGCCGGCGCGCTTCCGGCGATTGCGGGAGCGCCACCAGGAGCGCCGCCTCGGCGAGGGTGAGCTTGAGCGGCTCCTTGCCGAAATAGGCGAGCGAGGCGGACCGCACGCCTTCGAGATTGCCGCCGAAGGGGGCAAGCGTGAGGTAGCGGTCGAGCGCGCCCTGCCTTCCGACCTCGCGCTCGATCTCAAGCGCGCGGGCGATCTGGCGCAGCTTGGCGCCGATCGTGCGGTCGGGTCGCGGTTCGATCAGTCGCGCGACCTGCATCGTCAGCGTCGAGCCGCCGGACACCACATGGCCATGAGTGAGCCATTGCACGCCGGCGCGAAGAAGCGCGCGAATGTCGACGCCGTCGTGCTCATAGAAGCGCCCGTCCTCATAGGCGACCAGCATCGCGACATAGCGCGGATCGACGTCGTGGACGGTCGCCGGCAGGCGCCAGCGCCCATCCGGCAGGGTAAAGGGCCTGAGCAGCCGCCCGTCGCGGTCGACGACGAGCGTCGAGCCATCGAGCGAGGGGCCAAGACCGAGCGGGCCGAGGCTCGCTGTGTAGCGCGACCAGGCGAGCGACGCGCCGAAGCCGGCTGCGGTCACGAGCGCAAACGACGCGACGAGCGCTATGGCGATGTGGCGAGAAAGGCGCATCACGCCGCGCCCTCGCTCCCCGGCGCCGCCCTCCTCCGGCCCTTCGGGCCGCCTTCTCCCCAGGGGAGACGGGAGCGCCCCCTCTCCCTCGGGGAGAGGGCTCGGGCGAGGGATCGCCTCACTTCGCCGTCACCTTGAGTTCGCCGAAGGCGGTGCGGCCGTAGCGTTCCGGGTCGTACATGTCCTCCGCGGTCGCGGGGGGATAGACGTAATGGCCAGGCGCGACGGCGCGCACCACATAAGCCATGGTGATGAACGCCGACTGGCCCGGCGCGCGATCGAACGCCGCGACGAAGCGGTCGTCGCGATATTCGGTATGGGCAGGCTCCACGTCCTTGCTGAGCCACGCGAAGGCCTCGACAGAACCGCCATCGACGAGCGCCGGATTGTCGATCTCGAGCCCGGCGGGCAACCGGTCGACGACCAGCAGGCGCGCGGCGCGCGCCTGGGCTTCCGTCACCTTGAGGGCCACCACCACGCGCTCGTTCTGCGCCATGGTCTGCAGCGCATCGATCCTGGTTCCGTCGAGCTTGTAGAACGAGCGCTCGATCGCGTAGCCGTTGGCGGCCGCCGGGTCCGGCTCGATCGGCGCGCCCGAAACGGAGACGACGAGCTGCGCCGGATTCTCGCCGGCATTGGCGATGACGATCGACTGCCCGAAGAGCCCTGGACCGCTGAAGCGGCGGTAGAGCGCGCCCTTGACCGGCTCGCCGCCGACGGTGAACCGAGCCAGGCTCCCATGCTCGGCGAGCGCCTCGGCCGCGAGCGTCATCCAGTTCATTTCCTGGGTGCTGAGAAGCGAGCGCGCGGCCCTTGCCTGTTCGAGGACGGCGCCGGCGCGTCTGATCGCGCCGCCCTCGATGTCGCCGCCGAGGTCGGCCTCGGCGACCAGCGCAAGCATCGCGGCGGCGTCGCGCAGCCGCGAGCCGAAGTCCGGCCGTGAGACGCCCTCGTCGCGCTCCGCCTCGAGCGCGGCGAGCGCCGCCTCAAACGTTTTGCCGGCGCGCGCCCGGTCGCCGAGCATCGCTAGCGACGCCCCAAGCTGAGCCTTCGCCAGCGGGGTTGGGAAGGCTTCGAGCTTGGCGTCCGTGAGATAGCGCAGGTCGCCGATCACGGGGCGCCCGTTGCGGGCGAGAACATAAAGCGCATAGGCGAGCGCGGCCGCGTTGTCCTTGTTCGGCTCCGGAGCGTTGACCACTTCGTTGCGCAGCCGGTCGAGCGCCTGATCGAAGGCTTGCTGCGAGACGGCGAAATTTCGCTCCCGCGCGCGGGTCAGGAAGTCGGCGACGAACGCGTCGAGCCAGGCGTCGTCCTCATTGGCGTCGGCGCTCCACATGCCGAAGGCGCCGCTCGCGCTTTGGCGGCTGAGTTCGCGCTCGATCGCCTGCTTGATTCGCCCGTCGAGATCGGGATCGACGCCGAGATGCTCGAGCGAGGCGAGACGGTTCACGTAGAGGAGCGGCATCGCGATCGAGACCGTCTGCTCCGAACAGCCGTATGGGTAGCGCGCGAGGGCGGCGAGCAGCGCTGGCGCGTCGAGGGCGCCGAAGGGGGAAGCGGAGATTGCGATCGACCCCGTGCCGGGAATGAAATCGGCGACAAGATCGCCCGAGACGGTCTGGCTTGCGCCGCCAGGCAGAGGCGTGACCGTGCGCCGGTAGGAGTCCGGCGCGCCAGAGGCGATTCCGAGCCTGAAATGCTGGGTGAGATCGGTCTTCGGTCCAGTCAGCCTGAGATCAAGATCGGCCGTCCCGACGCCGGCGGCCGCGAACGGCATCGACAGCGATTGGCGCTGATGCGCGTCGAGGCGCACCGTCCTCACCATTGCGTCCGCATCGACGGTGAGCGGGCCGTGAATGTCGAGGTCGAGTTTGTAGTCGCCACTCTCTCCTTCTACGTTGTCGAGCTCGACATGCATCTCGGAGCGGTCGCCGACATTGAGGAAGCGCGGCAGCGTCGCAGCGACCACCACCGCGTCGCGCACCGTCACGTCGGCGGAAGCGGAGCCGACCTTGTCCTTCGACCAGGCGACGGCGGCAAGCCGCACCGCGCCGTTGAACGCCGGCAGGTCGAACGAGACGGACGCATTCCCCTGGTCGTCGAGCTTGACGACGCCGGAGAAGAGCGCGAGCGGCTCCTGGGTCGGCAGGTTGCCCTCAAGCGCGCCGCCCGCGTCGCCGCCAGTATGGATGGCGCCGGCCGCGCCCTGCATTCCGTCGATCAGCATGCCCCAGAGGTCGCGAATCTCGACCGGCAGCTTGCGCTGCCCGAAGAAATAGGCATGCGGGTCCGGCGTCTTGAACCCGGTGAGGTTGAGAATGCCGACATCGACCGCGGAGACGGTGAGCCGCGCCTCCTCGCCCGGCGCGAGGCCCGCGACGTGAACGGGAACGGTCATCGATTGGCGCGGCCGTGCAAGCGGCGGCGCACTGAGCGCGACGTCGAGCGAGTGCGCGTCGCGGTCGATCGCGAACCAGGCGACGCCGATCGCGCGGCCGGGCATGCGCCGGGCGGCGACGTCGAGCGGGCGATGGGTGAGCGCGACCGCATAGGCGCCGGGACCCCAACCGGTCTCGATCGGGAACGGAATGACGTTGTCGCCCGCGGCGAGATCGACGTCGATGAACCGCTCGACATGATCGCCGACGAGAGCGATCGTCGCCTTGCCGGCGAAGGCAGAGGCGATGCGCAGCTTCGCCTCTTCGCCCGCCGTGTAGTTCGCCTTGTCGAGGGTCACGACCACGTTGTCGGGCGTGTCGGCGCTCGCGGTTCCCGACCAGCCGACATCGAATGTGACGCTCGTCTCCTCGCCGTCGAGCGTCTTGATGTCGAGGCGATGCGCGCCCCAGCCGACGCGGCCCGTGATCTTGGCCGGCGCGTCGGCGCCGATGTCGACCGTCCCGGTCGCGACGCGCTTCGACGACTTGACCGGCTCATAGCTCCACCGGCCGTCGGCGTTGAACCACTGGTATTCGCTGGTCACCTGATAAAGCGACCAGGCCGCGCCCTTGCGCGCGACACGCTTGCCGTCCGCCTGAACGGCGATCGCCTCGAACGTCGCGACATCGCCTGCGCTCAACGACGCGTCGAAGTCCGTCTTGATCCCGATCGCCACGCCTTTCGCCCTCACCGGCAGCGTAAGCGTGCGTTCGACCGTGCGTCCGCCCGGCTCGCCGACATCGACGATCAGCTTGGCCTGAAGCGGGCGGGTGCTCGTTCCCTCCGGCAGGTCGACCGAGAGGTCGGCGTGGCCTTTGTCGTCGGTTTGAACGCTGTCGGAGAACTGGTTCTCGACCGCGGTGAAATCGTCGTCGGCGAGACCCGCGACATAGCCCGGAAATCCGGCGAGCGCCCCGCCCCCGACCGCCTCGAGGCGAATGGCGCCGGTGACGTCGAGCCCGCTCGCCGGCGCGCCGTATAGAAAGCGCGCGTCGATCGAGAACTCGATCGGTTCGGCGGGATCGGCGACCGGCTTCGCCGGATGAAGCGTGAAGTCGAGCCGCTCGGGAATGTAGTCCTCAAGCAGGAACTCGGCGTGGCCGATGCTGTCGCCTTTCGGATCGGCGTAGGCGTCGATCGTCCATTTCCCGGCCGCCGAGCCGGGCAGCAGGGGGATCGCGTACGAGCGCCCGCCAAGGCCCTGGTCAGGCAAAGCCGCGCGCCTGTATTCGACGCCGTCCGGCCGCTTGACGACAAGCGTCAGCGGCAGGCTGGATTTCGCCACGCCCTTGGAGTCGCGCAAGAGAGCGGTCGCGAAAACGGTCTCGCCAGAGCGGTAGACGCCGCGCTCGGTGTAGAGGAACGCGTCGAGCCCGCTCGGCGGATCGCGGCCGGCGACGCCGCGGTCGGTGAGGTCGAAGGCGTTCTGAGCGAGGCTCAGGAAGCCGTAGTCGGCCCCGAGTGTCGCAACGAGGAGCCCCGGCGCCGAACCGCCGCGTCCACGCGAAAGGCCCGGATCGAAATCGGCCCGCCCGTCGGCGCCGGTCGTCTTCCTCGCCAGCACCTCGTTGTTGCGCGCGATAGAGTCTCAGCTCCACGCCCGGGAGGGGCGCGGCGGAACCAAGCGACTGCACGATCGCATGCACCCCGTCGTCGCCGGAGATCGCGGTGAGCCCCAGGTCGGACACCACCATCCATTGCGCGGCGAGCTGGACGCTCTCGTCCGCGCTCGAATCGGCGGGATTGGCCGCGCCTTTCCACGGCCGGGCGGTGATCACATAGACGCCCGGATCGAGCTTGCCGACCGCGTCGAGCACTGGAAAGTCGGTGACGACGTCCTGGTTGAGCTGGGAGGCGACGTCCATCGTCCCGCTCCAGACTTTCGCGCCGTCCTGGCGAGGCGATCTCCTCGGCCCGCGACGAGTCGATGGGCTTGAGGAAGTCGTCGCGATTGACGGCCGCGAGCAGGTTGCGGTCGCCGATCCGATAGACGTCGATCGAGACTTTCGCGGTGTTGACGGTGACGAGCGGCGCGCCCTTCTGGCCCTGCCGCGGCAGCACATAAGCCCGCCCGGCGAAATGCGCCTGCGGCGAGCGGTCGCGCACGTAGATCTCGTAGTCGGCGGACCTGAGCAGGGATTCGCCGACCGCTGAGGGCAGGCCCTGGCGCAGCACGATCGCATAGCGCTCGCCGTGCTTCAGGCCCTCGACGCAGATCTGCTGGTCCTCGGTCGAGATCGCGGTTTCGGACGAGCCGGAGACCGCGACATAGGGCGAAAAATCAGTCCGGCGCGCGAGCGGCTCGGAGAAATTGAAGCAGACGCGGGGCAGCGCGAATTCGTTATCGACCTTGTAGTCGAGAATGCGGAAATCCGTGCTCGGCGCGCATCGCCTCGTAGGTCTTGCGGACGTCGACCGAGTCGTTGCGGTCGAGCGAGGCCTTGAGCGCATCGAGCGCGGGCCGCCACTGTTCGTGGCGGGCGAGCAGATCGGCGAGCGCGGCGAGGGCGGTCGCCTGCGAGGCGGGCGCGGGCGAGCGCAGATAAGCGGCGTAGGCCGCGGCAGCGCCGCGGCTGACGAGTTCATAGCGGTCGTCGGCTTTCGCGTCGTCCGCCGCGGCCGCGACGGCGGCGTAGGCGAGCCAGTTCGCGGGATCCTTGGGCGCGGCGGTGACCGCCGCGCCGGCGAGCTTCTCGGCTTCGACGAAGTCGCCGCCGGCGACAGCGCTCGCCGCCGCCTTCGCCAATTGCTGCGGCGTCTTGTCCTTGACCTCCGCGCCGATCGCGGCGGTGGCGATCCGCAACGTCTCGGCAAGCCGCACCGCGTCGCTCGCCAGGTCCTCGCTCGCGAACGGCCTGGGCTCGGTTGCCGAGGCGGCCCCGGCGAGGAGGATCAAAAGGACGGCGAGTGAGCGCAGAGCGTAGAGCATGTTCGGCCTTCGGATCGTCTTTGGGAGGACGACAGGCGGCAAATCTAGCACGGGTGAGACGCCGTCGGCGAAAACCATCTCAGCCGCGACCCAACAAATATGGGCTGGTTCCAAGCTTGATTTCGCGCCCGCGCGATGAACAGTCTCGCGGGCGGCCACGCCTCGGAGACGAACGAGCCGCTCGCGCCATCGCGGGCGGGGTCGGAGGAGCTTATGAGACCAACGCCGGCCCGTTTCGTTCTTACGTTGGCCTTGGGCTTCATTTCACCGGTCCTCGCCCAAACGCCGCCAGCCGGCTTGACCGCCTCCGACGCCGCGTTCGCGTCTCAGAAGGCGGCGTTCCTCGCCTTGCCGGAAGCGACCCGCAAGGCCGCGCAGGACGCGCTCGTGTGGCTCGGGTTTTACAACGGCGTCAACGACGGCGACTTCGGCAAGCGAACCCGCGACGCGATCCTCGCCTTTGAGGCGAGCGTTAAAGCGCCTGCCGACGGGTTGCTCTCGCCGCCCGCGCTCAAGGCGTTGCTCACCGCGGCTCAGAAGGCGCGCGACGCGGCCAAATTCCAGGTCGTCACCGACCCCAAGAGCGGCGCGAGGATTGGCGCGCCGTTCAAGCTCATCACCGCCCGGGCAGGCATAAAGCTCGAGTTCGCTTCGAGCGACGACGCGGACCTCGGCGCCCTCTACGCGCGCCTGTCGGCGCCCTCGCCGACCCGCAAGGTCATCTACAAGGCGATCAAGCCGGACGCGTTTTTCGTTGTGTCGGGACA
>CAVULN010000027.1:0-114373 GCA_963742305.1 uncultured Alphaproteobacteria bacterium
AGAAAGATGAGGCGGGTTCAGGGCGTCACCGCCTTTTCGAGCTTGCCGGGATCGAGGCTCCAGCGCGTCCCCTTGTCGAGCCGCACAGGCGCGGCGCGCGCTCCGGATATCTCCAGCGCGCCAACGAAATTGGGCCAGGCTGGGGTCGGGGATCAGCGCTTCCTCGCCGGGGCCGACGATGAGCCGGGTCGCGATCTCGATCGCGTGCATGCCGCCGATGGTGACGAAGAAATTCTCCGGCGAGAGGTCTTGCCCGGCGCCGCGCCATAGACCTGGGTCATGTAGGCGGCGATCGCGGCGCACTCGGGGATGCCGGCCTGCGCGGTGTAGAACGTCTCCCCGCGGTCGAGAGAGGCCTTGGCCGCCGACGGCAACGGCGGGGTCGGCAGGTCGCCCTCGCCGACCCAGAGTGGATTCAGCCCCTGCCGGCCGCGGCCTGGTAGTCGAACACTTCGACGATGCCGTCGTCGACGTCGCGCATGACGGGGGCGGATGAAGATCGGGCCAGTTGGCTGTGGGCGAGGGCGAGGCGACGTTCATTTCGGCCTCATGGACCAGCGGGGCGTCACGGGCAAGCGCAATGCACCGCGGATCGGAACAGCCGCTCCCCGCCGCGGCGGAGAAAGGCCGGTCTCTCCATTAACTCATGGGCAGTTGCCCCAGCCGCAGGAAGACCCGTCCGGCCGTTCTTGGCCTTGCGATAGCCGACGAAAAAGAGGCCGCCAAAGCCGAGCAGCATCATCGCCCAGGACGCCGGCTCGGGCGCCGCCGCCTCGACCGAATCGGACCGACCGTCGCGTGCAGCGGAGGCAGCGTCGCTCGGTCTCGAGCGTCACATCCATGAACACGTCGAATGAGTGACTTGGGAATTCGCTCGTTTGGCCCATGGGCGTGATCGTTGTGGTTCCGTTCGAGCGGCTGAAGGAGTCCAGCGTCGCCGACAGCGTGCCGAGGCCTAACAAGGGGCCGGTCAACGATAACCCCGTGATCTCGGCTTCTCCAGGACCCGGTTTCCGCATCGGACGTGCGCCCCAGAACCGACAGATCCACTGTTCCCGATAGCGTGAATGTTCCCAGCGAACCGCTCGCCGGCGGCAGCGGCGTCAGCGAACCAGTGAAAGTCGCATTCGCGGAAATGTCCTGGACAGCCGGGAGGAAAGTCGACACAGCCGAGGTCAGGGTGAATGTCCCCGGCGTTACGCATACGGCGGCGATGTCAAAGCAGCCAGCGCCGGTCGGAGATGCGAAAGAAAACGGGAGCGGCGGAAAGGACGGAGAAGGTTCGATCACCGACGCCTGGGCTGATCCTGTCAAAGCGCCCGCAATGGCAGCCGAAACAGCTAGAAAGGCTAAACAACCTTGCTTCGACACTGCGAGCGCCATGATGTTCTCCATCGAACGGCGGCGTTATGTTTTTCTACCGCGAGAGCCTTGTTCAGCTCCTTCAGGAAAGCGAGAATGCGTTACGGAAGGGCGACCTGCAATCGGTGAACGCCCGGGGTAACCAGCAGGGACCCGCGGAACTTTCAGGATAACACGATTTCGCCGCTGAACACATTGGCGGCGGACGTTTGCATACACGCCGGTTCCCATTTTTTCCAGCGCCTTCCATCCCGACACGATGCCAGTCAGTTGGCGCGGGGGACGACGCTTATGGATTTCGACCGCCAGGCTTTGGTCGCGACCGGGGTTTAACGTCCTGCCTCAACGCGATCGATTCGGCCTCCGCCCAGCGCAAGATCGTCGAGGATCGGACAGTCCGGACGATCGTCGCCATGGCAGGCGGCGACAAGGTCCCGAAGCGTGCCCGCCATCGCCTGCATCTCGGCGATCCGCCAACTCAAGGTCGCCGATATGGGCGTCGGCGATGCGCTTGACCTCCCGGCTCGGCCGGCCACGGTCGCGCCACAACGCCAGGAGTTCGCCGATTTCGGGAATTGAAAAGCCGAGCCGTCGCGCGCGCTTGATGAATCTCAATTCATGAAGATCCCGCTCGCCGTAGTCTCGATACGCGTTCGAGCGGCGCTCGGGCGGCCGCAGGAGGCCGATCGCCTCGTAATGGCGGATCATCTTGGCGGTCACTCCGCTCGCCCCGGCCGCCGCGCCGATGTTCAGGGCCAGAATCCGCTTGACCTTCCCATGGCAGGAAGGTCTACGCCCCGCCCTCATGGAGCACAAGGGACCCCTCGCGATGAACCCGGCCAGCGCCAAGAGTCCGCTCGTCAAGGATCCTGTCTGCCGAATGACGGTCGACCCGGCGACCGCCAGGCACAAGGCCGAGCACGCGGGCGCGACTTACTATTTCTGCTCCGCCGGCTGCCGGGAAAAGTTCTTTGCGGAGCCTGAGCGGTTTCTCGCTCAGGCCTCGGCGCATGCGGGTTGCGCCCATGCAGCGCATGAAGGCCACGATCACGGCGCGCACGGTCATGTTTCTTCCGCCCCTGCCGGGCGGGCGCCCTCGAAGCCAGCGCCCAAGGGCGCGATCTACACCTGCCCGATGCATCCAGAAATTCGTCAGGACCATCCGGGGAGCTGCCCGATCTGCGGTATGGCGCTGGAGCCTGAAATCCCCGGGGAGGCCACTGGCCCGAGCGCCGAGCTTGCCGACATGACCCGGCGCTTCTGGATCGCGCTGGCGCTCTCCGTCCCTGTGTTCGCGCTCCAAATGGGCGGGCATCTCACCGGCCTGCATGCGTTCCTGCCGCAAAAGCTTTCCAACTGGGTTCAGCTCGTGCTCGCAACGCCGGTCGCGCTCTGGGCGGGATGGCCGTTCTTCGAACGCGGGTGGGCGTCGCTCAAGAGCCGCAACCTCAACATGTTCACGCTAATCGCCATGGGGATCGGGGTGGCGTGGGCCTATAGCGTCGTCGCGACCGTCGCGCCGGGCCTGTTTCCGTCCGCGTTTCGCGGGGGCCACGGCGCCGTCGCGGTCTATTTCGAGGCGGCGGCGGTCATCACCACCCTGGTGCTGCTCGGACAGGTGCTCGAACTCAGGGCGCGGGATGAGACTGGTGGCGCGATCCGCGCGCTCATCGATCTTTCGCCGAAGACCGCGCGGCTTGCGCATGCGGATGGCGCGGACGAAGAGATTGCCCTCGATAAGGTCAGGGTCGGCGACACATTGCGGGTGCGGCCAGGCGAGAAGGTCCCAGTGGACGGCGAAGTCGTCGAGGGGCGAAGCGCAGTCGATGAGTCGATGCTGACCGGGGAATCCATGCCGGTCGGCAAGTCGATCGGCGATCCGGTGATCGGCGGAACGATGAACGCGAGCGGCGCCTTCGTAATGCGCGCAAACCGGATCGGCCGCGAGACCGTGCTGGCCCAGATCGTTGGGATGGTGGCGGAAGCGCAGCGCAGCCGCGCGCCCATCCAGCGCCTCGCCGACCAAGTCTCGGGCTGGTTCGTGCCCCTGGTTATCGCGGTCGCGGTTCTCGCCTTCGCCGCGTGGGCGATCTTCGGGCCACCGCCGCGCATGGCTTATGGACTGGTCGCGGCGGTCTCGGTTCTGATCATCGCCTGCCCTTGCGCGCTGGGTCTGGCGACGCCGATGTCGATCATGGTTGGGGTGGGACGGGGCGCTCATGCCGGGATTTTGATCAAGAACGCCGAGGCGCTCGAGCGGCTGGAAAAGGTCGATACGCTGATCGTCGACAAGACCGGCACGCTGACCGAAGGCAGGCCCAAGGTTGCGGCGGTGAAAGCGACCGGCGCCGGCGAGGACGAACTTCTGCGGCTCGCGGCCAGTCTCGAGCGTCTGAGCGAGCATCCCCTCGCCGCCGCGATCGTCGGTGCGGCCAAGGATCGCAATCTCGCGCTCGCCGAGGTCTGGGGCTTCGAGAGCGTCTCGGGCAAGGGGGTGAGCGGAACCGTCGATGGCCGCAGGATCGCGCTCGGCAATCAAGCCATGATGGAGTCGGCCGGAATTGACGTTGGCCCGCTCGCAGGGCTGGCGGACGAGTTGCGCCGTGGCGGCGCGACCGCGATGTTCGCGGCGCTCGACGGTAGGCCAGGCGGCGTGTTCGGCGTCGCCGATCCAGTCAAGGCGACGACCCCCGATGCGGTTCGGGCGCTTCAAGCGGCGGGCGTGCGGGTCGTGATGCTCACCGGCGACAATCGGGCGACTGCGGAGGCCGTCGGGCGCAAGCTCGGCATTGCGGAAATCGAGGCCGACGTCCTGCCGCGGGACAAGGGCAAGGCCGTCGAACGCCTGCGCAGGGAAGGACGGATCGTCGCGATGGCAGGCGACGGCGTCAACGACGCCCCGGCGCTCGCGGCCGCCGATGTCGGGATCGCGATGGGGACGGGAACCGATGTCGCGATCGAATCCGCGGGCGTCACGCTGCTCGGCGGCGATCTGCGCGGCGTGGTCGCCGCGCGCAGGCTCTCGCAGGCGACGATGCGCAACATCCGCCAGAACCTTATGTTCGCCTTCATGTACAACGCGGCGGGGGTGCCGATCGCGGCCGGAATTCTCTATCCGGCCTTCGGGCTCGTGCTGTCGCCGGCGGTGGCCGCCGCCGCGATGGCGCTGTCGTCGGTTAGCGTCGTCGCCAACGCGCTTCGGCTGCGGAGGGTCCAGCTCCGTCCGCCCTCCAAGCCCGCCTGATTTCAAGCCGCTTACCAACCGAGGAGGACTCTCGATGAGCAAATGTCTGTCTCTCGCCGCCATCCTGGTCGTGTCGGCGTTCGCGGCCTCGGCGTCCGGCGCCGGCGCGGAGGATATGAATAGTATCAAGCGCATGGATCTGAATCGACGCCCGCTGCCCCTGCCGACAAGGCTTTCGCAGCATCGGAGGCCACCATGATGAGGGGCATGCACGTGAAGCCGACGGGCAAGCCCGACAAGGATTTCGTGCTCATGATGATTCCGCATCATCAGGGCGCGGTCGACATGGCCAAGGTGGAGCTCAAATACGGAACCGACCCCGAACTCAAGCAATTGGCGAACGACATCGTGGCTGCGCAGGAAAAGGAGATTGCGCAGATGAAGGCCTGGCTCGAAAAGAACGGCAAGTAATCCGCAGGCGCCAACCGCGTGATCGATGCGGTTAGGAAGGGCGGGATGAGCTGCCGCGCCGCGGCGCGCCGTTACGAGGTGAGCGAGTTGACGGCGATCAAGTGGCTTGAGCGCTACCGACGCGACGGCTTGCGCGGACCGGTGGGACACGGCGGCCATCGTCCTTCGGCCTTGATGCCGCACCGGGAGTTCCTCGAGGCCGCGCGCGCCGAGAAGTCGGACCTCACGCTTCAAAAGCTGTGCGACCGGCTTCGCTCCGAGAAGGGCGTCAAGGCCGACACCTCGATGATGAGCCGGTTCTTCCGCCGGATCGGCGTCACGCTCAAAAAAAGACGCTCGTCGCGCGCGAACAAGACCGGGCGGACATCCGCCGGCATCGGACGCGCTGGCGAACCTATCAGAGCCGCATCGATCCCGCCCGCCTCGTCTTTATCGACGAGACCCTCGGGTCGAGCCCGAGGGCAGGCTCTGGGCCAAAACCAACATGACCCGCCTCTACGGCTGGGCGCCGAAGGGAGAGCGCCTCATCGACAAGGTCCCGCACGGCCACTGGGAGACCGCGACCTTCCTCGCCGCTTTGCGCTCAGACCGCATCGACGCGCCCTGCCTGTTCGACGGCCCCATCAACGGCGAGCGCTTTCGCGCCTATGTCGAACAGGTCCTCGTCCCGACGCTAAAGGCCGGCGATGTCGTGATCCCCGACAATCTCGGCTCGCACAAAGTCAAGGCCGTGCGGAAGGCGATCCGCGACGTCGGAGCTCGCCTCGTCTTCCTGCCGAAATACTCCCCTGACCTCAACCCGATCGAACAGCTCTTCGCCAAGTTCAAAACCCTGCTGCGAAAACTCGGAGCGCGAACCTACGAGGCCATCTCCGCCGCCTGCGGCGAAATCCTCAAACGCTTTCCCGCAAGCGAATGCGCCGCCTACCTCAGAAACGCAGGCTATGCGTAAAACCAAAAGCAAATCGCTCTAGGCGCCAAAACCTGTCCAAGCGTAACCGACAAGATCCCCCTGAGGAGCGCAGCAGGCGCGTCTCGAAGGGCGGGCCTCGCTCGGGTCTCCGCGTTATATTTGGTGAGATATTTCACCCCGGCGGCGGGAGACGAGCCAGCCGCCGCCGCCAAAGCCGATCAGCATGAGCGCCCAGGTCGAGGGCTCAGGCACGCCCCCTATCGCGCTCGCCGTGACGGTGACCGTGTCGGCGAACCACTCGCCGTTGGCAGTGAACTGATCGAAGGCGGCCGTCGGATGGGCGCCTGTCGAATTTGACATGAATAGGTGAGCCCGCCGCCAGTGAGGCAGTCGGTGGCGCTGATAAGGTTCCGCCCCAGCCCGACGTTTCCGGCGGCGTCGCTGGCGAACACCGACGAATAGGGAAGGCTGAAGGCGTTGACCGTGAGACCGGAAGTCGTCGGGGCCGTCACGGCCGAGGGGTCCCAGACCAGCGTGAAATTCAAGGTGACCGGGTCGACTGGGGCGGGGTCGCTCGAGCCTATGGCAAGGACGAAGTTTGAAGCCGTAACATCGAAAGTGCGCTCGATGACTGCGGCGTGGGCGAAGGAGGTCAACGCGGCGAACGCAGCGCCGGCGCCAAAGGCGTGGAATTTCATTATTTTTTCCCCCGGCGTCGAAATTGGTCGATTTCGCCAACCCGAGGGCCAAACTGACGCCGGGCCACAATCGTGTCAAGCGAGGGACGCGAAATCGCCTCGCCCGAGACGCGTCCAATCAAACCCTGGACCGCGCGAGCGTCGCGCCAGTCGTCGCGGGCGGGCTTACGGCGCGCCTTGCGACGGCTTGACGAGCTTCTCAGGCTCTCACCTGACTGCGATGCGCTCGCTCGCGGCCTGGGGCGCGAGGATTTCGCCCGGCGTGGCGTTGACCTCGATCAGGCCGGGCCTCATCCGGGCGGGCTCGGCGGGTCGCCGGGCGCCCGGGGATGGCGAGCCGCGATGGCCCGGGCCGCAATCGCCCGACGTCCGCGTCACGACCCTCGGCCGTCCGCCGTCTGGCGAAGCGAACACCTCGACGCTGCGCGAGCACATGTGGCCGCCGGAAAGGGTCGAGACGACGGAGAAACTGCGCGAGCCCGGCGCGAGCCTGCCCGAATCGACCGCCGCGAAGGCATCGGGAAAGCCAAAGGCGGAAGCCTGCAAGCGCGCCGTCTTATTCAGAAGCGTCTGCGCTTCGCGGTCCATTTCGGCCGACATGCGGTCGAGGGCGGAGAAGGACGAATCCATGCCGGCCGGTTCGAAGCCAGGCGAAAGCAGCGTCGCCTCGCCAAAGCTGATTTGCGGCGGCCGGTCGCCGAGGTAGCGGATTTGCTCGATCGAGCCGTCCGGCAGGCGGACGGTGAGGATGTGGGTCCTGGCAAGCTCGCCCGCGCTGGCGCCGGCGAGTCCGGCGGCCGCGAGAACAACGGCGCCGATGAGAGCAGCGGTTCGAAGCTTTTCGCACAATGGTCTCCAAGCGTTGGTCCATCGTTTAGAGCGCGCAGCGAAAAAGTGGACACCGGTTTTTCGCTGAAAAGCGCGCGAGATCAGAGAATCCGGAGCATGCTGCGATTCGATCGAATCGCAGCAATGCTCCGGGGAGCGGAAACGCGCTCCCCACGCGAACGATGGCGCATGAGGAGGACGATTTTTTGGCGAAGTCTGGCTGAGGCTGTGGCGCCCTACCGCTTCAGCGCCGCGAGCACCTTGACCGACGCGCGGCCGTCGACCGTCATGCCCTGGCGGCGCTGGAAATCGGCGATCGCCGCCTTGCTCTTGGTCCCGATGTCGCCGTCCGGTGCGCCGCCGACGTCGTAGCCGCGTCGCGCCAGGAGCGCCTGCACCTCCTTCCGGCCCTCGAGCGGCAGGAGCGGATCGTCGGTCGGCCAGGGGGTGACGATGCCGCGGCCCCCCGCGAGGCGATCCGCGAGCACGCAGGCGGCGAGGGTGTAGGATTCGGCGGCGTTGTAGGAATAGACGGCGTCGAAATTGCGCGTCACGAGAAAGGCCGGGCCGTCGCGTCCGGCGGGCAGAAGAAGCGCGGCCTCGCCGCTCCCGAGCGGGCGCCCGTCGATCCGGGTCACGCCCCGCGCCGCCCAGAAGGACATGGATTGCTTGGTCCTTCGCCCCGACGGCCCCGAATAGCCGTCCGGCAGTTTGACCTCGAAGCCCCATGCGAGCCCCGGGCGCCAGCCCGACTTGCGCAGATAGTTGGCGGTGGAGGCGAGCGCGTCGGGCGCCGAATCGACGATGTCGCGCCGCCCGTCGCCCTCGAAGTCGACCGCGAGGCGCAGGAAGGTCGAGGGCATGAACTGGGTCTGCCCGAACGCCCCGGCCCACGAGCCGTTCAGCTTGTCGGCCGGCACGTCGCCGCGGTCGATGATCTTGAGCGTCGCCATCAGTTCGGAGCGAAAATATCTGGCGCGTCCGCCGAAGCAGGCGAGCGTGGTCAGCGACTGGACGAGCGGCCGGGCGCCCATCTTCTGGCCGAAACGCGATTCCACCCCCCAGATCGCCGCCAGCATGTAGCGGCTGACCCCGAATTGCTCCTCGGCGCGGGCCAGCGCGCGCGCCTGCGCCGCCATCGCCGCCCTGCCGTCGGCCACCCGGTCGTCGCCGGTGAGGCCGTCGACATAGTCCCAGACCGGCGTCTTGAACTCCGGCTGCTGGCCCTGGAGATCGAGCACCTTCATGTCGGGCTGGAGTCCGTCGAAGGCGACGCCCAGCGTGCGAGCGGAAATCCCGGCGCGCGCACCCTCGGCTTTGAGCGAGCCGACGCAGGAGGCGAAGTCGGCGCGCGCCGGCGGCGCCGCGAACATGGCGGCCGAGGCGGCGAGGCAGCAAAGAAGGCGCTTCATGCTTCGATCCGAAATCCCGTTGAGATTACGCCGCCTCGCATCCTGGTTGACCCAAGGGCAGCTACATCCTCTCCTTTATTCCGGAGCGGATGAGCAGCCAGTTAACGGGATAGGTCGTGGCGAATCCGCACACCATGGCGATCTGCATCATCAGCCAATACGACCAATCCGTCGGCTGCATGGCCGGCCAGGCGTGCGCGCGATAGATCATCCAGGCGAACATGCCAAGTTCGTAGGCGATCAGCGAAAAGGTGTCCGCCTTGATGGCGGCTGCAGACCCCCGCCTTGAAGCCAAGGCCGCGCATCGGCGCGATGGCGAAATACTGGAAGGCGATTCCCACGCCATAGGCGAGGACGAAGCTCAGGGTCAGCCGCGCCGCCAGCGCCGAGCCGAGCAGCGCGAGGCCAAGGCCGAGAGCGATCCATTCGGCGGCGAAATCGCCGAGCGCGCAGCCCGCGCCGCAATGCGCCGCGCCCTTGAACACCGCCTGCCACATCGGAACGTCGCCATGCCCGTGCATGTGGGCGGAGGACAGCGGCGCACGGCCGAAACTGAAATAGAACGGCAGGCCGAGCGGCCCCCAGTACAGGAGGGTGAGCGGCCAAACCGCGTCCATGACCCCCATCGGCTGGCGCCGCCCGACGAGGACAATGTCGGCTGCGACGAACAGGCACGCCGCGATCGAGAGCAGAACGTAGACCAACGCGATCGTGTCGAAGCTCATGGTGGACAGAGGCCTGCGCTGGAGCGGTTGAACCCAGGGTTTTGGACCCCGTCGCGCGACGGGTAGAATGCGCCCCCGACGGGAGACGGAAACGATGCGCTGGTCGATCACCCTCGGCAGGGTCGCCGGGACCGAAGTCAAAATCCACATCACCTTCATCCTGTTCCTGGTCTGGATCGCCTTTAGCGCCTGGAGCAGGGGAGGCGCGGCGGCCGCGGTCGACAGCACGCTGTTCATCGTCCTCCTGTTCGCCTGCGTCGTCCTGCACGAATTCGGCCATATCGCGGCCGCCCGCCGCTATGGCATCGCGACGCCGGAGGTGACGCTGCTGCCGATCGGCGGGGTGGCGAGCCTTCAGCGCCTGCCGAGCGACCCCGGGCAGGAGCTGGTGGTCGCGCTCGCGGGCCCCGCGGTCAATCTGGTCATCGGCCTCGTGCTGATCGCGGCGCTCGGCCCGGTTCATCCCGACGATCTTGCGCAGATCGACAATCCCGGCCTTTCGCTGCTCGGGCGCCTTGCGATCGCCAACCTCTTTCTTGTCGTCTTCAACCTGATCCCAGCTTTTCCGATGGATGGCGGGCGCGTCCTGCATGCGCTGCTCGCGATGCGGATGGGTCCCGCCCGGGCGACCGAAATCGCCGCGAGAATCGGGCAGGCGCTGGCCTTCGGCCTCGGGTTCCTCGGCCTGTTCGGCAATCCGCTGCTCTTGTTCATCGCAATCTTCGTCTATATCGCGGCGGCCGGTGAAGCGCAGATGAGCGCTGCGCAGACATCGCTCAAGGGAGTGAGCGTGGGGGAAGCGATGGAGACGCGCTTCACCCCGGTCTCGATCGACGCCAGTCTCGGCCAGGCGGTCGATGCGCTCTTGTCGACGGCGCAGGACGAATTCCCGGTGGTCGACTCGTTCATGAAGCCGGTCGGCTTCCTGACGCGCGACGCCATCGTCCGCGCCGTGCGAGACCATGGGCGCGACGAACCGGCGGCCGCGTTCATGCGTCCGGGCGTGGACAGCGTCCGCGCCGCCGCGCCGGTCGAAGGCCTCGTCGGGCGCCTCCAGGGCGGGAAGGAGGCGGCGCTCGCCGTCACCGACGCCGACGGCAAACTTGTCGGCCTTCTGACGCGCCAAGGGCTGGGCGAGGTGATGATGATCCGCGCCGCACGGCCCGACTGGCGGTTCGACCGCAAGGCGTGAGGGCGCGGTCTTGCGGGAAATGCGAAGCCGGTCGAGGTTGACAACGCTCGCTTCGCGTCGAATATGGCGCGCGACAAATCCTTCCCACCGCATGGACACGTTGAGAATCGCAGGACGGCTCGTCGCGCTTTCCGCGCTGGGCGCGGCGCTTTGTTCGGCCGCTCCCGCGCTCGCGGACTTGCGCATGTGCAACAACAGCAACAACCGGGTCAGCGTCGCGCTCGGCTATACGGACGGCCAGGCCTGGGTCAGCGAAGGCTGGTGGAACCTGAAGTCGCTCGACTGCGTGACGCTTTTGCGCGGCGCGCTGGCGGCCGAGTACTATTACCTCTATGCGATGGACGAGCGCGGCGGCGAGTGGAAGGGCAAGGTGTTCATGTGCACCTCCGACCGCGAGTTCAAGATCCAGGGCCGGCAGGACTGCTATGTCCGCGGCTATAACCGCACCGGCTTCTTCGAGGTCGACACCGGCAAGGACTCGAAGAGCTGGACGGTGCAACTGACCGACCAGGCGAACCCTTAAGCCCGCGGCCGGGGGCGAACAACGAGCGGCGGCAGGGACCGCCGATGATGAGAGGAACGCCATTGCAGGCCCATCGCCGTCGCCGCGTCAAGATCATCGCCACCCTCGGCCCCGCATCGCGCGACCCCGAGACCCTCGCCGCGCTGTTCGCCGCCGGCGCCGACGTCTTTCGCATCAACATGAGCCACGCCTCGCACGACCTCATGCGCGAGCGGGTGGCGATGATCCGCGCGCTCGAGGAGGAGACCGGCCGACCGATCGGCGTCCTGGTCGATCTCCAGGGACCGAAGCTCCGGGTCGGCGCCTTCGACGGCGGCGGCGCGGACCTTCTCAAGGGCGACATGTTCGTCCTCGACAGCGATGCGTCGCCCGGCGGATCCTCGCGCGTCTACCTGCCCCATCCGGAAATACTGAACTCGCTCGCCCCGGGCCACCGCATCCTGATCGACGACGGCAAGCTCATGCTGCGCGTCGTCGAGGCCGCGCCCGGTCGCGCTTCGACGGTCGTCGAGGTGGCGGGGCGGATCAAGGACAAGAAGGGAGTGAGCCTGCCCGACACGACCATTCCCACCTCCGCCATGACCGACAAGGACCGCGCCGACCTCGCAGCGGCGCTCGAGGAGAACATCGACTGGATCGCCCTTTCGTTCGTCCAGCGTCCCGAGGACATCATCGAGGTCAAGGAAATCGCCAAGGGGCGCGCGCTGGTGATGGCCAAGATCGAGAAGCCTCAGGCGGTCCAGCGCATCGACGAGATCATGGCCGTCGCCGACGCGCTGATGGTGGCGCGCGGCGATCTGGGCGTGGAAATGCCGCTCGAGCGCGTGCCGGGCATCCAGAAGACCCTGACCCGCTTCGCCCGGCGGCTCGGCAAGCCGGTGGTGGTGGCGACGCAGATGCTGGAATCGATGATCTCCGCGCCGGTGCCGACGCGCGCCGAGGTGTCCGACGTCGCGACCGCTGTGTTCGAAGGGGCTGACGCGGTGATGCTGTCGGCCGAGAGCGCGTCGGGCCAATATCCGCGCGAGGCGGTGGCGACGATGAACAGCATCGCGGAAGCGGTGGAATCGGAAGGGATCTATCCCTCTATAATCGAGGCGCAGCGCGCGGCCCCCGAGGCGACGGGCGCCGACGCGATCGCCGAGGCGACGCGCGACGTCGCCGAGACGCTGGACCTGAAGGTGATCTGCGCCTGGACCAGTTCGGGCTCGACCGGTCTCCGCATCGCCCGCCAGCGGCCGCGCTCGTCGATTCTGGCGCTGACCCCGATCGAAGCGGTGGCGCGGCGCCTCGCGGTGGTCTGGGGCCTGCATCCCGTCGTCACCGACGACGCGCGCGACGAGCGCGACATGGCCGAGCGCGCCTGCCGTCACGCCTATATCGAGGGCTTCGCCGGCGAGGGCGAGCGGATCATCGTGGTCGCCGGCGTGCCGTTCGGCACTCCGGGCGCGACCAACAACCTGCGCATCGCGACGGTCGGCGTTTAGGCGGGCCGCGCCGCGGGTTTGGCGACGGCGGCGCCGTTCCTGAACCAGACCCCGGACCAGATGGCGATCCCGACGATCGCGCCATAGACCGCAAGCGCCAGGCCCAGCATGGCGAAGATGAGACTGACCGACCCGGTCGCGGTCAGGACAAGCCAACCGCCGCCGACCGCGATGACGAGCCGCGCGAAGCCGGCGAAGAGCGGCCAGAGCAGCTTGCCCGCGCCCTGCGAAGCAAAGTAGAGCGCAAGGCCCAGGCCGAAAAATCCGTATGTCGGGCCGACGAAACGCAGATAGTGCTCGCCCGTCGCGACCATGACCGGATCGCCGCCGAACAGGTTGAGCCACGCCGACGGCCAGATCGCCGCCGCGATTCCGATTCCCTCCGTCGCGGCGAACGCGAGCGCGCCGCCGATCATCGCGATGCGCAGCGCGCGCCGGTTCTGCCCCGCGCCGATGTTGGCGCCGACCATCGCGACCAGCGGCGCGCCGATGCCGAACACCAGCGGAATGAGCAGATATTCGAGCCGCGAACCGGTCCCGTAGCCGGCGACCGCCTGCGGGCCGGCCGCGGCGCCGACAAGGCCGGTCGTCAGGGCGACCGTGAGGGTCGTCTGCAGCGTGCTGAGCGAGCCGACGGCGCCGACCCGGAGGATGTCCTCGAAGAACGCCCATCTCAGCCGCGCGGCGCGAAAGCGCACGACGACATCGCCGCGCAGAATGTACCAGGCGAGGATCGCGCCCATGAGCGCCGTCGTCATGACGACCGCGAGCCCGCCTCCGGCGATGCCGAGCGCCGGCATCGGACCGAAGCCGAAGATCAACAGCGGCGACAGCGGGATCAGCAGGGCGACGCCGACGCAGATCACCATCGACGGCAGCAGCATGTTTCCGGTCCCCCGCACGACGCTGGCGAGCCCGTTCATCAGCCAGACGAGGATGTTCCCGGCGAAGACGACGTTCGAATATCGCATCGCGGCCTCGAGCGAGGGGCCGCGACCGCCCATGGCCGCGTAGAGCGGCCGCCCGAAGGCGAGGAACAGGACCGAGGTCAGAACGCCGAGCGCGAGGTTGATCACCAGCGCATGGGCCACCAGCGCATCGGCGTCGGCCCGCCGGCCGGCCCCGAGCGCGCGAGCGACCGCCGACGAAATGCCGCCCCCGACCGCCCCCGCCGACAGCATCCCCATCATCATGAAGCCGGGAAAGACGAGCGCCATTCCGGCAAGGGCGTCCGTTCCCAGATGCGACACCCACCAGGTTTCGATGAGCCCGGTCGACGCCTGCGCCGTCATCACCAGCACGTTCGGCCATGCGAGCCTCAGGAGCGTCGGCGTGATCGGGGCGGTCAGCAGCATCAGCGTGCGCGCATTCATCGGCGCCGGCGCTGGAGAGGCTCCGGCGCCGAGGCGTCCGGGGTGGAGGACTGTCGCGCTCATCAGGCTGCCTTTCCTCAGGAGATCAGTTGAGACCGCGCCGTTCGGCCAGTCGTGCGGCGCGAGCCGCCATTCTGGCTTTGGTCGCTTCGTTCGCGGCGGGACCGGCTGCGAGATCGAATTCGGGAGAGACGAGCGACCGGCCGGTTGCGCGATCGACCAGGACAGGGTCGGCCGGGCGGCCGGAGGCGTCGACGATCGTGACGCTCGCGCCTTCGGGGGCGAAGTGGCGATTGCCGAAGGCGAGCAACGCGATGAGCACAGGGCGAAAATCGCGTCCCCGCTCGGTCAGGAGATAGTCGTGCCGGGGCGGATGGTCGCTATAGCGGCGCCGGCTGAGAAATCTCGCCTCTACCAGCGCGTTCAGCCGTCGCGTCAGCATGTTGGGGGCGATGGCGAGGCTCTTCTGGAATTCCTCGAACCGGGTCATGCCCCCAGCCGCGTCGCGCAGGATGAGGATGCTCCACCATTCGCCGACCCGATCGAGGCTGCGGGCGATCGGGCAGTCCATGGCGTCGAAGCGGGTCCGTTGCATTTCGGCGATCATACGCTAGTAACTTTCATTATGCAAGTGACTAGGCAGAACACGGCGCCCGCCCCGCGCCCGGACCACCATCGTCTCGTATTCGGCGAGGCGCCGGGTCTGGAGGGCGTCCCGCGCGCGCTAAGGCCGGCTGGTCGGAATCATGGATGCGTCAGCCGGCGGGGTTCGGCGCCGCGGAAGCTGGAGCGCCCGGCGGCGGGGCCGTCCTCGTGCGGCCGGACGGTTTCATCGGCTTCCGCGCCGCGCCAGCGAACCCAGCGCGACTATGGCCGCGCTCGACGCTGGCCTCGCTCGCTATCTCGTTCCCGCCGCCGGGGCGCCGGCGTTGTAGCGCCCCTCACTTCCCCGAGAACGACTCGTCGCTGAGCGGCGATGTTTCGAGGGGCGACAGTCTCGGAACCCTGATCTTGATGAAGCCGAAGCCGGCCGCCTCATGGCAGGAATTACACGCAGCCGTGAGTTTGCCGAAAGCCTTGGTGAACTTCTGTTCGTCCTTCGCCTTGATGGCGTCGTCAAGGTCGTTTGTCGCGGGCGTCATCATGCTCGCCATCTTTGATCCGCCTCTGTCGGCGTAGAGATGCGCCGTATCGGCGACGACATTGCGGATCTGGGTGAGTTCGTAGTTCGCCAACGGCCAGTTCTCGACAAGGCCCGCGTACCACAGCTTGAAGTGCCTCACCTGCGTCGCCACCATCATGTCGTTCAGCCGCGGAACAAAGTGGTCCCGGGACTCTGGCGGGTTCTGCTCCTGCGGGTTCGGCGCCTTTTGATCCTCGGCAAGACCGGGCAGGGAGAGCGCCGCGCATGCGGCGACGGCGATTGCGACATGCCTGAGTTGAACCATCACCGGTGTCCCCGCCGTCGGATCGCGCTGGCCGGCTAATGGCTGTCGTCGGCTCGCGGCCCGCGCAAACTCCCGAAAACCTGCCCCAACTTCCGGTTTGAGACAAGCCCGGGCCGCCTCTTCGCCCAACCGGAACGGCGCCCTCCGGATCAACCGCCGCGATTCGGGCTAGAGACCCGCGTTCCTGGCGGCGAGACGCGCCAGACCAGCCCAGTCGGAATCGCCGGCCCCTTGAGCGACGCCAGAGAGGAAATGATCGTGAACCAGGCTCGCGACCGGCATCGGCGCCGCGAGCATATCGGCTGCGGCGAGCGCGAGCCGGATGTCCTTCAGGCCCAAGGTCATCTTGAACCCGGCCGGCTCGTACTGCTCATTGGCGATGATCGTCCCATAGGTCTTGTAGGCGGGGGCGGAGAACAGCGTGCTGGTCAGGATCTCAACATAGCGATGCGGGTCGACGCCTCCCTTGCGGACAAGCGCCACGGCCTCGCCCAGGGATTCGATCATCGCGGCGAGGAGAAAGTTGCCGCTGAGCTTGACCAGATTGGCCGCGGGCGGCCTCTCGCCGATGACGAAGGTCCTCTGACCGATCGCGTCGAACAGCGGCTGGCATTTGGCGAGCGCAGGTTCGGGGCCGCCCGCCACGACGAACAGCTTCGCCGCCGCCGCGGCCTCGGGCCTGCCGAACACGGGCGCCGCGACAAATGTTTGGCCGGCCTTCAGGTGCGCCTCCGTGAGCCGCTCGGAGAGCGCGACGCTGATCGTGCTCATCGAGACGTGGACCGCGCCCTGGCCCAGCGCCGAGAGCCCTTTCCCGTCTCCGAAAAGGACCCCTTCGACCGCGTGATCGTCGGCGAGCATAGTGATGAGGACGGGGCGGCGGGCGGCGTCGGCCACGCTGCCGGCGATTTCGGCGCCTTCAGACGCGAGCGCCTCCGCCCTGGCGTGGGTGCGGTTATGGACGGCGACGCGGTGTCCCGCCTTGACGAGGTTGAGCGCCATCGCCCGGCCCATCTGGCCAAGCCCGATAAATCCGACGTCCATGCCGCTCTCCCTGCCTGAACCGCTGGCGCCGCCGGCGCGGCGGCGCGGATAGGGATTTTATCGCCTCGCGGGTTCAGCGCAAAAGCAGGCCGGCGCGCAAAGGGCGGGCGCGCCCTCGCTTAGTCAGCACTGCGAGCTTCGCCGCTCGCCGGCATATTTGCCGTCGCTGTCGTAAGTCAGCGTGTGGGTCACGCAGCCTCCGGACCCGCCGCCGGCGGCGGCCGGACCTGGATCGGCGCTGATGTTGATGATCACCGGCCCGCCGCCGACACCGACCGGCTCGGAGGACGCGGCCGGAATCGGGACCGCGCCCCATCCGCCCCAACCGCAGCAACCCACGCCGCCGATGAACAGCTGATTCCCGGCAAAGCGGTTGAAGCGATTGAAGCCGAAGCGGTTGAAGCGGTTGTTGAAGCCGAAGCGATCGAACCGGTTCGGGCCGAAACGATGGAAGCCGGAACGGCCGCCGTCGAAGCGGTTGAAGCCGTGCGCGGCAGAATGCGGATGACCGAACCCAAAAGCGGGCCTGGCGGACGGGCCTCCGCCGGCCCCGCCCATGCGGGCGAAGGATGGGGCAAGCCCGAGAGAGAAGACGAGCGTCGCGGCGGCGCAGGCGCGGGCCGCCCTTGTCGCAAGGGAATTGGCCATGGGAATGTCTCCGGCGCCGCAACGTCAATTCTACCAGCAGGGCGAGGCCGGTGTCGATAGTCTTCCGGAGTTGACCCCCGGTCCCTCACCTCACCACCGTCAGCCGCTTCGCCGCCCTTGTGAGACCGGTATAGAGCCAGCGCGCCCGATGCTCCCGGAAGGCGAAGCTTTCGTCGAACAGCATCACGTCGTCCCATTGCGACCCCTGCGCCTTATGGACGGTGAGCGCGTAGCCGTAGTCGAACTCGTCCGATTCCCGTCGTCAGCGCGAAGCCGAGGTCTGCCTCCTTGCCCTCGAAGAACGCCTTCAGCACCGCGACCTTGACGCCCGGGCGCGCGCCTTCGTCTTCCGCGCGCAGGGTCATCCTGACGAAATCTTTCTTGACGCCGCTTAAGCGTCTCGACCCGCCACAGGCCGCCGTTGATGAGGCCCTTGGCGCGGTCGTTCCTGAGGCAGACCAGCCGGTCGCCGGCGACCGGCAGCGGCTCGGCGAAGCCTTTGAGATCGCGGATGCGTTGGTTATAGGCGCGCCGCGTGCGATTGACGCCGACCAGCACCTGATCGGCGCCGAGGACCTGCTCCGCGTCGATGGCGCCGCGCTTGACGACCCGCGTCCCGCCATAGTCGCCGAAGCCAAGGTCGCCACCCGAACGGACCGCTTCGGACAGGCGGATGATTGGATTGTCCTGCGCCTGGCGATGGATCTGGGTCAGCATCACGTCCGGCGCGGCGTCGGTGAAGAAACCGCCGCCCTTGACCGGCGGCAGCTGGAACGGGTCGCCCAGCACCAGGATCGGCTTGCCGAACGAGAGGAGGTCGCGCGCGAGCTCCGCGTCGACCATCGAGCACTCGTCGATGACGATGAGTCCGGCGCGCGAGGCCGGCCCGTCGGCGTTGAGGGTGAAGGTGGGCGCGCCTTCCTCGCCCTCGGTCGCCCGGTAAATGAGCGCGTGGATGGTGGTGGCGCCCCCGCAGCCCTTCGAGCGCATCACCAGCGCCGCCTTGCCGGTGAAGGCGGCGAACGCCGTTTCGCCGCGCGCGCCCTCGGCGATGTGGCGCGCAAGCGTGGTCTTGCCGACGCCCGCATAGCCGAAAAGGCGGAACACCTGGGGTTCGCCGCGCTTCAGCCAGCGGCCGACCTCGTCGATCGCCGCCGCCTGCTCGGGCGACCATTCGCGGCCGATCGGCCGTGAAGGGGGCGCCTTGGGCGGGGCGGAAGGCGCCGCCGGAACTGTCGCGCCCGCTTCGGCTTCCGGTTGTTCGCCGGCGCCCCTCGGCCTCAGCGTCGCGCCGCAGCGGGAGCAGACCGGCGGGTCGCGGTGAAGGTCGTAATATTTGGCGCCGCAGGCCAGGCACTGCCGCTTGGTCCCAAGCCTGCCGGACGCCGGCGTCTTCCTGATCAACAGCCCTCGCCCTCCGCCCGAAGACGCCAAGCATAAACGATTGGTTCAGATTTCGAGCGCAGCATTTTAACGGTAATTGTCGCAAACCCGTCGCGGACAGCCTGTCGCGCCGCCGCGGCGGACGCCTTGAACGTTGAATTGCCGGCCTTATATGGACTTCGTCCGGAACCTGGCAGGGCTCCGGATGGTTAAAGGCAAGAACCGGACCGGGCGCTTATTGGCGAAGGCCTGAAGTTCCGGGAAGCGCCTGAAAGGGGGCTTCGAACATGGTGCGCGTGACGGCGCTGACCTCTCCGCTGCTGCTCGGCTTCGACGACCTGGAGCGGGCGCTGGACAAGGTTTCGAGGACGGGAACCGACGGTTATCCGCCCTACAATATCGAGCGGATCGCGGCGAGCGGCGGCGAGCCGGAAAGACTGCGCATCACGCTTGCCGTGGCCGGATTCGCGGAGGACCAGATCGATGTCACGGTCGAGGAGAACCAGCTTCTGATCCGCGGCCGGCAAAAAGAGGATCAGAAAGAGGCGCGGGAGTATCTGTATCGCGGCATCGCCGCCCGGCAGTTCCAGCGCGCCTTCCTCCTCGCCGAGGGCATGCAGGTCAGGAGCGCCGAACTCGCGCAAGGGTTGCTGTCGGTCGATCTCGTCCGGCCGCAGCCCGAGCGGATGGTGCGGAAGATCAAGATCGTGGCGCGCGACTGACCACCTGCGCGCTTTGACGAGCCGGCCTGAAGCGGCCGCGGAGTATGGAGTAAAGCGATGAGGGCGGAGAGCAGCAAAGCGATGGCCGGGACCCCGGCCCTGACGCCTCAGGAATTCGCCCATCTTGGCGACGGATCCCTCGCCTATGTGAAGACGATCGCGTCGGAAGACGTCGCCCGCCTCTTCCCCCAGGCGCCGCCGATGCGTGCGGGACTGAAGCTGTTCGCGCTGCTCGGCGCCGACGGCTCGCCGATCATGCTGACCGATTCGAAGGACGCCGCGATCGCCAACGCCTGGGAAAACGAGCTCGAGACGGTGAGCCTGCACTGACGCAGCGACGAGGGGCGCGCGGAGGGACTCGAATCGGTATAGAGCTGGCGGCGGATCAGGCGTAGGGACCGCCGCGATGCAAGCCTATCTCGATCTCATGCGCGACGCGCTCGACAACGGCGCCGTCAAATCTGACCGCACCGGCACCGGCGTCCGCTCGCTCTTCGGCCGCCAGCTCCGCTTCGATCTCGCGCAAGGCTTTCCTCTCGTCACCACCAAGAAGCTGCACCTCAAATCGATCGTGCGCGAGCTCGTCTGGTTTCTGCAGCGGCGACACCAACATCGCCTATCTCAAGGCGCATGGGGTTTCGATCTGGGACGAGTGGGCCGACGCCAACGGCGACCTCGGTCCCGTCTACGGCAAGCAATGGCGCGCCTGGGATGGGCCGGACGGGCGGACATACGATCAGATCGCCTGGGTCATCGACGAGATCCGCCGCAATCCCGATTCGCGCCGCCTCGTCGTCTCGGCCTGGAACGTGGCCGACATCGAGCGCATGAAGCTCGCGCCCTGCCATTGCCTGTTCCAGTTCTACGTGAACCGCGGCAGGCTGTCCTGCCAGCTCTACCAGCGCTCGGCCGACATCTTTCTCGGCGTGCCGTTCAACATCGCAAGCTACGCGCTGCTCACCCATCTGATCGCCCGCGAATGCGGGCTCGAGGCGGGCGAGTTCGTCCACACGTTCGGCGACGCGCATCTCTACTCGAACCACGAGGATCAGGCGCGCGCGCAGCTTGCCCGCGACGCCCCGCCCGCTGCCGAAGCTCAAGCTCGGCGACGTCGGCTCGATCTTCGACCTCAACGCCGATGCGATCGCCTTCGAGGGCTACGATCCGTGGCCGGCGATCAAGGCCAGGGTCGCGGTGTGAAGGACCTCCCCGCTCGTCCTCGTCGCGGCGGTCGCGCTGAACGGCGTCATCGGCGCGGAGGGCGGGCTTCCCTGGCGCCTCTCGAGCGATCTCAAGCGCTTCAAGGCCGTCACCTGGGGCAAGCCGCTCATCATGGGCCGCAAGACGTTCGATTCGATCGGACGCGCGCTGCCCGGGCGCGAGACGATCGTCGTCACCCGCGATCCGGCCTTCGCCGCCGCGGGCGTGTTCGTCGCCCACGAGACCGGCGCCGCGCTCGAGCTCGCCCGCGAACGCGCCCGCGCGCTTGGAGCGGACGCGATCGTCGTCGCTGGCGGGGCCGAGATCTATGCGCAGACGATCAGGCGGGCGGCCCGTCTCCTCATCACCGAGGTTGCGCTCGAGGCGAAAGGCGAAGCGCGCTTTCCCCCGATCGATCCTTCACAATGGCGCGAAGTCAGTCGGCTGAAGGGCGAGCGCGGCCCCCGCGACGACGCCGGCTTCGCCTTTGTGGACTACGAGCGGAGACCGTGACGGGCCGCTGCGGCGCGCGCCGTCAACTCGCCGAATCGAGAACCACGAACCCGTCGGCGGAGCGGGTCCTGGCGTCCGCCCGCTGGTCGGTGGTGACGATGCTCGTGCCGAATTTGAGGCGCTTGCGGACCGCTTCGCGCGTCTTGAGGTCGGCCTTGATCCGGCGCAGGGCCGCGCCGCTGTCTTCGCCGGTCGTCGCAGGCCCCGCCCCGACGTCGGTCGCCTGCCAGTTGAGGACTCCGGCCTGATCGTCGGCGCCGTTGAGCGTGAAGACGCGCTCGCCGAGCGGCTTCGCCGGATCCTGGATCTCGACCTGGCCGGAGGCGGCGAGCGCGCCATTGTCGAACACTTTGATCGACTTGTCGGCGCTGGAGACGACGACGCTCGACGATTTCGGCGCGCGCTCGTGACCTTCCGAATATTCGGCCGCCATGACCGCGGTGTCGACGGCGTGGAATTCGCGCGCGGCGTATTCGCCGAGCACCATGCCGGGATGGGTCACCTCTTCGGGCTGCGACTTGTCGTCGGCGATGACCACCGTCATGCCGAGCTTGGTCACGCCGAACAGGCGCTCGGCGAATTGCTTCGGCAGGCGCACGCATCCGTGCGAGGCCGGGTAGCCCGGCAAATTTCCCGCATGCAGCGCGACGCCCGACCAGGTCAGCCGGTTCATGTAGGGCATCGGCGCGTTGTTGTAGGTCGAGGAATGGTGGTTCTTGTCCTTCTGCAGGATCTTGAACACGCCGGTCGGGGTTGCATGGCCGAGCTTGCCGGTCGAGCAGGTGGAAGCGGCGATGCGCACCCCGTTGCGGTAAACATAGACCCGCTGATCGGGAAGCGAGACGATGAGGAGGACCGGGCCGCCCGTCGAGCGGTCGGGATTCCAGTTGAACTCGCCGTTCGTGAGCTCACCGGCGGACTTGTCGACCAGCTGCGCGAACGAAGGGCTGAACCGCAAGGCGGCGGCCGCCGCCGCGACGCGGCCGAACTGACGACGGTTCATTCTGTTTGGCGCCCCAACCTGACCTGCTTCGTCCGTTGTCACCGGCGAATAGAGGCCGGGGCGTCGGATTGTCAATGTCGAGCCGCGCGCTCCGGCCGGCTTCCCGGCGCCATGCGTTGTTTCCGTTAAACGGCGGGCGCCGGGACGCCGAGCGCGGCGGCGATCTGGACGACGGTCGCTTTTTCCGCGGCGCTCACCTCGGTCCCGCCGAAGCCGAGGAAGCCCCCTTCCGCCGCGGCCTCGGCGACCGATTTGGCGACCGAGGCGAGCCAGGTCTTGAAGGGCAGGGCGTCCGCTCCGCCCTTCGCGTCGAGCAGGGCCGAGGCCGCCTTCAGGGAGTCGATGGCTTTCGCGACCATGTCGGCGGGGGCCTTGGCGCCGGAAATCGCCGCCTTCACTCCGTCCTGGGCGATCCCGCGCCCTTCCGACGTCTCAAACTCGCCAGCGACCGCCTTGACGAGCGCGTCCGCGTTCGGATCGCCCTTCGCCTGAAGCAGCGCGCGGGCGCTCGCCATGCTCTCCTTCATCATCCCGATGAGACCGCTCGGATCGGCGGCGGATATGGCGACGCCGGCGAGGAGAGGGCTTTGAACCAGAAGCTTCCATTCGTCCGGAGTGAAATCGGCCTTGGTCGCCATGCTCTCCTCCTTCGGCTCGCGCCCACTCAATTCGCCAGCATGACATTTTCCTGGCCCAGCCGCCAGTCGAGGGGACGCTTGGCGCCAAGCGGCCCGCCGCGTCGGAGCTCGCCTGAAAGAGGCCGCCCGCTGCGTCCAACAGGGCAGCCCGCCTCTCAAGCTGCGTAGGTTGCGTCGTGGAAAGCGATCTCCGCCTCCAGGGCTCGTTCAAACAGCGCCATGAGCCGCGCCTGCCTGGCTTTGGCGAGCCGTGGTCCCCGGTCATCGATTTCCGCGCGGACCCAGGCAACATGGTCGGCGAACGCGCCGCCCGCGTGAAGCGCCACCCAATCGCGAACATAATCCCTTGACGATGGCGAGCGGTTGGCTGTCGAGCACCAGGTCAGATACATCCATTCCGCCGCGAGCATGCAGGCCAGGATTTCCTCGTAGCTTTCCGTCCCGGCGACTTTGAGGAAGAGCGTATGCAGCGGAAGCGCCAACCCATGCGGCGGCATGGCTGTCCGTTCCTCGGCTTTCGCACCCATCCGCTCGAATGCGTCGATGAAGAAGTTTTCCTGATCGGTGACGAGCCCGTAAAGACCGAGGCCGAGTCGCCGCCGTTCTCCGAACGAAGGCGCCTTGCCCACGGCGTAGCCGAGCGCTTTCGCCGCTGTGTCGACGAAGCCATATTCGATCCTCAGATATCGGGCGAAGACGCGATCATCGACGGCGTCCGTCGCAACCTCGCGAAAGAAGCGGTGGTCGAGGGCCGCGTCCCATGTTCGACGCGCGTTGGCGCGCATCCGCTCCGAAAACGAGGATGCATCGTTCACGGCGCATTCCTGGCGCGCTCGACGAATTGTCTCGCTCGTTCGCCGTCGACCGGATTCCACCAGCGCCGGTCGACCTTCACAGCGCTGGCGACGATGATTTCGTCGACGATGGACAGAATGTCGCCGACATTGCCGGGGTCGACGCCGCTGCCGACCAGAGTCGGAAGCGAGGCGGCGGCGCGGATTGTCCTCAAGTAGTCGAAGCCGGCGGCGTGGCCGGTGCGCTCACCCGTGAAGATGACGGCGTCGGCGTTGAAGAACTCGACGTCGCGAACGAGTTCGTCAACCGGCCGATCCTGCACGATCGCATGCGCGCCGTGCTTGACATGCGCGTCGGCGAAAATCCTGACGTCCCGCGCGTGAAGCAGGCTCCGATAGCGCATCGCTTTCGCGGCGGCGCCTTCGATCAGGCCTTCATTGGCGACATAGGCGTTGGCCCATTGATTGACGCGAACGAACCGCGCTCCCGCCGCGCTCGCAACCGAAAGCGCATGGAGCGCGGCGTTGGCGAGCACATTGACCCCGATGGGCAACCCCGTTTCCAGGCGGACGCGCTCGGCGGCGACCGACATATGCGCGGCTGTTTCCGGGCCGATGTCCTCAGGCTTCGAAAAAGGAACGTCCCCGTGATTCTCGACAATAAGGCCGTCGAATCCTGCCTGGGCGTAAGCGCTCGCGTCCGCGCGCGCCCGCCGATAGATCGGCTCGACCCCGCCGCCTGCGAATTCCGGCGATCCCGGCAGGGGGAGAAGGTGGACGACGCCGATCAGCACACGGCTCGGGCGGCCGAACAGGGCTTGCAGCGCGTTCTCTCGCGCTCGCGCGACGGAAGGCGTGTCGGTCATCGCCGATGCTCCTCGAAACGCCCGAGCGCGGCGCGCTCGAGAATGTCCGCCATCTCCCGCCTGGAGGGAAAGGAAGCAAGCACGCCCTTTCGCGTGACCGAAGCCGAAGCCGCCTCGGTCGCACCGACGAGCGCTTCTCTCCAGCCGTAGCCCAACGCTTTGGCGGCGATCAGAACTCCGCAGAACACGTCCCCGGCGCCGACCGCGTCGATCGCGACGACCTCAGGCGCCGCGACGCGGAACTCATCGTCGGCCGAGAAGAAAGCGGCGCCCTCGGGCCCAAGCGTAAGCACGACCGCGCCCGCGCCCTTCATGCAGAGCGCCCGCGCCGCGTCGTCTGGTTCGCCGCCCGCAAGTTCGCTCGCCTCGCCGCGGTTGACGACGACAAGATCGACAAGCGTCCACTCGTAGTCGTGAGCAGGATAGGTCGGTGACGGATTGAGAACCGTCGCCGCGCCCTTCGCCTTCGCCAGAGCGAGGCAGTCGCGTGTGACCGCGGCGCTGAGATTGCCCTGCATGACGATGAAGTCGCCCGGCCTGATCCATGCCGCAATCGGCGTCTCGCCAATGGGCTCGAAATTGCGCGCGGCGTCGATGAGGCTCAGAATCGTGTTCTCGCCCCGGGCGTCGACCGTAATGACGCAGCGATCCGTCGCGTAAGACAAGACCGCCAGGCCATCCGCCAGAACGCTTTCGCCGGCAAGGCTTGATCGAATGCGCATGCCCTCGGCGTCGTCGCCGATCGCTGCTACGAGGCGAACGGAGGCGCCGCAGCGCGCCGCGGCGATCGCCTGGTTGGCGCCCTTGCCGCCAAGGTCTTCGGAGGCGCCGAGGGCCACGATCGTTTGGCCGGGCTGCGGAAAACGATCCACTCGAATGACGCTATCGACCGCAGCGTTGCCGATCACGTGGATCATCTTGCACGCGCTATCCGCCGCCGACCAGCCACGCCAGCGCCTGACGCCAGAGCCGGGAATATCCGGGCCACGCGGCGAATTCGGGCGGCAGCCAATGCGGCCCGATGTCCGAAGTCCATGCAAGAGTGCGGCCCTTGCCGAAGGTCCCCGCGACGAGCAGCGGCTTGTCGTCATAGTCGGCCGAAGCGGTCGCGAGCACCTCGGCCCCGGGCTTGGCCTTCACTTCGTTGAAACCGAGCAGCGCCGGCCAGTCGCCGGTGAAGCCGGCGAGAATCGGGTGCGCCTTCCGCTTGATGACCGGCGTGAACCCTTCAGGAACTTCGACCCGATCGTCGTAGGCAAGGATCTCGACCGGCAGGACCTCCTCGACCGGCGTGCCGTGGTAGCGCGCTCCGCCGTTGATTCCCTGGAAGCTGTAGTAGCCGCCGACCATCAGGAGTCCGCCGCCGCGCTCGACATAGGTCTTCAGCGACCGCAGCCGGTTCGGCGTGCGCTTGCTCGAAATCCAGGTGTCGGGATGGAGCAGAAGGGTGTTCGCCCCGATGTCGGACAGAATGACCGCGTCATAGGCGGCAAGGCCCTCGGGCGTCTGCGGGAAGTCGCGCTGCGCCTCGTGGGCCGGCATGTAGCGCAAGTCGAAGGCGGAGCCCTTCAGCGCCTCGACAAGGGGCTCGGCGCCGAGGTGGAACGTCACCGTCGGGAACTGGTCGAAACCCTTGATATGCGTCGCCGTCGTGACCCACGACTCGCCGGCAAGAAGAATGGTGTGTCGCTTGTCGGCCACCAGCGCCTCCCCTCTGTTCCCCTCAGCGCCCGCGATGCTCGGCGGAGAAAACTGCCCTTGGATTTTCGATCATGATGGCGTCGATCGCGCCCTGGTTCATGCCGTGGCGCTTGAGCCGCGGGACGAAGTGCTTGAGGATGTAGCCGTAGCCGAATCCGCCGTGGCGCGTCAGCATCATCTTCAGGAACACGTCCTGCGACATGAGGATCGAGTTGAGATAGCCGTCCTCGGCGAGCTTGCAGATTGCGATGGCGTTCTCTTCGTCGCAGGGCGACTGGGCCTGCTGGTCGGCGTAGAAAAAGTCCATGCCGATCATATCGTATTCGATAAAGGCGCCCCGGTCCGCGAGGCTGCGCTGATATTTGGGATCATGCAGACTCGGGTTCATGTGGCAGAGCACGACGTGCCGCGGGTCCCCGCCCTCGCTCTCGATGACATCGAGCACCCGATGGGCAAGGCGCTCCCAGCCGGGAAGATGAATGGAGAGCGGAGCCCCGCTGAGCCTGGAGGCGCGCGCCGCGCCCCTCAGCACTTTCTCCTCGGCCGGCGTGAAATCCTTGCTGATCCCGATCTCTCCGATGATTCCGGCGCAGACCTCGGGCTCGTCCTCCGAGAGGCCGCAGTCCCTGGCGATCGCCTCGGCGATCGTTTCGACCGACATGTCCCTCACATAAGGGGGATGCGAAGCTTCGAGGTAGAAGCCCGCGCCCATGACAATGTTGAGCCCGGTTCGCCGGCTGATCCGCTGCAGGGCGGACGGATCGCGACCGATTCCGAGGTTGGTTGGATCGACGACGGTCGTGCCCCCATATTCGACGAAATGATGGAGCTCCTCAATCGCGGTCTTCACGTCGAGCAATCCGCAATTGTCGCGATTGAGGAACGGATTCATCCGCAAGTCGCCGATCATCGATACGTCGAGCGGCCGCTCCGCAATCGCGATCTCCGAGCCGCAGCACGGGCGCTTCCACCAGCTCGAGGCGTCGAGCAGGATATGCTCGTGCATGAGCGTCACGCCCATCGCCTCGACGGGGATGGGACCCAGGACCGTCCTGACCGATCCTGATTGGACGCCGATGGTCGGCTTGGGCAATTCGGTCCCTCCGTTCTTCAGCCGGCCTGCCGACCGGCGCGGAACAGGCGGAAATTGAGCCAGATGGCGACGAGAATAATGACACCCTCGACGATGGGCGTCAGGAACGGGGACATATGAGACAGGATGAGGCCGTTGCCGATGACCGCGACGGTCAGCGCGCCCAGCATCGTGCCAAGCATCGTTCCGCGGCCGCCGAACAGGCTCGTTCCGCCGAGCACCACCGCGGCGATCACGTCGAGTTCGAAGCCGCCGCCCGCGTTCGAGGATCCGCTTCCGAGGCGCGCCGCGATGATAAGTCCCGCCATCGCCGCGGCGAGGCCGCTCAGGCCGTAAACCGCAGCGATGATCTTCCTGGTGTCGACGCCGGCGCGCCGCACCGCTTCGGCGTTCGCGCCGACGCCCGTCACGTAGCGGCCGAAAGTGGTTTCATTGAAGACGAGGAAGCCCAGCGCCAGCACGGCGACGGCGATGATCGCCGGCATCGGCAGGCCGAAGATCCAGCCTCGCCCGATTGCGTTGAATGGGCTCTGAGGGTCGATCGGGATCGAATAGCCTTTCGTCAGCAGCAGCGCGGTCCCCCGGATGGAGCTTAAGCCGGCGAGCGTGACGATGAAGGCGGGAATGCCCTCATAGGCGATGAAGAAGCCCTGGATCAGGCCGATGACGACGCCTACGCAGAGCATCAGCGCGACCACCAGAGGCCAGGCGAGGCCGGCCTGCAGCGAAATCGCCGCAAGCGCATTCACGAGAGCCAGGATCGAGCCGACGGAGAGATCGATCCCCGCCGTCGTGATCACGAACGTCATCGTGACCGCCACGATCATAAGGGGCGCGATTTGCCGCAGGATGTTCAGGAGATTGGCCTCGGTCAGGAACGTGTCGGTGATCAGCGAGAAGGTGACCGTCATGACGACGAAGAAAGCCGCGATGCTGAGCACGCCGCCACTGTCATGGGCGATCAGCCTGGCGCGATCGCGGAGCGCCGCGGGCGCGGCGATCGCGGTCAAGTCCGCGCCTCCCTCGCGCCGGGCGTTCCCGCCGAGACGGACCGGAATTTCCTCCCCACGATGAGGTTGACGATTTCCTCGATGTTCGTTTCCCCGATGAGCCGCTCGGCGACGTTGCGGCCCTCGTAGAGAACCATGATCCGGTCGCAGACCACGAACAGGTCCTGCAGCCGGTGGGTGATGAGAATGACGCTGACGCCAGTGGCGCTCACTCTTCGAATGAGGTCGAGCACCGCGTCGACCTCGGCGACCGCAAGCGCAGCCGTCGGCTCGTCCATGATGAGGACCACAGGGTCGAACGACACCGCCCGCCCGATCGCGATGCTCTGGCGCTGGCCGCCGGAGAGATTCTCGACCTTGAGCCGGGTGCTGGCCATGCGAATGCCGAGATTGCCGAGCATTCGCGCGGCGTCTTCGTGCATCTTGCGCTTGTCCATGAGCGGCACGCCGAGGATGCGCCTGAGCGGCTCGCGGCCAAGCAGAAGATTGCCCGCAACATCGACCGTGTCGCAGAGCGACAGGTCCTGATAAACCATCTCGACACGCTCACGGCGCGCGTCGGCAGGCGAAGAGAAGCGGACTTCGCGGCCATCGAGGAGAATGCGGCCGGAATCGGGAACGACGGCGCCGGACAGGATCTTGCTCAGCGTCGACTTTCCCGCGCCGTTGTCGCCGACGAGTCCGAGAACCTCGCCTGCCCGCAGGACAAGGTTGACGCGATCGAGCGACTTGATGGCGCCGAAGGCTTTGCTGATGTCCTCCATCTTCACCCGGACGGCTGCGTCGGCGCTCAACATTCGCTTTAAGCCAGCCTTCGTGCGACGGGAGAGAGAAAGCGGGACGCTGGCGAAGCGTCCCGCCTCGGGTCGGTCGGGCCGGCCTATTTGAACAGGCTTCGGAACTTGTCGACGTTTTCCTTGGTCACGATGGTGACCGGAATGTCGATGCTCGGGTTGATCTTCTCGCCCTTCTTGATCTTGAGGATGGTGTCGACGCCGGCCACGCCCTCCTGGAACGGATCCTGCTGAACGACGGCGACGATCCATCCCTCGTCTATGCCCTTGATCGCCTGAGCGGTGAGATCCCAGCCGAAGACCTTGACCTTGTCGGTGCGCTGCTGGCTGGTCACGGCGGAAATCGCGCCGATGAGCGCCGGTTCGCCGGTCGCGTAAAGCGCGTTCATGTCAGGGTTGGCGGTCATCAGGTTTTCGGCGGCGGTCAGGGCGACATCCTGGATGTTCTGGCCGTCGACCGTATCGAGAAACTTCACCCCGGGCGCCGCCTGGGCCGCCGCCTTGAAGCCGTCCAGGCGCTGGTTCTGGATGAACGAATTGAGCGCGCCGACGACACCGACTTTGGCGGACCCGGCCATCTTGGTCTTCACGTAATCGGCGAAATATTTGCCGATCTCCTCGCCTGCCCCTTTGTTGTCGACGCCGATGAAAGCGGCGTTGTCGCCGTCGGGGATGCGCGCATCGATCGCAACCACCGGAATGCCGGCCTTCTTCGCCGCCGTGATCGCAGGCTTCACCCCGTTCACGTCGATGGCGACAAGCACGATGCCGTCGACCTTCTGGGCGATGTAGTCCTCGATCGCGCTGTTCTGGGCCGCCGCGTTGTTGTTGGCGTTGAAGATGACCAGCTTCGCGCCCGCCTTGTCCGCCGCCTGCTTGGCGCCGTCGTTGATCTGATTGAAGAACAGAGCCTGCTGGTTGATCGTGACGAGCGCGACTGTCGCCGCCTTCGCCGCGGACATTCCGAGCGCAGCAGCCGTCAGCGCCACAATACCCAAGCCCTTTATCATTGATCTCATAGTGCGCTCCATCAGGTTATTCTGGACCCCGAACCACTTGGCGATCGAAACTCACGCGACAGGCAAATAATTGGACCGCTGGAAGCGTGCCCCATTTCCGGCACGCGGCGCAAGGCTCCGCGGGGATTTTGGGGCAACCATTGCCCGCCTCGCGGATGGAATTCTGACAGGACGGCCGAGGAGACCAGGCCGACGCTTTCCACATGCGCGCATCAGATTTTCCTTGCGGTGCGACCTCGGCGTATGAGCAAAAGGCGGCGACAGCGGACAACCAGAGCCGGCCCGCGGCGGCTTTCTGGCGCACTCGGCCGATGGAGAAGTCGAACGCCGATGTTCGCGTAGCGAATAGTCGTCACGGCGCGGAGCGGAAGCTCCCTACGTCGAGCCGCCGCGCCGACTTGGCCCGCGGGCGATTTTTTTCCTGCGAAAGCGATTTCTCGCTTGCAATCGGTCCGAGCTTTGAGTAAAACGATTTACAAATAAATCGTTTTACGGGAGCGAAGAGCCATCGGGAATGATCGGAAAAGCTAATTCGATCAATGATGTGGCGAAGATGGCTGGCGTGTCTCCAGCCACCGTCTCCAACGTTCTGACCGGTCGGAAGCGCGTTAGCGCCAAGCTCGTCAAGAAGGTCGAAGCCGCGGTCAAAGCGCTCGACTATCGCGCCGATCCGCGCGCCTCGATGCTGCGCTCGGGAGAGGCCAAGATCATTGCGGTCGTCGTTCCCGACCTCGACAATGCCTTTTTTACCTCCGTCGTCTCGGCGGTCGAACAATGTCTCGGCCCGGAGGCCTACGAGGTCATCGTCGCGAGTTCCCACGGCGAGGAAGAGGTCGAGCAGTCCAGGCTGAAGGCGATCCTGGCGTGGCGCCCGGCGGGCCTGATCGTCATTCCGTGCTCAGACGCCTTTCCGGGCCGCGACCTCATTGAGTTCTTCCGAAACCCCCTACGTTATCGCCGATCGGGTGACTGGCAATCCGAGCGCCGACACCGTGTCGGTCGACAACGAAGACGCCGGGGCCATTGGCGCTCGCCATCTGATCGACCTTGGCCACAAGGATCTCCTCATAGCGGCGTCATCGCTGAGCCTTGCCAACATTCGGCAACGCTGCAGCGGCGCCGCCGAGGCCATGCGGTCGCGCGGTTTGCCAAAACCAGTAATCGTCGAACTCGGCTTCTCAATCGACGAGGCGTCCGCAAGGCTCTCGAAATGGTTCGATAACCATCCGCCGCCGACCGCGATTCAGGCGCTGACGAATTTCACGACGTTGAGCGTGCTGACGACGCTGGCCGAGCGCGGCCTTCGCATGCCGCGCGATATCTCCCTGGTCGGCTTTGACGACTACGCGTGGATGCGCGCGCGAGCGACGCCCTTGACGGCGATCTTCCAGCCGGTACGGGAGATGGGCCGGGCTCTTTGGGACACGCTGAGCGCGAGGATCGCGGGCGACCTCTCGCCGGCGAAACATGTCCTGTTGCCGTGCGAAATCAGGATTCGCGCGTCGACAGGTCCTGTTCCCGATGGGCGTCCAGCGATAGGTTCCACGGAGAAGGCGGTCTCTGGGATTGTCGGAACGGCGGTCAGCCGACAATGACTCATGGGGAATTCTGGGTCGCCCGATCCAGAGCAGTCGGATCTGTCGATCCGCAATTTGCCCGCGCGGCAAACGAAGGGAGGAAAGTGAAGTCATGATGAAACTTCTTGCAACCAGGCGCGCCTTGCTGGCTGGCGCGGCTCTCGCCACCATGCTTGGCGCGAGCGCTTTCGCAGCGGACAAGCCGACGATGGGCGTTGTCGTGAAGATCGGCGGCATTCCGTGGTTCAACGCCATGGAGACGGGCATCAAGGAAGAGGGGGCGAAGGACGGCGTCGACGCCTTCATGGTCGGGCCGACCAGCGCCGATCCGTCGTTGCAGGTGCGCGCCATCGAGGACCTCATCGCCAAGAAGGTCAACGTGATCGGCGTCGTCCCGAACGACGAAAAGGCGCTCGAGCCCGTGCTGCAGAAGGCGCGCGACGCCGGAATCAAGGTTGTCGCGCACGAGGGCCCCGGCATCCAGAACAAGGATTGGGACTTCGAGCTCGCCTCGTCCAAAGGCTTCGGCGAGGCGCACGCGGAGCTGCTCGCAAAGACGATGGGCGGCAAGGGGGAATACGCGGTCTTCGTCGGCTCGCTGACGGTTCCGCTCCACAACGCCTGGGCGGACGCGGCGATCGCCTACCTGAAGGCCAAGTATCCGGACATGAAGCCGGTCGGCGACCGATATGGCGTCGCTGAGAACGTCGACGACAGCCGCAAGACCGCGCTCGACCTGATCTCGGCCCATCCGGACCTGAAGGGCTTCCTCGCGTTCGGCAGCCAGGGTCCGATCGGCGCCGCCCGCGCGATCGAGGAGAAGGGCGACGTAGGCAAGGTGTTCGTGGTCGGGCCGTTTTCGCCGGGGCAGGGACGCAAGCTCATCAAGGACGGCGCCATAACGGGCGGGTTCATCTGGAATCCGGCCGAGGCGGGGCGGGTGTTCGTCCGCGTCGGCAAGATGCTGGCCAACGGCCAGGAGATCAAGGACGGCGACACGATCGAAGGACTCGGCGTCGTCCATCCCGATCCGAAGACCCACAACATCATCACCGACAACCTCCAGGCGATCAACAAGGAGACGGTCGACAAGCTCGCAGATCTCGGGCTCTGACCGATCGGCCTCTCCCGCGAAAGCGGGGGAGGCCCGCTCCAGGCGGAGCGGATGTTTTTGACGACAATCCGGAACTCGCGGTGACAACCATGGCGGCGCCATCGCCGATACCCTCTGTTCCCGCCTCCGAGGCGATCCGCTTCGAGCACGTGTCGGTCCGCTTCGGCGGCGTGCGCGCGCTCGACGACGTGTCGTTCTCGGTCGGGCGCGGGGAAGTGCATTGCCTCGCCGGCGAGAACGGCAGCGGCAAGAGCACGCTCATCAAGGTCATCGCCGGCGTCTACCAGACGGCGCCCGGCGCGCGCACCGACTATTTCGGCGAGAGCGTCGCGGCGCCGACGCCGCAGCTCGCCCGCCGCAAGGGGGTGGCGGTGATCTGGCAGGATCTGGCGCTTTTCCCCGAAATGACGGTCGCCGAGAACATCGCCTTCGACGGCCTCGTGGGCGCGCCCCGGCTCGTGAACTACCGCGCCATACGCGAGACCGCGCGCGCCGCGCTTGCCAAGCTCGGCGTGGAGCTCGACCTCAGCGCGCCGCTCAGGAGCTTGCCGATTTCGGGCAGACAATTGGTGGCGATCGCACGCGCGCTCACGAGCGACGCCAAGCTCATCTTCATGGACGAGCCAACCGCCTCGCTCACACAGTCCGAGACGGACCACTTGCTCGCCGTCGTGCGCACGCTCTCCGCCTCCGGCGTCGCCGTGGTTTTTGTCAGTCATCGGCTCGCGGAGGTGCTCGACGTGTCGAGCCGCGTCACCGTTCTGCGCGACGGACGGCTGGTGGGCGTGTACGACGCCGCGGGCATGACCCAGTCGCGGCTGACGGAATTGATGACGGGCAAGCGGTTCGACCAGGCTGTCACCGCCCGCGACGTCGGCGATGCGCCGATCGTCGTCGAGGCCTCCGGCCTGACGCGCCAGGGCGAGTATGAGGACGTCAATCTGACCTTGCGCGCCGGCGAGGTCGTCGGTCTCATCGGGTTGATCGGGGCAGGCCGCACCGAACTCGCGCAAACGCTGTTCGGCATGTCCCGCGCCGACGCAGGCTCGATCCGTTTGTCCGGCTCAACCGTCGCCTTCGCCAGCAACCGCGAAGCCATCGCCGCGGGCGTCGCCTACGTCTCCGAGGATCGCCTCGCGCTCGGTCTGGTGCAGCCGCAATCCATCGCCGATAACGCGGTGATCACCACCCTGAAGGCGATCACGGGCGCCGGCGGGTTGATCTCCGGGGCGAAGAAATCTGCGGCCGTCCGCAGGGGCATCAGCGAGTTCGCGATCAAGATCGGCCTGCCGGAAGACGCCGTGTCGACGCTGTCGGGCGGCAATCAGCAACGCGTCGTGCTTGCGAAATGGCTCGCCACGTCGCCGAAGGTCCTGCTCCTCGACTGCCCGACGGTCGGCGTCGACGTCGGTGCGCGCGACGGGATCTACAGAATCGTTCGCGGGCTCGCCGAACGCGGCATCGCGATCCTGATGATCTCGGACGAAGTCACCGAGGTCTACTTCAACTCCGACCGCATCCTTCACATGGCGGGCGGACGCCTCGTCGCGGAATATGACCCGCGCCGCATCTCCATCGCCGATCTGGAGCGCGCCGTCTATGCGTGACTATTTGCGGACCCACGAAGGCGAGGTGCGCCTGTTCGTCGTCCTGGCGGCTTTGACGCTGTATCTGGCGTTCGCCTCGCCGATCTTCTTCACCGCCGGAAACCTGGCCTCGCTCCTGAACAACAACGCCGTCAATGTGATCTGGGCCGTCGGACTGCTGGTGGTCCTGATCGCCGGCGGCATCGACATTTCCTTCGCCGTCGGCGCGTCGGTCGCACAGTACCTCACCGCGCTTGCGCTGCACGCAATCGGCGGAGGCAACTGGCTGTTCGGTCTCCTGTTCGCGGGAGCCTTCGGAATAGCGCTCGGCTGCATTAACGCTCTCCTGATCGCCGGATTCCGGATCATCTCGATCGTCGCCACCATCGCGACTTTCAATGCGTTTTTTGGCCTGCTGATGTTCACGACATCCGGAAAATCGATCTACGATTTGCCGGACTGGTGGACCGATCGCATCTCGGTCGGTTCGCTCGGCGCTGGCGGCGCGCTGACCCTGCCGGTCGCCGGCATGGTTGCAGCGATGGCGGCGACCTGGTTCTTGATCTCGCGCACGACGACCGGTCGACAGATTTACGCGTTCGGAGACAATCCCGAAGGCGCGCGGCGCGCCGGCGTCGCGACGGTGAAGATCCAGTTCATCGCCTACGGCTGGTTGGGACTGATGGCGGGCGTCGGCGGCCTCATGCAGGTCAATCTTGCCCAGGAGGTCGTTCCGAACGCTCTCATTGGTCGCGAGCTTGACGTGCTCGCCGCAGCCGTGCTCGGCGGCGCGCGGCTCGGCGGCGGCCGCGGATCCGTGTTCGGCTGCTTTCTCGGTGTCATGCTGGTGGCGGTCGTGCAAAACGGACTGAATCTGCTCGGCGTTTCGCCCTACGCCTTCAAGATGCTGATCGGGTTGACGATCCTCGCGGCCATCTCACTGTCGAACTTTGAACTGGGCGCGCTCCTGGCGGGCGGGTCGAGGAGGCGTGGTCATGTCGATCCTCATTGAGCGCCTGAGCCGCGTTTTCGGACGAGAGGTCACGGGGCTCCTCGCGCTGCTCGCACTCACCGTGATCGCCTTCAGCCTGACGGCGCCTGAGTTTCTCACCATCGGGAATTTCGATTCGATCGGCTTTCAGTTGCCGGATCTCGGTCTGCTCACTTTGGCGATGCTCGCGCCGATCATCGCCAACGGAATCAATCTGGCGGTCATCGCCACCGCGAACCTCAGCGGGCTGACCCTGGCCTGGATTCTCAACATGAACGGCGGCCCGCACGCGGGCATCCTGGCTTTCGCGCTCGGCGTAACGGCGGCGCTGGCCGTCGGCGGCGCGTCAGGCGCGGCCATGGGCGTGGTCATCGCCTATTTCGGCGCGCATCCGATCCTCGCTTCGCTCGCGATGATGATCTTTCTCAAGGGGTTGGGCGAATTTCTCACGCGCGGCGGAGACATTTCCGGCTTTCCGGCTTTCGTGGGCGAAATCGGCCACGGCGTGATCCTCGGCGTGCCTGTGTCGATGCTCGTGTTCGCCGCGGCGGCAATCGTATGGCACGTGCTGCTCGCACACACGCGTCACGGCTTCGCGGTGGCGATGATCGGCTCCAACCCGCGGGCGAGCGAATACTCGGGAATTCCTGTCAGGCGTTCGCTTACCCTGGTTTACGCCCTTTCGGGAGTGATGTGCGCGCTGGCGGGCATCCTGATGCTGACGGAATTCAATTCGGTGCGCGTCGGTCACGGCGACGCCCTCCTGCTGGTGACCGTGCTCGCGTGCTTCCTCGGCGGCGTCGATCCGTTCGGCGGATTCGGTCGCGTGGCGCCGGTGTTCGTGTCGCTGCTCATCCTGCAGACGCTGTCGTCAGGCCTCAATTTGCTCGGCGCCAATCAGCATCTCTCCACCGCAGTCTGGGGCCTGTTCCTGATCGCGGTCATGGTTTTTCGATCGTCAACGCCGACGCTGCGAGCGCTGCTTGAAAGCGTCAGGAAGTAGCCCGTGCGACATCGGCGCCCGGTCGTGCAGCGCAGGCTTGCTCGACGCGGCCTGGCCGGGCCGCCGGCTGTGCGATCGCCAGCAACCACAGTCCTTTCGTCAACCTGGAGGCGCCCGTGAAGTTCGGCATTTACTACTCGTACTGGGAACAGGAATGGAGCGCTGACTGCCTGAAATATGTCGAAAAGGTCGCCAGGCTCGGTTTCGACGTCATCGAGATCGCCGCTCATCATCTGAACGGCTACAGCCAGGGCCATATCGCTGAGATTGGGCGCTCCGCTCGCGCCAACGGCATCGCCATAACGGCGGGGCTGGGTCCGTCGTCCCAGAAGAATCTCTCCTCGGCCGACCCCGCCATCCGCAAGGCGGGGCGGGCCTTTTTCGAGGAGACCCTCGCCAATATCGCCAAGCTCGATTGTCACGTCCTTTGCGGCGCCCTCCATTCCTACTGGCCGATCGACTATTCCAAACCTGTCGACAAGCCGGGAGACCGGGCGCGGGGCGTCGAGGGGATTTCGAGCCTCGCGGATTTCGCCGCCAATCACGGGGTCAACCTCTGCCTCGAAGTGCTCAACCGGTTTGAGAACCATGTTCTGAACACAGCCGAGGAAGGGGTCGCCTTCGTTCGCGAGGTCGGCAAGCCGAACGTCAAGGTGCATCTCGACACGTTCCATATGAACATCGAGGAGGACAGCTTCGCGAAAGCGATCCACACCGCCGGCTCTCTGCTCGGCCATTTCCATACTGGCGAGAACAATCGTCGCGTTCCTGGCAAAGGCAGGCTGCCCTGGCACGAGATCGGGACGGCGTTGCGCGAAATCGGCTATGACGGCGCGGTGGTCATGGAGCCCTTTGTCAAGATGGGCGGCGGCATCGGCAGCGATGTCAAGGTCTGGCGCGACTTGAGCGGCGACGCCGACGAAGCCCGGATGGACGAGGACGCGAAACGAGGTTTGGCGTTTTCACGCTACGTGCTTGGCGGCTGAGGATCGCAGGGCGACAAACTGGCGCAGAGAGGGCGGCTTCGGCCGCCCTTTTTGCTGCGGCAGCGGAGACGACGATAGGGTCCGCGGGTCAGTTATCGCGCCGCCATAAACAGAGGTTGCCGATTGCCATTCCGTAAACGCTTACGAGCAACGCGATGAACCAGAGCGCCCCGAGAACATCTTGGGTCATTGCTGCACCCCGAATCGGCCGTGCTGCCCGACAGTGTACGCCTGGCGGGACAACAATATCCAGCGACTCTTTAAGACCGAGACGGGCGCCCAATTTCACCCCCCGTCACCAAGGCGCTCGTCAGGCCCCGTATCGGTCAAGTCCGGTGCGGGGCTTTTCGCGGCTGTCGGGGCGTCCTTTTTCTTTGGCGAAGCCCCGGACAATCTGGTAGTTCAATAGCGGCGCCGGGGTCCTTTTTCTTCGATAAAACATAAATCTCTACGATTGACTAGGTTGCCACTCGGAAAGCTGATAGTGTAGGCGACATCGTCGCGAAATCGATGACTGAGAGCAAACGCGCGTTCTACTTCAAGGAAACCGTGAACTCCCTCGTTTTACAGTCGGGAGTTTAAGCTATGCGGTGCTATTTCCTTCGAGACGGCCATGTCGTTGGCGTCTCGATGTTACCCCCGGGAATCCCGGACGAAGCGTCAATTGCGTTGGCGCACAAGCTGGCTGCAAAGCGCAGCGGCCGGATTGACGGCTTCGAGATATGGGACGGCGCGCGTTTGGTCATCAGGTATTTGGTCTCGAGGCCAACGTCTATCGAAAAATAGTCGCGTAAGAACCGCTTCGGGTTAGTCGCAGAATGACATCGCTGAAAATCTCTCCTGGCTTACGGAGTGCCTTCAGCCGAATGGCAACGTCTCGCGGCAGCCAGACGCAGTATTCGCCGTCGGGCACTATTTCCTTCTCGGCAGTAGGGCGGGGCGGCAGAGTAGCGGCAATCGCGGCGTAGGCCTTGCCGGAGATGGTGATGCCGATCATGCGGGTTAGCGCGCGGGCTGAAAACGGGCGCGTTCGGGCAGTCCTTTTTCGTTCTTTCTCCGTTCCCACGCCTCCGCTATCGTCTGGCAATGCGCGATAAAGTACGCCCACCGATCCGCGCGATGTCGTCACCGCGCTCTCGCTCGGCCTAACAGCCAAGCCGACGCTGGCGCAGCATCAGGCCGCCGAGACCATGGCGAAGATCGTCGCCGAGCGACTGGAGCGGTTCGGTTTCGTGATCATGCGCAAGCCGAGGCGCCGGCGATAACCTGGACTCCCGGCCACTAGGTTCGCAACAAGCCGACCGCAACGGTTTTTCGCGCCGCCCGATAGCCTGCAAGGACCAGCCCAGCGAAGCCGAGCAGCATCATGGCCCAGGTCGAGGGCTCGGGAACTTCGCCGCCGATCACGATTGTAAGCGTACTCCGTATGATCTCCAGAGCCCCAGTCATAAACATAAATTCCCGGCGTGACGCCAAGAGTGGCGAACGTCTGACCTTCGAAAGTCGCGGAGTTGGAGAGCGCTGTCCCGGAAACGTAGCCGGGTGGAACGAAAAGGAAGGAATCGGCGGTATCCGCCCCAAAGCGATCTCCGGAGCTATTGTTTGTCCCGGTGAGGGCGCCGGACCCGAAGGATGCCGGCCCGCTGACGCCTCTATACACGTCGTCCTTGTCTACGGGTCCGATAGCGATGAATTCCAGATGACGGAACTACAACCGCACCCCCTCGCTTTGCGCAACGAAGGTGAATTCGTTCAAGTTGATCGTGCCGCTGCCTGTAGCGTCGAGGTTGTGGCCGTGCTGCTTGATGTCGATGACAGCGCTTGCTTCCGCCCCTCCGCCAAGAGCAGCCAAACCAAGCGCCGCGGCACTACAGAGCATGCGTCCGTATTACATTCGAACGCCCCTAGAGTTTTGACGGAAACCGAAGGCGGTCAACGTGACACCCGTGCGACCATTGGTCAAACGCCGGTCCGCGCTCCCGGCGAGAGCTACAGCGACGTAATCATCCTCGACGCGAGGGGGAGCGCCTTAGCTTTCGTGTCTGAAGACAGGAGCGAGAGGAACTTGACCGCGGCGTCAAAATCCTCCGCTTCTCCCTTCTCAGTCCACTCGAGTTTCGGCTTGGTCACGTCCCGCCCTCTTTTTCGGGAGTGTAGCTACCCGGCTCCGCCGGCCGCGCACCTTCAAGGCGGCCAAGGCGGTCTAGGGATCGAAAACCTCTCGATTGTTGTCCCTGATGTTGACCCGGCCAAAACTTGAAGGCGACGATCTTAGGTTAAGTCATTGATTTTACTGGTGCCCAGGGGCGGAATCGAACCACCGACACCGTGATTTTCAGTCACGTGCTCTACCAACTGAGCTACCTGGGCGCCGCGCGCCGTCGAGACGCGGCGGACGTTTATAGGCGCCCGCCCCGCGCCTTGTCCAGCGCCGGGCGCGTCCGGACGGACTCGCCGGAGGTCGGACGCCGCAGGCCCAATGCGAGCGACCCGGCGGGATCAATTTTGGCGCTCAATCTGTTGCAAAAACCAGAAGAATAAGTTATATAGGTTCGTATTGTCGGAATCGAACCCGCCTGCTGGGCATGGTTTCGCGCCGGCCGCCGAACCCCGAGACCGCCGCCATCAATCCGCCGCAGTCGAAATCGCAATGCTTCATGCGCCGGCCTGTGATAGGGATGGGGGGTCATGCGCATCGTCATCGTCCGTCTTGCCCTTGCGGGCGTCTGTGGGGCCGCGGCTGGCCTTGGGATCACGCCGGCCCCCGCCGCCGATCTGCCGTCCGATCCCTCGACCTATCCCGCGCTCAATCCCACCCCCGCCGACGTCGCCCCCGACCCCTGGGCGGGCCTCTCGGTCAGCGCCGGTGTCTCCGTCTGGGGAGGCAAGGGGGTCAAGGGCGGGGTCGGCGGCGAAACCGACCTGAACTACGAGCACGTGTTCGACAACGGAATCATGCTCGGCGCGCGGGCCTCGACCGGCTACATGCCGTTCCTCCAGGCCAGCCCCGGATACACCCAGTTCGCCGGCAGCGCCTTCGCGGGCGGCTCGGCCATCGTCGGCTATGAGTTCGGCCGGGTGACGCCCTATGTGATCACCGGGGTCGATTTCATCCGCCCGACGCGCTTCGACACGGGCGCGTTCAACATGAGCGACGCCGTCAACAGCGTGTTCTCCGGTCCCGGCGCGGTGCAGGCGGTCGGCACGTTCGGCGTCGGCGTCAACTATCGCGTCACTTCGAATTTCAGCATGGGGGTGGAAGCGATCGTGCACACCTACCCGAGCGGGGGCCCATTCGCGCCATGGCCCTGACCGGCTCGCCGCCGCGATCCCGTCGCCGCTTTCAACCTCGCCCCCGACCCTGAATGACCCCCATGCATGACCTGTCCCGCCGGGCGTTGCTCGTCAGCATCGTGGCTGCTTCCGGCGCGCGCCTGACGGCCGGCGCCGCCGCGCAGACCGACGCGCCCCCGCCCGCCGCGGCGGCGCCTGCGCCGTTCGGCTACCCGGACGTCGTCAAGCGGGCGCGCGATCTCGCCGCCGCCCCGTTCGACAGCGCGATTCCGCCTTTGCCCGATGGTCTTGCGAACCTCGATTTCGACCACTGGCGCGACATCCGTTTCAAGTCCGAAAAGCCTCTCCTCGGCCAGGAGGGGGCCAACTTCCGGCTCGAACTCTTCCATCTCGGCCATCTCTACAAGCGCCCGGTGGTGGTCAACGTGCTGCGCGACGGCATCCCGGCGCCGATTCCCTACGCCGCGAACCTGTTCGACTACGGCCACACCAAGCTTGGCGTCCTGCCGATCAACCTCGGCTTTGCCGGCTTTCGTCTCAAGTTTCCGATCAACGCGCCGCATGTCTGGGACGAGGTGATCGCGTTTCTCGGCACGAGCTACTTCCGCTTCCTTGGCCGTGGCCAGCGCTATGGCCTCTCGGCGCGCGGCCTTGCGATCGGCGCCGCCCCGCGCGTCAACGAGGAGTTCCCGTTCTTTCGCGAATTCTGGATCGAGACGCCGGACGCGATGGCCGAGCACATCGTCATCTACGCTCTGCTCGACGGCGAATTGGCGACCGGCGCCTTCCGCTTCGATCTGAACCCCGGGCAGGAGACCTTCATCGACGCGACCGTGACCCTGTTCGCTCGCAAGGCGACGCCCGCGATCGGCCTCGCGCCGCTGTCGTCGATGTTTTTCGTCGGCAAGGCCGATCGGCGCTTCGCCGACGACTTCCGCGGCGAATTGCATGATTCCGACGGCCTTCTGATGCACACCGGCGCCGGCGAATGGATCTGGCGGCCGCTGAGCAACCCGCTGAAGCCGAGTGTCTCGGTCTTCCTCGACACCAACCCGCGCGGCTTCGGACTTCTGCAGCGCGATCGCAATTTCAGCGACTACGAGGACCTCGATCTCGCCTATGAATTGAGGCCGAGCTACTGGATCGAGCCGCATGAAGGCTGGGGCGAGGGCAGGGTGGAGCTCACGGAGCTGCCGACCAGCGACGAGACCAACGACAATATCGTGGTCGCCTGGGCGCCGAAGCAGGGACTCGAGGTCGGCAAGCCGCTCGCCTACGGCTATCGCATCACCGCGGTCTCCATGGATCAAAGCCTGACGCCGGGCGGCCGCACGGTCGCGACCTTCCGGGTCGCGCCGCGGGCGCTCGGCGCGCCCGAATCGCCGCCGCCCGGGGCGACGCGCTTCCTCATCGACTTTTCCGGCGGCGACCTGTCCTACTACATGAGCGATCCCTCGCTCGTGGAAACGGTCGCGACGGCGTCGGCGGGACGGATCCTGCGCACGTTCCTGACCCCCAACACCCATACCCGGGGGTTTCGCGCCGGCGTCGACGTCGCGGTCGACCCGGGCCAGAGCACCGACCTGCGCGTCTTCCTGCGCGCCGGTCCCAAGGCGCTGACCGAGACCTGGACCTTTCCCTGGCGGTCGTGAGGGCGGGCGTTCAATTCTGCGCCCGACTCCCTTTTTTCAAAGGCTTAAGCCCTCTTTTTTGCAACTTTGCGCGACTGGCGCGGCCCGCTGGCTGATTTCTGAAGTCAATATTATCAGCATGATGAAAAGCACTATTAGAATAATAGATGAAAGTTTGGCTGGAACATATTGACGATTTCAGCCGTTCGGCGCCAAACCGATACAGAATCTCAGCCCGGCGGGCGCTCGAACTAGAAGCGCGCGCGGACCGCCTGGCGGACCTCGGCGCTCGCGCTGAGCCTCCTGTACTCGCGGTAGACCCTGGCATAGGCCGCCTCCCGCGCCGGATCGGGCTCGTGAGGCTCGAACCGGCGCGCGCCGAACCTTTCGGCGCCTGCCGCGAAATCGGCGACCAGCCCGGCGGCGACCGCGCCGTGGATCGCCGCGCCCACGCAGGTCGGGTTGTCGATCACGGGCACGTGCACGGTCTCGCCGAGAACGTCGGCCATGATCGTGAGCAGGAACGGATTGCTCCTGGCGAGCCCGCTGGTCAGAACAACCCGCTCGACCGGCGCCCGGGCCTCGCGGAACTGATCGACGATCAAGCGCGCCCCGAAGCAGAGGCTGTCCATCAGCGCGCGATAGATGTCGGTCGCGCTGGTCGAAAGGTCGAGGCCCGCGATCAGACCCCTGAGGCCCTTGTCAGCATAGGGAACGCGATTGCCGTTCCACCAGTCGATGGCGACAAGGCGGTTCTGCCCCGGCGCGAGCGCCGCCGCCTCCCGGTTGTAAGCGGCGAAATTGGCGCTGAGGTCGGCGGCGCGGGGAAAGGTCCGCACGAACCACGCGAGCACGTCGCCGAACGCCGCCTGCCCCGCCTCGTAGCACCACAAGCCCGGCAGCGCGGCACCCTCGGCGCGGCCCTCGACGCCGGCGGGAAGCGGCCGGTCCTCGTCGTCCAGCAGGAGATAGGCGGCCGAGGTGCCGAGCGCGCCGGCGAGGACGCCCGGACGGCACGCGCCGACCGCGGGCAGGACGGCATGGGAATCGATCGCGGCGACCGCGACCACCGCCTCGTCGCGGATTCCGGTCCGCTTGCGCCATTCCTCCGAGAGCGGGCCGGCCGCGGCGCCGACCGGCCGGGGAAGCGAAAGCTTGTCCGCAAGGCCCTCGGCGATCCCGTCCGGATAGCCGCCGCCCGCGCTGAATTGCGCCTTGTAGGCCGCGAAATCGAGGCTGCGCGCCTCGCGGCCCGTGAGGCGCCAGACCAGCCAGTCGCCGGCCTCGATGAACTTGTCCGCACGGCGCCAGACCTTGGGCGCCGCCGCCGCGACCTCGGCCGCCTTGGCGAGCAGCCATTCGCCGGACACCCGGCCGCCGAAATTCGAGAGAAAGGCGCCGCCGCGGGCGCTGATCGCCTCGGCGTAGGCTTGAGCCGCGGCGTGCTTCCACAGCTTCACATAGGCGTGCTCCTCGCCGGGCATGAACTCGGACAAAGCGCGGCCGTCGCCGAGCGCGGGCAGGGGCGAACTGGCGGTGAAATCGACGCCGATCGCCGCAATGTTCCGGCCGCCGCCGATGGCGGTGAGAATGATCTCCGCCGCCTCGAGATAGTCGGCGGCGTCCTGGAGCGCAAAGCCCGCAGGCAGCGGCCGGCCATCGGGCAAAGCCTTGGTCATGATCCCGTGCCGATAGGCGTGGACGTGATAGGCGGCCTGCCGCCCGGAACTCACGTCGATCAGCGCGCCGCGCGCCGATTCGGACCCGAAATCGAGGCCGATCAGGAAGGTTTCCGGCATGCGGTCTCCACCTCCCTCTCCTTTTTGGGAGAGGGGTCTGGCGTGAGGGCTCCGCGCGAAGCGCGCGCCGAGGGTCAGGCGGGCGCCGAGGCTCTCAGCCCCAGCACTTGGCGAGACCTTCCTTCGATGAGATCGACGGAAGGCCCTCGACCGGCTTGTCGGTGACCAGCGAGACGCCGGTGTTGAAGAAGTCGAGACCGGGGCTTGGCTGCGGCTTCTTGCCGGTCTTGGCGTATTCGACCGCGGCCTCGACGCCCTAGGACGCCATCAGCAGCGGATATTGCTGGGCGGTCGCGCCGATCGCGCCGGCGGCGACGTTCCTGACCCCAGGGCATCCGCCATCGACCGAGACGACGAGGACGCCCTCCTTGCCGGCGGCCTTCAGCGCCGCATAGGCGCCCGCCGCGCTCGGCTCATTGATCGTGTAGACGACATTGATGTTCGGGTCCTTGGACAAGAGCGTCTCCATGGCGGCGCGGCTCTTCGCTTCCGCGCCGCCGCCCCACTGGTGGCCAACCACGCGCTTGTCGGTCTCGTGCCCGTACTGCTTCCAGTTCGAGTTCTCGACGCCGAAGCCCTTCGAGAAGCCGAAGTCGCGCGCCCGGTCGACGGAGGGCTGATCGGCGAGCGCGTCGATATAGGCGACGTGGGCGTCCTTGGCCTTGGGGCCGAGCGTCTTGGCCGCCCATTCGCCGATCAGTTCGCCGGCCTTGAGGTTGTCGGTGGCGAAGGTCGCGTCGGCGGCGCTCGGAGGATCGAGCGGCGTGTCGAGCGCGATCACCAGGATCCCGGCCTTGCGCGCCCGCTCGACCGTGGGGACGATCGCCTTGGTGTCGCTCGGCGTGATGAGGATCGCCTTGGCGCCGGCGCTCATCAGCTGCTCGATCGCGTCCACCTGGCCCGTGTTGTCGCCGTCATATTTGCCGGCGAAGCTGCGAAAATCGACGCCAAGCTCCTTGGCCTTCTCTTGCGCGCCTTCCTTCATCTTGGCGAAGAACGGATTGGTGTTGGTCTTGGTGATCAGCCCGACGATGATCTTGTCGTCGGCGCGGGCCGGACCGAGGGCCAGCGCCATGGCGGCGAGGGCGCAGGCGGCGGCAGTCGCCAAGCGGGTCGCGTCCCGGCGGCGGATCGTGGGGGTCATGGCGTTCCTCCTGGTTGCGCTTCGCCGTTCCCGCCCGCCTGATGAAGAGAGCCGGTCGGCTTGGGCGCGAGGTTATGGCGCCGCGAGGCGGGTCTGCAAGCGGGCGTCTCGATCTCGCCGCGTCAGCGCGCCGCCGTCGGCGCGTCCGCTGGCCCCTCTTTCTGTGGCGCCCTCGGCTCATGGCCCCAGAAGGCCAAAGTTTGGCCTCCCGCGACAAGGCCGCCTGCGCTCCTCCTCCCTACATCAGCGCCACTCAGAAGCGCGGGCGCATTGCGCGCGCTGAACCGCTTGAAAAAGGAGCTTCGCGGTGTTGGACAGGGTATTCAGTCTTGCGCGCCGGCGCAACGGAACGTCAAATGGAGGTTCGTCCCGGCGCGCCTTGCTGGCGACTTCGGCGCTGGCGGGCCTCGCCTTCGTTCTTCTCGCGAGCGAAACACGCGCAGCGCAGTTCGGCCCGGATGAATGCCGGGCGCTGCTGGCGGGCAAGTCGCGCGCGGCGATCGAACACTTCCTCAAGGAATATCCGGCGGGCGCCCAGGCGTGTCTCGCCACCGCGACGACGTCGCCGGCCGGCGGGGTCGCAGCGCGCGGCAATGGCGGGACGGGCGGCGCCGGAGGCCCCGGGCCGGGCGCTGGGCATGGCGCTGGCCACGGCGTTGGCGGCAATGGCGGGACCGCTGGCCATGGCGGGACCGGCGGGAACGGTTCTAGCGGCGGCTCCGGCGCCGGCGCGAGCGCAGGGGCCAGCGGGACTGGCGGCAATGGCGGGGCTGGCGGCAATGGCGGAACGGCCGGCGCCAGCGGGACTGGCGCGACCGGCGGCGCAGGTGGAACCGGCGGGACTGGTGGCGCAGGTGGAACCGGCGGGACTGGTGGCGCGGGTGGAACTGGCGGGACCGGCGGCGCAGGTGGAACCGCTGGGACTGGCGGAACCGGCGGGACCGGCACGACCGGCGGCACTGGCGGCAACGGCGGCGGTGGAACTGGCGGAACCGGCGGCACTGGCGGCACTGGCGGCGACGGCGGCAATGGCGGCGGTGGAACCGGTGGGACGGCGGCAATGGCGGCGGTGGAACCGGTGGGACTGGCGGAACCAGTGGCCATGGAAATCACGGCAGCAATAGCCATGGCGGCACGGGTCATGGCGGCACGGGTCATGGCGGCACGGGTCATGGCGGCACGGGTCACGGCAGCACCGGTCATGGCGGCACGGGCCAAGGCAGCACCGGTCATGGCGGCATGGGCCAAGGCAGCACCGGTCATGGCGGCACTGGCCACGGCAGCACCGGCCACGGCAGCACCGGCCAAGGCAGCACGGGTCACGGCAGCGCTGGCCATGGCAGCACGGGCCATGGCGGCAGCGGTCCGGGCAACGGCAATGGCAATGCCGGCAATTCCGGCAACGGCGGCGGCAACACCGGCGGGTCGGGACCTGGCACAGGCCATGGCAGCACGGGCCACGGCAGCACTGGCCATGGCAGCACGGGCCATGGCGGCAGCGGTCCGGGCAACGGCAATGGCAATGCCGGCAATTCCGGCAACGGCGGCGGCAACACCGGCGGGTCGGGACCTGGCACAGGCCATGGCAGCACGGGTCACGGCAGCACTGGCCAAGGCAGCACGGGTCACGGCGGCAGCGGTCCGGGCAACGGCAATGGCAATGCCGGCAATTCCGGCAACGGCGGCGGCAACACCGGCGGGTCGGGACCTGGCACAGGCAATGGCAGCACGGGCCACGGCAGCACTGGCCATGGCAGCACGGGCCATGGCGGCAGCGGTCCGGGCAACGGCAATGGCAATGCCGGCAATTCCGGCAACGGCGGCGGCAACACCGGCGGGTCGGGACCTGGCACAGGCAATGGCAGCACCGGTCACGGCAGCACTGGTCAAGGCGGCAGCGGCCCTGGAAACGGCGGCAACGCTGGCGGAGCGGCCGGCCATGGGGGCGGCGCAGGCAACGGCGGGTCCGGCGGCGGCAGCGGCGGATCTGGCCGGTGAGGCCGGCCGCAGCGTAACGTAGGGTCGCCGGCGCGGCGGCGAGGGGCAGCCCTCGCTTCCGCCCGTCATGGGGAGCTGGCCTCGATTGGGGCCGCTCCCCGACTCAGCGCTGGGCGGACTTGCAGGTTCGCATGAAATTCCGGGCGTATGCGTGGGTCATGGTCGCGAGCCGGTCGGACAGTCCGCCCTGGGCGGCGATCCAGACGCGCACCCATCGCGGATATTTGCGCATCATATAGGCCCTGACCGCCGCTGCGGCGGGCGCCGAGGAAGCAGTGGGGGCGTGGAACCGGAAATAAGCCCCTTCCGCGAGGCAGGTCTGATCCGCCGGCAGGGCGAGGAAGAGCGTGCAGGCGGAATCGCAGATGCCCACGAACCGGACCTTCCGCCCCATTTCCTTCATTTCGTAGAGCCTGAGCGCATAGTCGGCGACCAGGCCCCCGCCGTCGTTGCCGATCTCGATCGCATCACGGAAGTCGCAACCGGCGCACTGAGAGCCAATGGCGGCAGCGCCCGCCTGGCCTGGGTCAGCCGTCGCCAGAACCGCGGCCATGAGCAGGATGGGAAGCGCGGCGCAGCGACGGTTCGTGTTCACGCTTGGCTCGTCCCTGTGCTGCCCGCGAGGCGGCGCCGGATTTCCCGCCGTCATCTCACTCTAGCCGGGGAAGATTAGCAAGCCCGCCGCCAAGCGCCTCAAAATTGCGCCGGAGCAGGAGTGCGTTGGCCCTAACCGAACCGGCTCGAGCCGCGGAGCCGGGAACCATGCGCGCTCCGGGGGCGGCGGCCCTCATTTCCCACGGCTGGTCTGCAGAGTTCAGGGATTTGCGTAAGCAACCAGAGAAATCGCAACCTTACACGAACTTAACGAGATTGAAATCTTTTGTTAATTTGAAAATTGACAGGGACCGCATACATTCTCAGTCGCCGTTTATATTGTGGCCGGGAAAACGAATGAACCCGCTACGAAAGTATATGCTGCGGCCGCATGGGGAATGAGATGCGCGATTGGCACATTGGCCAGAAAGTCGTTTGCGTTAATGCGCAACCGATCGACGGCGTCAGAAATCGCTTCGTTGATGAATATCTCCAGGAAGGCAAGGTCTACAAGATCCGAAAGATCCTGGGATTCAATTATCGATTTGCCGACAAGAGCGAGGAAAGACTTGCCTTCCGGCTGGAAGGTATTGTTCCATATCTGATCGAGGGCGTGGAATACGCCTTTTTTCACGGCCGGTTTAAGCCGCTGGAAGATCAGGACGACGATCAGGCCATCGACATATCGGTTTTTTTCGACGCCCTGCGCCAAGTCAACGACGGGCTGTTCACACTCCGGAACGAAGAGATTCGCGAGCTCGAGCCGCTTACGTAAAGCGGCGGCGGACGAAACCGTCCTGGCTTTTGCCTTAGAAGTCCGCGAGACGGTCGCGCCCGTTCTTGCCGGGCGCGGCGGGCGCGCGTCTCCAAACGCTCTTTGCCAAACGCTTTCGCGATTGAATCCAGCAGCCATTCCTGCTAGCGGCTGGCGCGCGCCGCGTGGGCTTCCCATGTAGCGTGGAACCCTGGGCTTCCGCCGCCGGCCCGACATACGCCGGCTAAGCCGCGGACACGCGGCGATGATGATCGCGCCATTCGCGCGCGGTCTCCGGGCGGCGGGCGCCTGAACGTCAACACGAACCCAAAGCCGGCGTGGCCCGAATTTTGGGCTTGATTAGGAGAACCAATGGCTTCCACACAGTCGCTCGCGCCGACGCGCGAGGATTTCACCGCGCTTCTCAACGAGACCTACGGCGCCGACGAAGCGTTCGAGGGAACGGTCGTCAAGGGCAAGGTCGTGGCGATCGAAAAGGACATGGCGGTCATTGACGTCGGCCTCAAGACCGAAGGGCGCGTGGCGCTCAAGGAATTCACCAATCACGGGCGCGACCCGGCGCCGGGCCTCGGTGACGAGGTCGAGGTCTATCTCGAGCGGATCGAGAACGCGCTTGGCGAGGCCGTCATCTCGCGCGACAAGGCGCGGCGCGAGGAGAGCTGGGTCAAGCTCGAGCAGGCCTTCGAGAAGAACGAGAAGGTCGAAGGCGTCATCTTCAATCAAGTCAAGGGCGGCTTCACCGTCGATCTCGACGGCGCGGTCGCCTTCCTGCCGCGCAGCCAGGTCGACATCCGTCCGGTGCGGGACGTCGGGCCGCTCATGAACGTGCCGCAGCCTTTCCAGATCCTCAAAATGGATCGCAGACGCGGCAACATCGTCGTCTCCCGCCGCACCGTGCTCGAGGAGAGCCGGGCCGAGCAGCGCCACGAGATCGTCGCCAACCTCGCCGAGGGGCAGGTCATCGACGGCACGGTCAAGAACCTCACCGACTACGGCGCGTTCGTCGACCTCGGCGGCATCGACGGCCTGCTGCACGTGACCGACATCGCCTGGCGGCGCGTCAACCATCCGAGCGAAGTCTTGTCGATTGGCCAGCAGGTCAAGGTCCGCATCATCAAGATCAACCACGAAACGCACCGCATCTCGCTCGGCATGAAGCAGCTGCAGGAAGATCCGTGGTCGAACATCGAGACGCGTTACGCGGTCGGGCAGAAGCTCAAGGGCCGGGTCACCAACATCGCCGACTACGGCGCGTTCGTGGAGCTTGAGCCCGGCATCGAGGGGCTCATCCATGTCTCCGAAATGTCGTGGACCAAGAAGAATGTCCATCCCGGCAAGATCGTCTCGACCAGCCAGGAAGTCGAGGTGCAGGTGCTCGAGGTCGACGCCGCCAAGCGCCGCATCTCGCTGGGCCTGAAGCAGACGCTGCAGAACCCGTGGGAAGCCTTCGCCGAGAAGCATCCGGTGGGCTCGGTCGTCGAGGGCGAGGTCAAGAATAGGACCGAGTTTGGCCTTTTCATCGGCCTCGACGGCGACGTCGACGGTATGGTCCACCTCTCCGATCTCGACTGGAGCCGTCCCGGCGAGCAGGCGATCGAGGACTACAAGAAGGGCGACACGGTCAGCGCCAAGGTGCTCGACGTCGATGTCGAGAAAGAGCGCATCGCCATCGGCATCAAGCAATTGGCGAGCGACCCGTTCTCCGCCAGGACGGCCGGCGAGGAGGGCGAGGGTGACCTGCGCAAGGGCTCGGTCGTCACCTGCGAGGTGATCGAGGTCAAGGACGGCGGCCTCGAGGTGAAGATCGTGGGCACGGAGCTCACCGCCTTCATCAAGCGCAGCGAGCTCGCGCGCGACCGCGGCGATCAGCGGCCGGAGCGCTTCTCCGTCGGCGAGAAGGTCGACGCGCGCGTCACGCAGTTCGACCGCAAGGCGCGCAAGATCGCCGTCTCGATCAAGGCGCTGCAGGTCGCCGAGGAGAAAGAGGCGATCGCCCAATACGGCTCGGCCGATTCGGGCGCTTCGCTGGGCGACATTCTTGGCGCGGCGTTGAAGGCGCGCGACAAGGCCGACAAGGCGAAGTAAGCGTCGTCAAGTCAGGAATAAAAAAGCCCGCTCGGGAGCGATTTCCGGGCGGGCTTTTTGTTGGCGGAATCTCCGGCGCCTCGCGCTCCAGTCAGCCCTCGACAAGGAAGGCGGCGTCGACCGGCAGCTGCAGGCCCGTCACCAGCGCGTTGGTCTGCGAGGCCATGGCCACCACCGCCAGGAAATCCGAGTATTGAGCGTCGGTCATCCCCTTCGACCGGGCCGCCGCCGTGTGGGAATGGATGCAGTAGGAGCAGTTGTTCGTTATTGAAACGGCGATGTAGATCAGTTCCCGCGTGAGCGGATCGAGCGGTCCCGGCGCCCCCATCACCGCTTTCAGGCTGTTCCACGTCCGTTCAAGAATCTCGGGCTGGTTGGCGAGGCCCCGCCAGAAATTGTTGACGAAGTCCGACTTCCGGGTCGCCCGGATATCGTCGAACACCGCTTTGACCGTCGGATGCGCTTCCGCCTCCGCATCGGTCCAGAGCCTGACTGTGGCCATCCCCGTCTCCTTCGTGCGCCGCGCCTCGCGGCAGGCGCGCTCGGATCGCGGAGAGCGCAGCATGCCGGCGATGAATCCCAGAACGGACAGCCGGGGCGGCGACGAGGCGGCCGTTTTGTTGGCAAGCCCGGCGCCCGAGCAGCCTAGCTCGTCACCTGCTCCGAGCGTCCGTAGACGAGCAGCATGAGGATGATCACGCCGCCATAGATCACTTGGCGGCCGGCCTCTGGCATCTCCATGATCGAGAGCACGCTGTTGAGCAGGACGATCAGGATCACGCCGACCAGCGTTCCCAGGTAGCGTCCGCGTCCGCCGAGGATGTTAGTCCCGCCGATGACCACGGCCGCGATGCCGGGCAGGAGATAGGCGTCGCCCATGCCCTGGTAGGCCTTCTGGGAATAGCCGGCGAGAAGGACCCCGGCGAGAGCGGCGGTGAGCCCGCACATCGCAAAGCAGGTCACGGTGACGCCCTTTGTGTTGACGCCGGCGAGATAGGCGGCCAACTCCTTGTTGCCGAGCGCGTAGATCGCGCGGCCGAGCAACGTGCGCTGCAGGATGACGGCGACGACGGCCGAGACCGCGAGCCAGACGAAGAGCGCGGCGGGGATCCCAAGGACGTGCCCGGAGGCCAGCGTCCGCATGATATCGGTGGCGGCGGTGTCGGGAGCGAAGCCTCCGGTATGAGCCACCATCAGCCCGCGCATGACCGCGTTGACGCCAAGGGTGAAGATCATCGAGGGAACGCGGAGATAGGCGACGCCAAGCCCATTAACGATGCCGACGATGAGGCCGACCGCGAGACCGATCGGAATCGCCCAGGGCCCGCCGACCGCCGTCGCCATCATTGCGGCGGCGGTCAAGGTCCAGGGGACGGAAAGGTCGATCTGCGCGATCAGAATGACGACCATCTGCCCGGCGGCGACGACGCCGAGGAAAGCGCCGATCTGCAGCTGCTGCATGAGATAGTTCGGCGACAGCAGCGGCGCGCTGCCGAACCGGTGCAGAGTGTAGGCGGTTCCGGCGATCAGGATGGCGACGATGAACAGCGCCGCGATGACGATCGGCCGGTCGTCGCGCGACGGCTTGAGGATGGCGGGAAACGCGGTCACCGAAAGAGCTCCAGCGTGTTCTTCACCCGCAGCACGCGCAGCGCTCCGATGCTGACCGCGGCGAGAAGGATGATCCCCTCGAACAGCGGCTGAAGCAGCGGCGCAATGTCGAAGATGCGGAAGAAATAGGAGATCACCCTGAGGATCAGCGCGCCGAACACCGAGCCTATGGCGCCGCCGCTGCCGCCAAAAAGAGAGGTGCCGCCGATCACCACCGCGGCGATCGAATTCAGGGTGTAGCCGCCGGCCTGGGGAATGTCGGCGTTGCCCGAGGACGTCTGGATGGCCAGGAACAGTCCGCCGCAAGCCGCGAAGAAGCCGCCGAGGGTGAAAGCGGCGATCCTGGCGCGGTTGACGTCGAGGCCGGACATGTAGGCCGCGCCTTCCGCCGACCCGATCGCGTAGACCGCCCGGCCGGTGACCGTGCGGCTGAATGGAACCCAGACCAGGACAACGATCAGCGCCAGGAGGACGAAAGGCGTGGGGATACCGGCGAAGGGAGCAAACCAGGGCGCCGCCCCGTCGTTGAAGATATGGACGGTCGAGGCGAAATCGCCGAGCGAATTGGTGAGCGCCCAGTTGAGGTCGTCGCTGACCTTGCCGCCGGGCTGCGGCCTGAGAAAGAGCGCGATGCCGATGTAGACGGCGCCGGTGGCGAGCGTGGCGATGATCGGCTGGATGCGGCCGTAGACGACGATCACGCCGTTGATGAGCCCGGCGATGACGCCGATCAGGAGGCAGATGATGGCGCCGATCACGATCCCCGTCACGCCTCCCGGCAGCGTCCCGAGCGCAACCTCCCATCCGCCGAAGTCGAGCCCGAGCGGCGTGCCGGCGGGCGCCCCGCTCAACAGGTAGCTCGCGAAACAGGCGACCATCGTCATCAGCGCGCCGACCGAAAGGTCGAGGCCGGCCGCGAGAACCGGCACGGTCTGCGCCATCGAGACCAGCGCCAGCGTGAACACCTCGTTGCTGTTCTGAATGAACACCGCCGAGCTGAAGCCCTTGGGATGAGCGAGGTTGTAGAGGAAGTAGACGACCAGAAACAGCACGACCGCGGTGAGAAAGGCGAAGTTCTGGCGGATCTTGATGGCGAGATCAGACATGAGTCATCCCGCCTGGCGCGCCATGGGATGGAGCTGCGCCGATATTGAGCGAGCTTTCGATGATATTGGTTTCGTTCAATTCTTCCCCCGCGAGCTCGCGCACGATGCGCCCGTCATACATGATGGCGACGCGATCGCAGCAGCCGATCAGCTCGTCATAGTCGGTCGAATAGAAGAGGATCGCCGCGCCCTGGTCGGCAAGTTCGCGCATCAGCCGATAGAGCTCCTGCTTGGTGCCGACGTCGATGCCGCGCGTTGGATCGTTGAGCAGGATGATGCGCGGCTCCGTCATCAGCCATTTGGCGATCACCACCTTCTGCTGGTTCCCGCCGGAGAGCGTCGAGACCGCGTCGTTCTTCGAACCGACTTTGATCTGAAGACGATTGATCGCCGCATCGACGGCCTTCGCCTCCTTGCCGGCGTCGACGAACGGGCCGATCGACATGGCGCCGAGCGAGGCGATGGTCAGGTTCTCTGCGATCGACATCGGCAGCATCAGGCCTTCGGTCTTCCGATCCTCGGGCACGAGCGCGATGCCGACGTCGGGCGCCTTGGCCTGGGCGGGAGAGCCCGGCCGTACGCGGCGGCCGTTGACCGTGATCGCGCCGGTCACCCCGCGCAGCGCGCCGAACAGGGCGAGCAGCAGGGACTTCTGTCCCTGGCCGTCGAGTCCGCCAAGGCCGACGATCTCGCGCGCCCCCACTTCGAGCGAGATGTCGGTGAGGCGGTCCTCCCATCCGAGCCGCTCGACCTTAAGCGCCGGCGCCGACCGGACCGGCTCGGGCTTCGGCGGATATTGCGTGGCGATGTCGCGGCCGATCATCAGCTGCACGATCTCGGCGGTCGAACGCTGGCCCTTGTCGAAGGTCTCGATATGGCGGCCGTTGCGGAACACCGAGGCGCGATCCGCCAGCGCCTCGACCTCGTGCATGCGATGCGAGATATAGAGGATGGCGACGTTCTCGGCCTTGAGCCGCGCCAGGAGCGTGTAGACCCGCTCGACATCCGCGCTGGTCAGCGCCGACGTCGCCTCGTCGAGGATGAGCAACTGGGGCTTCTGGCCGAGCGCCTTGGCGATCTCCACCATCTGGCGGCGCGACAGCGGCAGATCGCGGACCCGCAGAAGCGGGTTGACGTCCTCACAGCCGACTTCGGCCAGCAGGGCCTCGGCCCGGCGCCGCTGGCCGCGGGCGTCGATCATGCCGAAGCGCCTCGGCGGCGTGGTGATCGAAATGTTGTCGGTGACGGACAAGTCCGGCATCAGCGACAGTTCCTGGAAGATGCACACGACGCCGGCGGCCGTCGCCGCCGAGGGGCTGGCGAACTGGCGCGCGCGGCCGTCGAGCGTTATCGCGCCAGAGTCCGGCTGGACGACGCCCGCGACGATCTTGATCAGCGTCGACTTGCCCGCGCCGTTCTCGCCTAGGACTGCGTGAATGCTGCCGCGCGCGCAGCAAAAATCCACGTTCTCGAGCGCGCGCACGCCGCCGTAGCGCTTCGATATTCCGGAGAGGACAAGAAAATCGCCTTGCGGCGCGTCCGCCATGATCAGCCTCGACGAGAATGGGGCGGCGAGCGCCGTTTCGGCGGCAAAGACCCCGCCCGGCGCCCGGCCGGGCGGGACTTCCTGACCGCTGATAAGCGGCTACTTCGTGTTCTTCTCGCTTTGCGCCATGATTTCCGGCGCGGTGAACGTGATTCCACAAGGAAGGAACTGGTTCGGCGCAAAGAAGTCCGCCTTGAGGTCGGGAAAGTAGTTCTCGCCCGCCTTCAGATCCTTGTAGGTCGCGACCGGAATCGGGATCGAGATCAGTTGCGGCATCACGTTGCCTTGCAGGGCGGAGATCGCCGCCTTCATCGCGATCGCGACCAGCGCCGGCGACTGACCATAGGAAAGGCCCTTCAGGCCGTCCTTGGAGTGGTCCGCGATCTGAACGCGGAACCGATTCTCACCCTCGCCCGCCACGGGCACGAACGGATGGCCGGCATCCATCATTGCCCGCACCGTTCCATCCGAACCGCCTTGCGTGAAGACGCCGTCAAAGTGCTTGTGTACAGCCAGCGCGTCAGCCGTCACCTTCTGCGATGTACCCGGATCCCAGTTGCCGACGACCTCGACGATGTTGAACTTGTTGGGCGCAGCCTCCATCACCTCGCGGAAACCAACGTGCCGGTCGCGGTCGACCGAGTTACCAGGCAGGCCGCGCACCTCCAGAATGTCGCCGGAGGTCTTGCCCATCTGATCGATCAGCCAATGGGCGGACATGCGGCCCATTTCCTTCTGGTCTTCGTTGACCATCATCACCTTGTCGGTGTCGAGGATGTTATCGAACGGAACGACGACAACGTTATTCTTGTCAGCGAGGCGGATGATGCGGTCGAAGCCGTCCGGCGCCACGGCGATGGTCACGATCGCGTCGTAGCCTTGATTAATGAAGTCCTCCATCGCGCCGAGCTGCGCGGCGACGTCGGTGCCGGTCGAGACGACCTTGAACTCTTTGATGTTCTCTTTGAGTCCAGGTAGCTCAGCGGCGGCCTTCGCAGTCTTGACCATCTGAATTCGCCAAATGTTGCCGACGAATCCGTTGACGAGGGCGATCTTATAGGGTCCTGGCTTCTTCTCCCATTGGAAGAACTTGGTCTTGTCCGACCACGGTTTGAAGCATTCGGGTTCGCGCCGGGTCCGGACACGACCTTGGGGCCCGCCCATGCGGCGGAAGAAATCAAAAGCCCGGCGAAGGTCAGCGCCGCCAGGCGAGTTCCATTCTTCATTCTGCGATCCTCCCTCTTTGCATCCGTTCTCTCACGGACGCCCGCCCCGGGACTGCCGGGGCGATTGAGTGCTAGCATGCCAGAGCGCGGGCCGGGGGGCAAGGCGCTTGAGCGGGGCCTTTAGAGCCCAAGCGCGCGCAGCTTGCCGTCGAGGAATTTCTTGGCGCGCGGGACGTCGCTCTCATCGAGATGCTCGATAACGATTGGGATGTTCGGGTGATGTTCCGCCAGACGGCGCAGGTAAAGGTCGTAATTGAGCGAACCCAACCCCGGCGCCGGCAACTCGATCTGGCCGACGCCGCGGAACGTATGGCTCTCGGCAGCGCCGTCGAACAATTCGGCGTGCTTTTCCGACTTGTCTGCGCCAGCTAATTTCACGTCCTTTGCGTGAGCGATCTTGATTTTGCCTGCAAGCGCATTGAACACGCGATTGAGTTCCCCATCCATGTCGCCGATGTTGTGCGCCTCAAAATAGTTGGTCGGATCCATGAGCAGGCCGAGCGAACTGTGGTCGATGGCGGCGAACATGCGCAGCGTCTCGTTGACCGAGCCGACGACATTGTTGACGTAGGTTTCGAGGAGAAACACCGCCCCGTGATCGTAAGCGGTCTGCACAAGCTCACGAATGACCTCGACGCAGTCGGCGAACCCCTCCTCGGTCTTGTTCTTGGGGTGATGGACCCAGTCGCTATCGGTCGCGAAAGTGCCGGTCTCGGATATGACATAGGGCGAGCCGAGATCGCGCGCATGGCGGATGATTGCCTTGAGATGGCCGAGCCGGCGTTCGCGCTCGTGTTTGTCCGGGTGAACAATGTTCGTGTAGCCGGAGATGCAGCAAACCGGCAGGTCGTGATCACGGAAGATATGGCTGATAGTCTGGCACTTTTCCTTTGTGAATCCTCCGTTCGAGAGGTCCATGTCTTTGAAAGTGAGGTCGAGCTGGACCGTATTGAATCCGAGCTTGCGGACTTTGCCGGCTGTCTCCTTGATGCTGTAGGGAAAGTAGCCGGTGAAAATGCCTGCCTGAATCATATTCTCATCCTCCTTGCGAGTTCAGCCTAAACGCCGAACTCGGACAGTTTGACCGCGCGTTTCTTGTCCAGCGAGCGATAGGCGGCTTCCACGAGGGCCATGGTCTTGAGATTGTCGGCGGCGCTGAGCTCCGGCTCCGCCCCGGTCTCCACCGCATATTGCAATTGCTCCATGACGCCTTTGAAAGCCTGTGGAAACCAGCGTGTCGTCCAGGTCGGGCGCACCCATTTTCCGCCGGTTGCCTGACAGGAATAGCGAAGCGTGCTCGGACTGCCTTTGGGATAATCGGGCCAGCCGATGGTGCCGTCCGCAAGGCCCTCGGTCCCCTCCATGCGCCACTTGATGTAGATGTCGCTTTCGAACCCGTCCGCGTGCGGGCCGGTCCACACATCCTCGAGCGTCATCGCGATCGCGCCGGACGGGAAGCGCAAGGTGGAGACGCAGACCCCGTCACGGTGGGCGAATTTGGTGCGCGGATCTGTGCGCGCGGCGGTGTAGATCTCGTCCGGATCGCCAAGTAGAAAGCGCAGCGCATCGAGGTGATGCACGCTCATGTTGAGAAGCGTCAGCCGGTCGTAAGCCGCAAGGAACGGTTGCCAGTGTGGGATGGCGCGCATCTCGATCGTCGCAAGGACCGGCTCGCCGAGTTCGCGCCGGTCGAGGATCTGTTTTAAGACCCGCATCGACTGGTCGAAGCGCATGTTCTGGTTGACTGACAAGATTTTTCCCGCGGCCCCGGCTTCGGCGACAACGGCTTTTGCGGTCGCAAAATCGAGCGCGAGCGGCTTTTGCGCCAGGATCGCCTTGATGTGCTTGTGGCGCAGAGCCTCCCGGATGAGGTCCGGCTGCTGATCGGGCGGATAGGCGATGTCAAGGATCTCGACGTCAGGATCGGCGATCAGCGCGATTGGATCGTCGTGGACTTTCGGGATGCCCCAGCGGTTGGCGACTTCCTCGGCCCTCGATCTCGTGCGCGACGCGATCGCGGCGATTGGGAACCCGGCCTCCGCGTAGCTTGCGAGCTGAACGTCCGCCATGATGAAGCCAGCGCCGACCGCGCCGATTCGATAATTTCGACATCGGATCGGCGGATCGGGGACGAACCCCGGGTGTTCGCTCATCGGTAGTTCCCTCCCTGCGGCGATCGCTGGCGCCGCCGCCCCCCCCTCCCTGAATGGCAGACCATCGCCTGGACGGCAAGCCGCGCCTGCGCCCCGGGCGCGTCGTTGTCTCGAATGAAATCTTGCGGCCTTGCGTCATGCGGCCCGGCCAACGAATATCGGCTGCATGAGCTTTCTGGATCAGCTGGCGTTCGGACCGGGCGGCGACAAGAAGGCGTGGGCCAGGATCCTCTTGATCGCGGTCGCCGTTCTCGCGCTGGCGGGCGGGCTCCTCTACACCCTCGTCTCCGGCGATTACGCCTACTTGCGGGCTTCCGTTCTGACCGGGGCGCCGACCGGCGGCTATAACACGGTCGGACAGCGGCTCGCGGCGCTGGCGCTGAAGAAGAACGGACACCTCAAGGTGGTGGCCACTGCGGGGTCGGTCGAGAATGTCGCCCGCCTCGCCGGCGAAAACGGACGATGCGTTCCCGCCTTCGCTTTCGTGCAGGATGGAATTCCGGTTCCCGCCGGCGCTGGCCTGGAGACCCTTGGGCGGCTGCCGAGCCCGGAGTCGCTCTTCCTGTTCGCCAAGCGCGGGCGAACAATCGACAGTTTCGACGATCTCAGGGGCGCCTCGATCGGGATCGGCCCGGAAGGCTCGGGCACCGCCTATCTCGTGCAGCGACTGATGGAGAATTCCGACCTCGGCAGCCTGGGCCTGAAACCGTCCAACCACGATCTCGAAGCGCAAGCCGGACTTGTCCGGGACGGCAAGCTCGACCTTGCCGCGTCAGTGATGAACGAGAAGGCGGGGCTGGTCCGCACGCTGGTCAACAAATACGACCTCGAAATCGTCGCGCCAGCCGACATCGAGGGGCTCATCGCGCGGCACAGGTGGATGCATACCGGGCGCATCCCGGCGGGCTTTTACGACGTCGCGAAGCCCATCCCGGCGACCGACAAGCTGGTGGCGCAGGTGGACACGCTCGTCATGACCAATTCCTGCGTGCATCGGGCCGAGCGGGTCGCCTTTCTCATGCTGCTCGCCGAGGAGTTCCCAAATTTCGTTCACGTGAATCCTCCGCCCGCGGCGAAATCCCAGGACAACGCGCCGCTCGCGGATGAAGCGCGCGAGTTCTTCGCCAGCGGCCAGCCTGAGCTTGCGGACAGGTATTTCCCCCGCCTGGTCAATCTGATGTCGCCGGCCTACTGGATCTATCTGGCGATGGCGGCCACCGTTCTTTTGAACGCCATGGGCGTCTACAGCCGCTTCCGGCTCTGGCGCATCGACGCCAACCGGGCGATCCTCGAGGGCCGGCTCAAGGCGCTCGCTTTTCCTGGCCTCGGCGAGGAAGAGATCGCGGCGCGCGCTCATTCCGGCCTCACGCGGGAGCAGATCAAGGCGCTCCCGCCCGAGGCCGTCATCCAGAGGCCCGAGGATCGGCAGGCCGCGGAGGACCTCATGAAGGACTTCGACGCGCTCCGCCGGCGCTGCGAGGACCAGATGAGTTCCTATGTCACGCCGATGGGGGTCGAGATGTACTACCGGTACCAGGAAGGGCTGATCGACGAAGCAAGAGCTGCGCTCAGGGCGCTGCTTCGCCCGAGAGCGTGACGCGCCCGCGCGGGGGGCAGCCCGAGCGCGCGACGGCTCAAAGCTTCTCCCGCCTGAGCATTTCCCGCGCCTCATTGAGATATTCGGCCCGAAGGAAATCGTCGGTCATCCGATCCCGGCCGCCCGGGTCGCCCTCAAGGTCATCGGTGTCCCATAGCCTGCCATCGTCGCGGGCGAGTTGCTTGGCTTTCACCAGGACCTCGTCTTCGGTCGATTCTGTCATCGTATCTCCTCCAGACTGTACTCAACGTCTGAGCTTGAGACGAAGTTCCACCTCGCGTCGCCTGTCGCCGGGGTTTGGCCTTGCAGGCCATCAAGTCCGCCACCGCTGCGCATCGAGGTTAAACGGACTCGACCCGGCGCGGCCACACGCGAGCCCCGCTTGCCCAGCAAGATATAGAGCGTTGATCTAGACGTCATGTTCGCGGGCTGAGCCGGTGGCCCGCCCTTTCGTGCAGTTAAAGAACGAGGGTTGCTCGGGCTGCCGAGCCGAGCCTCATGCACGGAGGGCGGACCATGGGAAAAGACATGATTGCATGGTGGTTGCTCCGGCGCTGATCCCGAAACGAGCGGGCGAGCGGATCAAGACGAACCGTCGGGATGCGGTCACTCTGGCGCGTCTTCTTCGGGCGGGTGAGCTTAGGGGAGTGTGGGCGCCCGACCCGGCCCACGAGGCGGTCCGGGATCTTGCGCGCGCCCGGGAGGCGGCGGCTGACGATCTTCGGCGAAAGCGTCAGCAGCTTCTCTCTTTCCTGCTGCGGCACAGCCGGATTTACAGCGGCGGCGGGCACTGGACGCTAGGCCGTGTGGACACTTATCGCAACCATAAGATGATAGCCGCGAGAGTGACGACGGCAAGGTAATTTCGGGCGGTCTTTTCGAAGCGGGTTGCGACGCGGCGGAATTGCTTGAGTTTTGAGAAGCAGCACTCGACGAGATGGCGCTGGGCATAGAGATCCTTGTCGAGGGGATATTTGAGCGCCCGTGACGGATTGTTGGGGATGACGGCGATGGCTCCCTTGGCGGCGATAGCCTCGCGCAAATGATCGGCATCGTAGGCTGTGTCGGCCATGACGACCTCGGCCGGTAAGCCTTCCAGCAAAGCAGCAGCTTGGGGCGCATCGCCCTTTTGACCGGCGGTCAACGTGAACCGCACGGGACATCCCAGGCCTCGAACCGCCATATGGATTTTGGTGCTCAGGCCGCCGCGCGAGCGGCCGATCGCCTGATCTTCAGACCCCCTTTTTTGGCCCCGGCAGCATGCTGATGGGCTCGGACGATGGTGGAATCGACGATCAGATATTCGAAATCCGGATCATCGGACATCGCCTCAAAGATCCGCCACCAGACCCCCTTGAGGCTCCAACGACTGAAGCGCCGGAATACACTGTTCCAATCCCCGAATGCTTCAGGCAGATCACGCCAGGGAGAGCCCGTACGAACGATCCAAAGCACGCCTTCCACAAACATCCGATTGTCGCGCCCAGTCGAGCCTTTCTGGTCAGGCCGACCTATAATCAGAGGCGCCATCCGTTCCCACGCCGCATCATTCAAAACCAAACGGTCCATCACACCCAAGACTGCCTCCCCAAAAGCAGCCTTAGAATCTGATTTGCCCCTAAAAGGGAATCCCTAAAGTCCACACCACCTAGCGTACAACTCGTGATGATAGGACATGAAGGTTGGACGAGGCCAAAGCCGTCGGCCCTCCGGCGGATGAGGGCTCCCATCAATCGATCAGCCGTCTCGCCCTCGAAGCGCCAGCGCGGACGCGCGTTCGAGATGCGCGCGCATCCGCGCGGACGCCGCAGCCGGATCGCGCCCAAGTATCGCGTCGGCAATTCCACGATGCTCCCGCACCGAAGCCTCGAGCACCGGAGCCATCAGCACGTACCCGACCTGGGCCATGATGAGCGGCAGTTGCAGCCGCGCCGCGAGCGCCCGCAGCTCGCGATTGTCGGCGAGCGCCATCACCGCGTCGTGAAAGGCGGCGTTCTCCTTGAGATAATCGCAAGGGTTGCGCGAGCCGTCGAAATGGATCGGCTGAATAGAGGCGACAAAGCGCGCGCGCCTGTCGGGCGCGTCGGCCGCGGCGGCGAGCCGGGCGGCCAGCGCCTCCATTTCGATCCGGATCAGGAACAGTTCGCGGATCTCGCGTTCCGTCAGGCGCCGGACCACCGCGCCGCGATGTGGCCGATGCTCGATCAGCCCGTCGGCGCTGAGCCGCCTCAACGCCTCCCGCACCGGCCCGCGGCTGACCGCGAAGCGGGCGGTTAAGTCGCACTCTACGAGACGCGATCCAGGCTCGAGGCGCCCAGCCAAAATGTCGTCACGCAATCGCTCGACGATGAACGCCACAGTCGCGCCGTGGGCGGGCGCGTCTGGGGCCACGCGCGCCTGCCTGGGTGCTGCGAGCGTGGGGCCCGTCCTTCAAGTCTTCCTGACGGCGGCGTTTGACACGGACGGCGCCTCTGATATTGTCCTACAATTATTTTACACCCATTCGCCGCTCACAGGAAGCGGAGGCGGGCGTGAGGAGGACGCCATGCTGATCGGCAAGCCGGGGGCGGCCCGAACCGCGATCGCCGCGGCGTCGAGCGACCGGATCATGGTGCGTGGTCGCGATCTCGTGAGCGACCTCATGGGACGGGCGTCCTTCACCGAATATGTCTTTCTGCTGGCGACCGGCCGCGCGCCGAACGACGAGCAGCGCTTCTTTCTCGACCTGAGCCTGGTTGCTCTCGCCGAGCACGGGCTGACCCCGTCGGTCCAGGCGGCGCGCATGACTTATGACGCCGATCCGGCGGCGCTCCAGGGCGCGATTGCGGCCGGCGTGCTCGGCTGCGGCTCGGTTATCCTCGGAACAGCGGACCTTTGCCGGAAGGTGATCGAGGACGTGCTCGCTCGCGTCGACGCCTGCGGGGCGGTGGAGATAGCCGCGCTCGATGTCGCGCGCGAATATCGCGAGCGGCGTCAGCCGCTCCCCGGCTATGGCCATCCGCTGCACAAGCCCCTCGATCCGCGCGCCGAGCGCATGATCGCGCTCGCGCGGGAGCGTGGCGTCGCCGGGCGCTCGATAGAGGCGGCGCTCGCGCTCACGAAAGCGGCGGCGGAGGCCTGGGGCAAGCCGCTGCCAATGAACGTGTCGATGGCCATCGCGGCGGCCCTGCGGGATGTCGAGGTTCCGCCCGGCCTCATTCGCGCCGTCCCGATCCTCGCTCGCACTGCAGGCCTCATCGCTCATTGCATCGAGGAGGCCGAGAGCCCGATCGGCTTTATGATGGCCTCCAGGGCCGAGGAGGCGATCCGTCACACCGCGGACGCGGACGGAGCCGCCTGATGCTGGTCGAGCCGGAGATCGAGCAGGCGCCGTGGGGGGATCAGGCGCGGTCCGACGCGCCTCTCTATCTCAGGCAGATCGAATATCTGTTCGCGCGCTCGCGCTTCTATCGCGAGAAGCTCGAGCGCGCCGGTTTCGCCACACACGGCGCGGTCGGCGGGCTTGAGGCGATCGAAGGCGCGCCACTGACAGAAAAGGACGAACTGAGGCGCTCGCGCTCGGCCGACGAGCCGATCGGGACGCACTTGACCGCGTCGCCCGAGGAGATCGTCCGCATCTATTCGACCAGCGGCACCACCGGAACGCCGAGCTATATCCCGCTGACCGCCGCCGATCTCGAGGTCTGGGTGCGGACTTCCGCGCGCTCCTACGCGGCCTCGGGCCTAAAGCGCGGCGAGCGCATCGTCTCGACCTATAACGCGGGCCCGTTCGTCGCCGGCGCGGCGCTCGGCGCCTTCGATCGGCTCGGCCTCTGCCATATTCCGATCGGATCGGCCAACACCGAGCGACTGATCGCGGCAGTCGAGCTGCTCGAGCCGACCGTCATCGCGATGACGCCGTCCCACGCGCTCCATCTTCCCGAATGGGCGCAGGCGCGTGGCAAGGACCTTGCGAAGTCGAGCGTCAAGCGGGTGATGGTCGCGGGCGAGCCGGGCGGTGGGGAGCCCGCCATGCGCGCGAGGCTCGAGGCGGCCTGGGGCGCGAGCGTCACCGAGGCGATGGGCATCGGCGACATTTCCGTCTCCCTGTGGGGCGAGTGCGAGCAGAAGGCCGGCATGCATTTCAGCGGCCAGGGTTTCGTGCATTTCGAACTGATCGACCCGAAAACCGGCGTGGCGGCGCCCCTTGTCGACGGCGCCGAGGGCGAGCTTGTGTTGACTCACCTCATCAACCGCTCGGCGCCGCTCTTGCGCTTCCGCACCCGCGATCATGTGCGCTTGAGCATGGGGCCCTGTCCGTGCGGGCGCACGAGCCCGCGGGTGCGCTGCATCGGACGCACCGACGACATGCTGATCGTGCGCGGCGTCAACGTGTTTCCCTCGGCGGTGCGCGAGGTCGTCAACGAGTTTCAGCCGGCGGTCGCCGGGCTGATCATGATCCGTCCGCGTTCGGAGGGCGTGCGGCAGGAGCCGCCGCTGCCAGTCACGGTTGAACTCGCTCCGGGTGCCGAGGTCGAGGGCCTCGCCGACCGTATCCGCGCACGCCTGCGTGATAAGCTGCTGGTGACCACCGCGATCGAGCTTGTCCCGGCGGGCGGCCTTCCGCGCAGCGAATACAAGTCCAGGCTTGTCGAGAAAGTCTGAGGAGGAGCAAAAGCATGCAAAAGCTTCAGACCCAGGGTCTGCATCATGTCACGCTGGTCGGCGCCGATCGGGAGACCTCGATCGACTTCTGGGAGGGCGTGCTCGGCATGCCGTTCATTTTCGAGCAGCCCAATCTCGACAATGCCGGCGAGAGCCACATCTATTTCGACCCCGGAGACGGGCGGCTCATCACCGTGTTCACCAACGAGGCCCGCAAGCCGGTCCGGCGCCGCACCCCGACCGATACCGGCTGCGTGCATCACATGGCGTTCAACGTCTCGCGCGCCGTGTTCATGCAGGCGGTCGAGCGGCTCGGCGCGCGCGGCATTCCGAACACCGGCGTGCGCGACCGGATGATCTTCGACGCGATCTATTTCGAGGATCCGCTCGGGCTCTTGATCGAGCTTTCGTGCTGGAAATTCGACGCTCCGCACGGCTTCACCCGTTCGGACGTCTTGTTCGCCGCGCATAATCTGCGCGTCGCGCGCGGCGACCGGGCGATCAACGAAGTCCACCTCGCCGACGCGATCGAAAGTCTTGTCAAGTCGGCGACCAAGAGCCTGTCGGCCGACCGCTCGCCCAGGGATCCATACCAGCGCAGCCACGCGCCTGAGCTCATCACCAGCAAATAGGAGGAAGCCCGCAAATGTCCGCAATCAAGCTCCATGTCATCAAGCCGAGCGTCAACAACATGACCGCGCGCGTGTTCGTTCGCGCGGCCAAGCTCGATTTCACCGAGGACGACGTCTACGGCAAGACCCGGACCCCGGAGTATTCCGCCAGGAACCCCTCGCACCTGACGCCGATGATGGAGGCGCCGGGCCTGCCGAAGGGCGTGATGTGGGAGAGCTGCGCGATCATGCAGTATCTCTGCAACAAGCATCATCTCGACACGTTCTATCCGACTGAGCCGGAAAAGCGGGCGATGGTGGACAGCGCGATGTTCTATATCGTCGGCACGCTCTATCCCTATATCGTGCGCTCGACCTATGGCGCGCTCGGCTTCCCGCAATATCCGGGCGAGGTCGGCGCCAGCGACGCCTCAGCCGCCGAGAAGGAGAAGGCGCAGAAGGCGGCGGCGGGAGCGGTCGGCGAGACGCTCGCCGCGTTCCACAAGTTCTTTCTCGACGGCAAGACGTTCGTTGGCGGCGATCACCCTTCGATCGCCGACATTCGCCTCGCTTGCAGCCTCGAATTTTTGAAAGTGATCGACTATTCTTATCCCGAATGGGCCAAGACCTTCATGGGCGCGGTCGCCAAGGCGCTCGGCGACGCCTATGCGGAGCCGGCGAAGGACGTCGAGGGCTACATCGCCTATGTGAAGGGGCAGAAGAATGGGTGAGGGCCACAAAGGGAACGGCATACGTGACGCAATCAGGTATTGCTTTCAGCCTCCTGAGCGATCAGGATCAAGCAGTGGCGCCAGGGAGTGCTAAATTATGCAGCGACTAACACTCGAAATAACGGCCAGTGTCTTCTTTTTCGCGGTTGTTCCTGCTCTGTCGTGCGAAGTCAGGTTACAACATACCCTTAGCTACACCTGCCCGGCCGTTACTTATAGCCCAGAGGACTGCTTCGATGGTGCCGGGGGAAAAGAGGGTGACCGTGTGACTAGCCCCGCCTCCATTCACATAATGACGAATGGGCATTCTTATTACTGCCCATCGCACGAAAGTTGTATCGAGATGAAAGACCTCTCGTTCTCTGGGTGCGAAATGGCTTGGGTACCCCGCTTGGGAAATGAATCAAAAAAGTATGCGGGGCATGTCTTTGTGGGTGACAAGAAATGGATTGGTGAAGCGTTGGACGCGTATAAACAACAATAGTCGTAGTCTAAACTGGGTCATTCTCATCGGTCCGATGCCTTGCCGTCTAGTTGGGCCCCTCCGTTGTTTCTCCGCGGCTATGGGGCCTGTTTTAGCCGCCAAGCTTATCGGCGCTGCCGTTAAGGCTCGGAGGAGCGCAGCTGTACTACTGTTGCCCGCAAAACAATCACGCGGATGCGATTACCCGGGCTACATCCGGAAGAAATCTCTTCCGGATGGTTTGCTGCCCAGATATGTCCTTAGGCCTCTCGTAATTTTCAACTAGAACGTCGACGATCTGCTCAGCAGTTCTCCCCGGTTGAAAGAGGGCGTCTTTGGTTTTGCCATAGGTTGAAAATGTCTGTATTTCCCAAATTGCAGCGCGAGTTTGGTCTTCAACCGACATTTCATTTGGAAGTTTGCCGAAGTGTCTTTGGATTGCGTCGGATCGGTTGTCATCCCACTGGACGATGCCGTGCGCCTTCTGGTTGGGGTTAGACCGGCTGGGGTCAGGATGTACGTCGTCGGGGTGGCGAAGAGATTCACCTGTCATATTCGCGACCAGCGCGCGGGCCGCAACATCGCTCAATCCCGCGCCCACCGCCGCATGATAGGCCGCCCACTGATTGCGCTGCAGGGAGTTTAAATTGGCTGGCGGATTTGAGGATTGCGGGGCCACCGGCTTCTTCGGGTCGTTGACGATCGCGGTCGTCGGCGCCTCTCCAGGGTCAGGTAGTTGGGCGTTTATTGCATCGAGAATTGCCTGTTTCGTATCATCACAAGCCTGCTGAAGATTAGCTGCAAGGGGCGGATCGGCGGCGTCAGGCCACTGGGCTTGGTATAACTGAAGGGCGCTTGGATTCTGCCCGAGCTTCGCCTGCAATGTGGTGAACTGACGTAGCGTCATAAGCACCTCTATGGTGACCTGCTCGCGCCAATCAGATATATCTTCCGAAGCAAGGGGATCGCCCAATGCTGGATTTGTTCTGTCGGGGTTGGCGTCCCATTCGGCCTGGGTCCACAGATACGGACCGCTTTTCCCCCCTATCACGTCATCATTAAGCTTGGACCGCAGCATCGCTGCAGCCATCACATAGTGCGCATTGACTCCGTACAGCAACGCGAAGGTTACGCACTGATCTGCGAAATCGTTCTTGTCAATAGTTGGCATTTTACCCTCCCGGTCTATCTTCATATTTTGAATATGATCACTAAGTAAATCTAACTGCTCCTCAGTACTACTTATTCAATGCCTCTTTTTACCGCTTCCCCCACGGCCCGCGGGCTATCAAAACCGGCTTTGACGCATGTGCCGCCCTCGCTTCTAGCGCCCACCTTGGTTATTGCGTCCTCCAACTTATTTATCATCTTTGCGTCCTTTATAGTTTGGGACGGCTCAAGGCCGGCTGCTTCAAAGAATTCAGACATATTTTTCCGAGTCTCGGAATCCAGGCCCCCTAAGTCATTGGAGGGCGAAGCGACGCACAGCGCTCTTTGGATCTGCTCGATTTTATCGCCAGTTAGCCCCGCCTCTAATGGGGTTAGCTTGGTTGGCGCCGGTTGCATAGTCAAAGGCTTTTTTACCGCTTCGCCCACGGCCCGGGGACCATCAAAACCCGCTTTGGCGCATGTGCCGCCGACGTTTCTAGCGCCGACCTTGCTGATTGCGTCTTGCAACTTATTCAGCATCTTCGCGTTTTTTATAGTTTGGGATGGCCCAAAACCGCCGGCTTCAAAGAATTCGGACATCGCTATCCGAGCGGAGGAATCCAGCCCCCCCAGGTCATTGGATGGCGAAGCGACGCACAGCGCCCTTTGGATTTGCTCAATTTTGACGCCAGTTAGCCCCGCTTCAATAGGGGTTAGGGTAGTTGCCCGGCTAGTGTTAACAAGACGGTGCGGTGTCGCGAGGGGTTTCCTCACCTCGGTAACGACGTTAGTAACCCCCACCGGCCGCACCAGCGGCGCCTCGATCACCGATGCCGGCACGCCGCTCTGCGCCAAGGTCACGGTGTTATTGATGTCGGTCTCGATCGTGATCGGCATGCAAAGCCGCAGGTATCCGCGCAAGAGGTAGATGGCTGAGGCTCGGCTCGGAACGGCTATGTTGTAGATGGATTGCCGATATTGTTGCTGCCGCCTATAGACAAGCGCTTGCACAGTGGAATGGTCGACGTCGAGCAGCAGCCGTGAGTTCCAGTTGGCGTAGCTCTGCCCCGCCAAGCCGAATGCGGTCGCCGCGATGGCGATGGCCTCTGTGCCAGCGCCCGCCACGCCCATGATTCCAGCGGTCGCCGCGCCCATGGCGGCAATCTGGGCAAGGACGGGCGTTCGGTCGCGCCTCTGCGCGTCGAGCCAGTCGAGATAGGCGTCGCATCGCTGGTCGATGTCATTCATTCCCGCCACGGTGAACGTCGTCCAATCGGCCCCGGTGCAGGATGGGCTAGCGGCGGTCTCCACGTTGAAGCCACCGGCTTGCCGGCAGATGTTGTAGACGTATTCGTCCTGAAGCTGCGTCGCTTGCGCCAACTGGCCGGAGTTGAGGGTGACGCCCACGCCTTCGCGAAAATACTGCTCGGACACCGAGGCGCAGCCCGAAGCGGCTAGCGCTCCCAAGCACCCCGCCAACTGCAAGGAATTGCGTGCCAATCCCCGGTCAGAACGTCGCGGCTTCTTCAAAGCCGTAATGAGCAAAATAAAAATGCTAAATAGCGACGATATCCGCAAGGGCCGCCCCCATTATTCTTAAAACCTGACAGATTTTGGATACGCGAAACCGACGCAGATCCACAAAAATAGCACGAATTAACGCGAATCACTAATCGTGACGAAATGTGCCACCTCATCGACGCAATCACAACAACATCGGATGGCCGGTTGTCGACGCTCCCTGAGCGAGAGGCTGCTAAAGCCGTTCCAGCGCCTTCTCTCCCTTTTGATTTCCCTTGGGCGACTGACTGAGCACCGTTATGCCGGTTCGGCAATGGGTATAATTCCCCATCGCCCGCCCGCCCCAGCCGCGCCGCCCCGAGTCCCGAAGTGGCTTGCATCCGCCGGTTCGTCGCCGGTCGCGAACGGGCATTTCCGTCGTTCGAATGACAGGCGCGCACGCGCGGCTTAGGCCGTCGTCGCCCGCGTGTTTGCCCGCGGCAATCGGGAACTTTGCCGGGTTGATCCGGGTGGCAACAATGGTTTTGATTGATCTTGCACGCGCATGGACGCGCCGCGGAGGATATCTGAGACATGATCGAGAACGGACTGCGCAACGCAGGCTTCGGCGCCGAGCGGTTCGGCTTCCGCGACCTCGCCGCGATCAACTGGAATTTCGGCGCGCCGCAACTCTACGAGCAAGCGCTGCAACGGAGCGAAGCGCGGATCGCGGCGCACGGCCCCCTCGTCGCCGACACCGGAGCGCATACCGGACGCAGCGCAAAGGACAAGTTCGTGGTGCGCGACGGCGCGACCGAGGCGCTGGTGTGGTGGGACGGCAACAGCGCGATGACCGTCGAGCATTTCGACACGCTCCTCGCCGATTTCATCGCCCACGCGAGCGGCATGTCGCTGTTCGCCCAGGACCTTTATGCGGGCGCCGACCCTGCCTTGCGCCTGGCGCGCGCGTCTTCACCGAATACGCCTGGCATTCGCGGTTCATCCGCAACCTCCTGATCCGTCCGCCGCCGGAGGATCTGGCCGCCTTCGTCCCCGAACTGACGATCGTCGATCTGCCCTCGTTCCGCGCCGACCCCAAGCGTCACGGCGCGCGCTCCTGGACCATCATCGCCTGCGACCTGACCCGGAAGATCGTGCTTATCGGGGGCACCAGCTATGCGGGCGAGATGAAGAAGGCCGTGTTCACCGTCCTCAACTACCTGCTGCCGCAGAAACGGGTCATGGCCATGCATTGCTCGGCCAACGCTGGCAAGGACGGCGACACGGCGATCTTCTTCGGGCTCTCCGGCACCGGAGAACGTGACGCTCGATCCGGACTCGCGCACGCCCGATTTCGACGACGAAGTCCAGGACCGAGAACACCCGCATCGCCTATCCGCTTCATTTCATCGCCAACGCTTCCGCGACCGGGCGCGCGGGTCATCCCAAAAACATCGTCATGCTGACCTGCGACGCATTCGGGGTGCTGCCGCCGATCGCCAAGCTCGACGCCGCGCAGGCGATGTATCATTTCCTGTCCGGCTACACCGCCAAGGTCGCGGGAACCGAGAAAGGCGTGACTGAGCCGCAGGCGACATTTTCCGCCTGCTTCGGCGCGCCGTTCCTGCCGCTCCATCCGACCGTCTACGGCAATCTGTTGCGTGACATGGTATCCCGGCACCATGTCGATTGCTGGCTCGTCAACACCGGATGGACCGGCGGCAAGTTCGGCGACGGACGCCGCATGCCGATCCGGGTGACGCGCCGTCTGGTGGCGGCCGCGCTCGACGGTTCCCTGCACCGGGCGGAGTTCCGCACCGAACCGCACTTCGGTCTCGCCGTGCCCGCGCAGGTTCCGGGAGTCGAGCCTCACATTCTCGATCCAATCAAAACCTGGCGCAACAAGGGCGAATTCGCCGAAGTCGCGGGCCGCCTGGTCAAGATGTTCCGCGACAATTTCAGGCAGTTTGAGACTCATGCCGACGAGCGCGTCCGAGCCGCGGGCCCAAGCCCGAAGATCAGGCTTGGCTGACCTGATCCGTCGAACCGGGTTCGGCCGAGTCGTCCGGACTCAACTCAGCAGTCTGACGCCTTTGCGGCTGCCTCTTGACGCTCCAGTTGTGATGGCCGGCTTGTCCACACTTGACGCGGCCATCCACGCAGGCGCCGGTAGGCATTTGTCTAGATTGATCGAAAGACAAATCATGTCCGACGAGCCCAAACCGACCTCCGAACGGGCGCGCAGGCGCGCCCTGGGCGAAGCCCGCCGCGAGGCCTTGATCAAGCGGCGGGAAGCGTGTCTCGACTTGCTCGTGTCGGGCTACAGCGTTGAGGAGATCGCGAGCCACATGAAGAAAAGCCCACCGGCGGTCCGTCGCGCTGTCGTACAGGCGTTGACGAACCGGCGGCTCGACGCCCCGGAGGACTACGCTCTCGTCCAGGTGGCGCGGTTGACCAAGGCGTTGCGCTGCGTCGACGGTTCCCCGGAGGAGGGAGACCTGAAAGCGATCGCGCCGTTCCTGAAAGTCGTGCGGGAGATGAACCTGTACCACGGCGTCAATATCAGCTCGGGCGCGACTTGGGTCCGCGGCGCTACCGGAAATCGCGCCCGTTTCGCCCCCGCTAGCTGTGAGTTTTCATTAGGTTGCCAATCCGGTCGTGAACGGGGAAGCTGAGGGTGTCGAAGCTCCAGCATCTCCGGAGGACCGGATGAACATGCACAAGAATGCCCGTCTGGCGCCGATCGGTCGAGAGCGAATCGCACGCCAGATCGAGAGCGGGCAGACGCCGGAGGCCGCCGCACGAGCCGCAGGCGTCTGCCCGCGGACTGCGGGCAAATGGTGGGAGCGCTTCAAGGCCGAAGGCGTCGCGGGGCTGCAGGATCGCTCGTCGCGGCCGCGTCGGCTCAACCGGCCGACGCCGGACGCTGTCGTCGCCCAAGTCGAGGCTTTGCGCCGTCAGCGCTGGACCGGCAAGCAGATCGCCGCCGAGACCGGCGTCTCGGCCGCAACGGTCAGCCGCGTCCTGAAACGCTTCGGCCTCAACCGGTTGACGGCCCTGGAGCCGGCCGAGCCAGTCCGCCGCTACGAGCGTGAAAACCCGGGCGAACTCATTCACATCGACATCAAGAAGCTCGGCCGCTTCGAACAGATCGGCCATCGCATCACCGGCGACCGCACGGGCCACAGCAACGGCCGCGGCGTCGGTTGGGAATACGTCCATGTCTGCATCGACGACGCCTCGCGCGTCGCGTTCTCACAGATGTTGCCCAACGAGAAGAGGAAAAGCGCCGTCGCCTTCCTGAAAGCCGCCGTCGCCGACTACGCCAGCCTAGGCGTCGGCGCGCAGCGCGTCATGACCGACAACGGGGCCTGCTACAAATCCTTCGCCTTCCACGATGCCTGCCGCGACCTCGGTCTGCGACACGTCAGAACGAAGCCATACACGCCTAAGACCACTGATGTGATCGACAAGTGCTTTCTTGCCGGATCCGGGCTATTTTTCTCCCGCGCACGGGTGACCGCGCGGCGAAGAGCAGGGCGTGAGGCGAAAGCCCTGCCGCGCAGCCTTCATCGTCGCCCCTCAGTTGCGGCGCCTGTGCGCACCCTCTTGGGGCCCCTTGGATTCCAACCGGTGACGAAGCGGGCGTAGGCCGCCTCAGCCTGCTCGACCCATCTCCGCTCCTGATCGCGATGGCTCTTGATGTTGTAGGCATGGGCTGCGCCCCTTTGGCCGCGTTCGGCTTTGTGTCCCGCTTTCAACTCCAGATCGCGCAGCTTCCTGGCGTGCAGCGCCGGCCGAGCCCAGACATAGCTTTCGTCGTTGCTCAGCAAATGCCAGATGAGCACCGCGAGCTTGCGGGCTGTCGCGACGGCGGCGACATGCTGACCGCGGCGGGCTCGCACGCGCAGGAAGAACGCGCGCAACGGACCCGGCGCCCGCGCCGCCGCCCAGGCAGCTTCGACGAGCATGCCGCGCGCATGTCCGCGACCCTGCTTGGTGATCCGGCCATGATAGGCGGGACCCGGTCCCGACTGTCTGACGCTCGGGTTGAGGCCGAGGTAGCTGACGAGCTTCTTCGACTGCTCGAAGCGTTCTACATCGCCGATCGCGGCCATGATGGCGAGCGCCACCACCATATCGACCCCAGGGATTGTCATCAGGCGTTTGACGCTCTCGTCCGCCAGCGCCGAGCGAGCAAGGTCACGCTCGATGACCTTGAGGTCCTCGCCCAGCCGATCGAACTCGCGCAGATGGCGTTCGACGGCGAGCCGTTCGTCCTCCGGCAGCACCTGATGAAACAGCCATGCCCGTCCGCTCGCCCCGCACAGATCGGCGTGTGGGCAGGAGGGGATCAGGTGGCTGTGCAGGATGGACTGGATAATGTTCTTCAGTCGCGATCGCTGCCGGACGATCTGGTTGCGCCGCGTCACCTGCCGGCGAAGCGCCTGCGTCGCCGCATCCGGAACCCAGACCTCCGGCAGAAATCCGCTTGCATAAAGCTGCGCCAGGACGCTGGCGTCGATCGTGTCGGTTTTGATCTTCGCATGGGCGATGATGCGAACCTGGTTGGGGTTCGCGATCACGACCTTCTTGACATACGGCGCGATCACCGCTGCAACTGACGCAGCGTTGCCCGTCGCTTCGACGACGACCACGTCCTCTTTCGTGAGCTTCTTTGCGAAGCCCTCGAGAAGATGACGGCGCATGTCGACGCGCCCCAGTCGTTCGAGCTTGCCGTCGTCCCAGGCGACCGCCTCGGCGAAAGCGCGGTGAATATCCAATCCGATGATCCGCATGCCTGCTCCTCCCGTCCTCCGTCTCTGTTCGTTCAAAGCGGGAGCTGGCGGGCGACACGACATCTACTGATCCGCGCTCGCGGCGCATCCGGGAAAGTCGCAAGGGGCGGCCATGTAACGAGCTCGGGCTCTCAGCCCATTGTCTATCGGCGGCCTGCCCGCACCTTCGTGCTCCCGGCGCCCCGTGTCCCAGATGGGCTCACCATATCGCCCGCTCCCTCTCGGGAACAGCCGGACCATGAGGCGCCGCCGATCTCATACCGGATAACGGGAAGGCCAAGCGGTTCATCCAGACCGCCATGCGAGAATGGGCCTACGCCCAGGCATACCCGAACTCGATCCGACGCGCCGCTGAGCTGCCGATCTGGTTGCACCGATACAACTGGCATCGGCCGCACAGCGCAGTAAAATCAAAACCGCCAATCAGCCGCCTCCACCTCGCCGAGGACAACCTGTTGAGCCTCCACAGCTAGCCGCCGGCTTGCCGTAATCCTGCGGTAGCCGCCGGGCGATCAGGCGGGTAAGGTAGGCTTGATGACCCAAACACGGCGATTGCTGATCGTGGACGACGACGCCGACCTTCGCCACGCGCTGGTCGAGCAGCTGGCGCTTCACCCTGAGTTTCAGGTCCAGGCGGTCGAGACGGCGGAAGCCGCGCTCGAGGCTGTCACGACCGCAGCGCCCGATCTCATCATCATGGATGTCGGACTGCCCGACCTCGACGGGCGCGAGGCGGTCAAGCGAATGCGCCGGGACGGATACCGTCGGCCGATCATCATGCTGACCGCGCATGATTCCGACTCCGATGCGGTGTCCGGCCTCGATTCCGGAGCCAATGACTATGTCGGCAAGCCGTTCCGGTTCGTGGTGCTTTTGGCCCGCATCCGCTCGCAACTCAGGCAATATGAAGCCAGCGAGGACGCGGAATTCCAGGTCGGGCCGTACACCTTTCGGCCGACTTCGAAGAATCTCGTCGACCAGCAAGGCGTCAAGCTGCGGCTGACCGAGAAAGAGGCCGCGATCCTGCGCTATCTTCATCGCGCCGAACAACAGCCGGTCGCCCGCGAGACGCTTCTGAAACATGTCTGGGGCTACAACGCCAACGTGACGACCCACACCCTGGAGACGCACATTTATCGTCTGCGGCAGAAGATCGAGAACAATCCGGCCGAAGCGCAACTGCTTGTCACCGAGGGGGGCGGCTACAAGCTGGTGGCCGGCGCGGCGACAGGGGAGCGAGCGGAGTGACGCTCGACGACGACGTCGCACGGCTCGGGCGGACACGGCCCTTTGATCTCCTGCCGCGCGAGGCGCTGCAACTGATCGCGTTTTCTTGCGAAAAACGGCGCCTGAGGGCGGGGGAAGCGTTGTTCTTCCCGGGCGAGGCCGCCGATTCGGGCTATTTCGTGCATTCTGGGGCGATCCTGCTCACCGAGACCGGACCGGAGCCACAAGGCGAGCGGCGCGCCGGCGCCGGCGCCCTTATCGGCGAGAGCGCCCTCTATGCCCCGACGACCCGCCTGGTCAGCGCCCGGGCGGCCGAGGACGCGGTCGTGATCCGGATTTCGCGCGAGACGTTCCGCCGGGTGCTCAAGGAGTTCCCGGCCGGCGCCAGGAAGATTCGCGCCGCCCTCGCCGCGCGGACCCGCCTCCTGGTCGACGGGCTGGACGCCACTCGGATCAACTCGCTCGAGCGCCCAAATGCGCCGAGACCCCGGGCCGCGCAGTGACGTCGGAAACGTTGAGCGCCCCCGCCTCGTTGCGCGCCCCGACATCGGAGGACATCGACGCCCTCGCCCGCGCCGCATTCGACCAGTTGCCCGCCACGTTCCGGCGGCTGAGCGAAGGTCTCGTCGTTCAGGTGGTCGACTTCCCGGACGATGAGACGCTCGACGAAATGGGCGCGGAGAGCGAGTTCGACCTGCTCGGCCTCTTTCGCGGCCGCGGCCGCGCCCAGCGCGGCGCGACCGAAGAGACGGGCGAACTGCCCAACATGATCTGGCTCTACCGCCGGCCGCTGCTCGACTTCTGGTGCGAGGGCGAGGATTCGCTCGGCGCGGTCGTGACCCATGTTCTCGTCCACGAGATCGGCCATCATTTCGGGCTTTCGGACGCCGACATGGAGGCGATCGAACGGTCGGCCGGCTGACCAATTCGCGCGAGCCAACATGGCTTAAGAGGGGCAAAAGCCCCGGAGAGCCCCGGATTCCGGCGCCTTCACAAGCCCGTCACGCGCCATATAGACTATTCCGCGCGGGCGGACAGCCAGCCGGCCGGGTTCGACCATCGGAGGCACGGGAGCGTCGTTAGTGACGGTTCATGTTCGCGCAGTCACGCCGGCGACTTGTCCGGCTCTCGTTCTCAACGCGGACTTCCGCCCGCTGAGCTACTACCCGTTGTCGATCTGGTGCTGGCAGGACGCGATCAAGGCGGTGTTCCTGGACAGGGTCAACATCCTCTCCGAATACGAGACTCGGGTCAGGAGCCCGAGCTTCGAGATGCGCCTGCCCTCGGTGGTGTCGCTCAAGAGCTATGTGAAGCCGACCCGCTTTCCCGCCTTCACCCGGTTCAACGTGTTCCTGCGCGACCGGTTCACCTGCCAATATTGCGGCGGGCGCGAGGACCTGACGTTCGACCATGTGGTTCCCCGCTCGAAGGGCGGGATCACGACCTGGGAGAACGTGGTCGCCGCCTGCTCGGAGTGCAACCTCAGGAAGGCCGATCTCATGCCGGCCGCGGCGCGCATGTGGCCGGCGAAGAAGCCCTACCAGCCGACCGTGCACGACCTGCACCAGAACGGGCGCCTGTTCCCGCCCAACTATTTACACGAAAGCTGGATGGACTTTCTCTACTGGGACAGCGAGCTCGAGGAATAGACCGTCGGCTCGGCTGTGGATTCAGCGCTCGTCCGGTCGGTTTGGGTTTTCTTGATTGGGGGCGGTTTCGCTCCGAACGCCTCAATTATGAGGGTTGGATTCTCTTGGATTTCCTTGGATTCCTTCGTCAGAATTGAGATTTTTCAATGGGTTACGAGGGAAATGCGACGAAGATTTTTCTCGGGCCTTCTTCCGTTGAGCGAGCGCGCAATAGCGCTGATCGAGGCGACGCGGTTGCGCAGGATTGTTCATGGATTCTCCTCCCGCACCCTTGGCGCGGGTCGCGGAGGATCGCGATTGGGTTCTTCATAACGGAACATCATAGAGCCGATTTCGGCCTGAGACAAGAAAATGTCGGCGAACTGGGCTAAGCCGCTTCCAGCCGCCGGATTTCCGCCTCGAACGCGAAGCGCAGCTCGGCCGCCTCCTCGTCCGGCACAGAAGTGGACCCGGTTTTTGGGACCGGGGGTTAAGTTGGAGAACGGCCGCTCCGTTTGATAGACGGAGCGAACGATGACGAAGAAGACGAGGCGGCGGATTGACGCCGGGCTGAAGGCGAAGATCGCGCTGGAGGCGCTGCGGGAGCAGGCGACGGTCGTGGACCTTGCTCAGCGCTACGAGGTCCATCCCAACCAGATTTACGCCTGGAAGAAGCAACTCCAGGATCAGGCGGCGCGGGCCTTCGACCCTGGCGTCGGGCGGGACGCGGAAACGACGCATGAGCGGGAGATCGAGCGGTCTGCACGCCAAGATCGGGCAGCTCACGGTGGAGCGGGATTTTTTAGCCAGGAGGTCCGGAAGATGAGCGCTCCGGACCGCAGAGCGATGCTCGACCGCGCCGACAAGTCGCTGTCGGTGCGGCGGCAATGCGCGCTTCTGGCGTGGCGCGCTCGGGCGTCTATCGGGCGCGCAAGCCGGCCAACGACAACGACGGCGCGCTGATGCGCCGGATCGACGAACTGTTCACCGCCTGGCCCTTTCTCGGCTCGCGCCGGATGACGGCGATGCTGCGCGCCGAGGGCGTGTTCGTGAACCGCAAGCGCGTGCAGCGGCTGATGCGCCTGATGGGGATCGCCGCGCTCGGGCCGAAGCCGAGAACGAGCAAGCCCGCGCCCGGCCACCGGATCTATCCCTATCTCCTGCGCAATCTGACGATCGAGCGCGCGAACCACGTCTGGGCGGCCGACATCACCTACATTCCGATCGGGCGGGGCTTTCTCTATCTGGTGGCGATCATCGACTGGGCGTCGCGCGCGGTGCTTGCGTGGCGGCTGTCGAACACGATGGACGTTTCGTTCTGTCTGGCGGCGCTCGAGGAGGCTCGGGCGAAGTTCGGCAAGCCCGAGATTTTCAACACCGACCAAGGCTCGCAGTTCACCTCGGCGGCCTTCACCGGCGCGCTCGCCGAAGCGGGCGTCGCGATCTCCATGGACGGCCGCGGCCGCTGGATGGACAACGTCTTCATCGAGCGGCTGTGGCGGTCGCTCAAGTACGAGGACGTCTATCTCAAGGGCTACGCCGACGGCCGCGAAGCCGCGCGCGGCATCGCCGAGTGGATCGCCTTCTACAATGATCGACGCCCGCACCAGGCGCTGGCCGACCGCACGCCGATGGCGGTCTGGCGCGAGGCAATCGCCGGCGCCGGGGCTGTGGACATGATGGACAACGCATCCGCGTTGCCCACATGCCCACAGCAGCAGACAGCAGACGCAGCCTCTCGCTGCGTGATAGAAAGGAATCCCGAGCGGTCGCGCTTCCAACTAACAAACCGCATCAAGCGGTCCCGCTGCGCGGGTCCATTTCGCCCGCGGCGGTTTGAGCACCAAGATCCACGCCGCCGGCGATGCGTTGGGCAACCCGGTGCGATTGATCGGCTCGCCAGGCCAACGCAACGACATCGCCTTTGCCCACGCCTGGATTGAAGGCATCGCCGCCGAAGTCGCTATCGCCGACAAGGGCTATGACGCCGACCACTTCTGCGAGAAGATCGTCGAGGCCGGCAGCCAGGTCGTCATCCCGCCCAGGCGCAATCGCACCCGCCAGCGCCCCTACGACGCAGACCTCTACAAGGATCGCAACATCATCGAGCGCTTCTTCAACAAGCTCAACCAGTTCCGCCGCGCCGCCACCCGATACGACAAGCTGCTCGCCAACTTCAGGGGCTTCGTCAAACTCGCCGCTATCGCCATCTGGCTCAGATAGTCAAATCGTCACCACGGCCTAAGATAGTTTGCGCATTCTTGGGGCGAGATGGCGGTGAGGGCGGTGGCGATCGCGTTTGAGACGGCGTCGAGGGAGCGTGGGCGGCTTTTCGCACCAGGGTTTTGAGTTTGGCGAACACCTGCTCGATCGGATTGAGGTCGGGCGAGTGTTTGGGCAGGAACACAAGGCGCGCCGGCGGCGCGGATGGTGCGTCGCACCGGCTTTCCTTTGTGCGATCCGAGGTTGTCGAGCACGACGATGTCGCCCGGTTTGAGGGTCGGAACGAGGAACTGTTCGACGTAGGCCAGAAAGCGTTGGCCGTTGATGGGGCCTTCGAACAGGCACGGCGCGTCGAGGCGATCGTTGCGCAGAGCGGCGAGGAACGTCGCCGTGTTCCAATGGCCGTGCGGGAACTTGGCGACGAGCCGTCGGCCGCGCGGCGCCCAGCCGTAGAGGCGAATAATGTTGGTCTTGGTCCAGGTCTCGTCGATGAAGACGAGCCGCGCAGGATCGACGCGCCGCTGATGGTTTCGTCAGCGCAGCCGATGGCGCTCCACGTCCGGACGGTCTTGTTCGTGCGCGACGAGGGTCTTTTTTTGAGCGTGACGCCGAGACGGCGGAAGAAACGGCTCATTAGAGAGGTGTCGGCCGGAACGCCACGCTCGGCCAGCGGCCGATCGCAAAGCGCCTGCAGCGTGATGTCGGATTTCTCGACCCGCAAGCCTTCGAGGAAGGCGCGGTGCGGCTCCAATCTCACGCGCTTGTAGCCGCCCATTCGCGCGGCCGTGCGAGAGCCGCTTCGCTCGAAGCGCTCCACCCATTTGATCGCCGACGACAAGCTGACCCCAAACCGCGCCGCCGCCACCCGGCGGCTCATCGCCTCAATCACAACCGCGTCAATCATCCGGTCGCGCAAATCCTGCGAATAAGCTCCAGCCGTCCCCGCCGCCCTCCGTCCAACCAAAGGTTAAATCAGAATGCAAACAATTCGGGAATCCCTTCGAATTCAGACTAAATGCGGAGCGCTCGAGCGGTCTAGCGGCTCTCGTGAGTCGAGCTCGCGCTCATCTCCGCTACAGGAACCGGGCAAGCCCTCACCTTGCTAGGATCGCCAGCAGCAGCAGCGCGACGATGTTGGTGATCTTGATCGCCGGATTGACCGCAGGGCCCGCGGTGTCCTTGTAAGGGTCGCCGACGGTGTCGCCGGTTACGGCGGCCTTGTGGGGCTCGGAGCCCTTCATCCACTTGTTGCCGTCCTTGTCGATGAAGCCGTCCTCGAAGCTCTTCTTGGCGTTGTCCCATGCACCGCCGCCCGAAGTCATCGAGATGGCGACGAACAGGCCGTTGACGATCACGCCAAGCAGCGAAGCGCCGAGCGCGGCGAAGGCGTTCGCCTTCGAGCCCGAGATCCACAGGGCCCCGAAATAGACGACGAAGGGCGCCAAGACCGGCAGCAGGGAAGGCACGATCATCTCCCGGATGGCGGCTTTGGTCAGCAGATCGACGGCGCGTCCGTAGTCGGGACGCTGGGTCCCATTCATGATCCCCGGCATCTCCTTGAACTGCCGGCGCACTTCGAGCACCACCGAGCCGGCGGCGCGGCCGACCGCCGTCATCGCGATGCCGCCGAAGAGATAGGGGATGAGCCCGCCGAAGATGAGGCCCGCCACCACATAGGGGTTGGAAAGCTCGAACGACACCTCGCCGAGCCCCTTGAAATACGGCGCGCCGATCTCGGTGAAGTGGCGGATGTCGTTGGTGTAAGCGGCGAACAGCACGATCGCGCCGAGCCCCGCCGAGCCGATGGCGTAGCCCTTGGTCACCGCTTTCGTCGTGTTGCCGACCGCGTCGAGCGCGTCGGTCGACTGGCGCACTTCCTTGGGCAGGCCGGCCATTTCGGCGATGCCGCCGGCGTTGTCGGTGACCGGGCCGAAGGCGTCGAGCGCGACAATCATGCCCGCAAGGCTCAGCATGGTGGTGACCGCGATCGCAGTGCCGAACAGGCCGGCGAGTTCGTACGTCCAGACAATTCCGCCCAGGATGACCAGCGCCGGCAGCGCGGTCGATTCGAGCGACACGGCGAGGCCCTGGATCACGTTGGTGCCATGGCCGGTGACGGAAGCCTGGGCGATCGACACGACCGGACGTTTTCCTGTGCCGGTGTAATATTCGGTGATGACCACGATGAGGCCCGTGACCACGAGCCCGAGGATGCCGCAGTAGAAAAGATGCAGGCCGGTCACTGACCTGCCGGCGACCGTCCCGATCTCGCCCCAGCCGATGACATAGGTTGTCGCGATGGCGAGGCCGAGGATCGACAGGACGCCGGTAGCGACGAGGCCCTTGTAGAGCGCGCCCATGATCGAGTTGTTGGCGCCGAGCTTGACGAAGAAGGTGCCGATGATCGAGGTCACGATGCAGATCGCGCAGATGGCGAGCGGATAGGTCATGGCGGGGATCAGGATCGGCGCGCCGTCGAAGAAGATCGAGCCCAGGACCATGGTCGCCACCACCGTGACCACATAGGTCTCGAACAGGTCCGCGGCCATGCCGGCGCAATCGCCGACATTGTCGCCGACGTTGTCGGCGATGGTCGCCGGATTGCGAGGATCGTCCTCGGGGATGCCGGCCTCGACCTTGCCGACGAGATCGGCCCCGACGTCCGCGCCCTTGGTGAAGATGCCGCCGCCGAGACGGGCGAAGATCGAGATGAGCGAGGCGCCGAAGCCGAGCGCGACCAGCGCGTCGACCGTGGTGCGGTCGGCGGGGCCGTAGCCGAGGACGTGGGTCAGCACGGTGAAATAGACGGCGACGCCGAGCAGCGCGAGGCCGGCGACGAGAAGCCCGGTCACCGCGCCGGCGCGAAAGGCGATGCTGAGGCCCCCGGCGAGCGACTTGGTCGCCGCCTGGGCGGTGCGCACGTTGGCGCGCACCGAGACGTTCATGCCGATGAAGCCTGCGGCGCCCGACAGGATCGCTCCGATGGCGAATCCGATCGCCACCGTCCACGACAGCAAGAGGCCGATGATGATGAAGACGATGACCCCGACGCCGGCGATGGTCATGTACTGTCGCTTGAGATAGGCCTGCGCGCCCTCGGCGACCGCGCCGGAAATCTCCTGCATGCGCTGGCTGCCGGCGTCGGCCGCCATGAGGCTGGTGACGGTGTAGACGCCATAGACGATCGAGAGCAGCCCACCGATGATAATCAGGCCCAAAAGCATGCGCGAAAGCCCCCGTTCAACCGCCGAAGGCGCCTCTCGGCGCCCCAATTCTGGGCGCCTCTTGCCAGAAACCGCGCCCCGCCGCAACGCGGCGAGGGCGTTTTGCGGTCGATTTTGCGCGCGTGGGCCACGGGGCCCGGCCCATCAGGACGGCCCATCCCGCGTCAAGGTCTTATCCCCGATGCGCAGCGAGAGGACCTTGAGCTCCCCCTTGGGCTCGAACAGGCCGTCGCGCACGAAAGTCTGGCCGTCCTTCTCATCGATCCCCAGAAGCGCATAGGCCGCCGAGAGCATGCGGGCCGCCGAGCCCGTGTACCACGACCAGCCCCCTCGCCCGCCGTGGCCCCAGCCGTCGTAGATGTCGGCCGGCTGCTGGATGGGGATGAGGCCGTAAATCGCAAGATTTTCCGGGTCGGTCTTCCTGAGCGGCGAGATCTTCTCGTAGATCTCGAAGGCGCGCGCGCCGAGACGCCCAGCCAGCTCACGGTCGCCCTTCGAGCGGGCGGAGGCGGCGAGGCGCATCAGTCCGTCGACAATCCAGGTCGCGCCGTGGCTGTATTGGCCGCCGTTCTCACGCACGCCCGGCGGGTAATCGGCGATCCGGCCCGGATAGGGCTGCGAATGTTCGTAGAACGGCGTCTCGAGAAGCAGCACCCGGTTCGACCGCTCGATCCCCTTCAGGCCCCCTTCGACCGCGGCGAGCGCGCGCTTGTCCTCGCAGGCGCCGGACCAGGCGGCCCAGCCTGTGGTCATGGCGTTGCGCAGATCGACTTCGCGCCCGTCGTCGGCGAAATCGAGCAGGTAGTGGTCGCCGCGCCAGCCAGCTTCGAGCGCCTTGCGCTGATCGGCGAGCGCCGCCTCGCACCGCGCGGCGAAGGTCCCATCCCCCTTCATGCGCGCGAGCGGCACGAACCCGTCGAGCACGTTGGCGAAAAAGAAGCCCATCCAGACGCTGGTCCCGATGTCGCGCCGGCCGAGCACGTCGATGCCGTCGTTCCAGTCGCCCGCGCGGAGCAGCGGCAGGCCGTTCGAGCCCAGATGTTCGAGGGCAAAGCCGATGGCGAGGCGCGCGTGCTCGTAGACGGTCGCGCTCTCGCGCGAGACGCGCGGAATGACGATCCAGGTCTCTTCCTCAGCCGGCACGGCGTCGCCTTCGAGGAACGGCGTCGTCTCGTCGAGCACCGTCTCATCGCCGCTCTCGCGCACGTAGCGGGCGAGAACATAGGGCAGCCAGAGATGCGGATCGCTCGCCTTGGTCCGCTGGCCGAGCCCGGTTCCGCCGCCAGGCGCGCGATGCCACCACTTGAGCACGTCGCCTTCGCGGAACTGCTGGCTCGCATGCAGCACGATCTGCGCCCTGGTCAGCCGCGGTTCGAGGAGGATCAGCGGCAGCACGTCCTGCAACTGGTCGCGATAGCCGGTCGCGCCGCCGAGCTGATTGGGGCCGACGCGGCCGAACAGCCGCGACGCGTAGAGCTGATAAGGCAGCCAGGTGTTCACCAGCCGGTCGAAGTCCGGCCGGTTGGTGTGGATCTCGACCTTGCCGAGGCGCGCTCCCCAGGAGGCGCGGGTCGCGGCGAGCGCGTCCTCGGCGCTCTTAACCCCGGCGCGCGCCGCGGCGGCGAGCGCTTCCGCCCGGCTCGCGGCCTCGCCGAAGGCGATGGCGATCTTCATCTCGGCGCCGGGCGCGAGCGTGATCTCGCTTGCGAAGGCGGCGACACGGCGCCCGTCGTCGCGCGCGGCGCCGTCGCTCGCCCCGGTTTCGACCAGCGTGGGGCTCAGAATATTGCGTCCCGGACCGCCGAAGAAGCGGGCGCGAAGAGTCTCGGTTATCGGCGCGTCCAAACTGGTCGCGGCGAAGGCGAACCCGTGCACGAAATCATTGCGCGGATTGTGGAACAGCAGCGTCGAATCGACCGTCTCGTCCCAAATCCTGTCGACGCTCGCGCCCGGGCTGTCCTCGAGCGCGAGATCGAAGAAGGGGGTCACGCGCAGGCGCTTCGGCTTCGGTCCGCGATTGCGCAGGGTCAGAACGCGCATGTCGCCCGGATAGTCCGGCGGCACGAAGACCACATATTCGCTCTCGAGGTCGCCGCGCGTCATCGTGAACGTCGCGACCCCCGGCTCGTACGCGGCCTCGTAAGTCCCGTCCTCGCGCTGGAAGGGGGCGAAGCCGGCGGAGTCGGTCTCGCCCGTGTCGAGATCTCTGAGATAGACGACCTGCCCCGGCTGCACGGCGGTCACGCTGTCCATGCGGAAAGCGGAAAGGCCGTTCTGGCGGGCGTTGCCGAAGGCGGAGAAGATCTCGCATTCGTTGGAGACCATCGTCGCCATGCCGAGCTCGTTCGCCATCACATGCGCCCACGGGCGGGGCGTGCGGTGAGTGAGGCTGAGCGACTTTCCATCTGCGGAGAAGCTGAACGGCCAGCGCGAGGCGAGAGCTGGCGAGGGCTCGACCGCGCGCGTTTCGTAAAGGCGGTTTTGCAGCTCGGGCTCGGGGAGAGGCTCAAGTCCGAGGCGCCTGGCGACCAGTTCGGCGGCCCACACTGCGTTGTCGGCCCGCCCGGCGATGAATTCCGCTTCCGCCGTTCCGTCCGGGCCGAGTTCCGCGGACAGGGTGAAGCTCGCCGCCGGATCGAACGGCCAGAGCTTGCCTTCGTCGTCGAGCTTGCGCGAGCGCCACGGCTCGCAACCGGTCGGCCTCAAGAGCGAGCCTTCGCCGATGAAGCGGATGCGCGAATCCTCGTAGCCCACGAGCTCCACGCCCGCGCCCGGCATGACCGCGAAGATCGACGTTTCACCCCGATCGGCGCGGGCCGAGCGCAGGAGACGGTTGCGCGCAAGAATGGCGTTCAGCGGACGCACGAATATCGTCTCGACATGCATGCCGGCGAAATCGAGATCCTTGGCGTAAGCGCCCGTCTCGTGGCCCGCAATCTCGCAGAAGCTGGTCAGGCGCAGCCGCCTCGGCCGGCCCGAATGGTTCCTGAGCCGGATGCGCCAGCTCAAGACCGCGCCGCTCGAATCGGGCGCGATCTCCATCCGGGCTTCGATCCCGTTCAGCGCGTGGACGATTGCGAGGCGATTGAAGCCCGGTTCCTCGATCCGGTATTCGCCGGCGCGCCTCGCCGGCTCGAAGCCGATTGACCATGGCGCCTCGCCGTCCTCGCTCACGTAGAAGAAATGGCCGCGCGCCTGGACGGGATCGAGCGGGCGGCGAAAGAGGTCGATCGCGAAACCGCCGCGCTCGGCGCCCATGACGAAGCCCGCGCCCCGGCCGTCGCGCATGATCTCGACGCCGACCGCGCCGTTGTTGAAGGAAAAGCGATCGGGGCGCCGCGCAAGCTCGAGCGGCGCGCCATCGAGCCAGGGACCCGGCGGTCCGGATTTGGCCCATTCCCGCGCCACCGCCGCGACGCCGGCTACGGCCGTGGCGGCGATCGCCGCGCCATAGGCGATGCCTAGCGTCTTCACCGGATCCGGCATGGGGCCGCCGTGGGCCAGCTTCTCGGCGCCGGTCCACGCCTGGTCCCACTCGCCCCCGCGCGGGATGTAAAAGGGAATGAGCAGCGGCGCCCAGGTGCCGAAACGGCGGATGCCGTCGGGAATGGCGCGGGTGCGCCCGTTATGGCCGATGAATCGCGCCGCGGCTTCGTCGGCCCGGTCGCCGCCGAGAAACGACAGATTGACCAGGGTCGCGACCCTCAGCCCCATATGGTCGAACCAGATGAGGATGCGCAGCCAGTCATAGGCGAGGAGGCCAAGAAAGAGCGTCAGGCTGAACTGGCGGAAGGCGGTCGGACTCTTGGTCGCGTCGGCCGCAATGGCGACGCCCGAGCGGATCGCGCCGTCCTGATTGTACCAGGTCGGATCCGGCGACTGGCGGAGGAACGAATTGATGATCGGCGCCATCCACAGGCCCCAGCGCAGAACCCGCACAGCCTGCTCGACCAGGCCCTCGATCCCGTACGGACTGAAGAGGGTCTTGATCGGCCTCAGACTCTTTTGCAGCGCCGCGTCGAGCAGCACGTAGTTGATGGAGAAGAGAGGCGCCGCAAGCGACCAGTTGATGACGCCCGCGACCGATTCCGCCCAGAAGAGCCTGACCCCGCCCGCGACCTCGCCGAGATTGATCGCTCCGTATTTGTTGAAGATCGGATAGGTGGTGAAGTCGCCGAGCTGGCGTCCGTCGAGGCGGTAGTTGACGTCGGCGTAGGCCCAGAACTTGGCGACGACCACTTTGAGCTGGGGCGCGTCGAAATACCAGCCGAGCGCGCCGGCGACCAAACCGCCGAGCAGGAAGCCGAGAGCATAGAGGCGCCAGCTTTGCAGCTTCAGCCGTTCGCCCTTCGCGACCGCGAGAGCGTCGAAAGCCAAATCGACGCCACCATAGCAAAGCGCGCCGATCGCGGCCATCGCCAGGAAGCGCGTCCCGCCATCGGAAGCGGAAAGATCGGCCCGGTACGCCAGCGCGAGGCCGAGGCCGACGACAGCGCCCCGGGCGAAGCCTCGCGGATTGCGATAGGCGCGCCTGAGCCGGCCGAAGAACGGCGGCGTTCCGTCGGCGCTGCCGAGGATCGTCGCGCCGAGCGGAAAGAGGATCGCGCCGCCGATAGGGCCTGCGACGAGCGCGGCCCGGTCGAGGAACGCCTCCGCGCCCGGCGCGCGCAGGATGAGGGCGGCGATGAGGATGAAGCCCATGAAGAGCGCGCCGTAGATCGCCCCTTTGACGAAGCCGGTCCGCCAATGGTCCCAGGCGGTCTCGATCCGCGGCGGGCGCGCGCCGAGCCAATCGAGGGTCACGCCGGTGAACAGATAGACGATCGCCCATAGTCCCGCCTGGGCGAGGGCGGCGCAGACGCTCGAGAACACGATCGCCAGCAACGGCTGAACCACCCATTGCGCCGCGTTCGCGATCAGCGGGCTCAAGGCCGCGACCGCGCCGCTCAGCGCAAACAGGCCATGCGCGCGCGCCGAGCGCGGCAGACGGTTGACGCTGATCAGGTTGATCAGAATCAGGATCGCCTCGCCGATGAACCACAAGATGAGCGCGCGTCCGATCGCGACCTGGACCGGAAACGGCAGCTTCGCCCCGCCCGTCACGACGGCGCCCATTCCGGCCATGCGCCAGTCGGCGCCGACCGTGATCAGAAGGTTGAACAGGAAGGGGACCGCGATCAGGCTCAAAGACTCGATCAGCCGGAGCGCGCGGGCGCCGCCGATCAGCGCCAGGATCGACCCGCCGACGTAAACGGTGAGCGCGATCGCCGCCCCCGGCGGGTCGAAGCGCCAGACGTCCGCCCAGGGCCCCGGCAGCTGCCAGAACCCGAGCGAATCGTTGCGCTGAATGGCGAAGATCGCGAAGGCCGCGGCGTCGAGCGCGAGCAGCGCCCGGAGATAGGGCCGCTCGACCCACGCAAGCCGCAAGAGCGCAAGGCCGCCTGCGCCCGCAATGGCGGCCACGATCGGCGCCCTGAGCGCGACCGCGGCGTAAAGCCCGAGCGCGAGCAGCGCCACGCCGCCGAGCGTGGGAAGCGCGACGGGACGAGGCGCAAACGGGCGCGCAATAGGAGCCGCAGTCTCCATGCCTTTCGCCATCCCCGATTCGCGTTGCGCCTTCTTGCGGATTGCTGGCTGAGTCGCAAGCTCGCGTTCGGCGCTTGCGGGCCGCCCCATAGCGGCCCAATATGGCGGCTATGCGCTCTCAGGCGGCCTGAATTCGACGGCCGCGCCGCGCGCAATGACCGGTCGAGGACGCTCATGATCATTCAACGCTGGGCCGCGTTTGCCGCCGCCGCCCTCCTTAGCGCCCTTGCCGTTCAGGCCGCGGAACTGCCCTCGCAACGCGGGCAGACCCACAAGGCCAAGCAGACGGAGGCGGCCAAAACCTGCAATATCGCCGGCAATCCGGGGGTGCTGTCGGTGAACGGCGTCTGCGTCCGCTTCAGCGGCTATGTGTCCTCGCAATTCAGCGCCGGGCAGCTGAGGTAAAGGCCTGAGCCCAAGCCTTGCCGGCCAACGCCGCTCGGCGCTAAACGGCGCCCATGAGAAAACCGCAAACGCCGCTTGCCCATCTCGGGCGCCCGTCGCGCATTCCCGACGCGCCCGACGCGAAGACGCTCGACCGGGTTCCCAATCCGCAGGCCGACACCGAGTATATCGCCCGCTTCACCGCGCCCGAGTTCACCTCGATCTGCCCGGTCACCGGACAGCCGGATTTCGCGCATCTCATCATCGACTACGCGCCGGACAAATGGATCGTCGAATCGAAATCGCTGAAGCTCTATCTCGCGAGCTTCCGCAATCATGGCGCGTTCCACGAAGATTGCACCGTGCGCATCGGCAAGGACATCGTCGGCCTCATCAAGCCCCGCTTCTTCCGGATCGGCGGCTACTGGTTCCCGCGCGGGGGCATCCCGATCGACGTGTTCTGGCAGACCGGCAAATTGCCCAAGGGGATCTGGCTTCCCGACCCGGGCGTCGCTCCCTATCGAGGGCGCTGACATGTAGACGCGGTCGCTGACCGCGTCGCCGCGCTCACCGAGTGTGGCTACATTCCCGCTACGCCGCCCGATCCGACCGCGGCGTGAAGAGCCCAGCGCCATGAGCCGGCCGGCCCCGCGGCGAGGCTTGCGGGTGAGAAGGCGCGAACCTCGCCAGCGCATAGACGCGGGCCCGCAATTCGTCCGCCATCGCCTGCCGGTCACGGATCGCGGTAAGCTCGGCGAAAGGGATCGGCGCTCCGATCGCGACCGGCAAGCCGGTCCCGATCCGCGTCTTCACCTCATGAAAGATAAGCGAGAGCCTGAGCGTCGCGCTCAGATGGCTTGCGATCTGGAAAAGGCGGCTGTTCTGGCCGCCGAACCATATCGGCACGACGGTCGCCTTCGAGCGCTGGATGAGCTGGGATGCAAACGGCTGCCAGCGCCCGTCGACCGCGGGCTTTAAGCCCAGCGGGTCGGGCGCGGTCGAAATCGCGCCGGCGGGAAAGACCACCACGGCGCCGCCTTTGGCGAGCTGGGCGCGCGCGGCCGTTCGCGAGGCAAGGTTGATCCGCTCCGCTTCCTCGGTTCCCGAGAAATCGACCGGCAGGATGAACGGCGCAGCCTCGGGCGCGCGCGTCAGCACGATATGGGTGAGGACGACGAAATCGGATCTCACCTTGCTGATGAGCCACGCCATGACGACGCCGTCCAGCACCCCATAGGGGTGATTGGCGACGAACACGACCGGGCCGTTCCTCGGGACGGCTGCGAGCGCATGGGCCTCATGGCGGATGTCGAGTTCGAGCGAGCGCACCGCGGCCTCGAAGAAACTCTCGCCTGCCCGCGGAAAGCGCCGGTTCTGCACATAGAGGCGCTTCAGCTTCGGCTGGCCGGTCGCCCTCTCGATGAGCCGGATCAGCCCCCGCTTGACCGGCGGATCGCTCGCGGCGGCATAGCTGAAGAGATATTTGTCCATGGGCGCCCCTGTTCGCGGCGGACGGACACACCTAAATCGGTCAGGCGACCGCGATGTGACAGGCCGTCAGGGGCGCTTCGCCAGGCGATCGAAATCCTGCAGTTCGGCGACGAGCGCCTCGAACTCCTTCAGCGGCACCATGTTGGGGCCGTCGGAGGGCGCGCGGTCCGGGTCCCGGTGGGTCTCGATGAACACGCCGGCGACCCCGACCGCGACCGCCGCGCGCGCCAGCACGCGCACGAACGCGCGATTTCCCCCCGACGACGTCCCCTGCCCGCCGGGCTCCTGCACCGAATGGGTGGCGTCGAAGATGACCGGCGCGCCGGTTTCGCGCGCAAGGATCGGCAGCGCGCGCATGTCGGAAACGAGCGTGTTGTAGCCGAAGCTGACCCCTCTCTCCGTCACCAGAATGTCGGCCGCCCCAGCGCTGTCCAGCTTGGCGACCACGTTCTTCATGTCCCAAGGCGCGAGAAACTGCCCCTTCTTGACATTGACCGGCCGCCCGGTTCCGGCCGCGGCGACCAGAAGATCGGTCTGGCGGCAGAGAAAGGCGGGGATTTGCAAGGCGTCGACCGCTTCCGCGACCGGGGCGCACTGGTCGCTCTCGTGCACGTCGGTGATCACCGGCAAGCCCAGGGTCTCGCGGATTTCGGCGAAGATCGGCGCCGCAGCCTTCATTCCGACCCCGCGCGCGGACGAGCCCGAGGTGCGGTTCGCCTTGTCGAACGACGACTTAAAGACGAGGCCGATGCCGCGCCGCGCCGCGATCTCTTTCAGCGCGGCGGCCATCTCGAGGGCGTGCGCCCGGCTCTCGACCTGGCAGGGACCGGCGATGAGCGCAAGCGGCAGATCGGCGCCGAACCGCGCCGCGTGCTTCCCCTTGCCGACCTGAACGATGGCGTTGTTGTGCAAAGACGATATCCCATGACCGCCCGCGGCTCTTAACGGCGGAGCGGGCTCAGGCGCAAGCGGGCGGCGCGGCCCTCACCCCTGTCCTTCCGCCGTCTCGCTGGCCGCGAAGTCAATCTCGACCCGGGCGCCGCTCGGATCGAAAAAGAACAATTGCCATAAGCCCGCCGCGTGGCCATTCTCGGGGAGACGGCGGAGATCGTATTTGATCCCGCGCGCTTTCAGCTTCGCCACATAGGCCGAAGGATCGGTCCCGAAAAAGGCGATATGGTCGAGCACGCCGCCGCCCTCAGGGATCGACGCCCGCTCCACCACATGCAGAATCGCCTTGCCGTCGTTGTAAAGCCAGGCGCCGGGAAACGAAAACGCCGGCCGCAGGCCCGAGGTGAAGCCAAGGATGTCGTTATAGAAGGCGACGGTCTTCTCGGCGTTGGTGGTCAGGATGGTGAAATGATCCATCCGGGCGATCGGCATAAGGCTTCTCCCGCGCTAGGAAAAAACGCCCGAGCGATGGCGCCCGCGCGAGGCGCGCAGACTCGCCGCCTCCGCATGGACCTGTCAAGCCGGCGACGGCGAACGGTCCACGTCCCGGTTTGAAATCCCGCTTTCAGAAACCACAAGGAGTTTCCAATGGCCGACGCCCGATGCAGTTGCGGGGCTCTCACGCTCACGCTCAAGGAACAGCCGAGACTGGTAGTGGCCTGCCATTGTCTCGACTGTCAGCGGAGAACCGGCGCGCCATTCGGCGCCGGCGCCTTCTATCCAGTCGAGGCGGTCGTCGTCTCGGGCGCCTCGAAGGAGTTCACCCGCGACGGGGCGAGCGGCGGAAAGGTCCGCACCGCCTTTTGTCCGAACTGCGGGTCGACGGTCTATTGGACGGCCGACAGCCTGCCCTCGCTCATCGCCGTCGCGGTCGGCGCGCTGGCGGATCCGAACTATCCCCCTCCCGTCCGATCGGTCTTCGAGCGGTCGAAACATGCGTGGGTTCACATTGATGGCGCGATCGAACACTTCCCGCAAAGCAGCGCGGCGAGACATCCAGGTCGGGGCGCCGCGGGTTGAACCGCCGGATTTGACACGCGCCGCGCGCCCCGTACAGGCTTCCCCGCATGAACGACCGCGCGAACAAGGCCGCCGGGGGCGAACTCGGCATTCTCGCCCGGCGCAAGATCGAGGCCGCCATCATCAAGCCGATCTACGACGAGATGCGCGAGGCTCTTGGCGAGACGCAGGCGCGCCTGATCCTGCACCGCGCGATCCGCCGCGCGGCGATCGAGGCCGGGGCCGAGATGGCGGCGCGCGCCGAGGGCGGAGCAGATCTCGAAAGCTTCAAGGCGATCCAGCATTTGTGGACCAAGGACGACGCGCTGACCATCGAGGTCCTCGAGGACAAGCCCGGCGTGTTCGACTTCAACGTCAAGCGCTGCCGCTACGCGGAGACCTATCGCGCCATGGGTCTCGGCGCGATCGGCGAGCTTCTCTCCTGCAACCGCGACGGCGCCTTCTGCGAGGGCTACGATCCGCGCATCAAGCTCACGAGGACCCAGACCATCATGGGCGGCGCGAGCCATTGCGACTTCCGCTACCGCTCGGGCCCGAAGCCCGGCGCGTAAGGCCGCGCGGAGCGCCCGGGCGCATCAAAGAATTCGCTTGGACGCTCGTCCCGACCAGTTGAACGTCGCGAAAGACCGGCCAGCGCCGGCCTTTGTCTATGGAGGAGCGGCGAGGATATTGCTTTCCGCGTGATCGCGTTCTGTGCTAGTCTTCTCAATACTGATGCAATGTGGAGTTTTAGCGCGAAATGGAGGGGAAAGTGAGGGCGGCCGCCGCGGCGATATGGATTGTGGGCGTCGGATTGCTTGCGCCGCAAATCGCGCGAGCGGATTCGGTCATCCTGACATACACGTTCCCGTCCCCGCTCCTCGACTACACGAGCGCGGACGGCGCGTCGTTCAGCCAGTTCAATCCCGCGGCCGGCACGCTGAACTCGATCACCCTGCACACAACGGCGACCGCGACTTGGTCCGGCGGCGCGGACTTAGACCTCAACCAAGCCGAATACACGATCTCTCTGTCGGGGTTTGCGTTTATCATCCGCGCCGAACGGATCGGCGACGGCAGCGCGGCGGCCGCCTCCAACTTCACCGAAACCAATCCGGCGGTCTTGAGCGGGTTCATGGGTACGGCCAGGGTGGACACGAGCGTTTCCGTGTTCAACGACGGCGGCAGCCCCGCGAGCATCAGCTCTGCCTTCGGGACCGAGAGCGTGACTTACAATTATACGCCCGGGACGTCCGGCGTGCCTCCCATCACACCCTCTCCATCCGTTCCGGAACCCTCTTCGGCGTCCCTTCTCGCCGTTGGCCTGCTCGGTCTCGGCTGGATTTCGCGAACCGCCGTGCGCCGGGTTCTCTGAGCAGGAAGGCGGACGCCGGTTTCGGCTCAGAAATCCTGCTGAAGCAAGCCGGGAGGAAACGATGCGCTCATGGTTGTCTCTGATCGCGTTCCTGTCCGCGTTCGCCGCCGCTCCGCCCGCCTCGGCGATCGAGCAGCTGATCGACACCAGCAACAATCGCTGGATCGAGGTCACGGGCGAAGGCGCGGTCATGGCCGCGCCCGACTTCGCCCGGGTGACCCTCGGGGTCGCAACCACGGGGAAGACCGCGGGCGACGCGATGGAGGCCAACGCCAAGGCGGCGAACGGGCTCGTTTCGGCCCTCAAGGCCGAGGGGATAGCGCCCGCCGACATCCAGACCTCCAACATCTCGATTTCGCCGATGTTCTCCCACGAGCAGCCGGCGCAAACGCGCGCCCCGACGATTGCCGGCTACAGCGTCAGCAACAATGTGACGGTCACGCTTCGCGACCTGCCGCGCCTGGGGAGCCTCCTCGACAAGGCCGTGGCGGCCGGGGCGAACTCGGCCTATGGCGTGAGCTTCGGCCACAACGACCTGAGCGCGCTCCTCGACAAGGCGCGCCCGCTCGCGGTCGCCGACGCAAGGCGCAAGGCCGAGATCTACGCGAGCGCCGGCGGCGCGAGGCTCGGGCGCCTCATGACGCTCACCGAGGAGGGCGGCCCACAGGCGCCGATCGCCTTCGCCTCGCGCGCCTTCGTCCAGGGCGCGGCGCCGACACCGGTCGAGGCGGGCGAGGACAAGCTGACCGTGACCGTGACCGCGCGTTTCGAACTGGCCCCGTGAGCGGGCTTCCCGCAATTCCGGGAGCCGACGGCGGCCGGACGCTGCCAGAATGATGCATTCTCTCGAAATGCAGTTTTGATCAGGAGGTCCGCATGTGCCGCAACATCCGCCCGTTGTTCAATTTCGAACCGCCCGCGACGGAAGAGGAGATCCGGGCCGCCGCGCTCCAGTTCGTGCGCAAGGTGAGCGGCTTCGCCAAGCCCTCGCAGGCCAATGCGCAAGCGTTCGAGGGCGCGGTCGACGAGGTCGCCGAAGCGGCCCGCAACCTCATTGTCTCCCTGCACAGCGCGGCGCCCGCTCGCGACCGGGAGATCGAGGCGAAGAAGGCGCGCGAGCGGTCGCGGCTGCGCTTTGCGTAGGGCGCGCGGCCTCACCCGGCGCGATAGGCGCTTGTTTCGGGCCGGCGCCAGCCTCGCAGCGCCCCGTCGCGCGGGCGGAAGATCTCGACCTTGAGCGGATGACAGCGCGCCGAATCGCTCGAATGCGAAGAGCCGCAGTCGCCGCCAGGGCAGGCCGAGAGCGCGCCGATGAGATCGATCTCGGCGAAGAATTCGATGAAGTCTCCAGGCCTGACCGGGCTCGCCTTCATAAAGTACCGGTGGGTGGCGCGCTCGAACCCGGTGCACATGAAGACGTTCAGCACGTCGTGGACATGCGGTTCAGCCTGGCGAAAGGAGAGGCTCATACGCTCCGCGAGCGCCCCCGTGAGGTTCGAATGGCAGCAATGGTGATAGTCGCCTCCGGTCAGGAGGCGGTTGGTGTAGGGATCGCAGCGGGTGCCGATCACGTCGTGGACGCCCGCGCCGTCTGCGTCGAAACCATACCAGCCGAGCGTGTCATGAGTGATGGTCGCCATCGGGCGGAGATAGGGAAGAGCGCTCCACAGCCTCGCGCCGGTCGTCACATGCGTCGCATGAAGCGCCCGCGTTTTCCCGCTGAAGAAGCGCTCGGCGAGATTTGCGGCGCTCCACAGGTTGAGGTCGCCGACCTGCGGGCCCTCGACGCTGACGATGCGGAAGAAACGCCCGGCGGATACGTCGAACGCCCGCGCCTCGCGCGGCGGCACGATCGTCTCGCCGATCTTCGCCATGCCCTCCCGCGCCCCCTCGTAGAACCCCGCATCGTAAGGCGGCAGCCCGCCCAGCGGATAAACGATGACAGGCTTCGCCGCGCGCCGCTCGTCGGCGTCGGAGGGAGGTTCTACGCGGGGCGGACTCATCGCGGCGGCGAAGCTAGTCGAAGGCGCGGCGACCGCAAAGGCGCTGGGCGCCTCGTCGCTCGGGTCCGTCGCCATTTCTGGAATAATCAGAAATGACGCTAAATTATTTGCATAAAGAGAAGATTCATGCTATAGACTGTCCCGAGGCGCCGTATGGGGAGAAGCCGCGGGCCAGACAGGGGAGACATGAAATCATGGCGACGATGATCGCCGAACCGCCAAAGGCCCTGGCCCGGGCCGCTTGCCCGGGACCGATCCGCTGCCCGCGCTGCCGTGGGCCCCTCGCCCGGACGGAGGCCGGCTTCGAGTGCCGCGCCAGGCCATGCGGCGCCCGCCTCCCCATTCGGGATGGCGTGCTCATCGCCGGCGACGCCCCGATCGACGACAACAAGATCGCGGCGGATTTCTACGACAACGGGCGGTGGCGGAAGGTCAGACCCTGGGAAACGTTGTTCTGGTGGCTCAATGGAGGCGAGAGGCGGGCGCGCGACGTCGTCCTGAGGCGCCTGCCGAAGCGCCCCGGCGTCCGTCTGCTCGACGTCGCGATCGGCGACGGCGTTTACACGAGCTGGCTGCCGGAGGACTGGTCGATTGTCGGCATCGACATTTCGATCGCCCAGCTCGCCGCCTGCCAGCGCCGCAACCCCGGCCGCGATCTTACGCTCATCCTGGGCGAGGCCGAGGACCTGCCGTTCCGCGATCGCGAGTTCGACGCCGTTTTGAGCAACGGCGGCTTCAACCATTTCGATGATCCGGAGCGGGCTCTTCGCGAGATGGTCCGCGTCGCCAAGCCCGGCTCTCCCATCGTCATCGCCGACGAAATGCCTGACTTCCTGAAGATCGGCCACAAGATCGGCCTTCCGCGGCTCGACCGGTGGATCGCATCGAATATCATGCGGATGGGAGACGATTTCGCCGACCTCATCGAGCGCCACCGCGATCTTGACATCGCCGCCATCGGCCGCCGCGTCCTTGCCGACAGCCACTACCAGGCGATCTGGCGTGGCGGCGGCTATCTGATGACCGGCGCCGCCCCTTGAGAAGCCGATCCACCCGGGCTTAACGAGGCCGCTCAAGCCCGAGCCGCGCCAAAACGCCCGGATCCGCCCATCTGCGACCGGAACGTCGCGCGGTTGCGGCGTAATCTTAAGATTATTATCAGATCATCTCGATATCACTGACAGATACGATATCTGTCGCTTGAGCCATGACGTTCCACGTCGATGTGCATGTTATTGGCGTGGAAGGAATCCGCGCCCGGACCCAGGACCGTCGTGAACCATCCGCATGCGGCCGTCCGCAGGGCGCGGAAGTATGAGGCCTCGTCCGCATCCGTCTGCCGCTCGACCACGACCCGCCGCTGGTCGGCGAACGAGATCGCGTCAACGTCCACCGCGAGACCGTGGCCATGGGCGCTGATCTTGGCGCCGGCGATGCGGTCCTGGGTCCGGCACTCGTAGCCGGGGCCTGTTTCAATCGCGACCACCCTGGCGCGCAACAGGGCCTGCCCGAGCGGCGCGACGACAAGGCGGACGTAGTCGGCGAGCGCGACGGCGAACGCGCAATCGAGAAGCGGCCGGTCAGGCAGGCTTACGACATCGCCGCCCGAACCCGTGACCGATGACAGCCGCACCGGCGCGTCGATCCCGCATCCCTCGATGGGAGCCGGCGGGGCCGGGGCTGCTTCCGCGGCTGCGCCGCCCGCAGTCAGCTTCGCAAGGCAGGCCGCCGCGCCTCCGCCTGAGGCCTGGGGCGGCGGCTCCGGCGCCGGCGCCGCCTTGGCCGGTGGGGCGAACTCCGGAGGCCGGGGCGGCGGCAACGGCGGCTCGTCCGCCATCGCCCGGATCGACGCGCAGACGCCAAGCGCGAGGCCGACGAGCGCCAGCGACGGGCGACCGGCCTTCCCGAATGAATGCGCTGTCATTGGAACTCCGCATAACCATGTGACGATGCGATCGATTCGTCCTCCCACCCCGGCGATCGCGCCGCGAAGGTCATTGCAAGCCGCCTAAACCAGACGTAAGCACATGAAAGCAAAATGGCCACCACGTGATCTGACCCGGCGGGACGACGGGGCAGCGGGCAAGCGGGAGAGCAAGCGGCCGCGACACTCCCATAGGTCGTCATCCGGCGCGAACCCCGCGAGGGAGGACAAGCGATGCCATCGACCATCAGTCTCGGATCGACGGGAGACGACGTCAAACGCCTGCAGCGCGCCCTCGCCCGGCAATTGCTCTGGAATCCATTCGGGCCGATCACCGGCCTGTTCGACGCATCGCTTAAGACCAGCGTCAAAGACTTTCAGCAATCGAACGGCTTGACCGCCGACGGCGTCGTCGGCCCGGCGACCTGGGCGAAGCTGCCCGCCTATCGCGAAGCCTCCCCGACCTTGTCCAAAGGGTCGCTCGGACCCGGCGTCGCCTGGCTCCAGCAGGCTCTGGCCGGACAGGACATCGGCATCGGCTTCCCGCCTTATGCCGGCGCGATCGACGGGAGCTTCGGGCCGCTTACCGACACAGCGCTGCGTGGGTTGCAAGCCTGGGCGAACGTCCCCGTCACCGGCGTCGTTGACGACACGACCTGGTTCGTCTGGATGACGCCCGGCTCCGCGCAGCAACTGACCCTTGAAAGCGCCTGCGGATTCCTCAACAAGCTGGGGGCGTAGGTGGGCTTCCTCCTTCGACCTTGCCAGGCAGAGATCGTCCGGCGGCAGTCGTCAGCGCGAATGCGGGTCCCTTTCATCGTCACGCTCGCGGCGCTCACGCTCGCCGGGTGCAACGCCAGCCCGGGGGTCAATCCCTCGTCGCAGGCCTCCACTCAAGTCTTCGCCGGGCGCTACGTGGACGTCAATCCCTACAATCCCATCAGCTACGCGCAGAACAACACCGGGCGGGGCGGCGGCGGCCACTAAGGGCGACAAGGGCCGACAGCCTTCCAGTCGCGGGGCCAATGCACGATATGATTATGTTTATAACGTCGGCGGTTCGCACGAGATCGATCATTTTGGGCTTTCTTGGGGCGTCCCCATTTCGGCGCGAAACCCCCAGCTTACGAGGGTTGGAATTCCTTGGATTTCCTTGGATTCTCTCGTCCGAAATCGAGACTTATCAATGGGTTGCGCCGGATTTTCGGCGGATATATTTTCGCGAGCCCTGTCTCGCCCGAGAGGCCGGAAAAAACGGACTTCGGCCGTTCGGAAGGACAGGATTGTTCATGACGCGAGCCTAGCAAATTTTCTGATTGTCCGCAAGCAATTGTCGTCCGAGCGCGCCAGGCGGCCCCCGGGCCGGGGAGCGAAACGCCCCCGACCCTCGGCGCCGCGCCGCCAAGCGTCTAGTGTGCGCCGGTCGCCTTGGCGCCGGGCGCGTGCCCGCTGACAATCGTTCGACGAACCCCGCGGAGCGGTGAGGACACGATGAAGCTCCTGATCACGGGCGCGACCGGAAAGGTGGGATCGAACCTGATCCGGCGGCTGCGTTCGCAGCCGCAAGCCGACCTCACCATCCGCGCCCTCTGCCACAATCGCGCGCTTCCCGCAGCGCCGGGGCTCGAGGTCGTGACAGGCGCGATTTCCGACCGCGCGAGCGTCGAGCGCGCCATGGAGGGGGTCAGCCATGTCGTGCATCTCGCGACCTGCAAGGAGATCCCCGAACTCGTCATGGACGTGACGGTCAAGGGCCTGTTCTGGCTGACCGAGGCGTTCCGCGTAGAGTCCGACGGCAAAACAGTTCATCCTGATCGGCGGCGACGCCAGCGTCGGCCATTTCTTCTACGACCACGGGGGCCCGGTGACCGAGGCGACGCCGCACCGGGCCTATCCGGGCTGCTATGCGCTGTCGAAAGTGCTGGAGGAGACGCTGCTTCAGCAGGCGCATATCCAGTACGGGCTCAACGTCACATGCCTGCGCGCGCCCTGGATCATGGAGAAGGACGACTTCCGCTATTCGCTGTCGTTCGGCGATGACGTGTTCGGCGGCCCGGACTGGAAGACGCTCGTAGCCCCAGAGGTCGCCGAGCGCTGCCGCAAAGAGGGGACCGTTCCGCTCCTGCGCGACGCGCACGGGCGCCCGCTCAAGCGCAACTTCGTCCATGTCGACGACCTCGTCGACGCGATCCTCGCCGCGCTCGACAATCCAGCGACCCGCGGCAAGCTCTACAACATCGCGATGGACGAGCCCGTCGACTACGCCGCTGTCGCCGCCCATCTCAAGGCGACGCAGGGCCTGGGATCGATCGACATCCCGAGCGCCTATCATTCCAACTGGCTCGACAACACGCGCGCCAAGCTCGACCTCGCCTGGCGCCCGCGCACCGATCTGGCCTCGCTCATCGACGCCGCCTGGACTTATCAGCGCGCCCCCGACGATCCGCGGAAGGTTTGGTATCCAGGCTAAGGGGCGATGTTTGCGGGCGGCAATGCAGGCGATCCGCGTAGGTTTTCTTGGAACATACCCTTTTCGCCTCAGAAACCCCAGGGAATGACGCCGTTATCGGGGAAGCGTCATCAAGACTAGGAAATACTATTCTATTCAGTTGACCCGGCTAGAGAGTGTCCTGCCTCTGCCGGGAAATTAAAGCCTATGTCACTAGAGAATTGCGTATAAAGCTGAAATATTACATCACAAAAATACGAGCATATCTGCGGCCACTCTTCATCCGCAACGTCGATACGTTGACGTCTCTCACGGTCCTGATGATGTACTAGTTGGTTTCTAATTCTATAAATTCGTCGCCCGATTGCTACGGGAGCCGAAATATCGGACTCAAGGTCGGCAAAGCAGCGCAAGCCTCTTACTGCATCGGCGCTCGGTAAACTGCCAGACAATAACTCGAATACTTTTTCAATCAATTCTTTTTCTCTCTCTTGCCACCTGAGCTCTTGTTTACAATATTGGGCAAACAGTAAGCAATCTATTGTAAATTCGATCTTCTCTCGCAACGACCTAATCCACGGAAGATAGAACAACGCTTCGATGCATTTATATAGTTCTAACGCGATATGGCGCCAGTGAGTGGATGTCAGTGCAAAATATAAAGCTTCCGGGTTTATACTCTCCTCTTCTACGAGACTTAATATCTTCGCCGCGAGTGCTCCCTCAAGCTTTTCACTCCTCAGCTCCGGAACAATGCACGCGCAAAACGCTGCTAGGCAAAAATTGTTCCGATCACTGTAGATGCTATCAGAGCGAAGCTCAAAAACAACTACATCGCGAAACCATTTCATAACATCATAGATGGAATGACCTAAATACGCTTCGTCAATAATATTAATTAAGTTCTCAGCGTCTTCCCGACGAGTAAATTCTGCTTTAATTTTATACACATTTTTCAAGTTGTAGGCCAAAAACAAGAACATAGCCTCGGTCAATTCAGCTTCTACAAGACCAGCCAGCCTCGCCTTTGTTAGAAGATCTTCTCGACTTCTTTCAGATACTCCATCAATTTGTAGACATGCGAATGTTAAATCCGATGCTTTGAACCTGAAAAGGAAGGAGTCCCCTGGTAGAGGGACGTAATCGCCACCATAGCTCACCAACGCGCGAAGAAGCGGGAATTCAGTACTTTCCCGCTCGGGAGCAAGCGGGGCGGTTTTGAGCTTACCCACGAGCTCGGGGAGGCCAGCTGCTGCAGCTATGGGCTCGAAAATCGCGTCCATATATACTGAAAACGAAATGTTGGGCATTATGACTAGCCCGCTCTCCAACAGGGCTCCAAAGTTCGCAGTCTGTCCGCATTGCGGATCATCATCGTAAAAGCTCTCTTGAAGAGCTCTCGCTCAAATCTTCCAACCCCCCCGCGTCTGCCACTGAGACGTTGGTTAAGCAAATCGAGTTGCATAAACTCACGCAGTTGAGGTATTTTCGCGTCTTCCATTTTATCGGCCAGGCGACCGATCGCCTTTCGCACCTCTACCAATCTCTTAGGTGCGGCCTTCCAATCAATATCAAAGCCGGGCTCATCAAAAACATAAACAGCCACCGCTGCAGCAAAGCCTGCTAAAGCCGGCAAACTCGCGAATATGTCCTTTTCCGCGTCGAACCTCGACAACTCTGTATCTGACCCTCTCTCCAGACGTGAAAACGCTTTATTCAAACTCGCGAGGTTTTTTAGCATTTCAACGAAATAATCAACGAAATCTGCATGTGAACTAGTCTCGATCGTGTCTAAGCGCGCAAAATCTTCGGCAACCCGATCCCTAATTTCTACTTCATCTTTACGCGACGAGAATATTAGGAACAGCTCAACGATAGTACTACTTTGGTATTGACCTGCGTCTGCTCGCCGTCGCTGGTCGTCTTTTAAGAATATTTGAATCTCGTCTTCGGATAGCGCAGCAGAGATTTTTTTTAGTAGCTGTCTATAAACTGTTTCTAGCTGACGGGATAATTCCCATGGAACCTGCCCAGTGTTGAGAACTAGCATGCGGTAAACAAGACTTCCTATTAACTCTGTAACCCAAATCTCTACCCTGACCTTACCAGCTAAGACGCTCGGTCTTGTCGACGATGCCTCTTTTAAAGCTGTCGTCCTTTGCATTCCATCTATGATTGATAGATTGTCTTCGTCTGTACTCAGAAGAAATTTAGCTATAGCCTCGGCATTTTTTGCCTGAGATAAAAACTTCCGCTCGGCGGCATTTACCAACAAGCCGATGACAACGGGGGGAATCACCGCGCCATTTTTCAGATCGTCAACAAGACGCTAAAGAATTGTGATCGCAGTTTTTGTTTTAAGAGGCGATCTCTGCCCCTCTATCCCACCTTTTTTCGATATGCGCGATCAATAAGAGATAAATACTTGTCAGCATCCATAACTGTCATGATTGAAGTACATTTTATTCTTTTGTCCTCAAGGATGCTCAGCATTATCTTGATCCACGAAGCTTAAGGCGGTTGGGCTTATTGTTCGGGGTCAAAGGCTCGGCTGCACCCCGTCGTGCCGCTGCAGGTGTCGCACTTGAGGCACGTGCCGTTGCGCACCATGGTGAAATTGCCGCATTCGGGGCAGGATTCGCCGACATAGCCCCTCATGCGCGCTTTCGACCCTTCACGGGCGCCGCCGGCGGATGCTTCACCGTCTGGTCGCGTCGCCCGGCCAACAATCCCGCGACCGAAATGTCCTCGTCGATATCCTCCCAATGCAAACCGAAGCGGCCGATCTCAACCGCCTCGCGCTGCGCGGGCGTAGCGTTGAGGAGTCGCGGAAACCACGCGTAGGGAACGCCGAGGGTGCGGCCATCGGACAATTCCACCCACATGGAATTGTCGTCGAACCTAACCGCCTTGGCCGAAGTGTCCATTCCAGGCTCTCTCAATTCGCTCCCTCTCCTCATTCACCATTCGGAGGAGCGCGTTCAGTTCCGCAGCATTGAACCCAAAGCTCTCGGCCACAGCAACTTCCGGCCGCAACCAGAACTTTGCTTCATCGTCGCCCCTGCGCACATGCACATGAGCCGGCTCGCGCGGGTCTCCCTCGTTCGAGAAGAAATAGAACCGATAGCCCTCGCGTTTGAAGACCGTCGGCACAGAGTTTCAACCCTCAACTGCACCCCGTCGTCCCCCCGCACGTGTCGCACTTCAAACACGTGCCGTTCCTCACCATGGTGAAGTTGCCGCATTCGGGGCAGGCTTCGCCGACGTCCGCCGGCTTTGCGACGAAGGTCTAAAGTCCAATCCAATGTCAAGCGATACGAGCTTTCGGGGCGGGAGCGGGTGAAGGGCCTTCCGCTGGGAAGGTGGGCGATCCTGCCAACGATCCCGCCCGCGCCTCGCGAAACGAGACGAGCCGGCGCTTGTCCTCGTCCCATAGCGCGAGACGGACGCTAAAGAAGCTGCGCCAGAGAGTGAGCCGGCCGACCTCGCTGAGCTCCGGATAGGTCCGCAACACCTCGGGAAGCCGATAGAACGGAACGCCGCTCGACAGGTGATGCACGTGATGCACGCCAATGTTGGCGCTGAACCAGCGCAGCGCCGGCGGCAGATCGTAGTGAGAGCTGCCGTGCAGCGCGGCTTCGGGGCGCTCCCAATCCGCTGTCTCGTCCCATGTCGTCGCCTCGAACTGATGCTGCACGTAGAACAGCCAGACGCCCATCGTTGCGGCGAGAACGACGATCGGCAGATGGACGACCAGGAACGTTGTGAAGCCTACGCCTAGAATCAGGGTGCCGGCTGCGAGCGCAATCCCGGCGTTGGTGCTCATCGTGCTGACCCAGGGCATCGCGCCCACCCGCATGAAGCCGAACGGCAGCCGGCTTTCGATCAGGAAAGTATAGGCCGGGCCGAGCCCGAACATCACCAGCGGATGCCGGTAAAGCCGATAGATGAGCCGGCCGCGCCAATCGCGGGCGAAATATTCGCGCACCGTCAGCGTCTTGATGTCGCCGATCCCGCGCCGGTTAAGATTGCCCGAGGTCGCGTGATGGATCGCATGGCTGCGCCGCCAGAGATCGTAAGGCGTCACCGTCAAGACGCCGATCGTGCGGCCCACCCAGTCGTTGGCGAGCTTGCTCGGAAAGAAGGAGCCGTGCCCGCAATCGTGCTGGATCAGGAACAGGCGAATGAGCAGCCCGGCGGCGAGCGGCGCCAGCGCGAAGGAAAGCCAGAACTGGCCATGGTGCGAGGCAAGCACCATCGCGGTCCACACGGCGGCGAAGGGCGGGAAGGTGATCGCGAGCTCAAGGACGCCGCGCGCCGCGCTTGCCCGCCGGTAGGGGCTGAGAGCCAGCGCCCAGTCGCGAGCCGCCCACGTCGCGCTTTTGGTGTCCGTCGCCGACATTTCACAACCTCCGCCCGATATGCGCTTTCAAAGAAAAGCGTGGTCGAGCGGGGGGTCGACTGCGCCGAGGGAGGATCACAGGGGCGATCCATGCAGGCGACCCGCCAGAAGGGGCGAGCGCCCGTCTCGAATGTCCTGGCCCAAGGCTTGGGACGTCCGAGCGCCACCATCATAGACAGGCGCGCATGAAAAAGCGATGACGATTCGCGGGGGGCGGCTCGCGAGCCCGGACCGTGGCGATTACCCTCGCCATTGACGCACGCGCCTGGATGCCCGGAACGCAAGGATTGGCGAGAGGCCGACGCGCGCGGCTCCCGACTAGGCTCAGTGCGCGGCTTCTACTCACGCTGCTCGGTCGGCGACGTCCACGTATTCGGCGACGCTCGATGGCTTCGGGATCGGCAAGCCATCCTCGCGCATGCCTTCGAGATGAAATTCAATCGCCTCGCGGATTTCGGCCTTCACTTCTTCCGCCGTGTCGCCGACGGATACGCAGCCGGGCAAATCTGGGACGTAGGCCGAGTGGTTCCGCTCGCCTTTCTCGATCACGACAGCGTAACGCATGGGGTCATCTCCTAAAGGCCGGCCACTTCGTCGTGGCCGGGCTCGACCCGGCCATCCACGCGGTTCGTGTTTCGCCCTATTCAATCATTGGTTCAACGTCTCATACAAATCCAGCCATCCCGAATTCGCTTCAAGGATCAGTCTTGCCTTCCACGCGCGAGGCCAATGCTTGATGTTCTTTTCGCGCTGGATCGCGTCGGCGATGCGCTCGTGACGCTCCATGTAAACGAGGCGCTTGAGGCCGTAGCGCTTGGTGAAGCCGGGGACGAGGCTTTCGCGGTGTTCGTAGGCGCGGCGTGCGATGTCGGAGGTGACGCCCGCGTAGAGAACGCCGTTCGGGCGGTTGGTCATGATGTAGACCCAGCCGCCGGACATGCGCGCGCGTCACCGCGTGGGTGGCCGGGTCAAGCCCGGCCATGACCGTTGGGGAGCCCAGACGCTCACGGCCTCGGACAAAAAGCGCCTCTCCTCAACTGCACCCCGTCGTCCCCCCGCACGTGTCGCACTTCAAGCAGGTGCCGTTCCTCACCATGGTGAAATTGCCGCATTCGGGGCAGGCTTCGCCGACGTAGCCTTTCATCCGCGCTTCGGCGCGCTTTTCGGCGACCGAATCGGGGGCGGGGGCGGGCGACGGCTCGAAGGCGGGGGCGGCGCGGTCGGGGATCTCGCCCTTCAGCGCCGTCGCGCCCTGCACGATTCCGTGCGCGGCCAAACCGCTCGCGACCTGAACCGAAGCCGCGTCCCCTGCCCCGCTGCGCACCAGCATCAGCTTGTCGCCAGGCCGCGAGCGCAGGAGGCCCTTGGAGACGACGGAGGCGACCGGCGCGGCGGGCGGCGCGGCGCCTTCGCCCGGGCCGCGCGCCTTGTCCTGATCGACGCCCCCGCCAAGCACCGTCGCGCCGATCTCGTCGGGCGCGATATGGGCGAGATCGTTGCGGCCGAGATAGGAGATGGCGAGCTCGCGGAAGATGTAGTCGAGGATCGAGGTCGCGTTCTTGATCGCATCGTTCCCCTGGACCAGCCCAGCCGGCTCGAAGCGGACGAAGGTGAAGGCCTCGACATATTCCTCGAGCGGCACGCCATACTGGAGCCCGAGCGAGATCGCGATGGCGAAATTGTTCATCAAGCTCCGGAAGGCGGCGCCCTCTTTATGCATGTCAATGAAGATCTCGCCGAGCCGCCCGTCCTGATATTCGCCGGTGCGAAGATAGACCTTGTGGCCGCCGACGACCGCCTTCTGCGTATAGCCCTTGCGGCGGTCCGGCAGCCGCTCGCGCTCGCGGTCACGCTCGACGCGCTCGATCACCCGCTCGACGATCTTTTCCGCAACCGCCGCGGCGCGCGCGGGCGCGCTCATGGCGACCAGGGTCTCGACCGCCTCGTCGTCCTCCTCGTCGCTCTCGACGAGTTGCGCGTTCAAGGGCTGCGACAGTTTCGAGCCGTCGCGATAGAGCGCGTTCGCCTTGAGCCCCAGGCGCCAGGAGAGCATGTAGGCGTCCTTGCAATCCTCGACCGTCGCGTCGTTGGGCATGTTGATGGTCTTCGAGATCGCGCCGGTGATGAACGGCTGCGCCGCCGCCATCATGCGGATGTGGCTCTCGACCGAGAGATAGCGCTTGCCAATGCGCCCGCACGGATTGGCGCAATCGAACACCGAGAGGTGCTCGGGCTTGAGATAGGGCGCGCCTTCGAGCGTCATCGCGCCGCAGGCGTAAGAATTGGCGGCCTCGATCTCGGACTTCGTGAAGCCGAGCGCGGCCAGGAGATCGAAGCCCGGCGCGTCATAGCGCTCGGCCGGGATTCTCAGCGCCTTCTCCAGCGTCTCGGCGCCAAGCGTCCATTTGTTGAAGACAAAGCGGATGTCGAAGGCGGAGGCGAGCGCCGCCTCGGCGCGGGCGATCGTTTCGTCGCTGAGCCCCTTGGCCTTGAGCGCCGCATGGTTGACGCCGGGAGCATGGGCGAGCGTCGCGCGGCCGACCGCGTAGGCGACGATGTCGCCGATCTGCTTCTCGTCATAGCCGAGCGCGCGCAAGGCTTCGGGCACGGCGCGGTTGATGATCTTGAAATAGCCGCCGCCCGCGAGCTTCTTGAACTTGACCAGCGCGAAATCGGGCTCGATGCCGGTCGTGTCGCAATCCATCACAAGGCCGATGGTGCCGGTCGGCGCGATCACCGAGACCTGCGCGTTGCGGAACCCATGCTTTTCGCCGAGCGCGAGCGCGTCGGCCCAGGCGGCGCGCGCGGCTTCGCGCAGGTCCGCCCATTCCGGGCCGGAATTGGCGAGCTCGCTATGGTCGAGCGGCGTCGGGGCGACCGAGAGCTTCTCGTATCCCGCCGCCTCGCCGTCGGCGGCGCGCTTGTGGTTGCGGATCACGCGCAGCATCGCTTCCGCATTGGCCTTGTGCCCGGGGAAGGCGCCGCTTTTGGCGGCGATCTCGGCCGAGGTCGCGTAAGCGCGGCCGGTGAGAATGGCGCTAAGCGCGGCGCAGATCGCCCTTCCGTGGTCGCTGTCGTACGGAATGCCGGACGACATGAGGAGCCCGCCGATGTTGGCGTAGCCGAGACCGAGCGTGCGGTAGTCGTAAGAGAGGCGCGCGATCTCCCGCGACGGGAACTGCGCCATCGCGACCGAGATTTCGAGCGTCAGCGTCCAGAGCCTAATCGCGTGCTCGTAGCCCTTGACGTCGAACGCCTTGGTCGCCGTATCGCGAAACTGCAGGAGGTTGAGCGAAGCGAGATTGCAGGCCGTGTCGTCGAGGAACATGTATTCCGAGCACGGGTTCGACGCGCGGATCGGCCCCGAACTCGGGGCAGGTGTGCCAGTCGTTGATGGTGGTGTGGTATTGGAGGCCCGGATCGGCGGAAGCCCATGCGGCATAGCCGATCTTCTCCCACAGGTCGCGGGCTTTGAGGGTCTTGGCGACCTTGCCGTCGAGGCGGCGGGTCAGGTTCCACTCGCCGTCATTCTCAACGCTATGCAGGAATTCGTCGGTCAGGCGCACCGAATTGTTCGAGTTCTGGCCCGAGACGGTGAGATAGGCCTCCGACTCCCAGTCGGTGTCGTAGGTGTCGAATTCGAGCGTCGCATAGCCCTGGCGGGCGAACTGGATGACGCGCTTGATGATGCCGTCCGGCACCTCGTTCCTGCGCGCGGCCTTGACCTCGCGCTTCAGGGCCGGGTTCTTCTCGACATTGAAGCAGTCGTCGCCCGAGCCTTCGCAATTGACGCAGGCGCGGAAGATCGCCTTCAGATGCCGCTTGACGACCTTGGATCCGGCGGCGAGGGCCGCGACTTTCTGCTCCTCGTTCACCTTCCAGTCGATGAAGGATTCGATGTCGGGATGGTCGGCGTCGACGACGACCATCTTCGCCGCCCGGCGCGTGGTGCCGCCCGACTTGATCGCGCCCGCCGCACGGTCGCCGATCTTGAGGAACGACATGAGTCCCGACGAGCGGCCCCCGCCCGAGAGCTTCTCGTTCTCGCCGCGCAAAGCGGAAAAGTTCGTGCCCGTGCCGGAGCCGTATTTGAACAGGCGCGCCTCGCGCACCCACAGGTCCATGATCCCGCCCTCGTTGACGAGATCGTCGGCGACCGACTGGATGAAGCAGGCGTGCGGCTGGGGATGCTCGTAGGCCGACTTCGACTTGACCATCTTGGCCGTTTCGAAGTCGACGTAATAATGGCCCTGGCTTGGCCCATCGACGCCATAGGCCCAGTGGAGGCCGGTGTTGAACCATTGCGGCGAATTGGGCGCGGCCATCTGGCGCGCCAGCATGAGGCGCATCTCGTCGTAATAGGCGCGCGCGTCGTCCTCGCCGTCGAAATATCCGGCCTTCCAGCCCCAATAGGCCCAGGCGCCGGCGAGGCGGTCGAACACCTGCTTGGCCGAGGTCTCCGAGCCCATGCGCTCTTCCTTGGGCATGGAGCTCATCGCCGTTTCGTCGGGGACCGAGCGCCATAGGAAGGAGGGAACGCCCTCCTCCTCGACCCGCTTCACCCGCGCGGGGATTCCGGCTTTGCGGAAATATTTCTGCGCCAGCACATCGGCCGCGACCTGGCTCCAGGCGGCGGGAACCTCGACGCCCTCAAGCGAGAACACGACCGAGCCGTCGGGATTGCGGATCTCGCTCTTGGCAGTCGTGAACGCGACGAGGTCGTAGGGGCTCACGCCCGGTTGCGTGTAGTGCCGTTCGATGCGCATCGCCTTCCACCCCGTTCCCTGCGCGCGGCCTGCCCGCCGCCGCCGTTGATCTTCATGCCGAGCCTGGGGACACGGCCGCTGCCCAGCCAGCGCGCGCAAATCGCCGCTGGCCTGGCTCGCGCCCCGCCCCCAAACGCGCCGCTAGTTTTACAGACCGGCCTGAGTTCACGCGCTTCATCCACGCGTCCTGGCAAGCCTTAAACGACCGCCCCCCGGCCCCTTGATCCCACGCCGTCCGGATACGGGCTTACACTACAGCTCTGTCGGGCCGTCGTCAATCCCTTGTGGAGGAGCCGACCAGCGAACACCACATATTGTGGATGAGATTGACTAACGCAAGGTTAACAGCGCCCCGTCCCGCCCCAGCATCGACCGAGTCGCGCCTCGCGCGCAAGGGCGCCGATATGTGGATTTGTGTGGAGAGCGTGGAGAAGCGGGGCGCCGCGCCGGGCCCGTGCCGTCGTCACTCTCGCGGCTATCATCCTATGGATGCGATAAGTGTCCACACGGCCTAGGCGACGCGCTTCTCGATGCGGGCGAAGGCGCTGAGCGTGAGCCACGATCCGATTGCGCGCTCAAGCTCGGCGCTGCCGGTCACGAGCAGCTTTCCCTGGTCGCGCGCATGGGCAACCGACGTATAGCCCATCCAGATCTCGGTCATGGTTCTGAGATCGGTCGAGAGATAAAGATCGACCTCGAAGCCAGGATCGACGGAGCACAGGTCGACGTCCTCTCCCGGCTCGACGACCAGCCACCAGTTGCGGCGCGCGGCGGGCAGATCGCTGAAGATGATCTCGATGACGCCCCGCTTGCGCGGCATCGGGCGGGGATCGATGTTGCGCCGCATCTCCCACAGCAGGAGTTCGACATCGAGGTTCTGAAGCGAAGCCTCGCGCTCGATCCATCTGTGGCCCCACGAGCCGATGGCTTCGATCACCGGCTTCAGCTTCCGTCCGGTGTCGGTGAGCTGGTATTCGAACGTCCCCGGCTCGCTTTTGACCGGGACGCGCCTGACGATTTTCGCGACTTCCAGTTCCTTCAGACGCTTTGAAAGGAGCGCGGGCGACATCCTCGGCAGCCCGCGCCGCAATTCATTGAAGCGGGTCGATCCGACAACCAGTTCCCGCAGGAGGAGCAGTGTCCATCTCGCGCCAAGGACTTCGGCTGCCATCGCGACCGGACAAAATTGACCGTAGCTGCTCTCGGCCATCGCGGTCTCCACTGTTGCGCCGCGGTCTATCGCAAGCGCGCGGGCGACAGTCAGTTCAGAATCTATACCGGCTTCGATTCAGTTCGTGAACTGGCCGTCAAGCAGCTGGCTGTGAAATGAGAGCGCTCATCCGGCGCCACGATGTGCGAGGCGCCGCCGGCGCGACGGCTCTTGACGGGCTTTCCGCCAGCAGGGAGGCGACCATGAACGATCTGACGATAGGCGCCGTCGATAGAGCCAAGACCATTTCCGAGGAGACCCTCGCAGCCTTCCGCGGCAGGCTGCGCGGCGAAGTGGCGCTGCCCGGCCAGGACGGCTACGAATCGGCGCGAACGATCTGGAACGCCATGATCGACCGGCGTCCGGGGCTGGTCGCGCGCTGCCGCGGCCCCGCCGATGTCGTCCATGCGCTCAGGTTGGCGCGAAACGAGAAGCTGCTCGTCGCGGTCCGCGGCGGCGGCCACAACATCGCCGGCACGGCGGTCTGCGACGGCGGGCTTCTCATCGATCTCTCCCCGATGCGATCGGTCCGCGTCGATCCCTCGGCTCGCGCCGCTCGCGTCGAGGCCGGCGCGACGCTCGCCGATTTCGACCACGAAGCTCAAGCGTTTGCGCTCGCAACCCCGCTCGGGATCAACTCCACGACCGGAGTGGCCGGGCTCACGCTCGGGGGCGGATTTCGGCTGGACGACGCGCAAGTTCGGGCTGACCATCGACAATCTCGTCTCGGCCGATGTCGTCACCGCGGACGGCGCATTGATGCGGGTGGGCGAAACCGAGCATCCGGACCTGTTCTGGGCGCTAAGGGGGGGCGGGGGCAATTTCGGCGTCGTGCCTTCGTTTGAGTTCAGGCTTCATCCGCTTGGCCCGGAGGTCCTTTCAGGGCTCCTGGTGCACCCGCTCGATCAAGCGGAGGCGCTTCTTCCCGAGTTTCGCCGGATCGTCCGCGAGGCGCCGGACGAACTGACGGTCTGGGCCGTAATGCGCAAGGCGCCGCCTTTGCCCTTCGTCCCCCTCGAGTGGCACGGAAAGGAGGTGCTTATTTTCGCCGCCTGCTACGCGGGCGACATGGCCGAAGGCGAGAAGGCGATGCGCGCGCTGCGCGCCCTCGGGAAGCCCATTGTCGACGTCATCTCGCCCCATGCGTTCGTCCGCTGGCAGGCCGCGTTCGATCCGCTGCTCACGCCCGGAGCGCGCAACTACTGGAAGAGTCACGACTTCGACGACCTCTCGGATGAGGCGATCGCGGCGATCCTTCGCGCCGCTCGCGCCTTGCCGTCGCCCGAGTGCGAGGTTTTCATCGCCCATCTCGGCGGCGCGATGGCCCGCGTCGCGCCAGACGCGACGGCTTGGCCCAACCGCAAGGCGCATTTCGTCATGAACGCGCACGCGCGATGGCGCGAGCCGGCGCAGGATTCGTCCTGCGTCGCATGGGCTCGCGGACTCTCCGAGGCCGCCGCCCCGTTCGCCTCCGGCAGCGTCTACGTCAATTTCATGCCGGAGGACGAGCCGGCCCGGGTCGAGAGCGCCTATGGCGCCAACTATCGCCGGCTGGCCGGGATCAAGCGCCGCTACGATCCCGGAAACCTCTTCCGCATCAACCAGAACATCCAACCGGCGAATGAATGATCCGACCGGCGCGATTCCGGCGCGAGGCGATCGTGTCGGCGCAAAAGTTGCGCTTGCCACTCGGGAGCGGTCCAGCCATAAACTTCGCGCCCGCGCGAGGCGAGGGGCCACTCCGAAGAAGCGGCGACGGATGGACTGGATCAAGGAATTCCTGTTGCACTATTTCACCTGGTGGAATGGCGCGAACCTCAATACGCGCTTCTACACCCGCCGCTTTGGCGAACTCGTGGGGCATGACGAGTTCGGCAACGCCTATTACCGGAAGCCCGGTATCGATCCGGCGCTCGGATTCGAGCGCCGGTGGGTGATCTATAACGGCATTTCCGAGGCCTCGATGACGCCGCCCGGCTGGAACGGCTGGCTCCATCACACCGTCGACGTGGCGCCGACCGAGGAAGACTACACGCCCCGCCCCTGGGAGAAGCCGCACATGCCAAACCCGACCGGAACGCCGGCGGCGATCCGGCCCGACGGCTCGACGCTTCGCCCCGGACCCCGCCAGCCGAGCGGAGGGGATTACGAGGCCTGGAGCCCCGGCCCCTGAAGCGAACCGCCTTCATTCCGCCGCCGTTGACCGGCAAAGCGCCGCCATGACCCCTTTCCAGTTGGCTCGGGCGCTTCCCCTCCGCGCTTTTCGCGCGATCGCGCGGACGAGGCCGGCCCTGGCCGGCGCCGCGCTGGCCGGAGTCTCGGCGCTCAGCGCCGGCCCGGCGCACGCCGACAAGATCAGCAATCCGATCGCTGTGTTCGACGGGCTCGACAAGATCACCGGGCGCATCATTTCGTTCGAGGTGAAGATCGACGAGACGGTGCAGTTCGGCGCCCTGCAGATCACGCCACGTGTCTGTTATTCGCGGCCTCCGACCGACCCGCCGCAGACCGACGCCTTCGCCCAGGTCGACGAGATCGACGAGCAGAAGACGATCAAGCGCATTTTCTCGGGCTGGATGTTCGCCGATAGCCCCGGTCTGCACGGCATCGAGCATCCGATCTTCGATATCTGGCTCACTGCCTGCAAAGGCGGCGCGGTGGTCATTCACGACGCCCCGACGGCCGAGGCCTCGACGCCGAACCCGGACGAAAGTCCGCCAACGGACGCCGGTACCGGCGCGTCGCCTGAGCAGCCGGCCCCGCCGCCCGTGCAACCGAAGAGGAAGAAAAGGACCAAGCCGACCGTGGCCGCCGCGCCGGCGCCCGTGACGGCCGAGCCGCTCGATCCCCCGGCGCAGGCGGCGCCCGGCAACGCGCGCGTGCGCTGACTCGAGACGGAAAGCAAGTCCGCGGCCAGGCCCGGCATGTGGCCGCGAGCGCGGTCCTGAGGTAGCATGACAAGCGCCGGTCGCGCCGCCTGCCTGCGCCGTACGCAGCGCGGACGCCTGAGCCAGAGGAAACGCCATGACCGCCATTGGCAACGCTATCAAGCCGACGCGACGTCCGGGAGAACTTGGCGTGCATTCGGTCGACCGGTTTCATTTCGCCGTTCCCGATCTCAAGGTCGCCAGAAATTTCTATGGCGAGTTCGGACTCGAGATCGACGAGGACGGCAACGTCCTCGCCATGAAGACGCGCGGCAATCCGCATGTCTGGGTCACGGTCGGCGAGGGTCCGCGCAAGAAGCTCGGGCATATCTCGTTCGGCGTGTTCGAGGACGATTTCGACCGCTTCGCCGAGCGGCTTCAGGCGCTGGGCGTCAAGCGGCTCGATCCGCCGCCCGGCGTCGAGACGAACGGCCTCTGGTTTCACGATCACGACGGCAACCTCATCGAGGTCAAGGTCGCGGCGAAATCCTCGCCCAACGAGAAATCGGAGTTCTCGGAGCTCCCCGCGGGCCCCGGCGTGCGCGGCGCGCCGTTCCGTCGAGACGTCCAGCGCGTCACCCCGAGGCGCCTCGCGCATGTGCTTCTGTTCACCCGCGACGTCGAGCGGGCGGTTCAGTTCTATACCCGGACGCTCGGCCTGCGCCTGTCCGACCGGTCGGGCGACGGCATCGCGTTTTTGCACGGCATTCACGGCAGCGATCATCACATGATCGCCTTCGTCAAATCCTCGGCGCCCGGCCTGCACCACCTGAGCTGGGACGTGGGCTCGGTCGACGACATCGGCCGCGGCGCCATGCACATGCTCGATAAGGGATTCGCCAAAGGATGGGGATTGGGGCGCCACGTGCTGGGCTCCAATTTCTTCCACTATGTCGGCGATCCGTGGGGGTCTTTCAGCGAATATTCGGCCGGCATCGACTTTGTGCCTGCCGATTGCGACTGGCAGGGCGGCGACCACGCGCCGGAGGATTCGTTCTACGTGTGGGGGCCGAATCCACCGGACTATTTCACGCAGAACGCCGAGGCGTGAGCCTTACCGGCGCCGACGGTTGATGTTGGGAAGCAACTCGCGGCATTGCAGGCGGCGACACGTTGATGCGACTGCGTGAGGCGCGCTCTACCGCCAGGCCAGCCACCAGGTTCCGGCGGCGAGGGTGATGAGAGTCAGCGGCGCTCCGGCCTTGAAATAGGCCCAGAAGCTGATCGGCGCGCCCGCCGAACGGGCGCGTTCGGCGACGATGAGATTGGCGACCGACCCGAGCAGGGTGAAATTTCCGGCCAGCGTCGAACTCATCGCGACCACGAGCCAGCGCGGTGGGGATCGGCGAGGAGAACCGGAATGAACGGGCCTGAGCGCCAGAACCGCCGGCAGTCTGCTGACGATGTTGGACGAAGAACGGCGGTGAACAGCGACAGACGAGGGATCGGAAATTCGAGCCGAGCGCCCTCGCCATTTCGATCCGCTCGGGCGTGAGCAGCGCTTTTTCGGCGCCGGCGACGACGACGAACATGCCGGCGAACAGGATCAGCAGCGGACCGTCGATCTCGCGGTGGATGCGGTGGGGCTTGCAGCTCGCGCGTCACCAGCAGGGACGCGCCGCCTACGATCGCCACTTCGCCGGAGCGACGCCGGCGAAGAAGGCGACCGCCAGCGCGACGCAGGTGACGCTCGCCTTGAGGACCTGACCCTTGTGCAAATGACCGCGACCGAGACGCGGTTCAGCTCGCCTCTCGAACGCGAACTCCTGGCGTAGACGAGCCGCACGATGACGATCGACAAGCGATGAGTTCGAAGGCTGCGACTGGCGCGAGCGCCGCCGCGAACG
>CAVULN010000028.1:0-244445 GCA_963742305.1 uncultured Alphaproteobacteria bacterium
TACACCGCCAGGGCGTCGAACTCGACCGCTCGACGCTGGCCGACTGGTCGGGGCGCGCCGCCTTCGCGCTACGGCCCGTCTACGAGCGATTGTTCGACGTCTTGAAGGGTTCGGACAAGCTCTTCGCCGACGAGACGCGCGCGCCGGTGCTCGATCCGGGCCGACGCAAGACCAAGACCGGCCAGCTGTGGGCCTATGCCCGCGACGACCGGCCCTGGGGCGGTCCCGAGCCGCCGGGCGTCGCCTATGTCTACGAGCCCGACCGCAAGCACGAGCGTCCCGCCGCGCATCTGGCCGGCTTCGCTGGATGCCTCCAGGTCGATGGCTACGGCGCCTACAAAGCGCTGGCCGAGGGCAACGCGGTTACGCTGGCTTTCTGCTGGGCGCACGCGCGGCGAAACTTCTTCGACATCCAGGCCGCGAAACCCGGCCCCGATCGCCGTCGAGGCGCTGGCGAGGATCGGCGGCCTCTACGCCATCGAACGCGATATCCGGGGGCTCGGAGCTTCGGCGCGGCTGGCCGCCCGCCAAGCCCGCGCCAGACCGATCCTCGAGGCGATGAAGCCCTGGTTGGAGGCCAAGCTCGCCGCTGTCTCCGGCAAATCGAAACTCGCCGAGGCGATCCGCTACGCGCTCTCGCGCTGGGCGGGCCTGACCCGCTACCTCGACGATGGGCGGATCGAAATCGACAGCAACGTCGTCGAGCGCGCCATGCGGCCCATCGCGCTCGGGCGCAAGAATCATCTGTTCGCCGGCTCGGACGAGGGCGGACGATATTGGGCCATCCACGCCTCGTTGATCGAAACCTGCAAGATGAACGATGTCGATCCGCAAGCGTGGCTCGCCGACGTCCTCGACAAAATCGCCAACCGCCATCCCATGAGCAAAATCGACGAGTTGCTGCCGTGGGCCTACATCAAACAATGGCGCAAAGCGCCAAGCGGCCTGAGAACACCGCTAACGGATCAGCGTTTGCTGGGTTCTTGTTCTCGATGGATTTGGAGCAGTTCGATGAGGCTCTCGACACCGAATTCGGTGAAGGCGATGACGCCTTCGTCTAGACCGTGGACCCAGATGAGGCCGTCTTCGGGCTCCATTTCGAGAGCGACGGCGTGGAGCGCGTCGATATCCTCGCCGAGCTCCTTGGCGAGGAGATCGATGGTTTTGATGTGAGAGACCTGGACGGTTCTAAGAACCTCGCCTTGAGGCGGAGTTTCTGATTCCTTCGCTGTTGATGGAGCGGAGTGAGTCGATGCGCGGTGAGCCGGGGTTCTTCGACGTCGATGAGCGGTTGAGACGGCTGAGCGACCTCGGCGATCAGTTGCTGGCTTTCACGGCGGCGGTCGATTTCGAGATGTTCCGGCCCGAGCTGACGCGGGCGCTGGCCTACGCCGACGGTTCGCAGGGCGGACGACCGCCGTTCGATCCTGTGATGATGTTCAAGATCCTGGTGATCCAGGCGGCGAACGCCCTCTCCGACAAGCGGACCGAGTTCCTGATCAACGACCGCCTGTCGTTCATGCGGTTTCTCGGGTTGGGCCTGTCCGACCGGGTTCCCGACGCCCGCACGATCTGGCTGTTCCGCGAGAAGCTCACCCGGGCCGAGGCGATCAAGCTCATCGATAGTGCCCACTTATCGTTGATGGGCACTATCCTCGTGCCGCTCTTCGCGCACTATCGCTCGGCAGCTGCGCTCGTCTAGGCGGCCCAGGCCGGAGGCTTACGATCCCGGACAGGCTGCGTGAACAGCGTCCCCGCGTCCTGGGCCGTCTTGGTGGGCCGACTAGTGGGTGGGCGGCTCGCCGTTGAAGCCGCTGACGCAACCGTCCAGCATTGGCGGATGCCTACCTACGTCTTACTGCAGGCACGTCGGCATCTTGCCGTGCTCGAAGCAGTATTTCGCCGGGAGTATGTAGGTGGCTCCGGTCGTCGGATCGAGCCAGGGCCATGTCTGCGAGCCGAAGAAGGCGGGCTTCGAGGTTAGGTAGAACGAGTTCGGAACCGTTACGCCCGCGCAACCGAGGTCCGTCGTTCCGCCAGTGCCGTAGCAGTGCATCGCCCGCGTGTACCAGTCCCAATTAGCGGTTCTGGTGATGGTCTTGACGGTGGTGTCTATCCAAGAATTATTGTTGTCCGACTGCTGGAAGCCGATCTGCCACATCGGCACGTCATTGGCCGCCGAGGCTGTTGCGTATTCCGCCGCCGTCGTCACCTGAGTCACCCAAGCGGACTGTGCGGGATAATTGCAAGTTGCGCTCGCGAGCTGCTGATTGGTGACGCCCAACACATTGCCGACGAAACTGTTGTTATACGAGCCCGCCTGAAGGTCGACAGGAGCGCGGGCACCGCCGTCGTAATCTCCGTAAGGTATAAAACAGCCGCCGTTCGGATACGTATACGTGTTCAGCGGCGGGTGAGCGGCACGATGCGCCGAGAATTGATTCCGAAACGCGGTGATGTAGATTGAACCGCCCCAATAGTCGTCGCCCTTGAAGTTCTGGCTGTAGTTGCCCTCCATCAGCTCCAGGTGCCCGGCCAGCCGGTGAGCGGCGTTGATGCCCGCTTCCGGAGCGCCTGGGTAAGTGTCGCCGAACGCGTCGTCAGTATAATTATAGGCTAGGACGTTGCCGCCTCCTGAGACCGGCATGACATCGACTTTATTGCCGTACCACATGATGTTATTTTCCACAAGATTTTCAGACGCCCCCGTCAAGATCGCCAGTAGGTATCCCTGCCCGCCCGGAGTCGGGTGCGGCGTCTCGTGAATGAATAAATCGCGCACAACGTTGCGGAATGTCCTAGTCAATGAAACACTGGCGCCGTCCGACCAAGCGGATTCGACGTTCTTGATCCAGCAATACTCACAATCGGAGATATTAACGTTGCTGTCCGTGCCGCCCCAGACGAAGAGGTTCTCAATCCCCGCGCCGTGCAACGGCTGCACTCCGTAAGTCGATATCTGCGCTGTATAGGCCGTGTGGAAGGGGTAGGTGATGGGAGTGTCGAAAGTGACGGTGGTTCCGTTGACCGCCGTGACTTCCGCCAGTTGGCAGAGATTGATCCATTGGTTGTTCGAATTGGTTCCCGAGGGACAGGTGTTCCACCACTGAGATCCAGAATTCAAGGCGAATTGCGTGTTGTAGAACACGGCCGGATCCTTCTGAGAGTTCTCGCTGAGCATCACCATGTCGCCGGGCTTGATGGCGGAGCCGGGCGCGCTCGTCAGCGTGACACTATACGCACCCTGTACGGCGTCGGAAGCCAGGCTGAAGAACGAGGCGGCGAGGAAAGTGCCCGGCGCCCACACTTGCAGCGGAGCCGTTCCTGAAGCACTAGCCCGATCTTCCTCGACAAGGATTGTGGCGGTCGAATCGGTACAATAGCTGCCATTTCCAATTGTGACCAATTTGCCCGAGGCGCAGCTCCTGACGGTCCCTCCTCCGTCAACTTTATTGAGTCCCGTATTGAGCTGTTGCCCTGGTCCGGACCCCCGGAGGGTGCAGCTCGTATTCTCGAGCGTCACTCCAGGATTGTTAATTTGGAAAACGCCCGTCGCCAGCAACACGACCTGGCCCGGCGGGCAATTGTTGAGGGCCGACTGAATTGCCGATGTGTCGTCTCGGCCGCTGGGCGAGAGCGTCTTGTAGATCGTGGCGCGATTGGGAATCCCGCTCGCGGTCATCGCCTCGCTGGCGATCGTCTGCGACTTGTTGATCGTGTAGGTCCCGGTATTGCCAGTCCCGGTCCCGAACGCCGTAATCTGCGTTCCGGTTGCGACACCGGAGCCGCTGATCGTCTGGCCTGGCCCGAGAGCGCCTGAGTAAGATGAAGTGACGGTCAGCGTCGTCCCCGAGATCGACGCGATGAGCGGAATCGCGTTCATTCCAGCCGTTTTCCAATTCGCATAGCCATCTGAGGCCTTCGGTAGAAGACCGACAGTGGGATCAGTGCTGTTAGTGGTGCCGCCGAGGTTATCCGAGCAGGACGCGGTTGTCCCGCCGCCGCTGCCGGCGCAGGACCACGACCACGGGCCGCTGCCGCCGACCGTCGACGCCGCGCCGGCGGTGCAGAGGTTCGCGGTCGGCTTGGCGCTGACCGTCGCTCCGTTCGCGCAGCCGCACACGCCGTTGACGGGTGTGGAAGCGACCTTATCCGAGCAGGTCGCCGTTGTCCCGCCGCCGCTGCCGGCGCAGGACCACGACCACGGGCCGCTGCCGCCGACCGACGACGCCGTGCCGGCGGTGCAGAGGTTGGCGGTCGGCTTGGCGCTGACCGTCGCCCCGTTCGAGGAGCCGCATACGCCATTGACCTTGGTGGTCGAAGCGAGCTTGTCCGAGCAGGTCGCCGTTGTCCCGCCGTTGCTGCCGGCGCAGCTCCACGACCAGGGGCCGCTGCCGCCGACCGCCGACGCCGTACCGGTGGTGCAGAGGTTGGCGGTCGGCTTGGCGCTGACCGTCGCTCCGTTCGAGGAGCCGCATACGCCATTGACGGCGCTGGATGAGGAGGTGGTCAGCGTGGCGTAGAAAGACCAGGCGGTCGGCGAGCAATCCACCGGCGAGGCGCTGAACGTCTTCGGCAGAGCGCCGAATGTGTAGCTGTAATACCTGCAATAGTCCAAGCCCCTGTATGTCGCGAACCCAAGTGCATTGCTGCTTGGCAGAAAGGCCATCCAGTAATTGCCGGCGGCCAATGAGACGGGCGTGACGATCTTGGCCGTATTCCAGCCTTTGATCGGGGTAAAACTCGCGGTCGAGGCCTTGAGCGCGCCAGGCCCGCCCTTGGGACCGGTCGCGTCATAGACCCCGAGGATCAGGTTTCCGCCGGTGGCGGTGACGTAGAAGGACATGCTCTGAATGGTTTGGACCGTCTTGAGCTGGATCATCTGGACAGACAGAACGTTGGCGTTCTGGGAGTCGGCGGTCGACAGCACGGTGGTCACGCCGTTGTTGACCGACTGCGCCTGCGCCGAGCCAAGAAACACCAGTCCGTAAGCCGCCGCCGCCAGGAATCCACGAATAAACCGCATGAAGATGTCCCCTCGACAAGTTTTGAATTCCGGTTAGAGCCGCCCCACTTGGAATAAAGGCATCGTCACGAATGATCCCTGCTCGCGGCGCAGCCGGCGCCCAGGTCTCTTATGCCCAGCGGCACCGAACGCTCAGGGCCTTAACTCTGTCTCCGCGGGAAGCGCTAGCTTTGGAGCCGCCCAGCTCCGCAAGCTTCTCTTCCTGCGAAAACTTCGTCCCTGCCCGACAGTGAAAGTCATCAGTGGGGGCTTGAGTCGGGACATGTCGCGCACCGCGGGCAGAATCGCGCTCCATTGGAAACACCGGCAATTTAAACCGTCCAAGTTGGGGATCGCGATTGCCAGGTTCATTTTCGGACGTCGCCGATATCATGGCGGATAAAGCATCCATCTCGCATCCACCCATCCTTGTGTCTCCCATTGATTTTTATCCGGTCACCCGTACATCTCTGAATCCGTGCTCGTCTCTCCGCATTTGTGTGGAGGGCTTATTAAGCGGGGCCAAGTCGGTTATTGCCTGGTTTGAATGCGGTTTGAATGGGTATATTTCTCGATAACCTTTTGTAAGGTATCGTCTTTCGAACGATCGTCATATCGCACGACGCTGTCGGTATTAATCAGACTAGTTCGGCTCGGATCCATGTCGATTTACATCCTTAAAGCCTGATTTCCGCTTTGGCGATCGGCTCTGCGAGTACAGCGTATCCGCCTGAGCAAAGCACGCCAATAAATCAGTCCGGATCAATTTCCACTGAGCGTTCATGTTAACCCTGTTAACGAAGATCTATTCGAACTGAGGCGGAATTAAGGCATGATATACTTCAATTCTCAGCATTATAAAATTGATTTTAAACAATATTTAGTCGACATTTCGTTCTGTCGTCGAATTATCTATTTGGCAGCCGTATTTGTATTGACCTCGCGGGCTGTCCTGGGATCGCGAGCTCCCGCGCGCCCGGGAAGAATCGTGTCAGGAATGGCGACTACGATCGGCGTCGACAGGGGCTGCGACGCCCAGGCTTCATCGCAGGCTCGAAGGCGCGCGAGATTGGCTCGCTGGGAGTGTGGGCAAGACAGCGGTTGCGCCGAGATTGCGGCCAGGCCGACTACGCCGTCAGCTTGCGGCCGCGCAATCGCATGTTTCAGCTGGAGGCGCGGCACGGACAGGGTCCGCAGCGTTTTTCGTCGTCGCCACGGCCGCCTGCAACGCGCAACGCGCCCGCCTCCCCAGCCTGTTGACGGGCCGGAGGGGTGACCCAGCGCAGGGGCCGCGCGCTATTGCCCTGGGGCTCCATTGGGTTTGGGCAGGGCGAGCTCCACCGACTGTTCGCCCTTTTCGACGACGATCGAGCGCAAGCCGATCCCTTGCACCCGCCAGCCGTCGTTCTCCTGCCCAAGACGGAGCCGTGAGATCGCTTCGGCGCCGGAGCCCTGAAGCATGGCGAGGCTCGCCTCCCGGCTGACGATCGTCCCGATCAGGGTGAGCGACGGCCGCTCCGGGGGAGGGGGCGCAAGCGCTTCCACCTTTGGCGGCGGGGCGGCGGGGAGGGGGACCACGGGAGGCCGGCGCGAGGCCGAAAACAGCGGTCGGTCACGCGTCGCGGTGAGGGCGGCCAGTGGAATCGCCCACAACGGATTGCCGCTTCGCGACGTCGCATTGGGACCAAACGTCAGGCTCGCCGAAGAGGGAGCGCCGTTCGCGACACGGTTCCCTTCAGGGCCGCGCGAACCAGCCTCGACCTGAGGCCTGAAACCGGCGCGCTCCCCGACAGGACCCGCCGCCGCTTGCGCCGTGAGCGCGGAGCCGATCACGACAATGGCAGCCAGCCGTCGCATCAGTCTGCTGGCTGCCATTGCCCAACGACCCCGACCGTCATTCGCATGCGCCCGCTCTCGGGTTCGCCAAAAAACTCGGGAGACTGGATCGAGAGCTTGTCCACGAACAAGTATGGCATTCCTTCCTCGATGTCGTAAAGGATCGTCTGCACCGCCGGCTGGCTGACCTCCATGCTGGCCGTCAGACCGACGAAGCCGTTCTTGGCGTCGGGGCCCTCGAGTTCGACCTGCGACGACATCAACGCGCCGCCTGCTTTTGTGACCGCCTGTTCGACGCGTTGCTGGAGCGCCGCCCCCGCAATTGTTATTGTTTTGCCGTCGAGAAATGGCGAGCCGCTCGGGCCCGGGTTCGAGGCGATCGACGCCGGCGAGCCCGCTCGCGACCGTTCGGATAACTGGTCGAGACGAGCTTGAGCCGCGGCAATCTCCGCAGCTTTCTCGCGGAGGTCCGCGGCGAGGAACAGCGCAACCGCCAAAAGGGCGATCACGGCGCCGGCATAGGCGGCGACCGCCAACGTCTGACGTCGGTCGAGGCCCGCGGTTCTCATCAGTTCGTCACCGTGAATGAGGGTTCGATATGCGCCTCGATGCGAAAACTCTCCCCGCCGCTTTGACCCCGCACGGTGGGCGCGAAAAACGTGGCCTTGGCGAACCGCCGCGACTGCTCGATCAGCTTGATGAGCGTAGGCGCGTTGGCGGCCGATCCGGCGATCTGCACCTTGTCGCCCTCGATGCGCAACTCGGTCAGGTGTGCGTCGTCGGGTAAGGTCTTCGACAGCGCCTCGAGGACCATGACCGCCGAAGGCGCCGCCCATTTCCGGGCCCGGAGGGCTTTGAGCGCCTCTTCGGCTGCGGGGCCACGCCGAATTCATGAGTTCCGAGCGGCGCTCGGCGATCTGGTTCTCAAGCTCGGCCATCCGGGCGCCATGGCCGCCGCCGGCGACGAGCCAGGCGCCGAGGCTGATCGCGAAGAGAAGGCCGGACAGGGCCAGGCCAGCGACAAGGCCCCTTCGTAATCCCTGTCCTCCGTTTCGGTCGCCAATGTCCTGGACGAAAACCGGAATGACAAGCGCCTCTTCTTCGCCGCCTCTCGTCGACATGCGCACCTGAGCGGCCCGCGCGGCCATTGCCGCGCTCGCGATCGGAACGACCAGCGATCGCGCCGTAGCCGCGACAGTTATGGAGAATTGCCCGTTTCCCGCGTCGACGGGGCCGCTCCATCCGAAGGCGGCTTCATTGGCGGACCACGGCGTCAGACGATCGATCTGGGAGCGAACGACGCCGTCGAGAAACTGACGCGCGCCCTCAGGCAGTTCGAGCGACCGGAAGATGAAGTGCGCCGGCGCGAGCATAACCTCAATCGAGCTTCGCGCGAGGGCAGAGCGGATTGCAGGGGAGATCGGACCGGCGATTCCGCTTTCGTCGATGCGCAGCGACGGCGCCTCCTCGCGTTCCGCTTCGTTGGTGCGCATGTCCATGACAAGAAACGAGCCGTCCGCCTGTTCGACGAGTTCGATTGCGTGGCTGCGCCGAAGCGTCGCGCTGAGACGTGCGACGCCTGCGGCGACGTCGTCGATCCAGGCCGACGCGCGGGTGAGAAGCGAAGCCCAGACCATCACGGCCGACCTTTACGCGGATTGCATCGGGCCATCGAAATCGTCCCGCCAGTACAGCAATTCATAGGGTCCGTCGTTTTGGTCGCTGGCGCCCGGATTCGTTACGCCTTGTCCCTTAGGGCCTTTGTCCTTGTCCCCCTTGTCCTTGTCGCCCTGGTCCTTGAGGCGATACACGACCTCCGCGCGAACGCGCCTGCCATTGTCGAATTCGACCGAGATTGACGCCCGGAACAGGTTTGTCTTGTCGGCTGTGGCGCGCGCCTTCGCCGGTCCGAGCAGGTCCAGCAATTGCGTCCCGTCGCCAGAACCGGTGGCCCGCGCACTCAGCACCGCGCCAAGGATTCTGGGCGTCATTTCCGGGAATGCGGACAGGACCGTCGGGTCCGCTGAGGAGACGTCGACTTCGGCCCGGCCGGTGAACACGGTCACGAACGGCAGGACGCGATCCACCACCGCAAGGGGAATCCCGGGGAGAAGACTGAGCTCGAGCGCGCTGTCGAACGGGGCGTGGCGGGGCGGATATGGCATGTTCTCTTCGCTATAGAGCTTGTCCTCCTTGGCCGCCTTGTCGCCGCCGCCGCCTCCGCCTGCGAGGCCGGCGTCAGCGGCCGGGCTTGCGTTGGCGCTTGCCGCGTTGGCGCCGTTGCCTGCCGGGTTGACGGCGGCCGCGTTCGCGCTTGCGCTTGCGGCGTTTGCGTCAGCGCCCGCGGCGTTGGCGTCGGCGCTCGCCTTGGCCTTCGTCCGCCACCCCACAATGCGGTCGGCAAAATTTTCCGCCCGCGAGGAATCGACGCCGACAGCGGTGAATAGCCCGGCCAGCAAGTCGGGCGGCGCGGCGTTGAGGTCGATCCTTGCTGTCTCGGGGCGAAAGCGAACCGCGACGCTGGTGCGCCCCACGCGCATGTCGAAGCCGCCGCGGGCCGGTCTCGCCTTCTCGGGGAGCGCGAGTTGGCGGAAGACCGCCATTTCGACGCCCGCGCGGATCGAAGCCTCCGCCTGCACGCGGTCGTCGGCCACCCGCGACCCGCCGGCGGTGTTGACGGTGTAGGAAGAATAGACCGTGGCAAGGGTTGCAAGAGCGGCCAGGATCCAGAGCACCGCAACGAGGACGAAGCCGGCGTCGGCGCGCGTCGCGGATTTGGGCGCCGATGCCACGCCGGTCCTCATTGCTGCTTGGCCCCGCCGTCCGGGCTCGATGCGTTCGCCTGCGCCTGAGGCTCCTGCGTCTGGGATTTGGGGGCGCCGGGGTCGGTGACCCTGATGCGGGCCACGGTCGAGGCGGCCAGGACCCGATTGGCGACCGTGTCCCTGACGGATATCCGCACCGCCTCGGGCAGCCGCTCCCGGCCCTTCCAGGTCGAGAGCCAGACACGGTCCGGTCCTGCATAGGAGAACGTAATGCGGAAGGGGGCGCGAACGAGGGTGACAGGATCGCCGAAGGCGATAGGCCTCGGCCTGGCCCCTGCCGCAGTCGGCGCGAAGCGCGCGCGCGTGCGCACCAGCGCGAGGCCGCGATCCTCCTTGATCTCCGCAAGACGCACGATCTCCAGATGGGGATAGGCGTCTGGACCGATCGCCGGTCGAATGAACATCACCGACGAAGCGTCGCCGTCGAATAACGGCGCCTGAGCGCCGGCTGTGGGCGTTACGTACTCCGCCGAGGACAGGTCGTCGACGAGCCGCTCGAGGCCAATGCCGAGCAGGTCCGCACGCTGCAGGTCGACGAAGCCGCGCCGCCAGTTGGGGAGCCATTGCCCGGCTACCGATGACAGCGCCAGGATGATGGTCGCGGTCAACGCCAGGGTGGCCATCGCCTCGATCAGCGAGAAGCCCGCGACGGAGGACTCTGAATTCGCCCGATTCATTTTGCCGCCTGCCGCCGCAGACGGATCGTGTCGACCTTCACGATCGCGCCCGATGGGGATCGTATCGACACCTCGATGCGTTGCGGAATCCAGAGCGTATCGCCAACCACCGCGGGCGCGCCCACGAGGGTTGAATCGATGCGCCAATCGTGCGCGTCGAGTACGCCCGCGAGGCGCCCGACGGGAAGCGTCGCGCGGGACGGCATGCCGGCCATGACCTTGCGGGCCGTTTCGATCGCCGCGAGATGTCGCCCGGTATAGAGGTCGGCGCGCATGCTCGTGCTGGCCAAGGCCCCAATCGCTGCCAGGCCGGCGCCCATCACCGCGAGCGCCGCCAGCGCCTCGATCAGGGTGAAGCCCGCGGCTCGTTCGTCAGGACTTGCCGGTCGGCACAATTTCGACGCCTCCAGTCAGCCAGTTGACCCGAATTTGATACCCGACGCCTTGTCGAGCGATGGCGATGACGCCTCCGCACGACTCGCCGCTCGGAAAGAAATCGATCGTCGCGCCGACAAGCCTGTCGCCACAGCGCTGCGCAAGGAGCGCCTCGAACGTCACGTCGGCGGGAATCTCGACGACGGACGCCGTCGCTCCCGAAATAACAATTCGGCGCCCGGCGTCGAGCGATGTCGCCACTTGCGCGTGACTGCGCATGGCGGCGTTGCGGTCACCCTTGAGGAGGGCCGCGACCTCGACGGCGTAACCGGCGAGCCGCTCCTGCGACGTGCCGCGCGGAATGGCGGGCAAAACGAGCGCCGCCAAAAGACCGATGATCGCCAGCACGCAGACGACTTCGATCAGGGTAAAGCCGGCCTCCGCGTCAGTTTGCGGCATTATCGCGACGCGCTCCTGATCAGGCTTTGGGAATCGCCGGCGCCGCCGGCGCCGTAGGAATCGATCTCGTAGGGCGCATGGTCGCCGGGAGTTTTGTAAAGATAGGGATGACCCCACGGATCCACCGGCACCGAGCCGGTCTTGAGGTAGGGCCCGTTCCAGGCCTGCGCCGACGGCGGACGCTCGACCAGCGCCGTCAAGCCTTCATTGCCGTCCGGATAAGCGCCGTTGTCGAGGTAGTAGAGGTCGAGCGCGGCCGAAAAGCTTTCAATCTGGATCTTCGCCGCCTTCACTTTCGACTCGCTGAGATAGTTCAGCACGCGAGGACCGACCAGCCCCACGACCAAGCCGATAATGGCGATCACAACCAGCATTTCGACCAGCGTGAAGCCGCCTTCCCGATGATCGACCTTCGCCCGGTCGCCCGGGCGCGCGAGCCGCTCCCGCCAGTGAGCAATCTTCCTCATTTGCCAATCTCCTAGTCGACGACCTGATAGACAGACAGCAGCGCCGTCATCACCGACACGATCAACCCCCCGACGATCAGGCTGATTATGATAATGGCGAGCGGGCCAACGACCCCGATGGCGCGATCAAGGCTCCGTTGAAGTTTCGCCTCATAGAAGTCGGCGATGCGTCCGGCGAGCATCGCAAGCTGTCCGGAGTCTTCTCCCAGGCGGAGCGTTCTCACCGCCATCGGCGGGAGAGCCCGCGTTTCCAAAAGCGCATCCGAAAGCTTTCCCCCATGACGCACCTTGTCGACGATATGCGACCACTGCGCAGAGGTCCCGGTCGACTCCATGGTGTCGATCAGAATGCGCAGCGCCGTAGTCAGCAGGACGCCGCTGGACAGCAAAAGGCTCAGGTTCCGGCAGAAGAGGCCCGTGCGATGGTAGTCCATGATCGGCCGCACGACCGGCAGGCGCGCAAGCGCGCGAATGACCGTTCGTCGCGTGGAGCGGCGCCGCAGAATGAACCAGCCGGCCAACAGGCTGACAAGCGCTACCGCCGCGATCGTTTGTCCGTTCGCGCGCATGAAATCCGATAACCGGAGAAATGTGGCTAGCACAGGATCGAGCTTGGCGTTGAAGTCGCGAAATATGTTTCCAAACTGGGGAAGGACGAAGTTGAGGAAAAACAGCAGAACCGCGCCCGCCGCGAGCAGGAGGAACGCGGGATAGCGCAGCGCGTCGCTTATCCGCCGCGCCAGCGCTTCGGCGCGCTGACGCTCCGCCGCCAGCGCTTCGAGGACCGTCACCAACGCCCCCGAGGTTTCGCCGATGCGGATGAGCGCCACGTAGATCGGCGGGAAAATCCTGGGGTGCTTGGAGATCGCCTCGCCGAAACTGTCTCCGGACAGAATGGAGCTTGTGAGCGCCGCAGCGGTTGGCCGCATGCGGCTCATCTCGGCGTCGGTGGCGAGGAGTTCGAGCGCGTCGTTGATGCGAGCGCCGGTGTGCAACAGCAAGGCCAGGTCGGCGGTGAAAATGGTGACGTCTTCCGCGCGCGGTCCGGTCAGCCGCAGCGACGCCAGGGCGCTGCTTGCGAACTTGGCCTCGTTCCGCGCCGTCGCCGCCTCGATCGGAATCAGGCCCAGATATTCGACCCGACGGTTGACCTCCGCGAGAGAGGTCGCGTCGAGCGAGCCAGTGACGACTTCGCCGACCTGCGTCAGGGCGCGATATTGAAAGGTTGCCATTTGTTCACCGCGCCATCGTCACTCTGAGGGCCTCCGCCACTGTGGTCACGCCTTCGCGGCACTTGGCGATCGCATCGTCCATCATCGTGGTCAACCCCGCGTGCCGCGCGGCTTGATCCAGAGCCATGGCGTCGATCTGCTGGCCGATACAACTGCGCACCTCGCCGTCGACTTCCAATGCCTCGAACACCCCGACACGGCCGCGATAGCCGGCGCCCGCGCACCGCTCGCAGCCCTTCGGCTCAAACACCGTCTCTCCCACCGAAAGCCCACAGGCTTCATAGCGCGGATCAGCGTTGAAATCCGCTGCGGAGATTTCCTTGCGCGACTTGCACCGGTCGCACAGGATGCGGACCAGCCGCTGCCCAATGACGCCCCGGAGCGTCGACTTGAGCAGGAATCCCTCGACGCCGAGATCGAGCAGGCGCGGCGCCGCCGCGATTGCGGTCTCCGTGTGTAGCGTCGTCAAAACGAGATGCCCGGTCAAGGCCGCATGGATAGCAATGTTCGCCGTCTCCGCGTCCCGGATTTCGCCGACCATGATCACGTCCGGGTCCTGCCGAACGAAGGCGCGCAAGGCTGAAGCGAAGGTGAGGCCGATTGCCGGTTTGACCTGGGACTGATTGATGCCGGCGATCTCGTATTCGACGGGGTCCTCGATGGTGAGGATCTTGCGCGAGGGTGTATTGAGCGCCGAGAGCATCGTCGCGAGCGTCGTCGTCTTGCCGCTTCCCGTCGGACCGGTGATGATGATCATGCCGTGCGGCAAATCGATGAGCCGCCGGAGCCTGCGCTCATCATTGGCGCGCAAACCGAGCTTGGCGATATCGAGAAGGCCTCGATCCCGCGGCAAGAGGCGAATGACGGCGGTCTCGCCGTGCTGCGTCGGCATGACGGCGACGCGGGCGTCCAGATTGAGGCCGGCGGCCTCGAGCCGGGCCGCGCCGTCCTGGGGCAGGCGTCTCTCCGCAATGTTGAGGCCCGCCAGGATCTTGATGCGGGAAATCAACGCCTGCGGCAATGCGTGCGCCGGCGCCGGCACCGGCCTCAGCAGTCCGTCCACCCGCATGCGCACCGTCAGTCCGTTGCGCATCGGTTCGATATGGATGTCGCTTGCCCGAAGCTCGATCGCCTTGTCCAGAAGGTCATTGACCGCGCGCACGACCGGCGCGCCGCTGGCGAGGTCGCGCAGGCTGTCGACGCTCTCCTCGACCGCCCCGGAAGCCAGAACCGGGGATGACGCCGGCAGTCCCTCCTCATCTGACCCCAGGCGCTCGATGAGCGCCGCGGCAATGTCCTCGAAAGAGGCGATCGAGACGGCGACCGGGCCGCCGAGCACGATTTCGGCCCCTCTTTGCGCCGCGACATCGGTCGGATCGGCGACTGCGAGGCCGAAGCGTCCGCCGCCGGCGTCATAGGGAAAGATCACCGTTTCACGCAGGAATCTCCTGGTAAATCGCTCGACAAGCGAAGGAACCGCCAGGAGTTCCGGCAATGTCGTCCGCGGGCGCCGATAATACGCGGCGAGTTCGTCCGCGAACTCGCTGGCTGAAAGATCGCAGGATTCCCAGATCGACCGAATTGAGGGGCGGCCGACGTTCCAGTCCAACTCGGAGATTTTGACGTCGGCGTCACGAAAGAGGTTGTCGTTCAAGTGCCTTACGAAGCCAGCAATTGGCTGCGCAGAAGAATCAGCGCTGTTGGTGTTGTTTCTCACAATATTCATCGTGATCCCGCTACAACCTCGAGACACTTGGATCGCCGGGAGAGAAACGCGCCGAGTTGAACGCGGTATAGATGGTCAGTCGCTTTGTGAAACACCTGAGAAGTCTGCCAAATTTTCCAACGTCCCACCGTCCCCCAAAGACGATTGATGAACGTCGCTTCGCCTGCCCTGATCAATTTTCCCCATGACGATAACGGCTGTATTGTGGCGCGACTGTGGCGTTTCGAGCTGGTCATTTGCCTATACCTTTATGCCTCGTTGCCAAGAGTCCCTGGCGAGAGCGGTTTTTGGCGACGCCCGCCCTCCGACATTATCGGCGCCGCCGAAGTAGACCCAAAAGAGCGCCGCCGATCGCTGCAAGCCGCTACCGCCGGGCTGGCGGATGACGCCCGGGCAAGTCCACTGATGCCAAGCGAGTAACCACCGGCCAATCATTGATAAATATATCTGTTTAACATATTGGTGGTGGTTCTCGCGCCACTTTGCCAAGACCCCCGTCTTTACTTTCCTCTCGGATTGGGCTTTTTTAAGCCAACTCGTATCAATGAATTTTTTGCGCATCGCAAGGGGGCGCTGTTGGCTGGAGGTTCGAGGGTCCGCCACTTGGGCGCCTTTCGTCTCGTCTTCCTCGGCGCTCCGGCGGTCGGGGGCCTGCTCCTCGCAGGGGCTTGCAACACGACCTATCTCGACCAGTCGAAGGACGAGCCCCAGAACGCCGCCGACATCATGCGCGCCGCCGATCTGCGGCCGCGGTATCCGCAGGCCACGGGCACGGTCGATACGGGCGGGGCTTCTCCGCCCAAGGCGTTCTCATTTTTCGGGTCGTCAGCGCCTCCGCTCGCCGCGCCGCAACCTGCGGGGTCGGGGGAGGTGGAGCCGACGGGGGGCGGGGGCTACACCCTGAACTTTGAAAACGCCCCGATATCGCAGGTGGCGAAGTCGATCCTCGGCGATATCCTCGGGGTTGGCTATGTGATCGATCCTCGCGCCCAGGGCACGATCAGCCTCTCCTCCGGCCGGCCGATCGACAAGAAGGACATGCTCTTTGTCCTCGAAAACGCGCTGGCCGCCAACAATCTGGTCATGGTCCGGAACGTGTCCGGTTACCGCATCGCGCCCGCCAATGAGGGCGGCGTGGGAATGGTCGACGAGGCCACGGGATCCGGCAGCACGCAGCCCGGATTTGGCCTGACCGTGATCCCGCTGCAATACGTCTCCGGAACGACGCTGACGAAACTGCTCGAAGGCTTCGCGACCCGACCCGGCGCCATTCGTACGGATCCGAGCGGCAAGCTCCTGATCGTGGTGGGGACCGGAAGCGAGCGCCAATCGGCCGTTGAGACGGTTCGCAGCTTCGACGTCGACTGGCTCAAGGGGCAGTCCGTCGGCATGTATCCAGTGCAAAACAGCACGCCCGAGCCGATCGTCAGCGAACTTGAGAAGATCATGGACTCGGGCGATTCGGGACTAGGCCACGGGCTCGTGAAGCTCCAACCGGTCTCGCGGCTGAACTCCATTCTGGTCGTCGCCACGAAGCCTGAACTGCTCCGCACCGCCGCGCGCTGGATCTCGAGGCTCGATGAACCTTCTACGTCGAGCGCGAGCGTCAAGGTCTACAAGGTGCGCTACGGCGACGCCAAGGTCATCGCCCAGTTGCTGCAGCAGGTCTTCGTCACCAATGGAGGCGCGGTCTCGGCGGAATCGGCGACCAACGAGATCGCTCCCTCGTCTGGCGTCAAGGCGATGACGGCGGCTGAGAGGCTGACGGGAGGGGTCCCGGCGTCCAACAGCAGTCTCGGCGGCGGTCTCGGCAATGCCGCCGGCAATACCAGTAGTTCCGCTCAGCAAGCTGGAGGCGCGGCCGCGCGAACCGGCGGCGCCCAGCAATTCGGCGGGGTTCCGGTCGCGACGCTCAACTCCGAACTCGGCGCGCTGGGTCAAGGCGGGTCGGGCGGACCGCAGCTGCCGAATGTCCGGATCACCGCCGATGTCCTCAACAACTCGGTGCTCATCTATTCGAGGCCCGACGAATACAAGCTCATCGAACGGACGCTCATTCAGCTCGACCGGCCGAAATTGCAGGTCGCAATCGACGTCACCATCGCTGAGGTCACGCTGAACAATGCGCTGAACTACGGGGTGCAGTTTTTCCTCGCCGGCGGCGCGGTTTCCAATACGGTGTCCGGCACGATACCGAGCATCATCAACAACGTCGCCTCGAACAACGGCTCCACGACCACCGGGACCGGCTTGTCGGGTGGGTTCAATATCATCGCTGGCAACGCGGCGGCCCCGCGCGTCGTGATCAACGCGCTTTCGGCGATAACCGACGTCAAGATCCTTTCCAATCCCTCACTCGTGGTCGTCGACAATGGCGATGCATCGCTCGAGGTGGGCGATCAGGTTCCGGTGTCGACCGGAAGCGCGGCCGTGCTCAGCGCCAACAACGCCCTCGTCAACACGATCGACTACAAAAACACTGGCGTCATCCTTCACGTCCAGCCGCACGTGAACTACAACGGGTCGGTTATGCTCGACATCGACCAGCTGGTCAGCGAGCCGACCGGTCCCAGTCTCACCCCCACGATTTCGACGCGCGAGGTGAAGAGCACGATCTCCGTCATCTCCGGGCAAACGGTGCTGCTCGCAGGCATGATCCAGGACAATCTGACAAAATCGCGGTCGGGCATACCGATTCTCAATCAACTGCCGTATGTCGGCGCGGCTTTCGGGACGACGGGCAACAACGACGTTCGCACCGAGCTCATCATGTTCATTCGCCCGCAGATCATTCGCAACGGCGCGGACGCGGCGATGGTCGCCGAGGAGCTTCGCTCCAAGATGCGCAGTGGAAGAGCCCCGGCGCTGACCCTGCCTTCCATGCTCAATGTCCTCTCCCGACCGCAGTGACACCCGAGCCGCCGGGGAGCCTTGGTCATCGTTTGGCGCGCTCGGGAGCGGTTGAGGCTTTCTTCATCGGCGCTGTCGGCGCGGGCGCGGTTCTGGCCAGCGTCGCTGCGGCGCCGGGGTGGCGGGGCGCCGCCGGCGCCGTTCTTGCCGGATTGATGCTGGCGATCGCGGTCAACGATCACCGGCGGATGATCATCCCCGACGAATTGAATGGGCTCGCCTTCGCCGCAGGTCTCGTCGCGGCCGGCCTCGGGACGGAGGCGGCGCCGGCTGCCGCGATCCTCCAGGCGCTCGTTCGCTCGGGCGTCATGTTCGCCCTGTTTTTGGCCTTTCGCGCGGGCTACCGAACGGTGCGGGGAAGAGCGGGAATGGGCTTCGGCGACGTCAAGCTCGCCGCGGTCGCCGGCGCGTGGCTGGGCTGGGCCGATTTGCCGATCGCCGTCAACATTGGCGCGCTCTCGGCGCTCGGCGCGGTGCTTTATGTCCGCTTTTCGGGCGCCGGGTTCGATCCGGAGGCAAGGCAGCCCTTCGGCGCTTTTTTCGCGCCGGCGATCTGGATTTGCTGGTTGCTCGCGACCTGGCGCCTTCCCTAGCAATGGGCGGACTCGCTGGAAGGGCCGCGTGAAGCCACGGGGCGACGAACGGGAAATGGCAAAGTCGTATTCGCGAGATTTGCGCGAGCGAGTGATCGGGGCGGCGGAGAGGGGCGAACTGAGCCGCCGGGCCACGCCTAAGCAGAGATTCGTTGGTTGGCCAACGGAATGCGGCTGCGCTGCGAGTTTAGGGCTGCGACGGCGCAGTGGATAGCCTGGTCGAGGACGTCTGGATCGGTGAAGGTCTGGTGAGCGAGATGGCGGGCTTTCAGATCGCCCCAAACGATCTCGATGTCGTTGAGTTCCGGGGCGTATTTGGGCAGCCACTCGACGGCGAGCCAATGGGCGCGTTCGGCGAGCGCGGCATGCGCCGCTTTGCTGACATGGATCGGGCCGTTGTCGAGCACGAGAACGACCGGCTTGAAGGGCGCGCCGGGCTTCGGGCCGTAGAGATGGTCAAGGAGCCGCAGATGCTCGATGAAGTCGGCGCTGCGCTTGGTGGGCGAGGTGGTGACGACGAGCTTGCGCCTTGCGTAGTCGAGCGAGCCCATCATCGCAACCTTCTTGGCTTGCCCCGGCGCCGGCACACGCAGGTCGGCGCCGCGCCTGGCCCAGGCGCGGGCAAGGTAGGGATGCGTGAGAGCTTCGCTTTCGTCGGCGAACAGAAGGACGATGTCGCCGGCCTCGGCTTGCGCCTTGCGCAGTTTGAGCCGCAGGCCGATGCGATCGACGGCGTCTTTGTCCTGACGCCCTTTCAGGGTGTGGCGCGGGCGGCGGAAGCGGAACCCCCTTTTTGGCGCAGAACCTTCGAGAGCTGCGATCTTGAGATCGTCACGCCTTCGCGGCTGGCGATCTCCTCGGCCAGGCGCGCCAGGGTCCAATTGGGCCGATCGGCGACCGGCGCCGATAACAGCGGCTCGGCCACCCGAAGCGCGGCCTGCGCCTTGAGCGGCTCCGGACCTGGCGCGACGCGCGCCTTGAGAGCCTCGACCCCGCCGCCGGCAAAATCGCTGCGCCAGAGCCGCACCGTATCCTCACGAACCCCAAAAGCTTCGGCGATTTGGGCGCTGGTCCAGCCGGCCAGCGTCAACAGGATCGCCCGCGCCCGGTCCGCCTCGGCCCGATCCGCGCCGCCGGCGAGAGCCTTGAGCGCCCCTTGTTGTTCCTCCGTCGCCGTCACTGGAGATTTGCCCGCCATGCCCCGTCCTCCGAATCAACCCAGAGAACGGAATCACGACCGGCAATCGTTGGCCAGTCCGATCAAACTTGCTAGCCGACCTCGAACACCGAAAGGGCGACCCGGTCCGGATGGCGGGCGCCCGAGGCGATGAACAGGGGCCGCGTCAGCCATCGCCAGGCGGGCGCCGCGGTCTCGAAGCGCGGCGTCGAGCGGAAGTAGACCTGCGCCGGATCGACCGGCTCGCCGCGGGTGATCCGCGCCATGACTTCCGGAGAGCCGAAGCGGACGCCGGTGTTCTCGACATAGACGAGCGCGCCGTCGTCGAGCTTGAGCACATAGCGGGCCTCAAGGCGGGTGAAGCCGTCCTTGGCTATGATCTGCGAATCCGCCCCCGCGTCGAGAATCGTCCCCCGCAGCCTCGGACCCTCGATCGTCCCCCCGGTGATCGGCACCACCCGCCTCAGGCCCTGTCCGGTCTCGCCGATCGCGATCGGCTGGCCGACCTCGACCAGAAAGTCGGCGATATGGGTGAGGGTCGGGGTCACGAGACGGGCTCCAGGCGAGGCTTGCGACGCTGCGTTTTGAAAGCGCCCTCGTCACCCTTTCCCATTTGACGTGTTCGCCTCGCAGCGCAAGCGCGCGCCGATCAGCTCGCCGCCTGCGTATTGGCAAAATATCCGGGCGGCGAGTCTTCCTTGCCCGGATTCGCATTGACGAGTTGAATGGCGCAAAGTGATCGCGGGATCGACGCGGCGCGCATGAAGCCGGTCGCTCGCGGGGAGGCTGGAAGGCACAGAATGGACCGGCGCAAGCTCTTTGTCTCAACCGCCAAGGCGGCCCTTGCCGGCGTCATCGGAGGATCGGGGCTCGCGTCCAAGCCGGCCGTCGCCGAGGCCGAAGGCAGGAAAGGCGCCGCAGGTCCGCCGCAGGGCTCCGTGCTGCCCTATCCGGATCCGGAGTTCAGGGGAGTCATCGGGCGGACGACCGAGGATTCCAAGCCCGATTTTCCCCAGCCGGTGTCCGCGCCCGAGGGCGCGCCCAATGTGCTCCTGATCCTCACCGACGATGTCGGCTTTGGCGCGTCGAGCGCCTTTGGCGGCCCGGTCCCGACGCCGACCCTCGACGCGCTGGCCGCGAAGGGTCTCAAGTACAATGCGTTCAACACGACCGCCCTTTGCTCGCCGACCCGCGCCGCGCTGATCACTGGGCGCGACCAGCACAACGTGCACACCGGCATCATCATGGAGCGCAGCCTCGGCTATCCCGGCTACAACTCGCTGATGCCGAAAAGCGCCGGCACGGTCGCCGAAATCCTGCGCGGTAACGGCTACAGCACCGCCTGGTTCGGCAAGAACCACAATGTGCCCTCTTGGCAGAGCAGCGCCATCGGCCCGTTTGACCTGTGGCCGACCGGACTGGGCTTCGACTATTTTTACGGCTTCATCGGCGGCGACGTGAACCAGTGGGATCCGACCTTGTTCGAGAACACGAGCCCGATCGAGCCCAAGGAGAAGCTCGCCGGAGAGGCGAAGGCGAACTACCACCTCGATTCCGATCTCGCGGATCAGGCGATCCACTGGATCGAGCAGCAGCATGCATTGGCGCCGAACAAGCCGTTTTTCGCCTACTATGCTCCCGGCGCGACCCACGCTCCGCATCACGTGCCGAAGGACTGGATCGCGAAGTTCAAGGGCCAGTTTGATCAGGGCTGGGACAGGCTGCGCGAGGAAACCTTCGCGCGCCAGAAGAAGCTCGGCGTCATTCCGCAGGACGCGATCCTGACGCCGCGTCCGGCCAACATGCCCGCCTGGGACTCGCTCGATGCTAGGCAGAAGGAGCTCTATGCGCGCATGGCGGAGATCTACGCCGCGTTTCTTGCTTATGACGATCACAACATTGGCCGGGTGATCGAAGCCGTCGAACGCGAGGGTCTCTCCGACAACACGCTCATTGTCTTCATCGAGGGCGACAACGGCGGCAGCGCCGAGGGCACGCTGCAGGGCACCGCCAACGAGGTCGCCGTCATCGGCAACGGCGCGAAAGAGAGTTTCGACTACCTTTACTCAATCAAGGACGAACTGGGCGGCCCGCTGCACTACAATCATATGCCGGTGCCGTGGTCGTGGGCGTTCGATACCCCGTTCCAGTGGACCAAGCGCTACGCCAGTCATTTCGGCGGCACCCGCAACGGCATGGTCATGAGCTGGCCCAAGCGCATCAAGGACGTCGGGGCCTTGCGGGAGCAGTTTCACTACGTGACCGACATCATGCCGACGATTCTCGAGGCGGCCGGCGTGCAGGCGCCCGACATGATCAATGGCGCGAAACAAATGCCGATCGATGGGATCTCGATGGCCTATACCTGGGACGATGCGAAGGCGCCGACGCGTCGGGCGACGCAATTGTTCGAGATGTTCGGCAATCGCGGCATTTATCACGACGGCTGGATGGCCTCGACCACGCCGCTCGTCTTCGCCTGGGAGCCGGAGCCGAAGGGCCTCACGCCCGAGAGCTTCAACTGGGAGCTTTATGATCTCAGGAAGGATTTCTCACAAGGCAATGACCTCGCCAAGGCCATGCCCGACAAGCTCAAGCAGATGGAGGAGCTCTGGTGGGCGGAAGCAGGCCGCAACAACGCTCTGCCGCTCAACTTCAGCCCGCAAGCGACTGTCCAGGCGGTCTTCCAGCGGCCGAGTCTGACCCGCGGGCGCACGCATTTCACCTATCGTCAGGGCACGGTTCGGATCCCTGAAGGAACCGCGCCGACGGTGAAGAACACGTCCTACACAATCACGGCCAAACTCAACGTGCCTGAACAGGGCGCGGACGGCGTGATCGTCACCCAGGGCGGACGGTTCGCCGGCTGGGGTCTTGCGATCCTCGATGGCAAGCCGGTCTGGGCCTACAAGAACACCCAGCAGCCGGGCGACGGCATCCGCATTGGCGGCCCGAACCGGCTTGCGCCCGGCGACCATGTGGTGAGCGTCGAGTTTGTCTACGATGGAAAGAAGGGCGAATTCGGCAAGGGCGGCGCCTACGTGCTCAAGGTTGACGGCGCCGAAGTCGCCAGCGCCTCCATCGGCCACACGGTTCCGTTCATCTATTCGGTCGATGAGACGCTCGACGTCGGCGAGGACCGCGGCACGCCCATCCTCGAGGATTACGCCGACCGGATGCCGTTCCGCTATGCGGGGCGGATCGACGCGGTCGAGATCCGTCTCCCGGACGGAAACGCCGCGCACGACGTCCCCGACATCGACTCGAAGTGAGAGACGCGCTGCGCCCGCTCAGATGCCCGCGTACCATTCATAGCCGCGGTCCTCCCAGAAGCCGCCGCGGCCGCGCGAGATCTTGGCGAAATCGTCGATCGCCTCGATGCGCATGATGTATTTGGCCATCTTGTAGCCGAGCTGGCGCTCGACCCTCAGCCTCAAGGGCGCGCCATGCTCGACCTTGAGCGGGGCGTAGTTCATCTCGTAGGCGAGGATGGTCTGCGGATGAAAGGCGTCGATGAGGCCGACCGTCTCGTAATAGCGGCCGGTGTTGTCGAGGGTCTGCTCGAGCGTGTCGGCGCAGAAGAAGGCGATGTAGCGCGCCTGGGGTTTGAGTCCCGCCGTCTTGAGGATCTCCGACAGTTGCACGCCCTTCCACTGGCCGATGCAGCTCCAGCCCTCGACGCAATCGTGGCGGGTGATCTGTGAGCGCGAGGGCAGGGCGCGCAAGTCGGCGAGCGAGAGCTTCATCGGCCGCTCGACCAGGCCGCCGATTTCGAGCTTCCAGTCCTTGAAGCCGCCGTCGCGCAGCGCGACATAGGCCGGATCGTCGGGATCGATCGAGCCGTTCGGCTTGAACCAGGGCGAGATCTCGCCTGGCGAAAATTCCCGCGCCATCGCGGTCTCCGGCCCCAGCAAAGCACGCTGGGCGGCCTTGGTCAGGCCTTCCGCCTTTTCCAGGATCCTCAGCGCGGTCGGCGAGCCGGAGTCGCAGCCCGAAAGCGGCGCGGCGGCGGCGCCGAGGCCAAGCCCGATGAGCAGCCTGCGGCGGGTGAAGCGCGGGCCAGATGGGCGGATCAGCTCGCCGCTCATCGCTGGGCCTCCTTGACGCGGTAGCGGCCGGTGATCATCGAGCGCAGATTATTGATGGGGCCCGAGAGCACCACCATCACGAGATGCACGATCACGAACAGAACGAGATAGGCCGCGAGCAGAAAATGAACGGCGCGCGCCGCCTGCCGTCCGTGGAACAGGGTGAGAAGCCAGGGGAAAGCCGCGTCGACCGCCGGCGACATAGTGAGCCCGGCGAGGATCAGGATCGGAAAGGCGATCACGACGCTGAGGTACGCGAGCTTCTGTAAGACGTTATAGCGCAAAGCCTCGTCGCCCGAGGGAAAGCGCAGCCGCAGGTGCTCGACGATCGTGTGCGGCAGCGCCCGCAAGTCCGCAAGGCTCGGCCAGAGGTCGCGGATGTGGCGGCCAAGCAGGAGGTTCACGAAATAGAGGAGCCCGTTCAGCACCAGAATCCAGGCGAAGAAGAAGTGCCAGCGCCGTCCGAGCGCCAGATCCTGGTACGAGGGCAGCGTCGCCCAGGAGGGAAAGCCGCGCTCCTCGAGGTCCCCGTCGTCGCCGGGCGAGGCGCCGAGGAACCCGGTCGTGTTGAACGCGTGTCCGAAGATGGTGGTCACGCCGGCGACCGGATTGCCGTCGCTGTCCTCGCGCGCGGAGAGCGAGAAGAAGGGGCGGTCGAAGTTGGTCGTCTGTCCCCAGGTGAGCTGCGGGTCGGCGTTGAAGATCTGCATCCCGCTCATCAGCAGCACGACGAAGCAGATCGCATTGACCCAGTGGCAGACGCGCACCAGCGCGGAATGCCGGACGACGACGCGGCCCGCCGGGTCGGCGCGCGCGGGCAGGGCGGACGAAAGCGAAGTCAATATCAAGTCTCCAGGACGCGGGAGTTAAGGCCCCGGTGTTCAATACGTTGCCGTTTGGCCCTGCGTTTCGCGGCGCCATTGTGATTTTTGTTGGGCGCTTTTTTTGACCTCGCCCTGAAACCTCGCGGGCGCCGCTCCGTAACCCATTCGCGCCGATCGAAGGCGGACGACGCGACGATCGGTTCCAACGATCGACGGAGAAGACCCATGAACGTCAGGATTTTGTATTGCGCAACCGCGCTCGCCGCCGGATTTGGCCTCGCCGCGCCTCCTTTCGTCATCCCGGCCTTGGCCGAGATGACCAAGATGGTGGGCGGCGCGCCGATGTATCCATCCAAGAACATCATCGAGAACGCCGTCAACTCGAAGGATCACACGACGCTGGTGGCCGCGGTCAAGGCCGCGGGCCTCGTCGACACCCTGGAAGGCGCCGGACCCTTCACCGTCTTTGCGCCCACCAACGAGGCGTTCGCCCGTCTGCCGAAGGGCACGGTCCAGTCGCTGCTCAAGCCCGAAAACAAGCAGATGCTGACCACGGTGCTCACCTATCATGTCGTGCCGGGCCGCCTCACCGAAGCTGACATTGACATGAAGATCAAGGAAGGCGGCGGCAAGGCGATGCTGAAGACCGTTCAGGGCGAGGACCTCACGTTCGAGCGCGGCGCCGGCCATCTCTGGGTCATCGACGCCAAGGGCGACAAGGCCGAGGTGACGATCCCGAACGTGATGCAGTCGAATGGCGTGATCCAGGTGATCAACCGGGTGCTGCTCCCGAGCTGAGTGTCTCCTCCTACTGCTCACCGGGAAAGCGGCGGGCGGGCGCTTTTCGCGTCCGCCCTTTTCGCGTGGCCAATGGGCGCGTCGGTTTGCGCAGCGCCCATGCGCCATTTTAGGATGCCGGAATGACGATCCGGGGCGGGGCGCCGCGCGGACGAGCCCCGGCTGGCGCTGGAGAAGAGCTAACCGATCTCTTGCGCCGCGTCGCGGGGCGAGACGAGGAGGCGTTCGCGGCGCTGTACACAAAGACAAATGCGAAACTCTATGGAGTTGTCGCCCGTATCCTGAGGAGAGGCGACGCGGCCGCCGACGCGCTTCAGGAGGCCTATGTGCGCATCTGGGAAAAGGCCGGCGATTTCGACCCAAGGAAGGGCTCGGCCCTTGCCTGGATGGCGACCATCGCCCGCAACCGGGCGCTCGACGAAGTGCGCCGCGTCCGTCCCGGATCGCTCGAGGATCAGCCGGCGAGCTTCGAACCGGCCGCGGACGAGGTCGACCCGCTCGCCGCTCGCGAACGCTCCGAGGGGCTCGCGAGGCTGCTCGAGTGCCTTCAGGCGCTGGATGAGGAGAAGCGCGCGGTTCTGTTGCTCGCCTATTATCGCGGCTCGAGCCGCGAGGCGCTCGCCAAGCGCTTCGGGCGCCCCGTGCCGACGATCAAGACCTGGCTGCATCGCAGCCTCGCTGAGCTCAGGGGCTGCCTCGGGTCATGACGATCTCGCCCGACGACGACTTCGCCGCGGCCGAATATGCGCTCGGCACGCTCGATCCGGGCGAGCGGGCGGCGCTGGCCGCGCGGCGGCTGCGCGAGCCCGAGCTCGACGAGGCGATCCGCGCCTGGGAGGCGCGGCTCGCGCCGCTCGCCGAGGCCGCGCCGGAGATCGAGCCGTCGCGGGACCTTCTGCCCGCGATCGAGGCGCGCATTCGCGGCGCGCCGCGGGAAGGGCCGCCGAACGCGGATTTTGCCGGTCTCAGGCGGAGCGTCGCGCTCTGGCGCACATCGGCGATCGCCGCGTCGATCCTCGCCGCGGTGCTGGCGATCGGCATCGTCGGACGCGAAATGACGCGGCGGTCCGTCCCGCGCGAATATGTGGCGATCCTGCAGAGGGACGCGGCTTCGCCGGCCATCGAGGTGACGGTCAATCTCGACACGCAGGAGCTGACGGTTCGTCCGGTCGCGGCGCGCGCCCCGCCGGGCAAGGCATACGAACTCTGGATCATCGACACGAAGCTCGGCGCGCCTCGCTCGCTCGGCGTGATCGGCGAGTCGCCGCGCGCCGCGAGCCTTTCAGCCTACGATCCCGCGGTGGTCGAGGGCGCGACCTACGCCGTGACCGTCGAGCCGCTGGGCGGATCGCCCGACGGCAAGCCGTCCGGGCCGCCGGTTTTTGTCGGCAAGCTGATCCCGGTTGGGCGTTAACGCGACGCGAAAGCTCGGCCTCGTCGGGCGCTTCAGGCAGCCGCGCTTTCCATCCAGTCTGTCAGAAGTATAATTGATCTACCCTTGGGCTCATCAGTTGATCGTGAGAAGAAATACCCGGGTATGTTCACGTATCCGTGAGGGTGCTCACGAAAATGTGAGCACTGCGTCACTCGATCACCTTTAAATTGAACCTGTGTCGCCGGTCTCTCGCCTCGATAACGTGCGAGTGATTATTATCCAGCGTCGAGAGGCCCGCCGCAGAAAGCTCAATGAGCGAACCGGCGCGATGTCGATGGATTGAGTCTTTCGACCCGTCTGCTGGAGCCGCGCGCGATTTCGATCGTTCGGGCGGCGACAGGCATAGGAGGTTATCCGATGAAGCATACGGTTAAGGGAATTCTGTTGGCGGGCGCGATCTGCGCTTTCGGTCTTGCCGCTCCGGCTGTTGCGCAAGTGGCTGGCAATCCGGGCGATTTGCACTCGCCGACCGTCTACACGAGCGAGTATCACGCTCAAACCCATGGCTATGCTCCCGGCTATGGCGGTCCGCTTGGACCCCTGGGCGTCTTGACCGCTCCGATCACGGCGCCTATCGCCGCGATGTCGGGCGGCTTGCCAGGCGGCGGCGACTGCGGGGTCAGTCAGGACTTCAACGGCCGGTACACCGCTCTCTGCGGCCTGTAAGGTTTTTCTCAGGCTCTCTGGCTGGCGCCGCCCGAAAGGGCGGCGCCAATTTTTTTGCCGGGCTGCCGACGTGGCTGGCGTTAGCCCGAAGCCGGCGGAAGCGGAACCAATCCCGTCCGCCAACGTTGCATCCGCAAACTTTGGCCCCACGCATCGTTCAACGCGCGGCGGCGGAGGCGTCGTCTCCGCCGAAGCGGACGCGAGTGTGCGCGGGAAACAGGAGGACGTCATGAACAACGCATTCGTGGCCGTCGCAGCCGCGGGATTGGCGGGTCTCGGCGCGTTCGGCATACACGCTCAAAGCGCCCAAAACCTCGCCGCGCCGGAGTTCAGCCTGGCCGCGCCGGATTTGGGCCAGGAGGCGGGCGTCTTTTCCCAGTGGCTCAACCCGGATGCGCCCCAGTGCGTTCCCGTCGCCAAGATCGGCTCGGTGTCGCGCCTGATCAAGCTCACCCCCGAGCAATTCCAGTTCGCGCGCGCGCTTTATGTCGCCATTCCGCCGATTTCGCGCGAGCTTCCTCCCGGCGACAGCGCGGTCGTGGCGAGCGCCGGCGGCAAGGCGATGGTCGCGCTGGTCGCGGACGGCAAGGCCTGCGCGCGCTTTCTTGCGCCCGATTTCATCCTGTCGATGCTCGCCCAGGTCGGCAAGGGCCAGAACGGAACCCTCGGCGAGCCGATCTGACGGGAAAGGCGAGCGCGCTCGTCGAGGCGCGCCGCTTAGCCTCCGGAGCCCTGGAACGGCGCGCGCTATTGCCGGCCGCGCCGTTCCATCTTAAGCAGTCGGACGCGGCCAAGTCGGGCGCTTCCGCGGCAGTTCGCACTGCGCCTTTGATCGAACGGCCGGTCGCGGGAATCGGGGGCGCGGAAAATGCGAAGCTGTGCGGCGCTTGCCGTCCTGGCCGGGCTCTGCGGAGCGCCGGCGGCGGCTTCCGACCTGCCCGCGCCGGACCTGCCGACAAAAAAGCCGGCGCCGGAGTTGGTGGCCCCTGCATTGCCGTCCAGCTGGCGTTTCGAGATCACGGGCTATGGCTGGGGCACTGATCTTTCCGGCGAAGCCGGAGTGGGGCCATTTCCAAGCTCGCCGTTCTTCATCAATTTCCTCAAGTTGCTTGAGCATTTCCAGGGCGGGCTGATGACCGCCTTCGTCGCCCGCAACGATACGTTTATCGCCGGTCTCGACGTCCTCCTGTCGCGGATCGGGGGAGGGACGAATTTCCGCGACCCGACGAGCGCGCTCTTTGGCGACCACGCCACCCTCACGCTGACCCAGGCGATCGTGACCGCCTTCGGGGGGGTGAGGATTCCGGTCGGACCGCCGAACCTCGAGCTCTATGGGACGATTGGGGCCCGGTACTTCTACATGCGCACGGCGCTCGACTTGTCGTTCCCGGTCACGGGCTTCTCGCCCCATTTCGCGCTGACCAAGAATTGGGCGGACCCGGTCGCCGGGCTCGTCGCCCATTACGCGATCAACGACAAATGGTTCGTCAACTTCCTGGCGGACATGGGCGGGCTCGACAACAGCGCGACCGGCCAGGTGCTGGGCTCGGTCGGTTACAATTGGACGTCTTCGATCTCGACCACGCTCGGCTATCGCGCCCTCTATACCTACGAGCGCCAGATCAGCGGACCTCTACGCGACTTCCGCTATCAGGGGTGGATGTACGGACCGTTCGCCGGGTTCAAATACAGCTTTTAGCGTCGACCTGCCTGTAGGCGCGGTCGCTGACCGCGCCGGCCGCGCTCAGCGAGCGCGGCTACAACTGCTGCAAGGGCGCTTCACCAGGCCTCGAAGGCGCGGGTCACGCGCTTGATGAACGCGGCGCGCCGGGCCGCGGCGGTGAAGTTCATGTCGTAATGCGCGAGATATTCGAACCGGCCCTTGGGGTCGATCAGAGCGCCGATGTTGTCGCGCACGAAGCGCCGCGGCGGGTCGCCCTTGACGGCGACGTCGCGCCGGCCCTCGCCATAGGCCGCGACCGCCGCCATGCGCCTGATGTGGCGAAGGTTGGGATGGAAGAGCCCGGCCTCGTCGATGACGACGGCGACGCCTGGCAGAAACACCCGCTGGAAATATCCCTGCATGATCGCCGGCAGGCCGTCGAACCAGACCGGAAAGACCAGCGCCAGCGCCTCGGCGCGCCTGAGGCGCTGAACGTAGGTCTCGACCTCGCGGGTATTCGCTTTCGTGTCGACATAGGCGCGCATCTGCTCGCGCGACATGACGGGATCGAACTTCTCCGCATGGAGGTCGAGGTCGTCGACGGCATGTCCGCCTTTCCGCAAGGTCTCGACGACACGGGCGTGCAGCGCGGAGACGAAACTCGTCTCCAGGGGATGCGCGAAGACGACAAGAATTTGCATCGCCTCACGCTCCGGCCGGTTCGACGCGCCTCAGCACGGCCTCGTCGCCCCGTTCGGCGGCGATCAGAAATTCGAGGCGCGGGGGCGCGAGCAGCATCTCTCCGATCTTTTCCTCGAGCACCCGGTCGGCGTTGGTGACCCGCTCGCGCAAATGCATGAGTTCGAGCCAGGATTCGATGAGGTAGGCTTCCTCGTAGCGGCCGAGATCGCTCGCGTCCTCGAAGATCCCCCAGGCGAACGCCCCGTCGCGGCGGCGCTCGAACCCGAGTTCGTCGAGCGCGCGCAGGAAGGCGGCGCGGTCCTTCGGGTCGATCCGATATTCGATCTTTACCAGGACCGGCCCGCGACGGTGGTCGATCTCCTGATGGGTCTCCGGCAGGCTCCAGTGCTGGGACGGCGAAAGGTCGAGCGACGCCCCCTGATCGAGCTTCCAGCGCCAGGTGAGGGGGATCGCCACGATCGCGCCCGCCGCGGCGGCGAGGAGCGCCCCCCGAAGTCCGATCGCCACGGCGATTTCGCCCCAGGCCGCGCTGGACAGGGTCATGGTCCCGAAGATCACGGCCAGGAACACCGCCAGGCCCCGGCCGCGCACCCAATCGGGCAAAACGTTCTGGGCGGAGGTGTAGAGGCAGGTCAGGATGCCGACCCACGCGACGCCGGCCAGCAGGCCGGCGCCGAGGGCGATGACAATCTCGTCGGCAAAGGCGAACAGCGCGAGCGCGATCGCGGTCAGGATGGTTCCCGCGGCGATCAGCCGGTCAGGCGCCGAACCTGTGGCGCAACTTTCCGTGACCGAGCGATCCGAGGATCGCTCCGGCGCTGATCGCGCTGAGCAGGAGACCGTAATGTTCGGCGCCCTGGCCGGTTCGCCGGGCGATCAGAGGGCAGGAGGCCCCAGTAGGCGGCGGAGAACGGATAGATCGCGATCGCCCGCGCCAGGGTGGCCCAGAGCAGACGGTTGTTGGCGGCGTGGCGCAGGCCGGTGCGCAGCGCGCTGCTGAGCCGCTCGGCGGGCAGCGACGTCGCCTGCCTCGCAGGCGCGCTCCACCAGGTGAGCGCCGCGATCACCGCCAGATTGGCGGCGGTGAAAATCCACAGCGGCGCGGCGGCTCCGTAGCCCGCGATGATCAGGCCGCCGAACGCGGGGCCGATTATCCGGCTGAGATTGTAGGCGACGCTGTGAGCGGCGATCGCCCCCGGGATCAGGGGTTTCGGCACAAGTTGCGGCACGATCGACAGCCATGCCGGAATATTGAGCGACCAGGCCGCGCTGAGGGCGAATGTCGTCAGCAGCAAGACGAGGGGCGACGCGAAATTGAGCGCCACCGCGGCGGCGAAGATCGCCATCAGCGCGGCGATCGCGTAGGAGACGGCGATGATCATCCGGCGCGGATCGACAATGTCGGCGATGGCGCCCGCGGGAAGCGTGAACAGGAAAATCGGCAGCGTCGTCGCGGTGCGCACCAGCGAGACGCCAAACGGGTCGAGGTTGAAGGTCGTCATCAGCCAGCCCGACGCGGTGTCGTACATCGCGATGCCGATCATCGCGCAGGTGCTCGCCGTCCAGACGATCGCGAACGCCGGATGGGCGAAGGCGCCGAGCATCGGCGTCGCCCATGGCCGGGGCTCCTGTTCCGCGCGCGGCGCCATCCTCAAGCCGCCATCCTTGGCAGCACGGCTCGCCCGACGCGGAGCGTCATGACCGAAGAAAGCATTGAAAGGGTCGCCAACCGATTTTCCATGAGGCGAACAACGGTCGCCTGCCAGGGGCCAGGGGGGAAAGGCGTAATCCCAGCGAGAGCCTTGAGCGCCCCTTGTTGTTCCTCCGTCGCCGTCACTGGAGATTTGCCGCCATGCCCCGTCCTCCGAATCAAACCACAGAGCCCAATCACGACCGGCAATCGTTGGCCAGTCCGATCAAACTTGCTTAGAGCAAAACGCGCTCCGATTGAATCGGCGTTTTGCCGGCGTCGCGGGTTGGGCGCGGCTTCCGGCGCGGCTTCCCGGGAAATGGCGGGCCGCCTTGAAACTTCCAATCTTGTTCGCCATTTGAGCGCCGCGGAGGATACACGGGGCCTTCCAGTTCCCGCGCTTGCGATGGAGTTTTCTTGTCCAGCGAGTCCAGCGTCAGCCCGGACGCGCCCACCGGCACAGCTTGGCGGTGGGGGGTTTTCGGCAATCTGGCGTTCACCGTCATCCTGATCGCGAACTCGGCCTCGAACATCGGGTTCGCATTGTTCGACACCTCGTCGAACTGGCTGATGACCAGCCTCAATCCCGATCCGATGATGGTCTCGGCGGTCCAGATCGCCACCACGCTGCCGATGTTTCTCCTGACCCTGCCGGCCGGCGTCCTGACCGATATCTTCGACGCGCGCCGGCTTCTGATCGGCGCGCAGCTTGCTGTGACAGCGGTGTCGATCGTCTTCACGGTGGTGGTCGCGATGCATTGGGCGACGCCAGCGGTGCTGCTGGCGACGGCCTTCTGCCTCGGGGGGACCGGGGCGCTCGCGGCGCCCGCCTGGCTGGTCATCACGCCGATGCTGGTCAAGAGGCAGGACCTCGACGGCGCTATCGCGATCAACAACGCAAGCTACAACGTGAGCCGCGCGGTCGGCCCGGCGCTTGGCGGGCTGGCGATCGCGGCGTTCGGCATCGCCGTGCCGTTCTGGTGCTTCTGCGCCGGCAATCTCGCCGTCCTCGCCGCGCTCATGTGGTGGCGGGCGCCGCGCCGGGCGCGGGAATCCCTGCCCGCCGAACGGGTGGTGAGCGCGATGCGCACCGGCCTGCGCTACGCCAGAAACAATCGCGCCCTCGATTCGACGCTCATCCGCGCGGTCGCCTTCTTCCCCTTCGCCAGCGCCTATTGGGCGCTTCTGCCGCTGGTCGCGCGCACCCAGATGCACAACGGCCCGGAAGTCTATGGCGTGCTGCTCGGGATGATCGGCCTGGGTTCGATCGTCGGGTCCTTCGCGCTCAACCGCCTCAAGGCGCTCCTCGGCCCCGACCGCCTGGGGACGGTCGGCACTCTGGGCACGATCCTCGCGCTTGGGCTCTACGCGGAGGCGCGCGAGCCCGTGGTCGCCGCCCTCGCCAGCCTGATCGCCGGCGCGTCCTGGATCACGATGATGACGACGCTGTTCGTCTCGGCGCAGGTGGCGCTGCCGGAATGGGTGCGCGGGCGGGGGCTGGCGATTTTCCTCACCGCGTATTTCGGCGCGATGACGGTTGGAAGCGCGGTGTGGGGCAAGGTCGCGAGCCTCCACGGCGTTCCCAACGCCCTCTATCTGGCCGCCGCGGGCGCGGCCGTCGCGATGGCGCTGACCGCGCGGTGGAGACTGCAAACGGCCGCCGGGCTCGACCTCACGCCGTCCATGCACTGGCGTGCGCCGATGTTCGCGCATCGGGTCGAGGACGATCAGGGGCCAATTCTGTTGACGCTTGAATATAGGATTGATCCAAAAGACTTACGGCCATTTCTTGCACTAATGCATGAAATCGGCCGTGAACGGAAGCGCGACGGCGCCTACGCGTGGGGCGTGTTCGAGGACACCCAGGTCGCAGGACGGATCGTCGAGACCTTCCTTATCCAGTCGCTGCTCGAACTCAGGCACCTGCGCACGCGGGTGACGAAGGCCGACCGGATCATCGAGGACCAGACGCGCGCGTTCCTGACCGAGCCGCCGAAATTGACCATCCTTGTCGCGCCCCAGCGCCACCGTCACAAGCGGCGGAAGCGAGCCAGGCGCCTCGCGGCGCTCAGGGCCGCCCACGCCCCCGCGCCCGTCGCATAGGGCGCGGCGCGCGTCTGGCGTCAATCCGGGCGGCGCTGGCGGCCCTCCGATTTTCGGACAGAAAATGGCGCCTAAGTCCCTGAAAAGGCGCGATCGGCGCCAAAGATTCGCAGTCCCCAGGCAGGGGCGGGCGAAGCCCCCCGCGCGGTCAGTCCGGCCCAATCGCGCCCGGCCCGGCGGCGGGTTCGCGCTTCCCCATCAGGCGAACGACCTCGTCCTCGGTCGCGACGCGGCGGAAGCGCTGAAGCGCGCCAGCGCGCCCGAACGCCTCGCTGAGATAGGAGCCGGCCGGCGGGCAGGCCCAGAAGTCGTAGCCGCTCCAGGCGATCGCTTCGCTCCACAAGTGCACGAAGGTCGCCCCGCGCGTCGCGCCAATGGCCCAGTCGCGATAGGCGGGCAGGAACAGCTTCCAGAATTGCTCCGGCTCGACCGGATAGCAGACGTGCGGGTCGAGCGCGCGTCCGGCGAGGCCGTGCTCGGCAAGGACCGGCGTCAGCAGGAAGGGGCCGATCGCGCCCCATTTCTGGTCGACGTCGACCGCGGCCTCCGCCGCCGCGATGAGGTCCCTGAGCGCCGGATGCGAAGGCGGGAGCCTCAAGACCGCGTTGTTCACAAGGCTCGTCCCGACCGCGTCGGCCTGGCGGCAGAATATGAAGCCGCCGTTGGCGAAGGCCGGCCTGCTCAGGCAGAGGATGTCCGTATCGACCCAGCAGCGCCCGGTCTTCCCGATCATCCGGTAGCGGAAGAAGTCCGCGAAGGTCGCGACCGACGGCTTGCCGTCGGCGAGGAACCTCTGGATGAGCGACTCGTCGGGTGAGATCGTTCGCGCATCGGCGAGACGGACGCCGGGGGGCAGGTCGAGGGCCGAAATCGTAGCTGAAGACCGTCAGGTTCGCGCCGGCTTTGGCGAACGAGGCCAGGCAGGCATAGGCGAACGGGTTGAGGTCCCCGTGCCAGAAGGAGGCGAACTCGCCAGCCTCGCTCATTCGATCCTGGCCAGCACGTTGCGCCCGGCCTCTTCCCAGTCGCCGGAAAACGTCTCGGTCGTCAGATCGCCGCGCGACACGAATTCGCAATAGACATCGAAGATCCAGCTCGCATGCACGTCGTCGAGCAGAATATGCCGGCCGCGCTCGCCGCCAGCGATGCGAATGCAATTGCCCATGTCGGCGCGGCACACGTCATCGGTGTGTCCGCCGTCGACATGAAAGACGTCGAATGCGAGCTCGACCCGGCGCTGGACGAGCCAGGGAAGAACGTCGCGGGAATCGCCGGTGAATAGATGCACCCGCCCAGGGAACTCGTCCTTGAGGAAATCGACGCATTCGGCTGTATAGGCGTGCGCCATGATGTCGACGCCGTAATATTCGAGCCGCGGGTTCGACGACAGCGCCAGAAGCGCGCTGTGGCCCGCGTTGACGCCGACTTCGAGCAGGCGCTCCTTGAACCGCATGGCGCGCCAGACGTTGCGGCGGGCGGGGCTCAGTTCGCGATCCGGCGGCTCGTCGGCGTAGCGGTCCTTGAGGTCGGCGTAGAAAATGTTTCCCTCGAGCGGTTCGCCCGATTGCTTGACGATGGCGGCGATGCGCTCGAGGCGCAGGCGGAACCTTTCGGCGAAAATCTCATCCAGCGTGTCGCGATGAAGCGAATAGTCGGGAATTTCCGAGCGCGGGAGAGGTTTGCCCGGAATGAGCCTGCGGCCGTTCATGGGTAAGCGAAGCCCTTTTTTCCAGCTCCTGGCGGCGGGGGCGCCTGGCGCCCGCCTTGGTTCCGCGCCGCTATGGCACGGTTTCGCCGGTCAATGGAACCGGGATCGCTGTGTGCCGCCAGCCGCGGGCAAGGCGCCCGGGAACGGCCTCTTGACTTCCGCGCCCCAGCTATCCCATTCGGCGCCTGCTTTCCATTTCCCGACATAATGGAACGATGCGCGCGCTCGGCTCGTCGACGTCGGGCTAGTGTTTTCGAGCGAGCGGAGCGGCGAGTGGGGCGACCCTTTCGAATCGAAGGCTACGCGATTGCGTCGGTCGACGGCATGATCGCGGATTCCAGCGGATTCATGCCGGATTCGCTCAAGTTCGAAGCCGACCAGCGCTTTTTTCTGAGCGCGCTCGAACGGGCCGCGGTCGTGGCGCACGGGCGCCATTCCCATGAGGGCGATCCGGACTCGCACGCCCGCAGGCGCCTGATCCTGACGCGTCGCGTGACCGGCCTTGCGCCAGACCCCGGCAATCCGAACACCTGGCTCTGGAACCCCGCCGGCGCAACGCTCGAGGAGGCGCGCGCGGCGGTCGGCTGCGGGGACGGCGCCATGGCGATCGCGGGGGGCACCGAGGTTTTCAGCCTCTTTCTCAAGATCGGCTATGACGTCTTCTATCTCGCACGCGCCGAAGAGGTGCGGCTGCCGGGCGGCGTTCCGGTGTTCTCGCAGGGCCGGTTCGGCCAGCCGCCCGAGGACGTTCTCCGCGCCGCGGGGCTGAAGCCGGCCGAAGCCGGGCAGCTCGACGACGGCGTGTTGCTCATGAAGTGGATGGCCTAGCTCCGGCGCCGGCGCTCCGCCTCACAGCCGCAAGGTGAGAATGTGGGCGATCAGGTCGTTTCGGGGCGCCGCGCCGAGAATGAGCGGACCTTAGGGATCGCTCCCTTTAACTTGCCAACATTTACAATTAGGCCCCCGGCTTGGGAAGGGACGCGACCAGACCCCCCGGGCGCCGCCCGACTTCCCCAACGATGTGGCATTCGGCCACAATGCGTCTATGGAAAGTCTATGGATGACCGGGTGACCACCGAGCCGGCAAAAAGCGCAGCCTCCATGGCCGCGCTCATCCCGCTTGTGCGCTATGGACGGCGCTATCTCGGCCGGGCGGCCGCGGCGCTGGCGGCGCTGACAATCTCGTCCGCGGCGACGCTGGCGGTTCCGTTCGCCCTGCGCTCGATGATCGATTTCGGCTTCTCGAAAGAGAGCGGCGGTGCGATCAACGTCTATTTCATGGCCATGGGCGCGCTGGTGATCGTCATCGCGCTCGCGGCGGCCATCCGCTACTATCTGGTGACGGCGCTCGGCGAGCGGGTGGTCGCCGATCTCAGGCGGGACGTGTTCGCGCATCTCTCGGGTCTTGACGCCGCATTCTACGATGGCGCCCGAACGGGCGAATTGGTGTCGCGTCTCACCGCCGACACGACGCAGATCAAGGCCGCTTTCGGCTCCTCGGCGTCGATCGCGCTTCGCAATCTGTTCATGTTCGTGGGCGCAGTCGCGCTGATGATCTATACGAGCCCTAAGCTGTCGGCTTTGGTGCTCATCGCCATTCCGGTGATCGCCGCGCCGCTGATCGCCTCGGGCCGCGTGGTGCGAAGGCGTTCGCGGCGCGCCCAGGACACGCTCGCCGAAGCGACCGCCTTCGCCTCGGAGAGCCTGGGCGCCGTGCGCACCGTGCAGGCCTTCGGCGCCGAGCGCAGCGCGCAAGCGCGTTTCGCCGGCGAAATCGAAAGCGCCTACCGTGCGGCGCGCGACGCAGCGGCCACCCGCTCCCTTCTCATAGCGATTGCGGTGTCGCTCGCCTTCTGCAGCGTGGTGTTCGTGCTCTGGCTCGGCGCCCGCGATGTCCTGGCGGGGCGGATGAGCGGCGGGCTCCTGTCACAGTTCGTGCTGTTCGCGGTGCTCGCGGCGACCTCTCTCGGCGAATTGTCGCAGGTCTGGAACGAAGTCGCCGCCGCCGCCGGTTCTGCGGGGCGGATCCATGAATTGCTGGCGGTCAAGCCGCGCATCGTCGCGCCGGCGAGACCGGCGCCGATGCCGCCGCCGCGCGGGGCGATCGAATTCCGGCGGGTGGTTTTCGCCTATCCGGGCGCGGGCGCTGTTCGCACGTTGGACGGTCTGAGCTTTACCGTCGCGCCGGGCGAACGGGTCGCCATTGTCGGCCCGTCGGGAGCGGGAAAATCGACCATCTTCCAGCTCATCATGCGCTTTTACGATTGCGACGGGGGCGAGGTCCTTGTCGATGGCGCCGACGTCAAGGCCGTCGATCCGAAGGCGCTGCGCGCCCGCATCGCCCCGGTGCCGCAGGAGGTCGCTATCTTTGGCGCGACGGTCGCCGAAAACATCGCCTATGGGCGGGAAGGAACGAGCGAGCCCACAATCGAGGAAGCGGCGCGCCGCGCGGCGGCGGACGGATTTGTCCGTGAGCTGAGCATGGGCTATGCGACCCAGCTTGGCGAGCGCGGCGTGACCCTGTCGGGCGGCGAGAGGCAGCGCCTCGCAATCGCGCGCGCAATTCTCAAGGACTCGCCGATCCTGTTGCTCGACGAGGCGACCTCGGCGCTCGACGCGGAGAACGAGGCGCAGGTTCAGCGCGCGCTCGACGACGTGATGACCGGACGCACGACGCTGGTCATCGCCCATCGCCTGGCGACCGTCCTGAAAGCCGACCGGATTCTGGTGATGGAGGCGGGCCGCATCGTCGAAGAGGGCGACCACACGTCGCTGGTCGCGCGGAACGGGACCTACGCGCGCCTGGCGCGGCTGCAATTCGGGCAGGGCGCGCGCCGCGCTCAGCGAGGCGAACGCGGGGGAACTGTAGCCGCGCTCGGTGAGCGCGGCTGACGCGACCAGCGGTCGCGTCTACAAGGCGCGGACGCGATCGGCGATCGCAAGGCGCGGCGACGCTTTTGCGGTCGACGGGCGCTGCAATTATGCTAGAGGACGGGCGCCGCGCCGTCTCGCGGCGCGATCAGGTGGAGCACGGTGACTGTTCGATCGACGAGTGCGGCGCGTAAGGCCCGCGAGCGGAGCGGCGCGCCCGCGCGGTATGAAGGCGGAGTTGTCGATCACCTCATCCTGCTCAAGCCGCGCGTCATGTCGCTGGTGGTCTTCACCGGCGCGGTCGGGTTCGCGCTTGCGCCCGCGCCGATCGACTGGATGAGGCTTGTCGCGGCGCTCTCGGCGATGGCCGCTGGAGCCGGCGCATGCGGCGCGCTCAATATGTGGTGGGACGCCGACATCGACGCCAACATGGCGCGCACCGCGATGCGGCCGATCCCGCGCGGCGTGGTGCCTCCGCTCGAGGCTCTGGCGATCGGGGTTCTGCTCTCCGTCGTGTCGGTCGCGGGGCTCGCGATCAAGGTCAACTGGCTGTCGGCCGCGCTGCTTGCGCTGACCATCGCCATCTACGTTCCGCTCTACACCATGGTTCTCAAGCGCTCGACGCCGCAGAACATCGTCATCGGCGGCGCCGCGGGCGCGCTGCCGCCCCTCATCGGCTGGGCGGCGGCGACGAACGGCGTCTCGGCGGGCGCGATCGCGATGTTCCTCATCATCTTCCTGTGGACGCCGCCGCATTTCTGGGCGCTGGCCTTGTGCCGCAGCGGCGATTACGAGCGGGTCGGCGTGCCGATGATGCCGAATGTCGTGGGGCCGGTCAGGACCTGCCGGCAGATCGTCGGCTATTCGCTTCTGCTTGTTCCGGCCTCCTTCGGACCGCTTCTGATCCCGGGCGTGGGCCTGCTTTACGGCGCCGTCGCGGCCGTCGCCGGCGCTCTGCTGCTCTGGCGCGCCTTTGGGCTCTATCGCTTGCGCGACGGCGACGAATTGGCGCGCCGCAAGGCGGCGATGGGCCTGTTCGGCTTCTCGATTCTCTATCTGTTCGTGCTGTTCGCGGCGATGCTCGCCGAGGCCATGCTGCGGGCATTTGTTTAAGATCACCCCCCGCCGCTCAACGATCTCGATATGCCCGACATCGATCCCAAGCTGAAGCGACGCAACTGGATCGTGCTCATCGTCCTCGCGGCGGTGGCCGCATTCATCTATGTCAGCTTCATGTTCGGGATGACGAAGCACGGTTGACGTCATGATCGCAATTCGCGACTTGCCGCACGTGCTCGCCCTGATCAACGCGGCGACGATCGTGGTCCTATTGTGGGCCTACAGTCGCATCCGCGCACGCGATCGCGAGGGGCACCGGCGCGCGATGCTCGTCGCGATCGGCCTCGGCGCCGCCTTTCTCGTGGTCTACCTCGTGTATCACGCAGCGTCGGGTCTGGCGAAATTCGGCGGGCATGGAGCGATCCGGCCGATCTACTTCACGCTTCTCGCCGTCCACGTGTTCATGGCCTTCGTCGTCGCGGTGCTGGTGCCGGTGACCTTCTACAATGCGCTCCGAGAGCGCTTCGCGGTCCACAAACGGCTTGCCCGGTTCGCGCTGCCGCTCTGGCTCTTTGTCGCGGTTTCCGGTCTCGTGGTGTACGTGATGGCGGTCCATCTCTACCCGATGGCCGCCAGTTGATCGTTTCGGCCCAGCTCATGACCCCATCGGCGCAAACGACTGTCTCTTCCCTCGATCGCGCGCGGCTCGCCGGTGACGCCAGGAGCGCCGTTCAGCGCGAGCTTACGGCCTGGGCCTGGCTTGCGGTCGGCGCGCTCGCGGTCGCCGGCGTGTTCGCGATCCTCTTGGCGCTCTCGCGGATTCCGGGGATGGAGAGGACGCCGTTCTGGCCGATCGACTTCTTCTACAAGGGCCTCGTCATCCACGTCGTGTTCTCCCTGGTGATCTGGTTTACGGGCGTGTTCGCCTTCCTCGTCGGCGTCGCTACGCTCCGGTTGACTGGCGGCGAGGCGCGCGGCGGGCCGCTCGGGCGGATCGGGCAGGGCGTGGTTCTCATCGCTTTCCCGCTGCTGTTCGCGCCTGCTTTCCTCGAGGGGACGCGGCCCGAGCTCACCAACTACATTCCGCTCATTCGCCATCCGGCCTACGATCTCGGGCTTCTGGCGCTGGCTTTGGGCGTGCTTGCGCCGGTCGTGCGGCTCTTCATCAATCTGCCGGGGCGGCTCAAGTCCGCGCCGCCGCTTTCGGTCGCGATGGCGCTCGGCGGCTTCGTCTACTGTCTGGCGCTCGTGTGCTTCGGCGTCGCCGCAGCGCTGCTCGCGCATGAGGGGGACCTCGCGTCCTCGCGCGCGGAGCTTCTCTGGGGCGGAGGGCATGTGCTGCAATTCGTTTACGCCGGTCTCATGCTGACCAACTGGTCGATCCTCGCGCGCATGAGCCTTGGCGAGAAGGCGGTCGACGCCCGCGTCTTCTGCGGCTCAATTGTCCTCGTCGCGCTGATCGCCTTGGCGGCGCCCGCGTTCTATGTGATCTTTCCGCCCTTCTCCGATCACCAGCGCGAGGCGTTCCGCTTTCTGCAGTTCGGCATATCCGCGCCGGCGCTCATCTTCGCGGTCTCGCTCGTTTCCCGCGCCCGCACGCTGTCGCCGCCATCGGCATGGCCGTGGAAGGATCCAGCTTTCTTCGCGCTTGCGGTCTCGTTCGCCCTGTTCGCACTGGGCGGGGCGATGGGCTTCCTGATCGACGGCTCGGACACCCGCACGCCCGCGCATTATCACGCGGTCATCACCGCGGTCAGCGTCTCCAGCGCCGGCATGCTGCTCACCTTCGGCCTCAAGGAACTCGGCAAGCCCGCAGCGCCGCCGCGCCTGACCCGCCTTCTCCTCGGGCTTTACGGCGGCGGGCAGTTCGTCGCTTCGATCGCCATGTTCGTTGCCGGAGGCTACGGGGCCTTGCGCAAGACCCCGGCCGGCGCCGGATCGCTCGATACGGTAGCGGCCGCCGGCATGGCGGTGCACGGGATCGCGTCGATCTTCACCATCCTCGGGGGCGCGATTTTCGTCGTCGTCGCCATCCGGGCGCTATGGCGGTGGGATGGCGTTCAATCCGCGGCTTGAGGTCAGGTCAGTCCCACCGTTCGCCAGCTCGAGCCGGGGTTGGGGCTGACGGTTCCCCCGCCGGCGATGCTGGTCCCATTCATGTCCCAGATAGCGGTCTGGCCATTCGTGTTCTGAAACAGGATGTCGGCGCCGCCGTCGTTTGCTCCGATGGCATGCCAACTCGGCCCCGGATCGGCGCCCACCACCCCGCCGCCGATGATGTTCGTCCCTTTCATCTCCCAGATGGCGATCTGTCCGTTGCCCGGATTCTGAAACAGGATGTCGGAATGGCCGTCGTGGTTGAAGTCGCCGCCTCCGATCGCTTGCCAGCCCGGCCCCGGATCGGCGCTCACGAACCCGCCGCCGACGATGGTTGTCCCGTTCATGTCCCAGATCGCGATCTGGCCGCTCGTGTTCTGAAACAGGATGTCGGAATGACCGTCGTCATTGAAATCGCTGGCTCCGATCGCTCGCCAGGTCGGTCCCGGATCGGCGCCCACCATCCCGCCGCCGACGATGCTGGTCCCGTTCATGTCCCAGATCGCGATCTGTCCGCTGTTCGCGTTCTGAAAGAGAATGTCGGAATGGCCGTCGTCATTGAAATCGCCGGTTCCGATCGCTTGCCAGCTTGGCCCGGGATCGGGGCCGAGCGTCCCGCCGCCGATCACGCTCAATCCGTTCATCTCCCAGATCGCGATCTGGCCGCTGCTCGCGTTTTGAAAAAGAATGCCGGGATGGCCGGCGTCCTTGAAGTCGCCGGTTCCGATCGCTTGCCAGCTTGGCCCGGGATCGAGGCCGACGATCCCGCCGCCGACGATGCTCAACCCGCTCATGTCCCAGATCGCGATCTGGCCGCTGCTCGCGTTTTGAAAAAGAATGCCGGAGGCGGTTCCAGGAGGGTCGCTTCCCCGGGCTACCGTCGTGGCGACGACCGAGTTTGACGCGTAGATATTGCTGTTGGTTGTGGAATCGTGGATTCCGACTTCGAGCGTGTCGCTCCCCGGCGAGGCCCCTCCGACATACTCGACATCGGCCGACGGGGACGCGGAAAACCACACGCCATCCGGCTGCCTCACCCCGTTCACGGTGAAGTAGCCGCTCCCGCCGCCGAGATCCGCGTAGAGGTTTGCCGTGATCGCGTCGCCGCCCGGATTCGAAATTGACGCGATGAGCGACGACGCCGGGACCGACTGACCCTCGCGAAGGGAGAGATTGGAGACGGCGGCGACGGTGGGCGTGATATGGGACGGCGTCGTCCCCAGACTGTAGCCGTCCGCGCTGACCCACGCCTCGATCTGGTTCCAGTCCGCCGTGGTGAGCTGGCAGGCCCAGCCTGTCGTCGAGACGACGCCCGCGACATCGTCCGACCCGCCGTCGTCGATCCAGACTGGCCCGCCGCTATTCCCGGGCGAGACAGATACGGTTCCATAGTCGAGAACCGAATAATCGGGATCCGCCGAGACCGTTCCGGTTTGATCGACCTGGTAGCCGCCGGCGCTTGCGGGATATCCCGTCACATGGACGGTCCCGCCCGGATAGTTGAGGACCACGCCCATCCAGCTCGAGAAGGTGTAACTCGTGTCGATGACAGCGTAATCCGAAGCGCTCTGCCATTGATAAAGATCGCCGCTGGAATCGGTGGTGATCGGGTTGAAGTGATCCTTGTAAGTGGTGGAGATGTGTCCGGGCCCGAGGGCGGGATCGGCCGCGTTCCACGCCGGATACAAGTCTATATTCTGGTCGGCGACCCCGGCGGAAACGTCATAGACGACATGACTGGCGGTCAGGATCGTGTGCGGCCCAATCACCACGCCCGAGCCGATGAGATAATATCCCGCCCTCGACGGATCGGGGCTCTCGATCAGAACGACGCAATTGTAGGGAAACGTGGAAGTCGAGTCGCCGGCCATGAGGTGCCTTACGTGTTGCTTCCGAGTCTCAGCCCATCCCCGCTATCGGCCGTTCTGCCGCCCTATCGGCCTCGCTCCATCTCGGTCGCGCGCACATGCACAATCGCGAGGCCGAACAGGGCGAGCGCCAGCGCCTGATGGGGAAGCGCCAGCGTGATCGGAACGACCGCGAGCAGGGTCGCTACGCCAAGCCCGACCTGGATGAGTACGACGGCGGCCAGCACGACCGCCCGGCTGGCAAGCGCCGAGCCGGGCGCTGAGCGCAGCGCCGCAATCGCCTGAACAACGGCGAACACGACCACGGCGTAGCCCATCATCCGATGGTCGAACTGCGCGGTCGCCGCATCGCCGAAGATCGCCTTAAGCGCGCTCGGGCGGAACGCCTCGCCCGGCACGAAGCTAGACCCCATCAGCGGCCAGGTGTTGTAGATGAGCCCCGCGCGCAAGCCCGCGACAAGAGCGCCGAGGCCGAGCTGGCAGAAAATCAGCGCGGCGAAGATCCACGCCGAAATCACAAAGCCGCGCGGGCCGTTCGCGGCGCGCGGCTTTGACTGTTCGCCAAGTCCGGTCGCCGCGTAAATGAGAGCGCCGAAGGTCGCGGCGGCGATCAGGAGGTGGAGCGCGAGGCGCTGCGGCGCAACCTCGGTGCGCTCGCTCAGGCCCGAGGTCACCATCCACCAGCCGACGATCGGCTCGAGCGCGAGCAGGCCGGTCGCGACCGCGACCTGCCGTCCCAGCGCGCCCCTGAATTGCCCTCTCCACCAGAACCATAGAGCCGGCAGGATGAACGTGGCGCCGACGATCCGCGCCAGCAGGCGATGGCCCCACTCCCACCAGAAGATCATCTTGAAGCCGTCGAGCGTCATGCCGGAATTGAGCGCGGCGAACTGGGGGATCTGCTTGTAGCGGTCGAACTCGGCCTGCCACTCGGCGTTGCTCAGCGGTGGAACGACTCCTGTCACTGGCTTCCATTGGGTGATGGAGAGGCCGGATTCGGTGAGCCTCGTCGCGCCGCCGACGAGCACCATGAGAAAGACGAGGCCGGCGACCGCGATCAGCCAGAAACGGACGGCCCGGCGGTCGTCGAGGCTTCTGGTCTCCGAGGCGGCGCGCGCGCTGTAAGCTATGGCCATGAGAGGATGCGTGAGATCGGTTCAGGACTAGTGGAAGACTTTGACCGGCCTTGTGCCGCAAACGCGCGCGAGGCGCAACGAGCGCGCCGCTACGCCATGAGCCCCTTCGCCCTCGCGTGGCAGATGAGAGCGATCGTCTTCACGTCGGCGATCTCGCCACGCTCGATCATCGCGAGCGCCTCGGCGAACGGAATCTCGATGACCTCGATGTGCTCGTCCTCGTCGACGCCGCCGCCTTCTCCGGTCCGGTCCGCTTCGCCATACGGGGCGACGAAGCAGGCGATCTTCTCGGTCATGCCGCCCGGGCTCATATAGGCGTCGAAGGCGTGGACCGGCTCGCGGATGGCGATTCCCGTCTCCTCGAGCGCCTCGCGGATGATGCAAGTCTTCGGTTCGTCTCCATCGAGCATCCCGGCGCAGGCTTCGACCGTCGCCAGCGCTCCGTCGCTCAAATAGGCGCCCGCGCGAAACTGTTTGACCAGCGTGACGACCCGGCGCTTCGGGTCGTAGAGCAGCACGGCGGCGGCCTTCCCATGGCGATAGACCTCGTGGGTCAGCGTGCGCGTCGAGCCGTCCTCCTCCGACACCTCAATCTCGGTCCGGGTCAGATCGAACCGGCCTTTGGCGAGGACTGTCTCGCGGATCACGTGTGCGGCTTTGGCCATCGCCGACCCTAATACCGGAATTGTTCGCGCAGGATCCGCTCGTCGAGCGAATGGCCCGGATCGTGGAGCAGCACGAGGGACGTGGCCTTGTCCATCGCGACGTCGACTTCGACCACGTTGCGGATCTCAAAGTGATCGGCGGCGGCGGCGACCGGGCGCTTGTCGGCCTCCAGGGCCTCGATGGCGACGCGCTGGGAATCCCTGAGGAGCGCCCCGCGCCAACGCCGCGGACGGAACGGCGAGAGCGGAGTCAGCGCCATCAGCGGCGCGCCGAGCGGTAGGATCGGCCCGTTGGCCGAAAGGTTGTAGGCGGTCGAGCCGGCCGGGGTCGAAACCAGTATGCCGTCGGCGATCAGTTCGTCGAGCTGAGTCCGGCCGTCAACCTCGATGCGCAGCTTGGCCGCCTGATAGGTCTGGCGCAAGAGCGACACTTCGTTGATCGCCCGCGCCGTCGTCTCGCGCCCGTGGATGTCGAGCGCGCGCATGATGAGCGGATGAATGATCGACGGCAGCGCCGCGGCGAGGCGCTCGCGCAAGCCGTGCTCGGAATATTCGTTCATGAGAAAGCCGACCGATCCCCGGTTCATGCCGTAGATCGGTTTCGGCGCCTTCATGATCATGTGCAGGGTCTGCAGCATGAGGCCGTCGCCGCCGAGGGCGACGATGACGTCGGCCTTGTCGAGGGGGCTCTCGCCATAGAGACGGGTGAGCTTCTCCAGGGCCTCGTTGGCTTCCTTGGCGCCGGAAGACAGGAAGGCAATCGTTTGCGTTCGCTGGGATGTCGTCACGACCGGCATTCACGCTTCCCCGCGCCGAGGCTCTACGAAAGAACGCGCCGCCTGTTCGCAGCCGTCTCCCGCGCGGCGCAGTCTTATCCGAGCCAAGCGCCGCTTGAAAGTCGCGCGCCTGAGGAAGGGAGCGCCGCGGGAGCGTCTCCTTGTGAGGAAGCCGATTACGGGAGCTGCCCCTGGGCGTCCGGGAGGGCCCAGGCGGCCTTGCGCGCAGCGGCTTCGGCGGTCGGCAGCTTAATCAGGAACCGGGCGCCGCAATAGAAGTCGTCCGCCTTGACCGTCGCCAACGCGATTGTCCCGCCGTTTCGCGTCACCAGATCTGCCGCGATCGCGAGGCCGAGGCCCGCGCCGGCTTCGCTCGTCGATTTGTGGAACGGCTCGAAAATCCGCTCGCTCTGATCGGCCGGAAATCCGGGACCGGTGTCGCTGATCTCGATCAGCGCCAGCCCCTCGGTGCGAATGGCGGCGAAACGGATGGCTTTCGGCCGCCCGTCGATGGCTCCCTTGGCCATCAGCGCCTGGGCCGCGTTGCGGCTCAGGTTCTCGAGCACGCGCAGGATGTGATCCGGGTCGGCGTAGACGCAGAACCGTGGCGGAATGTCGATGGCGTAGTCGACCGCCGCCTCGTTTTCGGCTTTCGCGGACTCGACGACCTGCCCAACCAGCTCGCTCAGGTCGAAGCGCCGGCGCGACGGGGGCAACTCGCGTCCCGCGCCATAGGTCAGCGTCGACTGGCAGAACTCGATCGCGCGATCGAGCGTGGCGACCAGCCGCGGCGCGAGCCGTTGGGCGAGCGGGTCCGGGATGGTCGCCAGGCGGTCCGAGATGAGCTGCGCGGCGCTCAGGATGTTGCGCAGGTCGTGATTGATGCGCGTGACCGCCATGCCGAGCTCGGCCAGGCGCTTTCTTTGCGCGAGCTCATGGGCGAGCGACCGCTGCATGACGGCGAGCGCCGCCTCGGCGCGGCCGATCTCGCTGCCCCGCCCGGTCGGCGCAATCACCCGCGAGGCGTCCTGCGGATTCTCGCCGAAGGCGATGATGTTGGAGGTGAGCCGGCGCACCGGCCGAAGCACCATGCGCCAGAGCGCCGCCCACAGCACGCAGGTGACGACGGCCGCGATGGTGAGCGAGATGTTGAGGAAATTGCGCGAGACGCGCCAGAGCGATTGGATCAGCGGCGTCTCGTCGAGGGTGATCTCGATCGCCGCGCCGGCCGATTGCGGCGAGGAACTGAGCTTCACGATCGTCCCAGGCCTCGCGGTGAGCGCGCGAAACGTCGCCGCGACGCTGTCGGGGAAGGAAACGCCGTCCGTCGCGATCGGCTCGGCCTTGTCAGGCTCGGCGCCGGGCAGGGCGAACTCGCGCCGCTCGTTCGGCGTGATGATGGTGATCGACTTCACCGCGACGCCGTTGAGGATCCGGCGCGAGATGTCGGGAGACGGGGGTTTGGGGCCGGCGAGGTCGAAGGCTTCAACCGCGGTCTGCGCCCAGCTGATCTTGCTGTGCAGCCACATCTCGCGATGGGCGGTGAGGCGGGTGACATAGAAGAGGCCCATCGCCAGGAGGACGAAGCCGATCGTGACCGCAAGGACGCGCGCCGCGAGGCCGAACCCCCGCAGAGGGAACGTGAGCGCCGACGCGCCCGCATGTCTCGCAAGAGCGCCGGCGAACGCGGGCGACTCGGGGCGCCGCTGATTTCGGGACGTAAGGTCGAGCATGATGGTCTCAGCGCCTGCTCAGGTCTTCAGTTCGTCTTCGATATAGGCGTTGATTATAGCCGAAAAATTGGCGTCGGCGCGAAACCCGAGGCTCTTTGCCCGCGCGGGGTCGAAATCCCGCGGCCAGCCGGCGACGATTTTGGCGATCATCTCATCGGGCTGCCGACGGATTAGGGCGACCGTCTTATCGCCGGCGATGGCGCGCAGAGCCTCGATCTGCTCGCCGACCGTGACGCTGACGCCCGGCAGGGTGAGCGACCGGCGGGCGCCGAGCTGTGCGAGATCGAGTTCCGCCGCCCGCAGCAGGAACTCGACCGCCGCCCGGGGCGAAGCGTGCCAGTGGCGGACGGTGTCGTCCACCGGCAGGATCGCCTCCTTGCCGGTGAGCGGCTCCCGGATGATGCCGGAGAAGAACCCGGACGCCGCCTTGTTGGGCAAACCGGGGCGGACGCAAATCGTCGGCAGGCGCAGACCGACGCCGTCGAAGAAGCCGCGCCGCGAATAGTCGGCGAGCAGGAGTTCGCAGATCGCCTTCTGGGTCCCGTAGCTGGTCAGCGGCGCGGAGAGGAACTCGTCGCCGATCTTGTCGGGAAACGGCGCGCCAAAGACGGCGATCGAGGAGGTGAAGACGAGGCGCGGCCGGTAGCCGCCGCCGGAGAGGGCCTGCTCGCGCCGGATCGCCTCGAATATCGCCTGGGTTCCGCCGATGTTGATGGCGTAGCCCTTATCGAAATCCGCCTCTGCTTCGCCAGAAACAACGGAAGCCAGCAGGAAAATAATGTCCGGGCGCTTCGCGACCAGTTTTGGGGCGACATAGGGAGCGGCGATGTCGAAGGCGTCGGCCGCGACCGGGAAGGGGGCGTCCGCCGGCGCATGCGGCGCAACGATGTCGACCAGATGCGCATGGGTGATGGCGCGGCCCGCGAGTTTTCCGTCGCGGACGAGGCGCGCCGTCAATTTGCGCCCGATCATGCCCGCCGCGCCGATGATGAGCGCCTTCATCCAAACGTCTCCCTCTTGCGCCGCCGGACCATCCGGCTCGCGCGCCGGCGCAATCTAGAGCGGATTGGCCGCCCTGCATATTCCCGTTTTCTTGTCAAGTTGATCCGAACATTGATCGAGTGGAGAATCCATCGCCTTGTTTTCGCCTCACCCCGCGCCCAGACAAACGAGGTAAACGTCAGGACAAAGAGGTGCAATAGATGCGGAGAGTCATTTTTACGTGTGTGGCGCTGGCTGGATTTGCGAATATAGCGGCGGCCGGCGAAGCGGGTATAGCTTCCTATTATCAAAATCCACATTACAGCGGGCTGATCGCAGCCCACAAAACTCTCCCGTTTGGAACCCGGGTGAAAGTGCTGAATCTCGATAACGGCAGGAGCGCGGTCGTCAGGATCGTCGATCGCGGGCCGTTCATCCGCGGGCGCATCATCGATGTCTCGCCCGCCGCCGCGAGCGCGCTCGGATTTCGCCAGGCGGGGCTTGCGCATGTGCGCCTCGAGCGGTTCTGACCGCCCCGCATCAGCCTTGGCGGAGATTGGCGGGCGGGCTCCGGCGCGGGCCGGCGCAATCGAATTCGTAAGCGCGCTCGCCGTGAAGGCTGAGATCGAGGCCGTCATGCTCCTGCTCGGCGTCGGCGCGCATCGGCAGGATGAGCGCGGCGGCGCGCGCGAAACATTGCATCAGAACGGAGAGGAAATTCTTGCCTGCGCCGGGCTCGACCGCGCTAGTAGACGAACGGTGTCAAAGAGGCAACGTCACGGGGCGGGCAAGGCGAAACGGCAACCGTTTCGGGTCGCCCCGAGGGGGCCGCTCTTGCGCGCCCTGCGTTTCGCGGGGGCGAAGTGTCTGGCCGCCTCAGAGGGCCCGATCGCCGGGAGGCGTGGAATTGCGCCCCAAGCTCAGCGCTTGCTCATCGGCTTATAGGCGCGCTGCTTCTCGCCGGTGTAGAGCTGGCGGGGACGACCGATCTTCTGCTCCGGATCCTGGATCATCTCTTTCCACTGGGCGATCCAGCCGACGGTTCGCGCGACCGCGAACAGGACCGTGAACATGTCGGTTGGGAAACCCATCGCCTTCAGCGTGATGCCGGAATAGAAATCGATGTTCGGATAGAGCTTCTTCTCGATGAAATAATCGTCGTGCAGCGCGATGCGCTCGAGCTCGACCGCGACGTCGAGGAGCGGATCGTCCTTGACGCCGAGCTCGTTGAGCACCTCGTGCGCGGTCCGCTGCATGATCTTGGCGCGCGGATCGTAGTTCTTGTAGACGCGGTGGCCGAAGCCCATGAGGCGGAACGGGTCGTTCTTGTCCTTGGCCTTGGCGATGTATTTGGGAATGTTCTCGACCCGCCCGATCTGGCCCAGCATCTTCAGCGCCGCTTCGTTGGCGCCGCCATGGGCCGGGCCCCAGAGGCAGGCGATGCCGGCGGCGATGCAGGCGAACGGATTGGCGCCCGAGGACCCCGCGAGCCTGACCGTCGAGGTCGAGGCGTTCTGCTCGTGGTCGGCGTGAAGGATGAAGATGCGGTCGAGCGCCCGCGCCAAAACCGCGTTGACCTTGTAGTCCTCGCAAGGCACCGAGAAGCACATGTGCAGGAAATTCGCGGAATAGTCGAGGTCGTTCTTCGGATAGACGAATGGCTGGCCGATCGCATATTTGTACGCCATCGCCGCGAGCGTCGGCATTTTCGCGATCATGCGGATCGAGGCGACCTCGCGCTGCCACGGATCGTTGATGTCGGTCGAGTCGTGGTAGAAGGCGGCGAGCGCGCCCACGCAGGCGACCATCACCGACATTGGATGAGCGTCCCGGCGGAAACCGTTGAAGAAACGGTTCATCTGGTCGTGCACCATCGTGTGGCGAGTGACGCGGCGATCGAAGTCGGCTTTCTGCGCGGCGGTCGGCAGTTCGCCGTAGAGAAGCAGGTAGCAGGTCTCGAGGAAATCGCCGTGCTCGGCGAGTTCGTCGATCGGATAACCCCGGTAGAGGAGCACCCCCTCGTCGCCATCGATGTAGGTGATCTCCGACTCCGCGCTCGCGGTCGAGGTGAAACCCGGGTCGTAGGTGAACATGCCGGTCTGGGCGTAGAGCTTGCCGATGTCGATGACCGACGGGCCGATCGCGCCCTTCCGGATCGGAAGCTCGACCGATTTCTGACCGACGGTCAGGGTGGCGGAAGCAGGCGGCGCCGGCCCGACAGGTTTATCGCTGACAGCACGGGTGGCGGCGGACGGCGTCATCGAGCGTCTCCCATAATTCTCATGCGCTCTTGCACTGCAATATCGTTATTGCAGCGCATTATCCGAGGCAAGTCAAAACCGCGGGAGCGGAGCATCGGAAGTCGGCTATTGCGGATTCTCGTAACTGAAGGTCTGACTATTTTCGTCATAGGCGAACAGTTCCCCGTAGCGGCCGAGATTGATGATCGACCTCAAGGTCCGCTCGGCGTAGTCCTCGGACATGTAGTCCTCGAGCTCTTCGCGGAACCGGGTGGCCGGCGCGCGGTGGCTCGGGCGTTCGTCGAGAACGCGCTTGATATGGGAAGCGAGCGGGATGTGCGCCAGCACCTCGTCGCCGAACACTTTCTTGCGCTGGTCGACGTCCATATCGACAAAGCGCCGGCCGAGCGGCGTCAGCTTGATGTCGCCTTCCTCGAGCTCGGCCAGGCGCAACAGTTGCAAGGTCTCGGCGAGCGGGAACAGATCGTCGATCTCGAGCTGGAGAGAGTCCGCAAGGTGCGGCAGGTCGGCCCGGCCGTCATAGGGCGGCGCCGCGATCTCCTCGAGCATGCCGGCCAGCGAGTTGGTCGAGACCCGCGGCAGCGCAAGGCCAAGGCCCATGCCGGCCGCGGCCTGGGCTTCGCGCGCGGCGGGCTTAGAGCCCGGACGCTGAGTCATCAGCGCGTAGATCTTCTCGACCAGGTCGCGGTACTCGGGATCCAGCCGGTCGCGGGGGTGGGGAAGGGCGACCGGGATCTCGGAGGCGATGCGGCCCGGATTGGACGCCAGCACGAGAATGCGGTCCGCCATCAGCACCGCCTCCTCGATGCTGTGGGTGACCATGAGGATCCCCTTGATCGGAATGCGCCCCTCCTGCCAGAGTTCGATCAGGTCGGTGCGCAGGGTCTCGGCGGTCAGGACGTCGAGCGCCGAGAACGGCTCGTCCATGAGCAGGATCTTCGGTTGCATGACCAGCGCGCGCGCGAAGCCGACGCGCTGGCGCATGCCGCCGGACAGTTCCTTCGGAAAGGCGGATTCGTAGCCGTCGAGGCCGATGGTGTCGATCGCCTTCAGCGCGCGTTTGCGGGTCTCATCGAGCGGCACCCCGTTGGCGCGGGGGCCGATCTCGACATTGTCGAGCACATCGAGCCACGGGAAAAGGGCGAAGCTCTGGAACACCATGGCGACGTCGTTCGCGGGGCCGTTCACCGCCTCGCCCGAGATCTTGACGGTTCCCTCGGTCGGATGGGTGAGGCCGGCGATGATGCGCAGAAGCGTCGACTTGCCGGAGCCGGAGCGGCCGAGCAGGGCGACGATCTCCCCGGTCTTGAGGCTGAGCGACACGTCGCTCAGCACCGGCGCGCGGCTTTCGCCCGAGCCGGTCTGGAAGACCTGGGTGATGTGGTCGACAGTCAGAAGCGTGGCCGCCGCCGGGTCCAGCATGGCGAACTCCTCGAGAGACGATAACCGCTAAAGCCGCAGGCGCCGCTCGGCATAGTCGTAAAGCCTGCGCCAGAACAGCTGATTGAACAGCGTGACAAAGAGCGACATCATCGCAACGCCGAGCACAATACGAGGAAAGTCGCCCTTGTCGGTCGCCTGGGCGATATAGGAGCCGACGCCCTCGGCGACCACGGTATGGTCCTTCCACTTCACGTATTCGGCGACGATCGAGGCGTTCCACGAACCGCCCGAGGCGGTGATCGCGCCCGTGAGGTAGAAAGGCGTCACGCCTGGCAGAATGACCTGTTTCCACCAGAGCCATCCGCGGACATGGAAATTCGCCGCTGCTTCCCTGAGGTCGTTGGGAAAGGCCGCCGCGCCCCCGATCACGTTGAACACGATGTACCATTGAGTCCCGAAGACGATGAGAAAGCTCAGCCAGATATTCGGGTTGAGGTTGTAGGCCAGCACCAGGCTGACCGCCGCGCCGAACAGGAGATTGACCGGGAAGGCGGCAAGGAACTGAGCGATCGGCTGAGCCGCTTCCGCCCACCGCGGCCTCAAGCCGATCGAAACGCTGATCGGCACCCAGACGATCGAGGCAAGCAGCATCAGAAGGACCACGCGCAGGAAAGTGTAGAAGGTGAGGACGAAGACCCGCCCCACCTCCTGCCAATCCAATTCGGTGGCAATGTAGGAAACCGTGAGCCAGCCGGCCCAGACGGCCGCGGCGACGACGACGAGGATCCAGAGCGCGTCGACGATACGGGAAGGCCCGGGCTCTTTCCGTTTGCTCCGTTCCCCCAGGACGCGCGGGAAGCGCAGCGGCCAAAAACTCACGCCGCGCAGCGCGCCGGCGACCGGAGCGAAGCCGAGGCGCAGCCAGTGCGTGCGCTTGACGAGGTTGAGCATCCAGGAGGATTCGGAAACCTGGCTCTCCGACAACTCGACCCGGAACTTGGCCGCCCAGGCGACGATCGGGCGGAACAGCAGTTGATCGTAGAGCAGAATGACGACGCCCATGGTGAGCACGGCCGCGCCGATCGCCGCCCAGTCGCCTTCGTCATTGGCCTTGGCGATGTAGGAGCCCACGCCCGGCAGGGCGATCGTGGTGGCGCCGACCGTGATCGCCTCCGAGGCGACGACAAAGAACCAGCCGCCCGACATCGAGATCATGGTGTTCCAGATGAGGCCGGGCACCGCGAAAGGCGCTTCGAGCTGCCAGAACTTCTGCCATCCGGTGAGACGGAAGCCGTTGGCCACTTCGTGCAGGTCCTCGGGCACGGCGCGCAGCGATTGGTAGAAGGAAAAGGCCATGTTCCAGGCCTGGCTGGTGAAGATGGCGAAGATCGCCGCGAGCTCCGCGCCCATCGTGTTGCCGGGGAAGAGGCCGAGGAAGAACGTCACAGTGAAGGAAAGAAAGCCCAGGATCGGCACCGACTGGAGGATGTCGAGCACCGGGATCAGCACCATTTCGGCGCGCCGGCTCTTGGCCGCGAGCGTCGCATAGGTGAAGGTGAAGACGAGCGACGCGGCGAGCGCGGCGAACATGCGCAGCACCGTGCGGAACGCGTAATAGGGCAATTGCCAATAGTCGAGCGAGATCGGCGAGACGTTCGGCGCCGGCAAAGGCGCGGAAATCCCGTGATAGGTGCGGGCGATCGCGGTGAGGATCGCCAGAATCGCGGCGAAGGCGATCAGATCCCATTGGTTGGGCAGGATCCGCCGCCCGCTGGAGACAAAGGTGTTGAGCGGCATGGGCGGCTTCCGCTTGGCGGGCAGGGGCGAACCGGGCGGCCAAACGGACGCGGGAACCTCAAAACACGTTTGCCTCGGCCGAAGCAATCGGAAATTGAGCCACGAGCCCAGGTCTCCAGGCCCAGCCATGATGAGCGCTCATGACAGGATGACGACAGGGATCCGGGACCGGAGCAACTGGCGCACGACCCGCCGGGCTCGTCGCGAGCTCGTCGCGCTCGACGCTTGCCTTTCCGCGTCGCCTCCCCTATATGCCGCGCCATTCCACAGGCGGATCTTATGCGGCTCCTGATTCAAGGCGCCGCTCCGGTGGCGAGGCTCGCCTCGCTTCACATGATCCGCCGAGGCTCAACCGGACAAGGACAACGCATCCCATGGCTCTGCCGGACTTCACCATGCGCCAGCTGCTCGAGGCGGGCGCGCATTTCGGCCACCAGTCCCACCGCTGGAACCCGAAGATGGCGCCGTACATCTACGGCTCGCGCAACTCGATCCACATCATCGACCTCGCCCAGACGGTGCCGCTCCTGCATCAGGCGCTGAAGGCGGTGTCCGACACCGTCGCCAAGGGGGGCCGTGTCCTGTTCGTCGGCACCAAGCGCCAGGCCTCGGACGAGATCGCCGCGGCCGCCAAGCGCTCGGCGCAGTATTTCGTCAACGCCCGCTGGCTCGGCGGCATGCTGACCAACTGGAAGACCATCTCCGCGTCGATCTCGCGCCTGCGCAAGGTCGACGAAATGCTGGGTGAAGGCGCGAAGGGCCTGACCAAGAAGGAGCGGCTCATGCTGTCGCGCGAGCGCGACAAGCTCGAGACGGCGCTCGGCGGCATCAAGGACATGGGCGGCGTTCCGAATCTCGTGTTCGTCATCGACACCAACAAGGAGGCGCTCGCGATCAAGGAGGCCAACCGCCTCAAGATTCCGGTGATCGCGATCGTCGACACCAACAGCGATCCGGACGGCATAGCCTATCCGGTCCCGGCCAATGACGACGCCGGCCGCGCCATTCAGCTCTATTGCGACCTCGTGGCCCGCGCGGCGATCGACGGCATTTCGCGCAGCCAGGGCGCGCAGGGGGTCGACCTGGGCGAAGCCGAGACGCCGCCCGCCGAACCGCTGCCGGAAACGGCCGAGCCGGAAGCCGCGGCGGGGGAGCCCGCGGCTTCGACCGACAGGTTCGAGCTTTTGGCCGCCCCGCGCGGCGCGCCGGACGATCTGGCCAAGCTCACCGGGGTCGGGCCGCAGATCGTCAAGAGGCTCAACGAACATGGCGTGTTCCATTATTGGCAGCTCGCCGCGATGACGCCGGAGGAGGCCGATAAGCTCGACGCGGACCTGCGGTTCAATGGCCGCATCGCGCGCGACCAATGGACCGAGCAGGCGCGCGCGCTGATGGCGGCCGAATAGGGCCCGCGCGCGGCGTTTCGAACAGCGAAAGGGGAACGGTATGGCGACCATTTCCGCTGGCCTCGTCAAGGAGCTGCGCGAGAAGACCGGCGCGGGCATGATGGATTGCAAGAACGCGCTGAGCGAGACGGGCGGCGAGATCGAGGCGGCCGTCGACTGGCTGCGCAAGAAGGGCCTGGCGAAAGCGGCCAAGAAAAGCGGACGGGTGGCCGCCGAAGGCCTGGTCGGCGTGGCGGTCGAGGATCAGATCGGCGTTGTCGTGGAGGTCAATTCGGAGACCGACTTCGTCGCCCGCAACGACGACTTCCAGGCGCTTGGTGCGCGGGGTGCTCGCGGTGGCGCTCGACCACGCGCCCAACGTCGATGCGGCGAAGACGCTAGGGGCGCATTATCCCGGCGGCGGGACGGTGAGCGAGGCGATCGCCAACGCCATCGCCACCATCGGCGAGAACATGACGCTGCGCCGCGCGCAGGGCCTGAGAGTCGCCGAGGGCGCGATCGGCCATTATGTGCACGGCTCTGTCGCTGACGGGCTTGGCCGGATCGGGGTTATCGTCGCCCTCAAATCCGCGGGCGACAAGACGCGGCTCGGGGCGCTCGGACGGCAGGTCGCGATGCATGTGGCGGCGGCAAGTCCGATCGCCCTCGACGCCGCCGGGGTCGATCCGGCGGCCATAGCCCGCGAGCGCGCGGTGCTCGTCGACAAGAACGCCGGCAAGCCCGCGAACGTCATCGAGAAGATCGTCGAATCCGGCTTGAAGACCTTCTACAAGGAAGTCTGCCTTCTCGATCAGCCTTACGTCCACGATCCGGCGAAGACCGTCGCCCAGGCGATCAAGGAGGCCGAAAAGACAGTCGGCGCGCCGATCGCGGTCGAGGGCTTCGTCCGCTACGCGCTCGGCGAAGGCGTCGAGAGGCCGGCGGAAGAGGCCTGATGGCCCGGCGGTAATTGGAAGCGGCCCTTGATGGGCCGCTTTTTTATCGCGAAGGATTGCCGGGCGGACGTGGCGTGCGGCGCGGATGACAGGAGGGCAGTCATGTCGAAAGCGCCGCAGCCGTTGTTCAAGCGCGTCGTCGTGAAGCTGTCGGGCGAAGCGCTGATGGGGCCGGACACCCATGGCCTGCACGCGCCGACCCTCGAGCGCCTAGCGGGCGACCTGAAGGCGGCGGCGAACCTCGGCGCGCAGGTCGCCGTGGTGGTCGGCGGCGGCAACTTCTTTCGCGAACTCGAGGGCGCGGACAAGGGGATCGAGCGCGCCCGCGCCGACTCGATCGGCATGCTGGCGACGGTGATGAACGCGCTCGCGATGGAGGGCGCGCTCGAACAGATCGGTCAGGCTGCGCGCGTGCTCTCCGCGGTCGCCATGCCGTCGCTCTGTCAGCCCTATTCGCGCCAGGCCGCGCTTGCGCACCTGGTCAAGCATCGGGTGATTATCCTCGCCGGCGGCACCGGCAATCCGTTCTTCACCACCGACACCGGCGCCGCCCTGCGCGCGGCCGAACTCTCGTGCGACGCGGTGATGAAGGCGACGCACGTCGATGGCATCTATACCGCCGACCCGAAGAAGGATCCGCGCGCGACGCGCTTCGAGCGGCTCAGCCACGACGAGGCGATCGCCCGCAAACTGCAGGTGATGGACACCGCGGCTTTCGCGCTTGCGCGCGACAACGGGATTCCTATCGTGGTCTTCTCGGTCGACGAGCCGGGCGCCATTCCCTCGGCGCTGGTCGGTCAGGGCCGGGCGACCTATGTGATGCCGTAGGCTGGCGCCTGCGAGCGAAGGCGGCGCTTAGGACGCGCCTCCCCGGAGCCCTCGGGCGGCTTGTCGCGGAAGGGACATTCGGGGCGCGATTTTCTTCCCCGAAATGAGCGATTTCAATTCGTTAGAGTGACATTTCCTTCCGACTTCCCGCCGATCGGCGTCAAACCCCAAAAAGGGGCGCAAGCTTCTTGACAGGATCCGACCATCGTATCATTGGAATTTCGGAAAAGTCAACATTTTGGCCTAATTTTTTTATTTAGCGGAAATTCCGCCGGCCGGCGCAATGGGCCGGGCCCTCGCATGTCATCTCGTCAGGGGCTTGCGCGGGTGGCATGTTCCGGCAATCCGGCTTTACGCAAGTCGTCGAGGTACTTCTGCTTCATGGGCTCGCGGAGCGGCATGCAGGTTTCGGCCAGGATCGAGTGGGGTCCGGACTTGAGCCATTCGGCGGCCGCAGCCTTCGCCTCATCGAGACGCCCCAGCTCGGCGTAGATCATCATGATGGGCCAGGGATGCGTCGCCTCGACGCCTTTTAGGACCTCGAGCGCTTCCTCGTATCGACCAGCGAGATAGTAGGTCCACGCGGTGTTGGCCTTCACCCAGAAAAAGTCCTTGTAGTTGCGTGCGACGGCCCACGACACCCAGTCCTGCGCTTTGTCGAACTGACCCGCGTTGGCGAGATAGAAGGCGTAGCTGGCCCTCTCTGTCGCGTCGTAGGGGTTCATCTCGATCATGGCCTCTCCTTCGTCGATCGCGCGATCGAACTCCTCGCCATGCCAGGCGTAGACGTGAGCCATGAGCTTTCGGGTCTCGTAGATCTCATTTCGGGACTTGTTCTTGGCCTCCTCAACCTCGCGCCCGAGCCTGAAGGCGATGTCGATGGTGTCGCGGTAGTTCTCAAAGCATCCGAAAGACTCGCTCTCCAAGAGATAGCTCCAGGCGAGGGCGATCTTGAGACCCGTCGAATCGGGGAACCGCTTGAGTCCTTCCTCCGCGGTCTTTCTCCCCCGCAGATTGTCGTCCAGCGTGAACTTGTGTGTATAGGACGCTCCGCGAAGGCCGTAGTCGTAGTCCGTGAGCGTAGCCTCCGGTTTCCGCCACGCCGCCTCCTGCTCGATCTTCGCGATTCGGCCGTTGAAGCCGCCCAGCGCCCCGTAAATTCGCTCCGCTGTCTGTTTCTGGATGGCGATCGGGTCTTCGCCGGCAAATTCATAATTGTCCGACCAGACCGTTTCCCCGCTCGCGGCATCGGTGAGGCGCGACCTCACACGCAGCTTGTCGCCGCTCTTCAGAAGGTCGCCGTCGACCGAATATCGCCTGCCGACATCAGCTCCCTGCGGCGGCAGGCTCGAGGGGGCGACAACCCGGAACATCGGGTAGGTCGACAACATCGCGGACACTTCGCGCCCGAGGCTTGGGCCGAGATTGTCGAGGCTCTTGTCGCCGCTCGTGTTGGTGAATGGCAGCACCGCGATGACCGGCGTATACTCGGGCCGCCCCGCCGCGCGCGGCCAGAACCGCCATGCAGCCGAGCGCCCGCGAGCGCGGCGAGGAGAACGACAAGCCCAAGAGCGGGCGCACAGTCGGCGATATTGGCGCATGCCCGCGCCGAGCCAGTCGCGGCGCGCGCGGCTGCCCGGCGGCTGGATCTCGTAGACATGCACGGGCCGGGCGATGTTCTTGAGCGATTTCTCGCCGATGTCGCGCAACGGCAGGCCGAGCTTGCCGAAGATCGCTTCGCGCACCGTCGCCGAAATACAGATGCCGCCAGGCTCGGCGAGCGGCTCGAGCCGGGCCGCGACATTGATCCCGTCGCCGTAGGTCTTGTCGGCGTCGTGGATGATGTCGCCGAGGTTGATTCCGATGCGGAGCAGCATCTGCCGCTCCTTGGGGATATCGACATTGCGCTCGCCCATGATCTTCTGGATGGCGACGGCGCATTCGACCGCGCGCACCGCGCTCGGGAACTGCGCCACGACCCCGTCGCCGGCGATGTTGACGATCGAGCCGCCGTGCCTCGCGATGATCGGCAGGATCGCCGCCTTGTGCGCTTCGAGATCGCGCACGGTCGCGGCTTCGTCGCTGCCCATGAGGCGCGAATAGCCGGCGACGTCCGCGGCGAGGATCGCCGCCAGCCGCCGCTCGTCGGAGTGAAGGGCGACCGGCTCCTCGGACATGGCGACTTCCGTGCGGCGCTGGCCTCTCGGGCGCGGAAGCGCCAGCGGGCGCCTCCGGCACCGTAGGCTGGAGGTCCGAGTCCGAACAGTGGGGAAAACTACCTACTCGCGAGCCGAAATCGAAGACCCGGCGCGCGAGCAGGCTCGCGCCGGTCAGCGCCCGTAGAGGCCGACCAGCTCCGCCTTGGCGAGAGTGTGGAAGTGCAGCATGAAGCCGACCACGGCGGCGCTGGTGTTTTCGTCGCCGTCGAGCTTCGGCGTGTCCACGGCGAAGATGGTGAAATGGTAGTGATGCGCCGGATCGCCCTTGGGCGGGCAGGGGCCGCCATAGCCGGGAACGCCGAAATCGGTGCGGCTCTGCACCGCGCCCTTGGGCGCCGCGGAACCTTTCAGATCGCCTGCGTTCTTGGCGAGGCTCGTCACGTCCGCGGGGATGTTGAAGACGACCCAGTGCCAGAAGCCGCTGCCGGTCGGCGCGTCGGGGTCGTAGACCGAGAGCGCGAAGCTTTTCGTGTCCTTCGGCGCGCCCGACCAGGAGAGCGCCGGCGAGATGTTGCCTCCCGTGCAGCCAAAGACATTGGCTGCCTGCTCATCGGCGATCTTGCCGCCGGGCTTGATGTCCGGACTGGTCAGGGTCATCGTTTGGGCGGCGGCGCTTCCGGCGCCCAAGAAGGCGGCGAAGAGCGCGAATGCGGCTGCTTTGAGCATGAGTCCTCCGTTTTCAAATTGGCGCGAATGACGATCGGCCCTTAACGACTATGGGCGAAGCGCGACGATTGCAATGCGTCCAGCCCCTGTTGCCGGATCGCGGCGATCCGCCCCTCATATCCCGACCGCAAACACGCCGCGCCCCATCCGTATTCGGTCTCGCGGGATCGACTTCGCGCCCGTCGCGGAATCCAGAGGCGATTGACACCGCAGGTCCAAGGCCTAACGTCCGCAAAGGAAGGCGCCGGAGACAGCGACCTCGGGCTTTCACGCCGCGTCAAACAGCGTTTGCAAGGAGGCCGGCTCGATGTTTGCTCCGCTGGTCGCGAAGGCGAAGCCAAACGGATCTCAACCCTCCAGAGCCGTCGATCAAACGCGCGCGCCCGGCCGGGACATCGGCAATCAGGCGATGATCCGCTTGCACGCGCCGCAGGTGAGCGGGAGCCCGATTGAGTTCCAGGCGCCGCCTCCGGCCGCGGCTCAGGGCCTTGCCATTCAGGCGAAACTCAAGGTCGGCGCGCTCGATGATCCGCTTGAGCGCGAGGCGGATCGCGTCGCCGATCAGGTGATGCGCATGGAAGCCGCGACCGCCGCGTCCCCGCGGACCAGCCGCAGATGCGAGGAATGCGCAGAGGGGGACCAGCTTCAGAAGAAGGAGGATCACGCGCCCGCGCCCGCCCTGAGCCAAGCCCCCGCCAGCGTGCACGAGACTCTGCGGGCGCCGGGAGAGCCGCTCGACCCCGCGACGCGCGCCTATTTCGAGCCGCGCTTCGGCCGGGATCTCGGCGGCGTGCGGGTGCACACCGGCGCGCAAGCCGCCGAATCTGCGCGGGACGTCAACGCTCACGCCTATACGGTCGGACGCGACATCGCCTTCGACTCGGGGCGGTTTGCGCCAGGTTCGCAAGAGGGGCGCCGGCTCCTCGCGCATGAGTTGGCCCACGTGGCGCAGCAGGGGAATGCGAGATCTTTGCTGCAGCGCGGTCCGCCCAACGCCGGCGCAAAGGCGAAGCCTAACGGGGGGGACGGGGAGCCTGACAAGATCTATCCTCCCTACGAGCACGCCGATTCAATCCGGGAGATCAGCCGCGACAACGAGACGTGGTCCCTAACCGTAGACGGCGTAACCGCCGAGGCGAACCTGCGCCGTTTGATCTGGCCGCGGCTGGCGCCGCCGAGCGTCAGCATTGTCTTCAAGGTCGCCATTACCGACCCTATTGAACGCGGCTGGTTCACCCTGACCGGGGTCACCTTTGAGATGCTGCAGATGAAGGGACCGTTCGCGATGGACCCTTCGATCGCCACGTTGTTCGCGGCTCACGGCGTCGAAGACGAGCAGACTGAAAGCGCGGCGGTGAAGGACGCGCGGGCGGCGTTCCGCAGCCAACACCCGGGTCATGGCGAGTGGGTCCTCGACGCCATCGACGTGGCTCTGCGGCGGATCACGAAGCGAAATCCGGACCTCCTGGTTTCGTACTATAGATATTACGAAACGCACGACCTCAAGGACGACACCTCCTTGTTTGACGGGATCACCTTTGATCCTGACAAGAACGCTGGCGCCACGGCGGGGGGAAACACGGTTATCAACCCAAGCCTCCTCAGGCTTGAACCGCCGAAAAACTTCCCGACCGACGATCCGATCGATCTGCTGGCGGGCACCCTCATCCATGAATACACCCATACGCCTCAAGCCGCTGATGACCCCGTCACAACGGCGCAACTTGAAGCCAAGGCCTATGGGGTCGAAGTGTTCTTTTCGTACAGGATGGGCGACGAAAAGCGGGCGCGATTCATCGAGAAACGCTCGACCAACGACTCGGTGGATCGAGCGAGCGGGGGAGATAAAATATACCAGGCGACGCAAGCTGTGATGGAAGCCCTTTATCGGCTGATCGACAACGGCGGCCCCGCCGCTGAGGAGGCGAGGGCGATGAGTGCGGAGTTCATCTCCAAGAACTCGGTCGATTACAGCGCGAAGCTGAAAGCCTTCATCGCCAAGATACCCGGGGCGGACCTCATTCCCTGAGGAACGATCGGCATTGTGGAGCGGCATCCGCCGGTCTTCCGCAACCATCAACCTCGCGCTCGAATTGCCGCCTCCGGGTAGGGTCCCCTTGGGGCCTCTCGGAGGCTTGCGCGGCGCGCGGACGCCTCCTAAAGCCTTGAGACGCGCGACCGCGCGGCTTGACGCCCGGAGGCTGAAAACACATGCCGCACAAGATCCTTGTCGCCCAGGGAGGCGGGCCGACGGCGGTCATCAACCAGTCGCTGGCCGGGGTCGCGCTCGAGGCGCGGCGATTTCCCGGGGTCACTCATGTCTATGGGGCGCTCCAGGGCGTGCGCGGCATCGTCAACGACGATCTCGTCGATCTCGGTCAGGAGACGGTCGCCAATCTGGAGGCGGTGGCGGCCACTCCCGCAGCCGCGCTCGGCTCAACCCGCGACAAGCCCGACCGCAAATATTGCCAGGAGATCTTCAAGGTCCTGAAGGCGCATGAAATCGACACCTTCTTCTATATCGGCGGCAACAATTCCTCCGACACCGTGCGCATCGTCGCGGAGGAAGCGAAGACCCAGGACCATGGGCTTCGCGCCATCCATATCCCGAAAACCATCGACAACGATCTGGTCGGCTTCGACCACACGCCGGGCTATCCCTCGGCGGCCCGGTTCGTCGCCCAGGCCTTCGCCGGCGCCAATCTCGACAATCTGGCGCTGAAAGGCGTCTATGTCGCGGTGGTGATGGGGCGCCACGCCGGGTTCCTCACCGCGGCCTCTGCGCTGGCGCGCAAATATCCCGGAGACGGACCTCACCTCGTCTACGTCCCTGAGCGCACGTTCGCCGTCGACACGTTCCTGAGCGACGTGAAAGCGACCTTCGAGCGTCACGGGCGCTGCATCGTCGCGGTCTCCGAGGGCATCCACGACGACAAGGGCGAGGCGATCATCACCAGGCTCATGGGGAAAGCGGAGAAGGACGCGCACGGCAACGTCCAGCTCTCCGGCACCGGCGCGCTCGCCGACCTCCTGTGCGAGGAAGTGAAGGCGAAGCTCGCCATCAAGCGGGTCCGCGGCGACACGTTCGGCTATTTGCAGCGCTCGTTCGTCGGCTGCGTCAGCAGGGTCGACCAGCGCGAAGCGCGCGAGGTCGGCGAGAAGGCGGTGCAATATGCGATGGCCGGCGCGGCGGCGGGGTCGGTGGCGATCCGCCGCGTCGGCGACTATGCAGTCGACTATCCGCTGATCCCGCTCGAGACGGTGGCGGCGAAGACGCGGGTGATGGAGGATCATCTCATCAGCGCGGCCGGCAACGACGTGACCCCCGCGTTCGCCGATTATCTGCGCCCGCTGCTTGGAGCCGATGTGATCGAGGTCGCGCGGCTGCGCGCCGCCAAGGTCGAGAAGGCGGGCCTGCGAATCGAGCGATTAGCCGGAGGACCTCGTCGGCTCTGAAGCGGCCGCTCGGCGATAACTTTTGCCGCCACGGCTGCCGAAATACCGAATACCGCCATCTATTCGATAAGATAATGATTCTAGCGGCTTGTGCTAGGACCTTCATATCTAAGATATCTACCCAGCGCGGCGGTCCGGCCGGCGAACATTGAGGCTGGATTAAAAATTGGAAAGCTCGCGGATTTGTCCTTGATGCTGCACTGCAGCATTCACATATGGCTGGCGCGCTGAAGCAGGCCTTCTCCATGGGCCGCGGCGCGGGGAAATAGGGCAATGATCGAATTTTCGCGCGCGGGCGCACTGTCTGCTCTTGCGCTTGTCGCCGGGCTCGCCGCCACGCCGGCGCAAGCAGAGCCGATGACGGCCGAGGACATTCTCTCCAACTTCAACCTGGTCACGACCGGGAACGTGTCGACCAAGTCCGACATCGTGGGCAACGCCGTCGTCGGCGGGAACTTAAGCGGCGCGACCTTCTTCGGCGGCGGCGCCAACATTCCGTCCTCGCCCCAACTCTACGTGTTCGGCGAGCTCAATAGCTCGCTGAACCTCAACGCGGGCGGCAGCCTCTACTACGCGGGCTCCACGAGCAAGAAGGTGAACTACAACGGCGGCGGCAAGCTCTATACGACGCTGCCCAACCCGATCGGCTATTACACCGACCCGCTCGTCGATCTTTCGGAGCGGCTTGCCGAGCTGAGCCCGACGGCCGGCTCGACCTTCATCAACGGCAATTTCAACGCCGGTCCGAACTCCGGCATGATCGTGTTCGAGATCAGCGGGTCCGAACTCGCGCACGATCTCGTGAATCACGATATCAGCTTCACCGGTTCGGGCGTGACCTCCTACATCATCAACGTCATCGGCAACTTCAACGAGCCGAGCAGCACCCATTTCAACGTCGATCAGAGGGACGCGCTGTTCAACTTCGAGGACGCATCGTCGGTGAACCTCGGGCAGTGGGGCGCCTCGATTCTCGCGCCCGACGCTGCGCTCAAGATCACATCGGGCGGAAACATCGAGGGTTCGGTGTTCGCGTCGTCGTTCCTCGGCGGCGGCGAACTCCATAACAACAACCTCTTCAACGGCGCGCTGCCGAGCGCGCTTCCAGCGGTGACGGCGGCGGTTCCCGAGCCGTCGACCTGGGCGATGCTGATCGCCGGTTTCGCGGGGCTCGCTTTTCTTGGCTGGCGCAAAGCCCGCAAAGGCGCTGCGGTTGCGGCGGCCTGACCCCGCAAGATCGCCGATCTGATCGAAGGCCGCCGACTTCGGTCACTCTTGCCGTGGGTCGATGGGCCGGGCGCGCGCGCTTTTCGGCGAGGCTTGCCCGGCTCTGGCCGGCGTCGCGCTCGCGGCCTTCAGCGCCAGCGGCGCGGTCAGTCCTTGCACGATTGTCGAGAAAGCGACGACGGCGAAGGCGGAGATGAGAATGTCGTCGCGCCGGGCGAGATCAACCGGAAGCGCGAGCGCGAGCGCAAGCGCGAGCGCGCCGCGCAGGCCTCCCCACCACATGAGATGCTGCTGGTTGAGCGGGATCGCCCAGCGCGAGCGCGCAAAGGCGAGGCATACGGGATAGACCGCGACCGCGCGGCCGAGCAGCGCGAGGGCGACGACGAGCGCGAGCGCCACAAATCCCTCCCGCGCGAAGTCGATGGTCGCCATCGCCGAGCCGATCAGCAGGAACACCAGCGAATTGGCGAGAAACGCCGCGAACTCCCAGAACTCGAGCGCGAAGGCCCGCCCATGCGGGGTGATCGAAAGACCGAACCGCTTCTGGGGCATGAGCACGCCGATATTGCCCATCGTCAGGCCGGCGGCGACGCTCGCCAGCACCCCCGAGGCGCCGAAATGCTCGGCGATCAGGAACGAGCCGAAGGCGGCGACGACGGTCAGGGCCGTCTCGACCAGATGATCGTCGGAGGCGCCCCCGATCATGATCGCGATCAGCCCGACGCCGAACCCGGCGGCCAGGCCGCCGCCGGCGACGAAAAGAAACGTCGTGACCGCGGTGAGCGGGTCCGGCGTATTTCCCGGATCATGCGCCGCCCACACGAGAATGAGGGCAAACAGGACCGCCGCGGCGCCGTCGTTGAACAGGCTCTCCGCTTCGATGAGCAGGCTGAAGCGGCCGGTCACGCCCGTCTCCTTCAGGAGTGCGATGACCGCGATCGGGTCGGTCGCACTGATCAGCGCCCCGAACACGAGCGCGGATTCGGGCGGCCAGCCAAGAAAGACGATCAGCCCGCCCGCCGCCACGGCCGCGCATAGAACGACCCCGATCATCGATAGCGCCATGACCGGAACGAGATCCTTCCTCAGATCGCTCCAGCCGAGGTTCAGCGCCGCCTCGAACAAAAGCGGCGGCAGCACGATGTCGAAGATGAGGTCGTGGGTGAGCGCGAGGCCCGCATGGCTGCGCGTCAAGGCGAGCGCCACGCCCGCGAACACCAGGCCGACCGTATAGGGCAGACGCAGACGGCGCGCCGCGAGCGCGACCAGAATGGCGAGCCCAAGCAGGCTCAGCGCGCGGAGCACGAGAACGTCCATGGCCCCGTCAGTTTAGCGGCGGCTCCCGGAAAGAGAACCCGCGCTATTCCGCCGACGTCAGTTCGGCCCCGGCGCGCAAAAAGCGCTCGGGATCGACCGGCTCCCCGTCGACCCGCACTTCGTAGTGCAGATGCGGCCCGGTCGAGCGGCCGGTCGAACCGAGCCTGCCGAGGACGGCGCCCTTGTCCACTTCCTCGCCTTCCGCGACCAGCGCTTCGGACATGTGGGCGTAGCGGGTGGAAAGCCCGTTGCCGTGATCGATCTCGACCATGATTCCATAGCCGCCCGCGGGCCCCGCATGCGCGACACGGCCGGCGGCGGCGGCGTGGATGTCGGTCCCGTAAGGCTCGGCGAGATCGACGCCGGGGTGGAGCATGGGGCGGCCGAGGAACGGATCGGCGCGATAGCCGAAGGGCGAGGTGAGTTCCGGATCGCCGGAGAGCGGCATGCGCACCGGCAGGAATCCAAGCAGCTCCTTGAGGCGTTCGGCCGTCGTCACGTCGCGGACGGCGTGCGCGAGCGCCGGATCGGGCGCGAGCGCGTCCGGCTCGATCCCCGCCGGGATATAGGGGCCGCCGACGCCGCCTTCGCTCTTGGGCGGAGCGAGTTTTGCCGGATCGAGCCCTGTTTCGGCGACGATCGCTGCATCGCGCGCCGCGGCGCGCTCGGCTGCTCGGTCGATCGCGCCGAGGGCCTGCGTCTGGCTGGTTTCCACTCGATCAAGCGAGCGATCGACAAGCGCAAGGCGCGCCGAGGGGGCGAGAGTCTCCGCTCGCCTCACGCTCGCTGTCGTGACCGGCGCCTCCCGGGTGAGGGCGCTCACGCTGTCCCCCAATTCGTCGATCGGGTGCGGCTTGACGGCTCGAGGGGAGGCAGAATCGGGAAGGGGGGCATAGGCGCGCGCCTCGCCGACGCTTGCCGGGCGCGCCGCCGTCGGGGGCCCGAAAGCCTCGATCGCGCTCAGCGCGTCGGCAGGGGCCGGGGTCGCGGCTCCGTGGCGCGCGGCCATCGACGGGTTGCGCCCTTCGGTCTCGGCGGCGAGCGCGGCGACCAGCGCGTCGCGCTGTTCGAGCCGCGCCTGCCGGGAGAGAATTTCGTCCGCCTGCCTCTTAAACGAAACCCGTTCCAGGAGCCGCCGGCCTACCGCCTCGTCGAGCCGGGCGCGCGCCTCGGCCAGACGGTCCTGGTAGTCCGCCTTCATTTCCGCCTCATGCGCGAGGATCGCGCGCACCACTTTGTCGTGGAAGCCGATGTAAAGGGTGACGGAGGCGGCCCAGGCGAAGGCGACGGCCGCGAGCGCCGCTATCGCCCAGACGCCCGCGGGCCTCAGCCTGACCGTTCGGGGGGCGCCGCTGCGGGAAAACGAGAGACGATAGTCCAGCCCCGGCCCGGGATAGCCCTCTCGCAACGACATGAACCAGCGCTCCTGCCCGGCGAAAGGGCGTTCTCGACCGCAGAGCAAAGCGCATTAAGGTTAATGCATCGCAAAATTGCGTTTAGCCGCAAGCGAGCGGCCGGTCCGCCCGCCGGTCAGAGCGCTTTGGCCGCCGCGAGCACTTCCTCCGCATGGCCCGGCACCTTCACCTTGCGCCAGACCTTCGCGATGCGGCCGTCGCGGCCGATCAGAAAAGTCGAGCGCTCGACGCCGAAATACTTGCGCCCGTACATGCTCTTTTCCTTCCACACCCCATAAGAGTCGATCGCCGAGCGGCCGGGATCGGCGGCGAGCGCGATCTTCAGATCGTGTTTTTGCTTGAACTTGTCGTGGCTCGCCGCGCTGTCCGGCGAAACGCCGATGACGGTTGCGCCGGCGGCGGCGAATTTGGCCCTGAGGCCGTTAAAGGCGATCGCTTCCGCGGTGCAACCGGACGTATCGTCCTTCGGATAGAAGTAGATCACGACCGGCTTGCCCTTAAGCTCCTTGAGGCGCATTTGCCCGCCGCCGTCGGTTGGGAGATCGAAATCAGGCGCCGGATCGCCCTCGGCCAGTTCCTTCGCCATATCGCCCTCGTTTCGTCTCATTATGGGGTCAGGGCCGTCGTCGCCGAACGCGGCTTCGCCACGCGCCGAGATTGACCTGTGGCGCTCGACGTTGCAACCGGCCGGCGGAGCAGGCGGCCGCGAGCGGCCCAGGGACGGGCATGCGCGGCGGCTTCGAAATCAACCAATATCCCGCCTGGATCGGATCGTTCGCGCCACGGAGGAATGATCGTTATTGCTCGACCGGTTTAGCCTGACGGCGCGGTCCCGCGCCCGGGCCGCCATGCGCAGCCTGGCGGCGGACTGCGAGGGTCCTCGCCTGCCATCGCGCTGGCGCCTCGTCGGCGGTCGCCGGCTCGCCCACGTTTGCCTGCGGACGGTGGAGTTCATCGCGGCCCTGTTCATCCTCGGCGGGCTCGTGCTGGCCTCGATGCTCGCCCGAGGCCCAATCCGGCTGGTCGGCATGCACGACAAGATCCAGTCCTCGCTTCAGGAGCGGATAGGCGACCGCTACGCCATCGCTCTCGGTCCCACTTACGTGATGCACAACTCGTGGGGCGTCGGTCTGGGCTTCAAGGGTTTCACGGTGCGAGACGCCGGCGGACGAACGGTCCTTTTCGCCCCGAGCGGCAAGGTGGGCCTTGATCCGTTCGCGGCGGCGGTGGCGGGCGTCCGGGTGCGCCGGCTCGAGCTCGACGGGCTCGACCTGCGCCTGCATGTCGCCGAGAACGGCGCGCTCTCGCTTGCGGTCGCCAGCAATTCGGGCGCAACCCCAATTCCCTTGCCTGCGCGGACCGCTGCGGGCGACGGCGCCGGCGCTCTCGCCGCGATCGTGGGGGCCGCCGTCGAGGCGATGGCCGGCGCCACACAGGCGCTCGACCGGCTGAGCCTCGCCAACGGCCATTTCGAGATCAAGAACGACGCGACGGACCGGTCCGTCGTCTACAAGGATTTCGCCGTCACATTCGATCATTCGGGATCGAGAGCGCAGGCGTCGATCTCGGCGACCGGCCCGGCGGGACCGTGGACAATCACGGCGCAGGCCTCGGACGGGGACAGGCCGACGCTCTCGGTCGAAGCGCGCGATCTCAGTCTTGCCGATCTGCAGGCGTTCGACGCGAAGCCTCCTCCGCTGATCGCCGAGGGGCCGATCGCAATCAAGCTCCAGGCGGAGCTCACGCCTGATTCGACGCTTCAGGCCTTCGCCGGGCGGTTCACCATCGGCGCCGGGCGGGTGCGGATCAACAATCCCGACGCCGCGCCGTTTTTCATCGACGAGGCGAGCGGGGCGATCGCCTGGGACGAGGAGGCGCGCCGGTTTCGCATTGACCGACTTCAAATCCTCGCCGGGTTGACGCATGTCGAGGCGCAAGGCTGGCTCAAGCCGCCCGCCGACGCGACCAGGGTCTGGGCCGCGCATCTCGAGTCGGACGGCGCCCGGTTCGGCCCTGAGCGGCCCGGCGCGAGGCCGGTCGCGCTCGAGTCCATCGGCTTGGACGCCCGCTTCCTCGAACCGACCTCCCAGTTCGTCCTCGACCGCCTCACGGCGCGCGGGCCGACCGTCGATGTGGCGATCAAGGCCGAAACCGCGCCGGACGCCGGCGGCTCTTCGCTCAAGCTCGCCCTCGACGTCGGCCCCAGCGCCACCGCCGATCTCATCCGGCTCTGGCCGCAATTCATCAATCCCGACGTGCGCGAGTGGTGCGCCCAGAAATCTGCGCGGCGGGCGGATCCAGGGCTCGATGACAGCCAATTGGACCGCCGCCGACCTCGAGGCGATGGAGCGCAGGCGCGGCTTGCCGCGCGAGAGCGTGCATGGGCAGTTCACCACCCGCGACGTCGTGGTCGACCTCTTGCCCGGCTTGCCGCCGATGATGACCGACGAAGGGTCGGGTTCGTTCACCGGCCACGAGTTCACCGTCTCTGGCAAGCACGCGACCATGATCCTGTCGCCCTCGCGGCGGGTGCAGGCGAACAATCTCGTCTTCACCGTCCCCGACACGACGCCGAGGGCCATTGTCGACGCGTCCGCCCACGCGCACATGACGGGGACCGCCGACGCGCTCGCCGATCTCATCATGCGCGAACCGTTGCGCCGACAGGCGGGGCTCGCGATCGACCCGGCGACCGTCAAAGGGGAGGCGGAAGGCGATCTTGCTCTCGATCTGAAGCTGGGCAAGACCGCGCATCCCGAGGATACCCAGTTCCACGCGACCGGATCGCTCGCCAATCTCGAGATCGACAAGTTCGTCGCCGACGAAAAGCTCAATTCCGCGAGCGCGGTGTTCACGGCCGACCGCAACACGCTCAAGGTGGTGGGCGACGGAGATCTCCTCGGCGCCGCGACCCATGTGGAGGTGGCGCGCGCTCCTGGCGAGGCGGGCTTGGCGACGGTGACCTTCGCCCTCGACGCCGCCGCGCGCGCCAAGCGCGGCCTCAACTTTTCATGGCTTACCGGGCCGCTGGCGATCAAGCTCAAGGCGCCCCTGACCCGGGCGAGCGCCGAGGTCGAAATCGACCTCACTCAGGCGGGTGTCGACAATCCGGCGCCAGGCCTGTCGAAGCCCGTGGGAAAGCCGGGCAAGGCGACCTTCCTCGTCAAGCCCGCGTCCGGGGGCGCTTCCCTCAGCAACATCGCCATCGACATGGGCGGGCCGATGATGCGCGGCTCCGCCCAGATCGGCGCCGACGGCGCCGTTCAGAGCGCGACGATCACGTCCGCGCGCATCGCGCCCGGCGATGATTTCAAGGTCGATGTCGTCAATGGGCCGACGTCGTTGCATGCTTCGGTGCGCGGGACCTCGCTCGACGCGCGCGCCTTCGTCAAGTCGTTGTGGGACGGGTCGGCGGCCGGACAAGGCGCGACGAAGGACTTCGATCTCGACGCCAGGATCGCGACCGTTCAGGGCGCAAACAAACAAACGATCACCGGCATGGAGCTCACCGCCGCCCGCCGCGCGGGCGAGACGCGCATCGGGAGCCTCAAGGGACGGATCGGGAACGGCAGGGTGACGGCGACGGGAAGCGGCGGCGAAACGCGGCTCGTGACGTCCGACGCCGGCGCGCTGCTCCGCTTCGCCAATCTCTATTCGCGGCTCGAGGGCGGCGATCTCAGCCTCATTCTGCGCTCTCACGGCAATTCCAGCGAAGGGCAGGCCACGCTCACCGACTTCGTCCTGCGCGACGAGCCGGCGTTCCGCCAGCTCGTCACCGCCGGGCGGCCGCGCGCCTCGGAGGACGGCGCCGCCGCGATCGATCCGTCCGTCCTGCGCTTCGACAAGATGACGGCGTCCTTCGAGCGCGCGCCGGGCAGGGTCGCGATCCAGGACGGCGTCGTCTACAATCCGAGCATGGGGCTCACCGCCCAGGGCGCGATTGATTTCACACACAACCAGATCGACGTCAGCGGCTCGTTCGTTCCGGCCTACACGGTCAACAATATGCTGACGAAAATCCCGCTCGTCGGCCTTCTGCTCAGCGGCGGCGAGAACGACGGCGTGTTCGGCGTCAGCTACCGCGTGCACGGGCCCATGAGCGGTCCGACGCTGACCGTCAATCCGCTGTCGGCGATTGCGCCGGGCATCCTGCGCCGCATTCTCGGCGCGATCGACGGCACGACGAGCCGCGGCGGCGCCATCGATCCAGTGGAGACGGGCGACGCGCCGCGGCGCGCTTCGACCCGGTAGCTACACCGCCCTGAGCAGCACGTGCTTCTTGCGGCCGAGCGAGAGCTTGACGATTCCGCCCGCTGTCAGCGCCTCGCGCGTGATGAGCGCCCGCTCGTCGCCGAGCGTCAGGTCGTTGACCCTCAAGCCTCCGCCGCGGATCTGGCGGCGCGCTTCGCCGGTCGAGGCGACGAGGCCGGCGCGCACGAAAGCGCTGAGCGCGCCAAGCCCCGTGTCGAACTCGGCCCCCGGCACATCCACTGTCGGCAGGCTCTCGGCGAGCTCCTTCTCCTCGAAAGTCTTGCGCGCGGTGGCGGCCGCGGCCTCGGCCGCCGCTCTCCCGTGCAGGAGCGCGGTCGCCTCGTTGGCCAGCGCCTTCTTCGCTTCGTTGATCTCGGCGCCCTCGAGGCTTTCGAGCCGGCTGATCTCGTCGAGCGGGATCAGCGTGAACAGCCGCAGGAAACGGCCGACGTCGGAATCGTCGGCATTGCGCCAGAACTGCCAGTACTCGTAAGGCGCGAGCATCGTCTCGTCGAGCCAGACCGCGCCGGCCGCGGTCTTGCCCATTTTCGCGCCCGAGGCGAGCGTGATCAGCGGCGAGGTCAGGGCGAAGAACGGCTCGAGCCCCATGCGCCGGCCGAGATCGATGCCGGTGACGATGTTGCCCCACTGGTCGGAGCCGCCCATCTGCAGCGTCACCCCATGGCGCCGGTTGAGCTCGGTGAAATCGTACGCCTGCAGGCACATGTAGTTGAATTCGAGGAACGAGAGCTCGTGCTCGCGCTCGAGCCTCAGCTTGACCGAATCCATGGCCAGCATGCGGTTGACCGAGAAATGGCGCCCGACGTCGCGCAGGAAGTCGATGTAGTTGAGTTTCGCAAGCCACTCGGAATTGTCGGGCATGATCGCGTCGGTCCTGCCCTCGCCGAACCGGATGAAATGAGCGAAGGCCTTGCGGATGCCCGCCTTGTTGGCCTCGATTTCCTGAACCGTGAGCAGCTTGCGGCTTTCGTCCTTGCCCGACGGGTCGCCGACCATCGTGGTGCCGCCGCCCATGAGCGCAACCGGCTTGCCGCCTGTCTCCTGAAGCCAGTGCAGCATCATGATCTGCACGAGCGAGCCCACATGCAGCGAGGGCGCGGTGCAATCGAAGCCGATGTAGCCCGCGAGCGATCCCGAGCGGGCCTTCTCATCGAGTCCGGCGAAGTCGGAGCATTGGTGGATGAACCCGCGCTCCTGCATCGTGCGCAGGAAGTCGGATTTCGGCTGGAATGCGTCGGTCAAGCTGGTCCTTCGGGCGCTCTTGCGGGCCGAGGTTTACGGGCGCCGGATCGCAAGCGCAACTGCTCGCCGGCCGCGCCAGACCGGCGCGGGTACGGGAGCCGGAAGACCGGAGCGCGGACGAATGAATCCGCGCTCCCGCGCGACCCGCGAGGCGATCGAGAACGCTGTTATTTGCTCGGGCGATACTGGTAGGCGCCGATATCGGGCGGATTTCCGCGCGGCGCTCCGGTGATGTCGGTGGGCGGGGCCCCGGCGGGGTTCCCGGCGCCGATCGCCGGCGCGCCGGGCTTCAGGCTGACGTCGAAAGCGTATTTCGACGGATCGAAGTTCACGAACATGACCGCGGCGCCTCGCCGCTCGATGATGTTCTGGTCGCGGTATTGGCCTGGCCTGGTGTCGATCTTGGGCTTTCCGTTCACGTAGTTGATGAACTGGCCCTTCCCGTCGACCGCAAGGCAGATGTTGTGATCCATCGTCACGATCGGGCTGACTTTTTCCATTCGGTATGCGACGCCGATGTTGTTGCGGACGATCACGTCGTTGGACGACAGACCTTCATGGGTCGTGTCGCCGACGCCAATCCAGGGCTGACACACGACCTTTCCCGCCGGGTTTTTCGTGCCCACGTTGGAGCCGTCGTCAAGCACTGTATTGTTGATGATCTTGCCGCCATGCACGCTCGCGAAGCCGATGCCCCAACAGGCGCTGGTCACGACCACGTTGTTGGCGACGACAAGATTGGTCCAGTCGCTGTCGAAGGCGTCGATCCCTTGCATGCCAAGCGGGAATTTGATGTTGGGATCCGTCTGCCGGATGCAGCGGTTCCCCTCGATGGTGACATTCGAGTAGGCGGTGTAGGATACGCCCTTGGGGTTCTTCGGCGCGGTCGCTCTGTTGATCGGCCCAAGATATCCCTGCATGCAGTCCGGGTGGTTGCCGTCGCCGACGTCCAGGTTGTCGTGGACGTAGTTGTCGGCGATGATCAGGCCGTTCGCCCCATAATCCAGAGCGTCGTCGCCGAAGTGATCGATCGTGTTGTGTGAGAAAACCGAGTTGTGAGAGAAAAGGCTTACGGCGTAGCGGGCCCCGTAGATTTTGCCGCCGGTGAAGGAAACGCATTTGGTGCTGAGCCCGTCCGGGCTGCTCAGCGCGGAAAAGCCGCTGTAGTGCGACTTGGCGATCCAGTCGGCCTGGGTCCAGCCGTCGACGTCCTCCGGCGCGCCGATGACGGTCGATTCGAAAATGATGTCGGAGGTCGGCAACGACGGTCCCTGATCTTTGACGACAACCGCCCGGTCCTTACCCAGGCTCTGAACGGCGAGATGCTGAAACCGCCACATATTGGTGGCTGACATGACCAGGCCTGCGAGCACCGGCGTCTGGCCTGGCGCGGCGGCGATGGTGACGAAAGCCGGATTGGTCATCAGCGTGCCGTAAACCCCAATGTTGACAGCCCCGTACTGGCCGCTCATCAGCAGGATTTCGTCGCCCGGCTGCACGCGCGCGGGATCGCTGCTCGGGCCGTCGGCGTAGATGCGTTTTCCTTCAGCGTTCGGGTGCGGATAGTGGTCGTAGGGGACGGTCGAGAGCAGAGGGCGGCTGTAGCCTGGCTGCTTGACCGAGCTGATGACGCCCTGGAGCGAGTTCCAGGGCGCGGCTTTTGAGCCGTTGCCGCCGTCGGCCGGCGTCTTGCCGTTGACCGGATCGACATACCAGATCTTGCCTATCGGGCCGGGCTCGGCGCAGCCCGGGTAGACCTCGGCCGCCCGGGCGGCCCCGGCGGCGGCGGCAACGCAGAAAACGGCGGCTGCGATCAGCGCGCGCGGCTGGTCCAAACTCATTGGCTGCCTCCAACAGAAAACTCGTGGGGAGAGCGGAAAAACGGGTCGGCGCGCTCTCTACCCGAGATTTCATGGTGAGAAAAAGGCGGAGCCGCTTGAATCCTTTTTTCTCGGCGCCATTTTTGCAACGTTTGGCGACACCGCCGGCCGCTTGCGCTAACAAACCCGGGTCGCGCGCGATCTTCCGCGCGCCAGTCAGGAGTTGCGCTTATCGATGTCCCCGCGCCTTGGCGAAGCCGACCTCATCGCCCGGTATTTCGCCCCCATTGCGGGGCCTGCGGGCCTCGGGCTCCGCGACGACGCGGCGCTGATGCGTCCGGTTTCCGGCCAGGACCTCGTGCTGACGGCCGACGCGCTGGTCGCCGGCGTCCATTTCTTCGCCGACGATCCGCCCGGCGCGATCGCCCGCAAGGCGCTGAGGGTCAATCTCTCCGACCTCGCCGCCAAGGCGGCGACGCCCGCCGGCTTTCTGCTCACGCTCGCGCTGCCCCTCGACTGGCGCGACGACTGGCTCGCGGCTTTCGCCGAGGGTCTCGGCGCCGACGCCCGCGCCTTCAATTGCCCGCTCCTCGGCGGCGATACCGTCAAGACCCCCGGGCCCCTGACGCTCAGCGTGACCGCGATCGGCTCGGTCGCGGAGGGGCGGATGCCAAGGCGGACGGGCGTGAAGGCCGGCGACCGCCTCTATGTCACCGGCGCCATCGGCGACGCCGCGATTGGCCTCAGGATCCGGCAGGGGCGGGGGCCCGACATCCCGAAGGCCGACAAGGCGTTCCTGGTTGAACGATATCTCATCCCCGAGCCGCGCCTCCGGCTGATTGGCGCGATGGCCGCGCACGCGAGCGCCGGCATGGACGTCTCCGATGGCTTCGTCGGCGACCTGACCAAGATGCTGGATGTCTCCGGGGTCAGCGCCCGCGTGCCGATCTACCGGCTGCCTCTGTCGCCGGCCGCGCGCGCGGCGATCGCCGCCGATCCCAGTCTGTTCGAGGTTGCGGCGACCGGCGGCGACGACTATGAACTCCTCGCCTCTGCGTCGCCCGAGTCCGCTCCCTCCTTCGAGGCGGCGGCCGCGGCCCAGGGGACGCCATTGACGTTCATCGGCGAGGCGATCGCGGGCCGGGGGCCGCCGAGCTTCATCGGTCCTGACGGCAATCCAGTCGTCTTCCCCAGTGGCGCCTACAGTCACTTTTGACGGGAGACAATGTGACCGAAGGCGCTTCCACGCTCAGCGACATGCGATTGCTCGCCGCTGAGGCGACGGCGCGGGAGGCTGGGGCGATCGCGCGCCGTCGCTTCCTCGACCGGTCGTTCACTGTCGGCTTCAAGGGTCCGCAGGACTTTCTGACCGAGGTGGACGGCGAGACGGAGGCGTTCATCGCCGAGCGCCTGCTTAAGGCGTTTCCCGGCGATGGGTTCATCGGCGAAGAGAGCGAGCCGCGGCCTCCGGGCGAAGGGAGCGCGACCTGGGTCGTCGATCCCATCGACGGCACCGCGAATTTTGCCCGCGGCGTCCCGCATTTCTGCGTCTCGATCGCCTGCGTCGCAGCGGCGAGGGTCGAGGCCGGCGTCATCTACGATCCGATGCGCGACGAATTGTTCGCCGCACGGCGGGGCGGCGGCGCGCGGCTCAACGGCGCCCGCGTTGAGGCGTCCGGCCAGACCTCGCTCGCCGACGCGTCCGTCGAGGTCGGCTGGAACCGGCGCGCGGGCGCGGACCAGTATGTCGAGCTCCTGCGGCGGGTCGCCTCCACCGGCGCTTCGCCGTCGCGGACCGGGTCGGGCGCGCTTGCGCTCGCCTATGTCGCGGCCGGGCGGGTCGATGGCTTCGTCGAGCATCACATCCATGCGTGGGATTGTCTGGCGGGAATTGCGCTCGTCGGCGAGGCGGGCGGCTATGTGAGCGACTTTCTGCGCGGCGAGGGTCTCGCCAGGGGCGCGCCGCTCATCGCCTGCGCTCCCGGGATCAGGCGCGCGCTGATCGCCGCGGCTTCTTTCAAGGGAATCGAGTCATGACGGAGATCACGCTGACCCATGGAGAAGCGCGGGCGACGATCGCGCTTCTCGGCGCCGAGGCGAGAGAATGGCGGATCGGCGGGCGCGACCTGCTCTGGCCCGGCGACCCGGCAATCTGGCCCGACATCTCTCCGATCCTCTATCCGGTCGTGGGCTGGACCCGGAACGGCGAGGAGCGGGTGGACGGCAGCGCCTACAAGCTCGGCCTGCATGGCTTCGCCAGGTTCGAGACTTTCGCCGTCGAAACGTCAAAGCCCGACTTCGCCCGGCTTGCGCTCGCCGACAATGCGCGCACCCGCGCTGTCTACCCCTTCGCATTTGCGCTTGCGATCGAATATCGGCTTCAACCCGACGCGCTCCTGATCGCCATCGAGGTCGCCAATCCCGGCTCGACCCCGGCGCCTTACTCCTGCGGACTGCATCCGGGTTTCCGCTGGCCGCTCGGGGACGCCGGGCGCGCCGGGGCGCTCGTCCAGTTCGAGAGGTCTGAGCGGCCCGAGGTTCCTGAACTCGCGCCGGGCGGGCTCGTCCGCAAGGAGATGCGCCCGATCCCGCTCTGCGGCCGCAATCTCCCGCTCACCGACGCCCTGTTCGAACGCGACGCGCTCTGCTTTCTCGACTGCAAGAGCCGGTCCCTCGCCTTCATCGACGCCTCGGGGGCGTCGATCACGATGGAATATCCGGGCTTTCCGCACGCGGCGCTCTGGACGCGGCCCCAGGCGCCCTTTCTGTGCCTCGAGCCCTGGACCGGCTACAGCGATCCGGACGGCTTTGACGGCGATCTCTTCGACAAGCCCGGTATGCGGGCGCTCGCGCCGGGAGAGCGCGCGCGCCATGAAGCGCGCTTCGTTTTCCGGCCCCATTTGCGGTCTGCATGACCCAGGCCTTTGTGCTCGACGGCGCTGGCGTCGCCGACGAAGTGCTGGCGCGCGTCGCTGAGGAAGCGCGCGCGCTCATCGCGCGTGGACTGACGCCGGGACTTGCGGTCGTCCTGGTCGGCGACAATCCGGCAAGCCGGACGTACGTCGCCGGCAAGGGCAGGGCGGCCAAGGCCTGCGGCTTCCATTCGATCGAGCACGATCTGCCGGCCGATACGAGCGAAAAGGCATTGCTGGCGCTGGTCGAGGCGCTCAACGCTGACCCGGCCGTGCACGGAATCCTTGTGCAATTGCCGCTGCCCGCGCACATCGAGCAGGCGCGGGTGCTGGAGGCGATCGCGCCGGCGAAAGACGTCGACGGGTTTCACCCGATCAACGTCGGCCTGCTCTCGATCGGAGACAGGCGCCGCGCCCTCATCCCCTGCACGCCGGCTGGCGCGATGATCCTCATCGACCGGGCGTGCGAGCGGCTGGGCGTGACGCTGCCGGGCATGGAGGCGGTGATCGTCGGCCGTTCGAACATTGTCGGCAAGCCGATGGCGCAGCTTCTGCTTGAGCGCCACTGCACGGTGACCATCGCCCATTCGCGCACCCGCGACCTGCCCTCGGTCGCGCGCCGGGCCGACGTTCTCGTCGCCGCCGTCGGGCGCCCGGAGATGGTGCGGGGGAACTGGATCAAGCCCGGGGCGATTGTGATCGACGTCGGCATCAACCGCGTGCCTGCCCATGGCTCTGACCCGTCCGGCAAGGCCAAGACGCGTCTCGTCGGCGACGTGGCCTATGCAGAAGTCTCAGCCGTCGCCGGCGCGATCACGCCCGTGCCCGGCGGCGTCGGGAGGATGACCATCGCCATGCTGATGGCGAATACGGTCCTGGCGGCGAGACGGTCTGCGGGGCTGTAAGGAATGCGTGGCCCCACGCAAATTTTCGATGCGAATTTTGGCTCTTATAGCGTTATCTGTTGGTACGGTCCGTTTCCGATGGCGCCTTTTATCCATTGTGGGGGGTCGAGTTGCTGGCCCCAGGCTTCGAGGGCGCGCCGCCAACCGAGGTAGGCTTGGCAGGTTCTTGGTGGCGACGCCGTTGAAGCGGGTGAGCCATCGCTTGAGGCGGCTGTGGTAGGCGTTGACATTGTTGATGTGCAGATGGGGCGCCTCTAGGAGGGCTTTCCCGGCGAAGGCACGGCGTGAAAGGGAATTTTCGCCTTCCGCGCGAAGGCGGCCAGCGGCTGCCGCCATCGCCGACCAGATGATTGCCGGAGGTCACGACCCCTGTCAGCGCGGCGGCGATCGCGGCGCTGTCGTCCTGCGGCAGAACGGCGTCGAAGGTCGCGCCCTTGCGGTCGCGGGCGACGAGGACGGGAATGTTGTCCTGATAGGCCCCCGCGTGCCGCGCCGTTCCGCCGCGCTTGCGCGCCTTGCGCGGCAGATCGGACCAGCGGCCCTTGAACGACTCGAGGATAAATGTTTCATCGGCCTCGACGAATTCCGCTTAAGCTTCGAGGCTTGTCCTCGGCCGGCGCGCGCAGAAACCGATGTCGCCAGCGGAACGCCGTCGTCGGATGAACGCCGCACAGCGCCGCGGTCTTGGCCAGGCTCTTGCCCTCGATCATCGCGCGCGCGTGATCGAGCCACTTCTCCTTGTTGCGCAGATGCGCCATCGGCGTCCTGGTCAGCGCGTTGAACGTGCGCCCGCAAGCTTTGCAGCGGAATCGCAATAGCCCGTCCGATCGGCCCCAGCCGACGATTTCGCGGCTGGCGCAATGTGGACAGCCCTCGCGCTCCACCCGCTCAACCCCAGCCGTTCCGAGCGCGTCCTCTGTCCGTTTCCCCTTGGGCTTCGTTGAAGGACCGGCCGCGACTGCAGCCTTTTCCAGCGCCGCCATCGCCTCAGCGCGCTGCACCGCGCTCATGCCCGAAACCGCAGACAGCCAAACCGCAAAATCCTCAGACCGCATCGAATCGCTCCTCAATCCGAGCCAGTCTGACCTAAATCGATAGATAACGCTATAAGAGCCCGAATTTTCTTGCAGGAAATCAGAATATGATGCTACGTTATTGTCATACACGGGATGGCGCTCGACGGCGCTGTTGATGGCGGGTGAGGTCGGAGGACCGAATTTGTAGCTTTCGAGATACAGTGTGACCGGCTTTTTTTATTTTTCCCCTGTAACTCATTGAAAAATCCCCATTCCACCAAATAGAACCAAATGAAATCAAGCAATTTTGCTTGGATTTGCTTGGCCTCACGGGGCGCGCCGCGGGTGGAGGCGCCTGGTTCAGTGCGTCGCCCGCCCGGCGCGCCGCCAAACCCAGAGGTCAAAAGACAGGGAGCCGATCAAAGTGTCGTGATGGAAATCTTAAAAGCTCGGCCCCCGGGGCAGCCGCCCCCTTGGCTTGCGAAAACCATTGCCGTTGGGCCCGTGCTGTGTCATGAGCGCGGCGTCCCCAACAATCAGTCGCTCTAGGAACGCGATTCTTTCTCTTCAGGAATGCAATGTCTTTCATGAACGGCAACAGCTTTGCTGACCGCCAGGCCGCCGCCGCCAAGGCGCGCAAGGAAATGGCGGAGAAGTTCCTCGCGAATTCGAAATACGATCCGGCGGACCCGGCGGTGATCGAGCGCGAGGCCAAGCGGAAGGAAATTCTCGAGGCCCGGCAGGTGCGCGACGTGGAGCGCGCCAGGCGCAAGGCCGAACGAGAGGCGGCGGAAGCGGCCCGCCGCGCCACCGAGGAGGCGGCCCGCCAGGAGCAGCTGCGGCTCGAAGAGCGCGTGCGCGAGGCCGAGCTCCAGCGCCAGCGGGAGGAAGCCGAGCGGCTGGAATACGAGAAGAAGCTCGAGCGGGACGCGCGCTACGCCGCGCGCAAGGAGCGCAAGAAGAAGAGGAAATCCGCCGCCGAACGCTATGGCTGAATTGTCCCGCTTCGTTGATCCGCGACTGCGACTCCAGGATACGTCGATCGAAACCGGATTTACCGCCTCTCGTGAAGCGAGCAGACAATGACGAACCCGCTCCGCCTGGGCGTCGCCGGTCTCGGGGTGGTCGGGACGAGCCTCATTCGGCTTCTTCAGCGGCACTATGCCGGATTGGCCGCGCGGGCGGGACGCGACCTCGCCGTCACTGCTTATAGCGCGCGGCGCAAGGGCGACCGGGGCCTCGATCTCGGCGGCGCTCTCTATTACGCCAGCCCCGCGGAGCTGGCCGCCTCCGGGAACATCGACATTTTCGTCGAACTGATCGGCGGCGCCGAGGGGATTGCATTCGACGCGGTGAAGGCCGCGCTGTCGCGCGGGATTTCGGTGGTCACGGCGAACAAGGCGATGCTCGCCGGACACGGCTTCGAACTCGCCACCCTGGCCGAGCGATCCGGCGCGCAGCTCTTCTTCGAAGCGGCGGTCGGCGGCGGCATACCGGTCATCAAGACGCTCCGGGAGAGCCTCGCCGGCAACGCCATCCGGCGGGTCTCCGGCATATTCAACGGCACCTGCAATTACATCCTGTCGCGCATGGAGGCCGAGAACCTCCCGTTCGACGTTTGTCTGCGCGAGGCGCAGGCGCTCGGCTACGCGGAAGCCGATCCGACGTTCGACATCGGCGGCTTCGACACCGCGCACAAGCTCGCGATCGTCGCCTCGCTCGCTTTCGGCGCCAAGGTCGACGCGGGTGCGGTTTCAGTCGAAGGCATCGAACAGGTCACGCTTGCCGACCTGAGGGCCGCCGACGAACTCGGGTTTCGCATCAAGCTGCTCGGCGTCGCCGAGCGAACCGCGCACGGCGTCGAGCAGCGGGTGCATCCGACGATGGTGGCCAGGAGCGCGCCCCTCGCTCAGACCATGGGCGTGCTCAATGCGGTTTCGATCGACGGCGACGCGATCGGGGAACTGACTTCTGGTCGGACCGGGAGCGGGGGGCGACGCGACCGCGTCGGCCGTCGCGGCCGATATTGTCGACATCGCGCGCGGCGTCCGCGTGCCGCCGTTTGGCAGGCCGGCCGCATCGCTGGTCGAGGCCGATCGCGTGCCGATGCAGCGCCACGAGGGCGGCTATTATGTGCGCCTTGCCGTTGTCGACCGGCCCGGAGCCATGGGCGCGATCGCGGCGCGAATGGGCGAGCGGCTGATTTCGCTCGAGGCGATCATGCAGAAACGGGCCGCCAGGGAGGCCGCCGCCGCCGGCGTCGTGCCGGTCGTGCTGATGACCCACGGCACCACCGAATCGTCGATCCGGGAGGCGCTTGCGCGCGCCGTCGAGGACGGGGTGGTGCGCGAGCGGCCCCAGGTCATCCGCATCGAACGCGAAGCGGTTTGAGCCCGCGCCCCTCGATGGCCGCGGCAAGAGCCAGGACCGAGGACGGGGACCGCCGCATGCGGCTTCTCGCGATTCTCCTCATGTGCTGCACGATGGTCTGCTTCACTGGGCTCGATACCTGCTCGAAATGGCTGAGCGCCTCCTTGCCGGCGGCGCAGATCGTCTGGGCGCGCTATGTCGGCGCGGCGGTGATCGCCCTCGCCGTCTCGCGCCCGCTGTCGCGGCCGGTCATGCTGCGCTCGAAGCGGCCGGGGCTCCAGCTTGTGCGCTCGACGTTCCTGCTCGGCTCGACCGGCGCGAACGTCATCGCGCTCCGTTACCTCCAGCTGTCGGAGACCGCGACGATTTCCTTCCTCGCCCCCGTCTTCGTCGCGCTTCTCGCCGGTCCATTCCTGGGCGAGAAGGTGGGGGGCGAGCGCATGATCGCCATCGCGGTCGGGTTCCTCGGCGTTGCGATCGCGACGCGCCCTGGGACGTCCGCCTTTCAGCCGATCGTCCTCGTCGCGGTCGCCGGCGTCCTCTGCAATTCGGCCTATATCGTGGCCACCCGCAAGCTCGCCGGCGCCGATGCTGCGCAGACGACGCTCGTCTGGACGCAGATCGCGGGTCTCGTGTTCCTCACTCCGATCCTGCCGTGGCTGTGGCGGCAGCCCGGATCATGGTCGGTCTGGCTGATCATGGCCGCGACCGGCGTCTTCGGAGCCGCGGGCCATGCGCTCCTCATCATCGCCCATCGCTACGCTCCGGCGCCCGTTTTGAGCCCCTTCTTGTACACCCAGCTTATCTGGATGATCGTCTCCGGCGCGCTCGTCTTTGGCGACTGGCCGGCCGCCTCCACTCTGGCTGGAGCGGCTCTGGTGATCGCCTGCGGCGTTTTCCTCGCGCTTCGGGAGGGCAGGGGCCAGCCGGCGCCGCGAGCGGTGACAATTGACGCGGGGCAAAAAGTCTAGTAACTTAATCAACATTATGATCTAGGGCCATCGAGCGGGGATCCTCCATGTTGCATGGCATAGATCCGGTCTTTGCCGTTTCCGGGCTCATGGTCGGGCTGCTTGTCGGGTTCACCGGGGTTGGCGGCGGGTCCCTGATGACGCCGCTTCTGGTGCTGGTCTTCGGAGTCCATCCGGCGACCGCCGTCGGCACGGACCTGCTTTACGCCGGCTTGACCAAGATCGGCGGGGGCGCGGTGCACGCCTGGCACGGCTCCGTCGACTGGCGGATCACGCGACGCCTCGCCTATGGGAGCGTGCCCGCCGCGCTTCTGTCGCTCCTTCTGCTCGCGCATCTGGGATCGACATCTAGGCAGAGCGGCGGAATCATCAGCACGACGCTCGGAATCGCTCTGATCGTGACCGCGTTCACCCTCACTTTCCGCAAGGCGCTGCTCCTCCGCCTGACGCGTCTCATGGACGGCGCGAGCGAGCGAAGGATCGGCGCTCTCACGGTCGCGCTCGGCGCGGTTCTTGGCGTGCTGGTGACGATCTCGTCGGTTGGCGCGGGGGCCATCGGCGCGACGATTCTGCTGACGCTCTATCCGAGATCGCCGATCGTGCGCATCGTCGGCTCCGACATCGCTCATGCGGTGCCGCTGACGCTGATCGCCGGCGCCGGGCATTGGTGGCTCGGATCGGTTGACTTCCACCTGCTCGTTTCTCTGCTTGCCGGCTCGATTCCGGGCATCCTCATTTCGAGCCACTTCGCCTCCCGCGTCCCCGACCGGGTCTTGCGCCCCATCCTGGCCGGCACGCTCGCGGTCGTCGGCGGACGCCTCGCGTTCTGAAAGACGGTTTGGACTTGTCCCCCGCGTCGCGTCACAATGCCGGCGCGGTCCGGAGAAGGCGATGGCGGAAGAGGAGAGGGCGCTTGCGGTCGATGGGCTCCTCGAGACATCGCTCTACGCGCGCGATCTTCAGCGCACCGCGACGTTCTATCGCGACCTGTTCGGACTGAAGACCCTCGTCGATTCGCCCCGCCTCGTCGCCTTCGAGATCGCGCGCCGCAGCGTTCTCCTGGTGTTTCAGGCCGGCGCAACGGAAGAGGACGTTGTCGATGCGCGCGGCGTGATTCCGGGGCACGACGGAGGCGGGCGCCTGCATCTCGCCTTCTCGATCGGCGCTCCTGACCTCGACGCCTGGCGCAGGCGGCTCGCTGACCGCGGCGTGGACCTCGCCGGCGAATATCGCTGGCCGCGGGGCGGGGTGAGCCTCTACATGCGCGACCCTGACGGCGCCCTGGTGGAGCTGGCGACGCCTGGCCTCTGGTGGTGAGGCGAAGGCTCTCCCGCGAAAAGTCCTGAGGATACGAGGCGTCCGTACGGCGCCGCGTCCTTCTGCGTGCCTGCGCTTTCTGGCATGGTTGACGATAGTGATTCGCGGACCGCCGCGCCTTAGTAGGGATTGGGCCGCGCCTTGACGTCCTCCCGCTATTTCCTCGACGTTGAGACCTCGGCGCTCGGCTGGCCGTGGCGCCCGCGCCTCGATGTCGCGGGGGAATTGCGCGCGCTCGCCATCGCGCAAGTCGGCGGACAGGACGAGCTGATCGCCCGCGTGCTGGCCGGGCGCGGCGTCGCCCCGGATGCGGTCGACCGGCATCTCGCGCCGAGCTTCCGCGATCTGATGCCCGACCCGTTCTGCATGCGCGACATGGAAGCGGCGACCGAGCGTCTCAGGCGCGCGGTCATCGCCGGTGAACGGGTGGCGATCTTCGGCGACTACGACGTGGACGGGGCCTCGAGCGCCGCGCTTCTGAGCGAATATCTGAACGCCTGCGGGCTCCAGACGATTGTCCACATCCCCGACCGCGTGACCGAGGGTTATGGCCCGAATATCGAGGCTATCGAGCGCTTCGCCGCCGAAGGCGCGACGCTCGTCGTCACGGTCGACTGCGGCGCGGTCAGCCGCGAGCCGTTCGAGGCCGCAAGCCGGCTCGGGCTCGACGTGGTCGTGTTCGACCACCACCAGCCGCCGGAGATCCTGCCGGAGACGGCGGCGCTCGTCGATCCCAACCGGGAGGACGACATCTCCGGGCTTGGCTACCTCAGCGCGGCGGGCGTCGTGTTCATGGCTCTGGTGGCGCTCAATCGCGCCCTGCGCGAGGCCGGCTTCTGGAACGGGCGGAAGGCGCCGGACCTGATGGCCGCGCTCGATCTCGTCGCTCTCGCCACCGTCGCCGATGTCGTGCCCCTGATCGGGCTCAACCGCGCCTTTGTCGTCAAGGGGCTTGCCGTCATGCGCGAGCGCCGGCGGCCGGGCCTTGCGGCGCTGTTCGACATCGCCGGCGCCGGCGGACCGCCGCGCCCGCATCACCTGGGCTTTGTGATCGGGCCGCGCATCAACGCGGGCGGCCGGATCGGCGACGCGGCGCTCGGGGTCAGGCTCCTGACCGCGGCCGACGACATCGAGGCACGAGCGATTGCGGCCGAGCTCGACCGGCTGAACCGGGTCCGCCAGGAGATCGAGATCGAGGCGCTCGCCGAGGCCGAGGCGGAGGCGTTGCTCTCGCTCGGGCTCGAGGAGCGCGGCGCCGCGGTCGTGGTGGCGGGGGAGACCTGGCCGCCTGGCGTGGTCGGGCTGCTCGCGGCCCGGCTCAAGGAGCGGTTCGGGCGGCCGGCCTTCGCGCTGAGCCTCGCCCAGGGCCTGGCGACCGGCTCGGGGCGCTCGATCGCGGGCGTTGACCTCGGGCGGACGGTGCGGGCGGCCGTCGAGGCGGGGATCGCGATCAAGGGCGGGGGACACCGGATGGCGGCGGGGGTGACGCTGGCCGCCGACCGGCTCGGCGAGTGGCGCGCCTTTCTCGAGGAGCGGCTCGGGGAGGCGGTCACGCGGGCGCGCGCGGAAGCCGGTCTCGAGATCGACGCGGCGCTGACCGCGACCGCCGCGACGCCGGAGCTCGTCCATCGGCTCGAGGCGGCCGGCCCCTATGGGGCGGGGGTTCCGGAGCCCCTGTTCGCGCTGCCCCGCCATCGGCTGGCGGAGGTCATGGCGGTCGGGGCGGACGGGCGCCATCTGCGGGTCCGCGCCGTCGCGGGCGACGGACGGGCGGTCGAGGCGATCGCCTTCCGCGCCGCGGGCAAGAAGCTCGGCGAGGCGCTCCTTCGCCTGAAGGGGGCGCCGGTCCATCTCGCGGGGACGCTCATGGTGAACCGCTACGGCGGCCGGGAGCGGGCGCAGCTCAGGGTTGTCGACGTCGCCGAGGCGGCGCGTTAAGTCCAGCTGACAACCGGACGATTACAACCAGGAGGCGACGTCCCGCCACATATGGAGGCGTCTGCCGGCGCTCCCGTTTCTCCTCATCTCCGCTCCGGCCCCGTCGGAGCCCGATCGGAAAACCTATAGCACGTGACCATTGCTTCTGTCAAGCCGAAGCTCGGCGGGGAATGCGAAAATGCGGGCGACACTCTGCCTGGTCTAGTGGCCGATCGAACATGCTCCGGTCTCGCGGTCACCGATTCGCGGCTTTGGTGAGAGGCGTCTCGGGCATCGGCCAAACGTGGGACATGAGCCAGCTCGCGATGACCCCGACGACGCAGCCGAGCAACACCTCGCCCACCCTTCTCAGTCCCTGTTCCGCGCCGGTCAGTTTCGAGTGTTGCTCCAGCCCGGCGGCGATGACGATCGCGGCTGTGATGGGCGCTTGCCGCCACATGGTCGGGATGCGCACGAAGTAGGACGAAACCAGCACGGCGATGGAAATGGCGACTGGCAGCTTCCACTCGCTCGAGCCGCCGGCGATCAGGACGACAAACCCCACCGCGCCGCCAACCGCGGCGTTGATCATTCGAGCGCGAAGCATACGCAGGGCGTCCCCCATGATCGGCTCGCTCGCAGCAATCATCGACGCGATCGCCCAGATCGGGTCGACTCCCGCAAGATGACGCAAGATGAGAAAGAGCGCGGTCGTGCCGACGAACGCGTTCAGTGCGAAGCGCACGCCGTGTAGATCGTCTGCTCGAAAGCGTTCAAACACGCCTGAGGCCGTCCTTCTATTCGTGCGCTTGCGGGGGGTTGCCCCGCAAGCGGTACACCATGCCGGTCTTAGTCGTGCCGAGCGAAAGCCAATCGCGGCCAGCCTGCTGAAGCGCGATAAAGAAAGCGCGCATTCGCTCCCTTGCCTTCTCATGCAGCTCGTCACCGCGCTTGAACTTCGCCTGAAAGGCGAACTCTCCGCACAGCGGCCGGTACATGCCACGTTCTCGCCAAAGCGCGACGTTTGCCTTCGCGGTTATGCCGTGGCCGAAGTCGAGCACCCCAAGATCCTGCAGCACCTCCTCGACGATGGTCTGGTTCACGGTTTCAACACGAGCGCTTGAGGATTTCTTCAGGCCGGCGAGGCAGGGGAAGATATTGGCTAGCGTCGCCATGGATGTTTGGTCGCCTTCCGGCAGCTGACTCAGGCCGATCTCGACATTGTGCGAGAACAGGAGCCTCATGCCGCCGACTTGATCCTTGAGCGGCAGGGCTTCCGCCTTGAACTTGATCTGGTATTCGCCCGCGATCTTGGGCCTCACGTCGAGGTCGGCGGCGGTCTGCATATCGGGATGACGGAACTTGAAGACAATCTCAGGATCGCCGGTCAGAAAGCCCTGCTCGTAGCGAGTCCGTCGCCGAAGGATGAACGCCTGATTGTAAAGGAAGAAATTGTGCGTATCGAGGAACAGCACCTCCCTCAGCTCGGGTGCGAGAACCACGTCGCGATTGTTGAGCGAAATCCCAAGCTCATTCGCGGTCTTCTCGACGAGCGCGCCATATTCGAGGAACGTTTTGGCGGCCGTGAAGCGATCGGGCTTCAAAATCAACTTGCACTCGAGGTACTGGACTGCATCGAGCGGATGCCCGTCGCTATAGGTCCCATCCTTGAGGTTAGGAACCATGCGTTCCTGAGAATTCCGGTCGAGCGGCGGGCTCCTTGCTGGATGCGGCGCTCTTGGCTCCCTGGACCGATGACTTGGCGCTCACTATGCCCCTCCCGCGCACTCTCTCTCGGGTCTTCCTTTAGCCGTATCGCGATCCTTCGGCGATATCTTAAGCGTGTCAGGATCGAAGCCAAGCCTAACCGATCTGCGCGCCTTCAGACATCGCTCTTTGCCTGTTGCCCTCCCCACGCCGCCGGCGCAGAGCCAAGGCGCGAGGCGGGATGTATCCAGCGCATCGGCGCCTCTCGACCGTCGCTGGCGGCAGGGCGCGATGCCCCGTTCCCCGGCGCCCCGCCAGCAAGACCGCGAAGGGTCTCGTGATCTTCGTGGCGCGGAGTCGGCCCGATCCGAGAGCGCGCGGCGAAAAAGTGGACACCGGTTTTTCGTCAGAAAGCGCGCGAAATCAAAAAAGTTAGGGCGCGCGGCGATTCGACCGAATTACCGAGCGCTCTGGGCCGCCGTCCCTGCGCCCAGGCGGGTCCGCCAAAGGGTTGCCTACGGGCCGCGTGTCGCCCGGCTCTCACGAGCGGGTAACGCGCGAGGGCGCCCGCGGCGAATTGAGGGACTTCCCGGCTTTGCATCCCTGAACGAGCGGCGCACAGTCGCCGTTCGCCGGCCTCATCGGAGAAAACCATGACCCAGTCCGAACATTTCGACGTCCTCGTGCTTGGCAGCGGCCAGGGCGGAAAGTCGCTCGCGTGGGGCCTCGCCAGGTCCGGCAGGAAGGTCGCCGTCGTCGAGCGCCGGTGGGTCGGCGGCTCATGTCCCGCGGTCGCCTGCATGCCGTCGAAGAACGAGCTGTGGAGCGCGCGCGTCGCCCATATCGTCCGCCACGCCGCGGAGTTCGGCGCGTTGACCGGCGACGTCAGGACCGACATGGGCAAGGTGCTCGCCCGCAAGCAGGCGATGGTGAAGCGCGAGATCGCCCTCCACCTTGAGATGTACAAAGCGAGCGGCGCCGAGCTTGTCATGGGCGCCGGACGCTTCGTCGGCCCGAAGACGATCGAGGTCGCGCTGAACGACGGCGGCGCGCGCGTGCTGTCCGGCAATGAAATTGTCCTCAATGTCGGCACGCACGCCGCCATTCCCGACGTTCCCGGCGTCGCTGCGGCGAAGCCGCTGACGCACATCGAGGCGCTCGAGCTCGACTACGCGCCTGCGCATCTGGTCGTGCTCGGCGGCGGCTATGTCGGCGTCGAGACCGCTCAGACATTTCGGCGCTTCGGCAGCCGGGTCACGGTCGTCGAGCCCGGCGGGCAGCTCATGGGGCGCGAGGACACCGATGTCGCCCGGGAGATCCAGACGATCCTTGAGGGCGAGGGCGTCGAGGTCGTGCTGAACGCCAGGCCGGCCCGCGTTCAGGGCCTTTCCGGCGAGTCGGTTTCGGTGACCGCGAAGACGGACGCGGGAGAGCGGACGATCGAAGGCAGCGATCTCGTCGTGGCGGTCGGGCGCGTTCCGAACACCGCCGATATCGGCCTCGACAAGGCCGGCGTGGAACTGGACGCGCGCGGCTTCGTCCGCGTCAACGAGCGGCTTCAGGCGAGCGCGCCGGGTGTCTGGGCGATCGGCGAGTGCGCGGGAAGCCCGCAGTTCACTCACATCTCGATCGACGACTTTCGGATCGTCCGCGACAACATGGCCGGCGGCGATCGCCGGACCGGCGACCGGCAGGTTCCCTATGTCATGTTCACCGATCCGCCGCTGGCGCGTGTCGGCCTCTCGGAGGGCGAAGCGCAGCGTCGGGGCGTCGCGGCGCGGGTCGCGCGGCTCCCGATGGCCCAGGTCCTGCGCACCGAGGCGACCGACGAGAAGCAGGGCTTCATGAAGGCGGTGGTGAGCGCGGACGATGATCGCATCCTGGGCTTCACCATGATCGGCGCCGAGGCCGGCGAAGTCATGGCGGCGGTCCAGACCGCGATGATGGCGGGGCTGCCGTACACGAAGCTGCGCGACGGCGTCTTCGCGCACCTCACGATGGCCGAAGGCCTGGGCTTTCTGTTCGCCAACGTCCCGGCCCGATCGGGCTGAGGAGGGCGCTTGGCGGACCTCATCGTTGCGACCGAGAGCGGGCTCTATTGCGCCGGCGGGCGATTTTCATATCGACCCGTGGCGCCCGGTTCAGCGCGCCATCATCACCCATGCGCATTCCGATCACGCCCGCTTGGGCTCCGATGTTTACGTCTGCCATCGCCTGACGGCGCCCATCCTGCGCAAGCGCCTTGGCGATGTCGCGATCGAGACCGCGGCCTACGGCGAAATCCTGACCCGCGACGGGGTCGAGCTGTCGTTCCACCCTGCCGGCCACGTGCTCGGCTCCGCGCAGATCCGCGTGACCTCGAAAGGCGAAACGTGGGTCGCCTCGGGCGACTACAAGCTCGAGGACGACGGCGTGAGCGCGCCCTTCGAGCCGGTCCGCTGCCATACGTTCATCACCGAATCGACCTTCGGGCTGCCGATCTACCGCTGGCGCCCTCAGGGCGAGCTGTTCGCCGCGATCGACGCCTGGCGGCGCGAGAACATTATGGCCGGCCGCGCCAGCGTTCTCTTCGCCTACGCGCTCGGCAAGGCGCAGCGCGTGCTGGCCCATGTCGACGCCGAGCTTGGGCCGATCGTCTGTCACGGCGCGGTCGAGGCGATCAACGCGCTCTATCGGGAGGCGGGGATCGCGCTGCCCCCGACGCGTCTGGCGACCGGGATCGCCAACAAGCGCGATTTCGCCCGCGCCCTCATTCTGGCGCCGCCCTCGGCCGCGGCGAGCCCGTGGCTCAGGCGCTTCGGCGACTATTCCGACGCGCTCGCCAGCGGCTGGATGCAGGTCAGGGGAAACCGCCGCCGGCGCTCGCTCGACCGCGGCTTCGCCCTGTCCGATCACGCCGACTGGCCGGGCCTGATCGCGGCGATCGAGGCGACGGGCGCGGAGCGGGTTCTGGCGACGCACGGGCAAACGGAAGCGCTGGCGCGATACCTCCGCGAGAAGGGTCTCGACGCCCAGGCGCTGAAGACCGCTTACGGCGACGACGAGGATGCGGGCGGGGCGCCGGCGGAAAGCGAGGGATGAGGGCGGGGCGCCTCAGTCCCGCCTTGCGTTCAGAGCCGACATGGCGGCCCGCGCGTCCGCCCACAGACGGCGGGTCAGCGCCTCCGCGCCCTCTTCGCGCGCGAGCGCCGCCGCTTCGCCCGCCCAGAGCGGGGAGAAGTCGCCGCTGCCGAGCTTCTCCGCCGCGGCCCTGAGCGGCGCGGCGGCGCCGGCGGCGAGGGGAAAGGGCGGCGCGTCGGCAGAGAGCGGACCGACCTCGGCCACGAACCGGTTGAGGAGACCGCGCGCGGGCCGGCCGGTGAAGACATTGGTCAGCCGCGTTGCGTCGTCGCGCGCGCTGGCGAGAGCCGAGCGGTGGATCGGGGTGATCGTCGCCTCCGGCGTCCTGAGATAGGCGGTGCCGATCTGGACCGCGTCGGCGCCGAGCGCGAAGGCCGCCGCGATCCCGCGTCCGTCGCTCACTCCCCCGGCCGCCACGACCGGCACGCTGACCGCGTCGCGCACCTGGGGCAGGAGGGCGAACAGGCCCGGCTGGGCGTCGACGTCGGCGGACAGGAACATCGCCCGATGCCCGCCCGCCTCGCGGCCCTGGGCGATCACTGCGTCGGCGCCATGGCTCTCGAGCCAGCGCGCCTCGGCGACGGTCGTCGCCGACGACAGGACGAGCGCGCCGGCCGCCTTGACGCGCGAAAGCAGGCGGAGCGGACGGGCAGGCCGAAATGGAAGCTCACCGCGGCCGGCCGCGCCTCCTCGATGACCGCGCACAAGGCCTCGCCGAAGGGCGCGCGTGCGGGGCCGGCGGATGGAGCCGGCGGATCGAGGCCGGCCTCGACATAGTAAGGCCGAAGCCGGGCGAGCCAGCGCGCCTCGATCTGAGGATCGGGCTTCGGCTCGGCATGGCAGAAGAAGTTCACGCTGAAGGGGGCGTCCGTCGCCTTTCTCACCGCCGCGATCTGCTCGCGCAGCCGGTCTGGCGTCAGCATGGCCGTCGGCAATGAGCCGAGACCGCCCGCCTTGCAGACGGCGATCGCCAGTTCGGCCCCCTGCGCGCCGGCCATCGGCGCCTGAATGACGGGAATCTTCGAGGGGAGGAAGGGCATCGCGCGTTTCCCTCTTGGTTGTCGCCTTTGGCCGGCGACTCACCCCCTCCGCCATGCTTCGCATGGTTCCCCTTCCCCGCAAAGCGGAGGATAAGCGGCATGAGGAGAGCCATGAGGATCGCAACCTTCAACGTGAACGGAGTCAATGGCAGGCTGGCCAATCTTCTCCGCTGGCTCAAGGAGACGGCGCCCGACGTGGTCTGCCTGCAGGAGCTGAAGTCCGAGACGTTTCCCGTACGCGCTGTCCGCGAAGCGGGATACGAGGCGCTCTGGCAAGGTCAGAAGAGCTGGAACGGAGTGGCGATTCTCGCCCGCGGCAAGCGGCTGATCGAAACGAGGCGCGCGCTGCCCGGCGACGACGGCGACATGCAAAGCCGCTACATCGAGGCCGCGGTCGACGGCGTCCTGATCGGCTGCCTCTACGCGCCCAACGGCAATCCGGCGGGGAGCGAGAAATTCGATTCGAAGCTCCGGTGGTACGAGCGGCTGATCGCGCATGGCGCCGACCTTCTCGCGACCGGCGCGCCGGTCGCGCTCGTCGGCGACTATAACGTGATGCCGACCGAGCTCGACGTCTATAAGCCCGAACGATGGGTCAACGACGCCTTGTTTCGCGTGGAGGTCCGTGAGGCCTTCCGCCGCCTCACGGCGCAGGGCTGGACCGACGCGCTGAGAGCGCTTCATCCCGGCGAGCGCATCTACACCTTCTGGGATTATTTCCGGAACGCCTACGCGCGCGACGCCGGCCTGCGCATCGACCATCTGCTCCTGAGCCCGCCCGTCGCCGCGCGGCTGAAGGGCGCCGGCGTCGACCGCGCCGTGCGCGGCTGGGAGAAGGCGAGCGACCACGCGCCCGTCTGGATCGAGCTTGCGGACGGAGCGCCAGAGCGCCCGAAGCGAAAGGCCCGGCAGACGTCACAGGCGTAGCCCAAGCACGCTTGCGCTGGGAGAACCAGCGCAAACCTCATCCCTTCCTTTCGCGGATCCCGCGCCGAAAGCCGGCGTGGGTTTTCGGCGCTTTCGCCTAGTAGGCGTAGGTGGGCGTGGCCGCATAGGCGTAGCCGGCGGGCTCTTCCATCGCGCCGCTGACCACATGGAAGGGCTCCCCGGCGACCGTGCCGGCCGCATGGAACGGCGCCGCGAACGGGGCGCTGTAGTAGGCGTAGCCGGGGCCGCCGAACAGCGCCGACACGCCGCCGAACACCCCGCCGAGGACGCCGCCCACGATGCCGCCTGCGCCGACAAAGACCGACTCGACCGCGTGCCCGGTCCCGCCCACGACGCTGCCCACCGCGCCGACCGGCCCCGTGGCGTAGACCGGCGCCGGCGCCACCACCGGATGGACGACGATCTGACGGCCCTCGCGATAGTGGGCGGTGTGGCGATAGTGGGAATGCGCGTAGTGCGAATGCGCGGAACGCGTGTGCGTGTAGTGTCGTTGCCCGTAATGCTCCTGCGCCGAAGCGGGAGCGGCGACGGCGAACGCCAGCGTCGCCGCCCCGAGCGTCGCCACGGATAGACCAATCGTGCTGAATGACATGAAACAACCTCCTGTGGGGCAAACTTCAACGTTACGCCCGTCAACAAATGAGAAAGAGAAATGGCTATCGTGTGACGCCCGGGCGGTCTTCACATTCTCGTGAACGGCTGCGAAGCCGCCCGATCGCTTTCAAAAGCCCAATCACGGGCCGGTTCGACCCCAAGCGGACGGTTGTCAGCCTGAACGCGGCAGGCTCCTGGCCCCCTGCCGCTGCAAACCCCTCACTCAGCGATGCGCAGAAGCTGCTTGCCCTCGTTACGGCCGTCGAACAGCCGGCGCAGCGCAGCCGGCGCGTTTTCCAGGCCGTGCTGCACGTCGACCTTGTACTTGATCTTGCCCGCCTGCACCCAGCCGGCGAGCGCGCCGATCGCCTCGTGGGCGCGGGGCAGGTAATCGAGGATGATGAAGCCTTCCATGCGTCCGCGCTGGGGGACCAGATTGAGGTAGTTCTTCGGTCCCGGCGCGGGTTCGGTCGCGTTGTAGTTCGCGATCCCGCCGCACAGGACCACCCGGCCGCGCATCGCGAGTCGCGCCAACGCCGCGTCGAGGACTGGGCCGCCGACATTGTCGAAGAAAATGTCGACGCCCTTGGGACAAAGCTCCTTCAGCCGCGCCGGAACGTTCTCCGCCTTGTAGTCGATCGCCGCGTCGAAGCCGGCCTCGTCAGTCGAGCCAGCGGCATTTCTCCGGCCCTCCCGCGACGCCGATGGCGCGGCAGCCCTTGATCTTCGCGATCTGCCCGACGACCGAGCCCGTCGCGCCGGCCGCGCCGGAAACGACGACGGTTTCGCCAGCGGCCGGCCGGCCGACATCGAGAAGGCCGAAATAGGCGGTCATCCCGGTCAGGCCGAGCGCGCTCATCGCGAGCTCGAGGGAGACGCCGGGCGGCAGCTTGTTGAGCTGGCCCTTGGGGTTCATGACCGACATAATCCTGCCAGCCGACAAGGCCGGACACGATGTCGCCGATTTTGAAATCGGGATGGTTCGACGCTTCGATCCGGCCCGCGCCGATCGAGCGGACGACCTCGCCGATCCTGACCGCCGGCAGATAGGTGTCGAAGGCGATCCAGCCGCGCTGCGTCGGGTCGCAGGAGAGCATCAGGTTGCGCACCAGCGCCTGGCCCTCGCCGGGCGTCGGCGCTTCGGTCTCGACGAAATCGAAGTCGCTATCCTTGATCGCGCCCTCCGGACGGCGCGCGAGCAGCCACTGGCGGTTTTTCATGGGTTCCCTCCGACGACGGATGGTCGTCATATCACGAGATGTGTCCAGCGGGCGGGCGCGCGCTCGCGCCCGCTAATCCCATTTCCGGTGGGCCCACATCCATTGTTCGGGCGCCTCGCGGATGAAGGCCTCGAACTGCGCCTGAAGCGCGGCCGTGCCCGCCGCGGCGTCGGCGGCCTGGTCGTCGGTGCGGGGGACCTCGACCCGCGCGGCGCGGATCACGAAGCGCACGTTCGGCTCGCGGAAGGCGGCGCCGGCGTAAAGCGGGAGCCCGGCCTTGCGGGCGAGCAGGGCGGGGAAGGGGGTCGAGAGCGCGGGCTTGCCGAAAAACGGCACGGCGGCGCCGTTGTCGTCGCGCAGGTCGGCGAGAAAGGCGGGATAGCCGCCATTCTTCGCCGTCTTCATAAGCGCCCGCGCGCTGACTGGCGTCTTCGGCAAGAGGCCCCCTTCGTAGAGGAAGGCGCGCAGCTTGCGCGTCTCTTCGTCGACGAGCGGGTTCGAGAGGCGCTGATAGACGCCGGTGAACGACACGCCCATGAGCCGGCTCGCATAGGCGACCAGCTCCCAGTTGCCGAGATGCAGGCCGCAGACCACGCAGGGGCCGCCGCGGATGATCTCCTCGAGCTGCTCCACCGGCTCGAAGCGGATCCGCCCCTGAGCGACGATCTCCTTCAGGTGGAACGATTCGGCGAAGGTGCGGCCGAGATTCTCCCACATGTCGGCCGCGATGCGCTTGCGCTCCGCGTCCGAAAGCTCGGGGTATGCGAGCCTGAGATTGCTCAGCGCGCGCTCCTGCCGGTAAAGATGCGGGGCGATGAGGCGCCAGGCGAGACCCGAACTGCGCGAGACGGCTTCGAGGGGCAGGGCGGTCGCAGTCGCCTGCACGGCCCGGAATCCGAGATATTCCAGCCGGTGACGCAGGGGAGGCGAGCGGGTCATCCTTCGGCCAGATGTCGGAGCAGGGCCGAGGCGGCTGATTGCGATGGGGCCTGAGCTTCTGTCAAGCCGGGCTGGGGGTTCGGACATCGAGGCTTCCTGCGGCCCTTGCAACTCCATGACGCGCTTCCTTCGGCGCGGGCGAGGCTATATGCGTGTCTGAGATAGAGACGCTTTGGAGTAAAGCGATATGGAGAAGGCGGTGGCGGGTGAAATGGCGGGCGTTCTGGAAACGCCCGGGCAGGGCCGGGAGTTCCCGGCGGTTCTCCAAAACGCCATCGACGCGATTGCTGGCGCCGAGGCGTTCCGCAAGCCCTATCCGCTCATCCGCTTTGAGAACTTCTTCCCGGCCGACTTTTACGCCTGCCTCGTGCGGCGCTTTCCCGACGTCGACCGCTTCGCCGGGCTGAACGGCGACGGCACGCGGCGGGAATATGCGCTCTACGACGAGCGCAGCGACCCGGGCTCCGAGGAAGCCCGGGAGATCTGGGGAATCGTGCGCCGCGTCCTGTCGTCGGAGGAGATCGCCTCGGCCCTGCGCGAGAAGCTGGACGAAGGGTTCCGCATCCGCGCGAAGCGAAGCGGGGAGGGGTGGCCGGTGCCGATGCATCCCCGGCCCGTGCTCTACACCGACCTCAACGGCTACGCGATCAAGCCGCATCCCGACACCCGCCGCAAGGTGCTCACGATGCAGATCTACCTGCCCTCGGACGAGAGCCAGCGCGAACTCGGCACGACGATCTACAAGGTCTCGCCTTTGGGCGTGTTCGCGTGGAAATCCTACGGCCTGGTCAAGGAGCGGACCATGCCCTTCCTGCCCAATTCCGGCTACGCCTTCGTGGTCATCCACCCGGCCTATTCGCTCTTGCGCGCAAGCTGGCACGGGCGCGAGGCGATCTCGGTTCCCGTGGAGAAGCCCAGGCTCTCGATCCTCAACACCTACTACCGCGACCCCGCGCCCGAGCGCACGGCGGAGATGTGAAGGGGAGCGCGTTAGCGTCCCGCGACCTCGTCCTGAGCCGGCGGCGTAGCCGCCGTGTCGAAGGGCGCTCCAGAGGACGCGAACGCTTCGGCTCTTGAGCCGAAGCGCATACGGTTGGCTGATGGCCTCGCGGAGTGAAAGCCCCTTGAGTGGCGCTACGATTTATATTCTCCGTTGCTCGGACGGCAGCTATTACACGGGAATCACGCGCCGTCCCGTTGAAGAGCGTGTCGGCGAGCACGCGCTGGGCCTTCGTGAGGGCTATACTTTCGCCCGGCGCCCGGTGACGCTTGTTCATGCAGAAACCCATGAGCGCATCGACGAAGCGATCGCCGCTGAGCGGCGCATCAAAGGCTGGTCGAGGGCCAAGAAGGAAGCCTACATGCGCGGCTGATTTCGAAGCGCTGACGGTGCTGTCTCGTCGGCGCCCGAAGCCCCATTCGTGAACGGGTCACCGGCCTCATCCTGAAGGGCACTTTACGAAGGCGAAGGGCCTCGAAGGATGGCGCGCGCGAACATGGGCGTCGGCGTCCGCTGGAGCGCCCTTCGACTCGGCGGCTTACGCCGCCGGCTCAGGACGAGGTCCGAGGGTGCAGGAAGCCGCTCAACTCCGGCCGGGGCCGGGGGGTAGGCGCTCGCAATAAGCGGTTCTGCTCGTGCCGCTTTTCGTGTTAGAGCGCGAGCGCGGCGAGGGACCGGCGCGAACGGCCGGGGCAGGGAGGAATCATGAGCGAGCAAACCAAATATCTCATGGGCGAGGAGAAGATTCCGCACGCCTGGTACAACATCGTCGCCGACCTGCCGGCGCCTCCGCCGCCGGTCCTGCACCCGGGAACGGGAAAGCCGGTCGGGCCGGACGATCTTTCGCCCCTTTTTCCGATGGCGCTGATCGGCCAGGAGGTGAGCGGCGAACGGCATATCGAGATCCCGAAGCCGGTCCGCGACATCTATCGGCTGTGGCGCCCGACGCCTCTCTTTCGCGCCAGGCGGCTCGAGAAGGCGCTCGGCACGAGCGCGCGCATTTTCTACAAATACGAGGGCGTGAGCCCCGCCGGCAGCCACAAGCCCAACACCGCGGTCGCCCAGGCTTTCTACAACAAGCAGGAAGGGGTGACGAAACTCTCGACCGAGACGGGCGCGGGACAGTGGGGCTCCTCGCTCGCGTTCGCAGGCGCCCTGTTCGGCCTCGAAGTCAAAGTCTACATGGTCAGGGTCTCCTACAACCAGAAGCCCTACCGGCGGGCGCTGATGGAGACCTATGGCGCGAAATGCGTTGCGAGCCCGAGCGACGAGACCGATTCCGGCCGAGCGATCCTGAAGGCGCATCCGGATTCGCCGGGCAGCCTCGGCATCGCGATTTCGGAAGCCGTCGAGGTCGCGGCCAAGAATCCCGACACGAAATACGCTCTCGGCTCGGTGCTGAACCACGTGCTGATGCACCAGACCGTCATCGGCATCGAGGCGATCGAGCAGATGGAGGCGGCCGGCGCCTATCCCGACATCGTGATCGGCTGCGCGGGCGGGGGCTCGAATTTCGCTGGGCTCGCCTTTCCGTTCATCGGCAAGAAGCTGCGCGACAAAAAGGACGTGCGGGTGATCGCGGTCGAGCCGGCCGCCTGTCCGTCGCTGACGCGCGGCAAATACGCGTTCGACTTCGGCGACACCGGCCATCTGACGCCGCTCGTCAAGATGCATACGCTGGGATCGGAGTTCATCCCGCCCGGCTTCCACGCGGGCGGCCTTCGCTATCACGGGATGGCGCCGCTGGTCAGCCATTGCAAGGAACTGGGGCTGATCGAGGCTCGCGCCTATCACCAGACCCCGTGCTTCGAGGCGGGCGTCCAGTTCGCGCGGGAGGAAGGCATCGTGCCGGCCCCGGAAACGACCCATGCGATCCGCGCGGCGATCGACGAGGCGATGAAGGCGCAAGGCGGAGGGCAAGTCGCCGACCATCCTCTTCAACCTTTCCGGCCACGGCCATTTCGACATGCAGGCCTACACCGACTATTTCGCCGGCAAGCTTCGAGGACAGGGACTACGACCCGAAAGCGCTCGAAGCCTCGCTCGCCCATTTGCCGAAGGTGGCGGCGGAGTAGCGAGGGCGGGCAGGGCGGGATTGTTGGGTTCCTCGGGCGTTTCGACGATGCGGCCGATCTTGACTCGGGAAAAGTGACCCGGGAGGGAGCGATGGCTAACTTCGTTATCGTGGGTGCAGGGTCCGCCGGCTGCGTGCTGGCGGCGCGACTGACCGAAGATCCATCCATTGAAGTGACATTGATCGAGGCTGGCGGCGCGGACACTGACCCTGAGATCCATATTCCCGCGGCGCAATCGGCTCTCAGAAAGACGCACTGCGACTGGGACTACATGAGCCAGCGCGAGCCCGGGCTGGATGGTCGATTCGTCTACCTGCCGCGCGGCAAGGTCTTAGGGGGGTCCAGTTCGATCAATGCGATGGCCTACATCCGCGGCGCCCGCGCCGATTACGACAGCTGGGCGGCCGACGGCGCGAAGGGATGGAGTTATGACGATGTTTTACCCTACTTCCGCAAGTCGGAATCCAATGAGCGGGGAGAGGATCAGTTTCACGGGGCTTTAGGGCCTCTGTCGGTGTGCGACGGGAGGTCGCGACATCCTCTGACGGAAGCATTTGTCCGTGCGGCTGTCGAGGCAGGTTACGAGCTGAATTCAGATTTCAACGGCGCAAGCCAAGACGGCTTCGGGCGCTACCAATGCACCCAGCGGAATGGGATGCGTTGCAGCACGGCGGTGGCTTATCTGCGTCCCGCAATGAGCAGGGCGAATCTCAAGGTTTTCATCAACGCCCACGCAACGCGAATCTTGTTCGATCGGCATCGCGCTTGCGGGGTGGAGTTCGCTCGCGACGGACGCCTTGAACAGGCTCATGCTGACACCGAGGTCATCCTGGCGGGCGGCGCGTATAATTCGCCGCAATTGCTCATGCTTTCGGGGATCGGACCGGCGCCGGAGCTTGCCCGACTGGGGATTTCCGTGCGCGGCGATCTGCCGGTTGGCGTCGGCTTGCAGGATCACCCCATGGCCTGGCTGAGCTGGCATACCGAAACGGAGAGCCTGATAACGGCTGCGACTCCAGAGAATCATGCGCTCCTGCAGAACGAGGGCCGAGGACCATTGAGTTCGAATGGCGCGGAGGCGGGCGGCTTTGTCCGAACTCGCGCAGGGCTCCCCGCTCCCGATATTCAGTTCCATGTGGTTCCCGCGATTGTGTACGATGATTATCAGGACGTGATCCCGGTTATGGAACATGGAGTGTCCCTGAGCCCTTGCGTGCTCAAACCACTCAGCCGCGGCAGAGTTGCGCTCCGAAACGTGAGCCCCTTCTCCAAACCGGCGATCGTGCACAATTACTACGCCGAACCCGCGGACCGCCGGAGCATGATCGAGGGCATCCGTGTCGGGTTGGGAATTGCGGCTCAACCGGCGATGCGGACGCACATAACGCGGCCATACAGCGTTCCGAAGTCCGACTCAGAAGCTGATATCTGGGAATACGTCCAGCGGTACACTCAAACCATCTTCCATCCGACCAGCACCTGCGCGATTGGGCCGGTGGTGGACAACGAGCTCAGAGTTCACGGTTTTGAGGGGACTCCGAGTCGTGGACGCCTCCGTGATGCCTAATGTCGTGCGCGGCAACACGAACGCGCCGACCATCATGATTGCCGAGAGGGCGGCTGACCTCATCCGCGACGCCGGGGTCCGGCGCGGAGCTTGAAGCGTTCCCTTCAGCGGCTGCGGCCCGCCAGGAGCGCCTTCAGCGCGTCGAGCGTGTCGGCTTCGGCGACCGGCTTGTCGCGCCGCCAGCGCAATATCCGGGGGAAGCGGACGGCGACGCCGCTCCGGTGGCGCCGGCTCGGCGCGATGCCCTCGAAGCCAAGCTCGAACACCTGCGTCGGCTTGACCCTGCGCACCGGACCGAAGGTCTCGATCGTGGCGCCCCGGACGATCGCGTCCATCTCGCGAATTTCCTCGTCGGTCAGCCCCGAATAGGCCTTGGCGAATGGGACCAGTTCGCGCGTGGGCGCCTCCTCGCCCGCGCTCCAGACGGCGAAAGTGTAGTCGGTGAAAACGCCCGAGCGGCGGCCATGGCCGCGTTCGGCGTAGATCACCACCGCGTCGACGCTCATCGGGTCGAGCTTCCATTTCCACCACACGTCCGTGCGGTCGTCGCCCTTGCGGCGGCCGATCCCATAAGCCCCCTCGCGCGCCTTCAGCATCAGTCCCTCGCGGGAGAGCGCGCGCGCCTCGTCGCGCTTCCGAGCCAGCGCCTCCCAAGCTGTCGGCGGAGACCGTCGGGCTGATACGAAGCGGCAACCGCTCGCCGCGCGCCTTCGCTTCGGCGAACAGGCCGGTGGACGAGCGCTTCGAGCAGAGCGCGGCGCTCGCGCTGCGGCTTCATCCGGATGTCGCCGCCCTCGCTCTCGAGAAGGTCATAGGCGATGAAGGCGACCGGCAATTCGCGCATCGTCTTTTCGCTGACCGCCTTGCGCCCGAGCCGCTGCTGCAGGCTGGCGAAGGACCCGAGGCCATCGAGCGAATCGGCCGCATATTCGCCTTCGGGCGGAACTCAGCACCACAAGCTCGCCGTCGAGCGCCGTCCCGCCCGGCAGCGCGCGCGCCAGCGGCTCAAGATCGGGATAGGCGTCGGAAATGAGCTCTTCGCCGCGCGACCACAAGCGCCAGCTCTCGCCACGCTTCAGGAGCTGCGCGCGGACGCCGTCGAACTTCCATTCGGCGATCCAGTCCGAGGCGGACCCAAGCGCCGGAAGCATCTCGGCGAGCGGGCGGGTCCAGGATTGCGCGAGATAGAATGGATACGGTTTTCCCGCGTCGAGAGCTTCAGCCTCCGCCTGGCCGACCTCGCCGACAAGCGCCTCGAAATCCCTGGCCGCCGGGATGCGCCGCGCCTGGGCATAGCCGATCAGCCTTTGCGCCATGCGCGCTTCGTCGACCCCCGCGACCTCGGCCAGCGCCTTGACTGCCATGAGCCGCGACACGCCGACCCGCAGTTCCCCGGTGATCAGCTTGAAGAAGGCGAGACGCTCGTCTCCCGGCAGTTCGCCCGCCCATCGCCTGAGCCGCGCGTACCGCTCCTCCTCGCCGAGCGAGGGAAGCGGAATGAGCCGCTCCCGCATCCACTCGTCGAGGGAAACCTCTTCGCCGCCCGCGCCTTCGGGCAGAATGAGCGACAGCATCTCGGCGAGATCGCCGACCGCGCCATAGCACTCGCCGCACAGCCATTCGGGATAGCCCGAGCCTTCGACCGCAAGGCGCCAGAGAAGGCGGGTCGGCGCGGTCTGGCGCGGCTTGCCGCCGCTCAGGAAATAGACCGCCCAGGCGGCGCTCGCCCATTGCGCCGGATCGGCTTTCGCCGAGGCGAAGGCCTCGACCATCGCCGCCTGCTTGGCGCGGGTCGAGGTCGCCGAATCGAGCTTGCGGTAAAGCGCCGCGAAGGCCTTCACGGGGCCTCGCCCTCCAATGGCCAGTCCGTCGGGGGCCCGGGCGCATGGGGGGCTCGCCTCACAAAACGACGACCGGCGTCCCCTTCGCGACCCGTCCATAGAGGTCGATCACGTCGGCGTCCATCATCCGGATGCATCCGGACGAAACGGCCTTGCCGATCGAATTGGGCTCGTTCGTCCCATGGATGCGGAACAGGGTGTCCTTGGCGCCCTCGAACAGGTAGAGCGCGCGCGCTCCGAGCGGGTTCTCCATGCCGCCGTCCATGTGCCGAGGCAGGTAGGGCTGCCGGTCGATCATTTCCGGGGGCGGGGTCCAGCCCGGCCAGAACGCCTTCCGGCCGATCTCGGCCTTGCCTTTCCAGGCGAAGCCCTGCCGCCCGACGCCGATCCCGTATTGCAGCGCCCGGCCGCCGCCGAGCGAAAGATAGAGCTTCCGCTCGCGCGTGTTGATGGTGATGGTGCCGGCGGGCTCGCCAGTGGGATCCCTGACCTCCTTGCGGGTCGTGCGGGTCATGTCGACGTCTTCGTCGAAGCCTCCTGGCGTCGAATAGTTCGGATCGGCGTCCGGGGGCAGGTAGGTCGGCGAGGCTTCAGGCGCGGAAGCCGCGCCCGGCAAGGTCAGCGGCAGGCCGAACAGGGATTGCGCCGCGACCGCCCCTGTTGCGAGCCCCATGCTCAGGAGCCCGGCCAAGACAAGACTTCGCGCGCCAAGCATCGCTTCCCCACTCCCCGAGCCTCGGATTCCGGCGGGAAAGAAACCTAGGTCGGCTCGGTGGTTTCGTAAAGCGTCGCCCTCGCCCGGCCCTTGGCCTCACGCGGCGGCGTTCGGCTGATCGAAGACGGCAAGCCCATCGGCGCGATCGGACCTGCCCGATCCGGGGAATGCAACGCTTGGTTAGGGTGGCCATGCGAAGCTCGTCGGACCGGAGCGGGGGTCGCTCCAAAGGATTCGCGAAAATGATCGTCGTCACCACCGAAGCCCTCGCCGGCCATCGCACCGTCCAGACGCTCGGACAATGTTTCGGCGTCGTGGTGCGCTCGCGCGGGCTCGGCGGCAACATCATGGCGAGCTTGCGTTCGATCGTCGGGGGGGAGATTCACGAATATACCCGACTGCTCGAGGAGGCGCGCCGCCACGCGCTCGACCGCCTGGTCGAGAACGCGACGGCGATGGGCGCCAACGCGGTTCTCATGATGCGCTACGACAGCGCCGAGATCGGCAATACGATGAGCGAGATCGTCGCCTACGGCACCGCGGCGGTGGTCGAACCGGCGCAATGATCCATTTCTTTCCGTTTCTTTTTCCCTTCGGCGTCTTCCTCGCGCTCATTCTGGTCTGGTTTGTCTTCCGCAGCGGCGGCTACAAGCGCCATCCCCTCGACGCTCCGCCCCGCGGCGACTTTCGCCTGACCGACGAGCGGTTCCGGGATCCCGCGACCGGGCAGATGCTCGAGGTCTGGTATTCCCCGCGAACCGGGGAGCGGGCTTACGTGCGGGCGCGGTCGGGGTGAAATCCCGCCGCCGCGCCGGGAGACGACGGCCGCTTGCGCGTCACATAAGTCTGTGCTTATCTGTCGCGCATGGAGAGCGATGCCATCTTCAAAGCCCTGGCCGACCCGACCCGCCGCGGCGTGTTCGAGAAGCTCGCTTTCGGCGCCAGGAACGCGAGCGACCTCAGGCAGGGCATGACGATCAGCCAGCCCGCCATGTCGCAGCATCTGGCGGTTCTGCGCTCGGCGGGGCTCGTGCGCGAGCGGCGCGACGGCCGTTTCGTCAATTACGAGGTCGACCCCGACGGGCTCGCCCGGATCGGCCGATGGCTCGCCCGCTACCGGGCCTACTGGCCCCGCCGCATCGACGACCTCAAGGCGCTTCTCAAGGACATGGATCAATGACCGACACGAAGAGCGAACCCCGTGAGGAGACCGAAGGCGGCGAGATCGCGCTCGAGGTCGAACTCGACGCCGCGCCGGAAAAGGTCTGGCGCGCCGTCGCCATTCCAGCCTTCCGTGAGCGATGGCTGCCCGAGGCCGACCTTGCCGAGCCCGAGCCCATCGCCTCCATTCCCGGCGTCGAAATCCGCTACCGGATGCGCGACGACGGCGCGCCGGACAGCACGGTCACCTTCCGCATCGACCCCGGGGCGGACGGCGGGACTGTGTTCCGGGTCATCCACCGGATCGAGGGCGAAGCGCGCGGCGCAAGCGCCAACGACAATCGCCGCCCGGTGAGCCTCGCCGCTTAAGCCGCGGCGCCGTAGCGGCCCATCTTCAAGCCTGAAAGGAGTCTTCGCCGATGCGCGACACGATGCAACTCGTCCCGATGGTCCTCGAACAGTCGAACCGCGGCGAGCGGTCCTTCGACATCTTCTCACGGCTGCTGCGCGAGCGGATCGTGTTTCTGACCGGCGAGGTCAATGACGCGATGGCCTCGCTCGTCTGCGCGCAACTGCTGTTCCTCGAGGCCGACAATCCGAAGAAGCCGATCGACCTCTACATCAATTCCTACGGCGGGGTCGTGACCAGCGGCTTGGCGATGTACGACACGATGCAATTCATCAAGTCGCCGGTGCGCACGCTCTGCGTCGGGACCGCCCGGTCGATGGGCTCGTTTCTGCTGATGGCGGGCGAGCCCGGCGAGCGCGCCGCGCTGCCCAACGCCAGCCTCCACGTCCATCAGCCGCTCGGCGGCTTTCAGGGCCAGGCCTCCGACATCCTCATCCACGCCGAGGACATGCTGAAGACCAAGAAGCGCATCACCAGCCTCTACGCCAGGCATTGCGGCCGGACTTACGAGGAGGTCGAGCGCACCCTCGACCGCGACCATTTCATGGACGCCGAACAGGCCCGCGACTGGGGCCTGATCGACCGGGTGGTCGCGAGCCGCAGCGAAGCCGAGCTTTTGCTGAGCGGCCCGGTTCTGGCGCCGTGAGGCGCCGGTCGACGCAAGCGCCAAACAACGCCGGCGCTTGACGCGGGCGCGCTCGGAGGAGTTCAGCTCAGCCCATGCCCGGACGCCGCCAGCCCCCTAGCACGGCGCCGGCATCGCAAGGCACTGCGCCAGCGCATCTCCAGAGCAATGCTCAAAGACGCTGAGCTTTGCTGCGGTCTCTGCATTCTGCGCATTCGCGAGATCGTTGCCCGCGCGCAACGCGTTAGCGCCGGCGCCGGCCGCCAATCCCGCGAACGTGGTCGCTGTCGCCGCTGCGGTGATCGATGCGGCGACGAATGTTGGACCGACGAATGGGATCCACCCCCCTGCGATCGCAAGCGCCGCCGCGGCGGCTGCCGCTATCGCCAGCGCGCCGGCGATCTTCGCAAAGGTGTCAGCTATGGCTTGCGCCGACTGTAATGTCGTGATCGCGCTGCAAACGGCGGCGCGCGCGCTTTGCCACGCCGTGCAAAAGTCGCTGCATGTTTTTGACGGCGTATCGGGTCCAATCACGAAGCCCGTCGTGCCCGTAGCGGCCCACCCGATGAGGAACCCGGTCAGTATGAGGCCCGCGGTCGCGGCCACGCCCAACAAAGCCCAGCCCATGACGCCCTCCTCTCTTGCAAAACCTCTTTGCGGGGAGCCGGGAGGCAGCTCCACGTTCAATTGGCCCCCCGGCCCCAAAATCACTTTCTTTCCCCAAACTAAGCGCGACGATAACCGCAGAGTCGGGACCGCGCTGTGACGCGCGTCACAGCGCACGCGGCGTCCGTTCGTCGGCCTCCGAAAACAGGTGGGCCGGCGCGCGGCAGTTCGGCAGCTATCGGACAAGGAAGCGCCCGGAGGCGCCGTCAGCCGCCCCGCGCCGCCTCGATGAGCCGCGCGGCGTAGCGGGCCATTTGGTCGACCTCGATATTGACCCTGTCGCCCATCTTGCGCTCGCCCCAGGTGGTCACTCTGCAGCGTGTGCGGGATGAGCAGGACTTCGAACGCGTCGCCCTCGACCGCGTTCACCGTCAGCGACGTGCCGTCGAGCGCGACCGAGCCCTTGACGGCGATGAATTTCGCCAGGTCCTTCGGCGCGCGGACAAGGAAATGCGCCATGCCGTCGAAATCGCGGCGCGAGACGATCTCCGCGATCCCGTCGACATGGCCGCTCACCATATGGCCGCCGAGCTCGTCGCCGACCCTGAGCGAGCGCTCGAGATTGACGTGGCGTCCCGCGCGCCATTGCCCAAGCGTGGTTACGGCAAGCGTCTCGGCGCCGACGTCGAAGGCGATGGCCGAGCCGGCCCCGCGCGGCTCCACGCCGACGACAGTCAGGCAGGCGCCGGAATTGGCGATCGAGGCGCCGACGGAAATGGCGTTCGCGTCATAGGCGCTCGCGATCCTGAGCCGCCTAAGGTCGCCTGACTGCGCGATATCGATGATCTGGCCGACGTCGCTGACAATCCCTGTGAACATGCGAAACCCTTCGCCCTCCCCGCCGGTCCGGGACGGCTTGACCTGCCCCAGTCGCCTCCGGCGGCGTCTGCTTGGGGGGCGCGGGCCGGCCCCTTCCGCGAGGCCGGTTGCGCGCCTCCCCATATTAGTTGAAAAACTGCGCCCGGGCGGCATGCTATATTTACTTTTGTTATGACAAAAATTACAATTGAGTGATGTCGACCGGGGCTTCCAGCACTTCGTTTCACGAAACGCCCGATTCGCGCGCGAAAATGTATTGGCTGGACATCGACGTCACTTTCCGTGACATCACCCGGCAGCAACAAATCATATCCAGCCGTCTGATCGTTCGCCGGTCGCCGACGCCGTTTCAGTATTCCGTTCTCCACGGCGTTGGAGCTGTCGCCAACGCGCTGTCGGTCGGGGATGCGGCAAAAAGCTTCGACAGATTCAAGGTCGATGTCTCCGCCCTTGAAACGACTGAGGACGAACTCGGGCTTCCTGAAATGCACCGCTCAGCCAGGATGGTCTGGAATGAGGTCGAAGTTTACTTGCCACGGCTTCAAATCCGCGTGCAAACGAAGATGCTGAGGCATCTGGTCGAGCTTTACGTGACCAAACGCATCGATACGGTTCTCATGTCGATGAAAATCGAGGTCGAGCGGCAGCCGTTCATCGAGATGAACCCGAATTCCGAACTCTTGCCGATCCTGGACAAGGACGGACGTCTTTACTTCCGCCGGACCCATTGCGAGCTTTTGTCGGTGCGCGCCTCGCTCTCCAGCGAACGCAAGGTGGAACCGTCCTAAAGGGCCGCTCCAGCAGTGGGCCTGGGTCGCTCCACCCGCTCCCAAAGCCGCAGGGTGTCCGGCCCATAGGCCCGCTGCTCCACAGGCCGATAATGCGACCCGTCGGCCGAGCGCCGCGCGCGCTTGCGCGTCGAGCGCCGGAACGCCTGGCCGGCCGAGCGGCCTCTCCGCCGTGATGAGCGCGACTTCGTCGGCAAGTCCGAGCGCGATGAGCCGGCCGCGACCAAAGGCCCCCCCTCGCTGAATGCGCGGGTGATCCCCCGCGCGGCGAGCGCCCGCAGCGCGCACACGAGATCGACCCGGCCGTCCGCGTCGACGGGGACGCGCTCGACCGTGACGCCGAGGCCCGCGAGCCGCCGGGCCGCCTCGGCCGGCGCCGCTTCCCCGGCGACGGCCAGTGTCGGAATCTCACACGCGGTCGCGACGAGACGCGAGCGTTCGGGCAGGCGCAGATGGGTGTCGAGGACGACCCGCAGCGGCTTCAAGTCAAGGCCGCTCAGCCGCACGGTCAGGGCCGGATCGTCGGCGAGCGCCGTCCCGATCCCGACCATGATCGCCTCATGGGTCGAACGCATGACCTGGACCCTAAGGTCCGCGATCGCCCCGGTGATGCGCAGGCGCGGGTCGTGCGGCCCGCCGGAGGCGAAGCCGTCCGCGGTCTCGGCGAGCTTCAGCGTCACGCATGGTCGCCCCGCCGTAACCGTGAGAATGTGGCCCCGATGGTCGCGCCGCGCCTGAGCCGCGCAGGCGCCGACCGAGACGGCGATCCCCGCCTCCCTAAGACGCGCGTGCCCTCGTCCCTTAACCAGCGGATTGGGATCCTCCATCGCCGAGACGACGCGGGCGACGCCGGCCTCGACGATGGCGTCCGCGCACGGCGGCGAGCGACCCACATGCGAGCAGGGCTCGAGCGTGACATAGAGGGTCGCGCCGCGCGCCGCTTCGCCCGCAGCGTCGATCGCGATCCGCTCGGCGTGCGGCCTTCCGCCCGGCGCTGTGGCTCCGCGACCGACGACCGCGCCGTCCTTGACCAGGATCGCGCCGACCGCGGGGTTCGGGGCGGTGAGACCCAGAGACCGGGATCCCAGGTTGAGCGCCGCCTCCATCCAGCGCAGATCCTCTTGCGGGTCTGCGGCGGCGTTTTCGCTCATGAAGCGGGCGCGTCCCGACGTTGACGCCGGGCCTCGCGCGCGGGCGCGACTTCCGGCTCGGGCTCGGCCTCGAGTTCGCCCACGATGGCGTTGAAGTCCCGCGCCTCGCGGAAATTGCGGTAGACCGATGCGAAGCGCACGTAAGCCACGTCGTCGAGCGCCTTCAGTCCCTCCATCACCAGTTCGCCGATCCGGTCGGTCGGGATGTCGCCGTCGGTCTGGCTTTCGAGCTGGCGCACCACGCCGTTGATCATGCGCTCGATGCGTTCAGGCTCGACCGAGCGCTTGCGCAGCGCGACCTCGACCGAACGCATCAGCTTGTCGCGGTCGAACGGCGCGCGGCGTCCGTTCTTCTTCACCACCATGAGTTCGCGCAGCTGCACCCGCTCGAAGGTGGTGAAGCGGCCGCCGCAATCGGGACAGATGCGCCGCCTGCGGATCGAGGAGGAATCCTCGGTCGGCCGCGAATCCTTCACCTGCGTATCGAGGCCGCCGCAATAGGGGCATCGCATCTAAAGCCCGCCCTTCAAAAGACCGTCGAGCGCCCTCAGTAGATCGGGAACCGCCGGGTGAGTTCGGCGACGTCCGCGCGCACCTTGGCCTCGACCGCCACATTCCCCGATTCGCCCTGCGCCGCCAACCCGTCGAGGACCTCGACGATGAGCGCGCCGACGCGGGCGAATTCCGCCGTCCCGAACCCGCGGGAAGTCGCGGCGGGGGAACCCAGCCTTATGCCTGACGTCACCATGGGCTTCTGCGGGTCGAACGGGATGCCGTTCTTGTTGCAGGTGATGTCGGCGCGGTCGAGCGCGGCCTCGGCGGCCTTGCCGGTCAGGCCCTTGGGCGTGAGATCAACCAGCATCAGGTGATTGTCGGTGCCTCCAGTGACCAGCTTGTAGCCGCCGGCGAGAATCGGCTCGGCGAGCGCCTTGGCGTTGGCGACGACGGCATGGGCGTAAGCCTTGAATTCGGGCGCCAAAGCCTCGCGGAGCGCGACCGCCTTGGCGGCGATCACATGCATGAGCGGTCCGCCCTGGAGCCCTGGGAAGATGGCCGAATTGATCTTCTTGGCGAGGTCGGCGTCGTTGGTGAGGATCATGCCGCCGCGCGGCCCCCGCAGGGTCTTGTGGGTGGTCGTGGTGACGACATGGGCGTGGGGGAACGGAGACGGGTGGGCGCCGCCGGCGACGAGCCCGGCGAAATGGGCGATGTCGACAACGAAATAAGCCCCGACCGCATCGCAGATTGCCCGGAAGCGGGCGAAATCCCAATGGCGCGCATAGGCCGAGCCGCCGCCCATGATCAGCTTCGGCTTGTGCTCTTTCGCCAGCGCCTCGACCTGATCCATGTCGATCCGATGCGTCGTCCGATCGACGCCGTACGGGACCACGTGAAACCAGCGCCCGGACATGTTGACCGGCGAACCATGAGTCAGATGGCCGCCCGCCGCGAGGTCGAGACCCATGAACGTGTCGCCGGGCGCCATCAGCGCCATGAACGCGCCCTGATTGGCCTGGCTGCCGGAATTGGGCTGGACGTTGGCGAAGCGGCAGTCGAACAGGCGGCAGGCCCGCTCGATCGCCAGGGTTTCAGCGATGTCGACGAACTGGCAGCCGCCGTAGTAGCGCTTGCCCGGATAGCCTTCCGCGTATTTGTTGGTCAGCACCGACCCCTGCGCCTCGAGCACGGCGCGCGAGACGATGTTTTCCGAGGCGATGAGCTCGATGCCGTCGCGCTGACGACCGAGTTCGAGCGCAATCGCCCGGGCGATTTCCGGATCGGCGCCGGCGAGATCGGCGGAAAAGAACGAATTCGAGCGAACGGGCGTGGGGGCGGAAACGTTCATCGGCAAACCTTTCAAGGAAACGAGGCTTGGCCAGGGCGGGCGAGCGGCCCGCGCCTTAGCACGGGGCGCCCGACCAGGAAAAGAGAGACCGCGGGGAAGAGCGCGGAAGGGTGGGTCGAGCCGCGACTGGGCGGCGCCGATCCGCGCCGGCTTGGGTCAGGGATCGGTCAGCGCCTCGGCGGATTGGTGAAAATCACCACCTCGTCCTTGGCGACCCGATCGAGGAGCGCGTGGGCTTCCCCGTCCAGGAGATCCCTGTCCATGCTTTCGGACCTAAGGCTCGCGACACGCAACTCCCAACGCGCGCGCTCGTCCTTCAGCCCGGCGAGTTCAGCTTTGAGCTGAACAGCCTCGGCGTCGAATTGATCCTTGGCCTTGAGCCCGTGCTCGCCGTTCGACGCGCCCCATACCAGGTAGCCGCTCGCGCCCCCCAGCACGAGGTACAAGACGATCGGCGCCACGATCGAACGCAGGCGAGTCCTCACCACCATGCGCCGATCCTGCGGGGACGCGGTTAACGCGGAGTTACCTCGATTGCTAAGCCGCCTTGATCGCCGCCCGTCCCGCGTAGCGGGCCTGGTCGCCCAGCTCCTCCTCGATCCGGATCAGTTGGTTGTATTTCGCCAGGCGATCCGAGCGGGAGAGCGAACCCGTCTTGATCTGTCCGCAATTGGTCGCGACCGCGAGATCGGCGATGGTCGAATCCTCGGTTTCCCCCGACCGGTGCGACATGACGGCGGTGTAGCCGGCGCGGTGCGCCATTTCGACGGCGGCCAGGGTCTCGCTCAAGGTGCCGATCTGGTTCACCTTGATGAGGATCGAATTCGCTACTCCTTCCTTGATCCCGCGGTCGAGGATCTCGGTGTTGGTGACAAAGATGTCGTCGCCGACCAGCTGGCATTTCTGGCCGATCCTGTCGGTGAGCAGCTTCCAGCCCGCCCAGTCCTGCTCGGCCATCCCGTCCTCGATCGACAGGATCGGATAGGCGCCTTGAAGCTTGGCGAGATACTCGACCTGTTCTTCGACCGAGCGTGTTTTGCCTTCGCCCGAATAGACATAAGCCCCGTTCTTGAAGAACTCGGAGGCCGCAGAATCGAGTCCGAGCGCGATCTCTTCCCCGGGCTTGAAACCCGCGGCCTCGATCGCCTTCAGGCAGAAGTCGAGCGCCGCCTCCGCCGACGGCAGGTTCGGAGCGAAGCCGCCCTCGTCGCCGACGTTGGTGTTGTGACCCGCCTTCTTGAGCCCAGCCCTGAGCGCATGAAAAGTCTCGGCGCCCCAACGCACCGCGTCAGCGAAAGACGGCGCGCCGACCGGCAGGATCATGAACTCCTGAAAATCGATCGGGTTGTCGGCGTGCGCGCCGCCGTTGACGACATTCATCATCGGCGTCGGCAAGACCCTCGCCATCGTTCCTCCGATGTACCGATAGAGCGGCAGGCCCGAGGCTTCCGCCGCCGCCTTGGCGACGGCGAGAGAGACGCCGAGAATGGCGTTGGCCCCGAGGCGGGATTTGTTCTCCGTGTCGTCGAGCGCGATCAAAGTCTCGTCGATCTTGAGCTGATCCTCAGCCTCGAGGCCGGAGACGGCGTCGAAAATCTCGCGATTGACCGCCTCGACCGCCTTCAGGACGCCCTTGCCGCCGAAGCGCCCCTTGTCGCCGTCGCGCAGTTCGACCGCCTCGCGCGTGCCGGTGGAAGCGCCTGACGGAACGGCCGCACGCCCCATCGAACCGTCCTCCAGGACGACGTCCACCTCGACCGTCGGATTGCCTCGGCTGTCCAGGATTTCGCGGCCGACGACGTTCACGATCGCTGTCATTGTCACTCCAGGGCTTCAGGCTTTGGCTTGGGTTCTTAGGCCATCCGGGCAATCGATGAAAGCCGGAGAAAGCGCGGCGAGAAGGCGGGCCGCCTAGCACTTTTGCATTCGCCGGTGCACATTTGACCAAATTGGACCAAGCCAGAAAAAATATGCATGGCAGGGTCGCTTAGCCCCGTGACACAGCCAAAAATTTCGACTAGCAATGTCTCGCCAAAAGGAGGCCGCTGCCAAAATGTTTGGCGCCGGACGCCGTAGGGTCTGTGGGAGGACAAAGCGTTCGACAGTCTTGAACCGCCCCCGCCAGCGATGCGGAAGGACAATAGAAAAAGCCCGGGATTGTAAAACGCAGGCTTAGAACGAAAAGGGGCGAGCCGCCGTAATGGCGGCTCGCCCCTTGTTCTTGGAGAGCCGACTCGCCCCGCTGTCGCGGGAAGAACAGGTCAAGCATCCCGAAGATTCCCGCAACGCTTAAACTTGTCCTCGTCAGACGATGGTCCGCGGCGCATCGAAAAAATCTTGCGGACCGCGCCCGGCCTCAACGCCCCTCCGCTTCCCCTTCCGCCCAGTTTCGTTGTGTTTCGGCAATATAGGCGTCGAGCCGCCCTCGGCCGATCGCAAGCCGCGCGCCCGCCATGAGATCCTGGTAATAGGCGAGATTGATTTCGGTGAGCCCCATCATCGCGAGGATCTCGCCCGACTTCACGAGATGGCGCCAATAGGCGCGCGAATAGTCGCGGGCCATCGGAGACGACGACAGGGGATCGACCGGTCGCGGGTCGTCGGCGAAGCGCGCGTTGCGCAAATTGAGCCGGCCCCGGCGGGTGAAGACGAGCCCGTGCCGTCCCGCGCGCGTCGGCATCACGCAATCGAACATGTCGACGCCCCGCCTCATCGCCTGAAGCAGATCGTCGGGCGTCCCGACCCCCATGAGGTAGCGCGGCCTGCCCTCGGGCAGATGCGGGACGACGGTCTCGATCATGTCGAGCATCTGGGCCTGCGGCTCCCCGACCGCCAGTCCGCCGATCGCGTATCCGGGAAAGTCCATCTCCGCGAGCGCCTTCGCGCTGAATGCGCGAAGATCCTTTTCGGTCCCCCCCTGAACGATGCCGAAGATCGCCTTGCCCGGCTGCTCGCCGAAGGCGATCTTCGAGCGCTCGGCCCATCGGAGCGAAAGGCGCATCGCGCGCTCGGCTTCCTCGTACGAACATGGCAGCCGCACACACTCGTCGAGTTGCATCTGGATGTCGGAGCCGAGAAGCCGTTGCACCTCCATCGAGCGCTCGGGCGTGAGCTCGTGGCGCGATCCGTCGATATGCGACTGGAAGGTCACGCCGCGCTCCGTGAGTTTGCGCAATTTCGCGAGGCTCATCACCTGGAAGCCGCCGGAGTCGGTGAGGATTGGGTGGGGCCAGTTCATGAACTTGTGCAAGCCGCCGAGCGCCGCGATCCGCTCGGCGCCCGGGGCCAGCATGAGATGATAGGTGTTGGACAGCACCACGTCGTAGCCGAGCGCTCGCACCGCCTCCGGACGCATGGCCTTGACGGTTGCGGCGGTGCCGACCGGCATGAAGGCCGGCGTGCGGATGGTCCCGCGCGGGGTCGAGATCGCGCCCAGGCGCGCCTCGCCGTCGGTCGCATGAACGGCGAAGGAAAAGCCGCTCACGGCCGCTCTTCGTGGCGGCCGGCGAGAGCCGCGCGGGTCAGCAGGCAGGCGTCGCCGTAGGAATAGAAGCGATAGCCTGCCTCGATGGCGTGCGCGTAAGCCGCCTGCATGGTCTTAAGCCCGCTGAAGGCCGAAACCAGCATGAACAGCGTCGAGCGCGGCAGATGGAAGTTGGTCATGAGCGCATCGACGAAGCGGAACGCATAGCCGGGGGTGATGAAAATATCCGTCCGGCCGGAGAACGGCCTGAGCCGCCCGCTCTCGTCCGCGGCCGCTTCGAGGAGGCGCGCGGCGGTCGTGCCGACGCACACGATCCGGCCTTCGCTGGCCCGCACTGCGTTGAGCGCCTCCGCCGTCGCTGAGTCGATCGAGCCCTGCTCGGCGTGCATCTTGTGGTCGCGCGTATCCTCGGCCCTGACCGGCGCGAAGGTGCCAGCGCCGACATGCAAGGTGATCCGATGAAGCGCGACGCCGCGCGCCTCGATGGCGTGGACCAGCGAAGGGGTGAAGTGCAGCCCCGCCGTCGGCGCCGCTACCGCGCCGGGCTTCGCCGCGAACAGGGTCTGATAGTCGGTCCGGTCGCTCTCCGAAGGCGCGCGGCGGGAGGCGATATAGGGCGGCAGCGGCGGCGCGCCCAGGCGCTCGATCGCTTCGTCGAGCGCCGCGCCGGCAAAGTCGAAGCGCAGCAGAACCTCGCCCGCCTCGCCCTTTTCCTCCACTTCGGCGTCGAGGGCGGCGAGAAGGCAGACCATGCTTTCGGCTGCCTCGCCGAAGCGGATGCGCTCGCCCGCGTTCAGTCTCTTGGCCGGCTTGACCAGCGCCCGCCAGCGGCATTCGTCGATGCGTTCGATCAGGGTGGCTTCGATCGAGGCCAAGGAGTCGCCTCTCGCCCGCACGCCTTCGAGGCGCGCCGCGATCACCTGCGTATCGTTGACGACCAGCGCGTCGCCGGGATTGAGGAAATCCGGCAGGTCGCGCACATGGGCGTCGGTCAGCCCGCCCTCGGCGCCGACGACCAGCATCCGCGCGCTATCCCGCGGATCGGCGGGATGAAGCGCGATGCGCTCAGGGGGAAGAACGAAATCGAAGGCGTCGACGCGCATGACGCCTGGGGCGCGCGATCAGCTCAGGCTCGCCTTGACGATCTTGTCGGGATCGCGGACCGGCTCGCCGCGCTTGATCTTGTCGACGTTCTCCATCCCCGAGACGACCTTGCCCCAGACCGTATATTGCCGGTCGAGGAACGGCGCGTCGGCGAAGCAGATGAAGAATTGCGAATTGGCCGAATCCGGGCTCGCGGCGCGAGCCATCGACACCGTGCCGCGCTTGTGCGGCTCGGCGTTGAACTCGGCCTTGATGTTCGGGTATTTCGACCCGCCCGTTCCGGTGCCATGCGGGCAGCCGGTCTGGGCCATGAACCCGTCGATCACCCGGTGAAAGACGATCCCGTCGTAGAAACCCTCCGAGACCAGGCGCTTGATATGCGCCACATGCCCCGGCGCGAGGCCCGGGTTCATCTCGATCACCACCGGGCCCTTGCTCGTCTCGAGAGTCAGCGTGTCGCCAGCAGCGGCCATCGTTGTCGCTCCTTTTTACTTCGCCCCAGGCGCCATGCGCATGGTGACGATCTTGTCCGGGCTCTCGACCAGGCCATTGTTGGCCTCGGTCCCCGCCTTGATCTTGTCGATCGCGTCCATGCCTGACGTGACCTCGCCGAAGGCGGTGTATTTGCCGTCGAGGAAACCGCCGTCGCCGAACATGATGAAGAACTGCGAATTGGCCGAGTTCGGATCGTCGGTGCGCGCCATGCCGAGGATGCCGCGCTTGAAATGGGTCTGATTGAACTCGGCCGACAGGTTTGGCAGCTTCGAGCCGCCGGAGCCGGTTCCGGTCGGATCGCCGGTCTGGGCCATGAATCCGGGAATCACGCGGTGGAAGGTGAGCCCGTCGTAGAACTTGTCTTTCACCAGCGTCTTGAACTGGGCGACGGTCTTCGGCGCCCAGTCCGGACGAAGCTTGATCGTAACCTTGCCGTGCTTGGTGGTGAGGATCACGGTGTTGTCGGAATCCTCCGCCGCCCACGCGGCCGAGGCCGCGAGGAGCGGGAGCCAGAGCGCGGCGCGTCGGCTGCAAACAAACATGAACGGACCTTTTGAAAGCGGGGGCTGCCGGAAATGCGGCGCGCGGCTTGATAAGCCAGGTCGACGAGGCATTGCAACCCACCCCGGGGCGTGAGCCCGGTCGCCGGCTTTCCAAGCGCCAGAAGGAATCGGGAAAAAATTTTACCGACCGGGGCAATAGTGGCGTGCGCGTTCCGTTGCGCGTGATAAAGGTGCGGCGCCTTCCGCTTTCGAGATCCAGCGTTCAGCCAAATGCCCCGCATCCTGCTCGCCCTCGCGGCGCTCGCCGCGCTGATCGCCTCTGCCGCGCCCGCTTCGGCCGCAGGGCCGGTGACGCGCCAGTGCGACTACAAGGGCGAGGGCAAGATGGGCCCGCTCACGGTCGCTTATGACGCCTCCGCGCGCCGCGTCCGCGTGACCACGGCCGACGGCCGGATCTGGCTCTATCAGAACGGAGCGACCGGCCGTCTCGGGCCGTCGATCGCCGCTGACGATCCGGGGCCGGTCGAGCAGTTCGTCGTCGAGCGGTCCGGCCGGGTCGAGGTCGGTTTTCGCTGGCCCGACGACGGCACGACCGGCCATCTCGCCTATTTCGACGCCGCAGCGTTCAAGAATCCGGCCAAGCGCTGCGTCTGGCGCTCGCTGTGGGACTTCGCGATGGGATGACGCCGCCCGGCAGCCGTCGCACGGCGAGTTGAGGGCGAAGCCGGTTCCGCTTGTCGCCCCCCGCGAAAGCGGGGCCCAGGCCGTCGGGCGGTTGACGCCAGGCGGCCCGATTGCGACGCGGCCGGCTTCGCCTGGAGCGATTTGCTGTTGGGTCGAGCGGCGCGGCTTTGAACTTTGATACTTAAGATTTGTGTGTTTTCTTAAGGCACGAAATTTGTGACAGGTTTTGGCGCCTAAGCCTTTGAAAAGGCGTGATCGGCGCCAAAACCGCAAGGGCGCGGCGGGCGCTATCTCGAGCCGGCCCTTCCCGCGGTTCCGCCCGGCGCCAGAGGGCTCTAATCGTCCGCTTCGCCCTCGCCGCGGTCGCCCTGGTAGTTGTCGCCTATCGAAAGGGCGCAGATGAGCGACAAATGCCGGTAGGGCAGGCCGGTCTCCTTCGCCCACGCGTTGAACTGCTCCTGAACCTTAAAAAGGTCGCGCTTCGATGTCGGCGCTTCCGCGATGTCGAGGCCCGCGTCGCGCAGGCAGGCGACCACATCCTTCGAGGTCACGAAGGCGTCATAGCCGAGATACCTCAGCAGCATCTGCCCGCTATTCCCGCCGAGCCGGCTCCCGCGCCTCGCCAGAGCCTCGCAGGAGGCCTGCCTCGTCGGATGGCGGCCAATCGGCAAGGAAGGCGCCGAACGAGCCATGCTCCTTCGCCACATCGAGAACGAAGCTCGCGTTCTTCCTGACCGAGGCGATCTTCGCGCCGTTGCGGACGATGCGGGCGTCCTTGACGAGCCCGTCCCAGAACTCGTCCGGCTCGAAGGCCAGCCGGGCTGGCTCGAAGCCGAGAAAAGCCTCCTCGAAGCCAGGCCATTTCGTTTCGATGACGCTCCAGGCGAAGCCGGCCGAGAACACCCGCCTGGTCATCTCCGCCAGTGCGCGGTTGTCGCGGAGCTGGCGCAGCGCGGTGACGTCCGGCTTGGGCGGCAGAAGGCGGGCGAGCGCATGCGCGCCGCCCTTGCGCTTCTCGGCCCGGGCGCGGATGGTCTTGAACGGGGTCACGGCTTTGCGCCCATTGCTTGCCCGCCGCGCGAGGCGGGGCGGCGAGCAGACTAGGCGTGGCCGATTCCGCGCGCAATCGCCGCAATGCCGTGGGGTCCGATCACAAGAGATTGTCTTGGCCCCACGAGCGAGAGTTCCTAGCCTGCCCGGTGGCCCTGGAGCCGCGCCGTCCGATCCGCGGCGACGTCATGCGTCCACAACTCGGAGAGCCCCTTGATCCGCTTCTATTTCAATCTCGCGCCCAATCCGATGAAGGTCGCGTTGATGCTCGAGGAACTCGGGCTGCCTTATGAAGCCGTTCCCGTCGATACGGCCAAGGCCGAGCAGCACGCGCCTGCCTTTCGCGCCATCAATCCGAACGGCAAGCTGCCGGCGATCGTCGATGTCGAGGGTCCGGGCGGGGGCGAGGCGCGGGTGTTCGATTCGAGCGCGATCCTGCTCTACCTCGGCGAAAAGACCGGCCGCTTCATCGGTTCTGCCGCCGACCGGCCGGAGCTCCTGTCATGGCTGTTCTTCATCGGCACGGGGCTCGGTCCCTTCTCGGGTCAGGCGGTGCATTTCCAGCACGCGGCGCCCGAAAAACTCCCCTACGCCGTGAACCGCTATCGGCGCGAAGTCGAGCGGCACTATCGGGTTCTGGACCGCCATCTGAGCGGCCGCGACTTCATCCTTGGCCGGAATTATTCGATCGCGGACATGTCGGCATGGGGATGGCTCACGCGCGCCTCCCGAGCGCTGCCCGGCGAGGATGATCCTTTGACGGCCTTCCCCAATCTCAAGCGGCTGTTCGAAACGGTTGACGCCCGCCCGGCGGCGGCGCGGGCCAAGGCGATCGGCAAAGATCATCCGTTCAAGAAAGAGGTGGACGAGGAGACCAGACGGGCGATGTTTCCCTCGAATTATCTCGACATCGCGATGTGACCTAATAGCCGAGCGATCCGACGTAACTGATCCGCCGCCAGGCGCCGTGCGCCTTGGGCGCGCCGTCGAACACGATCTGGTCCGCCCATACGTGCGCGGCCTTCCGCTGGCGGGCGTTGCGCACCGTCCAGGCGAGGATTGGCGCGCCGGTCAGTTCCTTGACCAGAAACGGGATCTTGTGGGGCAGGTCGTCGACATTCCAGGACAGAAAATCGGGCCGGGCGAGATCGTAATGATCGAAGTCCGTCCAGTCGCGCTTCTGATCGGGCCTAAGCGCGTCCCAGGCCGGATCGTCGTAAGCAGCCTGCGCCAGGGCGCCGACCGGGCAGGGCGCTCCCGAACGCGTGTGCGGGCGGCGCAGGCGCAAGTAGGCGACAAGATCCTGGTCGAAGCTCTTGAACGCGAGCGGGCCGTCATATGCGGCGGCGAGCGCGGCGGCGCGGTCGGCGATGCGCCAGTCGCCGTCGAACCGGCTCTTGAGTTCGCAGACGACCGGCGTCCGGCCGGCGACCGTGCCGAGAAGCGCAGCGAAGGCCGGCGGCGGCTCGCCCGAGCCCTTGATCCGCACTTTCGCGATTTCGGCGGCGTTCAGGCCTGAGACCGGCCCCGAGGCGCAGGTCAAGCGGTCGAGCGTCTCGTCATGGAAAACGATCGCTTCCCCGTCCGCGCTCGGCTGGATGTCGCATTCTATGGCGAAGCTCGCGGCGATCGCCGCCTTCGCCGCGGCGAGCGTGTTTTCGATCACGCCCTTCTTGGCGTTGTGCAGGCCGCGATGGGCGATCGGCCGCTCGATGAGCCAGGAAGGGGCGTTGACAGGCCTCACCCCGCAATCTCGAAGATGGCCTCGACCTCGGCCAGCGCATTGAGCGGCAGATGCGCGACCCCGACCGTTGTTCGCGCATGGCGGCCCTTGGCTCCGAACAGTTCGACGATCAGGTTCGAGGCGCCGTTCATCGCCTCCGACAGGGCATCGAAACTCAATTCCACATTGAAGAACCCGCCGAGCCGCACGACCTGTTTCACCTGGTCGAGGTCGCCGAGAGCAGCGTGCGCCTGGGCGAGCGCGTTGATGACGCACAGCCTCGCCGCCTCCCGCGCCGCCTCGATTTCGGAATTTGGCCCGAGCTTGCCCTGATGGCGCTCCGAGAGCTTTCCATCCGGCCCGAACGGCAATTGGCCGGAGACGATGAGAAGCGATCCGGCGCGCGCGAAAGGCGCGTAGTTCGCGGCCGGCGCCGCGGGCTTGGGCAAAACGACCCCCATCTCCTTCAGGCGCTTGGCGGTCTGGCTCATGAGGCGGAACTCGCAGAGGCGACGGTCTCGCCTATGTCGCCTCTTCCACGAAGGCAAGCTTGTTTTTGCTGTCCGCGCTCGCTTAGGTTTGGACGAAAGAGAGGATGCGCCGGCGACGTGGAGCCGCGCGGCGCGGAATGGGATGACGACCATGGGTAGCTTGAGCATTTGGCACTGGATGTTGTTCGGCGCGGTGGCGCTTTTGCTGTTCGGCGGCAAGGGCAAGATTTCCGACCTCATGGGCGATGTCGCCAAGGGCGTGAAATCGTTCAAGAAAGGCCTTGCGACGACGACGACGAGTCGAAGGCGCAGCCGGGCCGCCCCGCGGACGATCGAAAACCGCGTCGGCGTCGACGCCAACGACGTTCACAAAGTCGGCTAAACGCGCTTCTTGAAGCCGCAGGGAGCGTCCGCGAACCAGGGATGGCGCGGCGCGCTGTCGGGTCGCCCGGTGCGGAAAGCCCATGTTCGATCTTGATATCAGCAAGATGATCATCGTCGGCATTGTCGCCTTGGCGGTGATTCCGCCCAAGGACCTGCCGCGGGTGATGCGCACCGTCGGCCAGACTTTGGGCAAGATGCGGCGCATGGCGTCAGAGTTCCAGGGGCAGTTCATGGAGGCCATGCGCGAGGTCGAGCGCGAGGCCGACCTCGAAAGCGTGAAGAAGGAATTTCAGGCGATCAGCGACCAGGCCAAGATCGACACGAGCTTCGACCCGGTCGGCATGGTGCGCGACGACATCACCAAGGCCGCTGAGGGCCCCTCCGGCGCGGAAGCCGCCAAGTTCGAACCCGGCGAACCCGGCAAGTCAGAAATCGCCGAAATCTGAAATCGGCAAGTCTGAAATCGGCAAGTCTGAAATTGCGCTGACCGGTCCGGAGCCGCCCGTCGCGGCCGCTCCCGCCGAGACGGAGGCGGCGCACGAGGCGCCCGCCGCGCGGAGAAGCGCCGCCGAATGACCCAGGAGGACATCGACGCCACCAAGGCGCCGTTGATGGACCATCTGATCGAGTTGCGCACTCGCATCATCAGGTCTCTCTACGCCTTCCTGGCCGCGTTCATCGTCTGTTTTTACTTTTCCCGGCACATCTACAACATTCTCACCTACCCTTACGTGCGGGTGGTCGGGGCGGACAAGGCGACGCTGATCGCCACGCATTTTCTTGAGCAGTTCTACACCAACATCCGGCTCAGCATGTTCGGGGCGGCGGTCATCGCCTTTCCGGTCATCGCTATCCAGATCTACAAGTTCATCGCGCCCGGCCTCTATCGCAATGAGCGCCAGGCCTTTCTGCCCTATCTGATGGCGACCCCGATCTTCTTCCTGTTCGGTGCGGGTCTTGTCTATTTCGCGGTCATGCCGCTGCTCATCCGCTTTTCGGTATCGCTGCAGCAGGTCAATGTGCCGGGCGAGGCGACGATCGAGCTTTTGCCCAAGGTGAACGAATACCTCTCGCTCATCATGACGCTCATCTTCGCCTTTGGGATCGCCTTCCAACTGCCTGTTATTCTGACGCTTCTCGGTCATGTCGGCATCGTCGACTCGGCCTATCTCATCAGGATGCGGCGCTACGCGATCGTGGCGGTCGTGGGGCTCGCGGCGATTCTCACGCCCCCCGATCTGATCAGCATGACCTCGCTCGCCCTGCCGATGCTGGCCCTCTACGAGGGATCGGTGATCGCGGTGAAATGGGTCGAGAAGCGCCGCGCGCAGGCGGCTCAGCGGGCGGCGAATACCCCGGCGACGTAGAGCGTCGCTCTTAAGCCGGATTGAGGGAGGGCAGGTTGAGATGCTGCTCGACCCGGCGCATGCGCGCCTCGAGCTCGCTGATCAGGATCCGTGGCCGATGACGCTCGTGTGATACTCGATCACCGCGCGGCGCAGTCCGACAATTTGCTCGCTGAGCTCCTTGCGGGTCGACAGGATATCGGCCGCGACGTCGGCGCGGAGCGTGTGCATGTCGGCTGCGACATCGGCCCGCAGGGTATTCAGGTCCGACTTCGTCGCCGAGGTTGTGCGGATCTGGCTGACGTCCGACCGCACGTCGCCAAGCTCGGCTCGCATTTGCCGCAAAAGTTCGAGGATCAGGCTCTGGGGTTCTTCGGTCATTGGCCGATCCTAGCAGCTTCGCTGAGCCGCGTCAGGGCCGTTTCACGACGCCTCAGGCCATGCTAGCTGCAAGCCGATGCTCCCCCCGATCGATTGCCGCCTTCGCGGCCAAGCGGCGCGTCAGCCCGCGTCATGAGCGCGCGCGACATTCTGGCCGCGCTGGCGGTTGCGATCGTCTGGGGTCTCAACTTCATCGCGATCAAGGTCGGGGTCGGCGAGACCTCGCCGCTCATGCTGGCGGCCTTGAGGTTCCTGTTCGCCGCCATCCCCATGGTTTTCTTCATCGCCCCGCCGAAGGCGCCCGTCTGGGCGGTCGTGCTCTACGGGCTCCTGATCGGGGCTGGCCAGTTCAGCGCGCTGTTCATCGCCATGGCCGAGGGCTTCCCGGTCGGGCTCGCGTCTCTGATCATCCAGGCGCAGGTGTTCTTCACCATCGTGCTCGCGCGAATCTTTCTCTCCGAGCGGCCGAGCCGCGCCCAGATCCTCGGCGCCGCGATCGGCTTCGCCGGAATGGCGACGATCGGCTCCGAGCGTCTGGCCGGGGCCAATCTCGGTCCGTTTCTTCTGGTCGTTCTGGCGGCGGCGTTCTGGGCCGCGGGAAACATCCTGGCGAAGCGGCTCGGCAAGATCGACATGCTCGCTTTCACGGTCTGGTCGAGCCTTGCGGCGCCGCTTCCCTTGTTCCTGCTGTCGCTCGCCTTCGAGGGCCAGGCTGGCCTCGCGGGGCTTGCGCATCCGAGCTGGAAGCTGATTGTCAGCGTGCTGACGAATGCTTACGCCGCCACGGTGTTTGCCTTTGCCGTGTGGGCGTGGCTGCTCACGCGCCACGCGGCGGCCTCCGTCACGCCGTTCGCTCTGCTCGTGCCGGTGATCGGCACGATCGCGGGCGCGGCTCTGTTCGGCGAGAGGCTGACGCCGCTTGAACTCGCCGGCGGCGCGCTGGTGATGCTCGGGCTCGCCCTCAACGTCTTCGGCGGCTGGCGGCCGGGCCGCGCCTCAGCGCCGCTTCGCCAGCCGGCGGAGGCTAAGGATTGAGCGAGTGGATCGTCTCCTCGCCGCGCATCGAAAATTTGACGATGTCCTTGGCGTCCAGATTCATCTTCATGAGATCGACCATCCGGATCGCGCTGTCGTCATAGGTGCGGAAGAAGTATCGCTTGGTCTTGAGGTCGCTGGCCGCCGTCCAGATCGTGTAGTCGGCAAGGATGTTGCCGTGCTCGTCCTTCTGCGCCTCCCGCGCCGCGCCCTTGGGGATGTCGAAGTTGTTGAGGACGTGAAAGGCCGTGAGAACGGCGTCGTCCCCGGTCTTCGGCTGAAGCACCGACTGGCTGAACGCGACGGCGCGAACGAAGCGCGAGGGCGGCGTGAAGTCGCCCGGCATGCCGAGCATGCCCGAACCCTGGCCGAACGGCTCGAGCCTGACCGGGCCAAGCTGAACCGGCGGATGGTTTTCGAACGAGAAGTTCACATAGTTGCGCAGGTTGGTCATGTGCCAGTCGAAGCCGGGCGAATTGGTGATCACGCCGAGCGGATTGTCGTAGACGTTGAGCTTGCCGCCGACATATTCGATGACGACGCTCTTGCCCGAGGCGTCGTGGACAATGGCGTGGACGGGCGGCGAGAAGCCCCATTGCTTGAGGACCGTCTCTGCGACGAGGATCGAGCCGATATTGGCCTTGACCTCATCGACGCTGGCGAAATTGTCGAGAATCCACGACCCCAACTGCCAGGGCGCGATGGTCTTGGCCGCGTCCTCCGGCGCGTAAGCCTGATATCCGGCGGTGGTCGGAAAGTAGAACAGTCCGGCCGCGAGCCCGGCCTCGTTGAGGCCGTCGAGGATGATCGGCAGGCCGACGCCGTTCGCGCCGACGCTCGCATATTTCGCTTTCCACTTGAGGCCGTCCTTGCCGTCGGGCGTCAGGCCGACGCGCTCGTAGCCGCGCGGCGAGACGAGCACGTCCGACTGGAGATCGACGGCGAATTCGAGCGTCCGCGCGTGAACGACCGTGCCGTCCGCGGCTGTCAGGCGGATCCCGGTGCAGGCGTCGGCGGCGCTGGAGAGGAACAGCGCGCCGGCTGAGAGCAGAGCAGCGAACTTCTGGGTGAAACGACTGACAATCATGGGCGGCTGCTCCGGAAGAAAGGCCCTTGGGCCGCAATCGCGCGGCGCGAAACGGACTGGCCTTTGATCCCGCGCAGGGCTTGCGTCAACCTTAAGCGGCGCGGCCGATGCCGGATTGAGGAAATCGCGCGTGTCGCGCACAATTTCCACGGGAGAAAAGGGCGAGGGGCGGTTGAGGGGTTCGACGTGCTTCTGCTATGGCCGGGCCTCGGTCTAAGCTCCGGGCGACGACGCGGGGCGAGCGCCTCCCCTTAAGGTCAGATCATGCACGATATCAGAGCGATCCGGGATAGACCTGAAGCGTTCGACGAGGGCTTGCGGCGCCGCGGCCTCTCGCCTCAAGCCCAATCGCTGATCGAGCTCGACGAGAAGCGCCGGGCGGCGATCCTGGCGCTTCAGACCGCGCAGGAGCGGCGCAACGCCGTCTCGAAGCAGATCGGCGTCGCGATGGCGCGCAAGGACACGGTCGCCGCCGACGATTATCGGGCCGAGGTCGCGGGCCTGAAGGCGACGATGCCGGAACTGGAGGCGGCGGAGCGGGAGGCGGCGGCGGCGCTCGAGACGGAGCTGGCGGCAATCCCCAACCTGCCGCTCGACGATACGCCCGACGGCAAGGACGAGAACGACAATGTCGAGCTTCGGCGCTGGGGCGCGCCGCCCAGCTTTTCGGGCGGTTTCGAGCCGAAGGAGCATTTCGAGATCGGCGAGGCTTTGGGCCTCATGGATTTCGACGCCGCGGCGAAACTGTCCGGCGCGCGGTTCGTGGTGCTGAAGGGGGCGCTGGCGCGGCTCGAGCGCGCGCTCGAACAGTTCATGCTCGACCTGCACACGGGCGAGCACGGCTATACCGAGGTCGCGCCGCCGGTTCTGGTGCGCGACGCCGCGATGTTCGGCACCGCGCAACTGCCGAAATTCGAGGACGACCAGTTCGAAGCAACAACCTCACACCGAGCGCGCTTCAAGGTCGCTGAAGAGAAAGTTGCGCATTCATCCAGTATGATTGAGCTTTTCCGAAAGTGGCTCGAAAATCGTTCTCACGGCTTAGACCCCACCGAGCTTTCTGAACAGATCGCTATGATGGAGCGGGACCTTGACCCCGAAATTGACGAGTATGAAAGGTTAAAAGATAATCACCCTTATGTTGAGAGCAAGCTCTGGCTCATCCCCACCGCCGAAGTCCCCCTGACCAATCTCGTCCGCGAGAGCATCGTCGACGAGAAAACCCTGCCGCTGCGCTTCACCGCCGGCACCTTGTCCTTCCGGGCGGAGGCCGGCGCGGCGGGCAAGGATACCCGCGGCATGATCCGCCAGCACCAGTTCAGGAAGGTCGAGCTGGTCTCGATCACCACGCCCGAGCAGTCGCGCGCCGAACACGAGCGCATGACCGCTTGCGCCGAGGAAGTGCTGAAGCGCCTCGGGCTCCACTACCGGGTCGTCGCGCTCTGCGCCGGGGACATGGGTTTCGCCGCCCAGAAGAGCTACGACATTGAGGTCTGGCTGCCGGGGCAGGGGCGATTTCGCGAGATTTCGTCCTGCTCGATCTGCGGCGACTTCCAGGCCCGGCGCATGAGCGCCCGCTTCAGGAGCGCCGACAAGGCGACCCGGTTCGTCCATACGCTAAACGGCTCCGGCGTCGCGGTCGGCCGCGCGCTGATCGCGGTGCTCGAGAACTACCAGCAGCCGGACGGCTCGGTCGCGATTCCCGAAGTCTTACGGCCTTATATGGGCGGCCTGACGCGGATTGAGGCCCCCTGACGCGGCCAGCCGGAGCGAAAGCGCCGGGCGCTCTCGACGAAGCCGCGGAGAAAGCGGCCGGATCCCGGCCAGAGCTGCAAAGCTGGACCCGTTACGGCGGAAGGCTCGCCGATTGAAGCTCAAAACTCGCGGCGAGGTCGCGGCGCCCGGAGTCGAATCCGGCCGTCAATCGGTAGGCGCCGGGCTCGATGCGCCAGCGTCGCGCCGCCTCGTCGAAGGTCGCCAGCAGGCGCGGATCGATCGCGACCGTGACCCGCCGGTCTTCGCCGGGCTTGAGGCCGGCTCTGTCCCACCCGACGAGGCGGAGCGGAACCTTTGCGCCTTCAGGCCCCGAGACATAAAATTGCGGAGCAGCCGTCCCGGCCCGCTCGCCGGAATTGCGCACCGTCACGCTGGCCGTGACCTCGGAGCCGCTCACGCTCACGGCGAGGCGGCTCAGATCGAATTTCGTGTAGGAGAGCCCAAAGCCGAATGGAAAGAGCGGCTGCTCCCCCCGCTCGACGAACCATTTGTACCCGGCCGCCGCGCCCTCGTCGTAGGTTGCGGTGAACATCGCGCCGTAATGTCCGCCCCGGCCGACAGGCCCGATCGGCGCGCCGTTCGGATCGCCTTGGATCTTCGGATGGGGCAACTGGGCTTCGTTGGCCGGGAAGGTGACCGGCAGGCGCCCTGACGGGTTGACGGCGCCGGACAGGATTTCGGCGATCGCCTGGGCGCCCATTTCGCCCGGATACCAGGCTTCGAGTACGGCGGCGGTCCGGTCGAGCCATGGCGTCAGCGCCGGCCCGCCGGTTTCGAGCACGACCACCGTGTGCGGGTTGGCGCGGGTGACGGCGTCGATCAGACGGTCTTGTCCGTCCGTGAGCCCGAGGCTGGGCGCATCGGCGGATTCGGTCCTCCACTGGACGGCGAACACGATCGCCGCGTCGGCGCCGGCCGCCGCCTCCGCGGCTCGCGCCGGAGACGAGCCGTCATCGAAGTCCACGCGCGCGCCGGGAAACTGGCGGCGGATCGCCTCGAGCGGCGAGCCAGGATCGAAGATCATGGCCCTGTTCCTGCCGATCTCGACCTTGGCCGCGATTCCTCCGCGGGGCATGACTTGCGACGAGCCGCCGCCTGAAAGGACGCCGCGATCGGCGTCGCCTCCGATCACGATGATCCGGCGGGCGGCGTCAGGGGAGAGCGGCAGCTGGCCCTGGTTTCTCAACAGAACAGTCCCTTCGCGGGCGATGGCGAGCGCGGTCCGGTCGCTCGAACTCTAGATCGATCGGGTCCGGGCGGTCTTCGTTGTCAGCGAGGCCGTGGGCGAAGATCGAAGTCAGGATTCGCCGCGCCATGTCGTCGAGCCGGGACTTCGGGACCTCGCCGGCGGCGATGGCCTGCGCGAGCGGCGCTCCGAAGAAGGTTTGCGTGTCCAGCTGCTCGCCCGATTCCTGGTCGAGCCCGGCCATCGCCGACTCAATCGTCGAGTGGACCGCTCCCCAGTCGGACATCACGAAATAGGGGTATCGCCAGTCCGTTTTGAGCACTTCATTCAGGAGCCAGCCGTTTTCGCACGAGTAGCGTCCGTTCACCTGGTTATAGGCGCACATCACCGCGCCCGGGCGCCCGCGCTCGATTGCGATCTCGAAGGCGATGAGGTCCGATTCGCGCATCGCCGCCTTGTCGATGCGCGCGTCGAGCACGACCCGGTCGGTCTCCTGGGAATTGAGGGCGAAATGCTTGATCGTGGAGATGATGTGGCGGCTCTGCGCGCCGTCGATCACGGCGCCGGCCATCTCTCCGGTGAGCAGCGGGTCCTCGGAGAAATATTCGAAGTCGCGGCCGCCACGCGGGTCGCGAATCAGATTGGCGGCGCCGCCGAGAAGGACGTTGAAACCTTTCGCGCGCGCTTCCGCTCCGACCGCTTCGCCCTGGCGCCGAGCGAGGCCCAAGTCCCAACTCGAGGCTAGCGCGAGATCGGACGGCATGGCGGTCGCGGTGTCGCCAGGCCGGACATTGCCAGGGTTCGCGACGCCGAGCTCGGCGTCCGTCTCCTGCAGCGCTGGAACGCCGAGGCGCGGGATCCCGGGCACGTAGCCTGCCGAGCCGATCGATCCGGCCGGTTTTGCTGCGCCCCCCCAGCGGGCCGCGATCACCCCGTGAACAAGGGAGAGCTTCTCCTCATCGCTCATCTCGGCGAGCGCCAGTTGCGCACGCCGGGCGGGCGGCAGGGATGGATCGCTCCACGGACGCTCCTCGGCCCCCGCTCTCGCCGCGAAGGCGAAGACCAGAAGGAAAAGACAGGACTTGAACCAGCCAAGCAATTTCGTCCCTCCGGCGCGAGCCTGGTCAGACGGGGGAGCGCTCGAATGTCAGGCGGCGGCCCCGGCGCTTCGCGCTTCGCCCGATCGTGACACCGTGGCGCGGCGATCATAAGGACGAGGAGGCCGGCGCGCCGCGCGTAGCGTCTATTGCTCATCAATCCGTGGATTGACGCGCTTCTTCCCGTGGTCTTCCGGGAATTGCCGACGCGCCTGCCGGTCGAGTGAAATAGAAGGGCGCCGCCGCAGCGAGAATTGCAATGATTGTTTCGATGGGATGCGCCATGCGCTTAAGCCTTGTCTTGCGCTCGGATCGCTATCGACTAAAGTCCTCGTCAAAGCCTCGGCGTGAACCGGCAGGGGACCAGCTTGACGGGCGAGTGGTTTACCTACAGGCAGGCGGCCGAGCTGCTGAGCGTATCGGCTGAGGCGATCAGGCAACGGGCCAAGCGCGGGCGTTGGCAGAAGACGCTCGGAAACGACAAGCGAACCCTAATTCGGCCTCCCGAGGGTTGGAACGACGTGGTTCCGGCCACCGGCGATCGCGCTCTCAGGGCTCGGGTCTTAAATGAACGGGCGCTTGCGAATCAGGTCATCCGCGCGCTGGACGCCCATGTCGAGACGCTGAAGGCCCAGCTTGCCGCCGCCGAGCTTCGCAACGAAAGGCAGGCGGCGGAATTCGCCGGGCGCGAGGCGCGCCACGCGGCCGAACTGGCCGTGGAGCGCACCCTGGCCGACCGGATGTCGGCAAGGGTCGACCAGATGACCGCGGACCTTGCCGTCGAACAGGCGCAGCGGGCGGAAGCCGAAAAGCGCCTCGCGGCTGAACTCGAGCGCGGGTGGTGGAGGCGCCGGTCGCCCTGATCCGGCCGTCCCGTTGCTGCTAAATCGCCCTAATCTCACGCGCTCGTCACACTAAGACCCCCGTCCGGGCTGAGGTGGAAGAAGCCCGCGTGACTCCAATGTCACAGTGTGACGCACGTCACAGCGAGGCCGCCGGCGGCATGGTTAAAACCCAGCCCGGCTGGAAGACGTCTTGAAGGGAGGCCAAGCCGGCGGGGAACGGGAGAAGATTGGCGATGGAGGCCACGATGGATGGAATCGGCAAACAGGCGGAATTCTACCGCGCCTATCTGCCCCAGAATCGCGGCCTCATCTCGGTGGCCGTCGCAATGGGCGCAGTCCTGGCGGTGGGGCTCTTGCTCTATGGGGTCGGCGCGGTCAGCCCGGTCGTTGATCCGCGCGTGGCGGACGCCAGCGCGCGCGCCGCGGCGGTGCTCCTCACCGGCCCGGTCAGCCACTGACAGAGCGCGACGGCGACATCGCCGTCGCGACACGCTTTGCGCTGGTCCGCCGCTACTTCGACGGCTTCGGGACAAGTCCATAGACGGAACCCGCCATCCAGGCGGTCAGCCGACCGCCACCCCGTTGAGCGCCGCGGAGGGAACGCCTCGCTCGGCGGCGATGCGCCCCGCGCGGATGACGAGCCTTCGCGGCGGCCGTTCGACGAGCGCATCGGCGACGCTCGGCGCTTCGATCGCGACCAGATCGGCGATCGCGCCGGCGCGGACCTCCCGGCGAGGGCGCCCGAGAGCCTTGTCCGCTTCGCTCGTGATGAGCGCGAAAGCCTGCTCGAGCTCGCTGTCGGTGAACATCGCATGGCGCCGAGCGATGATCGCGGCGCGGTCGAGCATGTCGCCATTGCCGAACGGCGACCAGCAGTCGCGAATGTTGTCGGAGCCGGCGAACACGGTCACGCCGCGCTCGCGCAGCCTTTTGACTGGCGGCACGGGGACGGAAGACGGGCACGACGTCATGATCGCGACTTGTGCGCGGGCGAGCGCCTCGGCTGTCTTGTCGAACAGGCTCGGCGGAATGTCGCCGAGCGCGAAGGCGTGACTGACGGCGACGCGTCCTTGCAGGCCGGCGGCGACCGTGCGCCCGGCGATCTCGCGGAGCTCGGCCGCGCCCGTCTCCCCGCCGTCGTGCAGATGAATGTCGATGCCCTTTCCGAACGCCTCGGCGAGCCCGAACAGAGTGTCGAGCTGGCCTTTGACGTCGTTGTCGAAGCCGGCGGGGTCCAGGCCGCCGATGAGATCGGCGCCCGCCATCAGCGCTGAAGCGATGAGGTCGGAAGCTCCCTTCTCCGTCATGACGCCGCTTTGCGGGAAAGCGACGAGCTGGATGTCGATCCAGTCGGAAAAGGCCTCGCGCACCTTCAGCACGGCTTCGAGATTGGCGAGGCCGACGTCGTTGTCGATGTCGACGTGGCTGCGCGTCCTTGTTGTGCCGTTCGCGATCAAGGTGCGGACGAGCGCGGAGGCGCGCGCTTCGATGGGCAGCTCCGACGCGATGGCGCTGGACGCGCTCGGCGGCAATGCGTTCGCGCACGCTGGCGCCTTCGACATAGGGCAGGCGAGGGGCGCCCCAATGCGTCTTGTCGAGATGGATGTGGCCGTCGACGAAGGCCGGCAGGAGGAGGGCGCCGGCGAGATCGATGCGCTCGCCCGGCGCATTGGCGCTTCCCGGCGGATGCAGCGCCGCGATGCGGCCGCCGGCGATTTCAACGTCCGCAAAAGTCCCGTCGGGAAGATGGGCGTTGGCGAGGATCATCGGACGAGGTTCAGGCGCCGGGCCGCGGCATATTGATAGAGGCGGTCGCCGTAATGCTTGAATTCCTCGCCTGCCGAGAACGTGAGGCTGAGATCGTGCTCGTCGTCGCGCGCAACCGCCTCGGAAAAGATCTCGGGCCAGCCGGGCAGGGGCATGCGCCGCCATGTCTCGAGTTCATCCGCGCTTGGGAGGGCGGGAAAGCCCATCTTCGGGACCAGTGATGCGATCGCCTGCCAGAAGTAGCGCAAGGGCGCGGCGCGGTCGGGCGTGCGCGGTGCGATCAGTCTGAGCCAGTGCATTCCGGTGAGCGCGTGCAGCGCGCAGAAATCGAGCGTCCCGGCATAGAGCGCAAGCGAAAGCCGCGCGGCCCGGTCATGCGTCTCGGGTCCGATCGCCAGCATGTCGACGACGGGCTCAAATTCGGGCTTCCCGGCGACGGCGCGCATGAAGTGCCAGAGGAGATCGCGCTCGGGCTCGACATGCCGGAACGCCTCCGGCCCATGCATGAAGGCGAGAACCTCGGCCGGGTCGCCGGTCGATGGCTTGGCGCCGCGCGAGGGCCCGAGCGCAAGATAAGTCGTGGCCCAGTAGCCGAGCGCGACGCCGGTTTCCTCGTCGCTGGCGGTCAGCGTCGCATAGGCCATCCGCATGAGCGCATGCGTTGCGCTTGCGGCGATTCCGGGCATGAGGTGGGGAAGGTAGAGGAGAGCGGCCGGCGTCGCGCCGAGCCTGCGAACCTCGCCGGCGAAGAAGGCGCGGTAGTCGCCCTCGCGGTCGCGTTGGCCAAAAAATTCGCGCCAGTTCAAGGGCGTGATCTCCCGGGTCCGCTCCGGGACAGGAACGAGGCCGTTCTGCTCGCGATAGATCTGGCAATAGGCTTCGAGGCGCTCGTCGGTCGCGCCCATGCGGTGGAGCGCGACCAGGACCATCGGCAGGTGATTGGCGAGGCAGAGCGGGAATTCCGCGCTCCAGTTGCGCGACCACGCGACGGCCCGCTCGAGTCCGTTTCGAGTCCCGGTGCGCGTATGCGAAGCGGCAGCGCGCGCCGACGCCGCTCTCATGATCTCCTCCAACGCGCCTTTTCAATCATGTAGCACGCCTGCGCGGCGAAGGCGATTTCAATTCAATTCGAAATGCCGCCCTCGCCGGGGCGGCCCCACAATTTGATTGATCTTGCGAAAATCGCAGTGCTAGCGTGCCGGACCGTCATCGGGAGACAGTGGCCATGAAGCCGTTCACGGGTCGGGCGACAGCGCTGGGTCTCGGCGTTCTCGTCTCGTTTGGTTTGGGCGCGGCTCTGGCCGCCGACAAGCCGTATCAGGGCGTGACGCTCAACCTCGCCTCGCAGAACGACCAGTTCGCCGCGGTCCTGGCTCAGGTCGCGCCCGAGTTCGAGGCCCTGACCGGCGCCAAGGTCAATGTCGATATCCTGAGCTATCCGGAATTGCTCACAAAGATCACCGCCGACTATGTCGGTCACACCAAGGGCTACGATATCGCGACGGTGGACATCGTCTGGTCCGGCCAGTTCGCGGAGGCCGGCTATACCGTCGATCTCACCGACTGGATCAAGCGCGACGCGGCCGAGATCAAGGTCGACGACATCTATCCCTCGCTCATGGCTTCGCTCGGCGGCTATCACGGCAAGCAGGTCGCCTTTCCGTTCGCGGGCTACGCCAACGTGCTCGCCTATCGCAAGGACCTCTACGAAGCCGCGGGCCTGAAGCCGCCCGCGACGATGGAGGAGTTCGTCGCCGACGCGCTCAAGCTCACTGACAAGAGCAAGAAGATCTACGGTTTCGTCGCCAACGGCCAGAAGGGGCCTGCGGTCGCGCAGGACTGGATGCAGTACAATCGCCAGTTCGGCGGCTCGATCCTCGACAAGGACGGCAAGCCCGCGCTCAATTCGCCGGCCAATATCGCGAGCGTGGTCGCCTACAAGAAGCTGTTCGACGACGCCGCGCCTCCCGGCGCCGCCGATTACGACTGGGGCGGGCGCGAGGAGAGCTTCCGCCAAGGCCTGGTCGCCAACATGCAGACCTGGTCGATCGGCGCCGCGGACTACGACAATCCGAAAGTGTCCAAGATCGCCGGCAAGGCCGGGATCATGCTGACCCCCTCGGCCAAGGGCCAGCCGCAGGACTACGGGATCGGCGGCTGGGCGCTCGGCATCAACAAGGACATCGACCCCAAGAAGCAGGAAGCCGCCTGGGCCTTCATCAAATGGGTGACGAGCCCGGCGGTGCACAAGGAGCTCAACATGCGCGGCGCCGGCAGCTATCTGCGCAAGAGCGAGATGACCGATCCGGAGCTGCTCGCCAAATATCCGTTCCTGCCGGTGATCGCGACCTCGTTCGAGCATGGCGACGGCGACTTCCGCCCCCGCATCCCGCAATACCCGGAATTGCAGGATCTGATCGGCGGCGCGATCAACGCGGTCCTGGTCGGTCAGGCCGATCCCAAGACTGCGATGGACGAGATTCAGGTCAAGGCCGAGGCATTGTTCAAGTGACGGCGGAGCCACGCGCCTGAGCGGGGAGACGATCGCGCAGCCGTTGCGCGAGGCGAGCGAGCGGCGCCCGGGGGCAGGGTGAGTGCGGTTTCGCGCGGCGCCGCCGCGAGCGCGGATGACGCCAATTCTTTCGCGGGCGGGTGGCCGTATTCGCGGAAGCGCCAGATCTTTCTCATCGCGATGGCGGCGCCGGCGCTCATCTATGTGCTCGCCGTCGCGGTCGGGCCGATGGCGCAGGGGTTTCTCTATTCGTTCGACAGCTACAGCCTGATCCGGCCGGCCTCGCGCCATTTCGTCGGGTTCGACAATTATTTTCAGCTCTGGCGCGATCCGACCGCGCGCACGGCGCTGATCAACACCTTCCTGTTCACCTTGGGCACGGTTGCGATCGAATTCATTCTTGGCCTCGGGATTGCCCTTCTGCTTTGGCGCGACGACTGGTTCAACCGGATCGCGCTCGGGCTGTTGCTTATCCCGGCGACCGTGACGCCGCTCGTGGTCGGGCTCGTGTTCAAGGCGCTGCTCAGCCCCGAATATGGCATGCTCGGCTATCCGCTCGCCGAACTCGGGCTCTCCAGTCCGCGCGGCCTGCTCGCCGACCCGCACCGGGCGCTGGCGACGCTGATCGCGATCGACGCCTGGGAATGGACGCCGCTGATGGCGCTGATCCTGCTCGCGGGCCTCAAGTCGCTCAGGACCGATCTTCTCGAGGCCGCCGAGGTCGACGGCGCGAGCGCAGCCCAGCGACTCCGGTTCATCATCCTGCCGCTTCTGCTCCCCGCGGCGTTTCTCGCGCTCATCTTAAGGATGATGGACGCCTTCCGGGTGTTCGACATCATCTTCGTCACCACCAGCGGCGGGCCGGCGGACGCGACCAACACGCTCATGATCTATGGCGTCAAACAGGGGCTTGAATTCTTCAACATCGGCGCGGCCTCCGCCGTCAGTACGGTGATCGTCGTCTGCATCCTCGTCATGGCGGCGGCGTTCATCGGGGTGCTGAAGCCCGCGAGAAACAGGAATGCCTGATCGCGCTCGCCTCGGTCTCATCGCGCGCCGCGCTCGCGATCTGCGCCGTGCTGGTCAGTTGCGCTTGCGCCGGTCGCTGGCTCGTTCTCGATCGCCTACAAGCCGCAGAGCGACATTTTCTCCTCGCCGCCGACCTTCCTGTTCACGCCGACGTGGGACAATTTCAGGAGCGTGTTCCGCTACTTCAACTTAAGCGCGCTCCTCGAGTCGAGCCTCATTATCGCCGCAGGCTCGACGGCGCTCTCGCTTCTCATCGGCGTGCCGGCGGGCTATGCGCTGGCCCGCGCGGAAAGCCCGCGCGCGGTCTGGCTCGCCTACTTCTTTCTCGTCATCCGCACGGTGCCGGCGATCGCGACGCTGATCCCGTTCTACCTTCTGATGCGCGACATCGGACTATTGGGCACCTGGTGGGCGGTGATCATCCTCAACACCGCGCTCAACAGCGCCTTCGTCGTCTGGATGATGTTCTCTTTCTTTCGCGCCGCGCCGGTGTCGATCGAGGAGGCGGCGCTGATCGACGGCTGCTCGGACTTCGGCGCCTTCATCCGCGTCGCCCTGCCGACCGTGGTTCCGGGCCTGATCGCCAGCGCGATTTTCTGCGTCATGTTCTCCTGGAACGATTTCCTTTACGCCATGTTCCTGACCAAGGCCGACACCAAGACAATCTCGGTCGCGCTACTCTCGGCCTACGGCACCAAGGACATTTCGTGGGGAACGCTGGGGGCGCTCGCGCATTTCTCGACGCTGCCGATCGTCGCCATGATGATCCTGCTCAACCGGTATTTCGTCCAGGGCCTGACGCAGGGCGTGCACTGAGGCGCGTCCGCCGCCGGCGCGGTCAAGCCCCGAACAGAGCCGCCACGTCCATCAGCTTGGCGACCGAGCGGTCGGCGCCGGCGAAGGCGTTTCCTTCTGGCGCGTAGCCGACGACAAAGAGCCCCGCCGCGCGCGCCGAACGGGCGCCGGCATCGCTGTCCTCGACGGCGACCGTCGCCTCTGGCTTGGCGCCGAGCCGCCGCGCCGTCTCCCGAAAAGGTTCTGGATGGGGCTTGCCCTGCGAGACATCGTCGAGGCTCAGCGAAAATGCGATGAGCTCCGCGACCCCCAGCGCCTTGATGTTGGCGTCGACGATCGTGCGCCCGGAATTCGACACGCAGGCTTGCGCGACGCCTCGGACGCTAAGCGCGCGCATCGCCTCGATCGCGCCCGGAATGGGCTTAAGCTCTGCCGCATGCGCGACGTAATAGTCTTCGATCGCCGCGATCCAGGTCTCGAAACTCGCATCCGGCCGGAAGCGCGGCTTGAGCGCCTTCCATATGTCGGGCGCGTGGACGCCGCGAAACGGGTCAGGTCCGAGGTCGCTGATATCGGCGCCGAAGGCCAGGCTGGCAGCGAGAAGCCCGCGCTGGTGGAGCGGTTCGCTGTCGATGAGCGTGCCGTCGATATCCCACGCGACGGCGCGAAACGGATTCATTTGACCCCCGATCGGCCCGACACGGCGGAGCGCCGGCCCATGCATCCGATAGCGGCGACAGCCGCGCGCCTTCAACCCGCCGGGCGCTCCCCGGCCTTCGCCTCGGCCCAAAGCCGCTCCATTTCGTCGAGACTGGCGCTGTCCGCGGTTCGGCCGCGCTCGGCGAGCCGGCGCTCGATATGGGCGAAGCGGCGTTCGAACTTCAGGTTGGCCGAGCGCAAGGCGGCCTCCGGATCGACCTTGAGGTGTCGTGCGAGGTTCGCGACCGCGAACAGGAGGTCGCCGACCTCGCTTGACAGCGTTCCGGCGGAACCCTCGGCGATTTCCGCCTCGACCTCGGCGACCTCCTCCCTGATCTTGTCCAGGACCGCGCGAGCGTCGTTCCAGTCAAATCCGACCTTGCCTGCTTTCTCCTGCAGCTTCAGGGCGCGGGAGAGCCCGGGCAGGGCCAGCGGAACGCCGTCGAGCGCGCCGGGCCCAGCCTCCGCGGCGGGCGCGCCCTTCGCGTTCGACGCGACCTTCGCGCGCTTCTCATCGGCCTTGATGCGCCCCCAAAGCGCCTTCACCTCAGCGGCGTCGAGCGCGCTCGCGTCGCCGAACACATGCGGATGCCGGCGGATGAGCTTGGCGGTTATCGCCTCGACCACGCCGCCGAAATCGAACAGGCCCGCCTCTTCGGCCATACGGGCGTGAAAGACGACCTGGAGCAGCAAGTCGCCCAGCTCCTCGCGCAGATCCTCCGCTCCTCCGCGCTCGATCGCGTCGGCCACTTCGTAGGCCTCCTCGATCGTGAACGGGGCGATCGAGGCGAAAGTCTGCTCTTGATCCCAGGGGCAGCCGCGAACCGGATCGCGCAGCGCCGCCATGATCTCGATCAGGCGTCGAATGTCCCTCGAAGGCGGCGAGGGATTCAAAGCGAGAGCGAAATGGCCTCGCGCCCCTTGGGCGTATCCACCACTCTCATCGTCACCTGCTGGCCTTCGGCCAAATGCGAAATGCCGGCCGGGCCGAGGATCGAGATATGGACGAACACGTCCTTGCCGCCATCCTCGCTGGCGACGAAGCCGAATCCCTTGGCGTCGTCGAACCACTTCACCTTTCCGGTGACCGAGACCGCGGTCGACGGGTCAGGCGCGACCCGGCGCGGACGGGGCGCATCGCTGAACGTCCTCTGCGGGCGCTCGACGACTCCGCTGGCGTCGACTTCGAGCACCCGGGTCACCTGAGCTCCCTTGGCGCCCGCGCCGACCTGGACGCGCAATTTCGCGCCCGCGGGAACCGTATCGTGGCCCGAGGCGTGAAGAGCGTTGGCGTGCAGGAATGCGTCGCCCTGGCCGCCCGCCAGTTCGACGAAGCCATAGCCCTTGTCCGCCTTGAACCATTTGACGACGGCGTCCACCGCCGGCGCGCTAGAATCAATCGGCGCGGACGAGGGCCCGCCCATGGGCGGGCCGCCAAAGCCCCCCTCCGGGCTGCCGCTGTGGCCCCGTGAGGGACGAGGCCTCGACTCGTATTGCATCGGCCCATCGTCGTCGAAGCCGCGCTTGCGAGGCCTGAAATCCTTACCCTTGCTCATGTTTAGTCCCAGATCTCCACCCAAGGCCTAATCGATCGCAGCGCAACAGCGCCCGTTACGGACCGCTCAGCGGCGCCCCGTCGCGACATTTCCGTCTGAACAATTCTGGTTGGCCGGACGCGCAAACCTAATACCTGTCGCCCCTTCAAAGGCAGGGCCTCGCGGTCGGCGACGGGAACCCGCGATGTCGTCCGGCGCACCCCCGCTCTTCGGCAAGCGAACGGCTGTTCGCGGCCGGCGTGAAAATAAAATCTGGCGTCCGCATCGTCGAAATCCGCTCGGCCGGTCACAAAACTTAAACGGACCTTGCAAGTTGAGAATAGCGCATTTTTGCGGACATCGCCAGATGGTCCAAGAGAGGGCGATAAACTATTTATTCATTTAAACTGCCGTTTTGAGTGGTTTATTCTTGGGCGCCTGCTGCGGCGACCCGGCCCAGTAACGCGGCGGGGGGCCGGGTGAAGGGAAAAGGATCAGGCTGAGACGTTTTCGGCGCCGCGCGCATCGGCGAGGGTGAGCAACATTCCGAAGGAGAGGCCGCCGGCACGGTTGGGAAGCGCGGACCCTCTGATCAACCGATACTCGGCCCGCTCATAGAGACGGATGGCCCGATTGCTGTCCCGGATGCTCAGGCAGAGGCCGTCGAGCCCCTTTTCCCTGGCCATTGTTTCGAGGCGGCGCAGAAGCGCAAGCCCAACGCCTTTGCCTCGCTCTTCCGCCAGGACGCCCAGCGAGACCTCCGGGGTTTTCGCGCCGACGAATAGAGCGGGGCCTTCCGATGGATCGAACTGCCTTGCCCAGACAGCTCCCACAGGACTGCCCGCGCGGTGGGCGATGACTCCGAAATCTCCCGAACGTCGCCAGCCGTTGAGGTGCGCGGCGACGATCGGGACGCGACACGCCGCGCTGGCGCCGGACTCATAGGCGGCGATCGCCAGAAAGCGCCACAACAACTCCACGTCGTCCTGGGCCGCTTCCCGATCCTCGTACCCGCAAGGCATGGTCAGTTCATGAGTTGGCGACGGCGACGCCGGGTCGGCGGATTCAAGACCTATGCGACGCGAGGAAAAGAGTCGGGCGGCCCTACAGGTCCACGAGCTCGAGCGATTTTGGCGCGCGCTCCTGAATGAAGGCGAAGCGGGCCTCGGGCTTCGCGCCCATCAGACGCTCGACCGCTTCCGCCGTCGCCTCATTCTCGTCGGCGACGACCGCGACGCGCAGCAGCGTCCGCTTCATGGGATCCATCGTCGTGTCACGCAGATCGCGCATCGGCATTTCGCCAAGCCCCTTGAACCGGCTGACCTCGATTGAGCCCCGGCCGGAGAATCCCGATTTCATGAGCTCCTCCTTATGGGCGTCGTCACGCGCGTAGAGCGAGCGCGCGCCCTGGGTCAGGCGGTAGAGCGGCGGGACGGCAAGATAAAGGTGGCCTTCCTCGATCAGCTTCGGCGTCTGCCGGTAGAAGAAGGTGATGAGCAGCGAAGCGATATGCGCGCCGTCGACGTCGGCGTCGGTCATGATGATGATCTTGTCGTAACGCAGGTCGGATGAGCGGTAATGGGCGCCGGCGCTCGCGCCCAGCGCCTGCATGAGATCGGACAGCTGCTGGTTTTGCGCGAGCTTGTCCCGGCCGGCCGAGGCGACGTTGAGGATCTTTCCCCGGAGCGGCAGCACCGCCTGCGAGGAGCGATCGCGCGCCTGCTTGGCCGAGCCGCCGGCCGAATTGCCTTCGACGATGAACAGTTCAGAGCCTTGCGCCGAGGAGTTGGTGCAGTCGGCGAGCTTGCCCGGCAGTCTGAGCTTGCGCACCGCAGTCTTGCGCGCGACCTCTTTCTCCATCCGGCGGCGAGCGCGCTCCTCGGCGCGCTCGATTGACCAGTCGAGCAGCTTGGCCGCCTGGCTCGGCGCCGCGGCGAGCCAATGGTCGAAGGCGTCGCGGACCGCGCCGTCGACCAGCCGCGCCGCTTCGGCCGTCTGCAGGCGGCCTTTGTTCTGTCCCTGAAATTCGGGCTCGCGAATGAAGACCGAGATCAGCGCGGCGCAACTCGCCATGACGTCGTCGGCGGTCAGCGCGGCCGCCCGCTTCCCCTGGCCGATGCGCTCGGCGTGATCCTTGAGGCCGCGCAGCAATGCCGTGCGGAGCCCCGATTCATGCGTTCCGCCGTCGGGGGTGGGAATGGTGTTGCAATAGGAATGAACGAAGCCGTCGGCGCCGGCGAGCCACGCGATCGCCCATTCGACCGAGCCATGCTTGCCGTCTTTTTCGACCCGGCCGGTAAACGCCTGGTCGGCGACGAGGGCCTCGCCCTCGATGTCGGCGGCGAGATAGTCTCTCAAGCCGCCGGGGAAATGAAACGTCGCCTCCGCCGGGACTTTCGACCCTTCGCCGATGAGCGCGGGCGCGCAGCGCCACCTGATCTCGACGCCCCCGAACAGATAGGCCTTCGAGCGCGCCATCTTGAATACACGCGCCGGATCGAACCGCGCCTGGCCTCCGAAAATCTCCGGATCGGGGAGAAAGCGCACTTTCGTGCCGCGGCGGTTGGGCGCTTTGCCGACGATTATGAGCGCGCTGGTCGGCTTGCCGCGTGCAAAGGTCTGCCGATAGAGCGTCTGTGAGCGGACGACCTCGACTTCGAGCTTCTCGGAAAGCGCGTTCACCACCGACACGCCGACGCCGTGTAGGCCGCCTGACGTCTCGTAAGCGCCGCTGTCGAACTTGCCGCCCGCGTGCAGCATCGTCATGATGACTTCGAGGGCCGACTTCTTGGGAAATTTCGGGTGCGGGTCGACCGGCATGCCGCGGCCGTTGTCGACGACGCTCAGGTATCCGCACTCCTCGAGCGAGACCTCGATGAAGGTGGCGTGGCCGGCGACCGCTTCATCCATCGCATTGTCGATCACCTCGGCGAAGAGGTGATGGAGCGCGTTGGAATTGGTCCCGCCCACATACATGCCGGGGCGGCGGCGGACGGGCTCGAGCCCCTCGAGCACTTCGATCGAGGCTGCGGTGTAGTGCGCTTCGCTGAGCGTCCCGTTGCGCGCATTTGGCTTGCCATGGCCTGTCGAGAGATGGGCGTCTTTCGACGCCCTATTGACGGGCGTCGGTTTGCCGCGTCGAGGCGCTCCCGCGCCGAAAAGATCGTTCATGTCATCGGTTCCAGCCTTGACGAATCAAGCCGTGGCTAAAATAGCATGACCATGGGCTTGTCTGCTTGCCGCGCCGCCGTTTTGGTTTTGGCCGGCGGGGGTTGACGCACGATCGATCTTGGTCAGCGTGTTGCGGCGGGCGACAAATTCCACGGAAGCGGCAAAAAGAAGGCTTTGCCCGCCTTGTCGGCGTGGCAAGCCCTTGTAAGCCGCCAGGTCTCCGCCTAAGTTACATGTAACGGAGCTGGTCGGAGCGATTGATGACATCTGGATCCAAGCCCAAGTCGTCTCGCACAAAGGTGCGAAATCACCGGGAGCGCCTGCGCGCGCAGGGTCTTCGCCCGGTTCAGATTTGGGTTCCGGATGTTCGATCGCCCGCATTCCGGACGGAAGCTCGCCGACAATCGCTCGCGGTCGCTGGGAGTCCGTACGCTCGCGAGGATCAAGCCTACGTCGATTCGATTTCCGCCTGGCCTTAAGGAATGAGGCGAGGCGAGGTATGGACTGTCGCGGGCGCGGGAGACTACGCCGGAAAGCCGCGTCCCGTCGTCATCGTACAGGACGACAGTTTTGAAGGCCTCGATTTGCTTGTTGTGTGTCCATTCACCAGCGATACGACGGAGGCGCCATTGTTCCGCCTTCCAGTGGAGCCGGACGCCCGCAACGGGCTCCGCGCGACCTGCCGCGTGATGGTGGACAAGATCACCGCCGTCCCCAAGTCGAAAATCGGCCAAAGAATTGGCTCGTTGAACGCCGGCGACCTGGTTCGGCTCAACCGGTTGATGCTCGTATTCCTTGGACTGGCGGTCTCTTCAAGAGTGAAGTGAGCGCGCCAGGCCGGGCTACATCCCCGTCAGCAGCGCGCGGGTCGCGGCCGCGACGTCCTTGTGGCGCATCAGCGCTTCGCCAACCAGGAAGGTTTCGATGCCCGATTTGGCCAGCCGCTTGCAGTCGGCGTGATTGGAAATCCCGCTTTCGGCGACCACGATCCGGCCCTTCGGGATCGAGGGCCTGAGCCGCTCGCATACTTCGAGCGAGGTCTCGAAGGTGCGCAGGTTCCGGTTGTTGACGCCGACCAGGCGGCCCTCGAGGGCGAGCGCCCGGCTTAGCTCGCTCTCGTCATGCGTCTCGATCATGACGTCGAGGCCGAGATCGTGCGCGGCCTTGTTGAGGGTTTTGGCGGTTTCGTCGTCGACGGCGGCCATGATGATGAGGATGCAGTCGGCGCCCCAGGCCCGCGCCTCCAGGACCTGATAGGGGTCGAACAGGAAATCCTTGCGCAGAATCGGAAGCGTCGTCGCCTTGCGCGCCTTGATCAGATGCTCTGGCGAGCCCTGAAACGAGGGGCCATCGGTCAGCACGGAGAGGCAGGCCGCTCCGCCGGCCTGATAGGCCTTGGCGAGGGCGGCCGGGTCGAAATCCTCGCGGATGACCCCTTTCGAGGGGCTTGCTTTCTTAATTTCCGCGATCAGGCCGAACCGGCCCTCTTCCGCCGCCCTTTCCAGCGCCTTGATGAAGCCGCGCGGCGGGGACTGGACCTCGATTTCGCGCTCCAGAGTTGCGCGCGGCACCCTGACCTTGGCGTCGGCGATTTCACGCCGCTTGTAGCTTTCGATCTTCTTGAGGATGTCGGCCATCGGCGTTCCCGGCCCTCAGGCGTTCGAGGCCGCGATCAATCGATCGAGCGTCCGGCGGGCGGCGCCGGAGCGGATCGCCGCATCGCCCATCGCCACGCCCTCCCTGATCGAGGCCGCCTTGCCGGCGATCACAAGCGCGGCGCCCGCGTTGATGAGCGCGATGTCACGATAGGCGCCTTCGACGCCATCGAGAACGGCGATGAGCGCCTTCGCGTTGTGCGCCGGTTCTCCCCCTTTCAGCGCCGCGGGCGCCGAGCGGGGAAGGCCCGCCGCTTCCGGCGTCAGTTCGAAGGCGTGCAGCGCGCCCCCTTTCAGCTCAACGACCCTTGTCGGCCCGGTCGTGGTGATCTCGTCGAGGCCGTCGAGGCCGTGCGTCACCCAGACCCGCTCCGAGCCGAAATTGCGCAAGACTTCCGCCATCGGCTCGAGCCAGGCGGCGGAAAAGACGCCGACCAGCTGGCGCCTGACGCCGGCTGGATTGGAGAGCGGTCCGATGAGATTGAAGATGGTGCGCGCGCCGAGCTCGGTCCGCGTCGCGCCGACATGGCGCATCGAGGCGTGGTGGGCGGGCGCCATCATGAAGCCGATCCCCGCCTCATGGATGCAGCGCTCGACCCCTTCGGGCGAGAGCCCGATCTTGACCCCGAGGGCCGAAAGCGTGTCCGCCGCGCCCGACCGCGAGGAGGCGGCGCGATTGCCATGCTTGGCGACGACCGCGCCGGAGGCCGCGGCGATGATCGCGGCCAGCGTCGAGACATTGAGCGAGCCCGAACCGTCGCCGCCGGTGCCGACAATGTCGATCGCCTCCGGCGGAGCCTTGACGGAGACCATCTTGGCGCGCATCGCCGAGACCGCGCCGGTGATCTCGTCGACCGTCTCCCCGCGCACCCTCAAGGCCATGAGGAACCCGCCCATCTGCGACGGCGTCACTTCGCCCGACAGCATCGAATCGAACGCGCTTTCCGCCTCGCTCCGGGTGAGCGTCGCGCCTGCGGCGACTTTTGCGATCAGAGGCTTGAACGATTCCATGTCCCCGTTTCGCGGCCTCAGTGGGTTCGCCGGCGCTGATGAAAGGCCTGGGCCAGGTCCAGGAAATTGCCCAGGATCCGACGGCCATGCTCGCTCATGATGCTTTCGGGATGGAACTGCACCCCGTACGCCGGCCGGTCGCGGTGCGCGACGCCCATGATGAGTCCCTCGTCGCTCTCGGCGCTGATCTCGAGTTCCGCGGGCGCGTTCGATCGCTCGATGACGAGCGAATGATAGCGGGTCGCCGAAAAGGGTCCGTTCAGGCCGCGGAAGAGCCCGCGCGCATTGTGCGAAATGCGCGACGTCTTGCCATGCACCGGCGTGGGTGCGCGTACGACTTCGGCCCCGAACGCCTGACCAATCGCCTGATGGCCGAGGCAGACCCCGAGCATCGGCGTCGTTTCGCTCGCCCTGCGCACGAGGTCGAGACAGATTCCCGCCTCGTTCGGGGTGCATGGGCCTGGCGAAAGCACGATCGCGTCGGGTTCCTCGGCAAGCGCGTCTGCGACCGTGACCGCATCGTTGCGTCGCACGGACACGTCCGCGCCCAACTCGCCCAGGTAATGGACGAGGTTGAAGGTGAAGCTGTCATAGTTGTCGATCAGCGTGACGCGCTGCATCGGATCTCCCATGCGCGAGGGGAGCCGTCTTTTCCGATGCTGCGCAGCAGCCGTCAAGTTGAGCGCGAAACGCGCGAAAGGAGTTGCCGTTTGCGTGGTCGAGTTCGCCGAGCGCTTTCGACAAGCGCTCGTTCGCGGCGCCGGTCCGAAGCCGCGCGCGCGGTCTCAGAGCCTCTGGATCGCGACCAGCGCCCAAGGATCGCGCGCCGCCTCCTCGAACCCCAGGATCGCGGCGCGTTCGGCCCTCGTCATGCCGATGTCATCGAGATGGCGAAGCGGCAGCGCGGCGAGACGACCACGGTCCGCGACCGCCTGGGCGCGCTCGGCCAGTTGGTTAAGAATTTCTTTCCAAATGGCGCCTGCCCACGAAAATCCTAGATCGGAGCGTGAATAAGCTATATTGGCGGAAGACACCGTCACTGACCTGATCCTTAGCTCTAATTTGCGGCCTCGCGCCCGCTTCGCCCCGTCATATAGGCTGCTTGCCCGGAAAGACGGAGTCATTCTTTCTGCATCCGTGGTATAGGGCAGCTAAACTATGAGCCTCCTTCACCGACTGCCGCCGCTTAACGCCCTGCGCGCCTTCGAGGCGGTCGCCCGCCATTCGTCGTTCGCCCGCGCTGCCGGGGAACTGCACGTGACCAAGGCCGCGGTCGCCCAGCAGGTGCGCGCGCTTGAAGAGGAGATCGGCGCGCAGGCTCGTCGAACGACATGGCCGAGGGCTTCGCTTGACGGCATCGGGCGCGGGCGCTGCGGGGCCGCTCGCGGAAGGATTTGCGCTCATCGCCAAGGCGGCGCGGGCGATGCGCGAGGGCGGGGGGCGCCGCTTTCTCATCATCAATTCAACGCCCTCGTTCGCCGCGACCTGGCTTGTCGGCCGGATTGGCAAGTTCAAGGCGCGCCATCCGGAGACCGACGTCCTCATCGACGCCGATCCGATCGACGAAGCGCTCGAATCCGGCGCCGCTGATGCGCTCATCCGCTGGGGCGCGGGCGAGTTCCCGGGGCTCGCGGCGACGCTCCTGTTCAAGGAGGACGTGTTTCCAGTCTGCGCGCCGAGACTCGTCGCAGGCGACGATCCGTTGCGCTCGCCGGAGGATCTCGCCCGCCACACCCTGCTGCATCTCGACTGGAACCCGGCGCACGCCTCCTGGCCAACATGGTCCGACTGGCTCAAGGCCGCGGGCGCGCTGAAGGTCGATGCGAGACACGGCGTCTTCTTCAACAACATGGCGATGACGCTGCGCGCCGCCGCGCAGGGGCAGGGGGTGGCGCTGACTTCGTTCGCGATCGCCGCCGACGAGCTCGCCGCGGGGCGCCTGGTTCAGCCGTTCAAGACGAGCGTTCCGACACCCTTCGGCTATTACTTCCTTTGCCGGGCGCACGAGGCGGCCGCGCCGCGCATCAAGGCCTTGCGCGAGTTCCTGACGGAGGAGGCGGCGCTGTCCGCGGCGGAGCCGGGCTGAGGCCCGGCAAGCGCGCGAAAGAGGTTGCGCCGCGGACCCGACGCGTCCACGACGGCTTGAGCGGCGGGCGAGTCTCGGGGCCGCCGCCTGCATCGGCAAGAGGACGGGGCGCAAGGGGGCGGACGAATGACGGAATTGGCTGCGGGCGGAAACATCGCCGAAATCGACGACGACGAGGCGGCGCGCCGGATCGGCGACTATCTGGCGTCGCACGGCGGGCCGTTCTTCGAATTGCAGCGGCGATTGGGGATGCTGCGCGAGGACGCCCTGCTGGCTGGACGGCGCGCGGCTTTGTTCGTCGCGCTCGCCTGGGGCGTTCCGTTTCTGTTGAGCCTCGTCGAGGGCAGCGCGTTCACGCTCGCCGATGGGCGCGCCTATCTCGTCGACTTCGGCGCCTGGGCGCGCTTCTTCATCGCGATCGGGCTGTTCGTGCTGTCCGAGCAGCAGATCGAATACGGGCTCAATGGCAAGCTCGGCCAACTCGTGCGCGCGCCGATCCTCGCGCCGGACTCGTTCGCAGAGGCGGCCAGCGCTGTGGTGAGGACGCTGAGACTGCGTGACTCGCGGGCGGCCGAAATCATCTGCCTTGGCCTCGCGATCGTCGGGACGGTTGTGTGGCTCGGCCGTCTCACGACGTCGGACAATTCGAGCTGGGCGGTTCAGATCGCCGGCGACGGCGCGCATGTGACGCTGGCCGGATGGTGGAGCGTGATCTGCAGCGCGCCGCTCTTCTACTTCCTGCTGTTCCGGGGCCTCTGGCGCTACATCGTCTGGGCGATGCTGCTCTGGCGGATCGCCTCCCTCAAGCTCCGGCTGGTTGCGACCCATCCCGACGGCAAGGGCGGCCTCGCCTTTCTCGCCGAATATCCGAACGCCTATTCGATGTTCGTGTTCGGGATCAGTTCAGGCTTCGCGATCACCGTCGTGAGGCACGTGTTCGAGGCCAATATTTCGTCGGTCACCTTCGGCTACATCGTCACCGCGTGGCTGGCGATCGTGTTCGCCTTCTTCGCCTTTCCGCTGCTGGCGTTCTCGAAGCCTCTGGCCGAGCTCAAGGACAGATCGGCCGAGGTCCTCGGCGCCCAGGCGACCCGTTACCACCGCGCCGCGGAGCGCGCCCTGATCGGACGCAATCTTGCCGCCAATGATTCCGTGGAGGCCGCGGCGCCTGCGGTCCCTGATCCGTCGGCGCAATTCGCCGCCTCGCGCAAGCTATCGATTTTTCTGATGAGCCGGTCAGCGATCGCGCCGCTGGCCGCGGCGGCGCTTGTGCCGTTCGCCATCGCGGGCGCGACCAAGCTGCCCTACAAGGAAGTGTTCGCGCTGGTCAAAAAGCTGCTCGTTCTTTAGCCGCCTGCGCTCTCGCGCATGGATGCGAAAGCTGCGAGCGCGCGGGCCCGGGCAACGCCGTGGTCGACGATCGGCTGCGGATAGGTCTCGCCCAGCGCGACGCCCGCTCGCGCGAGCGCTTCGCCCGAAGCCTTCCAGGGACTATGAATGGCGGGCGCTTCGAGGCGCGCAAGCTCGGGGACCCAGCGGCGCACATAGGCGCCGTCGGGGTCGAACTTTTCAGCCTGCAGCACGGGATTGAAGATGCGGAAGTAGGGCGCGGAATCGACGCCGACGCCCGCGACCCATTGCCAGTTGAGCGGATTGCTGGCCGGATCGGCGTCGATCAGCGTGTCCCAGAACCATTGCTCGCCGCGTCGCCAGTCGACGAGCAGATGCTTGACGAGGAACGAAGCAACGACCAGGCGCGCGCGATTGGGCAAATACCCTGTTCGCCATAGCTGCCGCATGCCGGCGTCGACGATCGGATAGCCGGTCCTCCCGCGCGTCCAGGCGCGAAAGCCCTTCTCGTCGTCGCGCCAGGGGAAGCGCTCGAACTGGCCGCGCAACGGACGCGTCGCGAGATCGGGATGGGCATAGAGCAGGGCGGTCGCGAAATCGCGCCAGCCGAGCTCGGCCATATATTTTTCCGCCGCGCCAGCGAGCGCCGGCTGCGCGGCGGCTGCGGTCTCGACGGCGTGCGCGATCCGGCGCGGCGAGATCTCGCCGAAGCGCACGTTCGCCGATAGACGCGATGCGGCGCCAGGCGCAAGCGTGTCGCGCTCGTCCGCGTAAGCATTCAGCGCCCCGGCCGCGAAGGTCTCGAGGGCCGTAAGCGCGCCCGCTTCGCCAGGCGATTCACCCAGACTGAGTTCGCCGGACCAGTCGGGGCTGGTGGGTCCAAGCCCGAGCGCCGCGATCGAAACGCGCTCGGAGCGCCTCGCTTGGCCACGGCGCAGCGGTCAGGCGTTTGGGCGCCGGCGTTGGAGCGGGCAGGGACCCGAGCGCGCGATGGCGGCGCCAGAAGGCGGTAAAGACGCGGACTGGCTCGCCGTCGGGCTTGCTGAGCTCCCAAGGCTCGCGCATGAGGCGGCCGTTGAAGCTCGTGGCTTCGACGCCGCGCTCCTTGAGCGCCGCCTTGACGCGCGCGTCGAGCGCGACTGCCTCGCCTTCGTAACCGCGGCTCCATAAGACGCGGCGTGCGTCCGCCGCGGCCGCCAGCGCGAGGATCGTCTCCTCGGCGCCGCCTTTGACAATGTCGAGTCGCGCCCCGCGAGCGGAAAGCGCCGCCTCCATCGCGGTCAGAGACTCGGCGAGCCGCCATTTCGCCGCCCCGCCCAGTGGACGCGCCCCGCCGCCCGTCTCGTCGTGAACATAGACGAACAAAGCGGGACGATCGGCGGCGGCATGAATGGACGGCTGGTCGTCGAGGCGGAAATCGTCGCGCAGCCAAACGACGTCGATGCTTGCGCTCACGAGCCGTCCTCACGCCGCGGCCGGTCTATTCTCAAGCCTCGGGATGGGGCGCCTCGGCGTCCTTCCATTCGAGAGTGACGACCTTGCCGTTCTCGACGGTGAGCGCCAGGCGCCCATGCTTGAGTTCGAGCGCCCGCTCGCCGAACAATTTGCGCCGCCAGCCGGTGAGCGCGGGCGCTTCCGCCTTGTCGCTGTGGGCGATCGCCTCGAGATCGTCGACGGTGGCGATCAGCTTGCCGGCGACGCCGCTCTCCTCGCTCACCTGCCTGAGCAGCACTTTGAGCAGTTCGACCGTCGCGCCGACATTGGCGCCGTTGCGCCGTTCGCGCGCGATCTTCGGCAATGTCTTGGGGTCGCGCTCAAGTCCGCGCTCGATCGCCGCGAGGATTTCGCCCCCGGCGCGCGAGCGCTCCATCCCGCGCGGGAAAGCGCGCAAGTTTGCGAGCGCCTCCACGCTGCGCGGGGCGGCGTGGGCAAGCTCGACCAGCACGTCGTCCTTGAGCACGCGCGCCCGGGGCACGTCGCGCGCCTGCGCCTCGCTCTCGCGCCAGGCCGCAAGCTCCATCAGGACCGCGAGATCGCGCGGCTTGCGCGCCTTGGTCTTGTGGCGCTCCCAGGCGCGCTCGGGGTGCTGCTCGTAGGTCGCGGCCGAGGTCAGCGTCTTCATCTCGTCGTCGAGCCATGATTGGCGCCCGGCGGTCGCGACCCGCTTCGAGAGGACCTGGTAGATTTGGCGCAGATGGGTGACATCGCCGATCGCATAGGCGATCTGCGCTTCCGCCAGCGGACGGCGCGCCCAGTCGGTGAACCGCGACGACTTGTCGATTGCGACATGGCAGATCGACTGGACGAGTTCGCCGTAGGAGACCTGCTCGCCATAGCCGCAGACCATCGCTGCGACCTGAGTGTCGAACACCGGCGTCGGCAGGACGCCGGCGAGCTTCCAGAAAATCTCGAGATCCTGCCGTGCAGCGTGGAACACCTTGACCACGTCCTCATCGGCCATCAGCTGCAAGAGCGGCTCGAGGTCGATGCCGGGGCTGAGCGCGTCGACGGCAAAAGCCTCGTCGTCGGAGGCGAGCTGGACGAGACAGAGAATCGGCCAGAAGGTCGTCTCGCGCAAGAATTCCGTGTCGACCGTGACGAACGGAAAGCGCTCCAGGCGCTGGCAGGCGAGAGCGAGTTCGTCCGTCGTTGTGATCAGGGACACGTCTGTTCGCAACCCTCTACCGGCCGTCGCGCGACGGCGCGGCCGGCTTTGCGCGCTCCTTGCGCACCGGGGGCGGCGCGTGCCGCGGCATGCCCAGCCGCTTGTCGAGGTAGGCGCCGACCACCGCCTGCAGTTCGTCCATGCAATCCTCGAAGAAGTGATTGGCCTCGGGGACAACCGCATGCTCGATGACGATGCCCTTCTGCGTCTTCAGTTTCTCGATCAGCGCCTGGACCTCTTTCAGGGGCGCGACCCGGTCCTTGTCGCCATGCACGAACAGCCCGGACGAAGGGCAAGGGGCAAGAAAACTGAAATCGAACCGGTTGGCGGGCGGAGCGATCGAAATGAAGCCCTCGATCTCGGGCCGGCGCATGAGGAGCTGCATGCCGATCCAGGAGCCGAACGACACCCCGGCGATCCAGCAGGCGCGCGCCTCCGGGCTGATCGACTGCGCCCAGTCCAAGGCGGAGGCCGCGTCCGACAATTCGCCCTGCCCGTGGTCGAAGGCGCCCTGCGAACGTCCGACGCCGCGGAAATTGAAGCGCAGAACGGAAAACCCGCGTTCGGCGAAACTGTAATAAGTGTTGTAGACGATCTGGTTGTTCATTGTTCCGCCGAATTGGGGATGAGAATGAAGCACCACCGCGATCGGCGCCCCGCGCTGCTTGGCGGGATGAAAACGACCCTCCAGCCGACCGGCTGGACCGCTGAAGAAAACCTCGGGCATGAAAACTCCAAAAACGCCTTGAAGCGGCTTCGGCTCGGCGTCGAACGCGCGCCTCGACGCCTTGCAGGCGTTGAGATGAGCGCGAATTTGTCTCGGTCAATCGACGGGGACTCGCCTCGGAGGCTGCCTCATATCATGGTCGGCGCCCGCAATTGCAAGGAAAAACATGAACTCGCGCCGCTCATTCCCTCGCAGCGGCGAGAATTGGATCGGCGATGAAAGCGTGCTCATTGAACCGGGCCTATCTCGACTACAACGCAACCGCACGGTTGCGGCCGGAGGCGCGCGCGGCCGCCCTTCATGCGATGGAGACGACCGGCAATCCCTCGTCGGTTCACGCCGAGGGCCGGGCGGCGCGCGCGATCGTCGAGGATGCGCGGAGTGAGGTCGCGCGGCTCGCCGGGGTGAGTTCACGCTGCGTCACGTTTGTGTCGGGCGGCGCTGAGGCGGCGAATGCCGCGCTCAATCCGCTGTTCGGGGCGGGGCGACGCGCGGCGCCGCTCGATCGGCTCATCGTCTCCGCGGGCGAGCACGCCTGCGTCTTGTCCGGGCATCGATTCCCGGCGGCGGAGGCGGCGCCGCTGCGGCCGGACGGGCGCATCGATCTCGACTGGCTCGAGGCGGCCTGCCGCGGCCCCGGACGCGCGCTCGTGGCGTTGCAGGGGGCGAACAACGAGACCGGCGTCGTGCAACCGGTGGCCGAAGCGGCGGCGATCGCGCATGCGGCGGGCGGTTTTCTGTTCTGCGACGCGGTCCAGATGGCCGGGCGGGTCGATTGCGACATCGCCGCGCTCGGCGCCGACGCGCTGATGCTGTCGGCCCACAAGATCGGTGGTCTCAAGGGCGCGGGCGCCTTGGTCACGGCCCGCCCGGAGGTGAGCCTCGGGGCGCCGCTGATCCGAGGCGGCGGCCAGGAGCGCGGGGCGCGCGCAGGCACCGAAGCGGTCGCGGCCATCGCGGCTTTCGGCGCCGCCGCCCGCGTCGCGCTTGCCGAAGCGGCGACGGAGCCGGCGCGCCTGGCCGGGCTCCGGGATCGCCTAGCCGTCGCCGTCCGTTCGGTCGCGGCCGACGCGATGATCTTTTCCGAGGCCGCGCCGCGGCTTCCCAACACCGTGAGCTTCGCCGTTCCCGGCGTCGAGGCCGCGACGTTGATGATCGCGCTCGACCTCGCAGGGATCGCGGTCAGTTCAGGCTCGGCCTGCTCCTCCGGCAAGGTCGCGCCGTCGCATGTGCTCGCTGCGATGGGCGTTCGTCCCGAACTCGCCCGCGGCGCGATCCGGCTCAGCCTCGGCTGGGCGTCGGAGGAAGCAGACGTGGAGCGCTTCGCCCAAGCGTTCGCCAGCGTGATGGCGCGGATGCAGGCGGCGCGTCGGGGCGCGGCGGCGCAGGTTGTCGAAGCGCCCGGCGGGCCGGAAAAGCTTGCATCCGTTCCCCGCGCGGTGTAGGAGGCGCGTTCCCATTTTCCCGTCCGTTTGCTAAACCGAGGAGTCTCCATGGCTCGCGTCACCGTCGAAGATTGCATCGAGAAGGTCGACAACCGGTTCGATCTGGTTCTGATGGCCAGTCACCGCGCGCGGGCGATTTCGTCCGGCGCGCCGCTCTCTGTCGCGCGCGACAACGACAAGAATCCGGTCGTCGCGCTGCGCGAGATCGGCGACGGCAAGCTTCCGCCAGGCGACCTGCGCGAGGACGTTATCCATGCGCTGCAGAAGCACGTGGAGATCGACGAGCCGGAGGCGGAAGCCGCGCCGCCGTTGATCAATCCGGATCTTCAGACCCAGATCGAACTCGGCGCCGACGTGCAGTTCGACCGCATGACGGAAGAGGACCTGCTGCGCGGGCTTGAGGGCCTCGCGCCGCCGCCGGAACCGGAGGAGGACGCGGAATAGCGCAACCGCGCGATCGCGATGCGCAGCGGCGCCGCTGCGTCAGATTGCAGGATCCCGTCGGCCGATTGCGGCCCGGCGGGTTTTTTTTCCCCTCTGTCCACAGCCCCGCTCAAGTTTCGCATGTTTCCTGTATTCAGCGCCGAACGATTTGCTATCTTAGTGAGAGAATCACTTGCGTTGCGGATCTCCGCCGTTTTGGCGGGGCCCGAGCGGATGGTCCCAATCGCGACGCGCAAGGGGTTCATGGGCGGCGAGGATGTTCGAGCCGGCGCGTTGAGTGGGGGACGAAGTGAGCGACGAATTTGTGAAGCCGCCGGAAGCGGCGGAGCGGGTGGCGCAGAGCGATGAGCGCCCGGTCGGGCTGATTGAAGTCGCGGGGCGGGTCAAGTGGTTCGACGCCGCCAAGGGGTACGGCTTCATCGTCCCTGACAATGGCGAGGCCGACGTCCTTATCCATGTGACCGTCTTGAGGCGCGATGGGTTCTCCGCGCTCCGCGAAGGCGCGCGCGTCGTGGCGGAGGCGCATCGGCGCGAACGCGGCTTGCAGGTGTTCAAGGTGCTCTCGATCGTCGAGCCCGACCAGTCGGCGACGTCGGAGCTTCCGCCGGCGCGCACACGCGCCCAGGCGAACTCGGTCGGAGCGTTCGAGATCGTGATCGTAAAGTGGTTCAACCGGGCCCGGGGCTTCGGCTTCCTCACCCGCGGCGAGGGGACGGAGGATATTTTCGTCCATATGGAGACGCTGCGCCGCTACGGGTTCGTCGATCCGAAGCCGGGCGACAGCATGCTGGCGCGGTTCGGTCCAGGGCCGAAGGGACTGATGGCCGCCGAAGTGAGGCCGCTCGACGGCTCGAAGACCTTCGCGCCGCACTGAACGCCGGCTCTTTGCTGATCGAGCGCCGGAGGCTCGTCTCGGCTTCAGCGCCTTGACGCGCTTCCCGCCTTGCTCTTGAAACCGGCATCTGAGCGCGTCGGGCGGCGACCGCGCAGAAGCAGGAGCGGCGTCGATGAAAGCGATGAGGATTGGGGTCTGGGCGGGGCTTGCTTTGGCCGCCCTGGCGGTCGCTTTCGCCCGCGCTCCGGCGGCGCGCGAGGGGCTTCAGCCCCTCGAAATCGCCACCGCGACCGGCCGCCACGTGTTTCAGGTCGAGATTGCCGCCGACGACGCAAGCCGCGAGCGCGGCCTCATGGACCGGCGATACATGGCCGCCAACCAGGGGATGCTGTTCGAGTTCGACCGCGACGCGCCGGTCGCCTTCTGGATGAAGGACACCTACATCCCTCTCGATATGATCTTCATTGCGCCTGCCGGCGCCGTGACCCATATCGTCGCCAACGCTGAGCCTCTGTCCGAACGCGTCATTCCCTCCGGTGGGCCTTGCGTCGCCGTGCTCGAACTGAATGGCGGGACGGCGGCTTCGATCGGGCTCAAGGTCGGCGACAAAGTTCGCCATCCCTTCTTCAAGCCGTGATATACACTCCGCGCGTTGCATCCGTCCGCAGGATTGCTACACTCGTCTGTTAACAACGGACGCCTCGCGGGGGCAGGTGCGTTCGAACCGTCGCTGGGGAGCGAGCGTGAGTCAGGTTTCAACGTGGAATCCGAACGCTGGATTTCGCGCCCCATTTTCGACGTCCGACGGCCGGTCCGGCGCGCACGGCCCGGCGCGGACCTATGCGGCGCTGGATCTGGGCACCAACAATTGCCGGCTCCTGGTCGCGCGGCCGACCGCGGAGGGATTCCGCGTCGTCGACGCCTTCTCGCGCATCGTTCGCCTCGGCGAGGGCTTGTCGGCGAGCGGGCGGCTGAGCGAGGCGGCGATCGGCCGCACGCTCGAGGCCTTGAAGATTTGCCGCGACAAGATGCTGGCGCGCGGGGTGACGCGGGCCCGCACCATCGCCACTGAAGCTTGCCGCGCGGCCGCAAACGGGGCGGATTTTGTCGGCCTGGTTCGCGAGCGGCTCGGCATCGAGCTCGAGATCGTCGACCGGGAGACCGAGGCGCATCTCGCCGCGGCCGGCGTCAGCGAGCTCGCCGACAAGGACGCCCGTTCGACGGTGATGTTCGACATCGGCGGCGGATCGTCGGAGATCATCTGGCTCGGGCTCGATCCTTCCGCGCCGCATGGCGGCGCCCGGGTGAAGGCCTGGGAGTCGCTCAGACTCGGGGTGGTGTCGTTGGCCGAGACGTTCGGCGGCGTGGACGTGAGCGAGCGGGCCTTCGGCGCCATGACCGCGCATGTCTCAGAGGCGCTCGCTCCCTTCGTCGCGAGGGTCAAGGACGAGCAGCGCTGCGACCGCTTCCACCTTCTCGGCGCCTCCGGCACCGTCACCACCATCGCGGGCGTGCATCTCAACCTGCCGCGCTATGATCGGCGCGCCGTCGACGCCCTGTGGCTCGGCCGGGCGGAGGTCGACGCGGCGATCGCGCGTCTGCGCGCGATGAGCTACGCAGAGCGCGCGGCCAACGCCTGCATCGGGCATGAGCGCGCCGATCTGGTGCTCGCGGGCTGCGCCATCCTCGAGGCGATCCGGGCGCATTTCCCCGCCGAACGGCTGCGCATCGCCGACCGGGGCCTGCGCGAAGGGATCCTGAGCCACATGATGCGCGCCGACGGGGTCGGCCCGCACCGGCGCCCGCGCGAACGCTGGTGACGAAAGGCGGCTCGGGACGCGAGGGCGGCCGGGCGCTGAAAGTCCGGGTGAAGACGGCCCGCAAGCGCTCGCCCGCCTCCGCCCGGTGGCTGGAGCGCCAGCTCAACGACCCTTATGTCGCTCAGGCCCGCCGCGAGGGCTTCCGCTCGCGAGCGGCCTTCAAGCTCATCGAGATCGACGACCGTCACAAGCTGTTCAAGCCCGGCCAGCGGATCATCGACCTCGGCGCCGCGCCCGGCGGCTGGAGCCAGGTCGCGGCAGACCGCGTGGGCGCGCGCGAGGGCAGGGGGCGCGTCATCGCCATTGATCGTCTCGAGATGGACTCAATCGAAGGGGTCGAGTTCCGGCGCATGGACTTCCACGACGCCGAAGCCCCGGGCGCTTTGCGCGATTGGCTGGGCGGCTTGGCCGACGGCGTGCTTTCCGACATGGCGGCCAACGCGACCGGCCACCGCAAGACGGATCAACTGCGCATCATGGGCCTCGTCGAGCTCGCCGCCGATTTCGCCAGCGAAGTTCTGGCGCCTGGCGGCTTCTTCCTCGCCAAGGTGCTTCAGGGCGGCGCCGAGGGCGAGCTCCTCGCCCGCCTCAAGCGCGAGTTCGCAAGCGTGCGCCATGTGAAGCCCAAGGCGAGCCGCGCCGACAGCGCCGAGCTTTACCTGCTGGCGACCGGATTCCGGGGCGGGCCCTCGTAGACGCGATCGTCGGTTGCGTCCGCCCTTCATTGCGAGCCGCTGCGCGGCGGGCTTCGGGGGCGCTCAAGCCAGCTCGCGCGGCCTTTATGGGGGCGCCCGGGGCTTTGGCGGCGGTGGGAAAGTAACGGAATTGAAGTCATTGAAAACAAACGATTCTGCGAAATCACCCATTTCACGCCCCAATGATCTCAACGGCTTATGCCCGGCTCCCCTCGCACCTCGCGCCTCAAGGAGCGCCGTCAGGGACGATCACGCTGACGGCCGCCGCGTTCGGGTCTATGCTTGGCGGCCAACCTCACGCGGGAGGAACAATCATGAACGTACGGGCCAAGGAAACCAAAGCCGCCGCCGATCCGCCGGCGCTGATGGGCAAACTGCCGACGCCGCCGAAATTCGCGACCCACGCCGAGGAGCGGCTGCACCGTAAGCAGCGGCTTGCGGCGGGCTTCCGGCTGTTCTCGAAATTCGGCTTCGACGAGGGGGTCGCTGGGCACATCACGGCGCGCGATCCGGAGTTCACGGACACGTTCTGGGTCAATCCGTTCGGCGTCCATTTCAGTCAGATCACGGTCTCGAACCTGATCCGCTGCGACCACAAGGGCGCGGTCGTCGAGGGGAACTATCCGGTCAATACGGCGGCTTTCGTCATCCATTCGCGCGTCCACGCCGCGCGGTCGGACGCGGCCGCCGCCGCCCATTCCCACTCGACCTATGGACGCGCTTTTTCGACGCTTGGGCGCAAGCTTGCTCCGATCACCCAGGACGTCTGCGCCTTCTATGAGGACCATGCGCTCTACGACGACTTCGGCGGCGTCGCGGTCGAGCTTGACGAAGGCGAGCGCATCGCCAGGGCGATCGGCACGCACAAGGCCGCGATCCTTCGCAACCACGGCCTCATCACTGTCGGCCAGACGGTCGACGAGGCGGTGTGGTGGTTCATCACCATGGAGCGCTCCTGCCAGGTGCAGCTGCTGGCCGAGGCGGCGCTCAAGCACGGCGAGACCTTGAAGCCGATTTCGCCTGAAGCCGCGACGCAGGCCTTCAAGATCACCGGCAATCCGTTCGCCGGTTGGTTCCAGTTCCAGCCGCTCTACGCGCGCATCGTCAAGGAGCAGCCGGACCTTCTGGAGTGAGGGCGCGCGCCCGGCCTGATCGCGGCGAACGCGATCTCGGGCCTGGCCCGTTTGAAGCGGAAATCAGGGACCAAGGAGTGTGACGCAAATCACAGACGGCTGTGAATTTTCATGATTCCTTAACCTTGGGGCAAATGGCCCCGCGATAAATTTTTGTGGCCCAAATTGTGGGGAACGCCAGATGCCAAAGCGCGATTTTCAGTTGGAGCCGGCGGCGATCGGATCCCTGGTCGTCCTGCTCGCCTCGATCTCAGCGACAGGCGCGCTCGCGAGCGCGCCGGTCAATCCGGAGGGTTGGGACCGAAGTCTCTCGACTCGCGTCGCGTCCGTCGCGGCCGCAATCGAGAAGAACGGCCCGCCAGGGCTTCGCGATCGTCTGGGTCCGGAGATGAAGATCGCGCAGTGGCGAAACGCCCGCTAGCGCGAGGGAGCAACACCCATGGACCCCCGCCCAGGCGGCGGGCTGGGTTTGAGGCTTCTCGTTCTGCAGCCTACGCCGTTCTGCAATATCGACTGCGCCTATTGTTATCTCCCGGACCGGCAGTCGAAGGCGAGGATGAGCCTTGCGACCCTCGACCAGGCCTGTGCGCTCGTTTTCGGCAGCGGGCTCGTTGGAAAGCGTCTCGAGGTCGCCTGGCACGGAGGCGAGCCGCTCGTCGTTCCGCTTGCGTGGTATGAGAGCGCGTTCGAACTGATCGCGGCGCGCCGTCCGGCGGACGTGGAGATCGGGCACCATTTTCAGACGAACGGCCTCATGCTCGACGAGGCCTGGACGCGTTTCTTCGCGCGAACCAGGGCGAAGGTCGGACTCAGCATCGACGGGCCCGCCGAACTGCACGACGCGAACCGGCGCACGAGACGGGGCGGAGGCACTCACGCGGGCGCGATGCGCGCGGTCCGCCTTCTGCAGGAGCGCGGGGTCCCCTTCCAGGTCATCACGGTCCTGACCGAACACGCGCTGGACGCGCCGGACGCGCTTTTCGATTTCTACGTCGGGAACGGGATTCTGGACGTCGGATTCAATGTCGAGGAGATTGAAGGGGCGCACGGAAGCTCCTCCCTCGCCGGGACCGAGACCGAGGCCAGATTCCGCCGCTTCATCCGGCGCTTCTTCGATCTTGTCTGGAATTCGCCGGAACGCCTCAAGGTGCGCGAGCTTGAAAACGCGCTGGGGGCGGCTCTTCTCAACGAGCCCGTCGCCGACGAGCAGAACATCCCGTTCGCGATCGTGAGCGTCGGCGTCGACGGGACGGTGTCGACGTTTTCTCCCGAATTGCTCGGAACCCGCAGCCGGCGGTTTGAATCTTTTGCATTTGGGCGGCTCGGCTCGCATCGCCTCTCCGACATTGCCCGTGAGGCGTCGTTCCTCGCGATCAATGGCGAGATCCAGGCGGGGGTTCGTGCGTGCGAACGCTCCTGCCCGCACTTTCGCTGGTGCGGCGGCGGCGCGCCGGCCAACAAACTGTTCGAGACCGGCCGGTTTGACTCCACCGAAACGATGCATTGCCGCCTGACAAGACAAGTCATTTTCGATGAGGCGCTTCGCGGATGTGAACGCCTGTTCCCGAGCGAGGTCGAAGCCTGCTGAGACCGCGCTCCCATTTTGGGGCAAGGGAGTGAGATCATGTTCGACAACATTCAATATGTCTACGTCGCGATCGGTCTGATTGTTGTTCTCTGCTACTCCTGGCAGCGCTTTGATGAGCCATCATTTCCCAACGAGGAGACGCTGCCGCACGCCGTCGAACCCATCCAATATCTGTTCACGGGGCGCGACTACCAGAGAGCGCGGCTCATCTATCTATGCGGAGCGGTGCTGCTGTATCTCTTGCTGATATTGCCCGGTCCTCAGCTCGCAAAACTCATTCCCGGCGCCTCGCAGTCGAACTTTTCCCTGGAAGCCTGGCCGCTGCTGGTTGCGCTCATTCTTGTCGGATTCATGCCCAACTCCAATATCGAATGGCTGATGGTCATCGAGCGGCGGCTCAGGCGCAGCGTCCACGAGTTCTTTCTCGTTCCGACGGGAATCGTGCGGACGATCGGCGTCCTCGAATACGCGAACTATGACCCGCCCGCGAGCGTTCTCAGCGGCATCCCGGACTCTGTGAGAGAGAAACTGCAAAAGGACCTCGCGGCCTACAAGGGCTCGCTCGAATACAAGTGGGCGCGCGCGAACTCTTGTTCTCGAGTCGCTGGAGGTGAAGGGCGGCGACAGCAATCCGCTGATGCGGGCCTCGTTCGTTCCGTTCGAGCAAGATCTGATCAACATCAAGGAGCGATACCGACAGCTCGAGCTCCAGATGCGTCTCGCCGAGCGGAAGGAGCAGCTCGAGGATCAGGTCGATAGTCTGCTCAAGCGGATGTACGCCTATATCTCTTGGGGAATCCGCCGCCAGTCCAAAACGGAGCGGGCGGTCTTTCGCAACCTCGAGACGCTCGGATTCGACATTCCGCCGGTCAGCAATCGGCGGGTGTTCGACGTGGTCGTCCCGGCGGCTCTCCTTGTCGCTCTGATCACTTTCCTGTTCTGGGTCGGCCACGACCTGTTCGACATGAAGGTCTTTCCCTCGACTTCCCCGTCCGGCTCCCTCAGCATCGTCAGTTCGCTGTCGGCGGCGACCGCTGCGGGTCTCATGTACGGCTACGCCGTGTATGCTGCGCTGAGGAGCCGATCGCGTCAGATCGAGGACGGCGCCTGGGTGCAGACGTCGCCCAGGTGCTATCTGCCGATCGCAGTCCGCGCTGGACTCGTCTCCTGGGTCATCATCGTGGTGTCGACGGTGCTTTCGTCCCCGAATGAGACGACAGCATCCGTCACGGCGGTGTGGAACTGGCTTCGCGCGTCGGGGCTGTCGCCCGAGTGGCGTTCCTTGCCGGAATGGATTGCGACCGCCCTGCCGTGGTTTGTGGCTGGCGCGGCGGCGAGCTGCCTGATCGCAATGCTCCTCTCGGGCGACGTCCGCCGAACGACGCGAAGCGATCGGGTGCGGGACGCGCTTATTCTGGGGTGCGTTCTCGGCCTCGCGGCGGCGTTCGCAAGCGACGTGCAGGGCGCTCTTATGGATTCCATCGATCATAGCCCCCGCAACTACTTGGACATTATTTCCGCGGGCGCGGCCGTTGGGCTCGCCGGCGCGGCGTGCGGCATGGTGATCGGATTCATGGCGCCGAAAGCGTGCCGGTCGAATATCGTCACCCCCTTCAGCGCAGAAATGGTCAAGGCGCTCGACCGGGCGTTGCAGGCCGCGCGCGAATCGCTCGGCAGCGACGAGGCCGCCAGGACGTGGCTCTTCACTCCGCGAAACGATCTCGGCGGAATCACGCCGGCGGAGGCGGTCCAGCATACGCAACTCGACCGGGTGAAGCAGATCCTCGCCGAGGAGGCGCGGCGCCAGAAGCGCGGTCAGACCGTCGTTTCGCTGAACCCGCCTGAGGGAAGGCGAGTCGTGGGCGGCTGAGCCAGGATGGGCCGGGAAGACGGCAGGCTGCTCACTCCGCCACTGCAGGCCGGGCGTGCGCCGGGGCCGTGCGCTTGCCCGACACCGCGGCGCCCGCGTCGGGTTTGAGCCGCGCGAAGACGATCACGGACAGACTCGAGACGATCGCGACCAGGACAAAGGCGAGCGAGAGATCGCGCGCCTGAAGAGAGGAATCGCCGAGGGCGAACTGGATCGTCTCCACGCAGATCGCCGCGACCGCCACCCCGACCGCGCCCGAGGTCTGCTGCGACACGCTGGCGAAGCTGGTCGCGCGGCTCATCCGCGGCGGATCGATGTCGGAGTAGCTGATGGCGTTAAGCGCGGTGAAGACCAGCGAGCGGAAGAAGCCGCCAATGAGCAGGACGAGCAGCAAGAGCCAATGCGGCGTCGACGGCGTGAACAGCGCGGAGGCGCCGAGAAACGCCCCCGAAACGAGGCCGATGACCATCAGCGTCTGGCGGAAGCCGAACCAGCGCAGCGCGGTCGTGGCGGTGAATTTCATCATAAGCGCGCCCGCCGCGGCGGCGAAGGTGATCGAGCCCGAGGCGAACGGGCTGAGGCCGAAGCCGATCTGCAGCAAGAGCGGCAGCAGGAAGGGCGTGGCGCCGACGCCGATGCGGAAGATGAACCCGCCGACGACGCCGGCGAAAAAAGTGGGGATCGAGAGCAGCCGGAGATCGAGGATCGCGTCCTCGTTCCTCCCGGCGTGCCGGACGTAAGCCGCGAGCGCAATGAGCCCGACCGCGATCATCGCCGCGATCAGCCAGACAGGCGCAACGCCGCGCCCGATCACGCTCAAGCCCGCGATCAGGCTCACGAGGCCAACGCCCGACAGCACGAATCCCCTGAAGTCGAAGCGCGGCACCGCCTCCTCGCGCAAATTGTGGATGAACTTGAGCGAAAGCAGGAGGCCGAGAACGCCGATCGGCACATTGATCCAGAAGATCCACCGCCAATGGAAATAGGTAGTGATGAAGCCGCCGAGCGGCGGCCCCGCGACCGGGCCGATGAGGGCGGGCACCGTCAGATAGGCCATTGCGCTGACGAGATCGCTCTTGGCTATCGAGCGGAGCAGAACGAGGCGCCCGACCGGCACCATCATCGCTCCGCCCAGGCCCTGGAACACGCGCGCGGCGATGAGGGTCGCAAGCGAAGTCGAAGCCCCGCACAGGATCGAGCCGAGCGTGAAGACGATGATCGCGCTGCAGAAAACGGTGCGCGCGCCGAACCGGTCGGCGATCCAGCCGGAGGCTGGAATGAACACCGCCAGCGTCAGCAGGTACGAGGTCAGCGCCAGCTTGAGGACGATCGGGTCCTGGTGCAGGTCGAGCGCGATCGCCGGCAGCGAGGTCGCAATGACGGTTCCGTCCATGTTCTCCATGAACAGGGCGGTGGCAATGATGAGGGCGGTGAGGGCGGCGGAGCGCATCGGCGAATCTCGAGCGCCTTTTGGCGCGCGGACGCCCTGGCCGCAACCCAGAGACGGGACGGGGGCGGTCACAATGGCTTGAGCGGCCCCTTGCCGCGCGCGCCCGCCCCGGCGTGGAGGCCTACTCGATCGCCGACAGCACGTGAACGGCCCGACTGGCGATCAGGTCCTTGGTCTTCTGCCCATAGGCGCGCATGTGCGGCGTGGCGATGTGGGCGTTCAGCGCCTCGGGGCTCTCCCAGGATTCGAGCACCGCGAAAGCATCCGGCCCGAATCTGGCCTGGAACGGGCCGATATTCTCGGCGTCGACATGGGCCGCATATTCAATGCAGCCCTTCTCCGCCCGCACATTGGGGACATTGGCGCGAAAGGCGGCCAGGATCTCGTCCCGGAGGCCCGACTTGGCGGTTATGACGGCGACGACGCGGATCATTTCGTTCTCGCTTGCTGGTCAGAGGCAGATAGGTCGAAACCGAGAAGCGCGCCGGCGAGCCGGGCGCTCGCCGTCGTGGCCCCGGCATGGTTGAGATGGGCCCGAATTCTCGTAGAGTTCGTCCCGCTGGGAGAGGTCGCCATAGTTGAGGACGGGCCCGAATTGCTTGAGGAAATCCTCGTCGGCGATCGATTCGGGGCCATTGAACACCGGAAGGAAGACGAAAATCAAACGCGCCGCATGGGCTTTCGCCTCCGCAGCGATCTTGCGGATGTAGATATGATCCTCGCCGCCGTTGATCCGGGTCAGGATACGCCCGACGCGAGTGAGGTGGTCCAGCGTCTGCGGCTCGGCCATCAGTGTCGCGCGCGGGACCGGATGCTCCATATCGACCAGTTTTCCGAGGTCGCCGACAAAGCTCGTGCTGTAATCGGTGCGGCTTTGGGCGTAGCGATCGGGATCGAATTGCTTGGAGAGGTCGAACAGGCCGGGAAACAGGTCCGCGCCAAAGAGGGTCAGCTTGCGGATCGGCAGATAGGCGAGGTTGTAGAGGTAATTGTGTAGGAAGGGCGTCGGCGGGAAGACGATCGCGCCGGCCGGCGCGACGGATTTGAAGGCGAAACTGCCGAAGGGGTAGGGCCGGTCCTCGACCTCGACAATGATCGCCTTGGGCGATTTTGCCTTGAGAAGCTCGTGCACGATCGCCCATTGGATGTCGCGTCCGGCGCCCGGGAATGCGAGGTTGACGACATTCGCATGCTTGCCGTTTTGCGCGAGCTTCTCCTCGATCGCGGCGACGCTGAGGCCGAGCTGGACCTTCGACGTCCCGACGAAGGCGATATCGATCGGCCTGGGGTCGAAGTGGATCCGCTCGTAGATCCAGCGCAACCGGCTGTCCATGAGGGTTTGCAGCTGCCATCTCTGGTAGGTGTTTTCCGGAAGAAGGCAGACCGCGGCGAGGAGGACGAAGGCAACGCCAAGCGCGCTGGCCAGGACGCCGAGAATCCTCAACCCCGGCGGCCACTCTTCTCGGGCCCAGGCGCGGCGCGGCGCCGGCGCAACAGTGCGCGCGCGACCGGACGCCGACGGACTTGCCTGGGCAGGTGCGCTCGTATCGTTCATGAGGCGCCGGTTGATCCTGATCCTTTGAGGCGGCAGCGTGGCAGCTTACGGCCCTTCCTCGATGACCTCGATCAGGCCGACGCCTTCGACCAGATAAAACGACACCCGCTTGCCGCCGAACAGAACGCCTTCCGTGGGCGGAGAGATCGAGTGGACGCGGAAACGCTCGTCGCTTTCCATCGCGTCGAGCGAACGGTCGAGGTCGGCGCAGGTATAGCACATATGGTAGACGAGCCCGTCCTTATGGGCCGAGATGAGCTTGTCGAGCGGGCCAGGGCCCTCGGCTGGAGAGATGATCTCGACCGAGGGCATTCGGTCGTGCGCGCACATCGCCAGATGAACGTTCTGGAGCGGGTCAAAAATCGTGGGTCCGATCCGATAGCCAAGGCCGCTCAGGAAATGGGCTGCGGCTTTGGGGTCCGCCGTCCCCAATCCGAGGTGGTGAAAGACGAGCCCCCATTTGTTCGGCGGCGGCGCCATTGCGATGGTTTCTTCAGAACTGCCCATAGACGAATTGTCCGCTTCCGTTGGTCGCGAGAACAAAGAGCAGGAACAGGCAAACGCCGTATTGCAGCCAATTCGGGGTGAGCCTGCCGGCGGGCAGGGCGAGCTTTCGCGCGCCGGGCGCGCCCGCGCCAACATAGAGGGCGACGCCCATGCAGACAAAGGTCTGAACCGTGAGGCCGGGCGGCATGTCCGCCCAGCCTGTCGGCCCGCTCGGCGCGACGCCCGCGACCTGAGCGAGGATCGAGGTCGACTGGGCCCAGGTCGGGGAATGCCAGAAAATCTGGGAGAAGCTCATCAGCGCGAAGGTCAGGACCATGCCCGCCAGCGCCGCTGGCCAGGTAGCGCCGGCGTCGGGCTTCCTGGTCGCGCGCCTGCGCCTCAGGCTCATCACGATCAGCGCCGTGACCGAGACGAAAACGCCGTGCATGAGGCCAAACACCAGGAAATTGAGGGTGAGCCCGTGCCACAAGCCGATAATGACCATGTTCAGCATGATGCATGAGACGAGTCCGGCCTGGCCGAGACCGCGCATCGACATCGAGAGCGGCGTGAACAAATAGTCCGTGACCCAACTGGTCAGGCTCATATGCCAGCGGCGCCACATCTCCTGGATGTTGACCGCCGCAAACGGCGCATCGAAGTTGGGCGGCCCCTCGACCCCGAACAGCTTGCCCACTCCGAGCGCGATATTCGTATAGCCGGCGAAATCGGCATAAAGCTGCAGGAGATAGCAGGCGACGGTCGTAAGCATGACCGAGTAGGAATAGCCGGGGTGCGATTTGTCGATGAGTTCGATGAAGGCGGCGAGGCGGTCGCCGACCAGAAGCTTCATCATCAGCCCGCCCAGGATGAGCCGAAATCCCGTTTCGACCTGACCGAAGTCGAGGCTTCGCCCCATGACGTCGCGCATCTGCGCGAAGAATGGCTCCGGTCTTTGAATGGGGCCGCAGATGATCTGGGGAAAGAAGGCCGGAAAGAGGAGGAACAGGACCGGATCGCGCTCGACCGCCTCGTCGTCCCAGTAGACCTCGATCAAATAGGAGATGAGCTTGAACGAATAGTAGGACACGCCAAGCGGAAGCAGAAATCCCCGCCACGCGTCCGCCGCCTTGAAGGCGACGATCATCGCCACCACGGCGGCGACCCCGGCGGCCATATACGCCTGCTTCTGCCGCTCCCCGGCGCTCCTGGCTATCGCAAGGCCAAGCGCATAGACCGCCGCGGAAGCCGCAATGAGCAACACAAGGTAGATTCGGCTCGAAAGCGCATAGAATGCGTAGGACAGCGCCAGAAGATAGATCGCTCGCGATCGCCCGCCGAGCCAGTAGAATATCGAGACCGCTGGAAAGAGGGCGACATAGAACAGCGGCGAGGTGAAATGCACCTACGCCGCCTTCCTTTTGATCAGTTCGATGAGATCGCCGACGTGCCTGAGGTTGCGGACGTCCTTGATGCTGAACTTGACGCCGAATCCTTTCTCCACCGCGATGATCATGTTGATGTTGGACAGCGAATCCCAGGTCGGGACGTCCTTGGCGGTCATGCCGTCGCTCACCACCAGGGCGTCGTTGTTGAAGACGTCGCGAAAAATCGGGGTCAAGCGCGAGACGATTTCGTTCTTCTCCATTCCAACCCCTCAAATCTGGCTCACGGGCTGTCCGTCAAGCTTTAGCCGGCCATTCCGATCCGGCGGTTCCCTCGCCGTTCCGGATTGCTTCAGTCGAAGCTCGTAGTAGGTCCCTCGATGGGGCGGCGCAGCTTCGGAGCCCCTGGAGAACGGCTCCGCCCGTCGACAACGGTGTTTTCTGGTTATTGCGCCTGATGCGCCGCAAGGCAACCGCACGCGTTGGCCGGTTCGGCTGCCGTAACGGAGGATATCGTTCTTTCAACTCGCCTCCAGAGTCAAGCGAAGGGCGGCTCGATAAAACAGCTATCGCGCTGTCGAATCTGGGCAATTTGCCTAGAGTGACGACCGTCAACGCGCAGGTGCGATGACGCGGGCTTCTATTGATGGCGGGCCAAATGAACCGGCTTTGAAAGCCGCCGTGCGGCTGCCGCCGTTGTCGTCTCATAACGAATTATAATCATTGCGTTTTGCGGAAGAATACGGAATTTGCTTTCCAATTTTTAAAATCGATGCGATCATTGTCGAAAAGCTGAATTTACAACGCTCGAACCCAAGACCATCGCATGCCCGACACTCGCTTTCGCTTCTCCACCCACCGCGACCCTTGCCGAGGCGGGTCCGCCTGCGCCCGGCTTTGAGGCTCGCTGGTTGCCATGCCGCGAGAAGCGCGAAACCAAACGGGCGTCAATCCATTGAAAACAAACAATTCCGCGAAATCGTCCGATTTCGCGCCCAATGACTTCAAAGACTTATGCCCCCTGAGCGAAACCGCTGATTTCGCGCAGCGAAACGACCCGATTCTGCGCCTCAATGATTTCAATGACTTGGCGCGATGAAGCCAAACCGCCGGTCGCAGCGAAGCGGGAGACGAAACAGTCGCGAGCAATGGGAAGGATCCAGAAGGGCCCCGCGAGCGCTTGAAAAGGCTCGATTCCGACTCGCGAATGGCGCCCGTCTCCCGACGCGGCCGCGCGCCGCGCTTGTCTCACAAGTCGTTGACGACAGACGTCATGAAGATTTCGCGCGGGCGATACGCCGCGACCGCGAGCGCCCATTTCGAACCGCCCCCGTCGCCGTCGCCGACCTTCTCGAAGCCGAAGCCCTTGAAGAAGTCCTTCACCATCTCGTTCTTCCTGGTCGGAATGTACTGGCCGACGACCCGCTTTGCGCCTTCCTGCGCGGCAAAGGCGAAGATGGCGTTCATGGTGAACCCTTCGACGCCCCGCTGCAGAACCCGGCAGCTCATCAGATACTCGTCGATTTCGAGATCCTCGCCGGCGAGCTTCAGAACGACGACCGAAATGAGGCCATAATCGCCGAACTTGTCGGCGAGCTTGACCGTGAAGGGGGCGAAGGCGGGATCAGTCATCATCGCCTCGCATGCCGCCTCGCCATAGCGGCGCGTCATCAGGTTGAACTGGTTCGAGCGCTGGATGAGCTGGGCGATGCGGGGCAGATTGAAGGCGTTGAAGCGCTCGAGCCTGATCTCCATGCCCAGCGACCCCAGATAGTCGTTGATGTTGGTGAAGTGGGTCCTGGTGAGTTCGCGCTCGGCCTCCTCGCGATACTGGCCGGCGCGCTGCAGGTCGGCCTCGGAGAAGGACGCCGTCTCGAACAGGTTGAGGGCCGCCAGGGTCTCAAGATAGAGCGATGGGTCGTCTGGCAGGTCGGGCGTGACCACCTCGGGCAGAAATTCGCGCACGATATTGCGCTCGAACGGATTGTCGTCGAGAAAGACAAGCGAATCGAAGCCGATGTTCAGCGTCTTCTGGATCAAGCGGATATTGTCCGCCTTGTTGTCCCAGTTGGCGACAAAGACGGAAATATCCTCTTCCTTGAGAACCATGTGAGGATGCTCGCGAAACGGCAGGACGGCGGCCGCGTGTTCGTTCTTGCTGACCACAGCGAGAATGATTCCGCGCCGCTTGAGTTCGCGGATGAAGGTCTGGAAGGCGACGAAAGCCTCGCCCTCGTCGAACTCGCCAAGCGCGATTCCCTCGAGACCATCGTCGCCGATCACGCCGCCCCAGAGCGTGTTGTCGAGGTCGAGGACCACGCATTTCGCGAACAGCCCCGCCGCGGCGAAGATCGTGTCGAGCAGCGATTGCGCGAGCAGCGGAAGGTGTTCGAGCCGGCAGGGGGTTTTCGCCATGTTCCACATGCGCGCGTCGAGCCATTGCGCGCGCCCCACCGAGGCTGCGAGAAAATCGACGTCGCTCAAAAGCACGGCCTTGGCCTGGCGCGCGCTCACGGCGAGGCGGTAGTTGATCTCGGTGAAAATCGAGCCGACCGAGTCGGCGACCTTCAGTTCGTAGTTGCCGAAGGCGCGCTCGCTCGGCAGCACGAAGGTGCTCTGAATGATCGTCGCCTGGCTGTGCGCCCGGAACGCGCTCCACAAGTTTTCCAGCCTGCCGACCGTCTCGTCGGCGAAGGAGCGCCGGTCGCTCGCGGCGTACAGGCGCGCCTTGAGCTTCTCACTGGAGAGCAGGATGACGGCATATTGCGGTTGAAACGCGTAGAGCGCCGAGTTGTCGTCGAGGATCTCGAGGTCGACGCTGTCGTAGTTCCCCTCGTACACCTCCGCCTGCACGTTGTTGCGCGCGGCGATGGCGCGGATGATGTCGGCCAGATGCTGGGTGGCGCAGTCAGCCAGGAGCGCGACGCGGATGACCTTGGCGGCGCCCGAGATGTTGAGGGCTTTCGCTTCCTTGGCGAGAGCGAAATAATCCAGCGAAAGCATTGCGTGTTTCATGGCGTCATGCCCACGGTCCCGATCGAAAAAATCAGATGTTCTTGTTGCGACGGAACAATTCCGTTCTCGCGTCGCCTTTGGGATGGCGCGGCGCAAGGGTCCGCGCGCGCTTCGTGTTCTTGCGGAGGGCGCGCAGGCGCCCTATCGCAGCACTACCCGTATTCCGCCGGAAAGCCAATCCCATGGACCCGTTGATTGAAGGCTACCGCCGGTTCCGCGCTGAGGTCTGGCCTGCCGAAAAGGCGCGCTACGAGGCGCTCGCTCATTGGGGGCAGAGCCCGGAGGCGATGGTGATCGCCTGCTCCGATTCTCGGGTCGATCCGCAGATGATATTCGGCGCCGTGCCGGGCGAACTGTTCGTGGTGCGCAACATCGCCGCGATTGTGCCGCCCTACAGCCCCGACGCCAGCCATCACGGGACGAGCGCGGCGCTCGAATTCGGCGTCAGGGTGCTCAAGATTCCGCGTCTCGTGGTGTTGGGACACGGGCAGTGCGGGGGCGTGAAGGCGATGGCCTTTGGGCCGCCCCCCCAGGCCCAGGACTTCCTCGCCTCCTGGGTCGAGTACGGCGCCCCGGCGCTGGCCGCCGCGGGCGAGAAGCCGGAGGGGCGGCTGGAGAGGATCGAAGCGGAAATGGTGCGCCTCTCCCTCACCAATCTCCTGACGTTTCCCTGGATTGCCGAAGCGGCCGCCGCAGGGCGGGTCGCGCTCGAGGGGTACCGGTTCGACGTCCACACCGGCGTGCTCGAGCGGGTCGAGCCGGACGGGCTTAAGCCGGTGGATTGAGGCTCACGCCGCTCTTGTGGGTCGGCTGTCGTGTCGCGGCGACGAGTCTCACTCCCCCTTGCTGAACAGGAACGGCGCTACGTCGGAGACGCCGGGGGCCTTGTCGACCGAAAAGGGCATGGGCCGGCAGACGGCGAGCGCGGACAAGCCCACCCGGGCGGTCAGCATGCCGTTGAGCACGCCCTCGCCCATGCGGGCCGAGATGCGCGAGGCGATCCCATGGCCGACGATCTGCTGAAGCACGCTGTCGCCCACCGCCATGCCCCCGGTGATCGCGATATGGGCGCCGATCGAGCGGGCGAGCTTGATGAGGCCCAAGAGGCCCGGCCGGCCGCCGTAGACCTCCGCGATGCGCCTGACCAGCCGCACGATCTGGGCGACAACGAACACGACGTCGAGAATCGCGCGCGGACTGATCGCGGTCACGAGCGAGACGCGCTTGGCCGCGTCGGCGATCGCGCCTTGCGCCTTCTCGTCGAGCGGTCTCAAAAGCGCGCGCTCAGCGACGTCGATGAGATCGCGGCCGTCGATGATCGCCTGCGCGGCGTCCTCGACTTCAGCCCGCGCGCGGGCTGTCTCCGGCCGGCTGCTGTAAAGCGTGACGAGCTGGCCGACCAGGCGGCGCGCCTCGGCGCGATCGTCGGCCGCGCGCGCCCTGGCGAAGGCGACGTGCATTTCCGCGATTCGCGTCTGGCGCCCGACCGCGACCACCTCCCGCGCCGCGACGCCGATGACGCCGACCAGGAACACCGCGCCGAACAGCACGCCGATAATCCCGAGCGATTCGGCCCTGGCGAACAGCCCTTCGATGAGGTCGGTCGCCCACAAACCCAGGGCGAGCGAGACGAGCCCGCCGAGCCCCGTCCAGGCGAGACCCGCAAGGGTGAAGCGCGAGCGGGCGATGAGGCCGGATTTCTGCGCCGCCTCGACCTTGAGCTCAGCTTCGTCAATCGGCGCCGGCGCGACTGCGGGCGGAATCGGCTCGTGTTGCGAGCGGATGACCGCGGCGGGCGCATAGGGAGCGGGGCGATCGTCGACCGCGACCCTGCGGTCGTCGAGGCGAAAGGCGCGAGGGCGGGGCGGGCGCTGGCTCACGCGAGGCCTTCGGCCGCGAGGCCAAACGACCTCATCCTGACGAGCGGTGCGCAGCTTCGCGTCTCAAAGGACGGTCCAGTTGGCACAGTCGATCGTGCGCTCTTGAGTGTCCGCTTCGACAAGCTCAGGGCAGGCCTCCGAGACGCGCCGCCTTCGGCGCCGCTCTTCAGGACGAGGGGTGGCAAGCGTGTCATGCGAGGCGATCCCCGATGAGGAACTGCAGCGCCCGGTCGAGCCGGATCTGGGGCGCGGGCTCGCCGGGCCGGGTCAGGGGCGGGCGGAAGCGCACAAAGCGCCAGTCGTTGTCGGCCTCGGGGAGCGCGATCGCGTCGCCCTGAAAGATCGTCTCCGGGTCAAGCGGCAGCTCGCCCGGAAAGACGGCCGCCTCAGCGACGCCGTCGAAGACTTCTCCACCGATCGTCTCGCCCTTTTCCGGCACGCCGATGATCGCGTCGAGCGTATCGCCACCAGCCCTGATCTCAGCCTCCCGGGTGGCCCGGATCGCGGCCAGCGCGATGACGTCGATTTCCGCCCCGACCCCTTCGGCCCGCGCAATCGCCTTCGCGGTCAGCGCGCGCAGGATCGCCTCCAGCCGGTCGTGGCTCTTGTGATGCAAATGATCGGCCTTGGTCGCCGCGAACAGGATGCGGTCGATGCGAGGAAGGAAGATCGAGCCAAGCCATGAGGCGCGTCCGGCGCGAAAGGCGCGCATGATCTCGGTCAGCGCATTCTCCAGATCCTTGAGCGCGGCCGGACCGGAATTGAGCGCCGAGAGCGCGTCGACCAGCACGATCTGCCGGTCGAGCCTTGCGAAATGATCACGGAAGAAGGGCCGCGCCACATGCGTCTTATAGGCCTCGTAGCGGCGCTCCATCATCGCGGCGAGCGAGCCGGGAGCGATCGGCTTGTCGTCGCCGAACGGAATCGGCGCAAAGGTCAGCGCGGGCGAGCCTTCGAGATCGCCCGGCATGAGAAACCGGCCCGGCGGCAGGGTCGAGAGCGCGTAGACGTCGTCGCGCGCGCGCCTCAGATAGGCGGTGAAAAGCTCCGCGACGCGCCGGGCCGCGTCCTCACTGGCCTCGGCTTCGGGGTCGAGGCCGGTCAGCGCCGCGCGCCATTGCTCCGACAGGGGCGTCCGGGCGGGCGTTTCGCTCGCGGCCAGCGTCTCGCGCGACCACGCGGCATAGCTCTTGTCGAGAAGCGGCAGATCGAGCAGCCATTCCCCGGGATAGTCGACAATATCGACCGTGAGACTTCGAGCGCCGCGCGCCCCAGCTAACCGCGCTCTCGAACTCGATGGTAAGCCTCATTTCAGCTATTCGCCGCGTCGACCGCGGCCAATTGCGATCCGGCCCGGAGAGGCTCGCAAGATGCTCCTCGTAGTCGAATTGCGGCACCGCGTCGTCCGGCTGGGGTTCGAGGCGCGCCCGGACGATGCGACCCTCCGCGGAGGCGGCCAGGACCGGCAGGCGGGCGCCCGCGAGCAGATTGTTGATGAGCGCGGTCAGGAACACCGTCTTGCCGGCGCGCGAGAGCCCAGTCACGCCCAGGCGCAGGGCGCCGCCGGAAAAGTAGTCGCCAATCGAGCGGGCGATGAGCCCCGCCTCGAAAAGAAGATCGCTGAAGCCCGACAAGAACCCATCCGCCCACGAACCGGCGAGCCTATCTAGGCGGCGTCCTCGGGTTTGCACAGTGGCGCCGCCTCGCCCTCGCGGCGCTGACTGGGGCAAGTCGTGGAGGTGCGCGGGCGTTAATCAGCGCCCGCCTCGAGTTCGGCGGGCGTGAGATAGAGCGCAAGGATCCCCGAATTGCGCTCGACCTCCTCCCATCGCTGAACGGAGAAGTCCAGGACCGCGACCGCGCCGGTCGGATATTTCGCGGCGAGGCGGCGCAGGTCCGACTTGTCGCCTGAGCCGGTCAACGCGGCGGCCAGTTCGCCAAGCCCGGGATTGTGCGCAACCAGGCCCACGTGTTTGTCCTCCCGGCGAAGCGCGCGTGTTCGGTCGATGAGCGCCGTGAGACTTGCGTCGTAAAGCCTTTCGTCCTCTTGCAGCTCAACCGCGCCTTGCCAGACGACCGCCAAAATCTCCGCCGTTTCCTTGGCGCGCGCGGCGCCCGAATGGACAAGAAGGTCCGGAAGCGTCCGGCGGCCGGCGAGCGCCGCTGCGACCCGTCTCGCGTCGTGGCGACCGCGTGCGGTCAGCCTGCGCTCGTAGTCGCCACCCCCGACGTGGGGCTCAGCCTTCGCGTGGCGGATGAGGAACAATCGGCGCATCGGCGAAGATTGCGCGCCCGCTCAAGGCTTGGCAAGCGGCGGCAAACCGGCTTAGCTTGGGCGAAAGAAGGTGCCCGGGTCGAGCTGCGCAACACCGTCCCAGCCGCCGAGCGCGAGCACGCGATCGATCTCGCGCCGGAAAAGCTCGAGCGCCCAATAGACGCCGTCCTCGCCGCGCAGGCGACGCCGCAGAGGTGCGGACGTCCGATCAGGACGGCGCGCGCGCCGAGCGCCAGCGCCTTGACGACGTCGACGCCCCGCCGGAAGCCGCCGTCGATCAAGACCGTAGCGCGCCCGCGAGCAGTTTTGGCGCAAGCTCGGGCGGCGCCAGAGCCGCCTCGTTGTTGCGCATGGTGATCTCATCGCCGGCTGCGCCATCGACCATGTCGAACAGCGCTCGCGGCAGCTCCTTGCGGGCAAGCTCGCGCAGCGCGGCGACGCTGTCGCCCTTGCGCTCGAGGGCGCCTTTATCCATCAGGCGTCAAGCCGATAGACTCTGATCGCGTTGTCGCGGAAGAGCTTGCGCTTGTCGACTGGCGAGAAGCCGGCCGTCGCCCAGTCGAGCGTCGCCAGCCATTGCAGATAGCTGCCGGCCAGTTCGCAGACCGGCCAGTCGCCGCCGTAAAGGATGCGGTCCGGGCCAAAGCAGTCGATGACGTGATCGATGTAGGGCCTGAGCTGATCGCGGGTCCAGGTCTTGTGGTCTGCTTCGGTGGTGACGCCGGACAGCTTGCATACGACGTTTGGCAGCGCCGCCATTTCGCGAATCTGCGCCCGCCACGGATCAAGGAGGCCGGCCTTTATCCCGGGCTTGCCGATATGATCGAGGATGAAGGAGACCTCGGGACACTGCCGAATCATCGCGAGCGTGTTCGCCATTTGCGGATGCAGGACGCAGATGTCGAAGGACAGATTATGTTTCGGCAACAGGCGGATCGCCTCGAGAAGGCCTGGGCGCAGCACATATTCCGGATCGGGCTGGTTCTGGATCAGGCGGCGCACGCCGCGGACTGTCTTGAGCTTGGCGACCCGCGCCATCTCCGGTTCGATTCGCTCGCCCCGCTCGAGCGGCAGGCAGACGACAGCGCCGAGCACCCGGCGGTCGTGTTTCGCGAGGCCGTCCACCCACTCGGCTTCGTCGAGATATTTCGGCATGTCGACATCGACTTCGACGAACACGAACCCCTCGATCTCGAACGGCTTCGCCGTATTGGCGAGATCGTCCGGCGTCCAGTCGCGCTTGAGCGCCGGCGCTCCCGTAGCCCAGGAATAGCCGAACCGAAGCTGATCGAGCAGATGGATATGAGCGTCGATGATGGCGAAATCGATCACCTACGCCTCCCGCCCTCCCGATGAATGGTTGTCTGCGCGCTTCCTTCACGCCCGACCGATCCGCTTGAGCACGGGAACTTCCACCGGCAACTCCTTCAATCCGCCCCGTACGCGTTCGAGCGTCGCCGCCTCGATCGCCTTGACCTTCTCGAGGCTCTCGAGTGTTTCGGCCATTCTCGCGCGCGGAACGACCACTACGCCGTCGCGATCGCCGACGATCAGATCGCCCGAGGCGATCGGGACGCCGCCGCAGACGATGGGCAGGCCGACCGAGCCCGGGCCGCGCCTTTGGGGAGAATTCGGCGTAACCCCCATCGCGAAGACTGGCAGGCCGATCGTTTCGAGGTCATCGAGGTCGCGCACCAGACCGTCGGTGACGAAGCCGGCCGCGCCGCGGTTGCGCGCGACGCCAAGCAAGAGGTCCCCGGTCACGGCCGCTCCCACGTAACCACCAGTCGCAACCACGAGCACGTCGCCTGGCCGGCATTCGGTAATGGCGGCCAGGAACGCCAGATTGTCGATCGGCCCGCAGTCACAGGTGAGCGCGACGCCGACCAGCGAGCGGCCGACGAGCGGCTTGATGCGCCAGTCGAGAGCGCCCGTGCCGTTCATCGCATCGACGATGAAGCTGGTCGGCGCGCCGCGAAAGCGCTCGACGAGCTCGCCCGGGGGCCGCTCGATGGATGACGCGAAGACGAGCGGAAGCGGTTCTTCGATCATGATGGACCTTGAGCCTCGAAATGTCTGGGCCGGGATCGCCACTTGGCGCCGGCAAGGCGAATAGAAATGCACGTCCGGGGCGCTCGGGCAACCGGGACCGGGATTGTCGGGAGTTCGCTCGCGCTCGTCCCAATCTTCTCCGCTTTGCGCGGGCGCGGGCAACAGGCGCTGGAATTTGACACCCGGACGATGGTCGTCAACATTGGCGCTGGCTGAACAACCGGGCTCGTGGGCGCGAGGGCTGGATGGCGCAGAGCGCGCCCGGAGCTCGGTTCGGACCGTCAGGGACATGGGAGGTCGGCAATGAAGACATTCGATAAGCTCGCCTGGACGCGGCGCGAGGCGCTTGAGAGCGGACTGGCCGCTCTTGCGGCTTCGGGCGCCCTCCTCGGCTTTACGCGCGCGGCGCTCGCGGACGATACGCTGGCCGAGGTCAAGAAGCGCGGCGTGCTCTCGACCGCGACCGAGATGCAGTTCCCGCCGTTCGATATCTCCGACAACGGAACCTACAAAGGCGTCGACCGCGAGCTCATCGATGCGGTTGCCAAGGAGATGGGCGTCAAGGCCTCGTATCTCGACTTGCCGTGGACCAGCGTTCTACCCGGTCTTGAAGCGAAGAAGTTCGATCTGTGCATCGCGCCGGTGACCATCACCAAGGAGCGCATGAAGCACTATGCCTTCACGGTGCCGATCGCCGACGCGACCGCGGCGCTGATGAAGCGCGCCGACGACAAAAGCATCATGAAGCCCGAGGATATCGCCGGCAAGACGATCGGCGGCCAGAAGGGCACGTCCCAGCTCGCGCAGCTCAAGGCCTTCGCCGCCAAGCTGCCGAAGCCGGTCGAGGTCAAGGAATATGTCGATAACAACCAGTCCTACGCCGACCTCGCCGCGGGGCGCATCGACGCTTCGGTCAATTCGCTGCCGAATTTGGCTTACGCCGCCAAGCAGCGCTCGGACACTTTCGCCGTCGTGACGCCGCCGTTCGGCGAGCCGACTTATTTTTCCTGGGTCGGCCGGCTCGAGGACAAATCGCTCATGGAGGCGATCAACGCGGCGATCGTCAAGCTCGATGAGGACGGAACGATGGCTCGCATCCAGAAGGAGTGGTTCGGCCAGACGGTCGATCTGCCCAAGACGGTGCCTGAGCCGTCGATCTGACGGCCAGTCGATCGACGAGGAGGGCGCGCCGGCGGCTCCTCGTGGGCCGCCTCGATGAAACCTGAGGTTATCCTCCACGCGTTCGGCTATCTCACGCAGGCGGCGGCGACCACGATCGCCGTCTCCTTCACCGGCATCGTGTTCGGCTTTGTGATTGGCTCGGCTGTCTGCGCAACTCGCGTTTCGCCACGGCCGTGGCTCAGACGCGCAGGCGCGGTCTACATCAGCGTCTTCCGCGGCGTCCCGCTGCTGGTCCAGCTCCTGTTCATCTATTATTTCCTTGCGGAGTACGGGATCGACGTCCCGGCGATCGTCGCGGCGGTTGGAGCGCTCGCGCTCTCCTCGGCGTCCTTTCAGGCGGAGATCCTGCGCGGCGCGCTCAACGCCGTGCCGCGCGGGCAGGGGGAGGCGGCGACTGCGCTCGGCTTCTCTGGCCTCGACATCTGGAGGCGCATCCTGCTGCCGCAGGCGCTCAGGATTTCGACGCCCCCGCTCATCAGCGAATTCATCCTGCTGATCAAGGCGTCCTCGCTCGTCTCCGTGGTCGGGATCGGCGAACTCACCCGGGCCAGCATGAACATCGCCACCCAGACCTACCGCCCGCTCGAGGCCTATCTGGGCGGCGGGCTGTTCTATCTTGCGATCAACCTTTGCCTGGCGGGGCTCGGGGCGCTCGCAGAGCGGCGCCTCGGGGAGTTCGGCGCGCGATGAGCCTCAGCCTCTTCTGGCACTATGCGCCATCGCTTCTCAGCGGCTTCGGCGTCACCATCGTGTGCTGGGCCGTGGGCAGCGCGCTTGGCTTGACGCTTGGCTTTGCGATCACGCTGGTCCGGCGGCTCGGAATCGCCCCCGTGAACTGGCTCATCCGGGCGTTCATCGAAATCTTCCGCGGCACGCCGTTCCTGGTGCAGCTTTTCCTCCTCTATGCGGGCGGCCCGGCGATCGGGCTCAAGCTCAGCGCGACCGCGGCGGGCATCCTGGGTCTCGCTCTCTACTCGTCCGCCTATTTCGCCGAGATCTTCCGCGCCGGCTTCGCCGCCGTGCCGGCGGGCCAGATCGAGGCCGCGGTCAGCGTCGGCATGACGCCTGCCGACACGATGATGCGGGTGATGCTGCCCGGCGCGCTCATCGCCGCCGTTCCCGCGATCGTCAACATGCTGATCATCCTGTCGAAGGAGACGGTGGTGCTGTCGATCATCACCGTGCCCGAGCTCATGTATCAGGTGCAGACGATGGCGGCGGAGACGTTCACCGCTTTTGACGCCATCTTCGGGATGGCGGTCTTCTACTGGCTTCTGGTCGAGGTCGTATCGCGCCTCGGCGCCCGGATCGAAGCCCGGGTCACCGCCTATCTCGCGCATCAGGGAGCAAGCGCGTGAGCGCGCCGATGATCGAGCTCGCCAAGGTCAGCAAGCGCTTCGGCGCGCACGAGGTGCTGCGCGAGGTCGACCTTACGGTTGGCCATTCCGACGTCGTGTGCCTGATCGGGCCCAGCGGATCGGGCAAGAGCACGCTACTCAGATGCGTGAACTTTCTCGAGCCCTACGATTCCGGCGCCATTCGCATCGACGGCCGGCTGATCGGCTACGAGGACAAGCCCGACGGAACGCGCGGACGCATGGGCGCGCGAACCCTGCGCGAGATGCGGCGCGAGATCGGCATGGTGTTCCAGCACTTCAATCTCTGGCCGCACATGACCGCGCTGGGCAATGTCGCCGAGCCGCTCCGCCGGGTGCGCGGACTTCAAACGCGCGAAGCCGCGGATCGCGCCATGGCGATGCTGACAAGGGTCGGCCTCGCGGCCAAGGCCGACGCCTATCCGTCGCGCCTTTCGGGCGGCCAGCAGCAGCGGGTCGCAATCGCCCGGGCGCTGGCGATGCAGCCCCGCCTCATGCTGTTCGACGAGCCGACCTCCGCGCTCGATCCGGAACTGGTCGGCGAAGTGCTGGAGGTGATGAAGAGCCTCGCCGCAGAGGGCATGACGATGCTGGTCGTCACTCATGAGATGGGCTTCGCCGCCCATGTCGCCGGCCGCATCGCCTTCATCGACGAGGGGCGCATCATCGACGAGGGCCCGCCGCGCCGCGTGTTCCATGAAAGCCCCGAACCGCGGGTGCGGCAGTTCCTGCAGACCTACCACGACCGCAACGCCTTTTGAGGCGCGCTCACCCCCCGAGCGGAACAGAAGGGGCGCGTCCCGCGTTCGAGCGAGGCGAAATCAGGGTCGCTCCATGTTCGATTCCGAGGTCCGCATTTCCGTCGATGCGGCCATGCCGGGACCGCCTGGCCTGCGCTATGTGTCCGACGATGCGCTGGCGATCCGACGCAGACCCGCAGGCAAGGGCTTCGTCTATTTCGATGCGCGGGCCAAGCGGATCGTCGACGCCGGCACGCTCGAGCGCATCCGCTCGCTCGTCATCCCGCCGGCGTGGACGGACGTCAGGATCTGCGCGGCGACGGACGGACACATCCAAGCGATCGGCCGCGACGCCAAAGGGCGCAAGCAATACAAGTATCACGCCGACTACCGCGAGGCGCGCGAACAATCGAAATACGACCATTTGATCGAGTTCGCCGCGGCGCTGCCGGCCATCCGGACGAAGGTCGCCGAACATATGAGCCTGCGCGGCCTGCCGCGCGAGAAGGTTCTGGCGACGGTCGTGAATTTTTTGGAGACGACGCTGATCCGCGTCGGCAACGATGAATATGCGAAAGCCAATCAGAGCTATGGGCTCACCACCCTCAAATGCGAGCATGTCGCGGTCGAGGGCTCGGAGGTCCGTTTCCAGTTCACCGGCAAGAGCGGCAAGCAATGGTCGCTCGCCATGCGCGACCGGCGTGTCGCGAGGATCATTCGGGCGTGCCAGGAACTGCCTGGTCAGGACCTTCTGCAATATTTCGACGAAGCGAAGGAACTGCGCGCCGTTTCGTCCGGGGACGTCAACGCCTACCTCAGGGAGATCTCGGGCGGCGAGGTCACCGCCAAGGACTTTCGCACCTGGGCCGGTACGGTGCTGACGGCGCGATTTCTCGCCGCATCCGATCCCGCGACGAGCGCAACGCACGGGAAGCGCATGATGAGCGCGGCGGTGAAAAAAGTCGCCGCCGCATTGGGGAATACGGCTGCAGTTTGCCGCAAGTCTTACATCCATCCAGCGATCACCAGCGCCTATCTGAGCGGCGCGCTTGTGCTTAAGGCCGCGCAGGGCGCCAACCCCTCGGGTCAGATGGGCTTGAGCGCCGAGGAGGCTGCGGTTCTCGCGGCGATGAGGAGCTCCTGATCGGCGCGCCTTCCTTCTCCATTTGCAAGAGGGAAACCCCGGATGGAGGTGCGTCGAACGAGGCGGCCGCCGGCGCGAGGAATCGCGCCGTCTTTACTGCGTCCCGGCGCGTGATACGTTCTCCTCGGCAAGGAGCCATACGATGGCGAGCTTCGACTCGAAGACGATCTCCCATATTCACCACGATTTGCATTCGCTCCTCCCCTCCGAGCCGGCTTTGCGCACGAAGGCGCTGGAAAGCCTGCTCGTGGAAAAGGGGCTCGTCGAGCCCGCCGCTGTCGACGCCTGGATCGAAATGTATCGCGACGAGATCGGCCCGAAGCGCGGGGCGGCCGTCGTCGCCCGCGCCTGGGTCGATTCCGCCTTCAAGGCGCGGCTTCTCGCCGACGGGACGGCGGCGATCGGCGAACTCGGCTTCGCCGGCCATGCGACCGGGCACTTGCAGGCGGTCGAGAACACGAGGCAAGTGCACAACCTCGTCGTTTGCACGCTCTGTTCCTGCTATCCGTTCTCTCTGCTCGGCCTGTCGCCCTCCTGGTACAAGTCGAACGAATATCGCGCCCGCGCGGTGCGCGATCCGCGGGGCGTGCTCGAGGAGTTCGGGGTCAAGCTCGACGAGAAGACCGAGGTGCGGGTCTGGGATTCGACCTCGGAGCGGCGCTATCTCGTGGTGCCCGAGCGGCCCGAGGGCGTCGAGGACTGGGATGAGGCGGCGCTCGCCAGGCTGGTCACCCGCAATTCGATGATCGGCGCGGAGCGCGATCTCGTCCCCAAGCGGGGACGGGCCTGATGGACGGCGTTCACGACCTCGGCGGGCGCGAGGGCTTCGGCCCGATCGAGGGCAAGCACGACCCCAAGGTGATCCATGCCGACTGGGAGATGCGCGACTTCGCCATCAAGCAGTCTTCAGCAGGGGGGAAGACCTGGACGGTCGACTGGTTCCGCTATTGCCGCGAGCTCGCTGACCCGGTCGATTACCTGACCCGGCCCTACTACGATCAATGGCTGACCACGGCCGTCGTCCAACTCATCGACGAGGGGTATCTCACGCTCGACGAGATCAAGAGCGGCGCCTCGACATTTGCGCCGAAGCCGGGCCGTCCGCCGCAAACGGCGGACGCCGCGCGTGCCTCCGTGAAGCACCCGAGGAGTTTCGCGGCGCCGGTCAATGCGGCGCCGCGCTTCGCCCCCGGGCAGAGCGTGCGATGTCGGCTCGACGGCGGCTCGGGCCATACGCGCCTGCCCGGCTATGCGCGGGGCAGGGCGGGGGTGATCCACGCTCATCACGGCGGCCACGTTCTGCCCGATGCGGCGGCGCGCGGCGAACATCGGGGCGAGCATCTCTATACGGTGAGCTTCGCCTCATCCGACCTCTGGGCGGAAGCGAAGGGGAGGGTCGACCGGGTGTTCGTCGACCTCTGGGAGAGCTATCTTGAACCGGCCTGAGCCCGGCTTTCTCAAGGCCAGCGACGGCGGGCCCGCGTTCGACGAGCCATGGCAGGCTCAGACGCTTGCGCTCGCCGATCTTCTCGTCCGGCGCGGCTTGGTCTCGCCCGCGCGCTGGGCCGAGGCGCTGGGGGCGGAGATCGCGGCGCTTGGCGCCGAGCCGGACGATCGCGAGACCTATTATCGAGCCGTGCTCGCGGCGCTCGAGCGCGTGCTGACGGAGAACGGCGCCGTCACCCGCGCCGAGCTCGAGGAGCGCGAGCGGCAGTGGGAGCGGGCCTACCTGAACACGCCGCATGGGGCGCCCGTCGAACTCGCGGCTGGTCTCAAGCCGGATTAGGCCCGCGCCGCCGCAAGGCCGCCTGTTTCCGGTTTCACACTTCTCCAGGATCGGCCGCCGGGCTGCTCGGGGAGGCGAAACGCATGGCCGACCAGCGATGGCGCAAGAGGGTCCTCGGCAACCGGCGCCTTTCGCCGGAAACGCTGATGATGGGCTACGGCTACGATCCGTTCCTCAGCGAGCGGTCGCTGAAGCCGCCGGTCTTTCACACCTCGACCTTCGTCTTCCGCACCGCGGAGGACGGCAAGGCGTTCTTCGAACTGGCCTATGGCCTGCGCCAGAAGCGGCCGAACGAGGAGCCCGGCCTCATCTACAGCCGGATCAACAACCCGGACCTCGAAATGCTCGAGGACCGGCTGGCGATCTGGGACGAGGCGGAGGCCAATCTGACATTCGCCTCGGGCATGGCGGCGATTTCGACGACCCTCTGGGCTTACGCGCGGCCCGGCTCGATCATCGTCTATTCCGGCCCGGTCTATGGCGGAACGGATTTTCTCCTGAACAGGATCCTGCCGCAGTTCGGCGTGGCCACGGTCGGCTTTCCGGCCGAGGGCGGGAGCGCTGCGATGGAGGAGGCCGTGAACCGGGCGCGCGGCGAGGGGACGATCGTGGCGCTCTATCTCGAGACGCCGGCCAATCCGACCAACGGCCTCGTCGACATCGCCCGCGCGAGAGAGCTTGCTGACGACCTTGAGCGCGAGGGCGGAAAGCGCCCGGTGGTGATCGTCGACAATACGTTCCTCGGACCCCTCTTTCAGACGCCGATCGCCCACGGCGCCGATCTGGTGGTGACGTCGCTCACCAAATATGTCGGCGGCCATTCCGATCTGATCGCGGGCGGCTGCTCGGGAAGCGCTGAGGCGCTCGAGCCGATCCGGGGCATGCGCACGATCCTCGGCACGATGTGCGATCCCAATACCGGCTGGCTCTTGATGCGCTCGCTCGAAACGCTGAAGCTCAGGATGACCGCCGCTGCCGAGGGCGCGCGCAAGGTCGCGGATTTTCTGCGCGGCCACCAGCGGATCGCAGCCGTCTGGTATCTGGGCTTCCTGCCTAAAGACCATCCGGATCGGCCGGTCTTTGAACGCCAGTGCGACGGGGCGGGCTCGACCTTCTCTTTCGAGGTCAAAGGCGGCGAAGCCGAAGCGTTTGCGGTTCTCGACCGACTCGAGGTGATCAAGCTCGCCGTAAGCCTCGGCGGAACCGAGACGCTCGCTTCGCATCCGGCGGCCATGACCCATTCCGACATTGCGCCTGACGAGCAAATCCGCCTCGGCATCACGCCGGCGCTGATCCGCCTCTCGGTCGGAATCGAGAATCCGGACGATCTCATCGCCGATCTCGACCAGGCGCTGAGAGGGTAAGGTTCCGGCCCTGGGCGGAGCCGCTCGAAGGTCGCCTCAAGGAGAGCGGCCCCATGCCCCTTTTTCTCGCCCAGCAGCAAGTTTACCGGCGCCGCCTAACGTTTTCAGTGTGTTGAGACCCCGTTTAGTTCCGCACCTCAAAATCCGGCGCTCGAAGACGCGGGTTGACGGCGGCCGGGCGTCGGACTATCGTTGAACTAGATCCGATGGACTTAGTCCGATGCGAACCGTCAATATCCACCAAGCCAAGACCCAACTCTCGCGGCTCGTCGACGCCGCCGCGAAGGGCGAGCCATTCATCATCGCCAAGGCCGGGCAAGCCGCTGGTCAAGGTGGTTCCGCTCGATGCGCCCGCCGCGCCGAAACGGTTCGATTTCATGGCGGGAGAGTTCACCGTCCCAGACGATTTCGACACGATGGGGCAGGCCGAGATCGAAGCGATGTTCGGGCTCGATGCGTGAGGCTTTTGCTCGACACCCATATCCTTCTCTGGGCTATTGCGGAGAGCAGGAGGCTTTCCAGCGCCGCCCGGGAGTTTATTGGCGACCCGTCGCATGACCTCGCTTTCAGCGCCGCGAGCCTGTGGGAAATCGCGATCAAGGCCAGCCTGAGGCGCGACGATTTTCGGGTTGACGTCGGCTCGGTCCGCAAACGCCTGTTCGACAACGGCTACAGCGAGATCGCGGCGACCGGCGCCCACGCGGCCGCGCTGGCCAACCTGCCCCTCATTCACAAGGACCCGTTCGACCGCATGCTGATCGCGCAGGCGACGGTCGAGGGGCTGACCCTCGTCACCGGCAATCCCGTCGTCGCCCGATATCCCGGGCCGGTCCGGCTCGTCTGACCGCGGGGAGAACCCCGGCGACAATGCCGGGCGCGCGAATGCGCCACGATGTCGGCTGCTGGCGTGCCCCTTCTCCCCGCATAGCGCGTTCGGAAGAACGCCCGTATTTCGACGGACTATACGGGAAGGCTGCGATGAGCGGCGGAGCCAATGTCCGCGGCTAATCGCGAAGCCCCTACCGTCGCCCTCTCATCGCCGATCTCGACCAGGCGCTACGAGGCTGACGGTCTCGGGCGCCCCGGCGGCCGAGACAATGCGAACGGCCAAGGGGCCAGGTCGGCGAAGCGCCTGGCGCTCAATGGATCAGAAGGAACGCGCCCCAGCCAATCAGGCCGACGCCCGCGAGCTGGCTTAAGCGAGGACCAAGGGGCGTCAGCTTCTCGACCAGAACCAGAAGCGCGAGTCCTGCGATCCAAAGCATGTTCATCAAGCCGCCGACGAACAAGAGCGCCATCAGCATCCAGCAGCATCCGAGGCAGTACGCCCCGTGCCATGCGCCGGCGCGCATCGGGCCGAGACGGCCACGCCGCCAATGTCGTGTGAGGAACGCCGTTGGCGACCGACAATGTTGCAGACACGCCTGCTTCAAGGGGGTCAACTGATAAAGGCCTGCGGCAAACAACAGCAAAGCCGCGAGGACAACGCTCCCGCTGGCCATGGTCACCGAAAGCAATCCGGCCCTGTCAAGAGCCCATTGAAGTCCTGTCGCGGCAAGACTGAACGCGGCCCAAACCCCCACGTAGCCAAGCGCGAACATTGCGCTCGCGGAAGCCGCATTGCGTTCGCCACGCTGCTTGGTGAGCGCGATCACTAGCAGAACGGCGGGAGCGGCGCTGGGCAGCATCATCGCCGCCATCATGATGATCCACATGAGAAGGATCATCGCGGCGTATTGGAGGGTCCAGGGCGGCGCCATCAACATGATCTGGCCGCCGCCCATGTCCATCTCGTCCATCTTGAGTCCGCGCCCGTCAGCAGCCAGACCCACGAAAGGACGATGACAAACACGAGCCCGCCAAGAACGAGCGTCCGGTCGTTGCGCAGGAGACCGATAAGCATGACTGGACGGGCGGCTAGTTCAAGCGCCCTTTGTGACTGAGATGGATGCGCGCGAACAGACCCCAGCTGTCCTTAAGATCCATCGCGAGCGGACCACTTATTGTCGACGTGCCGCTGCCGATCTCTCCGAGCCTGAACTCGAAGCTTTGCGGGAAGTCGATCCGCACGCGATGCTCGGCGCCCGTCACAGGATTGCGGATCGGCGCGCCTTTCGACGAAACCACTCCAGGAACCTCCAACCGCCCGGATCGGCCGTCCACGTCGACCGCGAGATCGATTTTTGAGTAGATCGGCGGCAGCTTGGTTGGGCTCATGGCGCTGAACACCCACCACATAGTCGCCATGTCTTCGGTTTCTTGACCCGTCAGGATTTTTGCAAGCGCGTCACGCTGTCGCGCATCGGCGCGCTCGTCGATCACGACTTGCATGGTGCCATTGCCTTCATGGACCGCCCCGGGCCAGATGGCCATCGTCACGGCGCGAAGACCGTCAAGCTTGACGTCGCCAAAATGCCCCTGTTCAATTTGAAATCCGCCGACGTATCGGCAATTGCCGTGTGTGGGCGGCGCGTTGAACTGGCAGGGACAACCGTAAGAACAGTTGCAGTTGATGAACTCAGTCGCCTTCACTTCCCACTCGACCGAGACTGCCATGCGAGCCTCCCAATCGCTATAATCTAATCAATAAACAACTGATAACGGACAATGATAGTGCGTTGTGGTCCGGTCGGCAAGCACACCCCGCGGAATAAGTTCGTTCCGGCTTTAGCCCAGGCTCGGCAGGTCGAGGCCCTTCTCGCGCGCGCAGGCGATCGCGGTCTCGTAGCCCGCGTCGGCGTGGCGCATGACGCCGCTCGCCGGATCGTTCCACAACACCCGCTCGATGCGCCGCGCGGCTTCCGGCGTCCCGTCGGCGACGATCACCATGCCGGCGTGCTGCGAAAAGCCCATGCCGACGCCGCCGCCATGATGGAGCGACACCCAGGTCGCGCCCGAGGCGCAATTGAGGAGCGCGTTGAGCAGCGGCCAGTCGGAGATCGGCGTCGGAGCCGTCCTTCATCGCTTCGGTTTCGCGGTTGGGCGAGGCGACCGAGCCCGAATCGAGATGATCGCGGCCGATGACGATCGGCGCCTTGAGTTCGCCCGACGCCACCATTTCGTTGAACGCGAGCCCGAGCCGATGGCGGTCGCCGAGGCCCACCCAGCAGATGCGGGCCGGCAGGCCCTGGAACTTGATCCGCGCGCGCGCCATGTCGAGCCAGGTGTGCAGATGCGGATTGTCGGGCATCAGCTCTTTGACTTTCGCGTCGGTGCGGAAGATGTCCTCCGGATCGCCCGAGAGCGCGGCCCAGCGGAACGGCCCGATGCCGCGGCAGAACAGCGGGCCGGATGTAGGCCGGCACGAAGCCGGGGAAGTCGAACGCGTCCTCGACGCCTTCCTCGAGCGCCATCTGGCGGATGTTGTTGCCGTAGTCGACGGTCGGGACGCCGGCATGCGCGAAGGCGAGCATCGCCCGCACATGCTCGCCCATCGAGGCTTGGCGGCGCGCGCGACTCCCTTCGGGATCGCTCGCGCGCCGCTCCTCCCATTGCTCGAGGCGTCCAGCCCTTGGGCAGATAGCCGTTGACCGGATCGTGCGCGGAGGTCTGGTCGGTGACGATGTCGGGCCTGACGCCGCGGCGCACCAGTTCGGGCAGGATTTCGCCGGCGTTGCCGAGCAGCGCGACGGAGATCGCTTTGCGCTCCTTCGTCGATCGCTCGATGATGGCGAGCGCGTCGTCGAGGTCCTTGGCCTGGACATCGACATAGCCCGTGCGCAGGCGGAACTCGATGCTCGACGGGCGGCACTCGACCGCGAGCAGCGAAGCGCCCGCCATCGACGCGGCGAGCGGCTGCGCGCCGCCCATGCCGCCGAGGCCGGCGGTCAGAATCCATTTTCCCTTGAGATCGCCGCCGAAGTGCTTCGCCCCATCTCGACGAAGGTCTCGTAGGTGCCCTGCACGATGCCCTGCGTGCCGATATAGATCCACGAGCCCGCGGTCATCTGCCCGTACATCATGAGCCCCTTGCGATCGAGCTCGTTGAAATCGTCCCAGGTCGCCCAGTGCGGCACGAGATTGGAATTGGCGATCAGCACGCGCGGCGCGTCGGCATGGGTGCGGAACACGCCGACCGGCTTGCCGGACTGGACCAGCAGCGTCTCATCCCTCGAGGCGGCGCAGGCGTCGCGACGATGCGATCGAACGCCTGCCAGTCGCGCGCCGCGCGGCCGATGCCGCCATAGACGACCAGTTCGCCCGGCCGCTCGGCGACGTCGGGATCGAGATTGTTCATCAGCATGCGCATCGGCGCTTCGGTGAGCCAGCTCTTGGCGCTGCGCTCGGTTCCGTGGGGGGCGCGGATGACGCGCATATTGTCGATGCGGGGGAAGCGGTCATGAGGCGCGCCCTTCTCGAACTCGCGATTCCGCGAGCATCGTCTCCAGCCGCGCCGGATCGTCGCGCGCGCGGCGCCGCGCGTTTCTCATCGAGCGGCGAGGGCCAGTTGCCGGGCGCGGGCCGCTTGGGCTCGATGCATATAGGCGCGGCAGGCGAGTTCGAGCTGGACGGCCTCGACGCCCTCGCCCGGGCGCCCGAAGGCGCGGGTGATCCACCCGCCCTTGAAGCGCCCGTCGATGACGGATGTTTGCCCGCTCGCGGCGAGCAGGGCGCCGACCGTCTCGCGCAGCGCCGGGACTGCAGCTTGCGCCGCCGAATTGGTCCCGAGATTGAACAAAGGCAGTTCGCCCTCGAACAGACGCGGGATGACCGAACGAATCGAGTGGGCGTCGAACACAGCCACGCGCTGGCGCCTCTCGCAAGCCGCGCGATCTCGGCCCTGAGCGCCGCATGATAGGGATCGAAATAGAGGCGCCGGCGCCTGTCGATTTCGCCCGCGTCCGGCGCCTGGCCCTCGCGGTAGAGCGGCTCGCCGTCGAAGGTCGTGGTCGGGACAAGTTCCGTCGTCGCCTGGCCGGGATAGAGCGAGGCGCCGCTCGGATCGCGATTGACGTCGATGATCGAGCGCGAAAGTTTCGTGCGCACGAGCGTCGCCCCGAGCGAGCCGGCGAAATCGTAGAGTTCGTCGAGCCGCCAGTCCGCGTCCTTGCGGGCGAGCCACGGACTGACGAAAGCCGGCTCGAAGTCGAGGAAGTCTGTCCCGGCGTGCGGAATGCTGACGATGAGCGGCGCGTCCCGGCGCTCGACGACGAGCCAGTCGGGACTCTCGTCGCTCATCGCGCGGGTCTCTCGAGCGAAGGCAGCGCGACGGCGCCGACCGCGTCGATCGCGGCGCCGCTCTCGCACGAGGCTCGTCGCCGCGGCGATGTCAGGATGAAAGTAGCGGTCGTCGTCGAGATGGGGAACCTCGCGGCGCACGATGGCGCGCAGGGCTTCGAGCGGCGCGCTCGAAAGAAGCGGCGCATGGAAGTCGCAGGCCTGCGCGGCCGCGATGAGTTCGATGCCGATGATCGAAAGGGCGTTCTCGGCCATGGGCTTGAGGCGCGTTGCGGCATGAGCGGCCATCGACACGTGATCTTCCTGGTTGGCGGAGGTCGGGATCGAATCGACGCTCGCCGGAAAAGCGCGGGTCTTGTTCTCCGCCGTAAGCGCCGCGGCGGTGACCTGGCCGATCATGAATCCTGAGTTCAGGCCGGGCTTCGGAGTGAGAAACGCCGGCAGGCCCGATAAGAGCCGGATCGACAAGAAGCGCGATCCGGCGCTCGGCGAGCGAACCGATCTCGCAGATCGCAAGCGCGATGGTGTCGGCCGCGAAGGCGACCGGCTCCCCATGAAAGTTGCCGCCGGAAAGCGCTTCGCCGCTGTCGGCGAAGATCAGCGGATTGTCGGAAACCGCGTTGGCCTCGGCGGCGAGCGTGGCGGCCGCGTTGCGCAAGAGATCGAGGCAGGCGCCCATCACCTGCGGCTGGCAGCGCAGGCAATAGGGATCCTGCACCCGCTCGTCTCCGATCAGGTGCGAAGCGCGGATGGCGCTTCCCTCAAGAAGCGCGCGCAGAGCCGCGGCGACTTCGATCTGGCCTCGATGGCGCCTGAGCGCATGGATGCGCGGGTCGAACGGCGCATCCGAGCCGCGCGCGCCATCGGTCGAGAGCGCGCCGGTCGCCAGGGCGGAGCGGAACGCAGTCTCGGACATGAACAAGCCCGCGAGCGCATTGGCGGTCGAGAATTGCGTGCCGTTGAGCAGCGCCAGCCCCTCCTTGGGCTGAAGCGCGATCGGCTTAAGCCCGACTTCGGCGAGCGCCGCTTCAGCGGGCATGACGCGATCGCCGATGCGCGCTTCGCCCACGCCGATCATCGCCGCGGCCATATGGGCGAGCGGCGCGAGATCGCCTGACGCGCCGACCGATCCTTGCGACGGGATGACCGGAGTCGACCCCGCGCGCGAGCATGGCCTCGATGAATTCGAGCGTCCCCGGCTGCACGCCCGAGGCGCCCTGGGCGAGGCTGCCGAGCTTCAGCGCCATCATGAGCCTTGTCGTCGCGACGGGCGCCGGCTCACCGACGCCGGCCGCGTGCGAGAGCACGATGTTGCGCTGAAGCTGAGCGAGGTCTTCAGCCGCGATGCGCACGCTCGCCAGTTTGCCGAAGCCGGTGTTGACGCCATAGACCGGCTCGCCGCGAGCGAGAATCCGCTCGACCGTCGCCGCGCTCGCGGCCACGCGCGCGCCGCATGACGGGTCGACGGCGACCGGCGCGCCATTCAGAACCGCACGCCAGTCAGCGAGCGAGGCTTCACCCGGGCGGATGACGACGGTCATCGTCCCCTCCAGACGCGCTTGTGCAGCGGGTTGAAGCCGAGCCGGTAGACAAGCTCGGCGGGGCGCTCGATGTCCCAGATCGCGAGATCGGCCCATTTGCCGGCTTCGAGCGTTCCGATCTCGCCGGCGAGGCCGAGCGCGCGCGCGGCGTTGCGCGTCGCGCCGATGAGGCATTCGTCGACGGTGAGCCCGAACAGGGTCGCCGCCATGTTGAGCGCGAGCAGAAGCGAAGTCATGGGCGAAGTGCCGGGATTGGAGTCGGTCGCGACCGCCATCGCCAGGCCAGCTTCACGCATAAGCTCGACCGGCGGCGCCTTTCGCTCACGCAGCACATAATACGCGCCGGGCAGCAGCACCGCGACGACGCCCGCCTTCGCCATTGCGGCGAGGCCCTGTTCGTCGGCATATTCGAGATGATCGGCGGACAGCGCGCCGAACTTGGCGGCGAGCGCGGCGCCGCCTAAGTTCGACAATTGGTCGGCGTGCAGCTTGACCGGAAGCCCGGCGCGCCTCGCGGCGGCGAACACGCGAGCGATCTCGTCGCGGGTGAATGCTATCCGCTCGCAAAATCCGTCGACCGCGTCGATCAGGCCTTCGCTCGCGAGCGCGGGGATCATCGTCGTCGGCGACCGACGCGACATAGGCGTCGCGCTTGCCCATGAATTCCGGCGGCAACGCATGCGCGCCGAGGAAGGTCGCGCGGATCGCAACATCGCGCTCCTGGCCAAGCCGGCGCGCGACCCGGAGCGACCTGCGCTCGGCTTCGAGGTCGAGTCCATAGCCGGATTTGACTTCGACCGTCCCCACGCCTTCGGCGATCAGCGCATCCAGTCTCCGCAAGGCCGAGGCGGTGAGTTCGTCTTCGCTCGCGGCGCGGGTCGCGCGGACGGTCGAGAGAATGCCGCCGCCTTCGCGAGCGATCTGTTCGTAGGTCGCGCCCGCGAGTCTCAGCTCGAATTCATGGGCGCGATCGCCCCCGTAGACGAGGTGGGTATGACAGTCGATGAGGGCGGGGGTGATCCAGCGGCCTTCGCAATCGACGAGCCGGCCGGCGCCGCGCGCGGCGGTTGGAAGCTCATCTTCCGGCCCCGCGAAGACGATCCGTCCCTCGCGCGCGGCGACCGCGCCGGACTCGACGATCCCGAGTCCGGGCGCCCCTCGACGAGGGTCGCGAGGCGGGCGTTGCGCCAGACCGTGTCGGGACGGTCGTGGTCGTTTGTTTGAACCATTGCGCCTAACGGCTTAGACCTAACCGATCGAAAGGCAAGCGGCCAGCGGGCCAAGGCCGATCGCAAGAAGCAGAGGCCGCCTTTGCCCATCCTTCATGCCGCAAGAGCGCTGACGCCCGAGGGCTGGAAGTCCGACGTACGGGTCACGATCGAAGGTGGCGCGATCGCCGCCGTACAGACCGGAGCGTCGGCCGAGGAGGGCGACGAGCGCCACGCGATCATGGCGCCGGCGGCCGTGAACCTGCACAGCCACGCCTTCCAGCGCGCGATGGCCGGCCTCGCGGAAGTGAGGAGCAAGGGCGAGGACACGTTCTGGACCTGGCGCGAGACCATGTACCGGTTCGCGCTGATGATGTCGCCGGAGGAGGTGGAGGCGGTCGCCGCGCAGCTCTATGTCGAGATGTTGGAGGCCGGCTTCGCGGCCGTCGCCGAGTTTCACTATCTCCACAACGCGCCCGACGGGAAGCCTTATGAGGATCCGGCGGAAATGGCCGCCCGCGTCCTCGCCGCGGCCGGGCGCGCCGGCATCGGAATCACTCTGCTGCCGGTGTTCTACGCCCATTCGACATTCGGGGGCGCGAAGCCCCTGCCGGAGCAGAGACGGTTCGTCACCGACCTCAAGTCCTACGCGCGTCTCGTCGATGCTTGCCGGGGGATCATCAAGCGCGACGCCGGACAGACGATCGGGATCGCGCCGCACAGCCTTCGCGCCGTGACGCCCGAAGAACTGGCCGAGCTCATCCCCCTCGCGGACGGCCGCCCGATCCACATCCACGCCGCCGAGCAGATCAAGGAAGTCGAAGACTGCGTCGCCGCGCTGGGCGCGCGGCCGGTGCGCTGGCTCCTCGACCATGCGGGCGTCGGCGAGAACTGGTGCCTCGTTCACGCGACCCACATGGACGAAGGAGAGACGCGGGACCTCGCGCGGTCGGGCGCGGTCGCAGGCCTATGTCCGGTGACGGAGGCCAATCTCGGCGACGGAATCTTCAACGCCGCGGACTACATCCGCGACGGCGGACGCTATGGCGTCGGCACAGATTCCAATGTCTCGGTTGGCGCGGCGTCCGAGTTGCGCCAGCTCGAATATGCGCAGAGGCTGCGCGCGCGGGCGCGCAACGTCTGCGCTCCGCCGGGGGCGTCATGCGGGCGGACGATGCTCGAGGCGATCTGGTCTGGCGGCGGCAGGCGCTGGAGCGGAAGTCGGGCAGGCTCGCGCACGGCGCCGCGGCGGACCTTCTGACCTTTCGACGCCGATCATCCGACCCTCGCGGGCAAGATCGACGACTCAGATCCTCGACGCCTGGATCTTCTCGGTCGGCCATGCGCTCATCGATTGCGTCTTCAGCGGCGGATTGAAAGTCGTCGCCGGCGGCCGGCACGTCTTCAGAGACCCGATCGCCGCGCAATTCGTGAAGACGATGGAAGGGCTCAGCCAGCGCGCGGCGCCTTGAGGCTTGCGGGGTCGTTCACCGGCGTCCGCCGAGTTCGTCGATGTGGACGAGCAGATCGGCGGGGTCCTCGTAGACGCGGAAGGCGGTGGCCTGCTGCAATTCGGTCGCTCCATAGCCGCCGCACAGGAGCCCGACGCCGAGCGCGCGGCAGCGCGCCGCCGCCAGCATGTCCCAGATGCTGTCCCCGATCACGACCGCGGTCTCGATCGGGGCGTTCAGGCGCGCCGCGGCGGCGAGGAACAGGTCGGGATCGGGCTTGGCGTATTTCACCTGATCGCGCGTCACGACCGGCGTTCGATCGGGATCGACGCCGAGCGCCTTGAGATTGACCGCCGCCGTCTCCATTCGGCCGCTGGTGGCGATCGCCCATTTGAGACCCGCGCCGGTGAGAAAGGCGAGAAGCTCGCGCGCGCCCGGCAGCGGGCGAATGGAGTCCGACATGCGGCGATAGGCTTCCGCGTGCAACCGACGCAGGCGATCGAGCCGATCCTCGCTGAGATCCACTCCGGTCTCGCGTTTGAGCTGGTTGGTGAACAGGCCGCCGCTCATGCCGATCTTGCGATGGATCCGCCAGACCGAGAGCTCGACGCCTTCGCGGTCGAGCGCCTCCTTCCACGCCAGCACGTGCTGGTAGACGCTGTCCACCAGCGTGCCGTCGAGATCGAACAGAAACACGGGCTCGATGCGCATCGACGGAATCTCCGGAGCCGCGGCGGCGCCGGGCCTTGAGCGCTCCCCATTAAGGACGAGAGCGGCAATGCGCCAGCACCCGGGGAGGTTGTCAATCGCATTTTCCCGACATGCGCGGCTCGCTGCGGAGTTTGCCTCGCGGCGCCGCCATGGGCCCTCGATGTCTCGTTAAGTAAAGGTCTGCCAGTAAAGGTTACTCTTAAGAGTTTCTTCGTGGGATCGCGGAATCGTGGGATAACACGTCGACGGCTCTTAAAGGAGCAAATCCATGGATGGATTGGATCAGATCGGCTCGACCCTCGGCGACTTCGTCTATGCGGTGCTTCACCCCTCGGTCGCGAACCTCCCCGCCGGCTTCCTTGTCCTCGTGTTTGCGGTTCTGATGATCGCCGCGTTGCCGGAGAGCGCGCGGGCGAAGATGCGGCTGGCCGCTCTGGCGGCGGTCGGACTGATCATCAGCGTTTCGCTGACCTGGCCGGTGACCTCGGCAATCCTGCGCTGACCGGCGCTGACAACAATGCGTTTGATCGACGCTCCTTGGCCGCCTCCGGGCGGCCGCTTTTTTTCGGCTGCCTGGAGCCGCCGCGCCGTTTCTTCAATAGCGGGCGCGAACCGGGGCCGTGCGGGCGCCGACGCAGCGGACGCCGAGCCTGTGGAGAATGGCGTCGCTCTTCAGCGAGGGGTCGGGCGTCGCGGTCAGATTCGTCCTGAGCGGGGCCATGGTCCCGCAAGCCGAATAGGGGAGAGTGACCTCGGGGCCGGGCGCCGGCGGCTGCTGCGCGGCGGCGGCGCCGACAAGGCAGGTGAGGGCAATTGCGGCATAGATCGGGCGCATCGGGCATCGTTCCCCAGGCTTCGCGGGCCGGTTCTACGCGAGCAGGCTTGACCGAGCCTGACGCCTCTTGCCCGGCTCCGCGGTCACAACAGGAAAGCCAGGGCCTTCTCGCAAGCCTGCTCCGTCTTCAGCGTGAGCAGCCCATCGGCGCGGGTCCGGCCAAGATTGATCGCGGCCAGCGGCTTTCCTGAGGCCGCCGCCTGCTGCGCGAAGCGGAAGCCGGAAAAGACCATGAGGGAAGAGCCGACGATCAGCATCGCGTCGGCTTCATCGAGATGGCGCGACGCCCGATCGACCCGGTCGCGGGGAACGTTCTCGCCGAAAAACACGACGTCCGGCTTGAGCACGCCGCCGCACGCCCGGCAGGGCGGCGTGACGAAGGAAGAAAAGTCCGCTTCTTCCAGGTCGGCGTCGCCGTCCGGGGCCTGGCCTGCGTCGAGGTCGAGCCAGCCGGCGTTGAGCCGGCCGAGCTCGTCCTGGAACTCCTCGCGCGGCGATCTCCGTCCGCAATTCATGCAGCGGACAAGATCGATCCGCCCATGCAGGTCGATCACCCGCGCGCTGCCGGCCGCCTGATGCAGCCGGTCGACATTCTGGGTGAGAATGACCTCGATCTGGCCGTTTCGCTCGAGCCGGGCCAAAGCGCGGTGCGCGTCGTTCGGCTTGGCCTGACTTATGCGCCGCCAGCCGATGAGACTGCGCGCCCAATAGCGCCGGCGCGTCTTGTCCTCGCCCATGAAAGCCTGAAAAGTCACCGGCTGCGGGCGCTTCCATTGGCCCTCGACGTCGCGGTAGTCGGGAATGCCCGAACTCGTGCTGCATCCGGCCCCGGTCAGGACGAAGAGGCGACGATGGCGGTCGACAAAGTCCCGGAGGTCAACGCATTCAGTCATCCGCTGCTCTCGCTGGACCATCCCGGGTTGTGGATCAACCGGCAGACTGCTCATATAGGCGCCCCGACCGCGACCGCTCACGCTTCTCTCCTCCGCGGCGCCACGGCCCGAGCCGTCGCCGCCCTCAAGACCGGCAATAGCTCCGTTTCGAACCAGGGATGGCGCTTGAGCCAGGCGTTGTTGCGCCAGGAGGGATGGGGCAGGGGGATCAGGCGCGGGTGGTCGCCCGGCCGATAGACGTCGCGCCATTTGCCGACTGTGTCGGTCAGGCCTTTGGCGACAGCTTCCGGGCCGAGATGCCATTTCTGGGCGTACTGGCCGACAAGCAGAACGAGTTCCAGATTGGGCATGAGCGCAAACAGCCGCTCGCGCCACAATTCGGCGCATTCGCGGCGCGGAGGCAGGTCGCCCCCCTTGGCGTCGAGCCCGGGGAAACAGAACCCCATCGAAACGATCGCCACCTTCTCGGGATCGTAGAAGACCTCTTCGCCGATCCCGAGCCAGTCTCGCAGCCGCACGCCCGACGGGTCGGTATAGGGACGTCCGGAGGCATGGACCCGGACGCCCGGCGCCTGACCGGCGATGCAGAGCCGCGCGGCGGTGGAGACCTGGAAGACGGGCCGCGGCTCGTGGGGCAGGGGCGCCCCGCGCCGGGGCGCGTCGCGACAGACGCGGCAAACGCGGATGTCGTCGGCGAGCGCGGCGAGCGAGGCGCAGGAAGAGTCCATGCCTCTTGCGTTAATCGAGCCTCGCCGCCGGAGCAATGCGCAGGGGCCTCGTCAGGCCGCGGCCTCCCGCTCCAGGCTGACCTCCGCCTCGAGGCTGTCGGAATCGCGAAAGACCGAGGCGACCGCGAGCGTGCGCCCGGCGCGGCGCATGCGCACGAGGCCATCCTTGTTGGCGATGTCGCCCTCGACGGCGACCTCGTCCCAGCTCTCGGCATGGCCGACGTAATTGATCGGAACGTCGTAGTGCTGGCTCCAGAAGAACGGAATGGCGTCGAACGGTTGGCGCTCGCCCAGCATGTTGAGGGCGGCCGCCTGTCCCTGCCGTTCGGCGACGACCCAATGCTCGACCCGGATGGCCGCGCTCGTGAGCCGATCCGGCCACCGCGCGATGTCGCCTGCGGCGAAGATTCCGGGCGCGCTCGTTTCGAGAAAGGCGTCGACCGCGACGCCGCGGTCGATCTTAAGGCCGGCCGCCTCGGCGAGGCCGATGCGCGGCCGCACGCCCAAGCCCGCGACGATGAGGTCGGCCTCGAGAGCGCTTCCGTCGCTCAGCGTCATGCGCTTGCCATCGAGGCCGCGCGCAATGTTGCGGCAAATGGAAGACGACGCCGTGCTCTTCGTGAATCGCCTGGACCAAGCGGCTGAAATCCGGGCCCAGAATTTTCTCCATTGGCCGCTCTTCCGGCGCGACGACATGAACCTCGATGTCGCGCGCGCGGAGCGAGGCCGCGACTTCGAGGCCGATGAAGCTCGCGCCGAGGACAATCGCTCGCCGCGCCGTCTTCGCCCGCTCGATGATCGTCCGGCAGTCCTTGAGCGAACGAAGCGTGAGCGCGTCGGAGGGCCTGGCGCCAGGAATGGACGGCGACACGGGCTCGGCGCCGGTCGCGAGAAGCAGGCGGTCGAAGGGAACCTTGTCTCCGGTTGAAAGCGAGACTTCACGCGCTTTGGCGTCGATCGCTGCGACGGTCGTATTGAGACGCAGATCGATGGCGTTGTCGGCATAGAAGCTCGAATTGCGCAGCGGCAGCCATTCCTCCGGCGCGCTGCCGGCGAGATAATCCTTCGACAGGTTCGGGCGGTCGACGGGAGGCGCATCGTCGCTGCTCAGCATGACGATTTCGCCCTCGTATTTCCGCCGCCGCAGCATCTCGGCCGCGGCGAAGCCCGCCGCCCCGCCGCCGACGATCACGATCCTCTTCGGAGCGTCAGCCTTGATCCGCGATGCCGTCCGGGGCTGAGCGCGCTTCTCCCGCACCACGATCTTGCCGTCGCGCTGCTCGACCCGCCAGGTATCGACTGGACTCAAGGCGGGCGCGCGCAACGCTTCGCCGGTGCGCATATCGAAGCAGGCGTGATGCCACGGACACCGCACCGCGCCGTCGACGACGAGCCCTTCCGCCAGCGGGCCGCTATAGTGGGTGCACTGGGCGCCGATGGCGAACACGCCCGCGCCGCAACGCACGAGCAGCACAGGCTCTTTCCCCACATGGCCGACGAGCTTGCCGCCATCGCGCAGGTCAGCCGCGGAAATTCCAAGCGCAAGATCCGGGCCCGCCGGTTGAGCCTCATTTTCAGCCATTGCGCCCTCCGAAGCATTTCCTCGCCGCAGCCCGCGTGAGTGGCGCGAGACCTTCAGGCAGGCTGGTATAGGAAAAGGACGGACGTAAGGCGAACTGTTTGCGCGAGATCAATCTACGCCCGGCCGCGTCAGGTTATAGGCGTCGGGCAAATCGCGCGGCGTCCATGGCTGTGTGAATCGCCAAGGTTGATCCTGGGCCTTTCCCCGTGTCATGCTGCCTCATCGTCGCGAAGCAGTTTGCGGTTTCAGTCGGGCGGCTTTGGCGCTGTTGTGGATCGACATGAGTTTCGGCTCATCCGGGGACCTCGACATGTCCGGGAACCTGGGCGCGGAGTCAGACGGGCGGGGCGGGCCATGATCCTCATGGGTAGGGGCCGAAGATTTTTGAAACTGGCGCCGTTGGGGAGCGCCCTGCTTCTCAGCGGCTGCGATCTGGGCGTGCTCGATCCGAAGGGCCCGATCGCCGACGCTAACCTGCAAATCCTGATCGATTCGGTCGCGATCATGCTCGCGATCGTGATCCCGACGGTCGTCGCCACGCTCGCCGTCGCGTGGTGGTTTCGAGCTTCCAACACCCGGGCGCAATATCTGCCCGACTTTGAATACTCGGGTTCGCTCGAATTGATCGTCTGGGCGATCCCGCTCCTGACGATCATGCTTCTGGGCGGCGTCGCGTGGATCGGGTCGCATGATCTCGATCCGGCGAAGCCGATCGAGTCGACGGAGGAGCCGCTCAACGTTCAGGTCGTGTCGCTCGACTGGAAATGGCTGTTCATCTATCCCGATCAGCACGTCGCCAGCGTCAATCGCCTGGTGATCCCCGCGGGCGTTCCGATCCACTTTTCGCTGACCTCGGGAAGCGTGATGACCGCTTTCTTCACTCCCCAGCTCGGCAGCATGATCTACACCATGAATCGCATGCGCACGCAGCTTTTCCTCTCCGCGCGATGATCCCGGAACGTTTCGCGGGCTCGCCACCCAGATCAGCGGCGACGGATTCGCCGACATGCATTTTGAGGTCGTGGCGAAAACCTCGGCGGAATTCTACGAGTGGCTTGGCGAGACGCGGGTGAAGGGGGAGGACCTCACGCCGGCGCGCTATATCGAACTGTCCAAGCAAAGCGTCGAGCCGAAGCCGTTCACGTTCAAGACGGTCGCCGACGGATTGTTTCAGAAGATCCTGGATCAGACGTTGCCGCCTGGACCGGGCCCGATCGCCGAGACCAATCCGGGCGCCGCCGCGTGGATGAGGAAGTAAGATGTTTGGCAAGCTGACCTGGGGCGCCGTTCCCTTCGACCAGCCGATTCCCCTGTTCGCGGGCGCCTTCGTCATCGTGGTGATTATCGGCGTGCTCGCCTTCATCACGATCAAGGGCTGGATTCCCTATCTTTGGAGCGAATGGGTCACCAGCGTCGACCACAAGCGGATCGGCGTCATGTACATCACCCTCGGGCTCGGTGATGCTGCTACGCGGCTTCATCGACGCGATCATGATGCGCTCGCAGCAGGCGATCGCGTTCCAGTCGCCAGGGCTATCTGCCGCCGGAGCATTACAACCAGATCTTTTCCGCCCATGGCACGATCATGATTTTTTTCGTCGCCATGCCGTTCGTGATCGGGTTCATGAACTTTGTCGTGCCGCTCCAGCTCGGCGTGCGCGACGTCGCCTTTCCGACGCTCAATTCGGTCAGTTTCTGGCTCACCGCAACCGGCGCGCTTCTGGTCAACATCTCGCTGGTGGTGGGCGAGTTCGCCCGCACCGGCTGGCTGCCGTTTCCGCCGCTCTCCGAGCTCACCTATTCGCCGGGCGTCGGGGTCGATTATTACTTATGGGCGATCCAGATTTCCGGCGTCGGAACGCTCATGACCGGGGTCAATTTCGTCACCACCATTCTGAAAATCCACGCTCCAGGCATGACCTACATGCGCATGCCGATTTTCACCTGGACCGCGCTCGCCTCCAATCTGATCATCGTCGCCGCCTTTCCGGTTCTCACCGCGACGCTCGCGATGCTGACGCTCGACCGCTACCTCGGCTTCCACTTCTTCACCAACGAGGGCGGCGGCAACATGATGATGTTCATGAACCTCATCTGGGTGTGGGGCCACCCGGAGGTTTATATCCTCATCCTGCCGGCGTTCGGGGTGTTCTCGGAAGTGGTTGCGACCTTCTCGCGCAAGCCTTTGTTCGGCTACCGCTCGATGGTGCTCGCCACGATGGCGATCTGCGTCATTTCCTTCATGGTGTGGCTGCATCATTTCTTCACCATGGGGGCCGGGGCGACCGTCAACGCGATGTTCGGCATCGCCTCGATGGTCATCGCGGTGCCGACGGGCGTCAAGGTCTACAACTGGCTGTTCACCATGTATGGCGGCCGGATCGTCTTTGCGACGCCGATGCTGTGGTCGATCGGCTTCATGGTGACCTTCGTCATCGGCGGGCTGACGGGTGTGCTGGTCGCGGTTCCGCCGGCGGATTTCATGCTGCACAACAGCCTGTTCCTGGTCGCGCATTTCCACAATGTGATCATTGGCGGCGTGCGTGTTCGGGATGTTCGCGGCCTACACCTACTGGTTCCCGAAAGCGTTCGGCTTCCGCCTGCACGAAGGCTGGGGCAAGGCCGCGTTCTGGTGCTGGTTCGTCGGCTTCTACGTCGCGTTCGTGCCGCTCTATGTCGTGGGGCTCATGGGCATGACCCGGCGGATGCAGCACTACGACGTACCGGAATGGCGGCCCTGGCTTCTCGTCGCGGCGGTCGGCGCGCTGGTCATCCTCGCCGGCATTGTCTGCCAGGCGGTGCAACTCGTCACCAGCATCCGCGATCGCGAACAACTGCGCGACCCGACCGGGGATCCCTGGATGGGCCGCACGCTCGAATGGTCGACGGCCTCGCCGCCGCCGGCATTCAATTTCGCGGTGCTGCCTCAGGTGGAGAGCGTCGACGACTACTGGCGCACCGCCCACGCGGGGCGGGGAGGGGGCGTCAGACCAGAACCGGTCTACAAGCCGATCGAGATGCCGCGAAACAGCGCGACCGGTTTCGTGTGCGCGTTCTTCGCCACCTTCGCCGGGTTCGGCATGATCTGGCAGATCTGGTGGCTGGTCATCGTCAGCCTCGTTGGCGCGTTCGCAACCTTTGTCGTCTTCGCCTGGCGCGACCGCACTGAATACGAGATCCCCGCCGAGGAGGTGGCGCGCATCGATCGCGCCAACAGGCGCGCGCGGGGCGAGGCGCTCGCAGCCGCGGAGGCCCTGTCATGACGGCCTTCCAGGCAGGCGCGGACTACGGCGACGGTCGGCGCGAGGGGGCCCACGGCCGCCCCGCGGCGATTTTCGACCACACAAGCTCCGCCTCGAAGCGCATCATTGTCGGCTACGGCTTCTGGATCTTCCTGCTCAGCGACATCGTGATGTTCTCGGCGTTCTTCGCCACCTATGCGGTGCTGGTCAACGAGACCGCGGGCGGGCCGAGCGGCAGGGATCTGTTCGATCTGCACAATGTCGCGATCGAAACGGCGTGTCTCCTGCTTTCAAGCTTCACCTGCGGCTTGGCCGCCATCGGAGCCAGAGCCCACAACGGACTCATGTATTACGGCGGCATGGCCGCGACCTGCGTGCTCGGCCTTGGCTTCCTGGGCATCGAGATTCACGAATTCGTCGGCATGATCGAGCAGGGCGCGGGCCCAACGCGCAGCGCCTTTCTCTCGGCCTTTTTCACCCTCGTCGGCTGCCACGGCCTTCACGTCACGCTCGGGACATTGTGGCTCCTGACAATGATCGCGCAGGTCTTCGCCAAGGGCTATCGCGCCGACATTCTGCGTCGCGTCCTCTGCTTTGCGCTGTTCTGGCACACGCTCGACATCATCTGGGTCGCGATCTTCACGGTTGTCTACCTCTTCGGAGCAGGCGCATGAGCTCGATGGACGACTACGAACCGCTGCATGGCGCCGATCATGCGCCCGGCGACGAACCTGCGGCGCGCCACGAAATCGCGGAAGGCGTCATTGGCTATCTCATCGGCCTTGGGCTTGCAGTCCTGCTCACGGCCGTGTCTTTCTTCATCGCCGGCACCTATCTGGTTTGGCGCCCGAGCATTCCGATCGCGCTTGTGGTGCTGGCGATCGCTCAGATCGGCGTTCACCTCGTCTTCTTCCTGCACATCACGACCGGCCCGGACAACGTCAACAACGTGCTCGCGCTCGCGTTTGGCGTTCTCATCGTCTTTCTGATCCTCGTCGGCTCGATTTGGATCATGTACAACATGACCCAGAACATGATGCCGATGCCGATGGGATAGCCATCGTGTTCGCGACGAGCCCGGGGCGCGTGACGGTTTGGCGGCCGTTGCGTGAGACGGGCGGTGCGCGGCGGCGCCGGCGAATTTAACCCGGCAGCGCGCGCCGCTCGGCGTTGCTCCGCTGAAAGAGATCGTAGAGCGCGATCACCCGCCTGCCTTGAAGCGCGGTCAGCGCCTCTTCCGGCTTCCGTCCCGCAAGCACGTCGAGAAAGTGGCGCGTGGACAGTGCGAAGCTCGCGCCCCAGTCGGCGTTGAGGTTGTGGAAGGCGCGCACCTCGCCGTCCCGGTAGAGCGTGAGGGCGGGCTCGTCGAGCATGCGGTCGGAGCAGCGCGTGACCTGGATGATGCCTTCCTCGCCCTGGATTTCGAACCGCTCGGCGTCGGCATAATAGTCGGTTCGCAAGGTCATCTTCAAAGCCAGCGAGACGTCCCAGGTCCCGTGGACCGGCGGATCGACATGGCGCCACGTCAGCGTCGCGGGCGCATCGTAGACGCCGGCCTCAGTCTCGGTGCGCTCGATGCAGGCGAACCCGTCGCGCACATCGCCGAACAGCCACAGCGCCACCGCCATCATGTGATGGCCGTGGTCGAACACGATCGGGCCGCCGCGGCCCTCGGCGGCAAGCGCATGGCGCCATCGGCTCGCCGCCTCCGGCACGCGCCACGCCTGCGCGCGGTCGGCCATCACCACCTTCATCCGGAAATGGAGCGGCTTGCCGATCGCGCCATCGAGCATCAGCTCGCGGGCTCTGACCAGCGGCGGGTAGAAAACGAAGTTCTCGAAGACTTTGAGGCGCTTTCCGCTTGCGGCGGCGGCTTCGATCATCCGGTCGCATTCGGGCAGCGTCATCGCCATCGGCTTCTGCACGCTGACATGCGAGCCCGCGGCGAGCGCCGCCGCCGTCATCGTCTCGTGCAGCGGGTGCGGCGTCAGGATTTCGATCAGGTCAAGGTCGCGGCGCAGGAGTCCCTGGAAGTCGCGCGTCGCGAAAGCGCCGGGATGTTCCGCCGCCCGGCGGGCGAGGATGTCGGGGTCGGCGTCGCATAGGGCCGAAACCTCCGCCTCGGGGTGATCGAGGTAGCCGCGCACATTAAGATCGAATACGCGCCCAAGGCCGACAAATCCCACCCGTAGCTTGCGCGCCATCCAGGACCCGCTCCGACCGTTGGCCCCAGGAGTTTGGCGCAGGCGGCCGCTGATGTGTCAAGAGGAGGAGCCGCCGGCTCTAGCCCCGCACAAGGCCGGCGATCGATCGTGTTGGGCGCTTCGAATGTGATAATACATAATGATTGATGTATTGTTTTCGAAGAGCGGAACTAAACAGGGTCCCAACGCGCTGAAAACATGAGGGGGCGCCGGTAAAATGGAACTAAGGCCGGATAACGCTTGTGACCCGCTCTCCCTGCGGGGCCCTTCCGGCGATTTCCCGGTGGCGCGCCGCCGGGCCGCTGCAGGCGCCCCCCGCGTTTTCCATACACCTTAACCCGTTTTGCGGAATCCGGAGTTTAGCCGCCATCTTTCACAAACTTGAATGAACTCGGACACCATTTGGACATCGAGGCCAATAAATACTGAAGGCGCCCCGGCCATTCGATCCGCGCGAGTGCACGCTTTGACCACCTCAACCCGGTTTCCGGACGATGAACTTGGTTCGCCAGGAAGATTGTGGCGCCCCGACCCCCGCGCCACCCGCATGAGGCGGTATCTCGTGAGGTCGTCGCAGCGCGCGCTCTACCGGCTGATGGCGATCGTGACTGGACTGGTATGGATCGCGATCCTGCTCGCCGGGTTCATCCTGGCGGCGCTTTTCGCATTAGACCTGTCGCACATGCTGATATGGTGACCCTCGCGCCGACTTGGTGAGGCTGGCGCCGGGCGTCCCCGGGCCGTCTTCTCAATTGGGCGGGGCGATCGGGGTTATTTCAGAACCTCGAAGCGCGTCTCGCCGGTGGCCCGATCGACGGACGCCGACGCCCGGATCGGGGGAGGGGCGCTCGGATCGATCGGCCCAAGCCTGGCGGCGATCGCCTCCCAGGTTCCGAGCCTCGGGTTCGCCTCGATGATCCGCCGAACCACGATCAGCGCGCGGGCGCGCGTCGAGGGGCTGGGCGCGGCGAGCAGGGGCGCGACGGCGGGCAGCGCCGCCGGTCCGCGCGCGATCAGCTCGACCACCGCGGGCGTATAAAGGCGATGCAGCTCGTCCGGGTAATCGTCGATCGCGCGGGCAAGCGCGGGGAGCGCGCGGGAATCGCCGATGCGGCTCAGGCCCTGCGCCGCGAAGGCGCGCATCCGCTCGTCGGGCGCGTCCAGGAATCGCGCGAAGCTTGCCGCGGAGGCGGGATCGGCGATCTCGGCGAGCGCGCGCAGCGCCTGCAGACGGACTTCCGGATCGCCCGAATCGAGGGCGGCGCTGAGCGCCGGGGCGGTCGCGCGTCCGCGCCGCACAAGCTCCGCCAGCGCGAGAGCGCGCGCGTTGAAGTCGGCCGAACCGAGCTGCTCGACGAGCGCGGCCGCCGGCGGCTGAGCGTCGATCATGGCCTGGCCGCCGTCGAGCGGCGGAAGGTCAGGACGACCCGGCGGTTGGCCCAGCGGTTCGCCTCGCGCTTCTGGTCGGCGCCGACCGCCGGGTTTCCACCCTGATCGCCAGTCCCGGCGTTGGTGGTGGCCTCGGTCGAAGCGCCCCGACCGACCGTGACGGCCCCGAGATGCGCAGTCGCCGGTGCGGGGCCGCCGATGTCCTCCTCCGGTATGCCGCGCGCGATCAGCGCGCTCCTCACCGCTTCGGCGCGGCGCAGCGACAGGTTGCGATTGTAGTCGCTGTTCCCGCCCTTGATGTCCGCGAAGCCTTCAACGTCCATATGGATATCGGGGTTGCGCCCGAGATATGCGGTGAAGGTGTCGATCTTCGCCGCCTCGTCTGCGCTCAAATCGGCGCTGTCGAAGGCGAAGTAGAACGTCACGGGCTCGTGGACGTAAAAATCCCGATGGCGCTCGAGCGCCTCGTCGAAGGTCGCCGAGTGTCCGGGCTCGACATGAAGATACTCGTTGACGACATTTCCGGCGCGCACCCCGAATCCCCAGTTGACCGCGCCATAGGTGATCATGGTGTCCTCGCCGAGCGCCACCAACTCGAGGGAGAAGTTCCTTTCGCCCGAGGTCTGGGGGAAATCGAACATCTCCGCCGACCGGATGTCCGCCGGATCGTTCGATCGCTTGAAACCCGGTACCTGTGTCCCGCTCGGGCCGAACGGATAGCGCGGCGTCACCGCCGAGCCCCGGGCGGCTGCGGGGGGCGCGGGCCCGACGGCGGGCGCGAACGGTTGATGCAGGACGTCGGTGAAGAACCCGCCCTCGACGCCGCGGAGGGCGTCCTCCTGCGTCCGCAAGCCGGGCGCGCCCAGGGCGCCGCGCGGCGCCTGCTGGGTTCCCATCGTCGCGGGGTTGACGTCCGCTCCCGATGTGTCGAGGTCGCGGACGATCTGGTTGAACGCGATCACGTTCGAGTTCGGCGCGTCGAGCGAAGGGACGAAGCGGATCGTGCCGGAAAGTCCGGACGGCCCCGGCGGCGTCGCGGCGGCGCCGTTCACCGTGTGCAGGTCGACCTCGAAGACGCCCGACGGCACGGGATAGCTCGCGGCGAAGCTTGGCTGAATGAGCCGCGCCTCGGAGCGCCGCGAAAAGCCGTCGCCGCCGCCGGCCTGCTGGACGACATGCGCCATTTCGTGGGCGGTCAGCGCGTCCGAGCCGGGCTTGCGGCCTTCGCCGAAGACGATGTCGCGGCCCTGGGTGAAGGCGCGCGCGCCGAGGCTTGCCGCGAGCCCGTCGGCCTTCGGGCCGGTGTGGACCCGGACGTCGCCAAGCGGCGCGCCGAAATGCGCCTCCATATCCGCCCGGACCGCGCCGTCGAGCGGCGCGCCGGCTTCGCCGACCGCGCTCGCGATGGGGCTCGCGCCGGCCCCGGCCGGGGCCGCCGTCAAGCTCCGATCCCGGCCGCCCGCGCCCGGAGCGAACGACGCCGCGGCGCGGCTCGCCTCGATCTCGGAAGCATCGTCGCGCGCGCCGACGGTGAAGCTCGTCCGCGCGTCGCGGCGGAGCGCCCATTGCAGGGCCTGATTTCCGGTTCCGTCAGAGCGCGCCCGCGAGGGACCCCGGTTTGAACCCTTGGCGTGCGGCGGCGGGGAGAGGCGGGCGGAGAGGTGTGCGGATTTCATGGCGCGAACTCCCCGATCCCTTCCTCATCCGCGAGCGGCGCGGCGAGACTACCGCAATTCGTCCGCCGTTGCTCTTCACATTTGCTCACTGGATTTCGGTGAGGACATCCCCATCCTGGACCCAGACGTTGTCGTAGTAGATGTTGTTCTCCTGCAGCACTGTGCGAAGTTGCGCCCCGACCTCTTGGACATTCGTCACGCCCTGGCCGGTGACATTGAACACGATGTTCTGCTCGGTTCCCGCAGGATGAATCCAGCGGCGGCCTTCCACCTGGCGGCGGGCCCGAGCGATCGCCTCGCGCGACGCCTGGGACGGTCCGGATTGCAGTTCGCCGTTGGATCCGATCCCCATTTCTTCGAGATTGAGCCGCTTGACTTCGAATGATTGCATAAGTTGCGCGTTGTAGTACTCCGGCACTGTGCTGCCGAGGGCTTCCCCTTCGGCTGCTCCGGGCGCGTTCTGACGAGGGCCCGGCTGCCAGCCTGGACCGAACTTCTCCTCGAGGATCGGGCCGAGACGCTCTTCGGCGATCTTCCAGAGGGGGACAAACCCTCCGCCGGTCCGCTGGCGGGGTTGGGGGACGTTCAGGCCAGCGCCTTCCCCGATTTCGGGCAGCTGGCCCGTTTGTGGGGCGCGGAGTTCGGCAACATCTATTGCGGGGATGGACCTATTCATTTCCCCGCGAGGCACGATCTTGATCAGCTGTTTCGCGGTCTCCTTGTCCAGAACCGCGCCCGTGGCGGCGAGAAATTCGCCGAGGGATTTCAGATCGTCCGCGGTGAAGTGTTCGCCGAGAGCAGCCACGAGATCGGCGGATTTGGTTCCGAGACGCGAGGCGTTCTCGCCGCCGAAGGCTGCAATCTGGAGATCGCTGAGACCGGCGTCCTTGAGGGCTTTGGTGACAGCGGCGGGAGTGCGAGGCGCGCCCGGCTGAAAGGCCGGCTCAAGAGGTCGCGGCGGGGCAACGACCCTGATTGTCCCGCCGCCCCCGCGGCCGCCCGAGGCGCCGCGCACAGAGCCAACCCGGACCGGGCCTCCGCCGGTCGGCGAGCCCCCCGCCGTGGCGGCCATCGGCTGCGCATTCTGAGCCGCGGCCTGAATCTCCGCCTGCTTCGCCGCTTCGGCGGCTTTGGCGTCCTCAGCGGCCTTTGCGACCGCTGCACGTCTTTCGGCGATGTTCGGAATCCCCTGTTCCTTGATCCTGGCGCGTACGTCGGGAGGCCAGTCCTCAAGGGCCTTGGGCAGGTCCGGCTCGATCGTCGGGACCTGAGAGCTGGTAGAGGCCCACGGGTCTCCTGTTGTTCCGAGTGGCGCGTCGGGCGGCTCAGGCGCTGGAACATCGGGCTGTTTGATGCGTGGGACGCGGGCGCCCGCCCATTCATGGATGCCGATGGCATTCAGCACGGTTCCAACCGCGCCTTCGATACCGCCGGCGATCCGCTCGCCGAGGCTGCGATTCAGTTTTTCGCCGGTGAGGGCGGATCTGTCCGTGATGGCTTCCTCGACTTTGGAGATCTCAAGCGTATCCAGGACCGCGGCGCTCAGGATGGACAGGAAGTTTGAACCGGCCGCGCGGCCTTCCTTCCAGCGCGCGATCAGGTTGTTGGCGAAACTGGCGGCAAGAAGACTGACCGCCACGTAGGCCATCGCCGTGGCCAGGCTCACCCCGGTGACAGCGACGATGAGTTCGGGCAGAAAAACAAACAAGACCACGGCGGCGACGGCCGTGATGAAGAGTTTCAGGAGGAATGAGCCCCAGCCTCCGCCTTCGTCATCGTCACCTTTCTTCTTTCCGGAGCCGACGTCGGTGACTCCGCTCCCCTCGTGATGCTCGCTTTTCGATGCTTCTTTTGACGCTCGGCAACGACAATCTCTTCGCCGACGCGCAGGAACTTCTCGATCGAATCGAACTGCTCGCCGACGGTCGTTTCGGGGCGAGCAAAGCCGGCGGAGGCGGAGGCGCCGGATTGTTCGATGGTGAGCGCTGTGGCGACGGCGGATGCGAGAGCGGACATATCCATCTCGCCGGGCTTCTTGTCCTCAATGGACGCAGACACGGCGATATTGCCCTGTTCGAGTAGCGCGATTGAGAAGTCCGGGTGAGAGCCCTTCAGGTGGACGAGCGCGTCGAAGTCCAGGGGCCTGGATTTCCCCTTCGTCTGTTCGAGCAGGCTTTGGTAGGTCAAGGCGAGGTAGCCTTTGACGACCACGCGGCATTGACGGCCCGAGGCGTCGGTGAATTGGATCTCGCGCCGATAGCGGAGATGGGCGACGGGCCCAAGATTGGTCTCCTCTTTCGGATCGGGCTTCGGCGAGGGACGCTCAGGGGTGAGGATTACGTCGCGGAGATCGAGGACGATATCGGTCTTCGAGTCGATGCTGCCGCGTTCGGCGGCTCCGCTCATTTCCAGATGGAAAGTCGTGGTGTTGGGAAACCCGGAGGGCTCAAGTTGCCCCGCCGGCGTCTGAGTCAGTCGTCCAGTGGCGCTCTTCGCCCCTCCAGGACCCAGGCGTTCGAGGGATTCGATGTTGGCCTCGGCGAGATCGCCGGAAGTGTCCATTTGCGGCACGCCGGGCTCGGCGCGTTCGCGGACTTCCACGGTGCGGCCGCGGGAGGCTTGCAGGGACGCCTCTCGGGCGTCGCGCTCGGCCTCCTCGACGTTTGCGCGCTGGCCGGTGGAGCGCCGCTGCTGCACGACATGTGCGAGTTCGTGGGCGAGAAGACGGCGGCCCTCGGCGGATTCGGGCTGGAGCCGGCCTTCGCCGAAGACGATGTCTTCGCCGACCGTGAAGGCGCGAGCCTTGAGCGATTTTGTCGCTTCGGCGGATTTGGGGCCGGCGTGGACGCGCACAGATCCGAAGTCCTCGCCGAAGCTGCGCTCCATGAGCCCGCGAGTGCTTGCATTGAGGGCGCGCCCGCCGCCGCTCGCGCCGGCCATGCCCTCGGAGTCACTCTCGCGAGGATCTTGGGTGGACATGCGGGCCGTCTTCAGGAGCCGTTGGACCGCCTGGTTGCCCAGCGCCGGCTCGACGCCTGACGGACCGGGCGCGGAGACCATCTGCGCGGATGGGGGCATGGCCTTTCGCTGCCTCGGGCGCGCCGCCTTTCGGCGCGGCCTTGAGGCCGGCTTTCATTCCGCCGCCATCCTTGCCTCGGCCGGCGCGAGCAGCGCCTGATACTGGCGGAAGTCGCTCGGGCTGGGCGCCTTGCCCTTCTTCAAAAGCTGCCGCGACACCGCCTTGCAGAGCCGGGCCATGTCGATCGCCTCCGTGTCCGTCGCGGCGGCGAAGGCGGCGTCGAGCGCGGCGACCCGGATGTCGCCGCCGGTCAGCGCGAACTCCCGCGCCAGAAAGGCGAGGTCGACGTCGCCCGCGACCGGAGCGCGCCCGGGGATCGCCGCGCGCCAGAGCCGCTCGCGCAAGGCCGGATCAGGAAGCGGGAATTCGATGACGAAGTGCATCCGGCGGCTGAACGCCGGATCGACGTTGCCCGCCAGATTCGACGCCAGGATCACCACGCCGTCGAACGTTTCGAGCCGCTGCAGAAGGAAGGCGACCTCGATGTTGGCGTAGCGGTCATGGGCGTCCTTCACCTCGCTCCGCTTGCCGAACAGCGCGTCGGCCTCGTCGAAGAACAGGATCGCCGCGCCGTCGCGGGCGAGCGCAAAGACGCGGTCGAGGTGCTTCTCGGTCTCGCCGATGTACTTGCTGACCACCGCGGAGAGGTCGATGCGCCAGAGATCGAGCCCGGCTTCGCGCGCAAGCACGGATGCGCTCATCGATTTGCCAGTGCCGGGGCTTCCGCTGAAGAGCGCGGCGACGCCGGGGCCGCCGCTGAAGCCCCACTCGGCGAAGACCCGCTCGCGATGGCGGATCGCCCCGCCGAGCCTGCGAAGCTGGGTGAGGCACGCGGGCGGCAGCACGAGATCCTGCCACCCCTGTGCGGGCGCAATCCGTTGCGCGAGGCCGCCAAGCTCGACGCCGGCCTGACGCCGCGCCGCCGCGATGAGCGCATCGGCGCCGGCGATTGCGCGTTCGCCGGGCTTGAGGCCGAGGTCCAGCCGCAGGCTCGTCACCGCCGTCTCGATCTGCCGCGCCGAGAGCCGGAAACGCTCCGCCGCCTCGGTGAGCGCGGGCGCTTCGGTCAAAAGCCCGGCGCGCTCCGCGGCGGCGGCCCAAAAGCGGCGCCGCGCCGCGCTGTCGGGCGCGGGAAAATGGATTTCGACCGCCGGCAGTCCGGCGAGCGCGGCGCGCCAACCCGCGTCCCTGGGGGCCGCTAGGAAGACCGGCGCGCGGGCGCCGCGAAGCGCCGGCGCCATGGCGCTGAGCGCCGCGGCGTCGGCGTCGAGAAAGAGGAGCGCATCTCTCAAACGCGCCGCGACGAGCCCGTCACGGATCAGCCCAGCCGGCTCCGGGTCCTCGCGCGCGATGAGGCTCGCAAGCGTGCGCCCCAGGCGCCCCGCGAGCGCCGCGACCGCGGCTGCGCAGTCCTCGGGATGCGCCCCCGTCATCGCGACGAGCGGCGTCTCGCCCGCGGCGATCGCGGACTGAAGCCGGGCAAGCGGACCGGGATCGCCTTCGCCATGCGCAGGTTCGACGGCAAGGCCCCGGCGACCGGCGACCGCTTCGCCGAACAGGCAGGTTGAGAGGACCGGGTTCGCCGCGAATTCGGCAAGGGGGAGCGGCGCCCGCTCCTGCGGCGTCTGCGCCAGCAGGAGCGCCTCGCGGAACAGCGGGCCGTCCGCGGCGAGCGCGGTCGCGGCGGCTTCGCCGAACACCCGCCGCGCGAGGTCCGCGGTCGGCCAGCGGCGGCGGACGTCGTCGTTCAGATAGGCGTAGATCTGCGCATAAGCCGGATCGACATCGGGCGCGAGCGCGAGAAGGAGGACGTCGACGGCCGGGTCGTCGAGGCGGAAGCGCGCCGCGACCGCGTCGATGGCGGGATGGGGCTCGCGCTGCGGCGCCGCGTCCCCATCGGGGCTCCGCGCCGCCGATCGGGCCAGCAGCGCGTCCACCTGCTCGTCACTGACAAAAAGGCCGCGAAACTCGTCAAGCGAAAGCTGATAGCGCGCGCGGAGCCGCTTGACCTCGCGCGCGAGCGCCGCATCGAGCCGGTTGAGCGGAAGGCGGCCGGGCGCGGTCATGCGGAGGTCCGCGCGATGTCGATCCTGAGGCCGGACGGCGCCTGGACGCTTCCCTCGGCGGCGCGCGCGAGCGACAGGACGACGTCGAGCGGCGCGCGGCTCAGCCGCGCGCTCCACCCGCCGGGACGGCGCTCGAGGGCCGCGCTCGTCCCGAGCACGTTCGCCCACAGGAAGGGCGCCGAGGCGTCGTGGAAGCCCGGCAGCCGGCGGGCGAAGCGCTTCGTGACAGCGCGGGCGAGGCCGGCCAGGACGCGTCTGGCCTGACGCTGCGTGACGAGCCTCTGGGGCAAAAGGAGGAAGCGGGCGTCCTGGACTCGCTGCAGCGGCGCGGCGAGCGGCGCGAGCGCCGACCAGGCGCCGTCGTCGAAGGCGCGGAGGCGATCGGCGAGGGAGGACGCAGGCGCGCGAGGGTCGAGGCCGAACAGCTCGCGCCATAACCCGTCGCCGAGATATTCCACGAAACGGTCGCCGGCCAGCGCAAAGGCCGAGCGCGGCATAGGCGATGAGCGCGGCCGTGTCGGCGGGCGCGTCCCGGCCAGGCGGAAGTTGCGATTGCAATGTCCGAAACCGGGAGGTCCGGCAGGAGCATGAGGAGGCCGCCGAACGGAGTGAAGCGGTAAAGGGGCGCCGATTCGGACGGTGAGTTTCGCGCGCCCGCGAGAATCCGCCGTGCCGCCTCCTCCTCGGGCAGGCCTGCCGTCGCGCTCTCAGGGCCGTCGCGCCCCGACGCATTGAGCTCGGCCCAAAGCCGCGCGACGACGACGAGCGCCTTGCCCGCCAAAGCCGGCGTTTGGGAGAAGGTTTCGACATAGACCGCGAGCGCCGGCGCGCCGTCTGGCAGCATGGCCGCGACGCGGCGGACGGCCTCCGCGCATTCCGTAAGACTCGCGCCGCCGCCCAGCCGCGCAAATTCCCCCAGGATTCGCTCGGCTTCGACCGGGGTCAGCCCGCGCAGTACAGCCATGCGCCTGAGCAGCGGCAGGCTCGCGAGCGCTTCCAGGCCTGTCCGGGCATCCGCTGAGATCGCGGTTCTGATCGCCTGCGCGGTCGTGAGGAAGCGCAGCCCTTCGGCGTCGCGAAGCCACCAGCGGTCGAGGGCGCGTCCCTCCGCCAGCGCCTCGAGAAGCGCGGCAAGATAGAGCGCGCGGCTCGGATAGGAGAGGACGCCGTCAGACGGTCCGCGTTCGCTGGCGGCCCGCAATTCCCGGGCGATCGACTTCGCCAGGGCGGCCGTGAAGACCCGCGGGTCGAAGGCGGCGTCGAGGGTGACGTCCACTTCGAGGCGCCGGATCCGAAGGACGGCGTCCCCCGACCAGAGGCCGAGCGCCTCGGCGAGCGCTTCCGGCAGAAGCGCTTGCGCTGCGTCGCGAAGACGTCGCCCAAGCTCGCTTGAGGCCGGGTGGTCGCGCGGCGCGAGCCCTTGCAGCTCGAGGCGCCGGATGGCGACGCGGGCTGGCATGCCCTCACCCGCCCGAGGGCTTGACGGGCGCTGTCCGGTCGGTCTGGCCTTGGCGCCGGGGCTTTGCCTTCGCACGCCCCTTCCCCGCAGGGACGGGGGCGGGACGCTCTTCGCCGCGCTCGCCCAGGAGTTGGGCAAGGCGCCTGTTTTCCTGCTCCAGGCCTTCGATGCGCTGGGCGAGCTGGCGCAGGGCCTCGACCGCCAGCGCCTCGAAGCCTTGCGCGCTGAGAAGTTTCATGCCCGTGCCCGGATCGTCGTGGACCCAGCCTGGAAACACCTTCTCGACCTCGTCGGCGATCAGCCCGGCCTGCCGGCCGGGGCGAAGGCGCGCCAGATCCTCGCGCCTCCATTCGAACTCGACCCCGCGCAGCGCCAAGCAGCTTCTCCAGCGCGCCCTGAAGCGGCTTGATGTTTTTCTTCAGCCTGGCGTCGGAGGGGTTCGAAAAAGCTCCCCAAACCGTGAGCGCGCCGTTGACGGTCGCGCTGCCCGCCACGTGCAGAAGCGCCGTTGGCGCCGTGGTCCCAATGCCGACGCTGTCGAAGCCGTCGAAGGCGACGACGTTCCCGCCGCTCTCGATGTGCAAAATGCCGTCGTTGTTGTCGGATATTCGCGAGCCAAGGAGCTGAACGAACGCGGCGCCGGGATTGGCTAGCGTTATGCCTCCTCCGACGTTGAGATTTCCCCCGATGGCCGCATTGCCGCCGACATTGGCGGTGGAGGTGACAAGGGAGCCGGCGCTGAGCGTCGTGGCCACGTTCGCGTCGCCGTTGACATCGAGCCGGTGGGCCGGGATTTGGGTGTTGATTCCGACGTTGTCGGCGCCGTCGAAGGCGACCGTGCCGCCGCCGCTGCGGATGCGGAGAATCCCGTCGCTCTGATCGATAAGGGCCGAGCCGAGGAGGCGCAGGAAAGCATTGCTGTTGTTGACCGCGATTCCGCCGCCGTGGATGTCGAGCGCCGTGTCGGCCTGCGGAGACTTGGTGCCGATCGCCACATGCGTCAGCGCGCCGTCCGCGCCAAGCTCGATCATGCCGCTCGCCGCCGTCAGGAGAAGCGACCCGTCGTTCTGGCCGGCGATCGCCGAGCCGTTGAGGTGCAATGCCGTTGGGTCGCCGTCGTGACCGAAGTCGCCCTTGACGTCGAGCGCCAGTCCCGCTCCCGGCACGGCGACGCCGATGCCGACGCGCGCGTCCGTTCCGACCGACAAAGCCGGGGGAGTGACGAGCGTCGCAGGGGTGGTCGCCGTCGCCGGATTCGACGCCGCTACGAGCAGCCGGTTGACCGCGGTCCCGGAGGGCTGCTGTCCGATCGACACTTCCAGATTCTGGACTGTCGCGGGATTTGCCGAGTCGGCGTTGCGGCGGACAAACAGCGAGCCCGCGGGCTCCGTGCCGTCCTTCGCGCGGAAACTTAGCTGGCCTCCCCAGAGGCGCGCGTCGCCCAAAACGCGCATGGCGCCCTCGACCCAGACCAGTTCGTTACCGATGAGGCGCGTCGGGTTGTTGGGGTCGGCCTGCACGTCGCTGGCTTGGATGGCGGCGGCCAGGTCGAGATCGTCGTTGGTCTGGCCGCTTTGCTGATCGGTCTGCCGGTCGCGCAGCCTGAGCACGCCGTCCGCCGCGAGCACGCTCTCCACGACCGCCCCGGCGTAATGCCGCGTCACCCGGTTGAGGGCGAGCTGCGCGGGAGTGCGGGGATTGAAGCTCCCGGTCGCCGAGTTGTAGCTCACAATGCCGATCGGGACGAGCCATTCGGCGCTGTCGTCGGGGAAGAGCTGATGGGGCGCGGATCCGTCGAGGACGACGGCCGCGGCCGCGTCGAAGGCGATCAGCATGTTGCGCGGGTCCGGTACGGCGGCGCCGTTCAGAACGACGCCGTCGTTCCGTTGCACGACGGCCGGCGCGGTCGTGACGATGGCGTAGGTTTCGGCGATCCGGGTCGCCGGATCGCCCGCGCCGCACGTCTGGAAACCGGGCGCGATCATTTGCGTCTCGAGCGTGCTGTACTTGAGCCAGACCTTCTGGTTGCCGGACGGAAGGCCGGCGAACAGGTCGGCGGTTACGGCCGCCGGCGTGATCACGACGATGGTCCGGCCGTATCCGTCCCACGCGATGCCCGGCTCGATGTACATTTGGGTGGCGCCGGTGGCGTCCGCGATCTCGACCAGCGCGAGACCGGTCGCGATGCCCCAGGAGAGGGTGGAGAGCGCGAGGCGTTCGGTCTTGTCGCGCGCGTAGTCGACCTCCGCGTTGAGGTCGTCGGCGCCGATATACTGGCCGTTCGAGAAGGTCGGGCGCTGCGGCAACGTGTCGGTCATCGCGGACCCCTCCGGGACTAGCCCCTGGTTTGAGGCGGCGCCTGCCGCAATGCGTCGAGGGCGGTTTGCTGCGCCGTCACCGTGGCTCTGAGCGAGTCGAGCTCGGCGCGCATCGCCCTCATCTGAGCAGCGTTGGCCGCGTTCGCGGTTCCCCTCTGACCGAGGCCGCCGGTCGCCGCGCTCAGGATCGGTCCGAAGGCGCTGAACAGCGGCCTTGCGGCCTCGGCCATCACCTTGGCGGTCGGCGTGGCCCGGAGCGTCTCCGCGGTGGCGTTCGAGGGCAGCGGATCGAGCATCGCGTGCATGAGATCGCCGAGGGTCAGCGCCTGCGTTCCGCCGGCAAGATTGGCCGCCACCGCCTCCGAGATCGGGTTGGTCGCGTCATGGGTCGCGGTGGAGAAGGAGATCGGCTCGTCCATGAAGGTGGTCTTCTCGGCCGCTCCCGCCACGGCCTCCCGCGGAGCGAAGTCGCCGCGGCCCCGGATGTTGAACGCGCTGCAGCAGACTTCGAGCATGAACTCCCGGATCAACGGGACGAACGGCAGCCATCCGAACCAGTAGCCGAGCGTCTTGGTGGTGACGACATGCTTGCGAAGCGGCGTCCAGTCGCAGATCGACAGGATCGTGCAGTCGCTCGAGCGAACCGTCACCGCCGCGAGCGGCACGCGCGGATCGCCGGGCGGCGGGCAAGGCGGCAGAGCGACGGAGCAGAAACAGTCGAGCACGATCTCGAAGAGGAGGAGAACCTCCGCCTCGAGCGCGACCGCGAGCGCCGTCCAGAAGGATTCGCTGTTTGGCGCCGGGCAGGCGATCGCCTGAACCTTGGCCAGCGCCTGGCAGTCCGTCCCGCCGTTGCTGACGAGGTAGTTGATGATCGCCTGACGCAGGGCGCAGCAGAAATTGTACCACTGCTGCTGATCCGTCTGGTTGGTGGGAACGGTGATCCCGTTCGGGAAGATCGACTGGATGCAGCACTTCAGCCGATCGAGCAGCTCCCCGCCGATGAGCGAGGTCGTTCGCCTCGGTCGGCGCGGGGAAAACCTCATAGCGATAGGCCTCGCAGGTGACCGTCGGTTCGCAGGAGGGCGGCGCCCCGCGGCGGGGAAGGTTGGTGGAGATCGGCTGAGCCGGAGCGATCGTCTCCCCGCAACAGCCCGCGGCGGAGGTCACGCCGCCGCAGCCGCATGGCTTCCTGCCCGTTCCGCACGAACATGAACCAGCGCCGCTCGCCCCGCAGCCGCATTGCGAGCTTCCGGTGAGGGGAGTCACGCCGCGCGAGGGCGTCTCCATGTAGCGGATCGCGATGATCCAGGTCTGCGTCGCATCGGCGCAGGCGGTGTTGTCCTTGTAGGGCGCGCAATTGACCGCCGTCGTTGGCGTGCAGGCGTTGATCAGCTTGCAGATGTCGACGGTGTCCGGCGAGCAGACGATGATGTCGGAGCCGCATGGGTCGATCGCGTAGCCGGGCGAGACATTGATCGTGTTCGCGCAGGGGCTGCAGGTGACCTCCAGCCCGCAGACGACGCCATGGCCGACGAGGTAGCGGTTGTGGAGCCGGTTCTTGGCGAGGATGTAGTTCTCGAGCCTGTTCAGGTCCTGCTCGGAGAGCAGCTGGCCGGCGAAGAAGCGTGGCCGGCACAGGCACTCGAGCCCGCCGCAGTCCGGACACGGCTGGCAGCTCGGCCCGGATGGGAGCAGCGCCGTCTTTTGCGCCGCGGCCCGAGCCGGACTGCTCCACGCCAGGCCCTGGCGATAGGAATAGGTCATCGCGGCCTCCTGCTAACCTGGCAGTTGCATGGTGAACCAGCTTTCGAAGAGACCGCCGGCGACGCCGTCTCCGGTCTGATACGTCGTGCTTGAACCCACCCAGGGCGGAAGGTGATTTCCGTCCAGCGCGAGTTTCTTGGCGTCGCGGATCAGGTCGCCGTGGACCTCGACGCGCAGCGGCAGCTTGCCCTTGCCGGCGTCGATCGCCGGACGGATAAAGCCTTCGCTGATTGACAGTTCGACGGCGTTGCACGTCGCGCCCGTCGGCGCCGAGATCGCGCTTGTGACGTCGTGCGGGTCCGCGAGGTCGATGGGCGTGATTTTCAACGGAACCTCGCCCCACGCCAGGAGGCCGGGCGTGCTCGGCTGGCCCGGCAGAAAGGAGGCGAGGACGCGGATCGACTGCGACATCGCGAGCCCCGCCGGAGGCGTCAGGAAAGCCAGCTGGACGGGGCCGCTGAAGCCGATGATCAGAGGCTGCCCGAGTTGGTCGACGGTTGCCGGTGATGACGCCGTTGTTGGTCTTCCAGCTCACCGCGCAAATTCCGGTCAGGGTCTTGCTGAGACCCGAGGGGCCTTGTGGACCCTGCGGACCCGTCGCACCGGGCGGTCCTGGCGGGCCCGCTGGCCCCGCCGGTCCGGCTGGTCCGGTCCCTCCGCCTCCGCCGGTCCCGTTGTCCATAAGACACAGCAGCGCTTCAGTGATGGCCTGGGTCGAGGCCAGCACCGTGCGCGCGCCGTTGTCGATTCGCGCGATGCCGGCGTCGGCGTCGGCGGATGACGAACTCGGCGGATCGAGCAGGTCCTCAAGCTTGTCGCCGACCTTCCAGTTCTCGACTCGCGCCAGCACGACGCAGTCGGGGATGTCGCAGGACGGGCAGTCGTGGCCAAGCAGAAGATCGCGGCAGTTCGAGCTCGTGATGTCGATCACCGCGACCGCGCCGGTAGGCGGCGGACCGGCGACGCCGGAATAGGGGACGTAGAGCCGCAGGCCCGACGCGGTCATGGCGAACCGCCCGATCGTCGCCGACAGCGGGAAGTCGGCGCTTGCCGGATTCGGGACTCCATTGGCGAGCGCGACGAGATTGACGGTCTGGAGGTCCTGCGCGCTCGCGACGACCGCGAATCCGCCGCCCGGCGCGATCATCAGCGAAAGCGGCGGGTCGTTCAGCCCGACGCTCGCCGTCACCGCGCCTGCGGTCGTGACCAGGCTCAGCGCCTTCTCGGTCTGGTCGAGGACGACCAGCGTATCAGCGCCGGCGCCCGTCGAGGCGACCGCGACGGCGAAGCTCGCGAATGGGCTCGCGCCGCTGACGCTCACGGTCGATGGATTGGGCGTCCCGGAAGTCAGGTCGGCTTCGACCAGGCTTGCGCTTCCGGTCGCGAACCAGGCGCTCTTGCCGTCGGAAGAGAAGGCGCCGGCGCTTCGCGCGCCGCTCGCCGTGGGGTTCAGGGTCGCGGTCGCCGGCATGCCGGCGGGCAGGAGCCAGAGATCGCCGCTGGCGGGCGCGGCGACGAGCAGGCGCCCGTCGCTCGCCATGGTCAGCGCGATCGCCGTTTCATGCGCAGCGCCCAGCGTCAGGGTCGCCGCAGGCGGAAGCGAAAGGCCCGCGCCTGGGCTGAAGACCCAGATCTCGGCGGGATCCGTGGCGCCGGTCCCCTGCACCGCGACATAGAGGAGGGCGCCGTCCGGCGAGGCCGCCAGGTCGAGCGCCGCGCGTCCGAGCGGCAGGCTCGCCTCGAGCAGGAGATGCTGCGTTTCGTATTGATAGAGCGTCGTGGCCGTGGTCCCGGCGAGGACAAACAGCCGGCCGTTCGTTTCGTCGAGCGCGACGGCGATCGGCTGGGCGATGTTGAGGCTGCAGGTCCCCCAACTCAGCTTTGGCGTGTGGACCGTTGCGGGAAGCGGCGGCGGGTCGACGATCACGTCGAGCGAGAACGACTCGAGGATGCGGTTCGGCGCGCATTGGGTGTCGTCGCAGCCGCACTCGTCGTAGAGGACCGGAATCTCCTCGGTCGGACATTCGCGCCACGAGAGACAGAATTCGAGAACGTGGGCCTTCGCGTCCTGCGCCTGAATGAGCGCGTTGACCGCGGGGATGCTGGTTATGTCGAAGGTCTCCTCGTGCGCGACCAGGATGTCGTGCCCGCAGCAGTCGACAGCCGATCCGGGGCGTAGGATCACCAGCCGGTCCTGGCAGTTCGCGTTCGGGTATTGGCGGATCTCGAGTCCGCACACGACGCCAGTCCCGTGCAGGCGCTGGTGATGCAGCCGGATCTTCTCGCGGAAGAACCACTGCTCGTCGGTGAAGTCCCTCTCCACCAGGAGCTTGCCGGTGAAATAATGGTTGCGGACAAGCGCGCGCGCCTTGCAGTCTTCGCAACCTCCGGAGAGATCGGCGTGACGGTTCATCGATCCTTCCTCCTCTCCCGGGTCATGCGATCCGCAGCCCGGGACTGACGCGGGCCTGTCCGAGACGCGGACCGGCGTCGACGTTCGGCGCGGCGCTGAGCACGGTCGCCCGGCCGAGCCGGGCGGCGTCGAGCAAGACGCCCTCCGGCCAGCAGCCGACGACGCTGTCGAAGCCGATGCAGGCCTGGATCCCGATACGCATGCGCGGCGGCACGAACCTGAGCTTCGCCTGCGACCAGGCGGGCTTCTGCTGATCGACGAGCCGCTCGGCCGAGGCCCTCGCAGAAGCGCTTCGCGCGAGGCCCCCCGGCACGAAGACAGTGAACGCATAGGCGTCGGCGTTGAACGGATCGGTCGTCGCGGCGCGCGACGTGTCGAGCCGCGTGACGCCGAGCTCGGCGGCGGCGCCCAACTGACTGCGCCCCATGATGGTCTCGCCCCACAGGACCGCCGCGTCGCCGAGCCGCCCGGCGCCGAGGAACAGCCACCGGCGGATCTTCCAGTGTTCGAGGATGAGCGGCGGCGGCCGCCAGGCGGCGGGCGGCGGCGCGCAATTCGGCGCGCAACGCGCTGGGCGCCGCGGCGGGTCGAGCGTGTCGAGCCCGAGCCAGAGGATGAGCGCGCCGCGCAGGCCGGGCAGGGTGCCGCGGCAAGGATAGAGCTTCGCCGCCTGCATCAGGTAGCGCCGTCGCTTGGCGACCGGCCAGGCGCGATCGAAGACGACGCCGACCCACCCCGCAAGCCAGCTCAGCATGTCCGGCGTCCCGGCCTTTCTGGATTCGGCCGGGGCGGAGCGGGGATCGAACAGGTCCGCCTGCCGGTCGATCAGCCCCTCCACCGAGCGGAACCCGCAATCGAAGACGCCGAGGAGGCGGTCGGTGAAGTCGGCCGAGACCGGATCGGGCGCGAAGCGGGCGGGCAGGTAGCGGCGCAGGCTGATGCGGGGATATTCGATCAGGAGTTCGTCGAGGCGCGGCGTCGCCAGCATGTTTCCAGCGAGGGTCACGCGCAGCCAAAGGTAGCGGCCTGGCGGGCTCAGGATCAGCGCCTCCGCCGGCTTGGCGCCGACCGGGACTGTGGTCCAGGCGGTTGGCGGAAGCGCGGCGATCATGTCGGTCGGCTGGTCGACTTCGGAGGTGAAGGTCTGGATCGTGAGCGACGTCCCGCGCGGCGCCCGCGCCTTCGGGACGATGCGGTGCCACTGGCAGCGCCCGATGCGGCTGTCGAGCGAAGTCGAGAGCCAGACGCCCGATGCGGCGAAAGCCGGGGACGTCGCGGGCGCCGCCGCGCTGGGCTTGCCCGAGCCGTCGAACCAGCCCGCCGCGGCGCATCGGCTGGAGAGATTGATCCGTCCCGCCGAGTCGCTTGCGAAGTCCGGCAGGCGCGCGAAGCAAGCGCGGACCTCATCGACGCCGGTCGCCTGGGCGATCGCCTCGCCTTGCGGAGTCCAGATGCTGACGAACGGCTCGCCAGGCACGGCGGTGTACAGGCGGCCGAAGCGGTCGATGGCGAGGGCAGAGACGGCGCCGAAGCCGAGCCAGGCCGCCCGCCACGCGCCGCCGCGGTCGAAGACGTGCAGCGCGCCGTTGGCGATGTCGGCGACGAACGTGCGCCCGTCCGGGGCGACCGCGATCGCCGACGGTTTCCACGGGGCGGGGACGGCGCCCGGCGGCGGCGCCAATATGGCGCGCAAGGCGAAGCCGTGACTCGAAAACACGAGCACCCGCCCCCCGGCCGGTCCCGCGCCGCCGTCCAGAATCAGGATGTCGTTTCCGCGCACGGCCAGCCCGACCGGCGCGACTAGCTGCCGCGCGCCATGTCCCAGTCCGGCGGTGCACGGAGCATCGACGAACGCGCAGGCGCAGTCGTCGAAGCGGCGGAGCTTTCCGCGGCCAAGATCGAGAAGCCAGACGCAGCCGTCCGATCCGAGCGCGACATTGGGCGGCGGAACGAGACCGCCAAAGCGGCCGGACGGATCGGCGAGCGCCGAAGGGCCGCCGGGCAGGCTCTTGAGGACGAGCGCGCAATCGAGCGGCGACACGACGAGATCGGTCCAGCCGCTCGCCATCGGCCACCCGTCGCGCCCGTCTAGGATCATCCAGGTCGGGTCGTCCGGCGGACCGGGCGGCGGGTTTCGGAACGGCGCCGTGCTGGTCATGCGACTGACCCCATCGCGGCGGGATCGGTGGTGACCGAAGCCTGGACGGATTGCACGCTGATGAGCGCGCCTGAAGGAATCGCCGCGTCCGTGCAGGCGGCGGTCTGCACGCCGTTCACGGTTATGACGAGGTCGGCGACGCGAATGACGTTGGCGACTTGCGCGGCGACCCGAAGAACGTCGACGAAATAGATGGTCCCGCCGAACGGCCAGCCCGTTCCAGGAGTCGAGGGATCGAGCGATCCTCCGGCGAGGGGATCGAGGAACGTCGTCAGCGCCGACTCCACCGCCTGCTCGACGGTCGCCGTGTCGGCGCTTGGCTGAGCCAGCGCCTGGAGTGTGATCGAGACCGGAACGTAGGTCGGCGCGATCACGTAAAGCTCGGTGGCGATCAGGCGGCGCTGGTCCAAATAGGCGCATACGGTTCGAAGCAGCCCGGGACTCGGCATGGGGGCCGGCGAAACGACGTTGGGAACGACGATGACGCTGACGACGCCGGGAACCTGCATTCCGGGAAAATCAGGATGCGAGAGCGGCAGCGCCTTGGCGCGGGCGATCTGCCCAGCCTGCTTGGCCAGCGTCTCGTAATCCTCGCACGTCACCGCGCGGTTCTGGCTCTTCAGCGCCGCCGGCGCACGGTTCATCGCGCTCTGCAGGGTCTCTTCGTCGCTGCCGCCATAGGCCGCGAACGGCATGCTGAGCGCGCCCGTGTCGATACCGGGGATGCCGGTCATCAGGGTGATCGGCGCGCCTGCGGGAACATTGCTCGCCGCGCCGCCTCCGAACTGGTAGCTGACGGCGACAATGCTTCCCGACGGATTGATCAGGTTGGCGACGGGGATGTGTCCCTGGACGCCGTCGCCGAGCGTGATCATCCCCGTGGTCGAATCGAGCAGATAGGCCGTGTCGTTCGGGCCGCTGCCGGAAAAGTCGTCGACCTCGGTCCAGGGTTGCGGGCCGCTGCCCTCGTCGATTGTGAGTTCGAGCGTGCCGTCGAGCACGGGCGTGCTCGAGAGGGTGAAGGTCTGTTTCGGCGCGCCGTTGCTACCGCCGACGACTTCGTTCTGCACGGTCTGCGCGGCGAGCGCGGCGACCGCGTTCGCCCTGACGAGGGAGAGCGTCGGCGCCTGTTCGTAGAAAGTCGCCGCCAGGCGCGCGCGAAGCCACGCTCGCTTGGCGTCGACCTTGCCCGGCATGGTTGACAGCACGATCATTCCGGCCGCCGGCAGCATCACCTGCACGAACCCGGGGAGCGTGAAGGCGAGCGTCGTGTCCGACAGGACCTTGAGCGGGAGCCAGGCGGTCCCGGCCCAGTATTCCCAGACGATCTGCGCCGGCGCGTAGAGGGGCGAAGCGCCGCCGCCGCAGGGCGAGGGGGCCGGGACGCCGCGGTTCGTGGCCGGCCAGAACCCCAGGGAGACGGCAAGGCCGCCGGGAAACGGCAGCTTCGGGTTGAAGCCGATGAGCAGCGCCGAGCCTGCCGGGGCGAGCGGCCCGAACGGCTGAAAGCCCCCGGCGCCGGGGTCGTTGTCGGCCGTTACGTCCGTATAGTAGGCGCCGTCAAAGGCGAGAACGGCGTCCATCGGCGCCTGCAAGGCGATGATCGCGGTCTCGGTCTCGAAGACGATCGGCGAGCCGCCGTTGGCCGGCGGGGCGCTCACCTGCGTCCCCGCCGAAACGGGGACGCTCGACTGCGCAAAGCCGCTCTGAACCGGAAACACCAGCACGGTATGAGCCGGCTGCGCCGGATTGAGCTCGATGCCGATCAGCTGCAGGAACTTGATGTAGTTGAGTTGCGGAACCTGCCCGAGCCGGAAGATCAGGAGCTCGGTCATCCAGGCGAACAGCTCGATCAGCGCGAAGCCGGCGTCGCCCGCGTTGAAATCGGTCCACTCCTGGGTGTAGCGCGGGATGCGCGTCTGCGCCTCGGCGACGAGGTCGTCGAACGTCCGATTGTCGATGACCGGCGATTGGGCGGAGAGCGGCATCGACTCTAGCTCCCTTCGGTGATGAAGAAGGGATAGACGACGTTCGCCAGCGCATTGTTGGCGCGGATGCGGTAGTCGACGCGCAGAAGCAGGAGATTGGCTTCGCCCGGCGGAATCTCGCCGGCGACGTCGAGCACGTCGATCCGCGGCTCCTGCGCGACAAGCGCCTTCCGAAGCTGATCGACGATCTGCCCGACGCTTTGGGGGGAGCTCGGCGAGAACACGAGGTCATAGATCCCGCAGCCGTAGTCCGGCCGCATGACCCGTTCCTTCTTGGCGGTCGAGAGAATGAGCCAGACCGACTGCTCGATCTTGGTGTTGTCGGACGCCGTGGCCAGCGCCCCCTGCGGCGTCACGGCGAGAGGAAACGCGAGGCCTGAGCCGCGAAAGGCGCGCGGATCGGGGGCGGTGGCGAGCTGGATCAGCACGGCAGCGCCTCCGCGACTTCCTTGATGACGGTCGCGACCTCGCCGAGGTCCTCGAGGAGCGTCTGCATGGCCTGAAGATCGTCCGCAGGCACGGCGGAGGGGATGGGCGGGATGTTGACGGGAGCGCCTGCGAGCTCGATGAACGTTCCGGCGAGCGACAGAAGCACGATGATCGGCTGCATCGACTGCATGGCGCCGTCAGCGGAGGTCTGCGCGTTCTGCTGCGAGCATTGGAGCGCCTGAACGAGGTCTGTATTGCCGTCCGCTTCGGCGATGGAGATCTGCAGTTGAAGGCCGCTCAGAATCTTGAGGATGCTGTCCAGCTCCTTGACCACGCAGAGAATCATGGTCGAGATCAGCAGCAGGAGGTCCTTGACGAAGGTGCAGATCGGCCCCAGCGGGACGACGATCTCAAGGCATTTGGCCAGATCTTCCGCGGCGCTCAGGACGTCGCCGACGGCCGTCAGGGGATTGAAGCTCTTGAGAATGCCGACGATGGCGCCGACGAATTTCAAAACCTTCAAAAGACACTCCATGCTCGCCATCATCGGCGCGAGCTGCAGCATCAGGTTGAGATTCATCGAGCAGTCGGTCGGAATGCCGCGAGTGAAGTCGGCCATGCCCTGAAGCGTGCCGCCCATCGGGAGCGTCAGACTGGCGGAGCCCACCTTCGGCAGCGACAGGTCGAGGCAGGCCGGCGGCGAGAGCGCCTGGGTCAGCTCGTCCGGGAGCGCGATGTCGATCGTGGCCATGCCGAGCCTCAGATCGGGGTGTTCGACGGCGTGACCGGACGGGTCCAGGGCGGGACGCCATTGACCGGCCGGCCGGTGAGGACGATGTTGTCGGCCTCGATCATCAGGGTCGATTGGGCGGTCAGGCGCATCACGCCGTTGGTCATGACGATCCGGTTGCCATGCGCGTCCTCGACGATCAGCGCCCCCATGTTGCCGCCGTTCGGAGTCGAATCGACGAAGCGGATCTTGTGGCCGTTGGTCGAGCAGATCATGCGCTGCCGCGGATCGGGCGAGGGCGGCGCCGAGACGCCGTTCCACATCGCGCCAAGCACGTAGGCGTGCTCGAAATGGCCGTGCTCGAACGCGACGACGAGTTCGTCGCCGAGCTCCGGCATGAAATAGAGGCCCCGGTTGGCGCCGGCGTAGGGCGCGACCATCGAGGCCCAGGTGCTCTGCAGCGAATCGTCGAGCCAGGGAAACGAGACCAGCACGCGTCCCTGGTTCTGCGGATCGTGCACGTTGACCACCTTGCCGATCACGATGCCCTGCATGCGTCCGTGCATCATGATGAGGCCCCCCCGCCGCCGAGATCCTCTCTGCGGCAGTCGAACTCGGTGATGTAGCCGCTCTCGCCGAGCGTGTGCGTCGTCTTGGTGACGAAATAGGCGCCCGAGAGTCGCGCGCCGATTCCCTGGATGTTGACCAGCGTGCCGGCCCTGAGCTTCGGCAACCCGACCGTCTTGCCGTGCGCGGTCACGATTTCCTTCGAACGGTCGAGCATGATCGCGAGCGCGCGCTGCTTGGCCTCGGCCGCCGTGAACACCGGCAGGTCGACCTTCTGCTCCTGCCGGTCCGGGACGAGGCTCAAAAGGCCGCTGTTCAGCTTCTTCACCTGCGGGTCGTCCTGACCGACCGTGACGACGATCGGCTTCTGGGTCTGGCGGTCCCAGCCGCGCACGGTCACCGACTTCCACTGATTGGCGGTGGCGAGCGAGGGCTTGAACGACATGAGTCCCTTGCCCCACCCGAGCTGATAGTTGGTCGGCGTCGAGCTCTGGCTCGGACCGAAGTAGAGTTCCTGCGCGTCTTCGTCGGCTTCGAGCGTGTACCCTTGCCCATGAGCGAGCTGGAGAAGGAAATCGACGTCGTACTGGTTCTTCTGCGCGACATATTCGACGCTGGATTCCGCAGCCGCCGCCTGGCCGTCGGTGACGACTTTCCATGGGCTCGGCAGGCGGGGCTGGCTGCCGCTGCGCAGACTGTTGAAGTTGAGCGCGATCGCGCTCGGGGTCCGGTTGGTCCAGGCGCCGGTGAACTGCTTTGTGCGCAGGGCCTTGAGAATGTTCGAGCCGCGCACGGTGAGCACCGGCGGCCCGCTCTCGGGAAAGCTCGGCTCCATGGTGGTGAAGGTCGCGCGCACCATGCTTTGAAAATCGCCGGAATATCCGATCGCGAGTTCGGCGCTCTTGCCGCCCGGATCGAACAGGCTGAAAAGCTGGGACGCCTTCGAGCCGCCGCTGAGGTCGGCGGTCGTCTCCGAGCCGATATATTTGCAGGCCCGCGTCGTCGCGTCCCAGTTGTTGACCGTGAGCTCGAACCCGTCGATCTCGTTGATGTCGTCGTGATAGGTGACCTCCATGACGTCGCGCAGCACCCCTCGCGGGAGACCGACGCCGTCGATCCGCAGTTCGAAGCCGGGCGCGTAAAAATCCCGGTTCGTCGGGTCGATGCTCTCGTCGTAGAGGGTCATGAAGGCGGGCATTGGCGTCAGGTCGCGGTCAGAGAGGGAATCGTGAGTTCGGCGCCCGGCTTCAGCCGGCGCGGATCGTCGATGCCGTTGGCGAGCGCGATGGGGCGCCAGTTCGCCGGATCGAAGTAGAAAGTCGCGGCCACCAGCGCGAGGGTGTCGCCGCGCTGAAGCACGTAGCTGTGCGTCTTGTTGGGCGAGGCGAGATTCAACGCCTGAAGCTGGTCCTGCAGCGGGGCGTATTCCCGCAAGGAGAGCGACAGTTTCGCCCGCACCGGCACGCCGCCGCTGCTCCAGAGCGTGAAGGTCTGCCGGATGTTGACGACGACGCCGGTGAAGCTGTTGCGGCGCTGGGCGCCGAGTTCCGGCGGCAGTTCGTTGCCCGGGAAATCGCTGCCCCAGACGAAGGTGACGATCGGCGGCGCGTGCTGGTCGGGAACGATGCGCGACAGCGCATAGATCGGGTCGGTCAGCGTCGCGACGCTGACCGCGCTGCCGCCCATTCCCTGGTCGGAGGTGTCGAAGAACAGTTCGAGCTTGAGCGTTTCCGCATCGCCCCGCACGAATTGCTGCAACGGCGCGGTCAGGCCCGGAATTGGGATCTCGGCGATATGGACGTTCTTCTCGAGAACGATCTCGGTCGGGTTGTACTGGAGATCGACGAATTCGAGGTCGCCCGGACCCCATTCGATCACCAGAGAGGCCTGGCCCGCGCTCGGCATGGATCACCCGCCCGCCTGCTTGTCATGGGCCGGCTGTTCGCCGATGCGCGAGTCCTCGTGGCGCCGGCGCTCGCGCTCGCGCCGTTCGTCGGTTCCCGCGAGCACCGCCTGCACAAGGCGCCGGACGAGCCGCGGGTCGAGAAGCGCGCCGCTGTCCACCGTGCGGACAATGGCGACGACCTCCTCGACAATGACGTCTGCGACTGGCATGTCGGCTGGCTCCCTACAACAGCGACCCGAGCGCGGCGGCCGCCCCGACAACGGCCAATCCGGTTGAGCCGCCCGTGACCATGGTCAGGCCCTCATGCGCGATTTCGAGCTGCTCGATCGCGACCTGGCTCTGCTGGGCGTTCATCGTCCCGCCGGTCCACTTGAGCGGCAGGCCGCGTCTCCAGCTCCACGCCAGCGCCGGCGCGCCGGACTCGTCCATGAGCGTGATGACGCCGTCCTTGCGGACTCCCTGGCCGTCGAGAAAGCCCTGCAGCCAGGTCCAGAAGTCGGACGTATCGGAGATTGGGCGCTGCGCGACCACGCCCCGCTTGAAGACGAGGTTCGACCATTTGACGCGGCCGGGGAATTTGAGCGCTCCGCCATTCACTCCGCCCGCGTCGTAGCTCTCGACGTCCATCGTCGCCTCGAGGCCGGAGATCTCGGAGAAGCCGGCGGTCGCCTGCGATCCGCTGAGGCTGATCGAGAGTCCGGCGAGCGCGCTGCTCGCCGCCGGCTGGCTGTCGGAGACGGACACCCGGAAATTGAAGCCGAGCAACGGATCGGCGCGCGCGGGATCGAATCCGAAGATTTGCGACAAGCCGGCCATCAGCCGCTCCCCGCCGCGATCACGCCCCGCTCCTGGACATCGAGCGAATCGTCGCTGAGGCCGAGTCTCAGGAGGACGTACTCGAACGGCGTCGAGGGCGCGAGCGCGAGATGGGCGATGAGCTGGCCCATCGCCTGGGTCGCCGGCGTATTGTTGGTGTCGTCGCAAACGACCTCATACGCCGCCGCGGCGCTTGGGCCGACGAGCGCGCCCTGCGTCCACAGCTGATGGAGAAAGCGGCCGATTCCCGCGGCGACGGTCGAGCGCGTGTGCGGCGTATTCGGCTCGAAGACCACCCAGCGCATCGAGCGCTGGAGCGCGGCGCGGATCATGCAGAGAAGGCGCCGCACATTGATGAAGCGGAACGTCGGGTCCGAGGAGACGGTCCGCGCGCCCATCACCCGGATCGGCCTTCCCATGTCGCCGCGGATCACGTTGACGCCGAGCATGTTCAAAAAGCCATGGGTCGGAGGATCGACAGGCACGGTCACGTCCTGCGTCCAGGAAAGGTCGGCGTTGGCGGGCGCCTTGTGGACGCCGATCGCGATGTCGGTCGCCGCGATGAGACCGGCGACATGACCGGAAGGCGGCACCGCGCGGGTCGGCGCGAGCCGCAACGGGTCGGGCGTCGCGAGCCAGGGGAAGTAGAGGGCGCCGAAGGCGCTGTCGAAATTGTCGCGCCACGCCTGCACCGGGGCGACGCCGACGCTGGAACCCGACGCGGTGTCCCAGGGCGGATCGAGGAGCGCGACCCGATCGCCGAGCGCCTCGCACTGCGCGATCATCGCGGCCTGCACGGCGAGGATCGCCGAATCGGGGAAGATCGGCGGCAATTCCTCGGGCGTGACCGGCGAGACCGGAACGGCGCGCGCCGGCGCCGGCGGGCAGACCGGGCAGGGATCGGCCGTCGCCGGAGGGGAAATGAAGATCGGCGGCGCGACGGGCCGGATCAGGATGTCGGGCGCGGCCAGCATCGCCACGTCGCAGGCGAGGGCCAGGGCGGCGAGGCCGCGGGGCGCCGTCGCGCCCGTCGTGTCGAGCGAGCCGAGCGGAGCGCCGATGAAGTCGTCCTGGGTCAGCGCGGCGACGCCGTCGCGCCCGCCGGTCAGCGGCAGGATCGCATCGGAGACGATGGCAAGCGGCGCCGGCACGTCGCTCGGCGCGATCGCGGGCGCAAACATGGTGACGAGGGGCAGAGCGCCGGGGGGCGTGTCGAACTTCGAATAGTCGATCGGCCCGAGAAGCACGCCGGCGTAAGTCTGCGCCTCGGGGACGAGCGACAGACCCTGGCTCAGCCCCGCGAGATTGCTATTTGTGTAGACAAGGAGGTCGTAGGTCAGGCTCTCGGCGAGGAGCGGCGCGCTCGGATCGAATCCGGTGACCGGATATTGCCGCTGGGTCCGCCGCGCCGGGTCCGGATCGAGCCAGTAGATGAGCTTCCGCGCCGCATCGACGCCCGCCAGCACCCGCGCCTGCGCCGGCGCGCCGGCCTGGGTCAGTCTGACGAGCGAGTTCACGGCGAACCCGGAGGTTGAGGCGACCGCCGCGTAGCTCGGAAGCGAACGGCTCTGGTCGACGAAAGTCTGGCCCGCGGTGCGTTCGACAAGCGCGACCGACAGCCTGTTTCCCCACGCGCCGAGGCTCGAGGCGGCGATCGTCCAGGCCTCGCCGCCGCCGACCGCGGGAAGGCTCGCTGACGCCTCCGCCGCGCCCAGCGTCGGATCGTCGGAGGCGACCCGCACGACCCGCGCGCGGCGGCCTCCGTTCTCGAAGAACGCGCGCACGCTATAGGCGAGGAAGCCGCCGCCGATATAGCCGCCGAACACCGCCTGGAACTGCCGCATGCTCTCGACCGCCACCGCCACGCCGACGGGCCCGCGTTCCGCGATGCCGACGAAGCCCGGGATGTCCGTGCGCAGAGCCACCGTCGCCGGCGGCTGATCGTTGCGCTGGAGGTAGGCGCCGGGCGCCGAGGGATGTTGAATGGAAAGGCTCATTTCGCCAGCTTGATCGTGAGGCTTTCGACCACGAGCTCGGCGCTTTCGATCGCCACCTCGTTGCCCGCGGCCTTGAAGTCCGGCCCGATGATCTTGTTGAGGAAGCCGTTGGTGAAGTGAAAGTAGACGGCGTCGGCGTGGGTGTCGTCCTGCAGGACGATCGTGCCGTTGCGCCGCGAGTTCGCGCCGCCGGTCGCCACCGCCGTGTACCAGTCCCATAGCGCGGTGATGTTCGTGGTGACGCCGGCCTTGAGGGTGATGTTGGGAGTCTTGCGCAGGCCCGCGTACTTGCGCACGTGATTGGCGCCGTCGGTCCCCTCCCGGTATTCCACCATGTCGCCGTCCGCGGTCAGTCCGCTCACCTCGCTGAACGAGGCGAGCGTCATGTTGTCGATTTCGACGCGGAAGTTGAAGCTGCGGAGGGGATCGATCCTAGCCGCTGTCTGCGCCATGGCGCGCTCCTGCTACTGGTTGTTGGTGGCGGTCATCAGGGCGATCTGGATGATCACGAATTCCGCTGGCATCGCAGGGGCCACGCCGACGAGAGCGATGAGGCGGCCTGCGTCGATGTCGTCGGGGGTCATCGTGGTCTGATCGCAACGGACGAAGTACGACTGCGCGGGCGTCGCGCCGGCGAAGGCGCCGGAGGTGAACACCGTGTAGAGGAAATTCTCGATCAGGCGCTCGACCGTCGCCCACAGCTGCGGCGTGTTCGGCTCGAACACGACATCCTGCAGGCCGACGTTCAGCGACTGCTCGATGAAGATCAGCAGGCGCCGCACGGGCACGTATTTGTAGCTGTCGTCCGAAGTGATGCACCGCGCGCCCCATACGCGGATGCCCCGTCCCTGCGGGCGGAAGTCGCGAATGACGTTGATGTTGTTCGGCGCCGGGTTGAGCACGTCCTGGTCGCCCTTGACCAGCGTGCGGGTGAGCCCGGTGATGCCCTGCACGACTTCGTTGGCGGGAGCCTTGAAGACGCCGCGGGAGTTGTCCACCCGCGCGTAGACGCCCACGACATGGCCGGACGGCGGCAACGGGAAGTCCGGCACGAGCGCCAGGTTCTCCGGCATCGGGTCGGGGATGGTGAGCCAGGGATAGTAGATCGCGGCGTATTTGGTGTCGAAGCCCTGCCGCTGCGCCTGCACGTCGGCGATCTCCGAATCCGGGTACATCGGATCGAGCACCGCGAAGAGAGACTGCGACGTCTCGCAGAAGTCGATCAGCGCCGACTGGATCCCCGGCGTTGCTTGCCCCGGAATCGCGGCGATGCTGACGTCCATCGCATTCTCGATCGCATAGATGCCGGTGCGGTCGTGTGGGTTGACGGCGTCCGCCCCGATGTACATGGCGTCGTCGACGGTCGCCATCGAATCGTCGCCGTCGATGTCGAGCTTGTGCTGCGCGGGCTTTGTCAGCCCGTTCGGCAGCACGTCCCACAGCGGCTCAGGCCCGAGGCGTGGGGCATGGAGGTCGGTCTCGGTCGTCGCTGTGTCCTGGACGCGGATCAGCAGGGACGCGCCGTCCGGCCGTCCGTCCGACAGCCGCGGGGGACCGTTGATCGCGCCAATGACCGTCTGGAAATACTGGCTGTGCCTCGGGTCCATCGACAGGTTGCGGAACGTCTCGGCCTGGATGACCTGGGTGTCGCGCGACGGGACCGCCGGATCGGGATGGCGATAGAGGGAAACGGTGAGCCGGAATTCGCGCGACTGGATGACAATGCGGGTGGTCGGCGTCGAGGTGCCGATCGCGCCCGCCTGGGTCGGGCTGATCGCCGAGTCGAGCGTGATCGTCATCGTGGACCTGTTGACCGCGGCGACTTTGAGCGGGGTCGCGGGGTCGACCAGCTGGCCATTGGGATAGAACAGCTCGAGATACGAGCCCGGTTGAACGCCGGTGAGCGTTGAGAGCTTCAACTGGGTCGCGGCGATCGCGGTGACGATCTGCACGTTCGCCGCGAGGCCGGTCGGCTCGTCCTGCGCCGATATCGCAATGCGCCGGCCCCAGGCGCCCCTGTCGAGCGCCTGGACCTGGATCAACGGGTTGCGGGAGACGACGGGCGAGCCAGCGGGATGGGTGCGCTGCAAGGGCGCCGTCAATTGCACCTGGTCGAGACCCTGGGCCGCGGGCGCGGCGTCAATCGCGTTATAGGAGACGGAGCCGTCGGCGAGTTCGATCTGGACGACCTCCCCTACTGTCCACCCCCCGCCCCAGGTCACGAGCGCGGTCGTGCTCCCTTTCGGCGCCTCCATGAGGAGCTGGGTTGCGCGGGCGCCGGCGGGCGGCGTCGCGCTGACCGTGCTTGTCGCGACCGTCGCGCCGTTTGCGTAGCTGTTGACCAGCGGCTGGCCGATGGTCACCGGGCCCGGATCGGCGCCGGCCGAGGCGCGCACGCCGGGAACGGCGAGCACCGAGGCATATTCCTGCGCCGGCGCGGCGCCGAGCAGGAGGACGGACCCCACGTCGACCCCGGTGCGGCTCGTCAGCGAGAGCGTCTGCGATTTGGCCGGCGCCGCGGCCGAGAGCGTGGTCGTCGCCCCTGCGGTCAGCGCCACGGGAATGATCGCGGTCTTCGCCGGCCAGTCGACGGCTGAAGGCGCGGCGAAGCTCAGTTCGGTCAGCGCGTCGGTCGCGTTGGCGTTCCCGACGGTGCGGACTTCGCGGGTCAGCGGATTGGCCGGATCGATGTCGACCAGTCTGCCCATGGGAAGGGCGGCGCCGCCCGGCGTGAAGATCAGCATGTCGCCGCCGGAAGCGGCAATGTCGAGCGGGAAGGCCGGCGTGCTGTTGAGCCGCGTGAGGGTCGTGCCGGCGACCGCGAAACCCATCGGCAGCGGCGCGGCGAGGGTGAGCGTGTACTCGTTGCTGCCGGGCGGTCCGGCCGCGACGCCGCTTGCCACCGTGACGATCGTGCTGATGCCGCCGTTCTCAAGTTCGAGCAGCCAGTTGCTGAACGTCGTGAGATCGTCCGCGGCCGTGCTGGTGACGGCGAGCGTTGGGTCGCCCGCGGTCGCGGCCGAAGTCAGCGTGTAGGGGCCGCCGGCCGCCGAATAGGCCGCGGCGGGAGAGGCGACCAGCGCCGTGACGACTGTGGTCGCCGCGAGGAATTCGGCGCTGAGCGGCTGGGTCAGCGTGATCGAATACTGGTTCGGCGCGATCGGCACGACAACCAGCGGAACCGCGACCAGGACCGTATCGCCGCTGTCCAGCTCGATCAGAAGGTCATTGTAGGTGTTGAGCGGATCGGCGCTCTGCACGGCAATGACGTTCTGGCCCGCTCCAACGTTGGAGAGGAGCGTGTAGGGCGGCGTGCCCTGAGTCGCGCGGGCGTAGGGCGCAACCGGCGTCGCCTGAGCATGGCTGAGGCCGAGAGGGAGATCGAGCGCCACCGCCTCGTTCACCGCGGTCGACGCCTGGACGGAGGCGTATTCGCTCACGCTCCCGTCGTCGACGCGGATGTTGCCGGACGGCGCGGGCGTGAGCATGATCAGGGCGCCCGTGGACAGCGTAGCGCCGCCTCCGTCGCCGATCGCGGAGCTGCGCACGAGCGCGCTCGCAATCGGCGAAGAGCCGGTGCGGTCGTAGAGATATTCTCCCGCCGCCGTCGCTTCGTCCGGCAGGACGCGGATCACATAGGCGATCTGGCCGGAATTGTTGAAGAAGCCCGCGACCGCATAGGGCAGATAGCAGTGGAAGCGCTTGGAATCCGCCGGATCGGCGAACTCGTCGGGGACCATCAGGCCGCCGAACCAGCGCGTATAATCGCCGGGGCTCGTGCACAGGATCGGAAAGTTGACCGGCCCGCGTTCGGCCATGCCGATGAACGCGGCGATCGAGGTGCTGACGCCGGTGATCGGGGCGGGCCCCTCGAGCTCCTGGATATAGACGCCGGGCGACAGATAGTTTGAGTCAGACATCGCAGCGCTCCGACTGGCGGGACGGGAAGCCGGTCATGGGAAGACAAAGTCCAGGGTGATGGCGTTCACGCCTAGAGGCAGCGTGACGTCGCGGATGAGATCGGTCGGCTCGGCGGGATGATGCGCGCGCAGGCGGAGCTGCGCCGCGCGATGGGCCGGCGGCAGCGTCACATAGCCGTCGGCCCCGCTCACCCCCGCAATCGGGCTCGCGAGATGGTATTCCGCCGACGCGCCCGAGCCGGCGACGACGACCGGCGTTTGCGGCGCGAGCAGGCCCGCCATGCCCGAAGGCAGGAGGGCTGCGTCGCCGGGCCTCGCAGCGGCGGAGAGCAGGTTCGCCGGGCCGGCGGCGCCAAGCGTCATCGGGATCGCGCTCGCGCCTGCGGCGTGCGGACGGTTAAGCGGGACCGCGAGGCTCGCCGTCGCGGGGAAGCCGGGGCCCGGGCCGAGAGCGTCGAGGGCGGCGACGGCCAGATACTCCGCTCGCGCCGGATCTTCGGAATCGAGCGCGATGACGTCGCCGACCGCGAGGCTGACCTCGTCGGAGAGGACCACCGACGCATCTCCGGCGTTGGCGGGCTTGAGCAGGGTCTTGGTTGCGGCCAGGACCGCCGTCATCGGCTGCGCCGCGATCGTGGCCGTCGCATCCCGATCGGCGTAGACGGGTGAGGCGAGGGACACGAGGTTCGGCGGCGCCGGCGGATTGGCGAGATCGGCGAGGGTCAGCCAGAGGCCGTCGAGGCTGACCGTCGCGCCCGCGCGCACCGCCCCGCCATGCGAAACCGTTCGGCCCGTGATCGTGACCGGCTCGCGGTGGAGGGAAACGACGCCAAGATCGATCGGCGCGAAGGCGCCCGGGTAACCGGGCTCCGCGCCGAAAGACCGGCGGAAGCTCACCGGAAGGTACCCGGCCCCCGACAGCGTGAGGTCCAATCCGGCGCCGGTGATGAAACCGGGAAGAAAGAGCTGCAACGGAGAGCCCACGAGGCCGGCCTCGGTCTCGCTCGCGCGGGCCGCGACTCCGGCCGTCGTGGTGCTCGCGACCGGCGCCGCCGCCGGCGGAAGGCCCGTGATCTCGTCGAGCGTCTGGACGATCATCAGCGCTTGGCGCCACCACCCGGCCGGAGGCGGCGCATCGGGGGCGAGCCGCCAGCCGGAAGTGGCGTCGAGAACCGGGAGCAGGGTCATGGACCCCCTCCGGGCGCGCCGATCGCGACCTCCGGCATCACCACCATGACTGGCGGGGCCGTCGCCGGCTGCAGCGCCGATCCGATCACGACGATCGCGACTTCGTAGGAGATGGAGAGCTGGTAGGAGCGTTCGAGCCCCTCCCAGATGCGGCTCGTCTCGTCGAGACCGAGGGTCTCGAGCCGCACCGCGAGTTCGGCCGCCGTTCCCTCATAGGAGCCTTCAAGGTCCGGCCCGGAGATCAGCGGCTCGTCGTGGAAGGTCTGAAGGACGCGGCCGATGATCAGCTGCTCGGCCTCGGGCGCCGGGATCTTGGCGCTGCCGGTGACGATGGGCGTCATCAGATAGTGGGCGCGCACCGGCAGCGGCTGGCGGCGGGTCAGGGTCGGCGAGATACGCCGCGGCGGCCGGTTCAGGGTCTGCTCGTCGCGCACCAGGCGGTAGAGCCACATCGAGAGGCCGATGTCGCCTGCGGCCTCCATGCCGTCGGGCGTCGCGAGCGAGACGATCGCCGTGCCGCCCAGCGACGGGTCGAACATCAGGGCGAGACCAGGATCGGCGCGAAAGCTCCGCTCGAGCACGTTCTGCAGGGTGAGGCTGGCCGCGCGGATGTGGGTGAACATCTATGGCGCCCGAAGGCCCGCGCCGGCGCGGATGGCGGCGGCGAGGCTCGATTGCGCGAGCTTGCCGATCGCATCATGCGCGGGCGCCAGGCGATGCAGCGTGCCGGCGTCGCGCTCGCCGTCGAGCGCAAGCAGCGAGAGGCGCGGATTGGCCTTGAGCAGCCTAAGGATCGCATCGTCGTCGAAGCCGTCGTCCGCGGCCGGATAGACGACGACGTCGATGTGACGCTGGCGGGTGAATGCGCCGAGACCCTCGTCGCGGCGGGCAAGCGAATCCACGACCGTCATGTCGGGCTCCGATGCAATGGCCGCGCAGACGATCTCGTTCAGCATTCCGGAGACCCCGATGAGCAGAATTCGAATCCGCGACACGCCGCCGGTGCTCCGCCAATTCCGGTATGCCGGTGGGCGAAACCATCGCAAGGGGGAGGGGCGCGTGAAATCGGTCTTGAGGGTCCAGAAAGATCCAGGACCGGCTCCGCACCCAAAGGACCGGGTCCGGAGGTCCAGACCCTCTGTCCGGTTCAGGACCGCCCGGCGCAACTCTTCGGTTGCAACTGGAACGAGGGTTTTGAGCTTGAGAAAGAGCTTGAAGCCCGGCTGGCGATCGATGTAGTTTTCGTCACTGTACCTATTTTGAGCAGTCACCTTTTATGTAGAACCTATCTGTTTAATCGCTCGGAATAGAGCGGGAGGGCGACATGGCAGCGAGAGGCGCCGGCCGTTTTTCAGCCGATTCGATCGCGACCCAGCCGGTCCTTGTCTACGTCATTTGCCGGGTTCGCCTCTATCACGACACCCTGGTCAAGCTGCTCAATCGCCAGGCCGGTATAAGCGCGGTCGGCAGCACGGACATTGGCGAGGACCTGATATCGAGCCTCGAGGCGATCGCGCCGGACACGGTCCTGCTCGATCTCGGCTCTCCCGAAGCGCTGCCGCTCGCCGTGCGCATTGTTCGCGCGAGGCCCTGCACCCGGATCCTGGGCTTTGGGATCGACGACGCGCCGCTTCGCGTCATCGCCTGCGCCGAAGCCGGGCTTTGCGGCTACGTTCCGAGCGACGCCTCGGTCGCGGACCTAGCGAGCGCGGCGCGCCGCATCGCACTCGGCGACACCGTCTGTTCGGCCGAGATGGCGGACAAGCTGTTTCGCCACTTGCGCAGCGTCGCCCTGGGCGGGCCGGCGTCTTCGGCCGAAGCGGCGCTGACCAGCCGTCAGCGGCAAATTCTCGGGTTGATCGAGGAAGGCCTCTCCAACAAGCAGATCGCCCAGCGGCTCGCGCTCGGCCCCTCGACGGTCAAGAACCATGTCCACGGTCTGCTCGGCCGTCTCCAGGTCGGCCGCCGGACCGAAGCGGTCGCCCGAATTCGTCAGGACTTGCGCCACGCCTCGGAGGCGGCGCCGCAGACCCGGTGGAGATAGCGCGAAGCTCACCGGGAACGAGCGAGCGCGGCTCGCGAAACGAGGCCCCGGAAGGTTCGCGCGCCGGGGACGGCCTGTCAGACTTTCACGGCGTGCCAGCTGGGCCCGGGATTGGCCGCGAGGATTTGGCTGCCGCCGGGGATCTGGGTGGTCCCGTTCATCTCCCAGATCGCGGCCTGGCCGTTCGTGTTCTGCCACAGGATGTCGGAAAAGCCGTCGCCGTTGAAGTCGCTCGCTCCGATCGTATGCCAACTGTTCCCGGGAACGGAGCTGACCGCCCCGCCCCCGATGATGTTGGTCCCGTTCATCTCCCAGATCGCCGCCTGGCCGTTGCCCGTATTCTGGAAAAGGATGTCGGAGAGGCCGTCGCCGTTGAAATCGCCGGTTCCGACCGCCTTCCAACTCGGCCCGGCGTTGACGCCGAGAGTCCCGCCGCCGATGATGCTGGTTCCGTTCATTTCCCAGATCGCGACCTGGCCGCGTGCTCGCGTTCTGCCACAGGATGTCGGAATGGCCGTCGCCGTTGAAGTCGCCGCTTCCGATCGCCTTCCAGCTTGGCCCGGGATTGGCGCTCACCGCGCCGCCGCCGATGATCGCGTCCCCATTGATTTCCCAGATCGCGGCTTGCCCGTTGGTGTTCTGGAACAGGATGTCGGCGGCGCCGTCAGCGTTGAAGTCGCCAGTCCCGACCGCCTTCCAGCTTGGCCCCGGATTGGCGAGCGATCCGCCGCCGATAATGTTGGTTGCGTTCATGTTCCAGATCGCGATCTGGCCGCTCGCATCCTGCCACAGGATGTCGGAATGGCCGTCGCCGTTGAAGTCGCCGCTGCCGGCCTCGTTCCAGGTCGGCCCGGGGTTGACCGGCAGGATCTGGCTGCCGCCAGTGATCTGGTTGGTCCCGTTCATTTCCCAGATGGCGACCTGGCCATTGTCGTTGTGCCACTGGATGTCGGAGAAGCCGTCGGTGTTGAAATCGCGAGTCTGCGGGTTGAGGACGATCGACGAATCCGTGTTGTTGTTGCCGGAACTGAAGTCGTTGAAGGTGTAGATGGAGCGCTCGTTGGTGAGCGTTGCAGCATTGATGTCGAAAGTCGCCAGATTGGCGATCGTGACGGGTGTTCCGATGAGATGTCCGCCGGCGTCAAACCGCTGCACGCGATCCACGCCGGCCGCGATATCCTCCCAGGCGACCTCGAAACCGCCGTCCGGCAGCGCGGTGACGTCGTTCGACTGTTGCGTTCCGGCCTGGTTGAACTGGTTCACCAGGATGTCGCCCGCGCCCGGAACGACAGCGCCGCTCGCAGTATAGACGGTCGCGCGGATGCCCTGGCTCGTGCCGCTCACGTCGCCTGCCGAGTCGGTCCAGGTCACGACAAAGCCGCCGCCCGCCAACGCAGCCACATGAGGGTCTGTCTCGGTTGCGGTGCTGCCGGCGCCGGTGATGGTCGTCGGCGCGACGACGTTTGCGCCGGTCTCCGTCTTGATGGTGAAGAAAGAATCGAGATCCGTCGCGCTGCCGAGGAACGGGCTCTCGAAGACGGCGACAAAGTTGCCGTTCTTGAGCGTGGCCAGATCGGAGAGATCGCTCCGGTCGGTGTCGTTAAAGAGCGTTATCACGGGGCCGGCCACGCCGGCCGCACTCACCGTCCGGGCCAGGATATCCCAGTCGGTCGTTGAGTTCTGGTGCGTGTACGACACGACCAGACTGCCGTCGGCAAACGATGTCACCGATGGATCGTTGGCGGTTGAGGTCGAGCCGTCGATCAGCACAGGATTTTCAAGCCGGGTCAGCGAGGCGTTGGTTCTGACGACATAGACGTCAAAATCGGTCCCTTTGTTGAAATTGTCGGTAAACGCCGTCGCGGTCCCGCTTGCTTGCCCTGTGATCGGCAGCGCGACCGTAGACGGCTGCAATGCGTTGAAGGGCACTCCGAACGCATTGTTGAGGGGCAGCAGTGAAACATCGCCGCCGAGAGGATTGCCGAACGTGTCGAAGTGTCGCCCGACAATGTCGGCGTGACCGGAGTTGAAATTGCCGCTGTCCCGCCAGATCGCGTAAAAGTCGCCCAGGGGAGTCGCGGCGACGACGCCGCTGTCCTGCTGGAAACCGTTATCGGTTGCGTTGTCAACAAACGTCCGGACAACCGGTTTGGTCATTGCGCTGTCCTCCCGTGCCTGACTTTGCAGCCTCATCGCAATCGCGTCGAAGACAGGCGCGGCCGCGCAGAAGTTGTAAGAGCCTTCTCTGGCACTGACTTGGTTGCGTTCGCGCCCCGGTCAGGACACGTGCGCGCCGAACTTGAGGCCATGATTATCCCACCGGACGAATCCGGCAATAGGTAGAATTACCTAGTCTTCTGATTATCGTGCGACGTCCGCGCAAACAGCGGGCAATCGTCCGGCTCAGGCCTGCCTGAACCATGAGGTCCGCAACAGCGCGGCGGCGTCCCGGGCCTCCACCATTTGAACCGGCGCGGCTGTGGAAAACGAGTATTGCCGTCCGGTGGCGGGGCCTCGCACGACCATTCCGCCCGCCGCGACCGATCGGAGCGCCACCAATCCCCCAGGCGCAGGCGCGGCCACAGGCGCGCGCGGCCGACTGGCGGCAAGGGACGCACTCGGCGCCGGGCGCGCGGCGACGGGCCTTTGACCGATGAAAGTCGAACGCGACTTGCCACAGCAGCCCATGCGTCAGTCTCCTCTCGTGCTCTCGGGAAGGCGCTCGATCACCACGGGCTCCGGGCCCATCCGCTCGAGCAGGAAGGCGGCGCCCGAAAGGGCGAGCCAGGTCATGACCAGATTGAGCGCGCCCTCCGCGACGAAGAAGGAGAGCGGGATCGCGATCCACACGCTCAGACAGCCAAAGCAGTCGGCAAGCCTGCCGAATGCGGAGTCTCCAAGCCGAGCGCGAAGCCGCGCCACGACGGCGCCGGGACCGTCCTCGCTCGCCAGCAGATGGCTGACCCGCCAGGTCGCCAGCGCCGCCAGAAAGAACCGGATCCAGAACTCAGAAGGGTCCATGGCGCCAGTCCTCCGGCCGCGTCCCTCACTGGCGAGCGCCTCGCGATGTCGGAGGATTAGAGCGCAGCGCGGGAAGTTTGGCAAACCCGTCGCTGCGCCCGCCGGTCCAGCCGCGCTCCGCCGCCCCGGCCATCGGGCGGGAGAGGCGCCCGTCGGCCGCCGCTGAAGAATGGGCCAATCCGGCCGGAACTCGCCCCTGAGTTGCAATTGGGGGCAGTCAGGCCGGATTGGCCGCGGTCACGATCCAGATCGCGGCGCCGAGCGGCACGCTCTGTCCGCGCGCGCGGACGCCGAACGCGGTGCGGATATCCGCCGCCGCCGCGGCGCAAACCGCCTCGCTCTGGTCGGCCAGCATCCGGCTCACCGGCCCGATGGTCATCGCGGCCTTGACGGCCGTGTCGAGGCCGCGGCCGACGGCGATGTCAAGCTCGAGATCCTGCGGCTCAAGCGAGATGTCGGCGAACCCCGCTTCGCTTAGGACCCGCCGCACGCGGGCTTCGGCGGCAAGCGCGAACGGCCCCGGCGCTTCGGGGTCCATCTCCGGCAGGGGAGGGGCGTGCTTGCCCGCTTCCCGGAGCGGGACGATGAAGAACGGGTTCTGTTTGGCCTCGCGCCAGCAGACGAAGGCGAGCCGCCCGCCGGGCTTGAGGCCCTCGCGCAGGTTGGCGAACGATTTCGCCGGGTCGGCGAAGAACATCACGCCGAACCGCGAGACAGCGAGATCGGCGGCCCCGGGCGCGAAGCCGTAGACGGTGGCGTCGGCAAGTTCGAACCTGACTGGCAGGGCGCCCGGCGCGCGCTCCCGGGCGCGCGCGAGCATCGGCGCGGAAAGATCGACGCCCAGGACTTCGCCGCTGGGCGCGACGCGAGCGGCCAAGTCGATCGTGGTCGCCCCGCAGCCGCAGCCGACGTCGATCACCCGCTCGCCGGGCTTCGGATTCGCCGCGGCGATGAGCCGGTCGGAAACCGGGCGCAGCACCTGATCCTGATGTTCCTGATGGTCGGCCCATTTCCGCCCGGCGGCGGAATTCCAGTATTCGGCCTGCGCGGAATTGTCGGCGTGGACTGGCGCGGCGGTCATGGCTTTGCCTCTTCAGTGCGTCACCGGGCGTCCAGGCGAACGGGTTTTCGCCATGGCGCAATGGGAAGGCTCATCGACTGGCCGACCCCGGCTCATATCGGGGACCGCCCGTCTGTTCGACGGCCTCGACGAGGGCGCTGAGCCTCGCTACGACCGCAGCATAGCTCGACAGCGACTGGAACTGGGTGACGATGAGCGAGAAGGCGGCGACCAGAGTCGAGAAGGCCATCGCCGACTGCGTGATCACGCCGAACTCGATTTTCCTTTCGATGAAGGCCGGCGCGATGATCAGCGCCGGGATGATCTGAATCATCCAGTTGTAGCCGGTCGTGAAGAGGCCCACATTGCGGTTGATCGAGGTGATCCTGCGAAAATTGCCGACGAGATCGTCGAGCCGGCCGAACAACAGAGCCTGCTGCGGCTCCTCTTCGTGCGCGAGCAGGATGGAGTCGGCGTTGTTCCGGACATGGATGAGCCCGGAGCGGAAGCTCGCTTCCTTGTCCAGCTGGTCGTAGTTCAGCCTGATCAGCGGGCGCCCGAGCACGAAGGTGAGGAGCGAGCCGCCGGCCGCGTAAAGCACGGCGACGCCGAACAAGAGCGGGCTGATGGTCCATAAGACCCCGGAGAAGGCTGCGATCGTGAAGGCGCTGTTGAGCGCCATGAGCGCGAAGGACAGCGTCGTGACCGTGAACGCGCGAACGTCTTCAGAGATGCGCTGGTCAGGGTTGGCGACCGCCTGCGAGGCGTTGAGGCGTTGGTAGGTCCCGTCCGCAAGGTAGCGGCGCAGGATCCCGCGGGTCATCGTGTCGCGCCACAGAAGCCCGAGCCGCTCCTCGCCGAAGCGGGCGATCACCGCGACAAAGGTCAGGGCGGCGAAGACAGCGACGTAGGCTAAAGCTTGCTGGACGAAGCCCGGCATGTCGCGATCGGCGATCGCCGTCATGAAATTCCGGCCGACATAGCTGTTGACGACGTTGAGCGCGTTCGCCGCGCAGAGCAGCCCGACCAGCGCGGCGAAGATGATCTTGGCCTTCCAGCCAGCTTCAGATTGGGCAAAAGTCCTGACCGCCCGGACGAAACGGATTCCGGTCGTTTTCAGCGGAATGCCCTGGGCGTCCATGCGTTTCCTTTGGCGGATTTCGCTGATTCTATGAGCGCACGGTCAAGTCTACTCGCCTATTCGGACCACGGCCAGCGCGGGCGCTGTTGTCTAAACGTCATCGGACGGGCACAATCTGGGCCGAGGGGCGGGCTGCGGCCCGAGATACGAGCCGGGACGGCTGGCCGTCCGGTTCGGAGTGACAATCGCCGGCATGTTTGGCGGCGTCAGCTTCGGGACAAACGGGAGGTTCCCATGGCCAAGACAGTGTCGAAAACCAAGAGCGTGCTGTCGAAGAGCGAAGCCGCGCTCATCGACGCCTACTGGCGCGCCGCCAACTATCTGTCCGTCGGCCAGATCTACCTGTTCGACAATCCGCTTTTGCGCGAGCCGCTCAAGGAGGAGCACATCAAGCCGCGTCTCCTCGGCCACTGGGGCACGACTCCCGGGCTCAATTTCATCTATGCGCATCTCAACCGGCTGATCAAAAAGCTCGATCTCGACATGATCTATGTCACCGGCCCCGGACACGGCGGGCCGGGGCTGGTCGCCAACGCCTATCTCGAGGGAACCTACAGCGAAGTCTATCCGGGCATCTCGCAGGACGAGGCGGGCATGAAGCGGCTCTTCACCCAGTTCTCGTTTCCCGGCGGGATTCCGAGCCATGTCGCGCCCGAGACGCCGGGCTCCATCCACGAGGGCGGCGAACTCGGCTACGCGCTTTCCCACGCCTATGGCGCCGCCTTCGACAATCCCGACCTCATCGTCGCCACGGTCGTCGGCGACGGCGAAGCGGAAACAGGGCCGATGGCCACGAGCTGGCATTCGAACAAGTTCCTCAATCCGGTGCGCGACGGCGCCGTGCTGCCGATTCTCCATCTCAACGGCTACAAAATCGCCAATCCGACGGTGCTCGCGCGGATCAGCCATGAGGAGCTGGACTCGCTCTTTCGCGGCTACGGCTACAAGCCCCATTTCGTCGAGGGCGACGACCCGGCCGTGATGCACGAACTCATGGCGGCGACGCTGGAGACAGTGATCAGCGAGATCCGCGACATCCAGGCCGACGCGCGGAAGAACGGGTTTTCGAAACGCCCGATCTGGCCGATGATCGTCATGCGCACCCCAAAGGGCTGGACCTGCCCGAAGGAAATCGACGGCCAGCGGGAGGAGGGCTACTGGCGCTCGCATCAGGTGCCGATGAGCGCGATGCGCGGCCATCCCGAGCACGTCCACATCCTCGAGACCTGGATGAAGAGCTACCGACCAGAGGAGCTGTTCGACAAGACCGGCCGCTTCAAGGGCGAGCTTGCCGCGCTCGCCCCGCACGGGACCCGCCGGATGAGCGCCAATCCGCACGCCAACGGCGGCCAGCTCCTCCGCGATCTGAGGCTGCCGGACTTCCGCGACTATGCGGTCAAGGTGCCCTCGCCCGGCGCGACCACTGCAGAGGCGACGCGGGTCATGGGCCAGTTCCTGCGCGACGTGATGAAGCTCAATCTCGAAGCGAAGAACTTCCGCCTGTTCAGCCCGGACGAGAACAATTCGAACCGCTGGCAGGACGTGCTCGAGGTCACCAAGCGCGCCTGGGTCGCGGAGACCCTCTCATACGACGACCATCTCGCGCCCGACGGGCGGGTGATGGAGATGCTGAGCGAGCACCAGTGCCAGGGCTGGCTCGAGGGCTATCTGCTCACCGGCCGGCACGGCTTCTTCTCCTGCTACGAGGCCTTCATCCACATCATCGATTCCATGTTCAACCAGCATGCGAAGTGGCTGAAAGTCTGCGATCACATCAAATGGCGCCGGCCGATCGCTTCGCTCAACTACCTCTTGTCGAGCCATGTCTGGCGCCAGGACCACAACGGCTTTTCGCATCAGGATCCCGGCTTCATCGACCATGTGATGAACAAGAAGGCCGAGGTGGTGCGAATCTATCTGCCGCCCGACGCGAATTGCCTGCTGTCGGTCACCAACCATTGTCTGAAGAGCCGCAACTACGTGAATGTCATCGTTGCGGGCAAACAGCCGTCACCGCAATGGCTGACCATGGACCAGGCGGTCAAGCACTGCGAAGCGGGCCTAGGCATCTGGCCCTGGGCGAGCAACGACCGGGACGGCGAGCCGGACGTGGTGATGGCCTGCTGCGGCGATGTGCCGACGCTCGAGACCCTGGCGGCGGTCAAGCTTCTGCGCCAGCACGCGCCCGACCTGAAGGTCAGGGTCGTGAATATCGTCGATCTGACGACGCTTCAGCCTCCGAGCGAGCATCCCCACGGGCTGCCCGACCACGACTTCGACGCCCTCTTCACCGTCGACAAGCCGATCATCTTCGCCTTCCACGGCTATCCGTGGCTCATCCACCGGCTGACCTATCGGCGTCACGGCCACGACAACATCCATGTGCGCGGCTACAAGGAAGAAGGGACCACGACCACGCCCTTCGACATGTGCGTGATCAACGACCTCGACCGCTTCCACCTGGTCGGGGACGTCATCGACCGCGTGCCCAAGCTTGGCGAGCGCGCCGCTTACGCGAAGCAGGAGATCCGCGACCGGCTGATCGACCATCGCGAATACATCCGCCGCGTCGGCGACGACATGCCGGAGATCAAGAACTGGACGTGGGGAAGCGAGCGCGCGGCAAGAGGCGCGACCTCAACCGAGGGCGACAACGAATAAGCGGCGCGCCGCGTGGGCGCGCCGCCAGGTCAGCTCTTTGGAGAGAGTCAGTTCTTCGGAGCCGCCGGAGCTTTGCGCATCTGGCGCATGTGCTCGGCCCCCGCGCGCGCCCGCTCTTTGTGCGAGTTGGCGCTATGGCGCATATGCCTGCTGTGAGACCCGCCCCCGCCGGCGTGGGCCGAGCCAGTCTCCGCCTGGGCCATCTGCATGGGATGAGCCTGTCCGTCGGTCTGAGCCGCGGCGGCGAGCGGCGAGAGGGCGAACAGCGCGCCCACGCTGAATGCGGCCAACATAGACTTCATGTGGATTCTCCCAGCGACCTGAGTTTGATTTCCTTCCGGAACCCGTGCAGAGTGCGCCAAGCGCGCGCCCCCTGTCCATGGGCGCTCTACTTACCTTTGGGCGGCGCCAAACTCTGGCGCCGCGCTGGCGATTCCAATGGGTTAGGCGCCAGAATTTGTCCGTTCCACGTCAATTGGTGGGGGGCGCTGCGACAGCAGGCCGCGCTGGCGCTGGGGGCCCTCCATCGGTGTAAAGGGCGATAGGCGCGGTTGGATAATAGTCCAGTCCACATGAGCTCTGAGCACTCGTCCATCTCCTTACTCGAGAAGAACAAGACACGACCAAGTTTTTCAATGATATAGAAGCCGTTATTATTTGAAGATTCAATTCTAAGTTTGCCTAAACGCGACGCGGCGACAAGACTTAAGCCACGCTCAACTAAAACGTCGCCTTATTGCGGCGCTCATCCTACGCAATTCTGCCGATGAGGTGTCGACGTGAGATGATATCTCCCTTATATGTGAAAGATCTTCGACGAGCGCTCGCGCGGCGTTAGCTGTGGCCTTTCGTAGCTTATCTTTTTGTGTCGAGGAGAGAGAGGCGCCGCGATGCGGCATTGTTGGACTCGAGAGTTTGACTCAAAAGTCTATGTCCTGGCGAGGCGCCTGACGGCGAGGTTGATACAGGCGAGTGTGATAAAGGCGGCGAGGGTGTCGGCAAGGTTCTCGTAATCCTTGGCCAGGCGGCGGTTGCGGCCGAACCACGAGAAGGTCCGTTCGACGACCCACCGGCGCGGGAGCACGACGAATCCCGAACTGTCGTTTGGACGTTTGACGATCTCCAGCCGCAGCGGCGGCTGTGCGGCGACGGCGTGTTCGACCTGGCGGGCGTTGTAGCCGCCATCGGCCCAGACGAGTTCGAGCCAATTGAAGCGCTGGCGGATGCAGTCAAACACCAGGGCGGCGCCGTCCCGGTCCTGAATGGCGGCGGAGTGAACCACCACCCGCAAGGGCAAGCCTTCGGTATCGACGAGAGCGTGGACCTTGCGCCCCTTCACCTTCTTGCCGGCGTCATAACCCACTGCGTCTGCTTCGCCTTTCGCGCATCCCCCTTTTCGGCCGACTTGAGCGAGCAGCTATCGATGACGCCGGCGCTGGGGCTCGCCTCCCGCCCCAGCCGTTCGCGCAGGGCCGCGCGCAGTTCCTCCCAGATCGCCTCCCACACGCCCTGTCGCTGGAAAGCGCGGAAGATGTTGTAGACCGTCGAGCGCGGCGGGAAGATTCCGCCGGGCAAATATCGCCATGGGCAACCGGTTCGCAGGAGAAAGAAGATCGCGTTCATCGCCGAACGCATGTCGGTCTTGCGCGGCCGCCCGCCAGGCTTCGCCGCCGGAATCAACGGCGCCAAGCGATCCCATTCCGCATCGCTCAGATCGCTCGGCAGACAATCCCCAGTTTGGCGATACGGGCTCCGGTCAGCCTCCGTCCACATCCCAAATCATCCCTCAAAACTGCAGATGACCCGGTGAATCATCCCTTCCTTAACCGCATCCTACCTTTTGAGACAGGCTCTTAGC